>JBBTCT010000001.1:0-473906 GCA_038060895.1 Planctomycetota bacterium
CTTCTCCTTGGAAAACCGCATCGGCGCAAAAGGAACAGTACTACCTGAGGTGGCCGTTCGGGCACCGGCATCGCTGAGTCCACGTCTTCAACTCGTGTTGCGCGCCCCGGCTGATGGGCCGGGGCGCGACAATTCATGGACGTCATGACTTCGCGGTCTACTTGACTGCGAGGACGACGAGCGTCGCCGTTTCATTCCAGTTTTCAATCAAGGCGACGACTTCGACTTCGGCTCCCGAGCTTGCGATGCCTTCAAGGCCTCCCGACACAGGCATGATTTGTCCGCTACCCGCGAACTCGAACTCGCCCGTCCGCCTGTCGGCCGAAATCCGCAGACGGCCGCGCGCGCGAATGTGCGCGCCCCCGAACGTATAGCTTGCGCAGTTGACGCGATTGGCGACCCGGTTCCACTCAAACCGCGCCGGCTTCTCGAGAGTCACGATCGCCCGCTGGGCCTCGACATCCAGATCCGGCGCGACGCCGAATTCCTTCTCCAGTGCCCGGGACACGCCGAGCAGCTCCTGGTTTCAGCTTCAGCCGTTGACGACAAGCCGCATCGCCGCCCACTGGCCGGGCGCCAGCTCAGGCAGATCGGCGGGAATGCCCGGACCCAGGGGACGGAGCGGCGGAACATATTCTCCCTGGCCTCCGCATCCGGCGGCGAGCACGACGAAAAGAACGAAGCCGGCGATCACGCGCATACACCCTCCCTTAGAAGCGGACGGAAACCGAAATCGACACGGCGAAATCGAGCCCGAGCTGACGGCCGCCCACGTCCTGATAGAGCGGAATCTCCCCCTCCAGGACGAAGCCGAGCCATGGACGCGGCCAGAACACGGCCGCGGGCCGCAGGAAGAGCGCGTCTCCGCCCGAGTCCCGAAGCCGGTCGCCGTCCTGGCGGGCGCGGAACCTGTGCGTCCACTTCAGGCAAGCCTGGAGCCGCAGGAGGGGGCCCGGATACTTCTCGACGATCACGCGGTAGCCGACGGTCAGCTCGCCGGTGAGCGCGTCTCCCTCCTTGTAGTCCTGCGCTCCCGTCCCGTTTCGAACGCCCCGGATCACCGCGTTGATTTTCAGGCGGTCCACGTCGAGCGTCACGGCCGTGGCCGCGATGACGTCCCAGGAGCCGGAACCCGGCTGAAGCTGCGGCGAAAGGCGCTTGCCGCCCTCCCGCTCGCCGGTGTCCCCCGTCGGAATCTCAGCGCCGGCGAACAGCGTCCAGTTGAACGAGAAGAGATGCGCGTCTCTCTTCCAGACGCGGTATTTGGCCATGATCGCCAGATCGCCGAGTCCCTCGGCCGTCTCGCGCCGCGTGCCCGACGCATCTTCGCGCGCCCGCTCGCGATGAATCCACGGAACGACCCCGCAAATCGAGAGCTGCGGGAGAACGCCGTAACTCGCCGCCAGGGTCGCCCGATGCTCGCGGAACGTGCGGTCCTCGGGGTCGTTTCGACGGCTATCTCCCTCCAGCGGGAGGGATTCCTGGCGAAAGAACCATCCACCCGAGACCTGAATGCCGCCCTGCCAGAGCGTCTCGCCGTCGTAGACGTCGAGCAGGCCGTCCTGGGCGTACACGGCCGACGTCGCGAGCAGGAAAACAGTGGCGGAGCGGATCATCTCGCACGCGTCCGTCGCCGCGCGTCAATCGCGAGGCACGCGCCGCGATCGAGAAGCTCCCCGACGCAAGGATCCACCATGAAGTAGTAAATCTCCTTCCCTTCACGGCGCGAACCCACGACGCCCTGAGCCGCCATTCGCCGCAACTGGTTGGATGCCGCGGCGATCTTCAATCCCGAGAGTCCGGCCAGCTCGCCCACGGCGGCCTCGCCCTCGCGCGCCAGCGCGTGAAGAAGCCGAATCCGGGTCGCCGACGCGAGGACCGCGAACGTCGACCGGATCCCGACGACGAGAACCGGAGGAATCCTGGCGATCTTCAGGAACGCCGACTTCGGAGGACAGCAGAGCGACCGAGGGGCGCGTTTCATGTCATACATTACACGTCTTTGTGTAATGTAGAGCAAGCCCGATCCACGAAAGCGAATCTAGCGTGCCTGGAACGGGGCCGCGGCATCCCTGTGCGCTCCTGCGATTCGCAGCCAGGCGTTCCTGCCGACGCCGCGTGGCCCGGGCAGGAAGAAACTCGCCTTGGGATGCTCCAGCGTTCGGGAGCACACAAGACTCATAAGTCATGGTTTCAGGACTCTCCAAGACCTGATTTCATCAGGCTCGGACAGGAGCCCGTGAGAGTGTCGCGAGGCCATCGCCAGTCCTTGCCTTCCCGTTTGCGCAACTCGAGGGCGAGACCAACCCGATAGGATAACGCCATGCCCGCAGCATCCATCCCGCAGGCCGCGGCCCTCATCGAAGCGCTGGCGAGCCGCCGCGCGATCCGGACGCCGTGGGTGAAGGCGGCGTTCGAAGCGACGCACCGGCACCATTTCGTCCCGCCGGCGTACCGGTTTCCGGCACCGGACGGCGGCCTGACGGAACACGCATGGAATCCCGCCGCCCCAACCGAAGAGGATTTCGGCCGGATTTATGCCGACAAGGTCCTGGTCTACAAAACGTCCGCCGACGGGAACGAGTCCCACGTCACGCTCTCCGAGCCGGGTGTAAACGCTCTCGTTTGCGAGGGACTGCAGCTCGCAGACGGACTCAGGATCATGGAAATCGGCGGCGGCCTCGGCTTCCAGGCGGCGCTCTTTTCCGGCGCCGGCGGCACGAACGAGGTGACGGCGCTGGAAATCGACGAGGAGTCGGCGGCGCGCGCGAACCGGGCGCTGGCGGAGTTCTACCCGGAGCGTCCCGTGCGTGTCGTCGCGACGGACGGCTGGCCGGGCGTCGCGGGCGCGGTGTTCGACCGGATCGTGGCGAGCGTGACGTGTCCAGACGTCTCACAGGCGTGGATCGACCAGCTCGCGGCCGGCGGCCGGATGCTGGTGCCGCTCGCGGCGGCGGGGTGGCGCGGGATGCTGACGCTGAAGCGCGACGGGGCGCAGGTGAAAGGTCGCATGGTGCTTCCGCTCGGGTACCTGAACCTCCGCGGAAGCCATCCGGCGACGCACGGTGTGCAGGTCCCCGTGAGCGAGCTCGCGCCCTGCGGCAAGGACGCGCTCACCCGCGAGCCGCTGTCGCCGATGAACTTCGCACACCATCTCGTCATTTCGCTTCTCGGAACCTGCCGCGGCGCCGGCTGGTTCATCGCGGAGGACGACGTGCTCAAGACCGGAGGCTTTCATCCGCCCGCCGTCCGAACCGTGGAGCCGGCAGGCTTCGCGTTCCTCGCGCCGGACGCACTCGTGTGGGGGGGCCACCCTGCGGCACGGGAGATCCTGCGCGGGACGCTGAGAGAGTGGGAGATCCTGGGCAAGCCCGCCATCCCTGATTTCGAAGCAGAAATCCTGGACCGCGGCGCCATGAGAGCGGGAGATCCCGACGCACTCTGGCTGCCTCTGGAGGAGCACGCACTTCGCTGGGTACTCAAGCCGCTTCCGAAACCGCAGGCTGCAGCTGAGAACTCGAGTGGCGCGCGGACGACTTGACCGCTACTTCTTCCCCGGCTCAAAGACCGCCGCGAATAGGTGGTCTGCCTTCTGCGGAAGCAATTGTTCGCCATCCGGGGATTTCGGATTGAGGACGTAGTTGAGCGCGTCGTTGAGGTAGACGGCGTCCGGAAGCACGTGCCCGATGCCCTTGACCGTCCACAACGAGAATCCCGCCCCCGACTTCGTCACGGCCGCGCGGACGTCCTCGACCACCTTGTAGACGGGGTCCTGGTCGCCGAGGATCACCACGGCGCGCAGACCTTTCGGATCGGTTCCGGGCGCGCCCGGGTAGCCGCGCGACGCGGTGGCGATCCAGCCGGCGAAGAGGTCCTTGTGGCCCGTCGCGGCGCCCATGGCCATCAGGCCGCCTGCGGAAAAACCGTGCGCGACGACGCGCTTCGGGTCGACCTTGTAATGCGCGATGGCGAAGCGCGTGAGATCGGCGACGAACGCCGGATCCTTCGCGAAATCCCAGCCGAACCCTGGGGCCATCGTCTCAGAGCCGCGGACGGCGCACCAGACGTCGCGGCGGTGATCGGCGACCGCGCTGCCCCATTTCAGATTGTCGTCGGGCGTGTTTCCAAGGCCGTGCATCGTCACGACGAGCCCGGGCTTCGTGCCGGCCTTCAGCGTCTTTGGCACGTAGACCTTCGCGAACGCGCCGCTCTCGAGGGTCACCGCTTCGAAGTCCCCGTCTTTCTCGACGGACTTCGCTTTGGGGATTTCGGCGGAAGCGGCCAGTGTGAGAAGCAGAATCGCGAGGACAGGCCGAAGCACGGGGAGCTCCTTCGAAACGGGTGCTCCCTCTATGCCGGACGATCGCCTTCCCGTACGAAGTTCCCGGTGAAGGCCGTCACTTCGTTTTGCGCGCCGGCCGGGTCCGAACGACAGGTCGCGAAGCATCCAGGACGAAGCCTTTCTTTCGCGCGCGCGCTTCGTCCTCGGTCTCCGGGCCCTCCCAGCGGATGACTCCATGGAAGAGGATCACGGCGATGATGCCGATGCAGAATTCCACGCGGTATCCGAACGTGGCGGCCAGGAGAGCGACGTAGCCGGCGAGAAGCACCAGGACCGACGTGTAGCGAAGGGCGACGAAGAAAGCGGCAAGGCCTGCCAGGAGCATCCGGCCGGCGCGGCGGAAAAGTCGGACGGGGCCGACCACGGTGAGCTCGGAGGCGACGGGCCGGAGCCGGAGCATGAGCTGCGGGACGTTGGTGAAGCGATCCGCCGGCGCGTAGGCCAGGGCTCCGAGGAGAAGGGTGACGACATCGGCGGGAAGAGCGGCCTTGAGCGCCTCCGGCGTCGCGGCGCGGTCGGGGCGATTCCCCAGAAGCACCTCGTGCAGCATGACCCCGAGCGCATAGACATCCCAGCTCGGCGCCGGCGCTTCGCCCTGAAGACCTTCGGGGGGCATGTAGTGAAGCGTTCCTCCCCAGCCTCCCTCCGATTCGTCCATGGACCGGCTGACACGGCTGTCGAGGCGCGCGTGATGGATGGCGCGCGCCATGCCGAAGTCGATGAGCCACGGCTGACCGCCGTCGTCGAGCAGGATGTTCTCGGGCTTGAGATCGCCGTGGATGAATCCGCGGTCCTGCACATCGGCGACGGTGGAGGCCACCTGGAGGAGGATTCCGGTCGCGTGGGACCGGTCGTCGCCGCTCTTGATCCCGTCGAGCAGGTCGCGAAAGGTGCGACGACCCTTCCAGGGGAATACCAGGTGCGGGACGGGCGAAGCGCTGTATTCCGCCGGGACCAGGCCGCGGACTCCGTCGGCTTCGAGCGCGCGGACAATGTCGGCCTCGGGTTGAAGGGTCGCGGCGGCGAGCGGCGACAGCGCGAATTTGACGGCGACTTCCGCGCCGTCGGACCGGCGACGGCCCTTCCAGACCTCGCTCAGGTTGGTGACCGAGACCTGCGCTTCCAGCGTGATCTCGGGTTCAAGCAGGGTGGTATAGATGACGCCGCTCATTGCATCATGAACGTCCACAGGGGATGGCCGCGGCGGTTCTTGTAGGTTCTTTCCGGGACGCCGGAGATCCAGGCGTTGATCGTCGTGATGCCGAGCAGCGTGCCGATGAGGGCGAGCGGGACCGCGAACGGAATTGCAAGGGCGACGGCCAGCGGCAGCGCTTCTCTTCCGACCTCGAGATTCGACGGTTCGGGGGAGGTGACGAGCAGGACGGCGCCTGTGAGCGCGAGGGCGACGATGGCGGTGTAGAAGAGGACGCGGACTCCGCGCAGGAAGGTGCGCTTGCGCTCGGTGAAGACGAGGCGGCGTTCGTGGCCGGAGCGGCGGCGGAGGCAGCGCCGCTCTTCGAGGATGAAGGCGTCGATCGCGTGAAGCAGGGCTCCGGCGTCCGGGATGCGCCTCGCGGGGTCGTGCTGGAGCATGTCGCGAAGGAACACGTCCGACCCTGGCGGCAGGTACTCGTTCAATTCGTCGGGGCTGACGCCGAACGCCGGCGGGCGGCCGCAGAGCATGTGGTGGAGAATGACGCCCAGCGCGTAGACGTCGGAGGCCTTGGAGGGCGGCGCGCCGGACATCGTCTCGGGCGACATGAACGCCAGCGTCCCCGCGATTTTTTCGCCGGTGACGCTGATGACGGAGGCGCGAAGCGTGGAAAGCTGGCGCACGGCGAGCTGGTGGCGCGCGATTCCGAGGTCCAGCAGGTGGCAGACCTCGTCCAGCTGCGGCCAGTTCTCGTCGTCGGCCCAGCGCGACGCGACGCCGTGGAAGGCGCTTCGGCCCGGCTCGGGCACGCGCGGCGCGAAGCGGATATTTCCGGGCTTCAGGTCGCCGTGCGCGATTTCGGCGGCATGCAGGCGCGCAACGACCTCGACGATCGCGCGGAAGCGCCGGAACGCGTCCATGATCTCCCAGGGTGACGGCGCGCGATCCGGGAGGACGAAATTCTTGCCGGGCACGAACGGCATGACGAGGAAGGGCGGATCGTGATCGAGGCAGACTTCGAAGATCGGAACGACCTGCGGGTCCTGGAATCGCGAGGAGATCAGGGCTTCGCGCTTGAGGTGCGCGATGAATCCCTCGACCCGGGGCAGCTTCAGCGCGACGGTTTCGCCCGTGGCGAGGCGCGTGGCGCGGAAGACCATCGAGAATCCTCCGGCGCCCGCAAATTCCTCGATGCGACACCCGCGCAGCACGCGCCCGATGAACGCCGCGGCGCCCGCGGCCGGAGGCGCCGCCGGCGCACCGCATGTTTCCAGGACGCGCGACGCGTCGGGCTGAGCGGGCGGAGGCGCTTTCCCGAAATCCAGGTTTCGGGAATTGAGAATCGGATCGATCGGGCCAGACTCAGGTTCCACCATGCCTCCTCGCGCGAAGCCCGATTGTATCCCGCGGGAGAGCACGATCCCACGGCCACGTGTCGGGCTTCGCGGCTCGCTGTGCAATTTTCCTCTTCGTTCCCCGTTATCTCTCCTGGGGGGCACTCCCGGCTCGCTCGCGCGCGACCTTAGGGCCGGGTCCGCTCGCTGATATACTGCGCCGCGAAGGAAACACCATGATCCAGGCAAAGCCACCCGGACCGGGAGGAATGATCGGCGAATGCGAGGGCTGCGGCTCGCGCTTCACCATTGACCCCGTTGTCCCCGGCCGCAAGTACCGGTGCGGGAAGTGCCAGGGCGAGCTGCGTCCTGTGACGGATGAATTCCAGGTCAGCGCGCCCCGCCAGCCGACGGCCATCGACCAGATCGACATCGGCAAGCCCGGCGACCGTCCCCCGGCCGCGGCCAATTCACTCCTCGCGGGACTCGTGGCCGAATCGGGACCGGGCGCGAGCCGCGCGCTCGCGGCGAAGAAAGCGAAGGGACAGCGGCTCGGGAAAGTCGACCTGATCAAGGAACTGGGGCGCGGGGGCATGGGGATCGTCTACCTCGGCCGCGAAGAAGAACTGCGGCGAAACGTGGCGGTCAAGGTCCTGCTCGCGGGCGACGACGAGAAACTCCGGCTTCGCTTCCTGCGCGAAGCCCGTCTCGTGTCAAAACTGCGCCACCCGAACATCGTCGCGGTGCACGAGCTCGGCGAAGAAGGAGGGAAGGCGTACTTCACGATGGACTTCATCGAGGGCGGGTCGCTGGACGCCCGGGTGAAGTCGGGCATCGCGATGCGCGACCTGATGCAGGCCGTCGCGCTCGTCGCGCGTGCTCTCGACTACGCGCATTCGCAGGGGCTGGTCCACCGCGACGTGAAGCCGCAGAACATCCTCGTGACGCCGGCGGGCGTGCCGTACCTGACGGACTTCGGGCTCGCGAGGGAAGTCGAGTCGAACACGCGGCTCACGATGAGCGGCGCCGTGATGGGCACGCCGAGCTACATGTCGCCCGAGCAGGCGACCGGCGGCGGCGCGGTCGATTCGCGCACCGACATCTACTCGCTCGGCGCCGTCCTCTACGAAGGACTCACCGGCCGGCCGCCCTTCGACGGCATGGACCTCCTCGGCCTCCTCGCCGCCATCGTGAACGAAGACCCGGTGCCGCCTTCGAAGCGCAACCTGAATGTCCCCCCCGACATCGAAACCATCTGCCTCAAGGCGCTTCAGAAACAAAAGGACCGCCGCTACCAGACCGGCGCCGAAATGGCCGACGACATCGAGCGGTGGCTGCGCGGCGAAGCGATCGCGGCGCGGCGCTCGGGCGCGGTCGAGAAAGGCGCGAACTGGCTGAAGCGCCGACCGGCGCTCGTGGCCGGCGTGGGTGCCGGCGTGCTGGCGCTTCTCGTCATCACCGTCATCATCCGCAATTCTGCGGCGAGCGAGCGGCAGCTGGCGGAGCAGCGCGACGAGGAGAAGAAGAAGGCCGACCGGCGAGCGAAGGAATTCGAGGAGCAGACCGAGCGCGACCGGATCGCATTCGAGGGGAGGATCCGCGACCTCGAAGGACGGCTTTCCCGGGCGGCGACGCCCGAGGAGGCGGAGAAGATCCGGCGGGAGCTGGCGGGGATGAAGGGCGGGTCGGAATGGGACGCGCTGGCGGCGCGGGTCGCGGGCCTGATCGCGGCGCCCGGGTACGAGTTCGCGGCGGCGATTTCCGCCCTCGAAGGATGGAACCCGGCCGCCGCAGTGGACCAGGACCACAGGAGCTCGAAGCTGCGGGAGGTCCGCGAGGCGGCGGCGAAGCGGTTCGAGGCCGCGGAGAAAGAGGCGGTCGCCCTGGAGAATGGCGGAAATGCAGGCCAGGCGGCGGACCTCTGGCGCTTGCTCGAGCGGATCGGCATCCCTGAGCTCGCGATGAAAGCGAAGAATGCCCGTGCGCGAATCGAGGCGGCGCCGGTCGTCGGAGGACTTCCGCCGGAAGTGGCGTGGTTGCGGCTGGCAATCGCCGCGCGGATGCGCGCCCGCGATTTCGAGGGCGCGCGCGCGATGCTCGACGGTGCCGCGGGATCCGCACCGGCGCCGGAGCTGCAGGAACTCGAATGGGCCCGCGCGGCGACGCAGCGCTTCCATGACGCAGCCCGCGCCGCATTCACGGATCCCAGGGGCCTGAAGATCGCCACGGCCGCCTTCGAGACGCCGGTCACGGTGACGGGTTGGTCCGAAAAGGGCGTCAAGGTGACGAAGGACAGCGGTTCGCTCGCGATCGTCGATTACGCCGACATCCGCCCCGAGGAGCTCGTCCGGGTCGCGTCGGCCGCGCCGGAATCCGTCGCGCTCTTCTGGGCCTTCTGGGATTCGCCGCGGCTCGGGAAAACTGCAGCCGAGCGCGATGAGGCGCGCGGCCGCAACGAAAAGGCCGCGCGCGCGTTCGGGATCGCGCGGGTCAACGCGCTTCTCGAGGCGCTCCGTGAAGCCGTAGTCGCAGGCGGACCCCGCGAGGACTTCTCGCGTCCCTTCGCCCTCGAGCCCTCCGGCTCCGGCGCTTCACAGAGGTGGAGCTACGATTTCAGCGCCCCAGAGCAGCTTCGCGACTGGATCGCCGCGGCACAGAAACCCGAGGAGTGCCAGACCGGCTGGGGCGCACGGGTCGAGGGCGGGCGCCTGCGCCTGGTGAACGCGACGGTCGGCTTCCCTGTTCTTCTGGACACGCCCGCTTCGCTGCTCGTGCAATTCCGGTCCGCGAGCCCCGCCGACCGGACGATCCTTGTTTTCCTCGACGGCTACTGCTGCGAACTTCGCGGCGGCGGCGAAGTCCTGCTGCGCGCCCCTGACGGGCGCGAGATGAAAACGGGACGCGTCTCCCCGCTTCAGGCCGGGCAGCCGTTCTCCGTCGATCTCCGGCTGCTCGACAGGAACTTTGCGGTCGTCGTAGGGGGCCAGCCTGCCCTCACCGCGGATCGCGGCAACGAGTTCGCCGGCGGTCCCACCGGCGTGGGGTCCACGCGCGACGCCGTGCTCGAGATCGAACAGATCGAGCTCGGCGGCCGCGCCGAAGCGGCCTCCGCGGACCGCTGGCAGGCGTACCGCGCGTACCTCGGAAGCATCGACACGCGCCGCGGAACTTCGCCGCCGGTCGATGGCTCGACGGAAGCGCGGCTCGCGAAGTGGGAACGGGCCGCCGACGGATCGTGGCAGCCGATTCCGCGCGGGTTTCGCGGCACGGTCAAGTCGCCGGGAGCCCTGACCGAAGCGAGGACCGACGCCCCGCGCAATTTCCGCTTCCAGTTCGATTACTGCGTCCACAGCGGGAAAACCGCCCGCTTCCGCGCCCGCGCGAACGGAGACTCGGGGCTCGACTGGCTCCTGCCGGCCGACCAGCCGGGAACGTGGCGGACGGTCGACGCGGTTGCGATTGAAGGCTTTGTCTTCGCGCGCGTCGACGGCGTCCTGGCACTCAAACCCGCCGGCGCTCCCCCGCCCAACGACGGCCGCTTCGCCCTCGGTCTCCCCGACGGCGACGTTTCGTTCCGCAATTTCCGCGTCCAGTCGTTCGCGAGCGGCCCCGTCGGCGACGAACCGCCGCCGCCTTGGATCGAAGCGCGCCCGGGCGGTCCCGGCCGCGTCCGGCCGCCGACTCCCGAGGGTTGGACGGAACTTTTCGACGGCCGCACGCTCGCGAACTTCATCAAGAAGGACAAGGTCTCGGTCTCGCTCGACGAAGGCGCGATCGTCATCGACCAGTCCGAGCTGCTGACGTCGAAGACCTGGAAGAGCGTCGAGTTCGAAGTCGAGTTCATGCTCGACCAGGCGGGACAGGTTTCCGCGGGATTGCGGGGCTCGTGGTTCGGGAAAGACGAGTGCGGCCCCGGAAAGCACCGCCTGTGGATGCGGAACGCTGGAGACAAGCTCGAGGCGAACATCGACGGCCGCCCGCTGGGCGGAGTGAAGTGGAACCCGACGACCTCCGGGTGCGCGAAAATCAGGATCGACGGGACGCAGGGGCACGTGTTCAGCTTCCGCTGGCGCCCCGTCGCGGAGCCCGAAGTGGTCGATCGTCCGCCGGACCGGCCGCCCGACAAGCCGCCTCCGGATAAACCGCCGCCCGGCCAGCCGCCGCCCGGGAAACCGCCCAAGGGCCCGCCGCCCGGGCCCGGTCCGGGGCCGGGGCCCAAGCCGAAGTAGCGGGCCCTACCTTTTCGCCAGCCGCAGCGCCCGCAGCGCCATCGCCGCCCCGTAGTGGCGGCCGATGCTCGGGTTGTCGCAGAACCCGCCATCGGCCGTGCGCATGGCGAGGACATCCTCGAGAAGCGCATCCCGGTACTTCGCGCGCGCCCCGGCGGGGATTTCCGACAGCGCTTCCGCCGCGAATGCATATCCGAAGATCAGATAGTAAGAAGCGAGCCCCTCAGGAGAAGTGTGACAGAGGTTCTTCCCGCGCTCCCGCCGGTTGTGCTCGCGGAACTTCAGGTAGAGGTCGAGCGACTCGCAAACCCCCGGTACGTCGCATTTTCCCTCGCGCTTCAGGGCCATCGCATACAGCGGACTCCGAAGCGCCGCTTCCGCCTCTCGCCCCGCCTGGTTCGGTCCGGCCGCCGAGAAATAGGCGAACGCGCCATCTTTCTGTTTCGTGGAAGCCACGTATTCCGCCGCCTTCTCCAGCAGCTTCGCGGGAACGTCCGCCCCGGCGGCCTTCGCGTCGCGGAGGGCGCAGAGAGCCGCGGCCGTCACGAATCCGATCGATGCGCCCTCGCTTCCTTCGGCCTTGAAATAGGCCCATCCGCCGTCGGAGAAGCGGCCTTTGCGAAGCTCACCGACGATGTCGTCCATCGCCTCGACGATTTCCTCGTGGTCTCCGAACTTCGCGGCCGCGCACTCGGCGAGAAACCGCAGCGAGAAGATCTGTCCCCAGATCGTGTAGTCGAACAGCCGGTCGGGATGCGTCTCGAGCGGGTTTTCCAGGACGAATTTCAGCGCGGACCGCACCGCGGCTTCCGCCTTCTTGTCCGCCTGATGCGGCAGGAGCGCAGACCCGGCGATCGCCGCGATCGCGACCCCGGGCGCGCTCTTCGGGTCCGCGAGGGAATGAGGTGACGGCCAGGAGCCGTCGCGCAACTGCGTCCGCACGAGAAATTCGATGCCGTCTCGCTCCGCGCGGTCCGCCTCCGCGACAGGTTCCGGCGGCGACGTCATGCACCCCGCCAGCCGCGCCTCCTCGTGCCACGCCGCCCTGTCGAGCCCTGACCCCATTCCCTGGCCGCACATCATCGCCGCCGCGCGCCACGCCCAGCGGTCATCCGCGCGCCTGGCCACCAGCGCCTCAACTTCCGCCCGCACCGGCTCCAGCCCCTGCTGCATTCCCTTCGCCAGAGCGTGCCAGAACACCGCTTCCGGCTCCGCGTTCCCCGCAAGAAGCCGCTCGGCCTCCGCGAACTTCCCCATCCGGATCCGGATCACCGCCTCGTCCACGTCGATCCCTTTCGCGCCCCTTGCGCGCGCTTCGCCGACCGCCCTGAGCGCGTCGTCCCCCTTGCGCTGCCGGCGCAGCAGCGAAGCCTTAAGCCGCCACTCGTCTGCGGTTTTCGGCGACAAGAGAAGCGCCGCGGTCGCGTCGAGGTCGCCGCGTCGCAGCAGCATTTCCGCATTGCCGGCATCCTCAGGAGGCGCACCCGGGCGTTCCTTCAGCACGCCCCGCGCGAATTCGTCGAAGTAGAACGGGTCGTACGAAACGGCGTTCGCGACGACCGTTCCGTCTGAATCGGCGAAGAGAATCCCCTGCCCGAACGTGAACGGCCCGAGCCCGTACGTCGCCGGATCCTCGAACGGCGCGCCGCAGCGGTCGTTCCACTGGAATGCGACGAAGCGTTCCTTCATGAGCGCCACGACGTCCGTATCCATGAAGAGCGTCGACGGCGCATAGCGTTCGATGTTCAGCCCGCGGTACTGCTCGACCACCACGACGACCAGCTTGTCCTCCTTCTTCGCCCGGCTCGCCGCCTCCTCCCACGATTTCGCCCAGCCGATTTCGCTGCCGCACCGCCCGGCGACTTCCTTCAGAAGCGCCTTCACCTTCGCGCCTTCGGCGTCCTTCAATGGAATGAATGCGAAGCTCTCGAGCGCAGCCGTGAACTCCCCTTCGAGTTCCTTGAACCGCGCAGCGCCCGCGGCGCACTGCACGATGAAATGCGAGCCGTGATGGACGAAGTAGTGCTGGCGCAGCGTGTAGGAAATCCCGCCCGACTCGTATTCGAACGCAAGCCAGGGAGCGCTTTCGCCGGCGACCTCGCGACTTCCCCGTCGAATCCCGGAACACCTCTGATCCTGCTTCCGCGCCTTCTCCGCAGCGTCCCGGGCCGCAGTCGCTTCCGTCACTCCCTGCAAGTCCGCGACGAAAACAGTGACACTTTCTTCCCCCGTCGCACCTTTACGCCACGTCTTGAGCGTAAACCTCGTTCCGGGATACGGCGCGCCAACCGCCATCTCCCACTCTTCTCCGGGCTTCCGGATGCGGAATCCATGTTCCTCGTTGAGGTAGTCCTTCGCCTCTTCGGCGCCGGCCGGGATCAAAAGCGCCAGGGCGAAAAAAATCGCCCTGCGACCATTCGCCGGTTTCGACGCGGAAGATTGCATACGGGAACTATACGGCCGGCGGGGCCTCCGCGTTTCATCCGGAGAGAAACAGAACCGCCCCGCGACGAAGCGGGGCGGTTCCTCACGGCACGCAGTCTGCCGTGCTACTTGTGGGCATCCTTGATCTGCTCCGTGTACGGACCCTTGTCGCCGTACGCCGCATTGGCGGTCCAGCATCCCCAGCCGCCGCCGGCGGCCTTCTTCTCCGGCGTCAGGTGGAACTCCGCGAAATTCGCCTGCCGTCCGGACAGGTTCCACGAGTACCCCGTCTCTTTATCCGTCAGCGTGTGCGTCACCGGCTCCATGTGCGTGAACGAATCTCCCCACGCATCCATGATCCCGGTGCTCCGGACCGGCTCCGTCCGTCCCGGGTTCACGATCGCCTGCGTCTTGAACTCCAGGATTCCCGGAATCGTAACCGTGCAGCCCCGCCCGTCCGCGTCCACCTTCGCCGTGAGCGGCACCTTGCGCATCCCGACAAATTTCCCGGCCAGGTGCGCCGCCTTGTCCCCCCACGATTTCACGTCCGCCGTCAGCATCTCCCCCAGCGCCTTGTACTGCGCTTCCGTCGCCGTGTCCGCGACGTAGACGTACACCCAGTTCTCCTTCGTGTCCTCCCCGAACCCCCGCCCCACGATTACCCACGTCATTCCCGACAGGTCCACGTCCCCCGCATACCCCTTGTCGATGTGCACGGCGTCCGTGTGGTCGCAGCCGTGGCAATGAAGCGGCTTCTTGTTCACCCGGCAGGGGCAGGGCGACCCGCAGCAGCAGCCGATCAGCCTCCACCCCTCCAGGTCGAACGCCGCTTTCACCGCCGGCTTGTCCGAAGACGATTCGTTCGAAGCGCAGCCGGCGTTCAGCATCGCCAGCGCCCCAAGAATGACTCCGGCACCGATCTTCCTCATGGTCCCTCCTTATCTATCTACGAGTAGGTTGATAACCCGGCCAGGAAAAGCAGGGTCACTTCGACACCGCATCCACCAGCCACTTCCCCGCCGACACAAGCCTCTCTTCGTCCCCGAACGCTCTCGCCGCCATCATCGCCCCCTCCAGAGACGAAAAGAACACCCGCGCCGCCGCCTCCGGTCCACCTTCGAACTCGAGCTCGCCGGAATTGCGTCCTGCCCACATCACCCCGGCCAGCCACCTCTCCGCCGCCGCGAAAAAGGATTTCACCTCCGCCTGGACGCCGGAGGGAAGCGTCGCAAACTCCGAAGCCAGCATCCCGCACAGGCACATCCGGTCTCCCTTCGAAAGCGCCGCCCGGAAGAGCTCCGCGAATGCGAGCAGTTTCCGGCGCGCGTTCCAGCGGCGGCGGTCGATGGTGGAAAGCACGGCGATGAAGCGCTCGTGATAGCGGCGCATGACCTCGCGGCCCAGATCACCCTTGGTGGGAAACCAGTAGTGGATGCTCGAAGTCTTCACGCCAACCCGCTTCGAGAGGTCGCGGAAGCTGAACGCGTTGTACCCCAGGGTCTGGGCGAATTCCTGGGCGGCGTCCAGAAGAGCATCCCGCGTTTCGGTGCTGGGCATGCGGCCAATCTACCTGTCGATAGGTAGATGTCAAAGGATTGAAACCGCAGCAGCGCTTCCGCTTCGGCGCCGTCCGCTGCCAGCCTCTCCGCTTCGCCGCGCAGCCGCCGCCGCTCAACCGACATCGGCTTCCCCCCATGAGGCTCGGGCCCGCCGCCCTCCGGACGGGCGGCGGGACACTTTCGCAGCCCCGGACCGCGGATCCCCGGAAAACCAGCAGGCGAACTTTAGTGAAGCGCGATTCTGGTCGCCGCGCCCGCCGGGGCGTAACCTTTCCGGCGGCAGATCCCACCCAGCCGGAGGCGCCTGCGACATGCCGCGAGAACTCGGGCCCGTCGATGAGAAAGTGGCGGAGCTGGCGCACAAGTTCCAGCTCGCCACGCGTGACCAGATCGACAAGGCGATCCGGCTGTTCCCGGAAGAGCCGGGCAAAGACCTGGCCGAAGTGCTCGTCGCGCTCGGGGGTCTGTCGGTGGACCAGGCGCAGGCGCTTCGCGAAGTCTCGACCCCGTCTTCGCCGGCGGCGACGGTGGCAAATGCCGGCGGAGTTTCGCAGACCGCTCCGATTGCTTCCGCCGGGTCATTCCCGTGGGGGCTCCGGCCGGCCGACATGCCTTCGGCGCGGTATTCGCTCAAGGAAGAAATCGGCCGCGGCGGACTCGGCCGCGTCGTCGAGGCGGTCGACCACGTCTTCAACCGGACCGTCGCCCTCAAGCTCCTCGTGACGAACGTCGAGCGGTCCATTCTCGACCGGTTCAAATATGAAGCCCTGATCACCGGACGGCTGGACCACCCGCACATCGTCGCAGTGCACGACATGGGCGTGCTGGCGGGATCGCGCGACGCGTTTTTCGCGATGAAGCGGATTCACGGCGACGACATGTCGAAGATCATCAAGCGGAAATCATGGCCGCAGCGTCGCCTGCTTGAGGCGTTCCGCGACATCTGCCTGGCGATCGCGTACGCGCATTCCCGCGGCGTGGTGCATCGCGACCTGAAGCCCGCGAACGTGATGCTCGGAGACTACGGCGAGGTTTTTGTCGTGGACTGGGGACTGGCGCGCTCCATGCATTTCGAGGCGCCCGGCGAGGCGATCGTCGACGGGCCCGACGCGACCGGGATGGAGCCCTCGCGCCTGACGCTTGCGGGGTCCATCATCGGAACGCCCCAGTACATGTCCCCCGAGCAGGCGCAGGGGCAGATCGAGGCGGTTGACGAACTCAGCGATGTCTACAGCCTGGGCGCGATCCTCTACCAGATCCTGAGCGGCCGCGCTCCCTTCGACGGCGAAGACGCCCGCGCCGTCATCAGGAAGGTCCGCTCGGAGCCGCCCGTTCCACCCTCGCAGTTTGCAACCGTCGACGCGCAACTCGAGGCGATCTGCCTCAAGGCCCTCGAAAAGGACCCGAAGGCGCGCTTCCCCGGCGCGCGCGCCCTCGCCAACGAAGTCGATGCGCACCTGGAGGGCATCCGCGACCTGGAGCATCGTTCGGGGATCGCGCAGAAACACATCGAGGACGCCGAGCGGCTGGCGAAGGAATGGAAGAGCGTCCTGGAGGAGTGGCGTGCGGTGCGACTGGAGCGGGAGCGGTCGCGCGAGAGTCCGGGATACAAGGAGGGACTGCAGGCGCTTCGCTCCGGCTGGCAACTCGAGGACAAGCTGGAGTCGCACGCGCGGCGCGGGCTGGAGCTTTTCCATGAAGCCGACATCAAGATCGGCTCGGCGCTGTCCGTTCTGCCGGGGCACGCGCAGGCGCGGCGGATGCGGGCGACGCTCTACTGGGACAAGTTTCTGCTGGCGGAAGAAGAAGGAGACCAGCGCGGAATGCTGGGCGCGCGACGGGTGCTCGAGGCGGTGGACGACGGGACGTACTCCGCGCAGACGCGGGGAGAAGGAACGCTCTGCGTCGAGACGCTGGCGTGGCGATGCCCGTGCCTGAGCGCGGGACGCCGGATGAACGAGGGAGATTTCGCAATTCTCGGGCACGACCCGACGGCGGGCAAACGCCTCGCCACGGCGGATCGGGAACGCGGGGGGACGCAGGTCCACCGCCCGCGATTTCTCAAGGTCCACGGCGACATGTGTCCGCGGGTGCCGTCCGCGGGAACCGAAGTGTGGCTGTACCGCAACCTGGAAATCGACCGCGTGCTGATTCCGTCGGGCGAAGGAGTCGATCCGGCGCTCAACCCGGAGCTCGCGATCCGTCGCCTCTTTCCCGAGAACTCATTCAAGCCTCGCGGGATCCCGACGCTCCTCGGTAAAACGCCGATCCGGGATCTCCGGGTCCCGGTCGGGGCAGGGCTTCTCGTCCTGGTCGCCGAAGGCCGCGAACCGGCCGCCGTTCCTTTCAGCATCGGCCGCGGCGAACGCGTCGAAATCAGCGCGACGCTGTTCTCGCCCGGCGAAATTCCCCATTCGGGGCGACTCGTCACTTGCCCGCCCCGGCGAAGCGCCGCGCTTCGCCCCCAATCGCGGCTCGAGGAAGAGTCCGGGCTCGACGGCGAATTCTTCGTCGAGCGCTTCCCCGTCACCTGTCGCGAGTATGCCGAGTTCCTCAATTCCGTCGCGGGCGAAGCCCCGCGTGAAGCGATGAGGCGCGTGCCGCGGGCGGCGGAGTCTTCGGATTTCTACTGGCAGGAAGACGGTCGCGGCCGGTACTCGGTGCCCGTCGAGCACGGCGTCGCGGGCGACGGATCCGGCGAGGGCCGCGACAACTGGCGCGAAGACTGGCCGGTCATCGGCGTGTCGTGGGACGACGCGATGGCCTTCGCGCGCTGGAAAACCGAAAAGGAAGGACGACTGTGGAGCCTTCTGCCGGAAGCGCTCTGGCAGAGGGCCGCGCAGGGGGAGGACCGGCGGCCGTTCCCCTGGGGCGAAAAGCGGATCGCCTGGTTCTCGCACAACCTCGAATCCGCGCAGGGACACCAGCGCCCCGAGCCGGCCGGCGCCCGCCCCTTCGACGAGAGCCCCTTCGGCATCCGCGACATGGCCGGCAATGTTTCGGAGTGGTGCCTCGACGAGGTCGCGGAGGTCGGGCAGGGGCTCAAGCTCGCGCGCGGCGGAAACTGGTCCACGTCGCACCTGAGCGTGGACTGCACCACCCGGCTCGTGGGCCGGGCGGATCTCGTGCACCCGACGATCGGCTTCCGGCTCTGCGCCCCGGCGTGCCTGCCGATCAAGAAGCGGCGCCCGGTCGTCGTTGGAAGTTGAGCGACTCGCGCTACTTGCGCTTGGGCACCGGCGGCGGAGTCCGGATTTCTGAATCCGGCGGCCCGACTCGCGGACGCGCGACAATTTTCGTCAGGCACATCAGCCGGAACCCGCCGTGCGGCGAGACGTGGTCCGCCGCCGCGCAGGACCTGTAGCTGGCGTGGCAACGGAGCCCGTCACTTCCCCAGTGCCCGCCCCGCATGATCCGCTCTTCCGCAAAATCCACCCCGGGTTCGTTCAGGCACATGTCCCGCGTGTTTCCGCCCAGCCCGAAAACGCCGTACGGCGACTCATCGGCCGGAAAGTCTTTCACGGACCCCGGCATCGCTCCTTCGCGATTCGTGCTGATCGTGTTGCACGCCCCGCGCAGGTGCACGTTTCCCCACGGGAACGTCCGCCCGTCCACGCCGCGCGCCGCTTTCTCCCATTCGATTTCGTGGGGAAGCGCGAACAGCCACCCGGTCGCACCGCGTTTCCACGCGCAGTACTCGATCGCGTCGCGCCAGGAGATCGACACGATGGGCCAGCTCTCCTGCCAGTCGCCCGCGCACCCGGGCAGCCGCTTCGAGGCCGTGCGGACGTCCTGCGGCGCAAGGGACAGGAACTCGGAGGTGGGGACCTGGAAAGGCGGCCCGAACCAGAAGTGCCCGGAGGCTTCCATTTCGCGCGGTGACCGGCGGCGAATGACGAAGTCGAGGTCGGTTCGCGCGCGCTCGTTGAGGAACTCCGCGTATTCGCGAGCCGTGACCGGGGAGCGATCAATCAGGTAGTCCTGCGTCCACACCGACTGAAGCGGCTCGCAATTCGGATTCTTGGCGTCGCCCTGGTAGAGGAACGATCCTTCCTGGACCTGGGCGAAGCGCGGTGGAATCTCGGAGGGCAAGGACAGGGTCACCTCGACGGGCGTGTCCCCCACGAGCCCCGTGCGGACGGGGACGCGGACGGGGACCCGGTCCGGCATGCTGACAACGAGAACCCAGGAACCGCGTGGCAGATGCACGCCCTCGACGGGCGTCGTGCCGAGGTAGACACCCGGTCCCGAAGGTGAGTGCGGGGAATGGTCGTCGAACAGCGCCGATTGAAGTTCTGCAGGAAGCGGCACTTCTCCGCGCCCCTTGACTTCCGACGGCGTTGTCAGGCTCGCGAATTCGCCTGTGAGGTCGTATTTGAAGAGCCAGACCTGGGCGCCGGGCAGCGCTTCGGGGGTGCATTCGGGCCCGTGGGCCCGGAGGCGGAGCCAGCTTCCCCAGGCGTCCGCGGGGTCGCGGCCCGTCGGCGGGTGATTGAACGAACGGGCCCCGGTGATGAGGCTGACGCCGCGAAACACGAGCGAATCGGCGGCGAAGCGGCGGCCGTCGAGCACGCAACGGCAGGTAAAGGCGCGCGTCCGCACGCGCAGCGTCGATTCGCTCGTCCGGGGAACGGGGAGCGTCGTTTCGTGACGTTTCGCCTGCTCGATCAGCGACGACGACTTTTCCGCATCCCCTTCGACTTCCCAGTGATTCGCCGCCTGCCGGAAAAATTCTCCCGTGGCGCGCAGGATGACAGGATTGGCCGACCGGCGGCGGACGAGGTCCTCGAGGGTGCGGCGGGATTGCTCGAAGAGCGAGGCTGCTTTTCGAACAAGTTTGCCGGTGGCTTCACGGTCGGCGCCGAGCGCGGTGACGCGCGGCTCGGAGACTCCGCGAGTCACGGCCTTGGCGCGGTATTCCGTCTGCTGGCGGATTTCGGTCAGGCAGTCGACGTAGATCTTGAGCGCTCTCTCTGCGCGGCGCTCATCCTGCAACCGCTCCGCGGCGACGACTTCATCGGTTTCGTCCGGGACACCCGGGGTTTTCGCACCGGTCGCCCCGACCACTTTTGTCGGGGGATCCGTCCGGGATTTCCCCTCCCCCGCCGAGGAATCCCGCGCGCCGGCCGCCGGATCGGTCTGGATCGCCGAGAGGATCGAAAGTCCGGCCGAGAACTTCGAAAGGACCGTCGTGCCAAGTCTCTCCTTCGGGCGCATGGTGCGCAGCGACTCTTTCAGCAACGGGCCCATTTCCGCCGCGAAGAGCGCGTCGAGAATCTTCGGGTCCACCGGCGCGCTCGCCAGCGCACGCGCTTCATCCCCCTCATGGTGGCGCACGTGCGCCTCGGCGATCGAGCGGATCAGCGCCATTTCCGACGGACCGATCGCGCCGTCTTCGACAAGTCGCAAGGTCAGCGACTTCGAAGGGTCGGTGTCGGCCTTCGCCGCCGACTTCAGGAACTGATGGCCCAGCACAAACCGCATCTGGACGGCCATGAGTCCCGAGAGAATCTCGAATTCGCGTCCCAAGTCGTCCCCCGCTCGGCGCCGGTCCCATGATGCAATTCGGTCCCGCTCCGTCCCGCGGGGTCCGTATCGGCTTGACGAAGCGGCGATGTTAACCGCCGGGGCGGCTTCAAACCACCGAGATGTCCGGTCTTAACCTGCTTATAACGACCAGCAGGTCTCCCCTTTGCAGTTTGAAATCCTTCTCCGGGTTGAGCGTGACTTCGTGGCGCTTCCCGCCGGTCGGGCGGTCCATCGCAATCAGGATGGCGTCCTTTTTCGTGAGCGCCGCGACGCCCTCCGCGAACGTTTTCCCCTCCAGCCACGCCGGGCACGCAATCTTGAAGAACTCGTTGCCGTACTGGACGGACAGCAGCTCCGCGATGATCGTGCTGATCCCGCTGTGAATCGCCATTGAGCTGAGCAGGGTCGCTCCATATTCCGAGGCGCAGACCACGTCCTCGACTCCCGCCATGCGCAGGTGCGCCTCGTGTTCGCGATTCAGCAGTTCCGCGCAGGTGTAGATCTCGCCGTTCAGCTTTTCGATCGTCAGCGCCGCGAGAATCGTCCGCGCGTCGCGATCCTGGTCGCTCCGGTTCCGGCCCTTGTCGCTGACAATGATCGCCTTCGCCGCGCGCCTAATCCCCGCCTTCTCCAGAAGCTCCGCCTTCGTAAAGTCGCCCTTCACCAGGTAGATCAGGTCCCGGTTCACGATCTTCCAGTTCATCGGCGGCAGCTCTTCCAGTTCCCCGATCACCACGATCGCGCGGTGCTTTTCCTCCGCCGAGTGCTGCAGCTCTTCGATCACCAGCGGCGCGCGCCGGTCCCAGCCGCAGATGATGATGTGGTCTTCCAGTTCGTCCAGGTCCATCGGGTTTGCCTCCAGGCGGCGGAGCCTCTGCGACATCACCGCGGCCGCGGTGCCGGTGACGATCGCGAAGAGGCAGAGTCCGGTCATGATGATGACGAGGGAAATGATCCGGCCCTGAATCGAAACGGGTACCTGATCGACAGGTTGGTTCGACACCATCGACAGCAGTGACCACCAGAAGGAATCCGCGAAATTTCCGGGGACGGAGCCCGCTCCCTGGAACTCAAAGGCGGCCATGACGCAGGTGGCCACAAGCACGACAACGCCGGCGATCGTGAAAATCGCGATGAACTCCCCTCCGGCTCCCGAGGCGTACCGGCGACGAACCAGCGAGCCAACCCGCATCAGCCGGAGAAGCCGGAGAAGCCTCAACAGTCGCAGCGGCGCGTAGCCGACCGTCAACGGAAGCGACGCAAGAACGTCGAGCCAGTAGCGGGCACAAAAACGGGAACGCTTCCGATACGTCCAGCAGCGTACCGCCAGCTCGCCGAGGAAGAGGCCGGAGATCGCATGCCCGGCAACTTCGAGCAGCTTCACGGCCGCCGGATGTTTCGTCGCGTCGAGACTGATCTCGATCACGACCATCGCGCTAGAGACGACGATCAGCGCGACAACCGCCCACTCGCACCAAGGCTCGTGCAGCATCCTGCGGACGCGCGATCGCGCGGATTCCCCCGGCTGCGGCCGTGAGACGAACGTGTCGCTTCTCAAATCACCGCACCCCGCTCACGGCGCATTCTCAAGCTCCCAAAGCAGCTCTGCGGGCGTCCGGAAGCGGCGTTCGCGGTCCTTCGCGAGCATGCGCGGGAGAACGGCTTTCACCCACGGCGGGATGTGGAAGGTCACGTCGTCGATGAAGGGCTGCTCTTTGACCTGGGCGAGCAGCACGTCCTCGCGTTTTCCGGTGAAGGGCAGCCGGCCGAAGATCATCTGGTAGAGGATGATCCCGATCGAGTAGGCGTCGGATCGGAAATCGAGATCGAGCTTGCCGAGCGCCTGCTCCGGCGACATGAATTCCGGCGTGCCCGCCGTCGTTTCGCTCATCCCGCGCGAGAGGTTTCCGATCGGCTCGGCGAGACCGAGGTCGCACAGCTTCACCTGGTCGTGACCCGTCACGAGCAGGTTGTCCGGCTTGAGGTCGCAGTGCACGAATCCCTTTTCGCACAGCACGGCCAGGGCTTTCGCCGTGTCGATGAGCACTCGCCGCGCGATTGGCGGAATCAGCGTCCCGTTGCGCTGGATGAGATGCGACAGCGGGATGCAGGGCACGTACTCCATCACGAGATACGGCAGTCCGTGCACGTTCCCGCGCTTGAGGCCCTTCACGATCCACGGCGACGACAGGCTGAGGAGGAGCTGGGACTCGGTCGTGAAGCGGTGGACGTACGCCTGGTTTTTCGCTTTTTCAGGGTAGAGCATCTTGATCGCGACGACCTGGAACGTGGCCATGTCCACGGCTTTGAAGATGGCCGCGAAGCCGCCGGTTGCGATCTTTCCCTGGACCTGGTAGCCGGGGATGGTCTGAAGATCGGGGGTGGGTTCCACAGAATGAGGTTATCACTTCTTCGTTGCGGAGAAATGCTTTGGGCTGTCCCTCAGACCGCGGGCGCCGCGGGAATCTTTCTCCGGATGCGCGCAACGACCGAGTCGTGCTCCTTTGGGGAAAGGCGCACGGGCGCGTGCGAGAACGTCCAGATCGGACGGTTCCAGGCGGGGTCGTCGGTCCGCCGCGGGATGATGTGCCAGTGAACGTGCGGTTCCTGGTTACCAAGGAGCTCGATGTTCATCTTCGTCGCGCCGAACGCGTTCTTCAGGATCCGGGCTGCCTCCGAAACTTCCTCCATCGCGGCCGCGCGCTCGGCGGGGGACATCTCGAACAGCTCGGTCACGTGCTTCTTGTGGATCAGCATCGACCAGCCCGGCCACGTCTGGTCCTCGGCAAGCCGCCAGACGTGATGCGGCCACTCGACGATGAAGAAACCATCGCGCTTCGAGAGTCCGGCGCACATCGTGCACATTACTTGCGGTGCTCCATCCAGAGGTCCACGAACCCCTTGTAGTTCTTCGCCACCATGTCCACAGCGCCCTGCCGGTCGTGCTTCTTCTCCTTGAACCCGACAAGCGCATCCCAGAACACGGTCCGTCCCACCGCGAAGCCGATCACGCCCGGCACCTTCGCGCCGGCGATGAGCCACTCCTTGACCTTCGCCGCACTTTCGCCGCGCCCGAGCACGATCACCCCGACTTCCGACCGGTTTCCCGCCCGCGCCGCGTCCGCGACCTTCTTCGCGTCCTCGGGCTTCTCCACGCCTTCCACCTTCCAGACGTCCGGCTCAACGCCCGCTTTCTGAAGCGCCACAATCGAAGCGCACATCAGCGCCGGTCTCTTTTCCGTGTCGTATTTCCCCTTGTCCCCGCCGCACTCTTTCAGCTGCGCTTCCGTCGCCGGCACAAGCAGCTCGAACATGAATTTCCGGTGGTGCACCTTCAGGTATTCGGACAGTTCCTTCAGCCTTGCCGCCTGCCGCGCGTTCATCGCCGGATCGGCCCCCGTGTTGTAGCGCACGAGCACCTTCACCAGCAGCGGGTCGAACTTCTCGATGTGCGCCCCGTACTCTTTCCCGTATTCGAAGTCGAACTCGTCCTGCCCCGACTTCTCCGTCGGCATGCACGCCGCAATCCCGTTCTTCCGCGCGTCCAGCAGGCACGCTTCGCCGAACTGCTCGTCCACCAGGATCGCGCTCTTGTCCTTCGGCACACCCAGCGTCAGCGCCCTTTTGAATCCGTCGTAGACGATCTCCTTGAACGAAGCGACGACCTTCGTCTCCTCGGCGGTCGGCTGGCGGCCCTTGATCCCGAACAGTTTTTCGAGAAACGAGCCGCGGTGGTCGAAGGGCATGACGAGAAGGTCGCGGTTGTAGCCGAGACTGGAAGACATGGAAGAGCTCCTTTGCAGGTGAATCGTGACGGGAGCGCGAGAGTAGCCGGGGGCGGGAAATGGCGTCAAGAAAGGCGGGGACAAGAGAAAGTGAGACACTGGTGGGGTGAAGCGCTTCATCGGAATTCTGGAGGACGATGCGGAGAGCAGGGTTCCGCAATTCGTGCAGACCTCGAGAATCCTGGAGCGCTCCGGGTTTCAGTTGGTCGTGCATGAGATTGTTCCGGACTTTACGAAGTGGATGGCCTCCACCTGGTCGGAGATTGCCCTGGTGTCGCTTGATCACGACCTCGGACTCCCGAGGGAGGTCGATGGGATTCGGGTTGATCCCGGCGAAGGAATGGATGCGGTCCGGTATCTCGCGGGGCGGAAACCGGACTTCCCGGTCGTGGTGCACAGTGCCAATCCCATTGGCGCCGAACGGATGATGCTCGGCCTTGCGGACGCCGGCTGGACCGCTTGGCGACTGCCGCCATTTGGCGACGATTGGATCGGGACAGCATGGTTACGCCGTGTGCTGTTGCTGACGGGCGCTGAGAGTGCCTCAGACTTACTTTGCGATTACGTCCTTCAGCGTCTTCTCCACCTCGGCCGCGTTATCCCCGACGGCCACGGTCGCGACCAGCTCTCCTTCCGCATTCAGGACCGACAGCCCTGGGAATTCCGCGCCCGCGTTCGCCTTTACGAATGCGTACGCGTGCGGCCGCCGGATCAGGATTCGGACGTACGACTGCGAGGCCTTGACGACCCCTTCGTTCTTCAACGTGTCGCAGAGCGGACCGCTCTCGAAGTGTGCGGTCGCTCATCACGTCTCCGCGCCGCTGGCGCCCACGAGCACTTTCTTGCCTGCCTTTTTTGCCTCGGCGAGTGCGTCGTCGAGTTGCTCGGGACCGGCGTATGTCCATTCGACGCCCGGCCAGGCCGCTCCGTCCTCGGCCGTCAGAGTCACCGTAACCGTTTCTTCCTTCAGCGTGTCGCTGCGCTTGAGGCGGACTTTCACCTCGGCTCCCGGCTTTGCGACCTTCAGCTGGTCGGTCAGGTCGTCGTTCGTGAACAGCTTCTGGTCTCCGAACTGAAGCAGCACGTCGCCGGCCTTGATGCCCGCCTTTGCAGCTGCACCGCCTTCCGCGACCTTGTCGACCACCACGCCGCACACCCGGTCCACCAGCACTTCCTCCAACCCGAGCGGCTCTTCTTCCTCCTGCGCCGCAGCGTGCGATTCGAGCCCCAGCACCGCCCGTTTCGGCTTCGGCGGCTCTTCGGCAAACGCGACGGCTGATGCGAGGAGAAGGACAGGCAAGTGGAGCTTCATGAGCGTTGCCTTGACTGGAAGTTCATTGAGCACGGCGCTGAACGGACGGCGCATCATACTCCGCGGAATCAGCGGGACGACCGAACCTCCGCCAGTAGATCCGCAAACTTCCTGGCCTGGAAGTGCCCCTCAAAGCGCCGGAGCACCCTTCCGTCTGGCGTCAGCGCCACGGCTACGGGAACGGCGGAAACCTGGAGCAACTCCGCGACGCCACGCTCGCCCTCAACGTCCACCCGGTCGAAAACCCACTTCGCCAGCTCGGCCCGGACTGATTCGTGTGGATACGTCTCCGCATCCATGAGCTCGCACGTCACTCACCCGGGACCGCTGAAATCGAGAAGCACCAGCTTCCCGGAGGTACGCGCTTCGTCGAACCGCACTCGAAGCCGTTCCGGCAGCGTCGCCGGGTCGATGCGCTCGACTGCCGCAGCAACGGGCGCACTTCCTGAATCGAGTCGCCGCACCGAGTAGCCGAGCCCGCGCACGGTTTCGCAAATCCGCTCCGCTGTCGTGCGGGAAGGGTCAAACCGGATGTCAAATCGATCGTCCGCCAGGGTGACCGTCAATTCGAGAACTCCGGGATGCCCCTCCAGGGCCTCCTGTACGGCGTTCGGTCACCCCAGTCAGGTCAACCCGAGCGTCTTCGTCATCCCTTCAACCCGGATGGCAACGACGCCTTCCTGTGACGCGGGGGGCGCCGAAGCGCACCCGCACGCGAGAATCAGCACGAAGACCATGCGCTGTTGAATCACTTCGCCTGCTTTCTCATTTCTTCGAGCACGACCTTCGCATCAGGCTCCCCTCCCAGGGGGACTCCGCCGACCCGCTTGCCGTCCGCGGTCAGGAAGCTGAGGCCCGGGATCGGTGCGGCGTCGTGCGCGGCGGCGAAGGCGTACGCGTGCGGCCGTCGGAGGATGATCCGGACGAAAGCCTCTGAGGCCTTCACAACCTCTGCGTCCTCGAGTGCCTTTGAGAGCGAACCGCTCTCGAATCGCGTGGAGCCTCATCACGTTTCAGCGCCCGACAAGCCCACGAGCACTTTCTTTCCCTCTTTCTTCGCCAGGGCGAGCGCCGCATCGAGTTGCGCCGGGCCAGCGAACGTCCACTCGATGCGCGCTTCCTTCGGGCGCGGCTGGGAACCGAGCGTGACTTCGACAGTCTCTTCTTTCTTCGACTCTCCGCGACGCAGCAGCACTTTCACTTTCTGCTCGGGCTTCGCGGCGCGGACGAAATCCTGAAGATCGTCACTCGAGTAGATACGGTTGGCGTCGAGCGCCAGAATCGCGTCACCTGCGGTGATGCCAGCCGCCCCCGCAGGGCCATCCTTGGCGACCTCTTCGACGATCTGCCCGTTCACGCGGCCGGCGAGCGGATCTCCCAGGCTCAAGGCTGCCTTCTCGGAAGCGTCGGGCGCCCGGGTTCCCGCGCCGAAGAGGGCGGCCGGGGGCGGCTTTGCCTCAGGCTTGGGGTCCTCCGCGATTGCAAGTGAAGCGAACGAGACCGCCAGGACGATGCCGCCGGCAAGTTTGCGCATGATGCCGTTCTCCACTTCGGAATTACCAATAGGTACGCTCCGGCTGCATCGGGAATTCCGGAATTCGCGGTACCGGCGCGAAATGCTTCTCCCGGACGTTACTTCGAAGCAGGAACGGGTACGTGGATCTCGGAGGTGAAGAGTCGCTTTGGGTCCGACCAGGAGGCCTGCCTCTTCAGCAGCAGCTCAAAATCTACTTCGACCACGGCATTGAACGCTTCCTTGCCATTGACCTGAACGACGACCGGCTTCGACAGGTCGGCCATGTCGGGGCTGACGCGGATCGTGAAGTCCTTGATGTCGCGGGTCGTGACCTTGTACAGGTTGCCGCCCGCGTACTCGGCCTCGATGCGCGCCGAGTCGCCGCACTCGCCGAACTCGAGCCACCAGCCGCCTTTCAGCGGCGCGGTTTTCGGGAAGACCTTGTACCAGGCGGCGTCCCAGCACCACACGACGCGCGAGGGCCAGAGGATCCGGCGCTCCTTCTCCACTACGTCGAGCACCACTTTCGCGATTTCCGCCTCGTCTTTCGGGAACCACGTGTTGTGGTCGCCTCCCGCGTACTCCTTGTACCAGACCGGCGTGCCTACTTTCTTCAGCCCCTCGACACCCTTCCTGTCGAGATCGACCGGCACATCCGCGTCCAGCTCCCCGTGCCAGATCCAGTACCCCAGCTTCCCCGGCTGCTCGTACGGGCCGCGCTCTCCCCAGTTTGAGGGCGGGCCGCCCGCCATCGGCATCACCGCAGCCCAGTACTCCGGGTACCGCAGGCTGAACCACCAGGACCCGAACCCTCCTGCGCTGAATCCGCTCAGGTAGATCCGCTCCGGGTCCACGTTGAACTTCGCTCGCCACGCGTCCATGTACGCGAAGAAGAACGACTCCTCGTACACCAGCGGATCCGTCGCCCCGTCCACCGGGTGCCAGTACTGCCGGTTCGGCGATGCCGGAGCCACGCAGATCATCCCTTTCGAGGAAGCCCACGTGGACCACGGCTCCGTCCCCATCGGGCCATTCGAGCCATGCAGGTAAATCCACAGGGGCGTCGGCTTCAGAGGGTCGTAGGTCTTCGGCACCACCCACTGAAACTCGCGGTCGATCCCGTTCTGCTTGAACACTTCTTTCCCGCGAAACACCGGCTGCCCCTTCGCATCCTTGAACCCCGTCCGCGCGAACTTCGCGCCCCGGATCAGCTCAAGATCCTTCTTCACAGCGTCCGACCAGGGCGCCCGCTCCCACTTCCCCGCCTCAGTCAGCGCCAGCGCCTGCTTCGCCGGATCCTCCGAAAGGAACTCCTTGATCCGCTTCTGCCGCACCGGCGAGTCGGTTTTGAGTTTTTTCGGCGAAGCGTCTTCCGCAAAGGCAGTCGCGGCGAACAGGAGCAGTAGCGCGGAATTCCGGTGACGCATGGCCGGAAGTGTAGCAAGCGGAAATCCTCGCCAGAAAATGTGAGTCTCGTTCTGAAGTTGCCGTTCCTCACTTTTCGAGGCGGCAGACGGGGTGCGAGGAGGGGATCCGTGCTGCCGGGCCGTTCGGCAACCGGAGCCTCGCCCCAATGACCCGGCAGTACGGAGCTCCGACGAGTCCCCGTCTGCCGCCTCGAAAAGTGGTCGGGGAGGGAATCGAACCCTCACGGCCCTTGCGGGCCACAGGATTTTAAATCCCGTGCGTCTGCCGATTACGCCACCCGACCTCGGAAACGATGAGGGGGTGAAATGCCGTGCGGGTCACTGCCGCGCGGCGAAAGGCTGCCGCGCGGCGCGACCCGCACGGCATTTCACCCCCTCATCGTTTCCGAGTGAAAACGGCCCGGAAAAGCGATGGCTAACGTAATCGCTCGAAGGTCGCGGCTATGGGGAGGTGATCCGACGGGACGCGGATCGAAGGGAGGATCGCGTCGTCGGCTAGAAGCGGAAGGGGGCGCGGATTGGACATAAGGTCCGCAGTATAGAGCAGAAAGTCGATCCTGCGCGCACGGCCGTTGGCGACGCATGTGTTCGCGCGAGGCATGGAAGCGTACGCATCGCGCAAGCCCGCTTCCGCAAATCTCGCCAGGACCGGGTCGTCCGCGGTGACGTTGAAGTCGCCGCAGGCAATCCACGGCAGGCCGGAGGCGCGCTCCCGCAATCCCGCGATCAATTCGTCGGCCTGCCGGAAGCCAAACCGCTTCTCAGCCGGAGTGCCCGGCGGGTCCCATTTCAGGTGCGTCGTCGCGACCGCAACGGGCCCCTCAGGCAGCGGCACGATCGCGACGATCGCAACGTGCCCGGAACCGTCGGAATATCGGAACGAGTCCCAGGGGCCGGGTGCTGCTGGCGGACGCATGCGGATTTCGCACCCGTCCTTCCGTCCACCGCCCTTCTTCGCAAAACAGCGCTTCCACGGAATCGCCACGGCGAGGCGAGAGCTGAAGTCCTCCTGGACCTCCTGCAGGCAAACGACATCCGCATTCAGCGCTTCGATTCCATCAACGAGCCGCCCGAACCGCAGGGCCGGGTCGATCGCGTCCGGATGGCAGTCCTTGTACAGGTCCGCCCGGATGTAAGCGTCGGCGAGGACGTTCCAGGAAGCGACGGTAAACGGCATGGGCGCATTATGCCCGCGCGGACGGGAATGACTGGAAGGGAGTCCGCGGCCGCCATAATCTTGATTCTGATGAAGCCAGTGGTCCTACTGAACATCGTCGGGCTCACGCCGCGCCAGGTGGGAGAGCACACGCCGCGGATCCGGGCGCTCGCCGACGCGGGGTCGGGCGCGGGGCCCATGAAGGGCGTCCTGCCGGCCGTCACCTGCGCGGCGCAGGCAACCATGCTCACGGGACTGCTTCCCCAGGAGCACGGCGTCGTCGGGAACGGGTGGTTCCACCGCGAAACCGGCGAAGTGCGCTTCTGGCTCCAGTCGAACGCGCTGGTCTCCGGGGAGAAGGTGTACGAGGCGGCGCGGAAGCGGGACCCGAAGTTCACTTGTGCAAAGATGTTCTGGTGGTTCAACCAAGGTGCGGCCGTCGACTGGAGCGTGACGCCGAAACCGCACTACGGCGCGGACGGATCGAAGGTGTTCGACATCCAGGCGACACCGGAGGCGCTGGCGGAAAAGCTGAAGGACCGGGTCGGCGACTTTCCGTTCTTCAGCTTCTGGGGGCCGAAGAGCGGGCTACCGTCGACGGGCTGGATCGCGAAGGCGTCCGCGGACGTCATTCGACGGGAAAGGCCGACCCTGACGCTCGTCTACCTTCCTCACCTTGACTACGACCACCAGCGGTTCGGCCCCGGGAACCCGGCGCTCCTTCGCGAGGTCGATGCGTGCGCCGGGATGGTCATCGATGCTGCGCGCGAAATCGGCGCGGCGGTGGCGGTGGTGAGCGAGTACGGGATCGCTCCCGTCTCGCGGGCGCTGTTCCCGAATCGCGTGCTGCGCGAAAAGGGCCTGATGGCGGTGCGCGACGGGCCGTTCGGCGAGATGCTCGACACGTTTGCGTCGGGCGCCTTTGCCGTCGTCGATCACCAGGCGGCGCACATTTACGTCCGCGACCCGGCCACGGTTTCCGTCGTCGCGGAGGCCCTGCGACCGCTCGGGACCTGCCTGGTCGGAGCGGCCCGGCGGGAGATCGGCCTCGACTGCCCCCGCGCAGGAGACATCGTGCTGCTGGCGCCGCGGGACGCGTGGTATGCCTACGACTTCTGGCTGGATGAACGCCGGGCACCCGATTTCGCGCGCACCGTCGATATCCACCGGAAACCCGGGTACGACCCGCGGGAACTGTTCGCGATCAAGGGAGCGGCGCCGCGGGTCGCGAAGCGACTCCTGCAGAAGAAGCTGGGGATGCGGTACCTGATGGACGTGATCCCGCTCGACGCTTCGCTCGTGAAGGGCAGCCACGGCCTGGAGCCGGCGGACCCGCTGGACGGACCGGTGTGGGCCTGTTCGGAGAAGGGAGTACGCGTCGCGGCCATGACCGGAGTGAAAGCCGCTCTCCTCGACATGCTGAGTCGATGAAGCGGGAGCATCCTTGATACGGAAGGCGACTCGACCCGAGCCACGACTGGGGGGTCGTTGTACGGGAGCGCGAGAAAAATCCTGCAGGTCGGGCGGAGTCGGCCCGAACGAGAGCGGCCTCCCAGGTCACCGTCAGCGGAGCCGACGGAGCCTGACCTGCAGGATTTTTCTCGCGGTCCGTTTCGTTTTTCGTTTTCCTTTGCCCAACCATCCAAGGAGCCACACTCATGTCCGACCTGCCCAATGCCGCGATCAAGCGAATCCTTCTGTCCAACGGAGTCCCTCGAATCTCCGCCACCTCCGTCGACCTCGCCGCCGGCGCGGCGCAGGATTACCTGGTGAAGCTGGCCAGGGCTGCCGTGGAGAGCATGAACGCGGCGAAGCGGAAAACGGTGATGGACGAAGACATCCAGGCCGCGAAGTCGGCGCTGGCGAGCGGCAGGATCCTCTGACCGAGGAAAAGTTCTTCGCACTGCTCGCCAGGCGGGTCAGTGCCCGCGGCCCGGCGCGGTCGGCCGTCGATGCGCGCCTGCGCTCCTGCGAGCGCCCCGGAGCCATCCTGGTCACGGACTACCGGAACTTCAGCATCTTCACCGAGCTCTTCGGCATCCTCCACTTCCTGACCCTCATCGCCGACGGCAAGCGGCTTCTTTCGCCGATCGTGCGCGCGCATCGCGGGCATGTGCTCAAGTGGGAAGCGGACTCGCTGTTCGCGTGGTTCGACGGGCCGACGGGCGCGCGGCGCGCCATCGATGCGGCCGTAGCCATGAACCGGGCGCTGGCGCACCGGAACTCGGGGTTGCCGGAGGCGGAACAGCTCCGGCTCTGCTGCGGCGTCGGGTACGGACCGGTGTTCCGGTTCGGGCGCGAGGCCTTCGGCGCACAGGTGAATCGCGCGGCGAAGCTCGGCGAGGATCTCGCGGGAGAGGAACAGGTCTTCGCCACGGAAGAAGCCGTCGCCGCGGCGGGCGCGGGATTCCACTGGCACCCGCGCAAGATCGTCCGCTTCAAGGCGTTCAAATTCCCGTGGCGCGAACTCAAATGGACGGTGTAGGGGCGGAAGACACCGTCGGCGCCCGCCGGCGTGCCCGCGCGGTGTGGGGACTGGTGTTCTGCACGCTGTTCTGGGGCGCGACGTTCTTCCTGATGAAGACGGGGAGCGAGAGGATCGCCGAAAAACTTCCCGAAGCGGATCGCGACTGGGCGCCGCTCCTGTTCCTCGCGGCACGCTTCACCCTGGCTTCGCTCGCCTTCCCGATTGTGTTCCCGCGGCTCTTCAGCGGCGCCCGGAACTCGATTCGCTGGGGTGTAATCGCCGGCGTGCCATTCTCCGTCGGGTTCATGCTGCAGATTTACGGGCTGCGCGAAGTGGACCCCGCCGTCTCCGCTCTTTTCACGAGCATGTTCGTGGTCTTCACGCCGTTGCTCGGTCGCTTTCTGTTCGGGAAGCGGACCACGGCGGCGGTGGCGCTCGCAATCGCCTGCGCTGTTCTCGGCCTGTGGCTGGTCACCGGCGCGGGAAAATCGGGAATGCCGCACTTCGGCCGCGGCGAGTGGCTGTCGCTCCTCTGCGCGCTCGTGTTTTCCTTCCAGATCCATGCGACGGACGTCGGGACGAAAAAGTGCGACCCGATCGGGCTGGCATGGCACCAGGTGACGTTCGGGGCGCTGGCGTGCGCCCTGCCGATCCTCCTGGTGCGCCCCTCGGCATTCGCGGCACTGCCGGCGGCGCTTCCCCACCCTTCCGTCTGGCTCGGGATCGCATTCACCGCCATTCTCGCGACCGTCGGCTCAATGGCGCTGATGTCGCACTTCCAGCGGTTTCTCTCGCCCAACCACGCCGCCGTCGTCTACACGCTCGAACCCGTCTTCGCGGGGATTTTCTCGGCCATCTTCTTCTCGGAAGGATTCGGCGCCGCGAAGCTGGTCGGAGGCGGGCTCATCCTCGCGGGCAACCTGGCGTGCGGGATCCGCGGGAACCCCGAAGAGCCCTCGAAGGAACCCGGAAGCGCGTGAGCGTCACGAGCTGCAACTTCAGCCTTCTCGGCCATCGTTTGATCTCCGCTTCCCGCCGGAGCGCCGCCCCCTGCGTCCGACGGATTTCGCTCCAGATCACCCGCACCGGCCCGCGGCCACGGGTGTATTTCGCGCCGCGGCCGGAATCGTGCTGCGCGACGCGGCGGTCAAGATCCCGGGCGATCCCCGTGTAAAGGGTGTCGTCCTTGCACCGAAGCAGATAAACGGTCCAGGGCATCCGGGGAGTTATCGTCGCAGAACGGCCCCGCGCTTCAACGATCGCCACACGCAACCGGTCGCAGCGCTTCGCTTTGCGCCCAACTGTGCGTTGATTCCGGCGTATCATTCTCATCCCTTGAAGCGTCTCCTTGCTTGCCTGCTCACCTTTTCCCTCGCCACCGGCTGCGGTTCGGGGGACGGCACGGGCGACAAGGGCGGCGGCAAGTGGGGGAAGAAGTCCGGCGCTCCGGCGGAAGCGGTGCCGGTGAAGACGGAGAAGCTTGGCCGGGGGCCGATCGCCCTTCGGCTTCTCACGACCTCGACGGTGGACCCCGTGCGCCGCGTCGAGATGGTTTCGAAGGCCGCGGGGATCGTGAAAGAGCTCCTGGTCGTCGAGGGAGCGACGGTTGCGGCGGAGGCCATCCTGGCGCGGCTGGAGGACGAGTCGCTCGCGCTGGCGAAAGTGAAAGCCGAAGTGAGCGAGAAGAAGGCGAAGGACGACTACGAGCACATGAAGACGCTTCTCGCAGAAAAATACGTGAGCGTGGACGAGTTCCGCAAGGCGGAGCAGGCGTGGCAGACGGCGAAGCTGGAAGTGGACTCGGCCAACCTGGCGCTGGCGAATGCGACGGTGAAGGCGCCGATTGCCGGGACGGTCACGCGGCTGGATCTGCAGTTGGGAAAGCACATCCCGGCGAATGCCGTGTTCGGCGAGATCACCGACCTGTCCGAGCTGGAGTGCGTGATTTACGTGCCCGAAAAAGACGTGCTCCGGTTGAAGGAAGAGCAGCCGGCCGAAGTGTCGAGCGAGTCGCTGGAGGCGCAATTCAGGGCCGCCGTGAAGCGGATCAACCCGGTGATCGACCGGGCGAGCGGGACGGCAAAGGCATTCCTGTCGATTTCGGATCCCGAAAAACGGCTGCGTCCGGGGATGTTCATCGATGTGTCGATCGTGCTGGAGCCGCACGACAAGGCGCTCCTCGTCCCGAAACGTGCGCTCGTCTTCGACGAGGGGCGGCCTGGTGTGTTCATGAAGAAGGGCGAGGAAGCGAAGTGGTCGGAGCTGGAGCTGGGGTTCCAGGAGAAGGACATTGCGGAGGTGGTGAAGGGAGCTACGGAGGGGGACGAGGTGATCGTGGTGGGGCAGAGCGGGTTGAAGGATGGGACGAAGGTGAAGGTGATGGCGGAATGACGGCGAAAGACAAATCCCAAATCCCAACTCCAACCCCAAAACGACCCCGAAATGCCCACCGCCCAACCCAGACTGAAGTCCGAGGCCACCAAGTCGTTCGGTTGTCTGAAACTGGAGTTGGAGTTGGGATTTGGGATTTGCCTTAAGCGCATTTCCCCCGCTCCCCGATGAAATCCCTCCCCTCCGGCTTCTTCGGCTTCACTGTCTCCCGCCCCGTCGCGGTCTTCATGATCACGACTGCCTTCGCGGTCTTCGGCGCGGTCTCCTACCGCCGCCTGTCGCTCAACCTCATGCCGGACATTTCCTATCCCTCGGTGACCATCCGCACGGAGATGGAGGGTGCCGCTCCCGAGGACGTCGAGCGCGGCGTGACGGAGCCGGTCGAAGAGGCCGTCGGGGTCGTCGGCGGTCTCGTTCAGCTCACAAGCGTTTCACGCGCCGGGACGAGCGACGTCACCCTAGAGTTCGAATGGGGAACGAAGATCGAGACGGCTCTTCAGGAAGTCCGGGAAAAACTCGATCACCTGCAGCTGCCGCGGGAAGCAAAGCGCCCCGTGCTGTTGCGTTACGACCCGAACCTGGACCCGATCATGCGGATCGGGATCAGCGGGAACCGGGGACTGGTCGCGCTTCGATCGCTCGCGGACGAGGACGTGCGGCGCTCGCTTGAGAGCACTTCCGGCGTCGCCGCGGTCAAGGTTCGCGGAGGGCGCGAAGAGGAGATCCACGTCGAGGTTCACCGGGCGGCGCTGGCGCAGCTGGGGCTGGACCCGCGCGCAGTCGCCGAGCGGCTCGGGCAGGAGAATCTGAACCAGCCCTCGGGGTCGCTCATCGAAGGCGACGTTCAGTACCTCGTGCGGACGCTGAACGAGTTCCGGTCCCAGGCGGAGCTTGGCGAAATCGTCCTGTCGCGCAAGGACGACCGTGTCGTGAAGCTGAAAGATGTCTCGACGATCCTCCGCGTCTCGAAGGACCCGAAGATCCTGGCACGGATTGACGGGCGTGAAGCGGTGCTGCTGGACATCTACCGCGAAGCGGACGCGAACATCGTCGGGGTCGCCGACGCCGTGCGCGAGCGGCTTGAGGGGGTGCCGCCGCCGTGGTGGCAGAAATACGGTAAGGGCGGCGAGGCGGAAGAGGACAGAGACAGGATCCGGCTCCCTGCGGGGATCCAGGCCACGATCCTCACCGACCAGAGCACCTTCGTCCGCTCGGCCATCGATGCGGTCTACTCGGCGGCGTGGCAGGGCGCCCTGCTTGCCGTCATCGTCCTCTTTCTGTTCCTGCGGTCGCTCACGGACACGCTGATCATCGGCGTGTCGATTCCCCTTTCGATCGTGACGACTTTCGGGGCGATGCACCTCTGCGGCATCTCGCTGAACGTGATGTCGCTGGGGGGGCTTGCGCTCGGCGTCGGCATGATGGTGGACGCATCGATCGTCGTGCTCGACTCCATCGCGCGGTGCCGCGACGAGGGGGACGACCGCGCGACCGCGGCGGTGCGCGGCACGCGCGAAGTCGGGCTCGCCGTGTCGGCCAGCGTGCTCACGACCGTCGTCGTCTTCTTCCCGATCGCCTTCATCGAGGGAATCGCGGGCCAGATTTTCCGCGATCAGGCGCTCACGGTCTGCATCTCGCTCATGGCCTCCATGGGCGTGTCGCTCTTCTTCGTGCCGATGCTGTCATCGCGGGAATGGAAGAAACCCGAAGTGCGGCTCCCGGTGGGAAAGATCTTCACGCTCGACTACGTCCGCCGTGCGCGTGCGGGATTCGCGGCCCGCACCGTCACGGGAATCGCCGACGGACTTCTTTCGCTGCTCTTGCTCCCCGTGGCGGCCGTCCTCGAGCTTCACATTCAGCCCCTCGTCTGGTTCTTCTGGGCGCTGACCTGGCTGCTGGTCTGGATCGTTCGCATCCTGGGATTCGTCGCCGGCTGGGCCGTCTTTCCGCTGCTGTGGGTCTTCACAAAGGGAATGGACCGCCTGAACGTGTTCTATCCCGCCGCCCTGCGCATCGCGCTTCGCAGCAAGCTCATCCTCGCCGCCGCTTCCGTCGCCGTGGCCCTGGGGACCGTGTCGCTCGTCCCCCGCCTTGAACAGGAACTCATCCCGACCATGCACCAGGGAGAGTTTATTCTCGAAGTGTCGCTTCCGGTCGGAACCCCGATCGAGCGCACGGACGCAGAGGTCAGCGCGCTCGAGAAGGCCATCCTCGCTACGCCGGGCGTGGCGCGCGTGGTGTCGGCGGTGGGCGTCGAGGACGACGCGAATCGCCGGGAGAGCGAGGGCGAGAACACGGCGCGCATCCGCGTCGCGCTCAAGCCCGCCGACGACCTCGAGGCCGCGGAACGCCAGGTCCTCCTCGCCCTCCGCGAACGGTTCTCTTCTATTCCCGACGTCACCGTGCAGGTCGCCCATCCCGTGCTGTTTTCATTCCGCACGCCGCTCGAGCTGGAAGTCCGCGGGCACGACCTCGCGCAGATCCGCCGCTCCGCCCGCGACGCCGAGCAGGCGCTGGCGAAGCTTCCGGGCCTCACCGACGTCCGTTCCACCGTCGGCCGCGGCTCGCCGGAAATCCGGGTGACCTACAACCGCCCGAAGCTGGCGGAGTACGGGCTCGACATCAACGCGGTGGCCTCGATCGTGCAGAACCAGGTGCTGGGAACGGAAGCGACGAAGTTATCGGAGGAGGACCGGAAGGTGCCGGTGCGGGTGTCGGGCGAAGACCGGGATACCGGAGAGCTGGCGCGCGTGGCGGCGATCGTGGTGAACCCCGGGGCGGCGATCCCGGTGCGACTCGGGGCTGTGGCGACCTTTGCGCGGGCGGAGGGTCCGAACGAAGTGCGTCGCGTGGCGCACCAGCGTGCGGCGCTGGTGAGGGCGAACGTGAAGGGATACGACCTGGCCGGGGCGGCTCGGGAAGCGGAGCGGGCGGTTTCGCGGCTGCCAAGGGGGGAAGACGTGAGCTTCGTGATGGGCGGGCAGAGCCGCGAAATGCGATCCAGCGCGAACTCGCTGATCTTTGCGATCGTGCTGGCGGTCTTCCTCGTCTACGTCGTCATGGCCGCGCAATTCGAAAGCCTGCTGCACCCGTTCCTGCTGATGTTCACGGTGCCGATGGGGCTCGTGGGAACTGTGATCGCGCTCCTCGTGACGGCGACGCCGGTCTCGGTCGTCGTGGCAATCGGCGTGATCGTGCTCGCCGGCGTCACCGTGGACAACGGCATCGTCCTCATCGACGCCGCCAACCAGGTGCGCGCGACCGGCGCTTCCGCAACCGACTCGATCCTCCGCGCGGCCAAAACCCGCCTCCGGCCGGTCCTCATGACCAGCCTCACCACGATGCTCGGCCTCGTCCCGATGGCGATCGGCATCGGCGACGGGGCCGAACTCCAGGCGCCCCTCGCCATCGCCGTTCTCGGCGGCTTGCTCTCCGCCACGTTCCTCACACTCATCCTCGTCCCCGTCCTCTGGCACACCGTTGAAGCGCGGAAGGACGCATGAGGAAGAGCCGGCTGGCGACCCTGAGCGTCGAGAAACCCGTGACCATGATCATGGCGACGCTGGCGCTCATCGCCGTGGGCACCCTCGCCTACATGCGCCTTCCGGTCCAGCTCCTCCCCTCCGGCTTCACCCCGCCGTTCCTCTTCGTCCGCGTCCCCTTCCGCGACGGCACTCCCCGCGAAGTCGAGCGCTTCGTGACGCGTCCGGCCGAGGAAGCGCTCTCGACGGTGCGGAACATCGAGACGATCAACTCGCGAAGCGGCGCGAACGAATCGCGGATGTGGATCGCGTTCCGCAACGGCACCGACATGGACGACGCGTACGCCGAGGTCCGCGACCGCATGGACCGCGCCATGGCGGAAATGCCGGCCGACGTCGAGCGCTATCACGTCTACAAGTTCAACCCGAACTCCGACCCCGTGATGGAAATCGCGGTTTCGTACCCGGAGGACGAGGAGGACCTGCAGCGGCTCGAGCAGAAACTGCGCCGCGAGCTGGAACGGCTCCCGGGAGTCGCGAGCCTGGAGTTCGAAGGCCTCGTGGACGAGTCCATCCGCATCGAGATCGACCGGGACAAGGCGAAAGCGGCGGGCGTCAACCTCTACCAGCTTGTCCAGCGCCTCCGCTCCGAAGATTTCACAATGGGCTCAGGCACCATCACGGAAGGCGGCGTCGAGCACACGCTCCGCTCGGTCGCGACGCTCGAAGGGCCGGCCGCCGTCGCCGCCCTCCCCGTGCGCCCCGGTGTTTCCCTTGGCGACGTGGCGGACGTCCACCCGGCGCTGTCCCTCCGCGACGTGATCAGCCGCATCGACGGGAAGCCCTCGATCTCGATCGAGATCTTCAAGGAAAGCGAAGCCAATACGGTCGAGGTCTGCAATGCCGTCCGAAAGGTGATCGAAGAGGAACTCCCCCGCGATCCGGAACTCGCCGGGACGAAGTTCTTCGTGCTGGAAGACTCCGGCAGGCTCATCAGCAGCTCGATCGAGACCCTCGAGCAATCCGCGCTCCAGGGCGCGTTCTTCTCGCTCGTCATCCTCTGGATCTTCCTCCTGCGCCTCCGCCTGTCGCTCATCATCAACGTCGCCGTCCCCGTCTCGATGCTCGTGACGCTGGTCGTCATGCACTTCACCGGCGAAAGCTTCAACATCGTGACCCTCATGGGCCTCACGCTCTCGATCGGGATGCTCGTGGACAACTCCGTCGTTGTCTCCGAGAACATCGACCGGCTGCGCCAGCTGGGAGTGCCGCCGCGCGAAGCCGCCGTCCGGGGCGCTTCGGAAGTCGCCCTCGCCGTGACGCTCTCGACCCTCACTTCCGTAGTCGTCTTCCTCCCACTCGCCCTCATGTCCGGCGACGGCATGATGCAGTTCTTCATGGGCCGCCTCGCCATCCCTCTCTGCGTCTCGCTGGGCGCCTCCCTGCTCGTATCGCTCGCCCTCATCCCCGCCGCCACCCTGTTCCTCGCCGGGCGCCGCACCCCGAAACCGCTGGCCCCGATCCGCTGGGTCGCCTCCGCCACAGGCGCGGGCGCCGGCTGGTGCCTCCGGCACCGCCTCGAAGTCGTCCTCGTCGCCGCAGCCGTCTGCGTCTCGATCATGTACCCGTTCGAGAAGATGGAAAAGTCGATGGAGCCCAGGGAACAGCGGCACGACCTCGAGGTCTTCTTCCGCTTCACCACCACCGGCTCCCTTGCTGAAAACGACCGCGCCATGCGCCTCATCGAGTCGGCCGTAACCCCTCACATGGCGGAACTCCAGGCGACCAACCGTCGCGTCCGCTTCCGCGAATCCTGGGGCCGCATGACGCTGTACCTCGACAAGCGGTCCCGCACCGATGAAGAGCGCGAGAAGCTGCTCGAGCAATTCAAGGGTTACATTCCCGTCATCGCGGGCGTCGAGGCGTCGTCCTCCTGGCGAGGCGGCCAGGGACGCGGCGGACAGGTTGATTTCCAGATCGTGGGGGATGATTCGGAAGCGCTGGCGGAGTTGTCCGAGGAAGTGAAGCGCCGCCTCAAGCTGCTTCCCGGCGTCGCGGACGTGACGACGGATCTCGAGTCCGGCTCGGATGAGATCCGGGTGAAGGTGAAGCGCGAGCGTGCGAGCCGCGCGGGGATCGAGTCCTGGGTTGCCGCAGGAACGGTCTCGACGGCGCTTCGCGGCGCGCGGCTGCCCGATCTTCGAGTCGGGGGGCGCGAAGTGCCGCTGATCCTGCAGTTCCCCGAGGACGACCGCGAAAACCTGGCGCAGCTCGCGCAGATCTCTCTCTACCCGCCCGGCGGCGGCGGCCCCGTGCCGCTGGGTGCGCTGGCGGATTTCGAGTTCGCCAGGGGATTCGCGGCGATCAACCACGAAAATCGGAAGACGTCGATGGGCGTGCACGTGGTTGCGAAAGGCGACGACGTCTTCGGCCTCTCCGAAACGGTCAAGTCAGAGCTCGAACGGTTCCGATGGCCCCAGGGAACGTCGTACGACATGGGCTCCTGGTCCCGGCGCTGGAAGGGAGAGCAGGGCGACTACACCTTCTCGCTCATCATGTCCGTGATCTTCGTCTTCCTCATCATGGGAATCCTTTTCGAGTCCTGGGTCCTTCCCTTCTCGGCCCTCGCCTCGATCCCCTTCGCCATCGTCGGCGCCTACTGGTTCCTGTGGGCCACCGACACGGCGCTGGACCTCATGGCGATCATCGGGATGGTCGTCCTCGTCGGCGTCGTCGTGAACAACGCCATCGTTCTGATCGACCGCATCAACCAGATGCGCGAAGAAGGCATGGAACGCGCTGCCGCCTGCCGCGAGGCCACCGTCTCGCGCTTCCGCCCCATCTGGATCACGGCGCTCACCACGATCGTGGGCCTGATCCCGATGGCCTTCGGAGACGCGGGCGTGGCGGGCGTCCCCTACGCGCCGCTCGCGCGCGCGGTGGGAAGCGGGCTGCTGGTCTCGACGGTCTGCACGCTCTTCGTCGTGCCCGTCGTCTACACGCTCCTGGACGACGTGCGGGAAGGGGCGAGGAGGCTGGCGGCCAGGCTCAGAGCGTGAAAACAATCCGGTGAGTCAGGCTGCGTCGGCCCTGTGAGGGTAGTTTGAAACGTTTTCGTGGTGCGGGCCGACTCCGCCCGACACGCCGGATTGTTTTCACGCTCTGAAGCTCCCGTTCCATCGAGCTGCCGCCCGGAAAGCCGACAGCCCTCCATGAATTCTGAACGTTCAGCATTCAATTTTCATGGATCTGAATATTGAGTTGGTATCGCTCAATGTTCAAGGTGGTTCGAGGACGTCAAACCGCTGAGACAACCTACTTCGGCGCCCACTTCTCCTTCACCTTCTTCACGATCGCCTCCCACCGCGAGTCCTTGCGCATCTTCGCCAGGTCGGTGTCGTTCTTTTCCATGTGCACGATCGCGTTGCCGTCTTTCCCGTACCCGGTGTCGATGGCCTTGTCGAGCGCTTCGAACGCCTTGTCGAGATCGCCGACGAGCGACCAGCAGCAGGCCTCGTTGTAGTAGGACCCCGAGACCTCGGGGGATTCCTTCCAGGTGTCGCAGAGCTTGCGGTATTCGGCGGCGGACTCGCGCAGGAGAGGTTCGAAGCCGGACTGCTTGGCCTCGATGATCGCCATTCCCGCCTCGTAGAGGACCTGCGCCTTGAGATACTGGTCGCGCGCCGCCTTGATCGTGACCTTGCGGAGCCCCTCGATGAAGCCCGCCTCCTTGCGAAGCGCCAGGAAGATTTTCGCGCCGTCGACGCGGGGATCGAAGAACGTGACGATGGCCTCGACGCCGTCATCCATCATCTTCTGGACCAGCTCCCACATCCTCGGGAAGTCCTTCTTCGCGGCGTAGAGGTAGATCCTCAGCCGGCGCCAGCGCTCGTTCTTCTCCTCGAGAGTCCTGGCGGTCTCGATGTCCTTCTCCGCGCGGTCGAAATCTCCTTCTTCGATGAAGACGCGGGCGCGCTGGCAGTACCCGTTGAACGACACGATCACCCCTTCCTCGCGCTCCTTCCCGTTCTTCGCGAGGGTCGTCTTGTCGGTGAGCATTTTCTGGAGCTGGGGGTCGATGGCAAAGCGCTGCCAGGCCTCGAAGTCGCGGAGCGCGCCGGACCAGTCGTGGAGCTTCAGGCGGAGGTCGCCGCGGCGCAGAAGGGCTTCGGGGAAATTCGAGTCCCAGTTGACGGCGTTGTTGAGCGCGGACTCGGCCTCGGCGAGCTTGCCGGTCCCTTCGAGTGCGAAGCTCCTCAGGTATGAGGTCGCGGGGCCGCCGGGCGCCGCGGCATCGGCGGCGGTGCACGCGGCCAGCGCCTCTTCCCATTTTGAATTCTTCACGCAGACCATCGCCTTTGCGAGCCGGGCCCACGCGAGCTTCGGCGTCTCGGACAGGATCCGGTCCAGCTCGCGCGCGGCCGAAGCGTGGTCATCGGCGTTCGAGACGAGCGCCATCGTGGCCGCCGTCCCCGGGTCGTCCGTGTTCGCCTTCACCGCCTGCGCCGCGGTATCGCGCGCCAGCGCGTTGCCGTAGTCGTATTGCGCCATGGCCTTGAAGCGCCAGGTGAGCGGGATGGAGCTGTCGTTCTGGCCGGCCTTGTCGAAATACTCCTCGGCCTTGTCGGGATGGCCGGCGAGCAATTCCTGGGTGCCGGCGCCGACGTAGCTCCATGCTCCTTTCAGCGCGCGGCGCTTGAGCCGCTCCGCTTCGTCCCATGCGGCGGAGCGGTCGAGATAGACGTCGAGCAGCACGACGATCCGGTACCACGAAGCCGCGGGCTGAAAGTCGTCCTTGATCGCGTCGGCGCGGGCGAAATCCGCGAGCGCGAGCGCGGGCTCGGTGTAGCGGCGCTCCCCGCCGCGGCCGATGAACGCGTCGATGCAGGAAGGATCGAGCTTGATCGCCTGGTCGTACAACTCGATCGCCGCCTTGCCGTGCTTTCCCTTCGCCTGGTCGCAGAGCGCCCGGGCCTCGACCTCCGGCTTCGGCTTCGAATCCTGCGCGAAGGCCGGGCAGGCGGCCGCGACGAGAAGCGCGGCGCCTGCGAACGCTCCGCTGAGGCGCTTCATTTGGGCGGCGCCTCCGCCCCCTGCGTGGGCACGACCACGACGCTGCATCCCGCCGACTCGAGCTCCCTCTGGAACTTGCGCGCCTCGTCCTCGGGGACGCCCTCAAGAACGTCGTTGGGCAGATTGTTAAGCATCGAGTCCGCGATGGCATCGGTCGGGAGCTTCTTCCGGATCACGGCCCTCGCCTCCGCACGCCGGCTTTCGTCGAAACCTTCGATCCGGACGGTCCAGAACGAAGCCTGGAAGAGTGCGGACGGGAACGCCTTTCCTTCGGCCTTGACGAGCGACTTGATCCGGATCAGCGAAGGCCGGATTTCTCTCGCCTCGACTTTGCCGTCCATAGCGGCCATCTGCATTTCGCTGATGTTCTTCTGGAATTCCTGCATGTACACCGGATCGCCGATTTTCGGCCCGTACGTCACCTCGATGTAGGCGTCGATGAGCTGGCGCGCCTCGGTCTTCTCGTCCGCGGTCAGGTCCGACGGGTCGATGCACTGCTTGGTGATCGACCACGCGAGCATCCCTTTCCATTTGAGCGCCACGACGCCGACGCCGATCGCGCCCACGACGCCGAGAATCACCGCGATGATGCAGCAGCCCTTGAAGCAGCCGCCGGACTTCTGGGGCATCGGCGGCGGAGCCTGGAAAGACCCGGGCTGGAAGGGGGACGCGCCGGGGGAAGGGGCAAACATCGCCTGCGGCGGGTTCAGGGGAGGCTGGGGCGGCGGCGGTGACGCAGGCGGAAACGGGTCAACCATGCTTGTCTTTCCTGAATGCTTGGGGGTTACGGTACGAACCAGACCTCGCCGTTGTCGCCGGAGATCGCGGCGCCCGCCGGACCCTGGGTCGCGGGAACCTTGACCGCCTGCCCGGCGCGAAACGACCACCGCGTCGAGCCGTCCGCCGCGCCGATCGCGCGTACGAACCCGTCTTCACAAGGCACGAGCGCAAGCAGGTCGCCCAGGACGGGCGGCGCACAGGCGTCCGCAGGCAGGTCCGCAGTCCACAGGACGCCGCCGTTCGAGAGATCATAGCAGGCAAGCCGGCGCTTCGAAAGCAGCGCCACGCCACGCGTCAAGGCCGCCGCAACTCCACCGTAAACAGCGCCAGGACTCGGCTTCGTCCATCGCACAGCGCCGTCTGCACCGATCAGCGTGACCGCGCCGTCGGTTGTGGCGCAGAAGAGACCCTCGGAAGCAGCAGCGGCCGCCGCGCACGGCGAGGACAGTTTCGTCGTCCACGACACGCGTCCCGGCGTCCCCGAGACGACGCTTCCGTCCGCGAGCGCCACGGCCCAGGACGTCTCTCCGAGCGCGAAAGGGCCGTGCACGACCGCGCTGGACAGCTCCGCGCGGCCCAGCACGCTTCCCGTCGCCGTCTCGATCGCCGCGACGCCGCCTTCGGCCGGCGCGGCAAATACGGTCGAACCGTCCCCCGACGGCGCCAGCACGCCGCGAAGCCCGCTTCCCGCCGACTCGCGCCAGAGGAGCGTTCCCTCGGAGGCGTCGAGGGCCCAGATCGAGCCGTCCTGCGCGCCGGCGAGAATTGCGCCGCGAGCGGCAACCGGCGGGGTGATCCAGGGAAGGCTCGCAGCGCGGGCGCGCCAGAGGGCGTGACCGTCGCCGGAAGCGAGGGCGACCATGGTCCCGTCGGCGCTAACGATGAAGACGCCCGCGGCCGTCGTGGCGGCGCGCAGTCGGACGGCGGCGGATGCGCGGGCGGTCCATCGGGGCGCGCGCGGAAGGAGGATCGAAACGACCTCGGGCTGCGGGGACGCGACGAACATGAAAACCGGCTCGTGGCCGTCGAGCGTCGCGCGCAGCACGAGCGGGTCGCCGTCGGGAACTTCCACGAGGCAGGGAGAAAGTCCGGCTTTCACGCCGCCGGCCTCTACGGACGCGAGGGCAGGCGAAGTCTCCACCCGAACGGCGACGCCGGCCTGGGGGGCGCGCCCGAACTCCGCTCGCAGTCTTTCGGCGGTCTTTCGCGCGTCGGCGACACGCCCGTCCTTCACCGCCGTCCGGTACTCCGAAAGAAGCGCCGCCGCGCCCGCCCGGTAACTCACGATCTTCGCCAGGCGATCCTTGCACCTGGCGGCCAGAGCGGCCTCGCGATTCTCCTCCGCCCACTTCAAAGCCGTCTGCACCGCCCCCGTCTCGTCGTCCAGTCCCATTCGTTCCAGCGTGTCGATCCGCCCCTCCGCAAACGCGCGCAGCGCCTCCGCCGCTTCAGCGTCCGCTTTTCCGCCAGCCAGGTCCTCCGCCGCACGCCGCGCCGCCTGCGCGGGACTCGACCACGGCCACGCGCGCGCGAACTCGTCGTACAGTCGACGCGCTTCGGCAGGACGTGAAGCGCGTGCCTGCTCGTCGACGGCGGTGAAACGGTGGCGCGCGAGGAATTCCCAGGTCGCGGCCCCGGCGAGCGCCGCGAACAGAACGGCGGCGGCGAGCCAGCCCCAGCGGGCGCGGGCGCGGGGGCGCGGCTCGGGGGGCAGAAGCGGCGGAGGGCGGTGGGCGATCGCCTGCGCGGCGTTGCGCGCCATCAGGCGCGAGGTCTCCTCTTTCTTCAGAAATCCGGGCGGCGACGCGGGGTTCGTGTCGGGCTTCGGCTCGAAGGTCGGCCCGTCCGTGAACGCCGCGGGCTTCGGCGTCGCCTGCCTCGACTCAGGTTCCGCGCCGGGCGCCCGCGACGTTCGCTTTTCCTCCTCCCAATCCACGTCGGGCACGGACTCGAGGCCGAAGCGCGTCATCGGCTGCGGAGGAAGCTGGGCGGGCTTTGGCGCGGGGGAAGACGCGAGCGATTCCGGCGCGCCCGGAGACAGCGCGGGCGCCGGCGCCGGTCCCGCGCCGAGGAAATCCCGCTTCAGTTGCTCCGTCGGCGTCGCGACCGCGACGACGCGGCCGCCGGGAAGGATTCGCCCGACGCTGACGAGGTACGAAATGGCCTTAAGCGTCTCGAAGCGGAATTTGGGGGACACCTCGACGACCTGTTCGACGCCGCGCCGCCCGTCGCAGAGTTCGATGATCTGGAGCGTCCTGTCGTCGAGCGGGAGTTCGCTCTTTCCCGGGTTCGGTGGCGCCTTCGAAAGGGCGAGGTCGGCGCGGGGAACCCTGGTCCCGAACGCCTCCCACTCGGAAGCGCGCCGCGATCCTTCCTCGAGGAGCGGCGGAATCGGGAAAGGGTGCTCCGTCACGGGTCCGGCCTCCTCAAACAACTCCTGCGGCGGCGGCCCCTCGACAAACGAGGATTGCGCTTCGGTGAGCAGAAACAGGTCGAGAATCTCCTCCTGGATCTGCGAGCGGATCGCCTGGCGGATTTCGTCCTCGGTGATCTGGGCCATGAGGTAGAGCAACTCGCCGAAGCGAAGATTCGACTTGAGCTGTCGCTCCAGCACGAGATCAAGCTGGCGCTGGGAAATCTTCCCGGCCTTGAGCAGAACCTGCCCGATCCTGACGCCCCGCCGCTGCCCGCTCGCGACGAGCCGGACGCCGCTTCGCGCCGCGTACAGGTCCACGCGCCGCTCCCCGTCGCGAACGGTCAGCGTCCCCTCACGGCCGCTCTCGGCAAGGCCGTGCAGCAGAGTCGCAAGGGGAGGGGGAGCTGTCATGAGGGAGCCTACTTGGCAACGTTCTTGGTCAACTTGATCATCTGCCCGTTGGGCGGAAGCGGCAGGACTTCGACCTTGTCCATGAAGGAGCGCATCAGGTCGAACGACATGCGCGACTTCGATTCGTCCTTGAACTGGGCGCCGCAGGTGTAGGAATAGACGGCGACGATGAGCTCTTCTCCGCTCGAAAGCGCCGCGACGTGATAGGCCGAGGTCCCGGGTGGCGAATTCGAAACCATCATCGTGCACGCTTCGTCAACCGCCTGCTCGAGCCCCTGCTGGTCCTGCTCGGCGAATTTCATCCGACCGGCCTGCGCCGCCATCATCGTCCGCACCCACTCGAGGTCGTCCAGCTCACACGGGACGCGGATCTCCACGGCCTTCCACTTGCGCGGCGGATAGGCTTTGACGCCGCCCGCCCCGTCAGCCGCAAAGAACGACCCGCAGCGCGGGCAGCGGTACTTCCCTTCCACCCTGATCTCCAGCACTCCCGCACAAGTCGGGCACTTGAACTGCACGGGATAGGAGACCGCAGGCTTGGCCGCGACGGCCGGCGCCTGTGAAATTGCGGGTGCGGAAGCGGCCGGCGCGAGCGACTTCACGACCGCCGCCGTCGCGGCCGCCTCGTTCGGGTACAGGTCCACGAGCGCTTCGAGCCCGAGCATCTTGAAAAGCGTGACGACCTTCGCGGGGACGGAGATGAGCTTCATGTCGCCGTCCTTGCCGCGGTACTTGTCCACGAGCTTGATGATCAGCCCCATCCCGGTTGAATTGATGTAGGCGATTTCGGCGCAGTCGAGGAGCAGGTACTTCACGCCTTCCTTGAGGAATTTTTCTATCTGCTCTTCGAACTGGGGGACGGTGGAGGCGTCGATGGAGCCCGCGAGCTTGGCGATGACGCCGTTGGCGCCGTCCGGCAGATTGAGCGGGCGGGAATTGACCTGCAGCTTCGACAAAGGCGTGGCTCCGGAGAAGAGGCGGGAGCGATGGTCCGGATGATGGGAGCGAGTGTCAAGGGGAAGAGGCCGACCGCGGATTGCGTCACCATCGCTTCAGAAATGGTTCCTTGCCCGACGGTGCCCTTGTCGGCGTAGAATCGCCCTCCATGCGCTGGGCTTTCTGGCGAAAAGAACCTGACCCTCCTCCGCGGACGCTCACCCGGCGCACGACGCGGAAGGACTCCGGCATCCGTCCGCCGGCCGCGCCGAGTCCGGGGAGCGAAGGGCCGCAGGAGACGATCGACGACCTGGCGCCGATGGAGGAAGCGCCTGCGGAGCCGAAGCGGAAGTCGAAGGCGCCGGCGGCCGCCGATCCCGGCGCCGGGCTTGGGTCCACGGCGACGCCGTCGAGCGGCGTTCCCGCGCTGGGCCGATCCACCGAGCGGCTCGGCGACCTGCTCGTGAAGAGCGGGGCGATTTCCTCCGACGCGCTCGAAAAGGCTCTCGACACGCAGCGAGAACTTCGCGCGGACACCTACCTCGGCGAAATCCTCATCCGCGAGAACGCCATCGACGAGGAGAAACTCGCCGAGACGATTTCGCAGCAGTACCGGATCCCGCTCATCCGCATGGATGGCCACGAATTCAAGAAGGACCTGCTCAGCCTCCTCACCGCCGAGGACGCCTGGCGTCTGCGCGCGATCCCGACCGACAAGCTCGGCCGCATTCTCTCGGTCGCGATGACCAATCCGCTCGACGAGCGCGCCACCGCCGAACTCGCCCGCATCACGGGCCTCAAGATCAAGCCCCTGATCGCCGTCGGCTCCGAACTACGACGCGCTCTGGACTTTGTCTATCCGGGAAGGGCGCCTTCGACGATGCCGCGGCCGCGGACGACGCCGCCCGCGGTTAAACCCGCCGGTTCGCCCGGCACTTCCGCACGCTCCGGCGGTAACACCGGCCGCATCGTCCCCCGGGCTCCCGAGACCAGCACCAGGATCTCCCAGCTCGCCCCCGGCGCCAATACCATCCTCCGCCGCGCCACCAAACCCGCCGAGCAGCCCGTCGCCCCCGCGGAGGCGCAGGCGGATCGACTTCAGGCGGAAGCCGTGACCGACGAGGTCTTCGAAGGCGGCACCTCCACCAACCCCGAGTACATCCTGCGCCGCGTCCCGGAGCCCGGCCACCGCCGCCGCGCGACGCCCGCGACGCCGATCGGCGACGCCGAGTTTCTTCTCTTCGTGGGTTCGCTGCCGCGCGTCCGAAGCTGAAAAGAAAACAGCAACGTCGGGTTCAGGGAGAGGACGATTCCGAAGCGGCAACGACTCCCCAGTGCGTCGCGAATCTGCCTGCCGCCGCGGCATCCCGCGCTTTCCCCCCGAACCATCCGCTCTTCACGTCGAGCAGATACCACGCCGAACGCTCCAGCGCCGCCGGCCCGCCGGCAGGGTCGTCCGCGCTTCCTGCAAGCGCCGACAGCGTCCGCCATGCCGCCAGGCGCGCCCGGGCGGCGCAGCGGCGCGGGGCTGCGTCGCCGGCGAGCGCGGCGCAGAAGAGCCACGCCCAGGCTTCGGCGGGGGTCGTTTCGCGCGCCCGGATGATCGCCTCCTCCGGCGCCGCCGCGGGCGCCAGCGCCGCGAACGCGCCCGCCGCTGCCGCCGGGGAGGGCGCTCCGGCCGGCCGGCCCGTCGCCGCGACCACTTTCGCCCAGTGCGCGAACGCCGGGATCGCCGCTTTCGCCAGCGCGGTCGCTTCGAGGTGCGTTTCCGCAGGGACGACCGGCACGAATCCCTCGACGTGCGCGCCGAACGGAAGGGTCAGGGAAGCCCCTTCGGCCGAGTGAAGCGGCAGCCAGGCCGAGCGCTCGAGCGGGTGCGGGGCGAGGGCGAGGGAGCCGAGGGCATCGCCGCGTTCCGCCGAGCGGCGCGCGACGCCGAGAGCGAGCAGGTCGCCTGAGACATCTTCGCGCCGGAGGGCCCGCGCGTGCGCTGCGAGCAGCATGATTTCGTCCCGGAAGCCGGCGGCTGCGATCGCAGGCCACGCATGGGCCTGCGCGAGCCGGTCTGCGAGGTCCCCCTCCCGATCCTCCGGCAGGACCTCGGCCGAAATCCATCCCGCCAGCGCGATCATGCCGGCCGCGTCGGCAGCGGCGAGATTCTCGATCCGCTCCCGCACTGCCAGGTGCGGCTTCGCCGCCCGCTCTCCGGCCGCTTCCCGAAGCGCGCCAAGGTCCGCCCACCGCCCCTCGCGCGCGAGCAAGTCCGCCTCGGTGAAGACGTGGCGCCAATCGGACTCGGTCGCCCTCGAGAGAGTTTCGCGGGCGTCGAAGGAGGATCCGGAGTCGTCGGTCATGGCACGCCGCGCGACGCGCGGCCTCTACTCCAAAGTCTGGAAAACCCGGATGATTTCGTGCTCGTTCTTCGCGTCCAGCAGGCGCTGCCGCGATTCTTCCTTGAGGATGAGCGACCCGATCTCCTTGTAGATGCTCAGGTAGGTCTTGTCGTCGTACGGGGGGGCGACCATGGCGAAGAAGAGTTTGACCGGTTCCCCGTCTTGCGCCTCGAAGTCCAGTCCCTCGGAACACCGCGCGAAGGCGATGATCATCTCCTTGGCCTGCATCGTCCGCACGTGCGGGATCGCGACGCCCATGCCGACCGCCGTGGTGCTCTTCCGCTCGCGGTTTACCAGGTCCGTCAGCAGCTTCGACTTGTTCCCGGTCTTTCCCGAGCTGTCCAGCAGGTCGCACAACTCCGAGAGCGCCCCTTCCTTGAGATCCGCCCGGTGTTTCTCGATCGAACAGCCCTCCGGCGGCTCGGTAGGACGTGTCGCGAGTTCGATCTTGATCTGGGCAGGTTTGAGGTAGCGCGCGAGGTTCATGGAAGCGGCACGTGATAACTCAATGGACCGTCGACTGTCGACGTTTTCCTCTTGCGCGCTTCGCGCGGGCGGGCGGGCGGGCAACGACAGAACGGCCACCGAAGTTGGGAGGCCGTCTTTCTTTGCCCGCTCGCCCGCTATCCCTTCGGCAAATCAGCCCGCGCTTTGATCCGCTCCATGCAGGCCGACCAGGTATTCAGCAACTCCGCAGCCTGGGCGGGGTCGCTTCCTTCAACGGTCGAACTGATGACCAGACGCGTTCCGGTTTCCAGCGGGTCGCACCAGAATTCCACGCGCGCCCCGGGCGTAAACTGGATCGCGAAAATCGTCGGCGGCGCCCAGAGCACGACCTGGCCCTTCGTGGAGGCGCTGGTCCAGCGGAAGCGCACTTCGCCGTTGAGCCGCGGCTCGAAGGTCACCTCTCCCGCCCCGAACCACCGGCGCACCTCCGCCGGCATCGTCAGGATCAGCCAGAGCCGGTTCGGCGGCGTCGCAATGTTGTCCTCGACCAGGATTTTCCTGATCACTTCGCGGCGCCGCTCTCGTACGCGTAAAACCCGCGTCCCGATTTGCGGCCGAGGTGTCCGGCGGCGACCATTTTCTTGAGAAGCGGGCACGCGCGGTACTTGTCGTCGCCGAGGCCGCGGTGGAGGACGTCCATGATGGCGAGGCAGGTGTCGAGGCCGATGAAGTCGGCGAGGGCGAGCGGGCCCATGGGGTGGTTCATGCCGAGTTTCATGATGCCGTCGATCGACTCTTTGGAAGCGACGCCTTCGTGGAGCGCGAAGATTGCTTCGTTGATCATCGGGAGGAGGATGCGGTTGGCGACGAAGCCGGGGTAGTCGTTGGCTTCGAGGGGTGTCTTTCCCATTTTCTTCGCGAGCTCGACGGTCGCTGCGGCGGTCGCGTCGGACGTCGCGTGCCCGCGGATGACCTCGACGAGCGCCATGAGGGGGACCGGGTTCATGAAGTGCATCCCGATGACGTCGGCGGGGCGTTTCGTCGCGGCGGCGATGCGCGTGATGCTGATGGAGGAAGTGTTGCTGGCGAGGATTGCGCCGGGGCGGCACTTTGAATCCAGGTCACGGAACAGGTCGAGCTTGATCTTCTCGTCCTCGATGACGGCTTCGATCGCGATGTCCCATGTGAGGGCGTTCGAAAGGTCGGTCGCGGTCCCGAGGCGTTCGAGGGCGGCGCCCTGGTCGGCGGCGGAGAGCTTCTGCTTTTCGACGAGCTTCGCGAGCGACTTCTTGACGGTCTCGAGGCCCTTGGCGACGAACTCCGTCTTCACGTCCACCATCGTGACGCGAAGGCCGGACATGGCCGCGACCTGGGCGATGCCGTTCCCCATCTGTCCGGCGCCGATGACGCCGATGTGCTTGATGTCCACGTAGTCTCCCTGGCTCTTAAACTCTGAAGACCTACACCGTTTCCACCCCCATCGCCACCGCATTCCCCCCGCCCAAACACAACGTCGCGCACCCCGTCTTCGCCTTCCTCTGTTTCATGGCATGCAGCAGCGTCACCAGGATCCGGCACCCGCTCGCGCCGATCGGATGCCCCAGCGCCACCGCTCCCCCGTTCACGTTGACCTTCGCGGGGTCGAGTTCCAGTTTCCTCGTCACCGCCACCGCCGCCGCGCTGAATGCTTCATTGATTTCCACCAGGTCATACTCCCTCACGGCCTTCTTCGTCTTCGCCGCGAGATTCGCCACTGCTTCCACCGGCGCCATCATCACCCACTCCGGCGCCACGCCGCCCGTCGCATATCCGGTAATCCGAGCAAGCGGCTTCAACCCGATCTCCTTCATCTTGCGCTCGCTCACCACCACCACTGCAGCCGCGCCGTCGTTGATCGACGACGAATTCCCCGCCGTCACGCTTCCGCCGTCCTTTTTGAATGCCGGCTTCAGCCCCGACAGCTTCTCGAACGTCGAGTCGGCGCGCGGGCTCTCGTCCACCTCGACCCGGATCGTCTCCTTCTTCCCCGCGATCTCGACCGCGATGATCTCTTCATTGAACAGCCCCTTCGCCTGCGACTCGACCGCGCGCCGGTGCGACTCCGCCGCGAACTTGTCCTGGTCCGCGCGCGACACCGCGTACTTCTCGGCGACGAGCTCCGCCGTGTTGCCCATGTGGAAGTCGTTGTAGATGTCCCAAAGCCCGTCGTTCACCATCGCATCGACCAGCTTCCCGTGCCCGAGCCGCTGCCCTTCGCGCGCCTGCGGCAGCAGATACGGCGCCCTCGTCATGTTCTCCATCCCGCCGGCCACGATCAGATCCGAGTCGCCCGCACGGATCGCCTGCGCCGCCAGCATCACGCTCTTCAGGCCCGAACCGCACACCTTGTTCACCGTGAAGCTCCCGATCCGGTCCGGGATTCCCGCGCCCCGCGCCGCCTGACGCGCAGGGTTCTGGCCGAGGCCCGCCTGAAGCACGCAGCCGAAAATCACCTCTTCAACCGCCTCAGCCGGAATGCCCGCGCGCCGAAGGGCCTCCTTGATGGCGATGGCGCCCAGCTGGGGCGCGCCGAGGCCCGTGAAGGCGCCCTGGAATTTTCCGATCGCGGTGCGGCAGGCGGAGGCGATGTAGACGTCGGCCATGGAAGTGCCTCTGAAAGGTGGCGGGGAATTCATTCTAGCCCGAACGGCGAGGGCGGCAAGGCCGGCGAGGCGCGAAGGGTTGGCAAATCGCGTGGGGAATCGAACGATTTACGGGAGCTGTCAAGGGCATTCGAAAATTATTTTCGCTGTGCAGCCCTGCACGTCGGCGGATTGCGTTCGTCAAGGGCTTAAAGCAACCGAATCTCACGCAACGGATATTTCCGGATTTTCCTCGTGGCAGCCAATACTTGATCTGATTGCTCAACATCCGCCCGAATGCCACTCCGGACCCGCTTTCCAACGAAGCGCCGTCACCCCACGATCCGGAGAATCGTGTCCTATGCTCTAGTCCAAGGGACAGGAAGGAAGCCGTGAAAGGGAACACGGCTGCCAGCACTCCTGGGGAACTGGTTGAGATTCACCCGCCACTGGCCGTTAACTAGGGGATCGATTGCATGAAACGCCTCGCCTGGGCACCCGGCCTCGCGGCCGCCGCGCTCGCCGCCGTGTCACTGTATTCCCCCAGCCCCGCGGGCGCAGACGGCAACTCGCCCCCGCACCTGACCTGGTGCTCGCTCCTGACCGAGACGCTTCGAAACCAGACCCTCGCCGGCCAGACGACCAACGCGGCGGGCAAGGCGCTCAACGCCTGCGTCGCCGACAAGGTGATCCTGTGGCAGGAAGACGGAAACGTTTTCTCCGAGAACCGCACCGTCTGCGGCCAGCACGTCACGATCCAGCTCAAGCACGCCTACGGCTGGAGCGACACCTACGTGAAGACCAAGTTCGGCTCGACGTCGCCGACGGCCGAGCGGTACTACAACAACATCGTTTCCAGCACGGGCTTCGTCCGCATCAATAGCGTCGTCGATTTCGCCCCCGGCGACATCTTCGCGGTCAGCTACAAGGACGACCCGAACTCGAACTACCCGTCGACGACCGGCCACTGCGGCATCGTCAATTCGGTCGGCCCGATCCACACCTACACGTTCACTTCCAACGGCGTCACGATCCGCTTCCGCGACTTCGAGGTCTTCGACTCAACCAGCGCGGTCCACTCGATGGACAACCGTATCTTCCAGGCCGGCGAGCTCGGCACCGGCAGCCCGTACACCGAATGGGCCGGCGCGGGTCGTGGATACATGAGGATCTACGTCGACGCGAGCGACAACTTCCTGGGCTACACCTGGAGCATGACGGGCACGAAGTCGCAGCCGCCCGGGACCCCGCCGACGTGGAACTACTACAACAGTAACTTCAAGGCGGAAGCGGTGCGGCACTTTGCTGTGGGACGGGTGACGGTGCCGTAGGTTGAGTCTGGTCACGCAGGAACTAACCTCGATGTCTTCCACGTGCGCCTCGAGGCGTCAGCACGAGGTTGCGTGACTTGCCAGGGAGCCGGCTACTTCTGCCTCTGCCGCTGCACACAGCATAAAACTCTTAAAGTCTTACAATTCTTATGCATGCCGCGGTACACTGCGAGCTGCGCCCTAGCCTGAACCCCGCAGGGCGCCATCCGAGAGGCACGATATGCGCCTCGCACGCATCTTCCCCGCCATCGCGGCCTCCGCCGCCCTCGCCGCCCTCATGGCCACCGCCGCAGGCACCCCTCCGCCGCACGTCACGCGCCTCGACACCCTCGTCGCCGACCTCCGCGCGCAGACACTGGCCGGCCTTCGCTTCAATGGCACCGGCGACACGCTCAACGACCACGTCAACGGCCACCTCGCGCTCTGGAAGGAAGACGGCAACCCGTTCGCCGAAAACCGCTCGCTGTGCAACCAGGTCGTCACGATCGCGCTCAAGAAGGGCTGGGGGACAACCGACGCCGCCTGGAAGGCGAAGACCGGGTACGACTATCCCTCGAGCGAACATTTCTACTCTTCCATCCGCGACGGGAAGGGCTTCGTGCGGATCACCGCGCTGGACGACGTCCTTCCCGGCGACGTGATCGCCCTCTGGTACGTCGACGACCCTTCCAGCAGCTATCCGTCGACGACGGGGCACACGATGGTCGTGCGCACGCTCGCTCCCGTGATCGTCTACAAGTTCCCGAAGAAGAGCACGACGGTCCGCTTCCGCGACCTCGAGGTCTACGACTCCAGCAACTCCGGCCACTCGATGGACACGCGCAGTTTCCTCGCGGGCGAACTCGGGGGGGGAAGCGCCGCGACGGAATGGAAAGGCGCGGGGCGCGGGTGGATGCGGATCTACGTCGACGGTGCGGGCAAGTACCTCGGCTACACGTGGAGCATGACCGGGACCAAAACGCAGCCGCCGGGGACGCCGCCCTCGTATACGTACTACAGCAAGAACTTCAAATCGGAAGCGCTTCGGCATTTCATCGTCGGCCGGTACCTGCCTTAGGACAACCCGTACCCCCCGATCACCGTCCGCCACTTCACGCTGCCTGCCCCGACCGGCACGGCGTGCATGACGACCTCGGGCTCGGCGAGGTGCGCGACGAACAGCGTTTCGTCCTCGACGGCCATCGCGGCGTACGGCGCGCCTTCCACAGCGATTTCGCCGACCGACTCGCCGGTCTCGCCGTCGAGAACCGCGATCTTCGCGTTCATGTCGAGGTAGAGCCGTCCGTTCCACTCCACCATCGACGCGGCGGTGCCCATCTTGCGCGACCAGCGTGGCTCGCCGGTAAGCGCCTCCAGCGCGCCGATGGCGCCCCCCGAGGAGGACGTCCAGAGCGTCTTCCCGTCCGTGACGAGCCGCTTCACTTCCGCGGGTCCGTCGGCGCTCCAGAGCTCCGATCCGTCGCCCAGATCCAACGAGCGCACGATGCCTGCAGGCGTTGCGACGTAGATCGCAGTGGGGGCGAGGACGTGGGCGGCAGCGTCGGAGATCCAGCGGCCGGGCCAGTTCTTTGAAAGCTCGGTCAAGGTCCCGTCGCTGGTGATCTGGAAGAGGAGGCGTTCGTGGGGGACGAGGACGGCGCGGAGGTCGGAGGGGTACTTGTGAAGAGCGACGCGGGTGTCGTCGACGATTTCGCCGGAGGCGGGGTCGACCTGGAGAATGTTGACGGGGGCCTCGCTGACGAGCAGCCGGCCTGCGTGGAAGCACGGGACGCAGATGCCGCGGCCGCGAGGGAGGTGCCAGGCCTGGGTGCCTGAGCCGCGGCGAAGGGCGTAGAGCACACCGTTGCTGCGGCCGACGTAGACGTTGGCGAGGTCGGCGCACGCGGGGCCGAGAAGGTCCAGGGAGCTGTCGCCGCCGCCGAATTCCCAGCGGAGGGCGCCGGTCGCGCGGTCGAGGCAGACGAGGTGGTCGCTGTAAGCGGGACCGGCGTCGTTGGAGCCGAAAGTGAGGACGTCGTCGCGGCCGACGAGAGTGCGGCGGAAACCATGGAGAAACTCGGATTCGCGGGCTTGAGTTTGGAAGTCGGGCATGGGAGTAATCGTACAACGGGGAGTGCGCCGCCGCGCTTTGCTCGAATACGGGCACCGATGCATTGAATGTTGACGAAATCGCACCGAATTCCGGAAGGCGCAGCCGTCCTGACTGTTTCCCCAACCTCACGCTTTTTAAGGGTTTAAGACATTCTCCGGGAAACCGCCTCCCGCGGCACGCCGTTCGTAATTACCTCAACCGGCGGGGGCCACGACTGACCGGAGGTTGCCATGCGCGTCGCTTCTTTCGCACTTTCCCTCGCGATCGCTTCCCTCTTCGCCCTCCCTGTCGCGGCCGATCCGACCGCGCCACTCGATGCAAAGTCCCGCGTGGCGGCGCTCCAGGTCGCGCTCAAAGCGACCGACGAACCCGCGAAGAAAACCGCCATCGAAAACTGCGGCGCCACGCCGCACGCTGCCACTGCTTCCGCTCTTGCTGCCGTTCTCTCGAAGGAATCCGACGCGCTTCGCATCGCGGCTGCACAGTCGCTGGGGAGAATGAAGGGGATCCCCGAGGCGGTCCAGGTCCTTCACGGCGGCATTGGCGCGAACCTGAAGAAGCCGGCGGTGCTGGAAGCGATCTTCGCCGCCGTCGGGGCGCTCGCGGACCGGGGTTCGATCGCGGTCTGCCGCGATTTCGCGGTGCAGTTCGTGTCGTCGAAGGAAGCGGCCTTTTCGGCGCCGGTGAAAGCGGCGCTCGAGGCGCTGGGGCAGATCCGGCACAAGGACAGCGTGGATGCGCTGGTGACGGCGCGGGCGAAATTCGCGACGAATGCCGGCGCGATCCTCGCGGACACGATGGCGGTGGCCGAAGGCGCGGCGGGCGCGGCGCAGGAGAAGCTGACCGGCGGCAACGGCGCGAGGGCGGCGGTGTTCGCGAAGTGGTGGAAGTCGCACGGGTCGGAGTTCAACGACGACCTGACGCCGCGGCCGGTGGGGATGAGGCGCGGCGGCTACGACGGAGGCTACTGAAATGAATCGACTCCTCGTCATCCTGGCACTCCTGCCGGCGGCGACGGTGTTCGCGGAAAACGCGGCGCCGACCAACGCAGAGGCGCAGGCCGCGATCGGCAAACTGCGCGACACTTCGAAGCCCCGTGACGAGTCAGGGTGGAAAGCGGCCATCGCGGAGGCGGCGAGGTGCCGTCACGCTTCCGTCGTATTCGAGCTCTCTGCGTTCCTGAAGTCGGACAGCGAGGCGCAGCGCGTGTCGGCGGCGGAAGCACTGGGGACGATGCAGGGTCTGGCGGAGCCGGCGAAAGCGCTGGTGGCGGCGATCGCCCCGAACGTCGCGCGCGTCGCGACGCTCGAGGCCCTTCTCAAGGCGCTCGGCGCGCTGGGCGATCCGGCCGCAGTGCCGACGCTCAAGGCTGACGCGCTGGCGTGGCTTTGCGAAGCGGGCGCCGACCGGGGCCGCGCGCTCAACGCCGCGGCGGAGGCGCTTGGCGGGATCCGCTGCAAGGGGTCGGTGGAAGCGCTGATCGAGTTGAAGGCGAAGTGTTCGGGCGGGCCGGGGCAGCCGACGGCGGTGAGGAATGCAACCGCAACGCGGATTCACGCCTCGCTGACGAAGCTCACGGGAGTGACGGTGCTTCCCAAGGGAGATCTGGCGAAGTGGTGGGCTGGGCTCGCGCCGAAGTTCAACGAAGACCTGACACCGGTCCCGGGTGGAGGGCCCATGAAGGGGATGAAGAAGTAACGTAACGGTCGGGAGATGGCAGGCGGGAGCGATCCAATTTCAATCGCGGCGCGTATCTGGTGCATGCACAATTCGAGCATGCGCCTCACACTCTTCGCCGCGCTCGCTGCGTTTATCGCCGGCTGCGGCGACTCCCGGAATGAACAGAAAGGACCGGTTCCCATGCCCGCCAACGTCCAGACCGCCACGTTCTCGGGAGGTTGCTTCTGGGGCGTGGAGGACCTGATCCGCAAGGTCGAGGGCGTCGTGGACACCGAGGTCGGCTACACGGGCGGCCATCTCGAAAACCCGCGCTACGACGACACGCACGACAGCGCCTCAGGCCATGCAGAAGCGGTGCAGGTGAAATTTGATCCTGCGAAGGTGAGCTACGAGCATCTGCTGCAGCTCTTCTTCCGGCTCCACGATCCGACGACGCTGAACCGCCAGGGGAACGACAAAGGGACGCAATACCGTTCGGCGATCTTCTATCACAACGAGGAACAGAAGAAGATCGCGGAGAAGGTGAAAGACGAGGTGAACAAATCCGGAAAGTGGAAGAATCCGGTCGCGACGACGCTCGAGCCGTTCACGAAGTGGTGGCCGGGAGAGGAGTACCACCAGGATTACCTGCAGAAGAACCCGCGGGGGTACACGTGTCATTACTGGCGGGATTAGCGGGGGAAAAAGGCCAGGACACCTCCAAATCCCAACCTGAATTGCCGGGTTGGGATTTGGAGTTGGAGTTGGGATTTGGAGTTGTCCTGGCCGTTTTTCACCTCGCGGCAGCCCTCCACACCAGGTGATACCCACTCTCGGTCTCGACCATCTCCCACGTCTCGGCCTTCATCCCTTTCACCTTGTCTTCCAGCTTCTTCCCGTACGCCGCGATCTGCTCCATCGAAATCAGGCCCTTCTTCTCCTTCGTCGCCGCGTCGTCTGACTCCTCCAGCGCTGCCTCGAGCGTCAGTTCCTTCTTCTTCAGCTTCGCGAAGCGCGCGTCGGCGATGGACTTCGCCTGCATCTTGTTCCTCGTCACTTCCGCCGGCGACTTGGCCGTTTTCCAGGCGATGTAGACGTGAAAGTAGTCAGGCGGCGGAGCCGGGCGGCCCTTCGGCGGGGCGAGGGCGTGGTCGGGGGTCTTGGGGAGCGTCCTGACGTCGCCCTTTTCCGCGGGGTCGAGGATGAAATTGATCGCGTCGTTGATGTAGATCGCGTCGGGCAGGTCGTGCCCCAGCTCGCTGACTTCGCGGAACGCCGTTCCCGGCGCGAACTTCTCGACGGCCTTCCTCGCCTCTGGCGCGAGCGAAAAGTTCGCGTCCTGCACCCCGAGGAAAACGACCGCGCGAAGTCCTTTCCAGTCTCCTGACTTTCCGCCCGGCACCGCCGGCGCTGCACAGATGACGGCTCCCGCAAAGAGCTGCCTGTTCTTCGGCGCGAGAATGCACGTCATCGCGCCGCCCGCGGAGAAGCCGTGGACAATCACGCGCTTCGCGTCGACCTTGTAAGTCGCGATCGCGTAGTTCGCGACGTCGATGATTCCCTTCTCGTCCTTCGCCGTGTTGTAGCCGTACCCGGGGCCGGTCTTGTCGCTGGCCTGGTAGGCGACCCAGACGTCGCCGCGATGCTCCGCGACTCCCTGGCCGAACTGGAGCATCGAAGCAGGGTTGCCGCCGTGGCCGTGAAGCGAGAGGACCATGCCGGGGGCTTCGCCCGGCTTGATGGATTTCGCGACGTAGACCTTGCAGAGCACGCCGGACTCGAGTGTGACGACGTCGAACTCGCCTTCTTTCTCAACCGACTTCGCTTTTGGTGTCTGCGCGAAAGCGGGAAGGGAGAGGAACAGTGCGGCGAGGAGACAGAGAGGGCGCATGCGGGATTCCTTATTTCTGCACGACCTCACTCTGAAACACCCCGAACATCTTCGCGAACTTTTTCTCCACCAGCTGGACCTTGAAGGTCCCCGCCGCGCCCTGCAACGGGCCCTTCCAGTCGTCGATCGTCCCCTGCGGGCAGATGCTGAGGTTTCCCTGAAGCACGGGTTTTGGCGCGCTGCCGCTCCACACCGTGATCTCGGGAGTGAGCTTGACGGGAGAAATGTTGACGTATTCTTCGCCGCCGGAGCCCCAGGCGTGGACCTCGACACCCTTCATGGCCAGCACGCCCTTGTCCAGGCTGCACGCGAACGTGATCTTGAGGTCCATCCCCCACGCGGCCGCCGCCGTCGCGCCGGGATTCACTTCGATCGGGGACATCGTGCCCTTGCGCATCTCCGCTTTCTGGCCGCCGGCGGAAGCGCCGACTTCGCCGCCGACCAGTTCGTAACTGCCGGCCGGGAGCGTGAAAGCCTTGTACTTGCCGACGACGTTGAACGCGAGGTCTCCCGAGCGGAAGACGGCGGCGAGCAGTTTGCCCTGGGTCTTGTACCCCGTCACCGCGTCGAGCTTCCCTGTCTCGCCCTTGTACGGACGCACCCAGAGGCGCCGGCCCGAGGGCGCGACGCGCAGCTCGTTCAGGACGCCGCCGAGCACGACCACCTTTGACAGCGGAGTCGCGTAGGGAGTCGCGCCCACGGCGACGGCGTCCCTGCCGTAACCGTCGTACATCCCGTCGTTGCTCTGGTCGATCAGGGCAATCACCTCGCCGCCGACGCTGCCTCTCCAGTAGCCTGCGCGCTCGAAGTTCCAGGTCTTCTTCTGTATTTTTCTGAAGAAGCGCGCCAGGTAGGGCGCCGAGAAGCCGTCGGCGTACGTGAGCACGAGCTGGGCCGTCGCGCCGTCGCTCTTCAGTTTTTCGTGTTCCTTGCCATCGCCGACGGTATCAACGCCGATTGCGAAGTCGGTCGGGAAGACGGCGACGCCGTTTCCGCCTTTGGTCGGAAGTGCGAGCGTGGCGCCCGTGACGGGGGTCTCGGCGCCGTGGAAGCAGGTGAAGGGAAAATCCTTCGGGCACGGGACATACGCGAGGTCGGCGGATTTCCAGCCGTCGCCTTCGGGTTTACCGGCGTCGGGGTTATCGGCCCGTGCGGCGAGGGCGAGCAGGGAGATGAGGAGGACGGCGCGCAGCATGACTTCTCCTATGAATTGGATAGGCTTTGCCGATGCGAAGGAGCATGCATAACCAGACTCCCACGCTTCAAGGACGCCCGCCCCGCGGAAACGTAACACCGCGTTTTCCGCCGCTCTTCGCTTAGCATTCCGCCCATGAGACTCCTCCCCGCACTGTTCGCCGCCGCGTTGCTCGCCGGCTGCGCTTCAACGGACAAACCGGCCGCGACCGTCGGCCTGGTGAAAATCCCGGTGACAGACGTTGCGAAGGCGTCGGCGTTCTACCGGGAAACACTCGGCCTCAAGGAAGAATTCGCGGTCCCTGAATTCGGGTGGGCGCAGTACGAGACCGGCGCGGTGCCGCTCTGCCTCTACGTGCCGGGCAAAGGTGGCGGAAGCGGCGTCCCGGGCCATTGCGACAGCGTGCATCTGGTAGTGGGGGATGCGACGGCGTTTCATGATGCGGTCGCGAAGCGGTGCAAGTCGCCGGTGGGGGCGGTGATGAAAAGCGAGGATGGGAACGTGTTCTTTGAAATCCGGGATCTGGACGGGAACACGATCAAGGTGATGCAGGAAGAACGGCGGTAGGCGTTTGAAAAACGACTTGAACCACAGAGTCACCGAGAGAACGGCGTCCTCGAACAGTCGAATCCATGCCGGCGGAGCCAGCGCGATCTCGGCTCGTGAAATGAAGTTGTTCTCCGTGCCTCTGTGACTCAGTGGTGAGCCTTTGACGTTTTTCTTCGCAGGTCAACCCAGGTGAGGAACTCGTCGTGCGAAACGGTTTCGTCCAGGTTCAGGCAGCATTCCTCGCCGCGCTCTGCGGCTGCGGAGGCGGCGAACACGCCTCCGACAAGCCCGCGCCCATCGAGATCACGATCGACCGCGACGACATCGACGTGACGACGGACGTGCGCGTGAAGCCCGGCGTGTACCGGATCTCCGATGCGAATGGCGACGGCGTGCTGCGCGTGAAGACGGACGGTGTGACGGTGGACCTCACGGGCGTAACGCTCGTGGGCGCCCCCGACGGCGCGATGCCGGACTCGTTCGAGGGCATTGCGGTGCGCGTTGACGGCGCGGCCGGCGTGCGGATCAAGGGCGGCACGATGCGCGGCTACCGCGGCGGGATCTACCTGAAGGACTGCAAGGGCGTGTTCGTCGAGGGCGCGGACGTTTCCGACAACCGCGCGCAGCGCCTGAAGTCCACGCCCACCCGCTGCGACGACGGCGCGGACTGGCTCGGTCCGCACTTCAATGACAAGAACGAGTGGTGGAGCGAGTACGGCGCCGGGATCTATCTCGACAACTGCCAGGTTTGTGCCGTCACCGGTTGCCGCGGGCGGCGTACGCAGAACGGGATCATTCTGCGCGACACGACCGACTCGTTCGTGACGGACAACGACATGAGCTGGATGAGCGGCTGGGGAATCGGGATGTGGCGCTCGTCGAAGAACGAGATCAGCCACAACCGCTGCGACTACGGTGTGCGCGGGTATTCGTACGGCGTGTACGACCGCGGGCAGGATTCGTCGGGGATCCTGATGTTCGAGCAGTGCTCCGACAACGTCATCGCGTACAACTCCGCGACGCACGGCGGCGACGGGATTTTCATGTACGCCGGACACGAGACGACGCAGCGCACGGGCGAAGGCGGCTGCAACCGCAACCTCCTCTACCGGAACGATTTCTCGCACGCGGTCGCCAACGCGATCGAGTGCACGTTCTCCGACGGCAACCGCTTTATCGAAAACAGGCTCGACGATTCCAACTACGGGATCTGGGCCGGGTATTCGTTCAACACGATCATCGCGGGCAACATCTGCCGCGACGCGCGCATCGCCGGTGTCGCGATCGAGCACGGGTTCGCGAACCGGATCGAGGGAAACGTCTTCGAAAGATGCTCGACCGGCATCGAAGCCTGGTGGGACGACGACGCAGATCTCATGGGCGGCGTGTACGGAAAGAAACGCCACTGCCGCTCCGAGGACTACGAAATCACCCTCAACCGCTTCCGCAATTGCAAGCTCGGCCTCCGCCTCGGCCAGACCGGCGACGTCGCCGTGCAGAGCAACGAATTTGAACGCTGCGGCCGCGTCGCCGACTTCAAAGGGACCTGCCCCGATTTCCGTTTCGATTTCAACCGCGTCCTCGGCCAGTCGCCGGGCTGGTTCCGCAACGACACCGGGTCGAAGATCGAGATCGGCCCGTGCCTCTGGAAGGACGGGAAGCCCGCAGACACCGACGACGTCGTGTACTCGCTCGGCCCGGAGTCGCTGAACCTCGATTTCACGGCGATTTCGCACAAGGAGAAGGAGCCGGAGCTGCACGGCAAGATCGACGCAATGCTGCCGAAGGACGCGAAGCGCGGGATGAAGACGATCGTGGTGGACGAGTGGGGGCCGTGCGACCCGGCGGTGGCGAAGATTTTCCCCGCGCGGCAGACAGCGTGGGAGCAAGCGGAGTTCTTCGTGTTCGGGCCGGAAGGGACGTGGAGGGCCGTCGAGAAGAACGTGGCGGACCTGAAGGAAGACGGCGGAACCGTGCCCGGAAAAGTGATCGTCGTTGGTTTCCTGAACGCAAGCGTGGAAGAGTTCTCATTCACCATCGAAACGTCCGCGGGCGCACGGCTGAAGGCGTCCGGCGTCCTGCTTCGGGCGTCCTGGGACGTGGAGTTCCGCTCGTGGCAACCCGGCGACGGCGAGCACGGCGGCTACGCGACGAAACTCAATGACGCCGGCTGGGCGAAACTGATGGAGGAGCGCCCCGCCGTCAACGCGAAGCTCACCTCGCTCCGCACTCCCTGGGCCGCCCAGCCGATCCCGCACGACCACTTCGCCACGCGCGCCCGCACGACGATGACGTTCCCCGCAGGGAAATGGCGCTTCACTACGACCAGCGACGACGGCGTGCGCGTCCTCATCGACGGAAAGAGGGTCATCGACAACTGGACGTGGCACGCGCCGGCGCCGGACGAAGCCGTGGTCGAGCTCACGGCAGGCGCGCACGAAATCCTCGTCGAGCATTTCGAGATCGACGGGGCGGAAGCGCTTGACTTCGGGATCGAGCCTGCGAAGTAAGCGACCGCGCTAGTACTTGTCCACGTACTTGAGAAGCTCGCCCAGGATTCCGAGCAACAGGGCCTTCTCCGCGTCGGCGAGGGCGGGCCAGGACTGCGACGCCAGCCACGCCGTGCTGCCGGGCTCCGCGGCCTTCGCCGCTTCGAGATCGGCGCGCCCCTCGGCGTCGCGCCCCGCGCGCAGGCGCATGAGGCCGCGGTGAAACAGCGCCCGGGCGCGAGCGGCCGCTTCCTTCTCGCCGCACAGGTCCAGCGCCCGTGCGTACAGCGCTTCGGCTCTCGCGCCGTCGCCGAGAAGAAATGCGCCGCCCGCGGCCGCGAGGAGTTCGGGGAGAGTCTCGTCGCGGGGCTTGAGCAGCCTCGGGGCGGCCTCGCCGCTGAAAACGCGGAGCTTGCGGACGCGGACGGCGGAGTAGAAGGGCGTCACGGCGGGGGGGGCCCGGGAGGACAACCGCCCGAAGACTCCCTGCCCGCGAGGGATGGGCGTACCGAGCGGGATCGCAATGTCGGGCGGAGGATTGTCGCCGTCGAAGTGGAGGCGCGCGCGCTCATCTCCGGGCACGACCTCGAGCGAAACGCGGTACCACGTATCCGGGGAGGGCTTCCACGAATCCGGCGGCGGGCCCATGCGATCGGTCGGTGCATCGCCGCCCTCGCGCGCGAGGCGAATGGAGAAGACGGGGAGATTGGTCGAGCCGTCGGGCTTCAATTGAATCGCAAGCTGGTGGCTTCCGACCGCGAGGCCGAAATGGAAACGGCTCTCCCATTCGATCCGCGGGATCTGCATTTCCCATTCGAAGCGGATCGGCCCGCCGGCGTACTCGAACGCGAGGCCGGCGTTGAAGGCGTCGGAGCGGTGGGCACGGATCTCGAGCGCGTCGCCGGAGGGCGCGCAGGTGAGCGGCATCTCCGTCGCGAACGATTTCCCGTCGAGGAAGCGATCGAGGCGGATGCGCTCGGTCAGCGCGGACGCGGCGGAGGACCACGCAAGGCGGTGTTCCTCACGGCGCCGCTCGACCGGGTCGAGCCCCGGCATCGCCAGCAATTCGGAAGAGATCCTCGCGAGCGCCGCCCAGTCCCCCGCTTCCTGAAGGCAGTTCGCCAGCGCGCGCACGACTTCCTCCGCGCGGTCCTTCACGGAATCCAGCGCCTGCGCCGCTTCCGACCACCGCTTCTGCTCCATCAACGCGAGGGCCAGGCCGTGGAAATCACCGGCCTCGCGGGAAGCGACTTCGGCTTCGCTCACCAGTCCGAGGGCGAGGAGCTCGCGACCGGCGGGAAGGGCCGGGCCCGCAGCGGCAGCGGGAGCGAGGGCGGGCGGTGCGGGTTCGCGCTTTCCGGCGCCGAGGATGCGCAGCATCCGGGACCCCGAGACCTGTTCGTTGAGGAGGATCTCGTCGTCCCCGTCGCCGTCGACGTCGGCGATGCCCGCGACGCGGACGCGCCCGCGGGCGAGCGTGCGGGGCGAAGAGGCGGGGGCGTCGAGCGAGAGAAGACTCACGAGGAAATCGTCGTGCTCGCCCGAAATGCTCCTGGCCTGCGTGACGAGCCAGGTCCGGCCGCCGATCTTCGCCTTGTCCAGGTAGACGTAGCGGTACGGAAGCTGTGCCGGGGGCGCAAAGAGGACGGGCTGCCCGATTTTCCCGGCGGCTTCGATGCGCAGTTCGTGAATTCCGTCGTCGATGACGGGAAAATCCCGGTCAACGCCGGCCTCGCGCAGCACCTTGCGGTCGGCCTCCGGGCAGAAGCTGACGAACAGGACCCTTCCGTCCTCGAGCCTCAGGAACCGCAGCGCCAGGCAGTGCGCGAACGCTTCGAGGCGCTTCCACTCCCGCGCCTCCCCGTCCCAGCGCACCAGCCAGATCTGCCAGTGGTTCCACGCTCCCAGGCTGACGAGCACTTCGGGGCCCGGCTCCGGGTGGAAATCGCCGGCGAGAAGCGCGTCGATCTGGCTGATGCCTCCGTTCGACTTCGAGAGCTTCGTGTCGCTCACGACCTCGATCGATCCGCCCGGCGCGAGGCGCACGACCATGAAGCTGCGCGTGAAGTAATGGATGCCGGCCAGGAGCTCGACGCGCCCGTCTCCGTCGATGTCGGCCACATGAAGAGCCGAGATTCCCGCGGTGAGGTCCACGCGGCCGCGGGGCAGGAAGCGGCTGCCGTCGAAAGTCCAGGCCGCGAGGTAGCCGGTGTGTTCGTTCGCGTTGCCACAGCCGATGACGACTTCGGGGCGCATGTCGCCGTCGAGATCGGAAACGAGCAGGCCCGACTCCCGTGCGTTGGCGAGCGGCGGAAGTTCCAGCGACGCCGCACGCCGGAACGCCGCCCCGGTCCCCCGGTAGTACGCCAGCTCCCCGCCGTCCATGACCAGCATGTCCACGCGCCCATCCCCGTCGAGGTCCTTCAGCGCAAACTTCTCTCCCGGCGACCGCTGCTCCGTGACGGGAAGCAACCCGGCCAGCACCCCCGCCGCGGCCCGGGCTTCCGCCACCGTCTCCGCCCGGGACCGCGCGTCCGCCATGACCGCTTCGTACGCCGCCAGCGCGTTCGCGTGCTCACCCCGGTCGTCGAGAATCCGTGCGATCCGGAAGCGCGCCTCGGGTGCGCGCGGCGATTCGGGAAAACGGTCGAGCAGGGCGCGAAACGCGCCGCTCGCGCTGGCCGCGACCGATTTCTCCTCGTAGGCGGCGCCCATCTCAAAGAGCGCTTCCGCCGCGACGTCCCGGTCGGGCGCGGTGTCGATCGCGGCGCGCCAGGCGCGGGCGAATTCGAGTTGCGCGGCGGCGCGTGCCTTCGCGTCGCCTCCCGCCGCGAATGCGCGCCCGGCTACGAGGCGCGCGCGGGCGAGAGCGTGCTTCTCCCCCTTCGAAGCGGCCTCGCCGTATTTCGCCACGTGCGCCAGCGCAAGGTCGCGCGCTTTCGACGCGTCGCCGGCTGCCAGCGCGGCTTCGGCTTCCTTGAGCAGCAGCGCGGAAGCGGTCTCGCGGCCGGCCCGCTCTTCGCGCGCCCTCCGCTCGTCGAGATTTCGCCGAAAGGAGGGCCACGCCGCGGCGGCCACGATGGCGAGAAGCGCCACGAACGCGACGGAGGCGACGGCGCGGTGGCGCCGCAGCGACTTCATCGCGAGGTAGGCGAAGCTCGGCGGGCGCGCGCTGATCGGCTCGCCATCGAGCCAGTGCGTCAGGTCCTCGACCAGCGCCGCGGCCGTCGCGTACCGGCGCTCGCGGTCCTTCTCCAGGCATTTCAGCACGACAGTCTCGAGGTCCGCGTCGATCCGCCGGTCGATTTTCCGCGGGGCCGGCGGCTCAGCCGTCAGCACGGCATTCAGCAGCTCGCCGAGGTTCGCGCCATCGAACGGCGGCCGCCCCGTCAGCAGTTCGTACAACGTGGCGCCGAGCGCGTAGATGTCCGCACGCGCGTCCACCGCTTCCCCTCGCGCCTGCTCCGGCGGCATGTACGCGGGCGTGCCAACGAGGACGCCGGTGATGGTGAAGTGGCTTGCGGACTCGATCGGCCGGGCGAGGCCGAAGTCCATGACGTAGACGTGCCACGCCGGCGTCGCGCCGGATTCCGGACGACCCGCGGCCGATTGCGCGCGCCGCGCGACCATCACGTTGTCCGGTTTCAGGTCGCGATGCACCACGCCCTGCTCGTGCGCGTACGCCACCGCCCGCGCCGCGTCCCGCACGAGCATCGCCGCCAGCCGCTGGTCGCCGCGCGGCGTCTTCCGAAGCGTCTCCCCGTCCACGAACTGCATCGCGATGTACTGCCGTTCCCGGTCTTCGCCGACCTCGTGAATCGCCGCGATGTTCGGGTGCGACAGCGCCCCGGCCGTCTGCGCTTCGCGCCGGAACCGGGCCACGTCTTCCTCGCCGAATCCTTTGAGAAATTTCAGAGCCACCCACCGCCCGATCTGCGTGTCCCACGCCTTCCAGACCTCGCCCATCCCCCCCGACCCCAGCAGCTTCACGCGCACGAATTTCCCGAAGCGCGCATCGGCGCCAGCCGCCTCGACTTCGGCAGGCGCCGGGAGCGAGGGGCCGGGGCGTGAAGCGGCCCCCGCGGTGCCGCGGAGGACGGTGGGCAAGTTCGCGGCGGAGCCCGGGACCAGGGTCCTCGCGTCAGAAACGGGCTCGCCGGAAGGGGGGTCAGTCACAATGAGATCCTACTCCCCAACCTCCGCTTCCAGCGACTCCACCCACTTCTCGACGTCCTCCCTCTTCACCCAATCCCGCGGCGCGACTTCGAGCGCCTTCCGGCAATCGGCCAGCGCGCCTTTCGCGTCTCCCAGCGCCCTCGTCGCGCTCGCGCGCAGGAACCATGCTTCCGGGTCCGTGCCGTTCCTCGAGATCGCTTCGCCCGCGTCCGTCTTCGCGCCTTCGTGATTCCCGGTGCGGAAGCGGACCTCGCTGCGTCCCCGCCAGGCGCGCGGCGGCTTCGGGTCGAGCTCGATCGCTCTGTCGTACGCCGGGAGCGCCGAGGCGAAATCGCCCTTGAGCCGGAGCGCGTCCGCGCGGCAGGCCCACGCGGCGCCGTCCGCCGGGTTGAGTTTGATCGCCTCCGCGTAGTCCGCGAGCGCGCCGTCCAGGTCCCCGCGCATCGCCTTCACCGCGCCCCGCGTCGCCCACGCACCGCGCGACCCGCCCGCGATCGCCGCTTCGCAGTCCGCCTGCGCCCCGGCGAGATCGCCGGCCGCGTATTTCAGCGTCGCGCGGACCTCGAGCAGCGCAACGTTCCCAGGCCGGTCCGCCAGCGCTTCATCGTAGTCCGTGATGGCCCGCCCGTAGTTCCCGAGCAGCACCATCTCAGCTGCATGTTTTGTTTTCGCCGCGACGCGCGCATCGCGCGACCGCGCGCGCATCATGAGGGCAAGAGCGACGATGACTCCCGCGCAAGCCAGCGCCAGCGCGGTGGTCAGCCAGGGAATTCGTCTGGGCACGCTCAGCTCTCCCGACTGCCCTTTCACTTCCCTACGCCACAGCACTTCTTGAACTTCTTCCCGCTCCCACACTTGCACGGATCGTTCCGCCCCGGCTCCGCCGCCGCGATCTTCACCGGCAGCCTCTTCGCCTGGTCCTCCCGCGCCAGCGACTCGCCGCGCTTCACGGCTTCCTTCGCCATCGCGTTCGCGTTCGGCAGCAGAAGCGCCTTCCCGGCCCACTCGAGGAAACCGCCGATCATTTTCGGCGCGTCGTCGAGCCGCGCTTTTTTCATGCGCGGGATGACGCTCTGAAGCGCCTTGTCCACCGCAGGACCGTTGAGCTCGGAAGCCTTGCAGCCGGTGGCTTCGAGGAACGCGTTGAGGATGTCGGGCATGTCGCGGCCCATGTAGGACCACGGTGACGAGAGAGTGTGCGCGATGAAGTCGCCGACGATCTTGTCGTTCATGGTGAAGATGGCTCCACGAAGTAAGAACGGCCTCCGCGATCGGAGGCCGGTGTTGCTCGACAAAGTCCGGTGCCCTTCGACTCGCCCGCCTGCGGCGGGCTCGCTCAGGGCTTTTTGAGGCTCGCGGAGCGAGCCCCTAAAAGCTGGCCATGGGGATCGAACCCACAACCTGCGCTTTACGAAAGCGCTGCTCTACCATTGAGCTAGGCCAGCAATTGTCTCGGAATCTTAGAGGGAAATCGGTGCGAGTCAAGGGCGCCGTGACGTCCGGCGGCAGTACCATTCCTCGCGCATGCACGCCGAGACCGCTTACCTTTTCCGCCACGCTCTCCTGCGCGACGCCGCGTACCAGCTCCAGCTCCCCGGCGACCGAGCGCGGATGCACGAGATCGCATTTGAGGTGCTCGAAGATTTCGCCGGCGGCCGGCCGCCGGAGCCGCCGGGCGCGGCCGAGGAAAACTCGGCCGTCACTCCCCACGCAGCCGATCCCTTTGCGTTCGAGCTCGCCACCCATGCCCGCCTGGCGCGCACAGCCGCGTCCGCGGACAGGACGGCGATGGACGCCGCGCTTCGCCTCTACCTCCGGCGCGGCGCCGAGCATTCAGAACGGGTTTTTCAGTCAGAAGCGGCCGTCAGCCTCTGGCAGCAGCTCGCGGAAGTTCAGCAGGGCGTGGAATGCGCCGAGGCGCTTCGAAGGGCCGCAGCCGCCGCCCACCAGGCCGGATGGACCCGGCTCGCGGAGCCGCTCTATCGCCGGGCGGCGGCGATGTTCCGGGACTTTTGCGCGCGGCGGAACGAGGGACATGCCCTGATCGGCGTCTCCGACCTGTGCCGCATGACGGCCCGGGTACCCGAGGCCGAGAGGGTGCTGGAAGAGGCGCTCGGGATATTCCGGGAGATCGGCGACAAGCGCCTGAAAGGTGTCGTTCTCGGAAGTCTCGGGAGCATTTTCCGGGCGACCGGGCGACCCGGGCGGGCGCTCGCGAATTACGAGCAGGCGCTGTCGCTCCATGTCGAGACGCGCGACCGCCACAGCGAGGGCGTCTGCCGCGCGAGCCTGGCCCGGGCGTGGCAGGATGCGGGACGCCTTCTGGAGGCGGAGGAGGGGCTCGAGCGGGCCCTTGCGATTCACCGCGAGCTGGGAGAGAAACGCTTTGAAGGCATCGTCCTGGGCAGCCTTGGGGTGCTCCGCCAGAAGACGCGACACTTCGAGGAAGCAGAACGGACTTACCGTCACGCGCTGGCGCTGCTCGGGGAAACCGGTGACCGGTTCTTTGAAGGCGTTGCGCTCGGGAATCTCGCGGGGCTCCTCGTGTTCCTGGGCCGTTTCGAAGAATCGGAGGCGCTGCTTGTGCGCGTGCTTCCTTTCCACCGGGAATACGGCGACCGGCGCGGCGAGGGCATTGCGCTGGGGCGTCTGGCCAGCGTGTCCCAGGGGATGGGTCGGCTCGAGCATGCGGAGAAACTCGCGCAGGAAGCGGTCGCCATTCATCGTGAAGTCGGGAATCGGGCGCACGAAGCGTCGGACCTCGAGGTGCTGGCCTTCATCGTCGAGGAATCGGGCCGGCATGAGGAAGCTCTGTCCTGCCTGAGGCAAGCGGCGGAGATCTACCGGCGGATCGGCGACCGCGATGGCGAAGGCGGCAATTCCTGCGACTTCGCCACGCTGCTCGTGGCGTCGGGTCGTGTGGACGAAGCACGCGCGGCGTGGTCCCGGGGCGTCGCGATTCTGCTGGAACTGGGCGACCGGGGCCAGGTCGAGCGGAAGTCCGCGCGCCTGCGCGATGTGTGCGCCGGGGCGGGAGTTCCTCCCTTTCAAGCGCCGGACGCATGACCTCAGCAGAAATCGCCTATTTGTTCAGACACGCCCTCCTGCGCGACGCCGCGTACCAACTCCAGCTCCCCGGCGACCGCGCGCGACTGCACGGGCTGGCGTTTGCGGCGATCGAGGACGCCTGCGGCGGCCGGCCGGCGCCGCTGCCGCCCCTGGACTACGTCCGTGCCGCCGCGTTCGCGGGCCACTCGACCGACGCGGTCGCCGCAGAACTCGCCGGGCACGCCCGCCGCGCCGCGTCGCCGGGCCTCCTCCCCGCCGAACGCCTCTACCTCCGGCGCGCCGGCGAGGTCGCGGAGGCCGCATACCGGCACGGCGCCGCGGCCGAAGCCTGGCTCGCGTTCGCCGGGGTTTCCGGAGGAATGGAACAGGCGGAGGCGATCCGCCGTGCGTCCATTGCCGCCAACAGCGACGGCCGCGCGAAAGACGCGGAAGCCCTTCTCCTCCGCGCGATCGACGCCTTCCGGCGCGCCGGCGCCGCGCTCCAGGAAGGCGTCGCGCACAACAACCTCGCCGCGACCTTGTATGAGACCGGCCGGGGAGCGGAAGCCGAAGCGGAGTACCGGCTGGCGATCGGCCTCCTGCGCGCCTCCGGGGAAAAGTCGGTGGAGGCAGTGTGCCTGAACGGACTGGCCAGCCTGTGCGCCGGGCTCGGCCGCATCGAGGAAGCGGAGCGGCTGTACCGGGAGGCTCTGGACCTCGCGCGCGCCATCGGGAACTCCAGGGTGGAGGGAATCATCCTCGGAAATCTCGCGAACCACCTCGGCGCAACCGGGCGTCCCTCCGAGGGCGAAGCCGTCATCCAGGAAGCGATGGTGCTGCACAAACGCACCGGCAACCGGCGCTTCGAGGGCCTCGCCCTCCTGAACATCGGCACGTTCCGCCAGGAGGGCGGCCGGTCGCAGGAGGCGATCGAAATCTTCGAGAGCGCCCTCGCCGTCTTTCGCGAGACCGGCGACCGCCGGAGCGCCGGCGCCACCCTCGCGAATTTCGCGGCCGCTCTCTTCAGTTGCGGCGACCGCGACGGCGCGCGGCGGCACCTGGAGCAGGCACTGGCCATCCATCGCGAGGTCGGCAACCGCCGATCCGAAGCGCTCACCCTCGGCAATCTCGCAATCCTCGATGGCCTCGCGGGACGACCCGCCGCCGCCGAAGATCTCTTCCGCCGCGCCCTCGCCCTCCATCGCGACCTCGGCAACCGCCGCTACGAGGGCTTCACGTGGTGCGACTACGCGGTCTTCCTCACCTCCCCCCGCCGCATCCCACAGGCGCGCGCCGCCTGGGCCTCAGGGGTCGCGCTTCTTCGTGAAGTCCGGGACTCGGGGACCCTCGAGCGGAAGACTGAGGAGATGCGGAAGAAGTGCGAGCAGGAGGGTATCGAGCGGCTGGACGCGGAGGTGGAGTCATGAGCCGCTCGCGAAGCTGCGTTTGTTGCCGGGCCCGGGCGCGTACGTGCTGAATCCCGGACAGAGATCACATTCGATTCAGGCCTCGAATCGCAACTTCGGATAGGCAGAAGCGCCCGCGGAGGCAATCCGTCGCGGCGTCCGTGTCCGGCGGCATGATGCATTCGGGTGTGACGTGAGACTCAGCCACGCGCCGCTTATCATCCTCTCTTGAATTCAGAAACCGCTTACCTGTTCCGTCACGCCATCGTGCGCGACGCCGCCTATCAACTTCAGCTCCCGGGCGTCCGCGCGCGGCTGCATGGGCTCGCGTTCGCGGCAATCGAAGAGCTGGCCGGCGGCCGGCGCCCGGCGCCGGCTCCCGTCGGCTCGGGGGAGGGTGGCCGGCTGGCGCCGCACCCGAGTGACGCCTTCGCCGAAGAACTCGCGGAGCACGCCGCAAACGCCGGGGGTGAGGGCATGCTCGCGGCGCAGCGGCAGTACCTGCGCCGCGCCGCGGAGGCCGCCGACCGAAGGTCGCGCAACGACGCCGCCGAACGACTCTGGCGCCGGCTTGCAGAGCTGTCAACGGGGACGGAAAAGGGCGCCTCGCTCTGCCGCGGCGCCGCGGCCGCGCGGGTCGCCGGCCGGACGCGAATCGCGGAGCCGATGATCCTGGAGGCGCTCGCCCTCGCGCGGGCAACGCGTGACCACGCGCTGGAGGCCGTCGCGCGCTCCAGCCTCGGAAACCTCTTCGCGGAAACGGGCCGGACGCGCGAAGCGATCCACGCCGCCCGCCGGGCGCTGGTCATGCAGCGGAAGTCCGCCGACCTGCTGGCGGCGGGCGCCACCCTGGGCAACCTCGCGACGCTTTTCCAGGGCGTGGGCCGCGTGCGCGACGCGGAGCGGCTGTTCGAGGAATCGCTCGAGCTCCTGAAGAGCGACCCGGAGCGGCGGGCCTTCCCGCTTCTGAACCTGGCCGGCCTCTACAAGCAGACGGGGCGGCTGCGCGAAGCGGAGTCCCTCCTGGACGAGGCGCTGGCGCTTCATCGCCGGCACGGAAACCGCCGCCGCGAAGGAATCGTGCTGGCGAGCCTCGCGAACCTCTACGGGGAAACCGGCCGGCCCGAGCTGGCCGAGCGCGTGTACCGGGAATCGCTGTCGATCCATCGCGAAACCGGCAGCCGCCGCTCCGAGGGCGTCGCGCTCGCAAACCTCGCGGGCCACCTGCGGGAAACCCGCCGCTACGCCGAGGCGGAACCCGCCTACGAGCAGGGGCTCGCCATCCTCCGCGAAGTCGGCGACCGCCGGCAGGAAGGCATGGTCCTCGCCAATTTCGCCAACCTCCTCCAGGAGTCCCTGCGCTTACCGGAGGCCCGCGCCGCCTACGAAAAAGCGCTCGCGATTCACCGGGAGCTCGGCAACCGCCCCTTCGAGGGCATCACGCTCGGCAACATGGCCGGGTTGCTTCACGACACGGGCCGGGACGTTGAGGCCGAGGAGGCCTACCTCCAGGCGATCTCGATTCATCGCGATGTCGGGAGCCGGAGATTCGAAGGGGTGCACCTCGTGGAGTACGGCGTGTTCCTGCTGAAGCGCGGGCGGGTGCCCGAGGCGAGGGCGAACTGGATCGAGGGATCGGCCATCTTGAAGTCGATCGGGGACACCACGACGCTGGAGGAAGAAACCGGCGCGATGAGAGAGGAATGTGCCAGGGCCGGGATTTCCGCGTTTGAGTAGGAACGGCCAGCACGGAGAAGAATGAGTACGATGTCGGCATGCGCGAGTCCGGGGAAGTAGAGACTACCGGGCCGGGGCCAGCATCCGGGCTTCGCGGGAGAGCAACCACTTCCCTTCCGAGTCTTTTCTGAAGAGCCAAAGCGTGTGTCCCTCCACGCGGACTTCCGGCGCGCCGTCGGCGGCCGGGATGGTCAGCGCGACCTCTCCCCACGCGTGGCCGGCGCCGCCGTAGGCGGCGACCGCCTGGAGTTCGCAGCGGAACAGGACGCCGCCGGGACGCGGTTCGCGCGTCGCCGCCCAGGCTTCGCGTCCCTCGGCCGGAGACCGGCCGGGAGCGAGAAAGACGGCATTCGGGGCGACGAGCGCGAAGAGCTTCTCCGCATCGTCCGCTTCCATGGCGCGAATCCAGGCATCGACGGCCTCACGGAGGCCCTTCTCGTCGGGCATCATGTCAGACCTCCATCGCCATCATGTTCGCGGCGAGCGCGATACGCCAGCCGCCGCCGCGGAGACGGCGCAGGACGTTGAGCGAGTCGCCGTACGCCCGGAACGGCGCCGCACCCGGCTCGCGGACGACCTCGGAGCGCTCGCGCGTCCAGACGTGCGCCCAGTCGCCAAAGACCGAAATGTCGCGGATGTCGAAGGTGGCCTTGAAGCTGCGGCCCGGTTTCACTGCGCCGAGCACGAACGCGGCGTACTCCTTGCGGCTCCGGAACGCCGGGAGCCCCGCGATGAGAAGGACCCCGTCCTCCGCGATCAGCGCAAACACCGCGTCATAGTCAGACGCCTCCGCCGCGCGGGCCCAGGAGGCGATCACTTCACGGACGGCAGTCTCGTCGGCGGTCATGCCGGGGATTCTATCCTCCGGCGCAGCGCCGGAAGGACTGAAAGGGCTTCGGCAGAAACGACCGCCGGGCGACAATCCCCCCTTATGACCTCGACGCGCCTCGTCGCCGCTGCAGCCGCTGGAGCACTTGCCGGCGCCGTCCTCACTTCCCTCGTTCTCCGGTACCGGCAGGACATGCGCTCGCGCGACGAAGCGGAGCAGCATAAAGCCCAGGCTGCGGACGTCGCGGCAGCCGAGGAGGCAAAGCGTGCGGCGCTCAAGGCGGAACTGGCGAAGAAGGCCGAGGAGCTCGACGACGCGATGCACGCCATAGGGTCGCTTCAGGCCCGCGAGCGCAAGCTCCACGAGCAGCTCGATGCGACCGGGAAAGGCGGCAACCCTGGCGGACCGCAGCCGAAGAAACCGGCGCGCAAGAGCTGGAAGGAAATCGCGGGGAATCTGGCGAAGGTGCGCGGGCTCGTGGCGGGTTTCAAGCTGCAGGACTGGCCGGAAGAAGCGTGGCCCCTGTCCGCGGAGCTGCGCGAAGCGCTGATGGCGCTCGCGACGGAGCTGGGGCTTTCGATGGACGAGGTGCTGGCCTCGCCGGACGGAATCCAGGCGCTGTTCCTTGAGTTGCTGGCGCAATGCGAGCCGCCGCCGGACGCCATGCAGATGGCGGCGTTGCGGGACGCGCTGAAAGGATCCGAGGCAGACTGGGCGAAGTATCTCGCGGAGCGTGGGACGATGTCCGCCCTGGAACAGCGTGCTGCGCTCGTGGCGATGTCCGACGGCGAACTCGCGGCGCTGAGGGCGGGCCTCACTCCCGGGCAGGTCCAATGGATGGACGCCTTTCAGGTCTTCGACGACGTCGGCAAGGGCGGCCCACAGTCGTGGTTCGACGGCAACCGCGCAACCGTCGCGGACCGCCTGGCCACCAACTGGTCCCAGACGCTCAAGCTCGACGACGCCCAGAAGGCCGCGATCGCGCCGATCGTCGCCGAGTTCGTGGAAAAGTCCGCGATGAACAGCTACGAAATCTGGAAGCGGGAAAACGCGGGAGAAATCCTGTCCGGCCAGGACCGCTTCAAGGCCCAGCTCGCCCTCATGCTGGAGACGCAGAAGAAAATCGCGGCCGCCGGGCAACTCTCGGCGGACCAGGTGAAAGCAATGAAAGGCTGGGCGACCGTGTACGGCTGCAACGTCGCCGATTGGGAGCCGCCGAACAAATGAGGCTGCGTGACTTGTGAGGAAGAGGTTTGGAACCTCACGCGTTGTTCGTGTGAGGTCGTTAGCCTTCGCCAGCCTTCGCCAGCCTTCGCCAGCCTTCGCCAGCCTGACCTGAGCGAGCGAAGCGAGTCGAAGTGCCTCCCCTCCCCACGCCGCATGCCTTTCACCAATCCTCCCCGACCTATAGAATCCCCGCCGGGATCACTTCGAGGGAATTCATGTTCGATCGCGACACCGGCACGCGCGTCGGCCGCCGCCTTTACCTCGGCTGGGACGTCGGCGGATGGCTCGGCAAGACGGACGGACTCGCCGCCTACGTCTTCGGGCACAGCGGGGCGCTTCTCCGCGCCATCCCCGGAAGAACCGTTTCGCTCTGGAAGGAATTCGACGGGCGCAAATGGACGCTCGAGAAGTTTATCCGGCTCCTCGATCCGCAACTCAACCTGGACCGTTTCGACCGCGTCGTCCTCGCCATCAACGCACCCCTCGGCATGCCTCAACGATTCCTCCGCGCCGTCACCTCAGAGATTTCGAAAGTGCCCGAGCCCGAGTACAACGTCGAGAAACTCGCCGAATCGCGGCTGGCCTTCCGCGTGACCGACAGGCTGGTCGCGAAGCGGTTCGACGTAAAAGTACTGTCGCCGAGCCTGGACCGCGCGACGAACAACGGCTCAAAGGCCCGGTCGGCTTGCGCAGAGTTCATCCGCGAGCTGCCAAAGATGGCCGTGCCGCCGTTCCGCAAGGACGAGCCGGGCGTAACGCGCTTCGTGGCCATCGAAGTGCTGCCGGACGTCTGGTGGTCGGAAAAATGGATCAACTTCACGAGCGCGTGCATCCCGGAAAGCGAGCGGCGAGGGGAAGCGCGCGACTCGGCGACGTGCGCCCTGAACGCGCTCTGGTACGACATCGCCGTCTCCGGGATTCCCACCAGGAGGTTTCCTCTCCTGCCGCCCGTCGACCCTGTGGCGACTCCCGCCCCCGAGGTCGTGGCAAAGGTCCTGCGACCGGAGAATCTCGGGGAGTACGAGCCGGAGGAAACGCCGGGTGATCGCGACGCGATCCTGCAGGAAGGCTGGATCTATGCGCCGGACCTCGAGCGGGTCGCGACGCCCCTTCCCGGAAACGCCACGGATGGCGCGATCGTGACGCCGTAGCACTTCAAGGGCCCCCGAATTCTGCCGTCAAGCTTGGCTCGAGGTCCCTTCCCTGCTACATTTCCCCCCACGACCGCCCCTCAAGAAGGAGATCCCATGCGCCGCTTCGCCGTGATCGCTTCCGCCGCCCTTTTCGCCGGCCTCATGCTCGCGCCCTCCACGGCGCTTGCGCAGGGCATGCCTGCCGAACTTCCCGAGAAGATCAACAAGGCGATCGACAACGGCGTCGTCTGGTTGAAGGCGCGCCAGAAGAAGGACGGGGTGGAGAGGAATTCGTGGGGGACGGGGAACAACCCGCTCTATCCCGGCATGGCGGGAAAGGGGCACCCGATCTACATCGGGACCACGGCGTTCGCGCTTTACACGCTTCTTGAGTGCGACGTCGATCCCGAGGATCCGGTGATCGTCAACGGCCTGGACTTCATCACGAAGAACCTCGACAAGAGCTTCAGCGTGGCCGGCGCCAAGGCCGGCGGCGCCGGGAACATGCAGTGCACGTGCTACGAGTGTGGCGTGCTGCTAATGATGGTCGAGTCGTATTACGACGCGAAGTGGGAGAAAACGATCCGGGCGCAGAAGAAGGATCCCAAGAAGGAAAAGAGGCCGCCGGTGAAGCTGGACGGCGAGCACGAGACGTGGTGCAAGGGCGCGGTGTCGTTCCTGGCGGGGACGCAGTCACGCCCCGGCGGATGGCGTTACGGACCGCCGGCATTTCCATCTCCGGTCGGGATCGACCAGGACACGTCTTCAACGCAGATCGCTCTCCTCGGCCTCGTCTCGGCCGTGCGCATGGGGCTCACCGTTGACTCGAAGATTTTCCACACCGCGGTGATCACCACGCTCGAGAACCAGGCGAAGACCGGGCCGCCCGCGAAGGCGAAACCCGCGGGAGTCGGCGGGACGATGGTGCTCGAAACCGACATGTGCCGGGGCTGGGCCTATACGCCGAACGCCGGGGACTCGAAGGACCAGGTTTGCTCGGGCGGCATGACGGCCTCGGGCGTGTGCAGCCTGATCATCATCAAGAGCCAGATGAAGGGACACGCACTCTTCAATAAGGACCTGGCAGCGCGGGTCGAGAAAGGCATCTTTGACGGTCTCGCTTGGATCGACGCGAACTGGACGGTGAGTTCGAACCCGGGCGGTCACCGGAGCCACTACTACTACCTGTACGGTCTCGAACGCGTCGGGATTCTTGGCGGCATCGAGACTATCGGCGGCAACGCCTGGTACGTGCAGGGCGCCCAGTACCTGGTGGACAAGCAGATCCAGGACGGGCACTGGGACAGCGGGACGGAGCTGGAGCCGAGGGACGTGTTCGATTCGTGCTTCGCGCTGCTGTTCCTGAAAAAGGCGACGATGCCTGTCGGGGTGACGCTGACAAGGTAGGGAGTTGGGAGCATTGAGTGTTGAGTAGTGAGCAGCAGGGAGTGGGTAGCTGGCTTTGCGAACGCGAGTTCGGCATTCAACAGAAACGGCCCCGGGTGAACCCCGGGGCCGATTTTTTGCCATGACTACTCACTACGCACTCACCCCTGCTCCCTACTCAACACTCAAAACCCAACACTGGCCGATTACTTGTACTTCGCTTCGTTCGCTCTCCACCACGGGTTCCACAGCGACATCTGCTGCGGTTGCGTCTTGCCACTGAGACCTTTCGGCGGATCGTCAACCAGCTTCTCAAGTGCCTGCGACATCGCGATGAACGCTTCGAACGACCCTTCCGGACGCGCCACCTGCTGCGACGGGCCCAGCCATTTGTTCAGGCCAGCCCATAGTTCCCGGATGATCTCCTTGTTTCCCTTGAAGGGCCCCGTAGCGTCCGCGGCCGCTTTCGCGACGAAAGGAGAGGTATCCGTGAGGTCTTCGACAAACGGTCCAGCCGCCGCCGGGTCCTTCACGACGCCCAGCGTGTCGTACATCGCAGTCAGGAGCTTGAGATTCGATTCCCACGCCGGAAGCTCTTTTTCCTTCTTCGGCTTCGTCGTCCCGATCAGCTTCTTGTAGTACGCCGTCTGGGATTTCAACCCCTGCACCGCCACCACCGGGTCTCCCAACGTCGAAATCTTCTCCGCCGCCAGCATCTTCACGTCCACGTCCGAGTCCGCCAGCGCCTTCGCCAGCGACATCGTGATCTTCTTCGACCGCACGTTCATGTGCTTCAACTGCGCAGCCTCAAGGCTGTGGATCGCTTCTCGCTTCCCCATCATGTCCTTCGTCTTGAACTTGATGTCGGCTTCCTTGATCGCAATGTCGTCGCCCGCCTCGTGCGAGAGGCAGACCTTGCCATCCTTGCAGTTGGCGCAGTCTTCGGCGATCGAGACGGAATCCAGCGCGACGGTGAACGCGGCGGCCGTAAGCCATCGTGAGAACATTTTCATCTCCCGGCAGAGGAATGTGTGGTCGCAGGACAGAGTGCAGTTTTTGGCGGGCGGAGTCAACGACGGAGGATGCCGGATTCGTGGAAAAGAAGGCACGCCGATTGCTTTCATTGAAGACGTACACTCGAAGCGGCGTTCCGGGGCATCCCAAGGGAGAAGTGTCCATGAAACCGATCACGACTGTCCTCCTTGCAGGACTTCTCGTCTCCGGGTGCGTGCACCGCAGGATCACCGTCGTCGAGTCCTCTTCCCAGCCGGAAGTCTATGACGAGGAAGAGGTTTACGTCGACGAAGAGGCCTACGTAGAGGAATACGAGCCGGTCTGGGACGGCCACACGCTCGTCGTCGTCGAATCCCATCACCACGGCAACGGTTGCGGCCACTGGTACCACCACGGTTGCTGGCACCTGTTCCCCGAACACCACGTTTATGCCGACTTTGGCTACTCCTGGTACGGCGACACCGGCGGCTTCTACTACGCCGGCGAGCCCTGCGCTCGCATCTGGGATGGCCTGGCCTTCCTCTTCCTGCGCGGCCACGTCCACGGCCACGGCTGCGGCCATCACTACCATCACGGCTGCTGGAATTCCTTCTCGAAGGATTACGTCCATGTCGAACACGGCCGCAGGCACTTCAGCTCTTCCCCGCCCCTTCTCCGTGTCACGGTCTCGCCGTCGCGAATCGAGGATGGCGGTGGCGAGCGAAAAGCTGCGAGGTCGGCCGCGGCTCCGGCTCGGGTTGAGCGAAGCTCTTCGGGTAGAAAGTCTGAAGCGCCGGTTGTCCGGCAGCAGCAGGGACAGGCCGGGCGGAGCTCGCAGCCCCAGCGGATCGAACAGCCCAAGCGTCAGGACGCGCCCCGGCGGATCGAGCAGCCCGGGCGCCAGGAAGCGCCCCGGCAGATTGAACAGCCCAGGCGTCAGGACGCGCCGAAGCGGGTCGAGCAGCCGAGGCGTCAGGACGCGCCCCAGCAGATCGAACAGCCCAGGCGTCAGGACGCGCCGAAGCGGATCGAGCAGCCGAAGCGTCAGGACGCTCCCCAGCGGATCGAGCAGCCGAAGCGTCAGGACGCCCCGAAGCGGATCGAACAGCCCAAGCGTCAGGAAGAGCCGAGGCGGATCGAGCAGCCCAAGCGTCAGGAAGCGCCGAAGCGGATCGAACAGCCCAAACGGCAGGAAGAGCCGAAGCGGATCGAACAGCCCAAACGGCAGGAAGAGCCGAAGCGGATCGAGCAGCCGAAGCGTCAGGACCCGCCGAAGCGCCGCTAAGCCGGCGCTACTTCTTCATGTCCTTCGGCGCCATCCCGAACTCGTAGTGCTCGTTACCGGGGTAATAGATGCTGCCCTCGCGCCAGTAAGAGTCGCGAAACAGCGCGAGCTGCTCGGGCGTGAGTGAAGACGCAAGGGCCTCGTAGGTTTTCAGCCGCTCGGCGTGAACGGCCGCCGCGAGCTTGGAGGCAACCTTGTCGGGGCCGAGGAGTTCCTCGAGCGAGGTCTCCCCGGTGTGAATCCCCATCGCCTTCTCGGGCGGCAGCTTGCTCAACTCCATCACTTCGCCCATGACTTTCCCGAGCATGAGACGCATCACTTCGTTTCCAGGCTTTTCGTAGAGGCCCGCTTCGTCCGCGCTGAAGTACTGCGCATAAAAGGCCTGCAGCGATTCAGTGAGCCGTTTCGCTTCATCCTTCGTCGCCAGGTTGACGGCCGTAATCTGCCCGGGCTCGAGTCCCAGTTCCTTTGCGGCCTCTTCCGAAATCTCCTCTCCGAGCGGCAGGACCTTGCCCAGCTTCTTCATGATTTCCATCATGCGGGCGTTCGCGGCGTTTTCCTTCTCCTTGTCGGGATCCTTGGCGGCCTTGTCAGGATCCTTCTTCTTGTTCCCGGCATCCTTTTTCGCCGCCAGAAGCGCAACCTCCAGGTCGCCGACCTTCTTCTCGAGGTCGTCCGCCCTTTGTTTTTCCTTCAGCAGGCCGGGATCCGCCGCCGGCGGCGCGCCCGCGACCGGCGCGGGAATCTCAGCGCGGGCAACGACCAACTGGGCGCGAAGCGCCCGGTTCTGCAGGAACAGGACCAGGGAGAAGGCTCCGAACGCGAGGGCGAGGACAGCCAGCACTGCGGCAACGCGGTTCATCGTGTTCCCTTTGGATGGTCGAGTTCGCGAATCGTTCCCGGGAAGTATACGCGAGCCAGAGAACCGGTGATGGACCCAGCCCCCGCGTTGGACGTTGCAGCAGGAGTCGCTACACTGCGCTTCCCCATGACCGCCGACACTCCCGAAGACAAGGGCTCGGTGGCGGAGGCTCGCCCTTCGCCGCCGCCGGTTCCGCCTTCCCCGGCGCCTGGCAATCCTGCGCCCGAGGCCCCCGCCCCGCGATTCGACCTGGAAACGGCCCTCGCTGAAGTCGAACGCCTGTCGCTCGACGCAAAACAGCACGCCGCCACCAAATCGACCGCCGAGCGCCAGGCAGCCGACCTGTCGACGCTTCGAAAATTCCACGAGAAGGCCCACTCCGAGATCGAACGGCTCAAGAATGACAAGGCCATCCTCGCCGCAGAGAAGGAGAACATGCTCAAGCAGGTCGCCGAGGCGGTGACGGACCGCCGGCGGCGAGAGCAGGCGGAAGCGGACGCCGAGCGGATGAAGCACGAGACGCGGAGGTACGAGGGGGAGAAGCTTTCGCTGGAAAAAAAAGTTGCGGAGTCGGACGCGCTCAGGGCCTCGCTTGAGAAGGCGACGGCCGAGGTCGAACGACTGAAACGGCGCGTGGGCGAGTTGGAAGCTGCGGGCCCCGGCGCCAAAGACGGGGCCGGCGAGCACTCCGGGGAGTTGTTTCCCCAGCCTCCGACGCCGCGCCTGCCGTTCAAGGCGGCGCTCCCTGAAACGCAGGTCATGCCTCCCTATCTGCCCGAAACGTCTCGCGCCCCTGACTTCGTCCCGGAACCGCCTCCCGCGGCGCCTCCACCGCCCGTGCGAAAAAGCAATCCGCCGGCCACGGCCAAGTCCGGCACGCACGCGAGCGGCGCTTCGGAAGTGCCGGGGCGGATCCGCTATAGCTGCGTCGGTTGCAGCCGGAAGCTGGGAGCGCCGGCGGACTTCGCGGGAACTTACGGGACTTGCAAGTTCTGCGGGCACCGGATGAAAGTGCCGCTGGCGTCAACGAGGTAGTCCGGGCCGTTCATTTCCGCCTCCTCCTTCGATTATGCTACGGCTCATGGTCATCAGCGTCGCGTGCCCCGCATGCCGGAGGCCGCTTCAGTTCCCCGACAACGCCGCCGGTCGCGTCGCTGCGTGCCATTGCGGGCAGCAGATGATGCTGCCGTCTACTCCCGTGGCCCCGCCCGCCGGCCCGCCCGGGCGCATGAGCAGCCAGGCGGCGCCGCGCCCGCGAAGCCCTGTCCCGGCCCCGCGAAGACCAGGCGGAGGCTCGGGAGCGGCGCCGATCGTGGTCGCGATCCTGCTGCTCCTGGGCGGCGTCGCGGGGTTCGTGTTCTTCAGGCGCGGAAAGGCGCTGGAATTTGCTAAGCAGAAGGAAAACGAGATCGCCGCGCGCGAGGCTGAAAAAGCGAGAGCCGACGCCGCCGAAAAGACCTACGTCCTGCTCCGCGTCTCGATCGAAGACTCGGTGCTGCCGGCGGAGAATCGCGGCGAGGGCCCCTCTCAGTACATCGGACTGCGCGTCGAGGTCGTGAACCACGGTTACGCGTCCGTCACGATCGACCCCGTCTTCTTCACGCTCACGGCCGACGGCGCGCGCTATGGCCGGGACTCCGGAGTCGCGGAGAAATTCGAAACGATGGACCTGAAGGACGGAGAGAAGATCTCGGTGCCTCTCGCGTTCGAGGTTCCCGACAGGCACAAGCCGTTCATCGTGGAATTCAAGCCGGCCCGGCCCGAGAAGTGCAACGTGAGGTACGGCGACGCGAGGTAGGCGCGACTACTTCGAAATCCGCGACGCTTCTGAAGTCATTCGCTTCACACCGCCCGCCGAGTCCGGGTCGGGAATGAGCGCGGTCGAGCGCAGCTTCCGCGGAAGAGCGCGCGGCTTCTCTCCGGCCCCGACCGGCATCGACGACTGCGGGAACGCCTTCGACGCTTCCAGGTCGAAATAAAAACCCAGGAAGGGGTCCGCCCTGTCCGGGTCGTAAACCTCGAGGTTCCATTCGTAGAGGGCCGTGGCCATCGTCCTGTCCCAGAGCAGCGACAGCGGCGGACGCTGGTCGCCCGCATCGACCTTCGCCTGGTCGCCTTCGCGTACCCCGAGCGGGAGCCCGGCCTTGAGCCGCTCGTCCACCTCCCGGGTCGCGCGCTCGTCGCTGCCCACGCGCCAGACACGGCGCTTCAGGGCAAACAGCGGTTTCCCTGCCCGCTGCGCCGCGCGGCCCGGTTCCGCGTCCACAGCCTTTTCCGCTGCTTCGTCGCGCACGAGGTACCACTCGACCAGCTCCCGCTCCGGCCGCGCGCCGGACTCCGGTGGCATGAAGGCAAGCCACGCGGCAACGTCGAGCCGTCCGGAATTCTTCAGCCAGAGCCGCTGCCCGCCGCCCTCCGTCGCCACCGCTTCCTGCCAGTCCTCCGTGAAGCGCTTCATGGCCGCATCGACGTTGCGGGCCGCACGCTCGGAACTGTAGGCACGCTGTCCGTCTTCGCCGGGGGTAGTCGGAGGCTTTGAAGGTTCGGGATCCGGGTTTCCGGTGGTGCAGCCGGCGAGGAGCAGGACGAGGGGGAGGAGTCGCATGGGTGGAAGAGGATAGCGCGGGGACGGGCCAAATTGAACCGGGGAAGTTCGAAGCGTCAGCCGCTGCCCCGGATTTCCCTCAGGAACACGTCCCCGTACTCCTCCAGTTTCCGCTGCCCCACGCCGTGCACTTCGAGAAATTCCTCGCGGCTCTGCGGCCGGCGCGCGGCCATGTCGAGAAGTGCCTTGTCGCTGAAGACGACGAATGCGGGGACTCTCTTTTCATCCGCGAGTTTTTTGCGAAGTGCGCGCAGGCGCTCGAACAGCCCGGGGTCGGGCATCGCGTCGGTGGGCTCGGGCGCCGGGCGCTCAGGCTCATACGGCTCGGGGTCGAATTCGGCGCGGCGCTTCCGAACTTTTTGTTTCGGCGGCTCGTACGTCCCGTGCGCCGCCGCCTCCGCTGCTCCCACGATGTCCCGTTTCAGGCAGCTCCCGCACGACGTTTCGCACACCGGGATCACCTCCGCGAAGTACGCCGCCAGACGCTTCCAGAGGCAGGAACGGCCGTCGGCGAGGTCCATCATGCGGCGGACGGCGAGGCGCTGCTGCTCGGCGACCTCGGGATCCTGGACGTCGGAATTTTCGAGGAGCCGGTCGAGGGAAAGAACGTCCGCCCACGAATAGAACAGGACGCAGTCGGCGGGGGCGCCGTCGCGCCCCGCACGGCCGATTTCCTGGTAGTACCCCTCGATCGAGCGCGGCATGTCGCGGTGCAGGACGAAGCGGACGTTCGACTTGTCGATCCCCATCCCGAACGCGATCGTCGCGCAGACGACGTCGAGGTCGTCCCGGCTGAATTTCTCCTGCGTCTTCGCGCGCTTTTCCGGCGTCAGCCCCGCGTGGTAGGGCGCGGCGCGGACGCCTTTCGATTCCAGAAACTCCGCGGTCGATTCGGCCGCCTTTCGCGAGAGGCAGTACACGATCCCGGACTCGCCGCGCCGCGATCGGATCAATTTCAGGATCATGTCGCGGACGCCGTCGCCCCCGCCCTTCTTGACGGCATACAGGTGCAGGTTCGGACGGAAGAACGAGCCGCGGATTTCGAGGGGGTCCTGAAGCGCGAGCTGCTCGATGATGTCGTTCTTCACGCGCGGGGTCGCCGTGGCGGTGAGAGCGAGCACGGGGATTCCCTTGAAGCGCTTCTTCAGTCCGGCCAGATTCCGGTACGACGGCCGGAAATCGTGCCCCCACTCGCTGATGCAGTGCGCCTCGTCCACGGCGACGAGCTTGAGGTCGAGTGAATCCAGAAGGCGCCCGACCGAAGCGTCGATCCCTTCTGGCGCGGCGTACAGCATCTCGAACTCCCCTGCGCGGAGCTGCGCCGTGCGCCGGGAGCGTTCGGCGGGGTCGAGCGAAGAATTCAGGAACGTCGCGCGGATTCCGACTTCGCCCATCGCGTCCACCTGGTCTTTCATGAGCGAAATCAGCGGCGACACCACCAGCGACACGCCGCCCAGGAGGCGCGCGGGGATCTGGTACGTCACCGATTTTCCGGCCCCGGTCGGCATGACCCCGAGGCAGTCGCGCCCGGAGAGCGCAGCCCGGATGATCTCCAGCTGGCCCGGGCGAAACGTCGGATAGCCGAAGATTTCCTTCAGCGCCCCGAGCGCCCCGTCGTCTCCTGGTTCCTCCCGCTCTTTCTTCGCGCGATCGCCTGCTTCGCGCAGCAGCGAAAGAGCCTCCGCGGAGAACAGGAGGGGCGCTTCGCGATACAAAGACCGGAGCGACGCGAGGCGCTCGGAGACCCGCGTCGCCCCGCCGGTGGAGAGTGCGCGGGCTTCGGCGAGAACTTCGGCGACCGATCGGGGCGGGGCTTCCGGCATCCCGGGTATCTTGGCGGGCTCTCGCCGCGAACGCAAGTCACCCGCCCCGATGCTATTGTGCGCGCATGAACAGCCGCCTCTCCTTCACGATCCTGATGCTGGCCGCTTCCATCGCCCACGCCGACCCCTGGTTCACCAACGCCGCGAAAGCCGCGGGACTGGACGGCGTGGCTTCAAAAGACTGCGTCCTCACCGATCTCGACGGCGACGGCTGGTGGGACCTGTGCGTCGACCGGGAGCGGCTCTTCCTCAATCGAAAGGGCAGATTCGAAGAGCTGAAGGACAGCGGGATCGAGTTCCCCGAAGTCAACGTTGTCCCCCTGAAGGACGGCGCGGCGGACAAGGCCAACGCGAAGAAGCAGAAGTTCGTGCCGGCCTACCTGTACTTTGCGGACGTAAACAACGACGGCGCGACCGACGCGATCTGGGGCGTGCACTCGAACTGGGAGTCGTTCGAGGAGGCGAGCCGCGAGTGGGTCACGGTGAAGGAATGCGACCACGGGTTGCGAAGTCGCGTGTACCTCAATGACGGGAAGGGGCATTTCGCGCTCGCCGGCGCGTCCGGGTTCTCCGGGCCGGAGTCGTACGGCCCGGCGTCATCGCTCGCGATCTGCGACATCGATCGCGATGGAAACCTCGATCTCTTCGAAGGACGCGAATATCGCCAGTACGGCGTGCTGTACGGCTGCGGGCCGGACCGGCTCTGGAAGGGCGACGGCCGGGCCGGTTTCGAAGACATCACGAATAAAGCGGGGATGTGGCTCGAAGCGGCGCCCGGGACGGAGAAGAGCGCGCGGCCGAGTTACGGCGTGACGCACGCGGACTGGAACAACGACGGCGCGATGGACCTGATGGAGCTGGCTTATGGGCGGCAATGGAACGTGCTCTGGAAGAACCTCGGCGACGGGACGTTTGAAGACGTCGGGATCGCGACGCGCTTCGCAGGCGACGACATCACCCACGGCAAGTACCCGCCACAGGCGAAACGCCCGCCCGAGCAGCCATTCCGCTCCAACGGCAACACCTTCGACTGCGCCGTCGGCGATTACGACAACGACGGCGACCTGGATTGCTTCCTCGGCGAAATCGCACACGCATGGGCCGGCGAAGCGAGCGATCCGCCGAGCCTGCTGATCAACGAAGGAGCGAAGGGCGACTGGGCGTTCAGGCGGGTGCCGGTCTGGGACGCGCTTCCGAAGCGCGAATTCCGCGACAAGCAGAACTACCAGTACGCGGACCTGCACGTCGCCTGGGGTGACGTCGACAACGACGGGTGGCTCGACCTCCTGCTCGGGGGAAGCGACTACCCCGACGGGCAGTTTCTGCGGCTGTACCGCAACCTGGGCGACGGCAGGTTCGAGGAAGTCACCGAGAGGGCCGGCTTCAATTGGGAAGGGTGCGGCGACCTGTCGCTGGGCGACGTGGACCGCGACGGCGACCTCGACATCGTCGCGGGCCGCTCCTTCATGCGACTCAGCCAGGAGCACCGCGACAAGTTCATGGGCGGGCTGAAGACGAACGACATCGGCCTGTTTCTCAACGCAGAGGCCGGGCGCAACGGGAACCACTGGCTCAACGTCCGCCTCGTCGGCAAGACCGCCAACCGGGCCGGAATCGGTGCGCGCGTCACGGTCGTCGCCGGAGGCGTCACCATGACGCGCGAGATCCGGTGCGGCAGCGGCCTCGGGAACCACGAGGACCCGCCCGAGGCGCATTTTGGTTTGGGCGAGGCAGCGAAAGTTGATTCGCTCACGGTGCGCTGGCCCGACGGGAAGCTCAGCGTTCAGAAATTCGAAGGGATACCGGCGGATCGATTCGTGACCGTACGGCAGGGCGAGGAGAAGCCGGATCTGCAGGAGCGCCGGAAGTAGATGGACTGAGAAGTCCGTCACCACTTCGAACCTGCACTCCACCCATTACTTCCCGCCCGGCAATTTGATCCGCTTCACCATCTTCGGCGTGTCGTTCGCCTTGATCTTCACGTCGGCCGTGTTCACGAACCAGTTGTTCTTTGCCTTGCCGGCGGCCTCGATGCCGCCCAACGCAAGAATCGTGCAGTCCTCGAGCGTCGTTCCGATCTTCACGTGGCCACCGGCGTGCACCACGCAGGCCATCGCGTCTTTCGCGATCGTCACCGCGCCCTTCGCGAGAATCACCGACTTCGAGATCTTGTTCGCCTTGAAGTCTCCCGAGCAGATGACCACGCTCTCGTCGATCACGTCGAATTCCGCGCTGTCGCAGAGAACCATCGAACCTGCCTCGACCTTCTTCCCCTTCGCCGCGGCCACCAGCGAGATCTGTCCCTTCAGCCCGCCCTTGATCGCCGTCACGGTCGGGACCGCATCCTTCAGCGCCATGGCGAGCGCGCCTTCGGCCGCCTTGGCGCCACCGGGCGACATCTCGACGCCGTACATCCCGAAATACTGCTTCACCGCGCTGCGCAGCTTCGGCCGGTGCTCCGTGTCCTTCCCGGCATCGGCCAGCCACGACGCCGCTTCCACCCACACGGAATCCGCGGTCGCCGGCACCAGCGCCGCCGCCCACTCGTAGAGCTTCGACATCTCCTTCACCGGCCAGCCGTCCTTGTTCGAAGGGTCGTCCGTCATGATCAGCCTGGCTTCGTAACCAAGGGAAATGAACTTGTCGCGCAGCGCCTCCGCCTGGAACGGCGGCGAGTAGGAGCACCCTTTGTCGTTCAGGATCAGCACGGGGACGCTGTTCCCGGCCGCCTTCGGCTCCTGGTTCGAAGTGGACGGCTGCAGGATGACGAACCCGCTCAGCAGGTCCGGGTTTTCCGCGACGAATTTGAACCCCTTGATCGCCCCTTCGCTGTACGCCACGCAATAGACGCGGCTGGTGTCATACCCGTATTCGGCCGTCACTTTTTCGAGAAGCGACGGCACATCCGCGGCGCCCATGCTTCCGTCCAGGCACAGCGCCATCTGCGGCGTCGGGCCTTTCGAGCTCTGCCAGAGGTGTCCGTAGTCTTTCGCCTGGTGCGGCCCGGGCGGAAAGGTGATGTAGAGCGCGTACTTGCCCGCCTCCGCTTTTTTGAACCCGGAGGGCACCACGAGCTGGTACCTGCGTCCCTTGTGGTCGCCGTCGACGAGGCCGATTTTCACGTCCTGGGCTGAAGCGGGGATTGCGAGGATCGCCAGAAAGAAGATGCTGAGCGGCCGTGGGATTCGCATGATCGTCTCCGTGGGCGTTTCGGTAGAATGACGCGTTCGAACGGGCGGGAATAAAGGGTAGCATCCCGGCGTCAGGCTGTCGGGGGGACATTCAATCTCCCCCGAATTTGTAAAACGTCCCGCTTTGCACGCACCTTCTGAACAAGCAAAGTGTTCATAATAGTCCGGAACGAAACGCCTCCGGCGGCGTCCTATGCGCCAGAGGGACAAACTTCATGACTGGGGGTTCTGCCGTGAAATCCTGGATCGCTGCTGCGTTCGTCGCCGCACTGTCCGTCGCCGCTTCCGCCGACGCCGTTCTCATGAAGACGGGCGAGCGGTACATCGGGGATGTCACCGAGGAAGGAGACTCTCTGCGCGTGAAGAACACCGCGTTCCCCGACGGCGTCGTCGTCAAGAAGGCGGATGTGAAAGTGGTTTACCCGAAGCCGGAAGTGATGCTTGAAAAGCTGGAAGCGTCGCTGGCGGCCGCGATGGCGAAGTACGAGGAGGGCAAAAAGGCGTCCGACCCGAATCCCTTCATGAAGTCCGCCATGGAACTCCTGTTCGATCCCGAGCTTGAGGCGCAGGAAGCGTCGGAGGTCTACCCCGCGGAGAAGAAGAAATTCGACGGGCTGACGACGCGGATTCACGAGCTGCGGAAGATGTGCCGGGACGGCCAGCGGATGGATGGGCCGCCCCCGGTGGAGAAGAAGCCGGACCCGCCCCCGACCAAGAAGCCCGATCCCGCGAAGAAACCGGACCCCGCGAAGCCACCGGATCCTCCGAAGAAGCCGGATCCGGTGAAGCCTGAGCCGAAGCCGCAGGGACCTCCCGGCGATCCCGCGACGATCCTGGAAACGATCCGCTCCGGCGGCGCGGTGGAACTTTCAGGGACGCTCTCGGGGCTGGACATCCCGAAGGAAGAACGCCTCGCGACGCCGATGATGGAACGGCTGAAGACAGAGGCGGACCCGCAGGCGAAGGCAGCGCTGAAGGATGCGCTCGGCAAGTATCCCGGTTACATCGTCGTGCGCAGCGCCGACAATGTGCTGAAGTCCAAGGGCGTGACGGACGCGTTCCGTCGCGACTGCGTCGACATCCTTTCGACCAAGAAGGAAGACAAGGCGATCTCCATGATCTCCGATTTCGCATTCGCCGCGGAGATGCGCGAAATGCGCGAATACGCCCGCGGCCCGCTCGCCGCCTACGGCAACGCATGCCTGAAGCCCACGAGCCGCTACATTCACGCCTCGGACGCACGCACCCGCACGGACGCGGTCGATTTCATCGCTTCGATCGATACTCCCGAAGCCTACGGCGCGCTTACCTGCTGCCTGCTCATCGGGACGTCGAAAGAACTCCTCGCGGCCGGCGGGTTCGACGTCCCGCTCCGCGACCACGCCTGCGAGCTGATGGTCAAGGGTGGCGACAAGGCCTGCCCGGCGCTCATCGGCGCGCTCTCCAACGGGAACCTCCGCAAGTGGGCCTGCTTCTGCCTCCTCAAGATCAGCGGCGAGGGCTACGCGGAGAGCGACCTGAAGAGCTGGACGGCGTGGTGGAAGAAACGGGCGTCGGAGAGCAGCGGGAAGTAAGGACAACGACAACCCCAAATCCCAACCCCAACTTCAAAACGGCCGATTTGGGGTTGGAGTTGGGGTTGGGACTTGGAGTTGCCCTTAGCTCTTCCCCACCACCTCATCCGCCCAATCTTTCGCCCCAAGCGGCTTCCCCGTCGCCCGCTTCACCAGCTCATCCCACTTCCACCGCGCGCCGGGCGCGAACACCGCTTTCCTTAACCACTCCCCCGCCCGCTTGTTCCCGATCAGTCTCTTCCCCGCCACGCTTTTGCGGATCGCTCCCTCAAGCTGGCTCGCCATCAGGTCGCCTAGCAGGTAGTTGTGGTAGTAGACGGGGGCGCACGCAATGTGCATCTTCGACGCCCAGTCGGGCGCGCTCCTTCCTTCCGGTTTCGGGACGCGCTGGAGGCGGCCCACGAGCTCCCACCAGAGCGAATCCAGGTCGCGTTCAGGGTCCTCGTATAGCGCGCGTTCGAAGCGGCACATGACGAGCGCCCAGCGGGCGAAAACCAGCAGCGCACGCCGGCGGTCGCGGGCGATGAGGGCGGTGAGGCGCTTGACCTCGGCCGCCGGCAGATCCCGCACCTTTCCGAGCCAGTCGGCGGACTGCACCTGGCGGCCCATGAGAAGAGCGATCGATTCCGTGGTGAGCGTGTGCGATGGCGTCCGGAGCGCCCACGGCAGCTTCTGGTCGATGTACTTGTCGTAGACGGCGTGGCCCAGTTCGTGAAGAAGCGTCTCCATCCACCGCGCCGAAGGAGTCAGGTTGCAGAGGATGCGCACGTCCTGCTTCTGGTCGATGTTCGTGCAGAACGCGTGCTGGCTCTTCCCCTTCGCGGGCCAGAGCGAGCTGCGCTTCAGGATGTCCCGGACTTCCATCCCGAGTCCGTCATACGTGGTAAGCGCGAGATCGACGAGGTCGCTCTTCTCGAAGAGTGCGTTGAGGTTGAGTTCGCGGGAGCGCGGGACCTGCTGGAAGAAGGGGTCCGAGTAAAACCAGGGCGGGGGATTCGCCTCCGTCACTCCGAAGCGAGCGCAGAGCTCCGCGTCGATCCCGGCCTTCTCAAGGATCCAGGGCTGCTCCGTGCGCGCTTCGAGGTCGTCGAGAATCCGGTACAGGTCGTCGATGTCGATTTCCTGCGCGGCGAGCTGGAGCCGGTAGAAGTCCGGAAATCCGCCGGCCTTCGCGTTTCGATTGCGGATCCGCGCCAGCTCGCGGACGTCCTCGTGCACCTGGGCGCCAATCTGCTTCGAGGCCTCCCATGCGTCGCGTCGAAGCGCGAGGTCCGTCGAGTCCGAAAGAATCTCGGCGATCCGGTTGTCGCCGACTTCTTCGCCGCGCAGGTTTGCGCGGAAGTTGTTGTACACCGACTCGATCTCGACCTGGAGCCCGATGATCCGCTTCATCAGGGCCGGCTCTTTGCGCTCGCGGAAAAATGCGAGCCAGGTCATCTCGAGATGGCGCGCCGTCAGCGCGTCCTTCGGCGGCGCCGTGCGCCAGGACTCCAGTTGCTTGCGCGCCCTGGCGTCCGCATAAATCCTGGCGGACTTCCGCTCGAGCGATTCGACCTGCCGGCTCCACTTCTTGAGCCCCGTCGTCTGGTGCTTCCAGCTCGCCAGCCCGGCCTGCTTATGAAGCGGCTCGACCTTGCGGCGGTGAGCTTCGAGAAATTGCGTGAGGTCGGCCGTGGGGGGCATACCCTTACTTCTTCTTCGTAATCCGCCCCGCGATCTTCGCCTTCACGAACTTCTCGAGAATTCTCTCCGCTTCCTTCATCGGGACGTCCTTCACGACCGGGATCACCATGCGCGCCGCCAGCTCCTTGGCTTCCTTCGCCGGGCAGCCGCGCACCTCGGCGATGATCTTCGCCGCGACCTCCTGGTCCTTCGCCCCGGGGATGCGGTTCAGGAAGACGCTTGCGAGCTCCTCGTCTCCGCCGCCGACCTCCTCCACCTCGTCGAGATCCGCCGAGGGCTTGATCATGCCTCCCGGTTTCACGGGACTCGGTCCCTTGGGCGCCGGGCCCTTCATCGGATACCCCTTCTTCACGGGCGCCGGCTCCGCAATCTCCTCGATGTCGTCGAGCGGGGCGATGTCATCCAGAGGCTGGACGTCGTCGATGGGCGAGACGTCGTCCAGGTCGAGCGTCGGCACTTCGTCAAGCAGGTCAACGGTGCCGAGATCCTCGTCGTCGCCGCCCTTCTTGGCCGCCACCGGCGCCGGCTTCTGGGCCGGTTTCGGGGGAGGCGCCGCGGGCCTCGCGGGCGCGGCCATCGGCTTCGCTGCGGCCGGTGCGGGCTTCGCCGGAGCAGGCGCCGCGAATGACCTCGTCGGAGCCGGCGCTGACGCCGCGGCCGCAGCCGCTTCAACCCCGGCAGGCGCGGGCTTGGGCTTCCCCACCCTCCGGAACACGAAGGTCTCGCCGCACGCCGGGCACACGAACGCGTTGTTGTCCCAGATGAACGACACCGCCGTGACCAGGTTTCCACCGTCCGCCGTTCCGAAACTCGGCTTGATCGGCCAGTTCACCTTCGGAATCCGGTCCTGCGGCCTCGCCGTGATCCGGAATTCGATCCCGGCATTCGACAGGTCCATCATCTTCGGCTTCAGGATGCGCACGTCCTGCTTCGTCAGCCGCGACAGGAAAATGATCGGCGCAGATTTCAGGATCTGTTCCGCCACCTTCGTCTCCAGCGTGAACATCTTCGCAAATCCCGACGTCGCTTCCGCGATCTTCGAATCCTTGGACGCCTCGATCACGATGCTGAACTCCGCGTCCTGTTTCGACAGGTCGGCGGTCTTCTGCTGCGACATGGAGGGCTCCTGATCCTTGGGACGGGAATAAGTGGAAGAGGGAAAAGGCTAGCAATGGGTCAAGGGGGGGTCAAGAAAGGGGAAGGTGAGGTGATTGGCATAAGTTCGGGGGAAAAACGGCCAGGACAAATCCCAAATCCCAACTCCAACTCCAACCCCAATTCTCTCCCGGCATTGTGAGTTGGGAATTGGGGTTGGAGTCCACCTACGCGCTTCGCGCTTCGGCGGACAAGTTGGAGTTGGAATTTGTCCTGCACCCTCAAATCCAGCCCTGCTTCCGGTACCACCGCGCCGTTTCAAGCAGCCCATCCACGTGCCCGATTTTCGCCGCCCACCCGAGTTCCCTCTCCGCCGCCCCCACCTCGCACGCCCATCCCTCCGCCAGCATCTCCGCTGCCTTGTCGCGGTTGAAGATCGACCTCCCCCCCGTCAGCGTTTCTGAGATCGCCGCCCCGATCCGCACCGCCGCCGGCGGAATTCCCAGCGCCAGCGCAGGCGCCCCCACCGCTTCCTCCACCCGGTCCGCCAGGCCCCTTGCCGTGATGACCTCCGCGTGCGCCAGGTGGTACTTCTGCCCCCCCTTCCCCCGGTCCGCCGCCGCCAGCAGCCCCGCCGCCAGATCGCGAACATGCACCAGCGAGAGGCGCTGGGCGGGATTGGGAAGCGGCTTGAGCCGCCACGAAACGACGCGGAAGATCTCGAGCACCGCTTCGTCCCTCGGCCCGTACACGATCGGCGGACGCGCGACGATGACCGGCAGGCTCTGCGCGTATTCCGCGCAGATCGACTCCGCCGCGGCCTTGCTTCGTCCGTAGGCGGAGACCGGGAGGCAGGGATCGCCGGCCGACGACGTCCGGCCGCCCGCGCACGGACCGACCGCCGCGAGCGACGTCACCGCCACGATGGACTTCAGCGGACGCTTCGACTTCCCGCACGCCATCAGCAGCTTCCGCGTCGCCCCCGCATTCCCCTCCGTGAATTCCGCTTCGGTCCGCGCCTTGATCACGCCCGCGATGTGAATCACCGCGTCCGCGTCGTCCAGCGCCGCTTCCAGCCCCAACCCCCTCACGACATCGCCGGGAGCCAGCTTCACGTCACGGTCCTGGAGCCAGCGCAGCTTGTTCGGGTCGCGCACCAGCGCGGTCACGGCGTCGCCGCGGGCGAGGAGCGCGTCCACGACGTGCGAGCCGACGAAACCCGTGCCGCCGGTAACGAGGAAGCGCATCGGCCCATCCTAGCGGCGCGCGCGCTGTACACTCAAGGGACTCATCGGAGACCTCCTCATGCCGGAACCGTCAGGATTCGAAAAGGAACCAAAACGGGCCAGCGTCCGGCGCGACAGCAGCCGGGCGGCGCGGGCCAAGCGCGACCTGCTTCGGACGCGTCGAATCGCCGGGAAGAAACGCACGAAGTCCCGGCATCCGAACCCCTGAGCGCCGCGCCCCCCTTCCTTGCGCCCCCTCGGCCAATCGGTTACAACGCGCGGGCCGTGGACATCTTCAAAAAGGCCCTGGACTGGCAGGACGCCCGCGTCGCGCTGCGCGAAGGCTGGCATCCGTACTTCCGGGCGCTGGACAAGGCGATGGGGCCCAAGGCGATGTACAAGGGCCGCGAGATCATCATGTGCGGCTCGAACAACTACCTCGGGCTGACGCACCACCCGAAGGTGAAAGAAGCGGCGATCAAGGCCGTCCAGGACTACGGGACGAGCTGCTCGGGCTCGCGCTTCCTGAACGGTACGCTCACCCTCCACGAGGAAGTCGAGCGGCGGCTGGCGAAATTCATGAAGCGGGAGGCCGCGCTCGTGTTCTCGACGGGCTTCCAGACGAATCTCGGGACGATCACGCCGCTGGTCGGGCGCGGCGACACGGTGGTGATCGACAAGACGGACCATGCTTCGATTGTCGACGGGTGTTACCTCTCGTTCGGGGAGACGAAACGCTTCCGGCATAACGAAGTCGAGGATCTGGACCGGGTCATGAAGGAAGTCAAGGACCCGCAGCGGTGCCTGGTGATCGTGGACGGGGTCTTCTCGATGGAAGGGGACCTGTGCGATCTGCCGGGGATCGTGGCGCTGAAGAAGAAGTACGGGTTCCGGCTGATGGTGGACGACGCGCACGGGATCGGCGTGATGGGCGAGCACGGGCGCGGGACGTGCGAGCATTTCGGGCTGGAAAAGGAAGTCGACCTGGTGATGGGGACGTTCTCGAAGTCATTCGCTTCGCTCGGCGGGTTCATCGCGGGCGACGACCAGATCATCCACTACATCAAGCACCATTCGCGGGCGCTGATCTTCAGCGCGGCGATCCCTGCGGCCAATGCGGCGGCGGTGCTGGCGTGCTGCGACATCATTGAAGCGGAGTTCCCGCGGTTGCGGGAGCAGCTCTGGCACAACACGAGGAAGATGCAGACCTCGCTGAAAGGGATGGGGTTCCAGACGGGGCACACGCAGTCGCCGATCATCCCGATCATCGTGGGGGACATGCGGAAGACGTTCGACTTCTACCTGGGGCTGTTGGAAGCCGGGGTGTTTGTGAACCCGGTGATCCCGCCGGCGGTGGAGCCGAACCGGACGATGATCCGGACGAGCTACATGGCGACGCACACGGACGAGATTCTGGACCAGGCGCTGGGGATGTTCCAGGCGGTGGGGAAGGCGACCGGGGTGATTTAAGAAAAGGAAACAAGGAAACGAAAAACGAAAAACGAAAAACGAAAAGACCTCCGCTGCAGCGGCTTTTCGCTTTTTGTTTTTCGTTTTTTGTTTTTCGTTTCGTTTGCCGTGATGACCACAGTCGCTACTGTTTCAACTTCCTCGGACCTGAAGGCGTTCCTCCGCCTCCCGTGGTCTCTCTACCGCGGCGACCCGAACTGGGTCCCTCCCCTTCTCGGCGAAGTCAAGAAGCTCCTCTCGAAGGAGCATCCCTTTCACCAGCACGCCGAAACGAGACTCTTTCTTGCGAGGAGCGACGGCCGCGTCGTCGGGCGCATCGCGGCGTGCGTCAATCGCGCTCACCTGGAAGCCTGGAAAGACGGGGCCGGGTTCTGGGGCTTCTTCGAGTGCGAAGACTCGCACGAAACCGCAGCGGCGCTCTTCGATGCCGCCGCGGCCTGGCTCCGCGAACGCGGCATGAAAGTCCTTCGCGGTCCCTGCTCATTCTCAACCAACGAAGAGTGCGGGTTGCTTGTCGAGGGCTTCCGGGAGCCCCCGGCGTTCATGATGGCGTACAACCCGAAGTACTACGCGCCGCTGGTCGAAGGCTGCGGGTTCGCCAAGGCGAAGGACCTCTGGGCGTGGTCCGTTTACAAACCGTCGTTCACCCCCCCGGACAAAATGTACCGCGTGGCCCAGCGACAGAAGGAGCGCGAGGGGATCGTTGTCCGGCCGGTGAACATGACGAAGGTCGACCAGGAACTCGCGCTCCTCCGCGAGGTCTATAACAAGGCCTGGGCGAACAACTGGGGAGCCGTGCCGATGACCCCGGCGGAATTCGAGGTCGTCGCCGATGACTTCCGCAAGATCGTCCGCCCCGAGTTCCTCCTCTTCGCGGAAATCAATGGCCGGCCCGCGGGCTTTTCCCTCGCACTCCCCGACTACAACTTCGTCCTCCGAAAGATGAACGGCTCCCTGTTCCCTTTCGGCTGGCTCACCTGGCTCCTGAACGTGAACAAGATCCGCCGCCTCCGCTACATCACCATGGGAATCGTGCCCGAGTTCCAGCGCCGCGGCCTCGATGCAATCTTCTACATCGAACTGATGCAGGAAGGGCTGAAAGGAGGCTACGAGGAATGCGAGATGTCCTGGATCCTCGAGGACAACACCGTCATGAACAACACGATCGAGGCGTTCGGGGGGAAGAGGACGAAGGTCTACAGGATCTACGACCGGGCTATCTGACCGTCGGATAGCATGGCGCCATGCGCGCTCTCGCCGCCATCCTCGCGCTCGTTACGGCATCGATCGTCCATGCCGAAACGATGGACGAACTCCTCGAGCGCGACCGCTACGACCGCAAGGCCTGGAGAGCGCTGAAGATCTCGCTCACCGGCCGCGTCGTCGATGAAGACGGTTTCGGCGTCCCGGCAACGGTCGCCGTCCCGGGACACACCGTCACGGCGGACCTTCGCGGCTGGTTCCGATTCGACGGCCTCGACCGCAACAACGCGCTGCTTGGAGTCGCCTCCCCCGGCTATTTCGTCGAATTGCGGTTGGCCGACCTGGAGCTTCCCGCCGATGGCGCGGGAGTCGATATTGGCACGATCCGGCTCCGCGCCCGCCGTCCCGGCCGCGCCCGAATGGTGTTCGGCGGCGATGCGATGATGGGCCGGCGATTCCTGAAGCCGGACAATATCGAGGCCCCGGCGAGCCCTCTTTTGCGCGGCAAAACGGTCGCGGGAGACGCGGCGCGGGTCCTCGAGCAGATCGCGCCCATTCTCGGGGCCGCGGACCTCGCCGTCGTCAACCTGGAGTCGGTCGTCACCGACGGAAGCGGCGATCCGATACCGAAGTCCTACTCCTATTGGACCCCTCCAGGCGCGCTGGATGCGCTGAAGGGCGCGGGGATCGACGCGGTAACGCTGGGAAACAACCACACCTGGGATTTTGGTCCAGACGGTCTTCGACAGACCATGGAGGAATTGCGCTCTCGCGGCCTGGGTTGGTGCGGCGCCGGCCTGACTGAGGCCGCCGCCCGGAAGGCCCTCTCCCTGAAGGCAGGCCGTGAGAAATTTCGCCTGCTCTCCTACAGCGGCATTGCCGGCAAGGAAGGCTCGCTGCACGCGTTTGGCGACCGCGGCGGCGCCGCCCCGATGGATCCTGAGCGGATCACGGCGGACGTCCTCCTCTCGGCGAAGGAAGCTCCGACGATCGTCGCGCTTCACTCCGGAACCGAGTACTCCGACCGGCCGACGAAACGCGCGAAAGCCGCGGCGACGGCGGCGATCAAGGGAGGCGCCGTGCTCGTCGTCGGCCACCACGCTCACGCGCCCCAGGGACTCGCGCTGGAAGACGGCGTGCTCATCGCCCGCTGCCTGGGCAACCTGGTCTTCGACCAGTCGCGGTACGAAGCGCTTCCAGGCCTTCTGCTCATCGTCGACTTCGAGGACGGACGGCTCGCTTCAGCCCGATTGCTGCCCATCGTCAACGACGACTACCGGCCGAGGCCGGCCGCAGGGCCGGTCTCACGCTGGACGGCGCGGCACGTCGGCCGGCTTTCGCGCGACGTCGATGTGTTCTGGGACGCCGGCGGCATCGAAGTGGCCCTGGAAGGGGCGCACCGCGCGCCGTCGACGCGGAACGCCCTGCTCAACGGCCGCCAGCCGCTTCACGTCGCTCCTGACGACTCAGCGGCGTTCGTGGTGGAGGCGAAAGCGGAGTCAACGCTCGAGGCGGGGAGCGACGTTCTCCGCGTCGGTGGATTCGAGGACGGCGATGCCGACCGGTCGGTGCTGGAGGGAGACGTCTGGAGGCTGTCTACCGAGGCGCGGATTTCAACCGTGGAACCACGTACGGGCGCAGCTTGCCTGCGGCTCTTCTGCGCGCCGGGCGCCGAGGCCGCCGCTTCGACAAAGCTCCGAATCCCCGTGCCGCTGAAATTCACGATTGCCGGCTGGGCGAGGATTCCCAACGGCGGTTCCGCATCGGTGGAGTGCGATTTCTGCTCGCATGCGGGGATGGAGCCCCTGAAGCGCGTCGCCGCCGGCAAGCTGGCAGCGGGCGCGCCGGGCTGGACCTTCTTCTCTTTCGAGGTCGAGCGACCCGACAAGGCGTTCTCGATGCGCCTGAGGCTTTCGGCGAGGGGACCGGATGAAATGGTTGCCCAGGCCGCCTTCGACGACGTCGCGGTCATCGCGTGGGAGCCCGTGAAGGGGCCTCGCCCGGCGCCCAACGAGTGGGACTGGCTACGGGCGACGGGGCCGAAGGCGACGACCGCGGTGACGCTGGAGCTGGAGCGGCTCACGAAGGAATGAGGTTGACGGCGATGCCGCAGTCTCTACCCTGATCGCCCCGAACTTCTCCTGAGGAACCCTTGATGATCCGACGGTGCCGCTTCGTCCTCCCTCTCGCCCTCCTGGCTGCCGCCTTTGCGCAAGCGGAGACGCCGCTTCCCGAGCCGGCTCCGAAAGAGGGAGATCCCCGGCCGGGCCAACGGTGGGTCGATGCGAGGCCGGAAATCGGCCTGCGCGAAATCCGGGTGCTCGAGGGGGGGCGCGAGCTCAAGGCCTGGATTCTGCCGCCCGGAGAAGAGATCAAGTTCCTGATCAGCGGGGAGAACCGTCTCCTGGTACAGGCGCGGCTGCAGATGGAAAGCCGCACGTCGCCGGAAGCGTCGTACTCGATCGGATGGACGGTCGATGGCGGGGCGGAACAACGGAAGGAATTCCGGACGAAGCCGCACAAGACGGCGACTTTCGAGAGCGGCATGGAGGGCGTTCCAGGGATCCCGGGCGCCGGCGTGCCGGGAATCAAGCGAGAAGCCGTGGTCGAGATTCCCACCGATGGTTCCCACGCGGTGATTTTCCGGTTGCCGGAAGGCGCGACCGCTTCCGTCGTCGTGCGCGTCCGGTACGAACAGCCGGAGCGCGCCGGCAAGAGCTATGGCTCGACGATCGGCCCGAAATCGCACAAGGAAACGTGGTGGATGGGGACCGTCTCGCGCCTGACGATCGGCTACGACGACAACGTGTTCCGCTTTTCCGACGAGGATTCCCACCAGTGGGAGGAACTCGACGGGAACGACGCCCAGGACAAGTACGACCGCGTGACGTCCGTGGGAGACGTGTACATCGACTCCGACCTCGACGCCCACATCATCAGCCCGGAGTTCGCGCTGGGGCGTTTCTACGTCGGCGGTACGCTCAAGAACCGCTGGTACCTCGGGAACCACCACAAGACTCGCGACGAGTACGGCCTTTTCTTCCGGCACCTCATCAGCAATTCGCTTTCGTACAAGGTGTTCGGCACGTGGGGGCCGGACAAGTACTACCGCGACCTGAACCCGAGCCAGTCGCCGGGCCCCTCCCGGGCGCATGCCCATCACGACGACTACGAGATCGGGGGGCTGGTGAGGATGAAGTGGGCACCGCAGATCACGACCGGGCTGAAGTACACGTGGGAACTCAGGGACTGGAATACGAACTTCAACGAGAAGGATGCGAAGATTCACCACCTGGACTTTGACCTGGTGGTGTCGCCTGCGAAGTGGATTTCGTTCGAGCTTGATCTCGACGGGTCTATCGCGCACGCGCTTGCCGGGGGAGGCGAACGCGATGCCTCGTACCGCCAGTTTTCGCCGAAGCTGGCAGTGGATTTCCGGGTGAAACGCCTGCTCTTCGGGGCGTCGTACGGGTTCGATTCCCGGGTGTACACGACGGACAATTCGCGGCAGGTCGATCCGGCCCACGCGCACCGCCGGGACAAGCGGCACACGTTCGGGATCTACGCCGGGTACCAGCTCGGGGAGTCCTCCGAAATCACGCTGGCGTATTCAAGAACCAAGCGGACGGTCCAGCTGCCGGGGCGCGAGTCCTCGACGGATCCGTCGGACTTCGACGACGACTTCGAGTACACCTCGAATTCGCTGGAACTCACGCTTCTCTTCAAATGGCCCTGATTTCGTGGTGAGGGGTGGGTGTGGGAGTCGCGAAGCGGGGGTCGCACCGGGTGCGGATCGGCGCGCGCACCCCTGTCCGGGAAATCCCCCCTCGGGTAGGCTGCACCCATGAGCATTCTTGCCGCTTCACTTGCCGGCGCGCTGGCGGCCGGCGGCTGGTGGGAGTACCACCGCCACCTGAAGCACGTGCGGGCGATCCCGTCGCGGATTCACGTGAACGGGACGCGCGGGAAGTCGAGCGTGACGAGGCTCATCGCGGGCGGTCTGCGGGCGGGCGGCATACGGACGTTCGCGAAAACGACCGGGACCGAGCCTCGGATGATCTTCCCCGACGGGCGCGAAGAGCACATTCCCCGTCCCGGGCGCGCGAACATCATCGAACAGCTCAAGGTCTTCCGCCGCGCCGCGCAGGAGGAATCCCAGGCGATCGTCGTGGAGTGCATGGCGCTTCAGCCGCACATCCAGTGGCTCGCGGAGCACCGGATCGTCAATTCTACCGTCGGCGTGATTACGAACGTCCGCGCCGACCACCTCGACGTCATGGGGCCGACCGTCGCCGACGTCGCGCGGTTCCTTTCGGCGACCATACCGCGTCAAGGGACGCTCTTCACGGCCGAGCGGGAGTTGCTTCCCGTGCTCCAGGAAAAGGCGGCGGCCCTCGGCACGAGGGTCATTGCTTCGATGGAATCCGAGGTCTCCGAAGCGGAAATCCGGTCCTTCGGCTACGTCGAGCACCGCGAAAACGTGGCGCTGGCGCTCCGCGTCGCCGAGCACTTTGGAGTCGCGCGAGCGGCGGCGTTGGAGGGGATGAAGAGGTGCACGCCGGACGCCGGGGTGCTGCGCGTACACCGGATCCGGTATTTCCAGAAAGAGATCGAGTTCGCCAACGCCTTCGCCGCGAACGACCGCGACTCGACGCTGATGATCTTCAAGCGGCTCGGGCTGGGCTCGGTCCCCGGCCGGCGCAGCATCGTGATTTTCAATTCGCGCGGCGACCGGATCCAGCGCGCGGAACAGTTCGCGGACATGATCGCCGGGGACATGGGACTCGTGGACGCCGTGATCCTTACGGGCGACCTGACCGGAGCGGTCGTGAACCGCGCGGTCCGTCACGGCGCTTCTGAAGAGAGAATCGTGGACCTTGGCGACTTGCGCGAAGAGCAGGTCAACCTGGTGTTCGAGGCCGTCCTCGACGCGACGCCCGAGCGGGCGCTCGTCATCGGGGTGGGCAACATCGGCGGCCTCGGTCACGCCATCGTTCACTTCTTCCAGAACCGCGGGGAGGACCGCCATGGCTCCGCGGCCTGTTGAACCTCCTGTGAAGCGCTTCCGCCCCGGGCCGATGGCATGGTCGCGGGCGGTCGTGGTTTCGCTCCTCATGGCTTCGGCCGCCTGGGCCGCCGGCGCTTCCCCGTCTGCCGCTGCGGAAGCAGAGCCCTTGATCGAGGCGATTGCGCTGGGGCTGGTGGTGTCGCTCGCGTTTTCAGAGACGCTCGGTCTGGCGACGGGCGGGATGATTGTGCCGGGGTATTTTGCGCTGTCGCTGGGGCAACCCCCGGTAGCCGCCGGCAGAACCGTTGCGGTCACGCTGGTGGTGGCGCTCGCGACGTACGGCGTCATCCGGATCCTGTCCCGCTACATGCTGATCTACGGACGCAGGCGGACCGTCATCATCATCCTTGTCGCCTTCGCCCTCGGCGCCCTGGTGCGCTCCATGCACTGGAACGTGGACGAAAAGACCTCCATCGTCCTGATCCCGATCGGCTTCATCGTCCCCGGCCTCATCGCCGACTGGATGGAACGCCAGGGACTCGTCCAGACCATCTCTTCGCTCATCATGGCGAGCGTGATCGTGCGCCTCATCATGATCGCCATGGGCGGAAAGGCGGTCCTGTGAGGTATCGCGAAGGGAAAGTCCCGCCCGCGACGCTCGCCGGCCTCGCGCTGCTCTCCGCCCTGGTCTACATCGCCGTCGAGCGCTTCCAGGTCGACGTGCGCGAAAGCGGGTACCGGGAGAAGAAGGCCGCGGCGGTCGCGGCGCGGAAAGGGCAGGACGCGATCCGCGCGGCGCGCAAGCGCGGCTCGCCGACGATCCAGATGAACCACGACCAGGACCCGGCGCAAACGGGCCTGATCGGGACGGACGACCAGGCCGGCGAGCTGACGACCGACAAGGGGTACCTCCGCGCGAAACAGATCGCCACGCAACCCAATCTCGCGGCCGTGATCGTCGGATTCCTGAAGAAGGCGAAAATCCAGAAGGGCGACATTGTTGCCGTCGGCCTCACCGGCTCCTTCCCCGGCGCCAACCTGGCGACGATCTGCGCGATCGAGGCCATGGAAGCGCGCCCGCTGGTCATCACCTCGATCGGTTCTTCCACGTTCGGCGCGAACCAGGCCGAGTTCACCTGGCTGGACATGGAGAAGGCCGCGTTCGACGCGGGCTGCATCCGCACGCGATCCATCGCCGCTTCCATCGGCGGCGACAAGGACAAGGGAATCGGCCTGAACAAGTCCGCCATCGACCAGATCCGCGCCGCCATCGCACGCAACGGGATCGAGAAGATCGAGGAGAAGACGCTCGTGGATTCCATCGCGCGCCGCATGGAGATCTACGCGAAGGCGGCGGGCGGGATCGACAACGTGAAGTGCTACGTGAACATCGGCGGCGGTCTCGCTTCGGTCGGCTCGAATCTCGTCGGCGACAAGCTGATCGCCACCGGGGTCACCGAATCATGGGTCCAGAAGAACTATCCGACGCACGGCGTGCTGGTGAAGATGCTCAAGGCGGGCAAGCCGGTCGTTCACCTCATGGACTTCCGCAAGATTGCCGAGGAACACGGGCTTTCCCTGGTCCCTGCCTCCCCCGGGGAGGCAGGCGAAGGTCCGCTCTTCATCTCACGGAAATACAACCTGGTGCTCGTGCTGGGCGCGCTTCTGGGACTGATTGCGACGATCGTCGCCGTGGGTCTGCTCGACCTGCGCCACGCGCTCTTCGGCCGTCCGCCGCCATCGCCGGCGCAGCCGAAGGTGGAGTTGCCGGCCGGAGGTGGGACGCCACCCTCATCGGGGGAGACTGTCCTTTGAAGAGCGACGGCGGCGCGTTCTTGGAACGTGGCCTGAGTTCCGATAGAATCCAATGCGACCCCAGGGGAACTCCTTTCAGCCCTTCCATGAAAAAAACCGCCACCATCGTTCTCGCACTGTCGGCGCTCGTCCTCGCGTCGCCTCCCGACCGGACGGTCTGGAACACGATCAAACCATCCGGCTCGCCGAAGGCCGTGAAACTGGTGGTCGCCGGCAAGCCGCTGACCTACTACGCGCTGGACGGCGAAGGAATCAGCGCCCGCGTGAAGGGCCCCTCGCGCCTGCGGATTTCGCTGCGGGGTCACTTCGGCCAGGGCGACGCCAGCCCGCGGGACATCACTTTGAGCGTCGCGATGGATGGCGGAGACGCGAAGACGACAAAGAAGGCGTGCTCCCGCTCGAAGACGGCGTCCTACGCGGAGGGGGCGGAGGGGGAATCGCCGGGGGGCCGCGAGGAACTGATCCTGGACGTGCCGGAGGGGGAACACACGTTTGTCGCGAAGACCGACGCGCGAGCGTGCGGCGCCTTCGCCATCCCTTCGAAGAAGAAGAAAATCCTCCGCACCGAAATGACGCCGACGGGATTCGACAAGGCGGCGGAAGAAGTCTTCGAAGAGCGAGAGCGCACCTGGTATTTCGCGAAGCAGGACAAGCCTGTCGCGCTCGAGGTCACGGGTCCGACCACGCTGAAGATCTACACGGCGCTGAATTTCGATTCCTCGATGCGCACGGCGACGGAATGGAAACTGGAAGCGACCGTGGACGGGGCCGCGGTGGCGGAGAAAACATGGAAGAGCAGCCGGAGCCACACGCGCAGCTACCCGGACGAGAAGAGCGTGGTTCCGGGACAGATGGAGACGTTTGACCTCGCGATCCCGGAGGGCCGGCACAAGATCGAGATTCGCCCGCGCGGAAGCGTTTCGGCTGCCATCCGGGTCCAGATCCCGACGGGCGACCTCGACAAAGGCGGCAAGAAGTAGCTCAGAGCGCCGAAATTTGACCAGCAGAGATCCGCAGCCGGCGGATAGAGCCGCCGCGAACGTTTTCAGGTCTTTACAGGTTCCGCTTCCCCGGCCTGTGGCGCTTCCTTTGCGCGCGAAGTCGTGATCAGCGCGACGGCCCCGATGACGAGGGCCCCGGCTGCGACGGTCCAGGCCGACGGAGTTTCGTGGTTGAAGGCCCAGCCGAGCAGAACGGCGACGAACGGGTTGACGTAGGCGTAGGACGTCGCGACGACCGGCGAGGTCTCCCGGAGGAGCCAGACGAACGCCGTGAACCCGACGATCGAGCCGAACACGGCCAGGTAAGCCATCGCGAGCACGGATTTCGTCGTGACGGCGCCGGGGTCGAAGCGCCCCCACTCCCCTGCCGCCGCGCCGACGGCGACCAGGAGCGCGCCCCCCGCGATCATTTCCATCGCCGTTGCGAGCAGCATCGATTCCGGCAGGCGGACCCGCTTCGAGAGGACGGAGCCCAGCGCCCACGAAGCGGCTGCGAAGAGGAGAGCGCCTGCGCCGGCAGGGTCGACGGCGCCGGATTGCCACGGGCGGACGAGCAGGGCTACGCCTGCGAGGCCGATGACGATTCCCGCGACGACGCGGAATCCCGGGAGCCGGCCACCCGGCAGAAGCGCTCCTATGGCGACGGCCCAGAGAGGCACTGTCGCGATGATGAGCGAAGCGAGCCCGGACGGAACGGTCTTTTCGGCCCAGCACACGGCTCCATTCCCGCCGAGCAGCATCAGCCCGCCGACGAGCGACGCGCCGGGCCAGTGCGCGGCCTGGACGCGCACGCCGGTGCGAACTTTCACGAACGCCATCATCGCGGCGCCCGCGATGAAAAACCGGACGCCGGCCATCGAAAACGGGGGGAGGCTGTCGATGGCGAAACGGATCGCGAGGTAGGTGGAGCCCCAGATGAGGTAGACGGAGGAGAGGGCGAGGGCGATGCGGGAGGCGGGGGCGCGCGGGGGCATGGGTGGGCGAAGGAATACGATGGGAGGGGGGAAAGTGCAAGGGGAACGGAAGGGGATGGGGAATGACGGGATCGGGATTGGAGGGGATGGGGATCGGGATGGGGATGGGGAAACGACATCCTCGAAAGTGCGTCGCTGCCCCATCCCCATCCCAATCCCTAGCCCCCCCCAGCCCCAGCCCGTCCTCCCCCATCCCCTGCCGTTTTCCCCGCCGCACACTCCCCCGCCAGCCATCCCGTACTGAACGCCCCCTGAAAGTTGTATCCCCCGATCCACCCGTCGAGGTCCAGGATCTCGCCGGCGAAGTAGAGGCCAGCATTCTTCCGGCTCTCGCAGGTGCGCGGATCGACTTCCTCGAGCGCGACGCCGCCGGCCGTGACCTCCGCCTTCTCGAATCCAAGCGTCCCTGAAAGCGGCGCCGGCAGCCGCTTCAGTAGTTTCACGACGGTTGTGCGCTCTGCGCGTGACAGCTCGGACGCGCGCCGGTCCGCGGGAATACCCGCGACGGACAACACGACGTCCGCAATGCTGCGCGGCACGCGCTCTCCGAGAATCGTTGCGACCAGCCGCTTCCCGCCGAGAGACGCCTCGCCGACGAGCCACTGATCGAGCTCGGGGGATTTCACGTCGGGGAGGAGATCGATGCCCAGGAACAGTTCCTGCGGCCTCGGATGGCCGCTGACTTCGCGCGAGAGATCCATCGGGACGGGGCCCGTCGCGCCGAAATGCGCGAAAAGCAGCGGGCCGCGGCGGCGGGCAAGGACGCCGGGGCCGAGGATGACGCCCTCCACGTCGGGAAGCGTCACACCGGCCAGCGCGCGGACCCACGCCGCCGGGGACGCGATCGGCGTCAGCGCGGGGCGCGGAGTCACGATCCGGTGGCCGAGCCGCTCCGCCCAGCGGTAGCCGTCCCCCGTCGTGCCCACCGCCGCATAAGATTTCCCGCCCGTCGTCACGATGACTTTCGGAGCGCGCACTTCGCCTTCGCCCGTACGGAGGAGGAATTCGCCGGGAAGCGCTTCCAGGTCCTTGAGCGGGCGGCCGCACTCGAGCGTCGCGCCGCTGCGCTCGAAGCGCTGCATGAGCGCGCCGAGGACGTCGCGCGACTGGCCGGAGACGGGGAAGATCTTGCCCCGGTCCTCGACCTGCGTCGGCACGCCTTCGTCCTCGATCATCTTGACGACGTCGCGCGGCCCGAGCCCGCGAAGGGCGTCGCGGAGCCACCGGCCGTTGGCGCCGAAGGCCTCCATGATCCCGGCTGAGCCGCAATCGTGCGTCACGTTGCAACGCGTCCCGCCGGAGATCAGAATCTTTACCCCGGGGCGGCGGTTCTTTTCGAGAAGGACCACCTTCTTTCCCAGTTCAGCAGCCCGCGTCGCGGCGAGAATCCCCGCGGCGCCGGCCCCCACGACAGCGACGTCCCATGTCATGGGGAGGAATGTTCGCACAGCGGCGAATCCTTCCTAGCCCCTTTCCCCGGGGTTAGCATTAAAAGTTTGTGAACCCATGACGACCAACACCTCCCTTCTGAACGGCCGGTACCAGGTCATCCGCACGCTTGGCCGCGGCGGGATGGGGGTCGTTTTCGAAGTGATGGACCAGGTTCGCAAAGAGGTGCTGGCGCTGAAGACCGTGCGCGCCGATCGCTTGCCGAACGTCGAGCTGTTCCGTCACGAGTTCCTGCTGCTGTCGCGGTTCCGCCACCCGAACATCGAGCGCGTTTACGACTTCGGGAAGCTGGAGCCCGAAAACGACTATTTCTTCACGGCCGAGAGAGTGGACGGGAAAAACCTGTTCGAGGCGACGGAAAACGTCGACCTCGCGCGCTGCCTCGACCTCGCGGCGCAGGTCGCGCGCGCGCTGTCTTTCATGCACGAGCGCGGGCTGGTCCACCGCGACGTGAAGCCCGCGAACATCCTCGTGCCGGACTTCGGGCCGACGCGCGTCATCGACTTCGGCATCGCGAAACCGCTCGACGACCTCGGCGAGGTCGCCGGCACGCTCGGGTACCTCGCCCCCGAGGCCCTCCGCGGCCAGCCCTTCGACCACCGCGTCGACCTGTATGCCCTCGGCGTCACGCTCTACGTCATTCTCGGCCGCATGCCGCCCTTCGAAGGCGTCACGACCACCGAAATCATCAGCTGCCACCTCCAAGAACAGCCCCGCCCGCTGCGCGAGATCAACCCATCGATCCCCACGCGCGTCGAAGCGATCGTCATGCGCCTCCTGCAGAAAGATCCCGGCGACCGCTTCCAGAGCGCCGATGAAGTCGCCAACGAGCTCGCCATGGCCGCGGGGCAGTCGCCGTCGCTCGAGATGCGCAAGACGGTGGACGGGTTTCTGGGAAGCGGCACGCTGGTGGGGCGAGATCACGTGCTGAAGAAGATGATGGACGCGATGGCGGCGCGCGCGCGGATGCTGCTGCGGCACGGCGAGGTGACGCGCGAGTTCGGGCGGCGGTCCGGGAACGCGCCGGTCCCGTGCGCGTACGCGGTTGTCGGCGAATCCGGGTGCGGCAAGACGCGCTTCCTCAGGGAATTCCGCATCCAGTGCCAGGTGCGCGGCGTGGCCTGCTACGAGGGGGAGCCGGACGGGACGCGGCTGGGGGCGTGGTCACGCGTGCTGGCGGCGATGGCCGCGATGCGCGGGGGCGGGCCGCCCGAGGGGGACCCGTTGCCGTTCATCCTCGACACGGCGCGCATGAAGGCGTGCGCGATCCTGATCGACAACTTTGAAGAGGCGGACGAGGACTCGCGCGACCTGCTGTCGCGGCTGGTGAACATGATGAAGCTGGCGCCCGCGGACGACCCGGTGCCGGCGCTGGTGGTGACGGCGTCGAAGCCGGGGATGCCGATTCCCGGCGACCCGGTCACGCTGGACCCGATCGACGCGAAGGGCGCGACGTCGATGGTGAAGTCGATGTTCGGCGTGACGATCCCGCCGGTGGTCTCCGAGCGTCTGGCGAGCGAGACGGGCGGAAATCCGGCGTTCATCGAGGAAACCGTGAGGTGGTGGGTCTCGACGCGGAAATTCCGGCGCACCAACCGCGGATGGATCCTCGGCGACGTCGCGCGCGAGGACGTCGTCCCCGCTTCGCTCCACGAAGCGCTCAGCGCCCGCCTCGACAAGATGCAGCCCGCCGAGAAGGAAGCTGCGCTCACGCTTGCCGTTCTCGGCCGCCCGATCTCCGTCGCCCACCTCGGCACCCTGTTCGGCCTCCCCGAGGCCGACGCCGCCGCCATCGGCCTCTCGCTGACCGCATCCGGCGTAGCCGTCACCGACGCCTCCCGCGTCAACATCCGGTCGCGCTTCCCCGACGCCGGCCTTCGAATCGCCGAGGGATCCGGATGGAAAGGCTTCACCGCGGCGCACGGGCGCGCCGCCGCAGTTCTCGAGAAAGACGGCCACGGCGGCACCCCCGCTTACGCGCTTCACCTCCTCCAGTCCGGCGACACCCTGGGCATTCCCGCGGCTCTTCGGCTCGTCGATTCCTCGCACGTGCCGCCGTCCGAGGTGGCGCGGTTGGCCGAAGCCGTGCTGGCGTGGCCGATGCCGACCGCCCTGGAATCGTTCGCGCGGCGGCGGTGGGCGATGGCGGAGGTCCGGCGCGGACGGCCGGAAGCGGCGAGGACGATCCTGACGCGGGCGATCGACACGGCGGGATCGGCGGCAGGAGTCGCGCACGGACGGCTGCTGCTGGCGCTGACGCTGATGCGGCTCGGGAAAGCCGCGGAGGCGCGTGTCGAGTATGAAGCGGTCGCCGGCGCGGCCAGCGCGACGCCGGACGCGAGGCTGCGCGGTCTCGCGGCGCGCGTCGCCGGGGAACTCGCGCTGGCGGACGGACGGCCCGAAGAAGCCGCGCAGCGGCTCGCCGACGCGGCGACCTCCGGCGGCGACGACGACGATTCAACGGGCGAAATCCTCGAACGGCAGGCGAACGCGCTCGAGGCCTGCGGCCGCACGCAGGAAGCACTTCATGCGATCGAGGACGCCATCGCGCTCTGCTCGCTCTCAGGCGACCGCGACCTCGTCGTGAACTGCGAGCGCACGCGCGGCCGCGTCCTTCGCCGCGTCGGCCGCCACGCGGACGCGCTGGCCGCCTTCGAGCGCGCCCTCGAGATCCGCCAGCGCATGTCCGAGCAGGGAGACCTGCAGCACCTCCACACGGAAATCGCCCTCATCCACCTCCAGTGCGGCCGCGCCTCGCTCGCGCTCGCCTCCTCGGAACGCGCCGTCTCCGCTTCCAGGAAGGCCGGCGATCCTCGCGCCGAGGCCCGCGCCCTCTTCGCCCTCGAGGCCGCCTGCCTCCGGCTCGGGCACGCCACACGCGCCGAGGAACTGCTGGGGCAGGCCGAAGCGCTTCAGGGAGCCGGGGCCGAGGGACGCGTGCTGCTGCGCCGAGCGGAGCTGGCGCTGTTCCGCGGGAGGATCGGGGAAGCGCGGCAGCTGCTGGACCGGTCGGATCTCCTGCTGCCGCGCACGGACACGGAGCGGTGCTCGCTGGGCGTCCGGCTGCAGATTGCAGAGGGGAAGACCGGGCAGGCGCAGGCCTCCGCCGACTCGCTGGTGGACATGCTCGACAGGACGCACGCTTCGCCGGACGACCGCGCCGCGGCGCGGGCGCTGGCGGGCGAAGCGTTTTTTGCCGCGGGGTGGATCGCACGGGCGCACGAGCGCTGGTCGCGGGCGTTCCAGGAAGCGTCGGCGCCGCCGCCGCGGGTGGCCGCGGCGCTGGGGCTCGCGCGCACGGCGCACGAGTGCGGCCGGCCGGCGCTCGGACTGGAGTGCCTGGCGTGGGCGCGTGAAGCGGCGGAGGGGATGGACGATCCGGCGATGCTCGCGGAATTCGCGCTCGCGGAAGCGTCGCTCTGCTCTTTCGAAGGACGTCACGCCGACGCGCTCGCGGCCGCCGAGCGGGCGATCGTCTTCGCCCGGCAGGTCGGCATCCCGCTCGCCGAGGCGCGCGCCCTCATCGCCCGGATCGGCATCTACGAAACCCTCGGCGCCTTCTCGCGCGCCGCCGAGGACGCAACCCACCTCCCCAAGGTCGATCAGCCCACCACCCGCGCTTCCGCCCGCGCCGCCCTCGTCCGCCTCGGCCGCTGGACGACCATTCCGCTGCCGCCGCAGGAGACGCGCGCGCTCATCGACCAGGAGGCCACGGACTTCTGGGGACGGCTCGATCTGCTTGCCGCCCGCGCGGGGACGGATGCCGCGGCTGCACGCGAAGGTCTCGCCCTCTGCCGCCATGCCGGGGCCGGGGGGCGCGGCGCCTGGTTCCACCTGATCATCGCCCAGCACGACGCAAGCCACGCCCTCCGCCACACGCGCGCCGCCTTCGCCCGGGGCGCCGAGGAAGTCAAATGGCGAAGCTTCGCCGTCCAGGCGCGGCTGGCTTCGAAGCGAGGGGCCGCGGGAGAAGCGCAGGATTGGCTTCGCCAGGCGGGCGAGCGCGTCGCGATGATCGCGCCGCGATGCGGGCCGTTCGGGACCCAATACCTGTCCCACCCGGAGCGGGCGCTTCTGCCCCGCCCCGGCGGGCTGACGCAGGTCCTCGGGAACATCGTCGACGAGTAAATCCATGCCACCGCTCAAATCCGCCGGATATTCGACTGTCATCCCGTTCCTCGCTGCGAGTGACGTCGAGAAGGCGCTGTCGTTCTACGAAGCGGTGTTCGGGCTTCGCCGCACGAACGTCAACATTCAGGACGGGAGAATCGTCCACTCGGAAATGGAAAGCGGCGGCGACATCGTGCTGATGGTCGCCCCCGATGCGATCCACTCCGAGCTGAACCGGTCCCCGGCGTCCCGCGGCGCCGTCTCGCCTTCGGAGATCTTCGTTTTCGTGGCCGACGCCGACCGTGCGCACGAACAGGCCCTGCTCCATGGCGGCAAGAGCCTGGCCGCGCCCCGCGATGTCCCCTGGGGCGAGCGGCACGCGCTGATCCAGGATCCCGACGGGTATCGCTGGCTTGTTTCGCAGAATCTCGGCGCCTGACCCTCTTCAGGAGTTCGCGATGCGCCTCATCTTCGTCACGCTTCTCCTCGCCGCCGTTGCTTCTGCCGATGCCCTCGACGACACCCTCGCGAAGGTCGGCCTCGAACGCAAAGACCTCGGGTGGCGGCCGCGCGGATACTGGAACCGGTACCCGCAGGACATCCCGTACAAGCTCCGCCACTTCGACGATTGCCTCGCGGAGCCGCTTTCGGTCGTCAACGTCGCGAGGACGCTCGGCAACTCGGAGAAGCTCTTCCTCGACCCCGTCGCGCTCGCGAAGCCCGCGGAGAAGTCCGACGGCGCCCTTTACAAGGCCGCGTTCGCCCTCGGCGTCGAGCGCAGGATCGGAAGCTTCCGCGCGTACTCGGCGAATCTCGTCGCGAAGGACACCGACATCGTCGAAGCGCTTCTTGAAGTCCTGCGCGACTCAGGCCGTCCGGACAAGCTGGTGACGTTTGGCAGCGAGTCACCGTACCCGGCCATCCGCAAGGACCTCGAGACCGCGGCCGCCGCCATTCCCGCCGCCGCCCGCCCGATCCTCGGCCGCCTCGTTCTCAACGCGCTCGACGCGCACCGCTGGACGAAGCTGGCCCTTCGAAACGTCCCCCTCGAGAAGCGCGTCGCGGCCTGTGCCCGCCTCGAGCTGGGCGTCGAGAACACCGACGCGCTCGACTTCGAGCCCGCCGTCGACGACGTCGCGAAGGCATGGGACGAACCGTCGATGTGGTACGCGGGGCTCAAGTGCGTCGCGGCGCTCGACGAAGCGCGCCTGGCGCTGGGGAAGATAGCGGAAGCGCCGGGGCCGTTCGTGTTCGACTGGAAGTCGCCATACGGCTGGGTGCGCTTCCGCGGCACGGGAGACGACGCGATCGACGCCGCCGACTCGTTCCTGATCGTGGATTTCGGGGGGAAGGACTCGTGGAAGGGGCCCGCGGGCGCGAATGACGCACTGCGTCACATTGCCCTGGCGCTGGATCTCGCCGGAAACGACACGTACAAGTCGGACGGCCCGGCGCAGGGCGCGGGGCTGTGCGGAATCGGCGTGCTCGTCGACGTGGCGGGCGACGACGACTACGCGGCGGAATGCTGCGCGCAGGGATTCGGCCAGCTCGGGATGGGCGTCCTCGCCGACCTGGACGGGAAGGATTCGTACTTCGTGAAATTCCAGGGGCAGGGGGCCGCGTTCCTCGGCGTTGGAGAACTCCTCGAAATCGCCGGAGACGACACCTACGACCTCTGGTGCCACGGGCAGGGCTACGGCGCCGTGGGCGGCGTCGGCGTGCTGGCCGACCGCGCGGGGAACGACAGGTACGTCGCCGAGCGCGACCCCAACATCACCGGGCGGCCTTCCTACCACAGCGAGCTCAAGATCTCCGTCTCCGAGGCCCAGGGGTGCGGCATGGGTCGCCGCGGCGACGGCGCCGACGGACACTCGTGGGCCGGCGGGCTTGGCGCTCTCCTCGACGCTTCCGGCGACGACAGCTACACGGCCGGCAACTGGTGCATGGGCACCGGCTACTGGTTCGGGACCGGCGTCCTCTGGGACGGCGGCGGCAACGACCACTTCCGAGGCAGCGTCTGGTCCCAGGCCACCGGCGCGCACTTCTGTATCGGCGCGCTCGTCGACGAGGCCGGGAACGACTGGCACGTCGCGATGGACGGCGCCGTGAACTCGGTCGGCTTTGCCCACGACTTCACCGTCGCCCTGCTGGTCGACGCCGCCGGCGACGACACCTATGAGTCCGCGAACGGCCCCGCCACTTCCATCAATCGCTCCGTCGCCATGCTGCTCGACCTCGCCGGCGACGACACCTACGTCATGGCCGCCGGCAACCGCCCCGGCACCGCCGTGTTCGACGAGAAGTTCCGCGACCGCTCCGGCGGCGCTACGTACTTCGCCGACGCTTCCTCCATAGGCCTCTTCCTCGATGTCGGCGGCAGCGATAAGTACAACTCCCGCGAAGAGAGCAACTTCTCCTGGCTCGATCCTCCCGACTCTCCCAACCCCTCCGTGCGCAACTGGTCCGTCGGGGTCGACCGGGCGGATGGCACGGTTTCGCTCGATCCAATCCCGGAGAAAACGCCGCGCAAATGAGATGTCGAAGTTGGCGTTCCAGGCCCGTTCGCGTTGTAAGATTGCTTTCCTCAGATGTAACACCAAGGGCGTCCGTCCGTCCCTCCTTCATACCCCTCCTCTGCCCGGAGCCTCCCATGCGCTTCGCACTCCCCGTCGCACTTCTCCTCGCGCTTCCCGCCCTCGCCCAGACGCCGAAGCAGGTGCCCATCAAGAAGGGCGTCAACGAAGTGGACACGGCCGAGGGGAAGTACTGGCTGGACATTCCGAACAACTACGACCCGAAGAAGCCGATGCCGGTGATCTGTTTCCTGCACGGGAAGACTGTTGACCTGAAGGCGGACAACGCGCGCGGGCAGCTGGACAACGCGTTCGTCATCCAGATGAAGAAGCGCGGCTACATTGCGGTGGCGCCGGTGATGCCTCCGGCGCACCGGCCGCACTGGTTTGAGAACGGGAACTCTTATCCGTTCATGGAGACGTGGCTGACGGACCTGCACTCGAAGGTGAACGTGCAGTACATCGTCTGCAGCGGGTTCAGCGCCGGCGCGAACTACACGATGCACTACGGTCAGCACCGTACTTACCACGCGTGGTTCTCGGGATACCTCGTGATGGCGGGCGGGTGTCCTGTCGACAAAGGAGCGCCGGAGCTGATCCGGAAGAAGCCGATCTGGCTCGGATGCGGCGACCAGGACAACGACATGTACGACGACAAGATGAACACGACCGGCGGCGCGCGGCTGACCTCGGCCGACCTCAAGGCCAACGGGTTCGACAGCTACTACGACGAGTTCCCGAAGGTCGGGCACACGATGGACCAGAAAATGGTCGAGAAGGCGCTCGTTTTCCACGACGCCAACCAGGGGAACTTCGCCGCGATCGGCGCGTGCATGAGGGCCAGCCAGATCAAGGACAAGGAGCCGGCGAAAGCGCTCGTGCTCCTTGAGATGTCTGCGGCCGGAAAGCTGAAAGCGAACGAGTACTGGGCGAAGAAGGTCGCCGAAACCACGACGGCCATCGTCGATGCCGCGAAGAAGGCCATTGCCGCTGCGGTCGCGATGACGGACGAAGCGAAGAAGAAAGAGGAGCTGGGGAAGCTCGGGCAGGCATGGGTCGGGACGAGCGTTGAGAAGCTCGTGAAGGATGCGATGGCCAAGAAGTAGGTAGTTGGTAGTGGGTAGGAGGTAGGAACAGCCTCCCGGTGGGAAGTTTCTGGCCTGACCTACTTGATCTTCCGGAATTCGGCGTTGCCGCCCTGTTCCCAGACGACCCCGACCGATTTCCCGGCCGAAAGGCTCGGGTACGTCGCTTCGGCGCCGTCGGCGCTCATCCGCTCCGGTTTGGCTCCCGCCGCGGACGTCTGCATCCATATCCCGGGCTTCCCGCCTCGCGCGTCTTCCCAGGCGATGTAGAAGACGCCGGTGCTGTCAGCGCCTGCGCTGGGATGGCCCTGCACGCCCTCGGGCTTCTCGGGCAGGAGCGCCTCGGGTGGAAGCTGGCCGCCTGCCGATGACACCGCCCACATCACGTCGCGGTCCTTGCCGCCCGGATTCCCCATCCAGCCCACCGCAAACCTCTTTCCATCGTCGCTCACGGCGACCGTGGGGGCGTCCATGGGTCAGTCGGGTATCTTTGTGTCCTTCTTGTTCACGCGCGCCGGCGGCGCGAACGACTTTCCTCCGTCACGCGACATCGTCAGGAAGATCTCGCGGCTCGAGTCGTCCGCCATCTCCCGGTAGGCAACGAACGGGTTTCCTTTGCCGTCAATCGCAATGCCCGGCGCACAGCAGGGACAAACGGGCGGTGAAATCTTCACGTTCTTCCCCACCTTGCCGCCCGACACCTTCGCATACCAGAGGCTGTTCCCCTTCCCCGCCCGGTCGTCGAGCCAGACGACGTGCGCGTCCCCGGCGTCCGATACAGCGAGCTGGTGAAGCGATTCGGCGGCGGAACCCGGCGTGTCGTTGACCTGCACGGGCTTCTCGAACGTCTTGCCGCCGTCCTTCGAGATCGCAAGCCAGAGCTCGCACTTCGGATACTTCTCCTTCTGTTTCTCCGGGTCAAAGCAAAGCGGCGCGGTGATGAAGACGTCCTTCTTCCCATCGACCCCGATACGCGGCCCGCGCTGCTTCCCGCCCTGGGCCTTACCCTTCACGTCGATCGCGACCGCGGGGGCGCTCCAGGTCTTGCCGCCGTCCGTGGAGATCGACAGCTCGATATTCCCGTTGCGCACGAACGTGCAGTAGAACGCGCCGTCGGAATCCTGCGCGAGCTGGGGCTGGGTTGCGCCGGAGGCGACAGTTTCTGCCACGGCTGCGCTGGCGAGCAACAGGACGGCGAAGAGGCTTCTCATGCCCGAAATCATACCCCGGAAGCCGCCTGGATGGCACCCGAGGAAATGAGATCGCGGACGCGTTCGATGTCGGCCGACATCGCCCGGTCGCGATCCAGCCGCCTTGACTTCGAGCGGATCAGCCGGTGCACGCGCTCGAGGGCGGCGCTGGACCGGAGCGGACGGTGAAACTCGATTCCCTGCGCCGCGGCGATCAGTTCGATCGCGACGACACGCTCGACGTTGTCGAGGATCCGGCGGAGCTTCAACACCGCCGTCACCCCCATGGAGACATGGTCTTCCTTGTTCGCGGACGTCGGGATCGAATCGACGGAGGCAGGGTGGGCGAACACCTTGTTCTCGCTGACCAGCGCGGCCGCAACGACCTGCAGGATCATCATCCCGCTGTTCAGGCCGCTCTCGCGGGAGAGGAAGGGCGGGAGGCCGCTCAGGTCCGGATTGACGAGGTTCTCCGTGCGTCGCTCGCTGATCGCGCCGAACTCGCAGATGCCGAGCGCGACGAAGTCGGCGGCCTGCGCGACCGGCTGGCCGTGAAAGTTGCCGCCGGAGAGAATCGCGCCGTCGTCCGGGAAGACAAGCGGGTTGTCGGTCGCGGAGTTCATCTCAATTTCGACCACGCGCTCCGCGAACGCCATCGCGTCCCGCGCGGCGCCGTGCACCTGGGGCACGCACCGGAGCGAGTACTGGTCCTGCACCTTGCCGCAGTTCTTGTGCGACACGCGGATCGCGCTGCCTCTCATGAGATCCCGAACCCGCTTCGCCACCAGCCCCTGCCCCGGGTGAGGACGCACCTCCTGGATCCGCGCGTCGAACGCCGACGTCGTCCCCTTCAGCGCGTCCAGCGTCAGCGCCGCCGCGATGTCCGAAGCGTCGGCCAGCCGGCGGGCGCGCAGGAGGCTGATGGCGAGAAGCGACGACATGATCTGCGTCCCGTTGATGAGCGAGATTCCCTCTTTCGCGCCGAGCTGCAGCGGTTTCAGTCCCGCGAACTTCAAGGCCACCAGGCCGGGGACTCTCCTTCCGGACGGAAGGAACGCCTCGCCTTCCCCGATGAGGACCAGCGCCAGGTGCGCCAGCGGCGCCAGGTCGCCCGACGCCCCGACGCTTCCCTGCTCCGGAATCACCGGGACGACGCCCGAATTGGCGAGGTGAACGAGCTGGGCGACAACCCGGCGACGGACGCCCGAGTGACCGCGCACCAGCGTGTTCGCGCGAAGAAGGACGGCCACCCGCGCTTCGGCGGACGACAGCGGCGCGCCCACCCCCACGGCATGGCTACGCAGCAGGTTGAGCTGCAGGTCGCGGATCTGGGCGTCCGGAATCCGGACATTCGCAAGCCGCCCGAACCCCGTGTTCACCCCGTAGATCGCTTTCCCGGACGCCAGCAGCTTCTCGACCACTTTCCTCGCCGCGTCCACTCGCTTCCATGCCGCCGGAGCCACCCGCGCGGCATCGCCCCCGAGGAAGCGCGCGACGTCGTCCAGCGAGACTGACCGACCGTCGAGGCGAATGGGCATGCGGCGTGTGTAAACGTGGCAGAAGCCTGAGTCAAGGAATGCAGAGCCTCACCCGCGCGATTTCTCCACAGCCTCAGTAGAATCCTTCAGCGATGCCCCCCCTGAACGAGATCCTCTGCTCGCGCTGCCGCGCCCGGATTCCCGAAGCGGGCCCCCAGCGGCTATGCAGCAGATGCGTCGCCGAGCTCATGAAGTCCGACCACCGGGAGGAAGCGAAGGGCTTCCTGCCGGGCGACCACGTGCAGATCATTCAGGGGGTCTTTGCCGGCCAGTCGGCCGTCGTGGTGTCGGCGGACGAGGACGGCGTCGTGAGGGCGAGATCGGTGATCATGAAGATCCCGCTGGAAGTGGAATTCCTCCCGTGGCAGCTGGCGCGGTGACGGGGGTCGACCGGCGGGGCGCCTCTACTCGTCCGCGACGCGCGGGATGCTGTCGCCCAGGATCTTGACGGCCGCTTCCATCTTTTTCTCCAGCTCTTCCCACTCCGCGCCGGGCTTGCGCCCCGCCGCGAGTTCCCGAACGTGGTCGAGCATCCGCATCGCCACCTTCTGGACCGATTCGGCCCTTGCGAAATAGGCTTCGGGCAGCTCGCCCGAGAGGTTGAGAGCCGCCTCCATCAGCCGCCCTGAAATGTCGGTGGAGGCATCCGCCCAGCCTTCAGCGTCCGCCGCCGCCTTTTCGCGCCACCCCTTCACTTCCCCGGCAAGTTTCTGAACTGTATCGAGGGCCGAATCGACTTTCGCGGCATCGATGATCTGCCCGATCCCGAGGAAATCGAGGTAGTGCTGGAAGTCCTCTTCCGCATCCGCCATCGCGAGGTCGAACTCCTTGGCATCGGGGCGCTTTGCGGCGGCCTTGCTGAAGTGGATCGTCGCCTGGTCGAGCAGCGGACAGACCTTCTGGAGAATCCAGTCAATGCGCTGTTTGCCGCGGCACTCCATCCAGTAGAGCTCGGCTTTGCGGCGGCGGCCGTTGCGTTCCTTGACGGCATTGATCCGGCGGTCGGCGTCGCCGCGGAAATCCGGCCATCCGGCGTCGGCGGCGGCGCCCAGTTTCGCCCACTTGCGGCGGAGGGCGTCCAGGACGCGCCCGATGCGCGCCATGTCCTCGTACACCTCGCGGTCGGCCCTCGCGCGCATCGCAGGCAGGTCTTTCGCGGTGCCGACGTGAACGTCCGCACTGGCATGGGCCTGCCCGTCATCTCCCGGCGCATTCTCGTCGGGCCACGAAACGACCACGCGGTATTGACCCGGCCACGTCGCAAGCTCCGAGGACCCCATTTTGGCGCTGATCGAGCCGTCGCTGGAACGGACGTCGTCTTTGTCCACGTCGATCAGTTCCTCTTCGAAATCCGGATCCCCGGGAGCGACCAGGGCGGGCGGGATCTTGTACTGCCGGACGTAATAGAGGCGCAGGTCGAATCGCGTCCCCTCGGGCTTCGATGTCCTGGCGGCGAAAACGAAGGCCGACTGCCCCCGGGACTCCTCGAGCCGGACCTCCGCGCCCGTCACGGCGGAGGGCGACTCCTCCGCGAAGCCGCGAGAGGCGTACCCCGCCACGACCACGGCCACCAGCATCAGAACTCTCTGCATCAGTCTCATGCTACACCCTCCCGGAATCCGTCGAGCCGGCAATCCAGCGGGGGCTCCGCCCTGAGCGAGCCCCCTGAGCGCCATCGGCGCGAAGGGGCGAGTCGAAGGGAATTTCGCTTGTTGCACCTCAGGAGCCTCCCTAGACTTTCCCCCCCTACCAACGAATTCGCCCGCGAAAGGGTCGGTTCTTCCCATGATCGTCATGAAATTCGGCGGCACCTCGGTCGGCTCGGCCGACCGCATCATGAGCTGCGCCGAGATCGTCAAAAAGAACCTGCCGCGATCGCCGATCGTCGTGGTCAGCGCGCACTCGAAAGTGACCGACATGCTGATCGCCGTGGCCCGGAAGGCCGTCAAGGGTCAGCCTGAGATCGACGAGATCCGGGAACGCCACCTGAAGATCATCGCAGACCTGGGACTGAAGCCGTCCCTGGTGGAGAAACTGCTCAACGAACTGGAAGTGCTTCTCAAGGGAATCTCCCTGGTCAAAGAGCTGACCCCGCGCACGCTCGACTACGTCCTCAGCTTCGGCGAGCGCATGAGCGTCCGGACCGTCACCGCAGCCTTCGAAAAAGCCGGTCTCCCCGCCACCGCGGTGGACGCCTTCGATCTCGGGCTCATCACCGATTCGAATTTCGGAAGCGCCGTCCCGCTCGCCGAGGCGGACAACATCATCGCGTGGAACGTGAAGCGCTTCGAGAAGCTCCCCGTCGTCACGGGGTACATCGGCAAGAACAAGGAAGGTGACATCACGACGCTCGGCCGCAACGGGAGCGATTACACGGCGGCGATCCTCGGCGCGGCGTGCGCCGCGGAGGAGATCCAGATCTGGAGCGACGTCGACGGCGTCTGCAGCGCGGACCCGCAGATCGTGAAGGGCTCGCACTCGATCGACGAGATGTCGTTCGACGAGGCCAGCGAACTCGCGTACTACGGCGGGCGGATCCACCCGGCGACGCTCGTGCCGGCGGTGAAGAAGGACATCCCGATCCGCCTGAAGAACACCTACAAACCTGAAAACCCCGGCACCCTGATCCGGCGCAAAGTCGTGGTGAAAGGGATCGTGAAGAGCGTGGTCTACAAGGAGGACCTCTTCATGATCGACCTCATGAGCACGCGCATGCTCCAGCACCACGGATTCATGTCCCGGATCTTCGAGATCTTCGGCAAGTACGGGATCGTCGTGGACATGATCGCGACGAGCGAAGTGTCGGTCTCGCTGACGGTAGACAGCGATCGAAACCTGGAACCCGCGATCAAGGAGCTGCAGGAGTTCGCGGACGTCCAGGTCGAGGGAGGCAAGGCGATCATCTGCGTCGTCGGCGAGGGGATCCGCAACCACATGGGCGTCCCGGGCCAGGTCTTCGGCGCGCTGGCGGGGGCGGGGATCGGCGTCCAGATGATCAGCCAGTCCGCAATGAACATCAATATCGCGTTCCTGGTGAACAACGACCAGGTCGCCCTCGCCGTGGGGACGCTCCACGAGACGTTTTTCGGGAAGGGCGAAGCGACAGGCGGCTAGAATCAACCCGCGCGCACTTTCCCGCCGCGCACACGATGACCCTTCCCTACGAGCAGGAACGTCGCGAATTCGTCCGGGTCCGCCTCCAGATCCCGGTGCGCTACAAGTTTCTCTCGAAGGTGCGAACCGGCGAGGCGATGGACGACGTGTACGAGGGCGCGACGACGAACCTGGGCGGTGGCGGGCTGCTGCTCCTGGGGAAAATCCCGGTCGTCGACTGGATTCCCGAACTGCTCATGCAGAAAATCGTGATCGGCGTGAACCTGCTTCTGCCGCACGACGAGGCGCCGATCAAGGCGCTGACGCGGGTGGCCTGGGTGGAGACGTTTGACGAGACGACGATGAAGTGCAACCTGGGGCTGAAGTTCAAGGAGATCACCCAGGCGGACAAGGACCGGATATTCAAGTTCGTGATCAAAGTCCAGATGCCGTCATAGTCGTTCGACACGCTTGATTCCCGGGGTCGCGCCTTTCGGCCGCGCCCCCGGAATCAGTGCTGACTGACCACCAGCCGGACACAGGGAGAGCGATGCCTCTCGAACCCGAACGACGGGATTTCGTTCGCGTGGCCGCGGACATCATCGTCCGCTACCGCTTCAGGTCCGTCCCGCGCAAAGACGCGGACGCGACCGACAAGGTGTTGTCCGGGGCGACGACGAACCTGTCAGGGGGCGGGCTTCTCCTGCGCGGGCCCATCCCGGAGATTTCCATTGTGACGCAGCTCGTCACCGGCAAGGCGACGCTCGACGTCGAGCTGACGCTTCCGTCCGACCCCCGACCGATCATGGCGAAAGCGCGGTGCGCGTGGGTAGAAACGGTGGAAGAAGAGACGCTGAGGTGCCACCTCGGCCTGCGCTTCACCGAAATCACGGCGGAGGACAAGGAGCGGATTTTCCGCTACGTCATCCGCGTGCAGATGCCGGTCTGAGGGCTGCGGAGGGAGAGGCAGGCGGATGGTCGGCGAAATGCTGCCGCCCGCCCGCCTGCCTCTCCCTCCTTCGCCCTCAGACCGGCATCTGCACGCGCACCTAAAAACATGAAAGAATCCGACACCGTCGAGGAAGTCTCACCGGGCGCCTCCGTGGATTTCTGGCGAGCGCGGATCACCGTGATCCTCGGGCCGATTCTGTTTGTGCTGATCTGGTTCCTGCCGCTGCCGCTTCCGGAGCAGGCTCACCGTCTGGCGGCGGTCATGGCGCTCGTGGTCACCTGGTGGATCGGCGAGCCGGTGCCCGTCGCCGTCACGGCGCTGCTCGGTCCTACACTGGCGCTGCTGGTGGGCGCGGTTCCCGGGAAGTCGGCCAGGGAGGCGGTGGAATTCGCCTACAAGGGTTTTGGGAACCCGATCCTGATGCTGTTTGTCGGGGGTTTCTTCATCGCCGAGGCCATGACCGTGCACGGCCTGGACCGCCGGATGGCGATGAGGATTCTCTCGTTCCGGGCATTCTCGGCCTCTCCGGCGCGGATGGTGGCAGGGCTGGGGCTTTGCTCGTGGCTTCTCTCTATGTGGATGTCGAACACGGCGACGACCGCGCTTCTCATCCCCATCGCGGCGGGGATGCTCTCGGTCTGCCGGGAAGGCCGGCCGATCGGGCGGCTGGACGCCGCGGTCATGCTCATGCTCCCCTTCGCGGCGACGGTCGGCGGCCTCGGGACTCCTGTCGGCACGGCGCCGAACATGATCGGAATCGCGCAGATGACGAAAGAAGCGGGGCACACGTTCGGATTCGTGTCCTGGATGAAGTACGGCGTCGTGGTGGGCGGAATCATGATGGTCGCGCTGGCGCTGCTGTTGACGCGCGGCCTCGGCACGACGGGCGCGGACCTCCGGGGCCACGCGCTGGAAGAACGCAAGAAGCTCGGGCCGATGAAGCGCGGGGAGTGGATCACCCTGGCGTCCTTCGCGCTCGCCGTCTCCCTCTGGATCGCGACCGGACTCGTCCAGGCGATCGACTGGAAGCGGGCGTCGAACTGGCTCGAGGGGCATCTGCCCGAAGGCGCGATCGCGCTGGTGGCCTCTTCCCTTCTGTTCGTCCTGCCTGCGGCCCGCGGCCGCCCTGCCCTGACGTGGAAGGAGGCGTCGCGCATCGACTGGGGGACGCTCCTCCTCCTCGGAGGCGGCCTGTGCCTCGGGGACCTGATGAAAGACACCGGCCTGTCCAAGGCGATCGGGGAAGGCGTCGTCGGTCACCTCCAGGTCAGGACCGCCTTCGGCCTGATGGCCGCTTCGGCCGGCCTCGCGATCGTGCTGTCCGAAGTGACGTCGAATACTGCCACGGCGACGATGCTCGTGCCGGTCGTGATCAACATCGCGAAGTCGGCGGGCATCGATCCGATTCCGCCCGCGCTCGCGGCCACGTTCGGCTGCTCGTTCGGGTTCATGCTCCCGGTGTCGACGCCGCCCAACGCGCTGGCTTACGGCACAGGGATGGTCCCGATCGCGACGATGGTGAAGCGCGGGGCGATCTTCGACGTCATCGGCTTCGTGCTCATCGTGGTCGGAATTGCCACGCTGGTGCCCCTGTTCGGGCTGAAATAGGCGCTTAGCGGAAAAGCAGCAGCCGGCCGTTGTACTGGATCCAGACCGTTCCGCCCTGTTCCCCGGCGCCACGCAATGGGCCGCCGGCCGCATCCGGGGCCGGCTCGACCTCCCAGAGAAGTTTGCCAGACCGCGGCTGCCAGCACCGGATGGTCGCCGCAAGGGAGTCTTTCGAGTTCCCCGCCCAGGTCATCACGAATCCTTCGCCCGAAGCCATCAGGCCCTCGGCCGCATCGCCAGACGCAAGCGTCACCTTCCAGGCCTGCTTCAGGTCCGCGCCATCGACCGCGTACTTGCGAAGCGTCGCGGCCGGCCGATCCCCCGCCTGCCCACGGCGTGTCGCAACGTAGAGCACGCCGTCCCCTCCGAATCCGAGCCCGTAAGGATCGGGGAGACCGTCGGGTAGCGGGGCGATGAGGGGTTTCTGCACCGGATTGGGTGAAGCGAGGATGACGCGCCGAGTGGCGCCGTACGCCAGCGCCGCCCGGCCGCCGCCGGCAGCGAACGCGTCCGGAACACCTTTCTGGCCACCAAGGTCCCTGGAAATCTCGACGTTTGTGAAGAGGTCGTAGGAGGCGAGCATGTTCGCTTCGCGGAGGTAGACCAGCCTTCCCCCGTCCAGCGCCGCAGCGAGGCGGGGCGAATTCGGGATCGTCGAGGCGTTCAGGTCGCGCTTCTCGACTCCCGTCGCCACATCCATGAGCCTGAGATGGCCTCCGACTCCGCGGCGTTCGCACTTCACGAGCAACCCGCACCCGGAAACCGCAAAGAGGTCGGTCACGTCGCTGTTGCTTTCGCGGTAGAGCCAGAGGGGGCGGCCCGCGGCTGCGTCGATGGCCTCGAGGGAGACGTCGCGCTCGTTGGGATTGGGCTGGCCTGCGGTGGCGACGGGGGTCCAGGAGAGGAAGAGACGGCCATCGGCGGCGGCGGCGTGGGTGATGCGGGCGGCGCGGGGGTGCACGGGGCAATGGATCCAGACCGTCTCGCCGGACGCGGGGAGTACGGCCTGGACGGTCGCAGCACGGATGATCATGAGGAGGCCGCCGTCGGCGAAGAGCAGGCGTTCGACGGGTTCTGCCGGCTCGGTGTCCGCATCGCGACGGCCGTTGGTGAACGTCAATGTCATGGCCTTGCCCTTCCGGCGCACCGTCAGCCTGATTTCCTTCCCGGGGGAAGCGGAAATCAGGCGGCGCAGCTGGTCCTGGTTTCGCAGAACTTCGCCGTTCCACTGCTCCGCGATGTCGGCCGCGACAATGCCGCCGCGATCCGCGGCTCCGCCAGGGACGACCGCTCCGAATTGCGTGGAGCCGTCCGACATCGGTTCGAAGGTGACGCCGAGGTAGCCGCGCGGATCGGTCGAGGTCCAGAGGGTCGCGTCCGTTTCTGCGTCGCGGGCCTCCAGCACAGCGGCGCGCTGGACGAAGACCACGCGCGCGGGGTCCAGCCCGGCCCAGGAACCTTCAGGGACGATCAGGACCGGCCCCGGATCGCGCGCCACGGTGTTCTGTCGAGCGACGCGCACCTTGTCGGCGTCGGCGACACGCCACTCGCGCCACAGAACGGGACCCGGACGCTCCGCGGCCGAAGCCGTGCCGGGGCGAAGCGCCCGCAGGGCGGCCGCCGCTTCCGGTCCGGTCATGTCCTTGCCGGCCACCTTGACGGTTTCGGTCGCGTGGCAGCGTTCCAGTCGCGCGGCGGCTCCCTCGAGGCGCTCCCAGGCGCCGGCGCGGGCGAAGAGCTCGCCGGCTCGCGCGACGTACAGGCCGCTTCCCGCGGCGGCTTCGGGACGGCGGGCGACCTCGAGCAGGGCGAGTCCGGCCTCGGACGTGCGCCCCTCCACCTCGAGGCGGTCCGCGAGCAGGCTGGCGGCGGCGCCGGCGCTGGAGCTGTTGGGGAAATTCTCCCACAACTTGCGAAGCTCGTCCGAAGAGCCTTTCTCCTTCAGCTTCTCCAGGAGATCTTTCGCCTTTTTCTCGACGTCCTCGTACAGGTCGAGCCCGTGTTCGAGCACGATCTCCCGGATCTTGTCCTCTGCAAACTGGCGCACCGGCCGCGCGAGCCCGGCATCCGTCACGAGCAGCTTCTCGCCGTATTTCTCGATGACTTCCTGGTACACGGCGACGGCCGCTTTCCACTGCCCCTGCTTTTCCAGGCATTCGCCCAGGTCGCGGAAGACATCTCCGAGCGGAGCTTCCGCGGGCGCCGAGGCCACGGCCTTGGCGAAGTGCTCGATCGCGTCGGCGAATTTTCCAGAGCGCTTGGCGGCCTCGCCGAGCGTCAGGTGCAGCTCCATGATCCTCGTCTTCGCGCGGCTCGCCCGAACGGGGTCGCTGGTGGCGGCGGCGACGGCGATTTTCTCGTAGTCCGCAATCGCGCCGGCGTAGGTCGTTGGATTCCGGGCGAGAACCTCGGCGTGGCGCTCGAGTTTCACCAGGTCGGGATTCGCCGCGCTGAGCACGTCCGCGTAGCCCTTGTCGAACGTCTCGCGGTCCGTGAAGCAGGTGATGCCCGCGGGGCTGAGCGTCAGCATCCGGTCGCCGACGAGCAGGATCGTCCCCGCATCGACCGTCTTCGTGTCGTCCTGCCACTTCGCGTCGAAGGACAGCTTGTAACTCTTCGAGTCGTACACGCAGATCGCCGAGTCGAGAGGAAGGTAGAACTTGTCGGCGGAGAGGAAGCCCCTGCCGGACACACGGACCTGAAGGGTGCCGGTCGTGAGCTGATTCGTGCTGATTTCTGCAGGATTGGAGCGGTCGATTTTCGAGAGGTCGATCGCGAACGCAAACGCCGTCCCCTGGAACCAGGCGCGCTCTTCCCGGATTCCGATGAACCACCGCACGGAGTCAGTGCCGGTGGCCCCGGCCTTTTCCTTGAGGCGGGCGGGAATCGACAGGATTTTCTTCCCGGTCCGCGCGTCGTACTCCATGTAATTGTCGCCGTCGCCGGCAACGAAGCACACGCGCCGGTCGATGACGACGATCGGGCTCAAACCGCGGCCGTTGCGGTCGTTCACCTGCTGCTGCCACCGGCGGTTGTTCGGCTGCGGCTTCGCGCCGCCGGCCTCGTACTCCGTCAGCCACAGCACCTCGGCCGTCGCCGCCTGCACCGCCGCGAGCGCGCCGATGTTGGTATTGACGAAGAGAATCCCGCCCGACTCCGAGATGACGGGCGCTTCGGTGGGCAGGAAGCCGCCCCATCCGGGATTGGCGCGGCGCAGTTCGCAGAGGAACACCTTGCGCAGCAATTTTCCGGTGTCTGCGTCGAGGACGAGGAGGTCGGCGGTCGGCGCCGCCTGCCCCGAGGACGTCACGGCGGCATAGACGCGTCCGCCGTACACCACCGGAGGCGACCCGAACCAGACGTTCTGCAGGTCCGGATCTGGGTCCGTCTGGGTCGACCAGAGCTGCGTGCCGATGTCCAGCGCGAACGCCGCCAGGAACGTCGGGTCGTTGTTCGCGCCCATGTTGACCTGGCGCGGGAGGAAATTCACGTAGACCCGGCCGTCCGCAATCACGGGCGCCACCATGCTCATCACGCGCGGCTGCCCGATCATCGCCTGCACGAAAATCGACTTCGCGTTGGAGGCCGGAGGGTTGACCCACAGCTCTCGCCCGTCCTCGAGCGACAGCGCCCACACGCTCGCGCCGTCGGCAATCACGACTTCTCCACCGGGGCCGACCGCCGGGTAGGCCTGCAGGAAGGGAACCTGGACCTGGTTGCGCCCCACGACCTGGCGCGCCTGGTTCATGTGCGCCGTCAGCTCTTCCCCACTCAACCCCGGAAAAGACCAGAGACGCACGTCGTTCCTCGAACGCGAGTCGCTCACCCGCGTCCCCGCGTTGTTCCCGCCGATCCGCGGCCAGTCCGTGCCGCGGTCCGTCCGCATACGCGCCGGCTCCACCTTCGCCAGGACCCCGACCGCTTCCTTCGCTGTTATGCGCTTTCCCGCAATCGTCAGCGGCGCGTCCCCCAGCGCCTCCAGCCGGGCCTTCGCTTCCGCCCATCCCGCTTCATCCCCCGCCCGCCGGCAGGCCGCCGCCCATTTCGCCACCAGCGGCGCCATCGCGACGTCGGGACTCGGGTAGAGGCGCGCGGCGAGTTCCCAGTAATGAAGCGCGTCTTCGAGCCGGCCCTGCTCGGCGCAGGCGTCGGCGAGGCGGACGGCCGCGTCGTCGCCCACGGAGGTGAAGAAGTAGTCGTTCACGACGCGTTCGAGCCCGACGCCGCCCTCCTTGATGGCCTGCTCGAAGAGCGACTTCGCTACGGCGTCGTTCGCGGTCCGGTACGCCGTCAGTCCCTCGATGGGGAATTTCGAAATCCGCTCGAAGACGTGCCGGCGCACGCCCCGCCACATCTTCGAGTCCTTCCCGTCGGGCGTCATGCTGTCGGGATGCTCCCGCAGGACGCGCGCGTACTTGTCCACCGCGAGGTCCCAGTTTCCGTTCTTCTCGGCTTCAGCCGCCTGCTTGAGAAGCGGCTCGGCCTCGTCGGTTTCGACGTAGATCGGGCTCTCGACCCCTTCCTGGGCCCGGACGGACGCAGCCAGGGCGGCCGAGAAGAGAAAGGCGACGGCCATGTGTCGCGGCATCATGCGTCGATCCCCTGAGCGGACGGTCCTTCAATGAAACGGGGCGGGCGAACGGGTCTTCCCCCGTCACGCCCGCCCCCGTGGATGGCGAATTCCCGGGCTACTTGTACTGGCGCAGCTTCTCGACGAGCGTGGAGACCTGTCCGTGGCCCTCTTTCGTCTGCACCACGATCAGAATGCCGTTCTGGATTTCGACCGAGCATTTCGGGTTGTCGTTCCAGCTGGTGCCGCAGGTGTGGTTCTTGATCAGGTCGACGAGGACGGTCGGGTCGTCCAGCGACGAACTGGAATCCTCGCTCGCAGTCACCTCGACGCCGATTCCCTCGGAGGTTCCCGCGCCGCTTCCCAGGCTGATTTCCGGCGCCTTGAAGTCGCGCAGGTGCAGAAGCAGGTCGCGGACGTCGTACAGCTCGAGGTAGGTCTCTTTCTTCGTCTCCTCCATCGTGACGATCATCACGACGCCTTCCTCGATCCTGTAGCTCAAGTCCACCATCTTGGTGATGAGCGCGAGGCAGTCGGTCGCCTTGAGCTCGTCCACCTTGAGCGTCACGGGGTGATCCTCGCCCCCGTCTTTGACGCCTTTCGAGATCAGAATGTTCACGCTCGTGACTTCGCGGAAGAAGTCCACGACCTCGGTCAGCGGGGCGTCGGTGAAATTGAGCGACACCTTCAGCGTCTCGAGCATCGCGATCGTCTTGCGGTCCTCCTCCGACTTCGCCTCGAGCTTCGGGCCATCGGCCCGGGCAATCGCGGCGCAGGCGAGAAGAGCAGTAGCGCATAGCAGGTTGGACGTTTTCATGTCTCACTCCGTTCCAAACGGCTCCCCCCGCTCGGAAGGCCGATCATTGTAAAGAAAAGTGGCAATGCGGAGATAGCGGAAAATGAAGTGGCGCGTGGCGGTCGACGAAGAGGAACTCAGGGCTGAGCGGTGAAGAATGAGAGGGCGGTTTGGCCGTACTTGCGGACCTCGTCTGGCGTAAATCCTGACGGAGCATTGAGTTCCGCGCTGGAGCGGTGCTCGACTACCAGCCAGGCACCATTTCGAAGCGCGCCTTCTGACTTCAGCCGCGACAGCAGCGCCCGAAACTTCTCGCGAGCTTCCGGCTCGTCGATGAAAGCATAAGGCGGGTCGGCAAACGCCAGGTCAGCCCCTTCTCCCGCCACCTCGACCAACCGCTGCGCGACATCGCCGTCAAGCACGCGCAGCCGAGGTTCACATTTCAGTTTCGAGGCGCTCGCCCGGATCGCCGAAAGGCACGCGGCGTCCTGTTCGAAAACCGTCGCGGAAGCCGCCCCGCGGGAGAGCGCTTCGAACGAAAGTGCTGCAGTTCCCGCGTACAGGTCCAGCACGCGCGCCCCTTCCATCGCGCCCAGCACGTTGAAGATCGCCGCGCGAACCTTCGCGAGCGCGGGCCGCGCGACTCGGCCCGGGGGAGAGAAGATCCGAGTCCCGGACCATGCGCCGCCCGTAAGGCGGATCGGGCCCGGCGAGGCGCCACGGGACACGGTCACTTCGTGAACAGCTTGTCGATTTCGATGGAGAGGCGCGTGTCGACTTCCGGGTCCTTGAACTCTCCCTGTACAAAGATTGCAACGCCGGCCCGCATGACGCGGCCCACCGTTTCTCCGAAGACTCCGTGAAACTTCGGCGACATCTTGAGGCGGATTTTGCCGTCGAAGTCCAGGTACCCCTTGTCCGACAGCAAGTCCATGGACTTCGATTCCAGGCTGAGCTGCTTGAGGTTGAATCGACCGTTGCCGACGTCAAACGTGACCGAGCCCCGCTCAAAGACGTCCTTCTTCCCGAAATCAAGTACGTTGAACACCCGCGCAAGGAGCGGCACGTCGTAGAGCTCGCTGTCCTTGAAGGAGACCGCGCCGGAGCCCGTAAACCCGTTCGAATTTCCGCCTGTCCCTTCCATCCTCAAGTCGCTGCTGGCCCGCCCGGTGATGTTCTTCCCGGCGAACGCCGTGTCCCGCGTCAACTGGAGCAGATCGACGTTGACGCCCTTGAGCTCCACCTTCCAGTCCGACGTCGCCGTGTCGTACGAAACGTCTCCGGAGATCCGCCCGTCGTAACAGGTCGCGTCGATGTCATCGATGTTGAGCATCCCGTCCCGCAGGCTCGGGTTTGCGCGCACGCCCTGGATCTTGAAGTCCTCGACGCGCAGGCTCGCATTCTTGATCTGCGTCACGACCGTGCTCGAACCGGGCTTCATCGCACCGTGCGTCACCGTGATGTCGGCGTTCACTTCCCGGTAAGCCAGCCCCGCATCAAAGGACCCGTCCTTCAGCTTGATGGACGACGCCGTGAACCGCGACTCCCCTGCACCCATCTCCGGGTCGCCCTTCCTGAAATTCAGGTCCGTAAGGTCCAGCGCCCCTTTCAGGTTCATGTCCGAAATGATCCCGCCGAAATCGGTCGGAAGGGCCGCGCGCAGGTCGCCATCGATCGGAATGTTGTTGCCGCTGATCGTCAGGTTGTACGAAGGATCGGCGTCCAGCCCGTCCACCGTACCGCGAATTTCCAGGCTCGCCTTTCCGTGCTCCCCGTCCAGCCGGCGCACCTCGACCCGCTTCGCATCCGTCCAGACTTCGCCCGTAATGTTCGACACCAGATAGGGCACCCCGTCAAACGTCGCCTTCATCCCCTTCGGCCGGACCGTCACGTCATACGTCAGTTCCTTGTCCAGCCCCGGCTCCCGCTTCGTCACCCAGTGAAACCCGATCGAGCCCTCGGGGCTGAAGTGCTTCCAGACCTGCTTGACCGCGTCCGGGAGCGCCGCGAAAGTTTCGTCGGACAGGCGGACGCCGTCCGTATCGACCGTCACCTCGATCCCGCCGTCCGCCTGGATGCTGGTCAGGTGGCCGTTCACGGAGAACCACGATTCGTGGTTGCGGCAGCGCGCGTTCTCGATCGTCAGCTCATCTCCGCGAAGCACGATCAGGCCGGTGACGTTCGTGATCGGGAGGGGGAACGGCTTGAACGTTGCGGAGCAATCCATCATGTTCATCTCGATGTCGTGCTTGACCGGGATCCCACGGCCGTGAGGCTTGATGACGTCGACCTTGCCGCGCAGCCGTCCGGCAGGGCTGAAGAGGTCGTAGACGTTGGCGGCGTCGCTCTGGAGAGCGGCGCGCAATTTCGGGTTGATCGGGAGGTTTTCGATATTGAAGTGCAGGGTGTAGGCCGATTCACCGACGTAGCCGTCCGTCGAACCGGACATCGCGATCTCGACCGGGTCCGCGCCGGCGACGGGCGAAGCGGACTCCCCGTCCGTCCCGCGCGGCCAGAACTTCGCCGTCATCCCCTGGAATTCGATCCCGTCGTCCTTCAGGCGCATCAGCCCGTTCACATTCAGGACCTTGTACCGGAAGTTTGCGTACTCGATCGAGATCCCCCGCGGCACAACCTCGGCGACGACGGAAACGGGTTTCGCGGACGCCGGATCGTAGGTCCCTTTCAAGGTCGCATCGACCAGCCCGACGGCCTTGTACATCCCGTAGACGCGCTGCACTTCTTCGCCAAATGCCGCCACCGTCTGCGGCCCGACGTCCAGCCCCCTGGTCTCGAGCCGCACGTCGCTCTTGCCGCTCAAGGTGTCGATCGTGCCGTGGATCAGCCAGCGGCCGAGCGGCCCCGCGTCGGCGCTTCCCTCTACCACGAACTGCTCGCCGCCGCCGTAGGGAAGGATGTTGAGGTCGAGGTCCTTGACCAGGATCTCGAGTCCTTCCTTCATCAGGGCTTCGTACGCGAACACGAATTCCCCTCGACGCACGCTGATCCTCGGGATGGGCCCGCCTGCGGCCTGCGACTCGCCTGCGCGGCGGGCGATTTCCGTCACCAGGTCGAACAACTCGGCGCGCCCGTCCTTCGTGATCTCGAGCCGTACCATCGGCCGATCGAGTTCGATCGACGCGATCGAGACCTTTCCCTCCATGAGACGGTTGCGGTCGAGCTGCACCCGGATGCTCTCGGCCCGGAGAAAGGGCGACCCGTCGCGCTTCGGGATCGAAAAATCCTTTGCCACCAGGCCCCTGAACGGGCCGAATGAAATGTCCTCCAGGTGTACGGGACGCCCGACGATCCGCTCGAGCTCGGTGGTCACGAAGTCCCGATTCAGGAACGTGCGGTAGGCAAGGGCGGTGTCCGCGGCGGCCAGGGCGGCGACGAAGAGAGCCATGAATCCGAAGGCCGCGAATTTTTTTGTGAGCATGAGGGTCAATTCTAGCCCGCGTGACGAAGTGAAGTGCCGGAATTGCGGCGCTCAGGACGGCTCAATCAGCATCGAATCCCCGTATGAAAAGAACATGAATTTCCGGCGAACGGCCTCCGCGTACGCCGCCAGCACCCGCTCCCGCCCGCCGAACGCGCACGCGAGCATGAGCGGCGTTCCGCCGGGCAGGTGGAAATTGGTGAGAAGGCGGTGGACGGCGCGGAAGCGGAATCCGGGCGTGATGAAAAGCGCGGTCTCGCCGGCGCCGGCCCGGACGGCGCCGTCCTTCCACGCAGCCTCCAGCGTCCGGGTCACCGTCGTGCCGACCGACGTGACGCGTTTCGCAGCCGAGATCGCCGCCGCAGTCTCCGCGGGAACGACAAACGGTTCCGGATCCATCCGGTGGTCCTCCACGTTCTCTGCCGTCACGGGCTTGAACGTCCCGACCCCCACGTGCAGAGTGACGAACGCAATCCCGGCGCCCGTCGCCCTGATCGACTCCAGCACCGCTTCCGTGAAGTGCAGCCCGGCCGTCGGCGCCGCAATCGCCCCTTCTGTCTTCGCATACACCGTCTGGTACCGTTCGCGGTCCTCGGCGTCCGCCGGGTCGCCGGCGCGGCCGCGCTTGATATAAGGAGGAAGCGGCATCCGGCCGGCGGCCGCGATGTCGGCATCCGCAGGGAACTCGACTTCCCATGCGCCGCGCGCACGCCGAACGCTTCCCTCGAACGCCCCGAACGACAGCACTTCCCCCTCGCGCAGCTTCCCGCGCCCGCCGACCATCGCTTCCCAGACTCCACCGCCCTTCGGCCGCACCAGCAGCACGTCGAACGCCCCGCCGGTCTTCCGCTTCCCGCTCAACCGCGCCGGCCGCACGCGCGTATCGTTGAGAACGAGGAGGTCGCCGGGGCCGAAGAACCGGGGCAGGTCGTGAAAGAGAAGGTGTTCGTCCCGATCCCGCAGCAGCGCGAACAGCCTTGACGCGTCTCGGCGCGCGGCAGGGTGCTGCGCGACAAGTTCCTCGGACAGGTCGAATTGGAATTCGGAAAGTTTCACAGGGTGGACTTCATGTCGCGCTCTCACGCAGTGCCGGGACGATGTTCGGCTGCTCGGGATCAGGCATGCGACGAAAACATACCAGCCGCGGCGCTTCAGATGTACTCCCTTGAGGAAGAAGAAGCCTGGACCATTGCGCAGTTGCGCGAGGGCGAGCCGTTTCCTCCGTCGAAAGTAGAGTGCGACAAGATCACCCTTGGCCGTCCGGACCACGCCGGCCTGTAGCGCGTCGCCTTGCCCTGCGCCCGCGCGCCGCTTACGCTCTTTCGCGATGCAGGACATCTTCAATATCGTCATCGGGACCGCGGGGCACATCGACCACGGCAAGTCCACGCTGGTCCGCAAGCTGACCGGCATCGATCCCGACCGCCTCCCGGAGGAAAAGGAGCGCGGCCTCACCATCGACCTCGGCTTCGCGCCCTTCACGCTCAAGGACGGCCGCCGAATCGGGCTCATCGACGTCCCGGGGCACGAGAAGTTCGTGAAGAACATGGTCGCGGGGGCAACGTCGCTCGACGGCGTCATCCTCGTCATCGCGGCGGACGACGGGATCATGCCGCAGACGCGGGAGCACCTGAACATCCTGCGGATCCTGGACGTGAAGCGCGGGATGGTGGCACTGACGAAGATCGACATCGCGGAGCCGGACATGCTGGAGCTGGTGGAGGACGAGATCCGGCAGATGCTGCAGGGGACGTTCCTCGAGGCGGCGCCGATTTTCCGGGTCAGTTCGCACACCGGCGCGGGTTACGAAGCCCTGATCGACGGGATCAACAAACTGGCGGTCGCGACGCCGCCGCGCACGACCGAGGGCGTATTCCGGATGCCGATCCAGCGCGTCTTTTCGGCCAAGGGGTTCGGGACGATAGCCACAGGAGTCCCGATCACCGGGAAGGCGAAGCTCGGCGACACTGTTGAAGTCCTCCCGCTCGGAAAATCGTCGCGCATCCGCGGCCTCCAGGCCTACAAGGGCGATGTCACCGAAATCCGCGCCGGACACTCTTCCGCCGTCAACCTCTCGGACATCGATCACGCCGAGGTCATCCGCGGCATGGTCATGGCCACCCCCGGATACCTGCACGCCGCCGATCACGTCAACGCGCGCTTCCGCTTCCTGAACGAGGAAGTTGGCCGGCTGAAGAACGGCGCCGCGGTGCGCCTGCACACGGGGACGGTGGAAGGCCTCGGGACGCTCAACCTCGTCGAAGGGCAGGATCTCGTAGCGGGAACCGACGCGCTGATCCAGATCCGGCTCGCCGAGCCGGTCGTCGTCGCGGCCAACGACCTTTTTGTGCTGCGCCTCCAGTCGCCGACGGTGGTTCTCGGAGGCGGGCGAATCCTGTCATCGACGCTCGGCCGGCCGAAGATGAACCGGGCAAAGCTGGTGGAAGATCTCAAGGGAGCGGAAGCGTCATTGGGTGACTCACGCAAGACCCTCGAGCACCTGATCCGCCGGGCCGGCTCGGACCCCGTGTCGCTCGACTCGATCGCGAAGCAGTCGCTTCTTCCTATCGCTCAGGCATGGGACCTCGTCGGCGGCCTCAAGCAGAAAGGGCTGGTCACGGAGCTGCCCGAGACGAAGCGGCTCCTGCACCGCGACGGCCTTGCCGCCGCTGCGGGCGAAATCACGAGGACGCTCGAGGAGTTCCACAAGACGAATCCGGTTTCGGTCGGCATGGAGAAGATTCCTCTTCGCACCGCCAGCGGCCTGGACCCGGAGGCGTTCGAGGCGGGGCTTGCGCTCGCGCGCAATTCGGGGGGCGCGGCCGAGGAGCGCGGGCTGTGGCGCAAAGCGGCCCACGCGGTCGCGCTGACTGCGGAGCAGGAGAAACTGATCGAGGCGGCGCGCAAGCTGCTGCTTGCCGACAAGTACGCGACGCCTCGCGTGGACGAAATGGCCGGGAAGCTCGGGAAGACGCCGCAACAGGTGGACAAGCTTCTCAAGCTGATGATGCAGACCGGCGAGATCGTGAAGCTGAAGGACGACATCCTCCTGCACCGGGACGCCATTGCGGAAGCGGTGGAGACGGCGCGGAAACTGTGTACGGAAAAGGGAGAAGTCGGCCCGAGCGAGTTCCGCGACGCGATGAAGACCAGCCGGAAGTACGTGATTCCGCTGCTGGAGCATCTGGATGCAATCGGGGTGACGGTCCGGCAGGGGGACAAGCGGGTGCTCCGGGCTTCCCCGTGAAAAAGCCGCCCCCGCCGACAGGTCCTTCCCCCGCGGCCGAACCGGATCCGGACACGCTTCTCATGATCCGTGTCCGCGACGACGACATGGAGGCCTATACCCTCCTCGTCGAGCGCTACCAGCAGCGAGTCGTCAACACGGTCTTCCGTTACACGGGAGACGGCGCAGGCGCCGAAGACCTCGCGCAGGAGGTCTTCATCAAGATCTTCAAGGCCCGCAAATCCTGGGAGCCCGTCGCGAAATTTTCAACGTGGCTCTTCCGAATCGTCACCAACATCTGCCTGAACGAAATTCGGAACCGGAAGCATCGCCCGAACGTCTCGCTCGACGACAATCCGCTTCTCGATCCAGGCCAGGAGGACCCGGCCGCAATTGAGACCTCGAGAAAGGAACTGGTCCATGCCGTGAGGAAAGCTCTCGACTCTCTGCCCGAAAACCAGCGCATGGCCGTCGTGCTCAACAAGTGGGAAGACCAGAGCTACGAGCAGATCGGCGAGGCGATGAACCTGAGCGTGCCGGCCGTGAAAAGCCTGCTGTTCCGGGCCAGGCAGGCGATGAAGGATCAGCTCGAAAAGTTCCTGAGCCCGGACGCGTAGGCGCCTCTACTTCGGCTGGATTGCCGCGCCGTTCGATCTTTCGACGTGCCGCGATTCTGTGCCCGACGCCGGAACCGAAAAGATTCCACCGGGGCGTTTCGCGATTTCCTCGTATTGGATCTTCTGCTCCGCCGTCAGGAGCGGCATCATCTTCTCGTTCGTGTCCGCCTTGAGCGCCTCGAGGGCCGCCATGGTGTCGTCTCCGGCCTGGCCGGCGCGGGCCTTCCTCCAGTTCTTCACCTGGACTCCGACCAGCTCCGAAACTTGTGACGTCTGCTGGGCCGATAGCTCGAGTTGATCGGTCAGGTGCTCGACGATGGACCTGCACATCTCGTCCAGCCACGACATTTGCCGCCGCTCCTCGTCTTCAATCGCCTCCTTTGCGGCGGATTCGGCAGTCGACGCCCCCTCCGGAGATTTCGCGGCAGGGTCCGTGCCTGAAGCGGGTGGAAGGGATGCGAGCGAGGAAACCTGGGCCCGGATCGCGGCGATTTCGCGTGCGAGATCGGCGTTGGATGGACCGGCCGGAGCGACGGCCGGAAGAGGCGTCGCGGATTCCATCTTCGCGACGCGGTCCGAAAGCCCGCGGACTTCCGAAGAGGCGCCGCGCGCTTCGAACACGGCAACCAGCATCCCGGCCACCGATACCGCGGACAGCACGAGCGAGGCCACCTGCAGTTTCATCACGTCAAATCTCCCTGCTGTTGTAACGGAGCCTACTTCTGCGAACTGTCGCTTTCGTCAACGCTCTCGACGCTCCCGCCCCACATGTTTCCCTTCTTCATCATCTCGTCGTACTTCGCGCCCTGCTCTGGCGTCAGCACCAGCTTGACCTTTTCGTTCGTTTCCGCCTGCAGCTTGTTGTAGTCAACCGCTTCCGCGTTTTCGTTTTCCTGGGTGTCGGTCCACATTGTGTTCATGCGTCCCCACTGGTCGGCGAAGATCGTCGCCAGCTGGTTTTTCTGCGTCTCGGTCAGCTCCAGTTTCTTGGCCAGGCTCTCTGCCCAGCTTTTCGCAGAGACCTCCAGCTGCTTCCTGTACGCCCGCGCCTGTTTCTCCTTGTCGATCTTGTCCTTCTGCACCATCGCGTCCTGGACCGCCTTGGAGAGGTCGTCCTTGCTGAGGCCGGGGCCGCCCTTGGCCGCGACCAGCGGGTCGCCCGGCGCGCCCGCCGCGCCCGGGAGATGTGAAGCCGAACCTGTTCGAAGCGCCGCAATCTCCTCCCGGAGCCTGGCGATCTCGAGAGCGACGTCGGGAGAGGAAGACGGAGCCTGTTTGTTGGCGTCAGCGGTTGCGCCCGGCTCGGAGCGGGACGTCGAGCCGCCCTCGAGGCGCTCTACGCGGTCTCCGAGGGAGTTGAGGGAGCCGGCCATGCGGCGGAATTCGATGGAGGCGAAGACGAAAGAAGCGGAAACGACGAGGCCCAGGAATGCGGACATGACGGTCGAAGTCTTCATGGGATGCTCCGGCTGGGGTCCTGCGCGAAGACGGCACGGGGGGGCGCTGAGTTCAGACCCTGAATCATAATGATTGGAGCCACGGAATGGGCCCGCGAATCGCGCTAGAACGGCACCGGGTCGTCCAGCATCTCCAGCTTTGCTTCGACTTCCAGCATCATCTCGAGCAGGCGCCTGCGCCGCTCGTCCATGGTCATCCTGGTGATCAGTTCGGTCGGGGTGTCCTGCGTCGGCCGCCGGAGAATCCTGGTTTCCGGTGTCGAGGCCGGCGCGACTGCGGGCGGGCTGTCGAGCCTGAGAGTGACCTGCAGTTCCGCTTTCGGGAGGCGGGCCTCCAGGCGCGGCGTGGGAGCGAGCTTGGGCAAGGGCGCATCGGGGCGGGCATCCGGTCGCCCGGCGGTTGGAAACCAGACGCCGTGACGTCCCGGTGAAACGGGCACCAGGATGGGAATCGGCCGGCTTTCCCCGGCGGCTGGCAGGAGTCGCGGCGAGGGACGGGGAGCGTCGCTCGGGGAAGGCGGCGGCTGGGGTTTGTTGGGCATGCGATGGCCGGGGGGAATGGGCGCAAGGAACGTGCCCGGGGACTCAGGAAGCCAGGCGTGATGGAAGGTCTTCCGGCGCGACACTTTAGCGAAATTCTGCACGTTCTTAAATATCTTAAAGTTTTATGATTTTTGTACAGGTGTACATTCCGAATTACAGAGAGCGCGCGAAAGAATCGAGCGCCAACGCGCGATCCGGACTCGCAATCCGCCGTTGGAAAGGCTCGACGGCGGGGCGCGAGCCCAAATCACGCGCCGTCTCGAGCCTCACCTCGAAGTTGGCAGCCCGCTTTGAGTCGCTCACAGGCTCCTCCCAAATGGAATGCGCTTCCAACACTCAAAGGACAAAAGCGTTTGCAGAGAAGTCGTTTTCCGCTGAGCGCGAAAAAAATCCTCGTGGGCCGGGCGGAGTCGGCCCTTAGACCAAGAACACATCCGCAACCGTCACAAGGCCGACGTAGCCTGCCCCGCGAGGATTTTTTCGCGCTCAGACAGGTCGAGGTGCCTACGTCGCCACCCCCGACTCTTCAATCTCCACCTCCCCGCCCCCAATGCGGCACTTGACGCCAATAGGCACGACCCAGCTTGAAACGTGATGCCCGAACGATTCCGTCTTCATCACCGGCCACCTCTCGTCCTCCGAGGCTTTCAGCGTCACCTGCTTCACCGTCACCCCGAACTTCTGTTCCTCGATCCCCTCCAGATGCCCCACAACCATCCCCTTCAGCCCCCGGAATTCCCCGCCCAGCCTCAGGTGCCAGAGCGCGCTGTTGACGTCGTCCACGTTTTCGCCCACGTCCTCCCAGAAGTACACCCGTCCGCGCCATGCCGGCTCGTACCCCGTCCCCTTCAGCCAAACCGTGCTCCATAGGTTCCCGGCAACCGTCAGCCCGCGCCGGACCGCGGCATCCCGCCAGGCCGCCGTCTCACCGGGCGGCTTTCCCGCCGGCCGCGGATCCATCAGCGCCCTCGCGAAAAACTCGCGCGACTTCTCTCGTCCTTCAGAAAGTCCCCACAACACGTTCTCACCCATGAAGGTCACAAGCCCGGTCTTGCGGTGGACGGCATTGAGCAACGACGTGTTGTCGCTGAATCCCATGAAGACCTTGGGATTGCGCGAGATCCGCGGGTAGTCGAGCAGCTCCAGAATCTCGAACGCTGAAAAGCCGCCGACAAGGCAGAAGATGCCCTTCACTTTCGCGTCCACGAACTGCCGGTTCAGGTCGTCGGCACGAAGCGCCCGGTCGCGCCCGATGTAGCCGCGTGATTTCTTCACCGATTCCCCGACGCGGACGCGCAGCCCCTGTCCTTCGAGGAAGCGGACGCCGTTCTGGATCTGGTCGTCGTATGGCGGACACCCCGAGGGCGCGACGATGGCGACCAGGTCGCGCGGGCGGAGGATGCGGGGCTTGACGGGTGTCATGCTGAGATCCTCTCGAGGAGTGCGCGGAAGCGTGTCAGGAGCGCGTCGATGAGATCGCGAGCTTCCTCCGGAACACGACCCGAGGCGAGTCTCGTGAAACCGGGGAGGTGGCAGAAGAGGACGGCGACGGTGCTGCGTTCTGAAGAAGGCACGGGGTCATGATACGGCCCGCGGAGCGATCGGGCATTCAGAGGACAGATCCGTTTTCCGCCCGGCCTCGTAGAATGTCCGGGTCACCGGCATGGCACCGCAAACGACGACGAAGCGCTTTCCCGGCAGGACCGCTCCCCAGGCGGCGGCAGGAGCGTCGCCTTCCACCGTGCTGTCCCTCGCGGTGGTGATCCCGGCGCTGAATGAAGAAGCCCGGATCGATGCCGCGGTTGCCTCCGCGTGGGCGGCCGGCGCGTACGAAGTCGTGGTCGCCGACGGCGGCTCGACGGACGGGACGCGCGAGCGAGCCGCGGCGGTCGCGCGGGTCATCGCTTCTCCTCAGGGGCGCGCGGCCCAGATGAACTCGGGCGCCGCCGCCACGAAGTCCGACGTCGTCCTGTTTCTGCACGCCGACTCCCGCCTTCCGCGCGACGCCGCAGCGCTGGTGCGAAGCGTCCTCGCCGACCCGCTCGTCCGCGCCGGTGCGTTCCGCATGCGCTTCGACGCCCCGGGGTTCTATTTCAGATTCATCACGGCGCTCTCCCACGCCCGCGCCTGGTGGTGGGGAATCACGCTGGGCGACCAGGCGATCTTCGCCCGGCGGGAACTGTTCCGGAGCCTGGACGGCTTCCGGGACCTCCCCATCCTCGAGGACCTCGACTTCGCCGACCGCGCCCGGCGCGCGGCGAGATTTCGCGTCCTCAAGGCCGAAGTCCTGACAAGCGCGCGACGATGGGAACTCCGCGGGCGGCTTCGCACCAGCGTTTCGAACTGGGCTATCCTGTTCCTGTACAAGCTGGGGATGCGCCCTGAAGCGCTGGCGGGCTTGTATCGATGAAGCGCTTCCAGGGCGAACTGAATCCGGAGGATCGAGGATGAAGAAGCTGAAGATCACCCTCTGTGCCGTGGCGATCCTTGCCGCCGGCGCCCTGGCCTTCTGGAAACTTCGCCCGGCCGAGAAGGTTCCCGTCAAGCTGACGGACAAGGAGCTGACGAAGGACGAGGCCTTTCCTCATACGCTGTGGACCAAGGTCCTCAAAAAGCACAGCAAGGACGGTTACCTCCGTTACAAGGCGGTGAAGGACGATCCCGCCGACCTCGACGCGTACCTCGGTTACGTGGCCAAGTTCTCGCCGGAGTCGAAGCCCGAGACCTTCCCGAAACGCGAGGACAGGTTCGCGTACGCGATCAATGCCTACAACGCCTACGTCGTCAAAGGCGTGATCGATCACTACCCGTGCGAGTCCGTGATGAAGATCGGCTCGATCCCCGACGACTTCTTCAGCCAGTTCGAGTACCCCTTCGGCGGCAAGTCCTACACGCTGAAGGCCTGGGAAAACAAGGCCCGCGAAGAATTCGGCGATCCTCGCATCCACTTCGCCGTCAACTGCGCTTCCATCGGCTGCCCGCGCCTTCCGGACGAAGCGTTCGAGCCGGGGCGCCTCGAGGAGCAGCTGGCCCGCGAGACGCAGAAGTTCGTGAACGAGGAACGAAACGTGAAAGCCGAGGACGGCAAGGTAAAGCTCTCGAGTATTTTCAAGTGGTACAAGGGCGACTTCACGAAGTGGCTGGAATCGAAGGGGAAGCCGCCGGACCTGCTTGTGTATCTCAAGGAGTGCGGGCGCGACGTGACGGGAGAGATCGAATTCCTGCCGTACGACTGGGGAATCAACGACCTGAAGTAGCGCGTTCCGCCAGGCCCGCCGGCGCCGCCGCAAGCCCTGCCCTCTCGCGTCCTCCCGGTGTAATCTTCCACCTCCGGTGCATCCACTGCCACTGCTCCGGGGCCTTGCGGATGTGTTTCTCCAGCGCCGCGGTCGTCTCGCGCGTCAGCCGCGCAACTTCCTGGTCCCGGGGCGCAGCCAGGTCGGGACGGATTGGCTCGTCGAAGTAAAGCGTGTACCGGAAAGCTCTCCCTTCCCGAAGGCACGCGAAGGGGACCATCGGCGCCCCTGTCGCGCAGGACAGCAGCGCGGGAGTCGTGACCGTCAGGATGTCCCGCCCGAAAAACGGCACCAGCATCCCCGTATCGCGCGGGTTGCGATCCGTCAGGAGAGCGACAATCGACCCGGTGCGCAGCGCGCGGATGAGCCCGCGGAACGCGCCGTTCATGGCAACCGTGGTGTGGCCGCGCAACTGCCGCTCGCGTTCCATCCTCTCGTGCAGGCGCGCGTTGCGGGAGCGGTGCGCGATGCTCGTCAGCTTCAAATCGTTGCGCCCGGCCCACTGCGCCCCCAGCTCCCAGTTCCCCAGGTGTCCCGAAACGAAGATCAGGCCCTTCCCTTCTCGCGCCGCCTTGAGTACCGGCCTCTCTCCCGAAATCTTCACGATCTCCGACCACCCGCGGCTCTTGGCGCTTCGCGGCGCCTTCAGCATTTCCGCGGCCATCTGTCCGAAGTGCTCGAAGCAGGCGACGGCGGTGCGCGCGGCCCAGGCCTCCGACTTTGCAGGGAACGCGGCGCGGAGCTGTTCTTCGGCGCGGCGGCGGTAACGCGGAAGAGCCACGGCGGCAGCGCGCCCGGTCGCGCGTCCGAGTTCGAGCGCGGCGGCGAGGGGCAGCGCGTGCACCGGAAGAAGCGCGAAGTTGAGGACCTGCATCTCGACCGCGCGCGCGACGCTGCCGAGGAGGCCTTCACCGAAGCGGAAGATTTTGACGGTCATTTCGAGCGTTTCATTCTAGAAGGAGGCTCCACTGGCGCGTACCCCAAGTTTTCCGGAGGAATTCGCGTTCATTTTCGGACGGCCTCCGGACCTGCCCGGGGCGCCTCCCAGGTTCTCCTGGTTCCGTCCGGCGTGCTGCGCCAGCGGCGATGGGCCCAGAGCCATTGCTCGGGCCGTTCCCGGATCGACCGTTCGAAAATCGCGGTGTACCAGGCGGAGATCGACTTGACGTCTGCGTCGAGGTTGCCCGTCCGTGCCGGTTCCGGATCAGAATGACAACCGAAGACGTACCGGAATGGCGCCTCGCGGTACGTGTAGAACGGGAGGAGGCGGCATCCGGTCTTGAGCGCAATGACCGCGGGGGTCGGCCACGTCGATGCAAGCCGGCCGAAGAACGGCACGAACACGCCGTCTCTTCCCGCATTCTGGTCGGACAAGATCACCCCGATCCGGCCGGCCCTCACGTCACGCATCAGTTCCCGCAGCCCGCCTCCCTGCTTGACGATTTTCCCGCCCGTCGCCCCGCGGGCGGAATTCAGGAATTCATCCACGAAGGGATTCCGGAACGGCCGCGCGATGCTCGTCAGCGGATAGCCCAGGAGGTTCATCACGATCCCCGCCAGCTCCCACGAGCCCTGGTGCGCGCCAACGAAAATCGCTCCCCTGCCGCTCTTCAGCGCCTCATCCAGGATCTCGCGCCCTTCGAGCCGCACATACTTCGGCCAGTTTTCCTTTGCGACCCGCCTCCGGAGCACCATGCCTTCGATGATGGAGGAGGCGAAGTGCTCGAACATGTGCCTCGTGATCTGGCGGGCTCGCCGGGGCTCGTATCCGGCGGCGACGAGGTGCTCGATTGCCCGGGGACGATGCCGGGCGTCTACGCGAAAGGCAATTCTTCCCGACAGCTTGGAAAGGCCTCGCAGCATCGGGTCGCCCATGCCGAGGAGAAGCGACACCGCGAGCCGGGGCCCTGCGTACTGGAGCCAGTACGCCGCGCGCACCAGGGGCGGCATGTCGTCCGGCCGGCTCCCGCGACGGGCCGGCGCGGCCTCAGGCGGTTGCGCCATCGGAGGCCACCGCCTCCCCGGGTTTCGTCTTCCACCGTCGGTGGATCCACATCCACTGTTCCGGCGCAGCCAGGATCCGCTTCTCCAGCGCCTCCGTCAGCCGCCGGGTCGCTTCCAGCACCGCCTCGGGCATGGGAAGCGTGCCGTCGGGGACGAACGGTTCTTCGATCTGGATGAGGCTCCGCCCGCCGGGGAGCCGCGTGACGGCAAACCCGACGATGGGCGCGCCGGATTTGATCGAGAGCAGCGCGGGAGCCTTGATGGTCGAGGCGTCCTGTCCGAGGAATGGGACGAACACCCCGTGATGGCGCGCGTCCTGGTCCACGTAAAGCGTCAGGACCCCGCCGTCGCGAAGCGCCTGGAGTCCTTCCTTCATGGCGCCGGCGCGCCAGATCACGCGGGTCCCGACTTGTTTCCAGAAGTCCTCGAAACCGCGATTCATGAGCGGGTTGTCCATCGCACGGCGAACGACGTTGACGTTGTAGCCGCGCGCCGCCATGGCGACGTTGAAGACTTCCCAGTCGCCGAAATGTCCGCTGACGGCGATGACGCCGCGGCCCATCGCACGCGCGCGCTCGAGGCGGTCGAGCCCTTCGACTTCGATTCGCTTGTCCCAGCTGCCGCGTGCCCGGTCGCGCGGGATGCGCACGGTCCGGATAATCGTCTCCATCAGGTGGTAGAAAGATCCCTCGGCGACGTCCTTTCCGCGACGCCCGAGAACCCGGGTCGCTTCCTTCTTCGCAATCGCTCCGCGCTTCCGCATCACGGACCATAGCAGGCCCGACAGGACGCGCCCCATTCCGAGGGCGAGCGCTTCGGGGAGCAGCAGCGTTGCATACTGGCCGCCGCGTCCGAGCCAGTACTGCAGGCGCCAGGCGGCCGACATGAAGACGCCGCCGGAGTGCGAGTTCATGCGGACAGGATACACCTTGCGAGGCCCGCGACCTAGACGGACCCGTCGGCGACGGTCACGCGGTCCGCGGCCGCCACCGCCGGTGCATCCAGAGCCACTGTCCCGGCGTCTCGCGGATGTGCTCTTCGAGCTTCCCGGCCATGCGCTCCGTCGCACGGCGCACCGCTTCTTCAGGCTCCCCCGAAGGATCGGCCAGGAACAACGGGTCGAACACCAGGCGGATGCGCCCGTCGGGCAGCCTCGGCGCGGCGAAGGTCACGATCGGCGCGCCGTACCGGACGGAAAGGACCGCGGGAGTCCGGTACGTCGCCGCGAGGCGCCCGAACCACGGCACTTCAATCGAGTCCTGCCGGGCGTACTGGTCGGCGAGAATCGCGAGGAGCTCGTTTCTGCGAAGTGCCCTCAGTGCGTCGCGCATGGCGCCCTTCTTGTCGATCGTCGCCTGGCCGGTCGCCCGGCGGAACGACTCGAGCTTCCGGCGGATGAACGGGTTGCGCGGCGGCTTGATGACCGTGTTGACCTTGTATCCCTGAAGCGACATTCCCCACCCGGCCGCCTCCCAGTTGCCGAGGTGGGCGCCGACGACGATGACGCCTTTGCCCAGTTTCAGCGCCGCATCGACGTGCTCGAGCCCCTCGAACACGATCGCCTTCCGCCACCGTTCGCCGCCGAAAATCCGGTGGGCGCGCACCATTTCAACCATGACTTCCCCGAAGTGCCGGAATGAAGCGCGGGCCGCCTGCGCGCCGGAGGGACCGAGGGCTGCCACGGCATTGTCGCGTGCCGTGCGGTTCCGCCCGCGGAGCACGAGCCGGGCGCAGGAGCCAAGGAAGCGTCCGCAGGCCCGGGCCAGCCCCTCGGGCAGGATGAGAACCCCGGCGCGCGCCACGAGGAAGAAGACGTAAACGAGCAGCGAAACGGGCGTGCCGAGGACGGGGTGGTCTTCGAGCTTCACGGCAAGACGATAGAGCGAAGCGGTTGGAGCGGGCTACTTCTTCCGAATCTTGAACCCGTTGACCTGCCACGCCAGCTGCGGATCCAGGGGATCCAGTTCGAGCGCCAGCTTCTTCAGCTTGTCGCCCTTCTCCTTCTCCCCCTTGTCGATCCACGCTGCGCCGAGGTGCAGATAGAAGTACGGGTTCATCGGGTCCAGCTCGCAGGCCTTGTCGATCATCTTGATGGCCTCGTCCGTCTCGTTGTTGTTCATGAGCCACTGGCCGTAGTCGTCGTAAGTCAGCGGGTTCTGAGTCCCCTTTTCGACCGCCGTCTTGTAATAGCGCCCCGCCTTGATCCGCAGCCCCCACCGCTCCGCCCACCCCGCCGCATCCTCGTACCCGCGGTGCGAAACGAGCTTCAGCGTCTTCACGTAGTCGTACCACTCCTTCTCCAGCGCCTTCATGTCCTTGATGCCGAGGTACTGCTTCAGCAGCCGGATCACCTCGTCCGGCTCGCACATCACCATGTCCCCCTGGTACGGGACCCGCTTGACGTTCTTGTCCGTCGAGAGCGCGACGTAGAACTTCTGGAAGGGCGCGCTGTACTTCTTCGACTCCATGAGCATGTGCACGAACGACCAGCCCCACGCGTACTGAAGCGCGCTGAACTCCTGCATCCGGATCATTTCCTCGAGCCCCTGCCACTCGTCTCCGGACATCGCGTCCAGCAGCACGACGAGTCGCCCCTCCTGGATGTTCCCGACGGTCATCTTCTTCGCCTTCGCGTCCCAGGTGCTCGAGCCGTAGTACTCGGCCAGGGACTCGTTCACCCACGCCGGATAGTCGAATTTCGGGTTCAGCAGGTGCGTCAGGTAATGGTTTGTCTCGTGGAACATCACGTCCAGCGTCAGGCGTTCGTCGTTCCGGTCGTAGTAGAAATTCAGATCCAGCGGCGGGACAAACCGGAAGTACCCGATGGCCCCGCGCGGCGCGCCGCTCACCTGGTAGTACAACTCGTCGTCGTGGTAGAAGCAGACGGGCAGCTTCGGCGTCTTCGCGTCCGTCTTGATCCCCCACTTCTTCGTGAATTCATTGAAGTAGGTCTCCATCAACTCCTGGTACTCCTTGCACTTCGACTGGGGGATCGTGTATTCGAACTTGAAGTGCGCCGTTTCCGTGATGTACCGGTCGCGCCACTCCTGGTGCTTCTTCGCTTCGTCCATCGCCTTTTTCGCGTCGTCCGACCTCTTCTTGACCGTCTTGTCGCGGTCCGCTTTCGAGACCCACTTCCCCTCGAACGGCACCAGCCCCTTTTCCACCTTCGCCTTCTCCTCGTCGTTCTGCGGCACGTAGTTGCCGCTCGAGTCGGAGAGCTGGGCAAGCACGACGAGATCCTTCTTCACGAAGATCTCGCCGCTCGAATAGATGATCTTGTACCCGCCTTCGGCCGCTTCGATCTTCGTCGCCTCGACGAATCGCCCGTCCTTGAACTGCAGGGTGTCTGCGGACGCGGGGGAAACGAAGGCCGCTGCGAGTGCGGCGGGGAGCAGGAATCGAAGGGGGTTCATCGGCATCCTCGAGAAAACGAGCCGCCCGGGCGGCCTCGAAGGGCTCCCGGGCGGCGGTTGAGTGCGGTCACGGCTACTTTGCGAACTTCTCCCAGTTGGACTGCAGTCCGGCCCAATCGGCGTCCGTCCAGCTGCCGAACACGGCCTTGAAAATCTGCTCGTTGAACTCCTTTTCCTTCGCCGACCAGTCCTGCTTCTTGCGCTTCTTGAATTCTTCTTCCTCTTCCTCTTCCGTCTTGGCGCCTCCAGCCGCCTTGACGGCATCGCGCGCGGCCTTTTCGTTCTCCTGCATGACGGCGAGGAGGTTCTTGAGGTAGTCCTTGATCATCGTCGAATGCTTCTTGACGCCCCGGCCCGGTCCCATGAGGTAGCGGATGAGCGACGCGCACTGCGCGTAGAGGTACTGGCCGTCCTCGCCGCCGAACATGTCCTTCTGGGTCACGTTCAGCAGGTCGCGGATCGTCTTGAACTTGCCCTTTTTCGCGCCATCGTTCATCCGGGTCTTCTCGGAGTCGTCCGGCCCGAACTGGAGCTGGCCCCCCTTGAGGACCGCCGTCCCGATGTACCCGCGAAGGCCGTTCTCGAGCCACGTCGGCAGTGCGGAGTAAAGTTCGCTGTTCTTGTCGTAGAAGAAGAAGTTCATCACGCCGCGCCCGAGGTACTGGAACTCGTACGGGTTCAGGCCGTCCTTGCTCTCGCTGGTGATCAGCTCGCGCGAGTCGTTCGACCAGGAATCCCCCGAGCTGCTGCCGAACGCGCGCTCCTCGTCCCGGTCCTTGCAGATCCGCAGGATGCAGCCCTGCACATACCCCGGCCCGATGTCGCCGAACTCCTTGTCGAGCCATGTCCGCACCGCCTCGGCGTGCGCGATCACCTTGTCCTGGTACTTCGTGCCGGCGTGGTTCAAGACCAGGAAATGCGCCGTGCGCTTCGTCGTCCAGTCCTTCGGCAGGTCCGCGATCGCCTTCTTGAACATCATCTCTTCGACCTCGAGCCGGCGCTTCTTCTGCTGCTCAGGCGTCTCGTTCGGGTCGACGACCTTGATCTTCGGGCCGCCGCCGACGTTCTCCTTCTTGGCGTTCGGGTCGCGCGCGATGAGCTTGAAGCTCTTGAACGAATTCATGACCGTCGTCTGGAGCTTGTCGACGAACTGCTCGAGCACTTCGCACTCGATCGCCAGGTCGCCCCACTCGGCCTTGTAAATCCAGCAGTAGATCCGCTTCTTCCCGGTCACCACCAGTTTCTCGATCTTTACCTCCAGCATCTTGACCGGCGTCTCACCGATCTTGATGTCCTTCTCGGCGGAGATGTAGAAGCCGCCGTCGCGGAAGTTGCGCTTGAGGTAGTCCTTGTAATCCACGTACGGGCGCGAGAGGTCGATCACGTCGCCCGGCTTCACCGTTCCGCCGCCCGCTTCGCCGCCGCCGGAGTCGGCATCGCCGCCGCCGGGATTGACCACGGCCTTGTCGAAGATGATCACCCGCATGAGCGGGTTGTGCGTGTACCCGGATTCCTTGTCGTCGTACTTCCGGTCGCACAGCCATTTCGTGGCGATCCACTTCTCCTCCACCTGGATCGGCACCTGCGTCCAGTCCTTCGGCGGCTGGAACTGGAAGCCATTCCCCTTGTCGACGCACAGCCCCTGGGAAAAGGCGGAAATCTGGGCACCCAGGGCAAGGACGGGAACGAGCGCGAGCGCGCGGCGAAGAGCGGTCATAACCGGAAGCCTCGAGTGGGGGCTGAATGTGCAGCCCGTTTGGGGTGGGGTCGGGAACGCTGCCGTCCCTCGGGAAACAGCGTCTCTGTCCGGTACATTAGACGCTGGTCGGGGCAAAATGTTTCCGGATTTCTGAAGAATGTTGCACGCGAACTAACTCGTTGTCGCTTCGCCGGTTGCGGCGGGCATTCCCTTGCGCTGGGTCTTCCAGCGCCGATGCACCCAGAGCCACTGCTCCGGGAATCGCCGGATCCAGTCCTCAATCGTCTTTGTGAAGCGAGCCGTCGATTTCTCCAGGTCCGCTTCCTGGTCCACCGATCCCTGCGCGACGAACCCTTCGCCGATTTCGACGAGGAACTTCCCGTCACGCTGACGCATCGCCGCGAAAGGCACGATCGGCGCCCCCGTGCGGTGCGACAGGAGCGCGGGCGATTTCAGCGTCGAGGCTTCGCGCCCGAAGAACGGAACGAACACGCCCTGGTCGCGCGCATCCTGGTCCACCAGCATCGCGAGCACTTCCCCGCGCCTCAGCACGTGAATCGCCTCGCGCAGCCCGCCCCACTTCTCGATGACATGGATTCCCGCACTCGCGCGGGCGTCGTTCAGCAGCTCCTGGACACCGGGATTCTCGATCGGCCTCAGGAGCCACGTCGGCGGGTGCCCCAGGTGGCCGAGCACGACCGCGCCGATTTCCCAGTTCCCAAGGTGCGCACTCACCGCGATCACTCCCTTGCCCAGCGCCCGCGCAGCCCGGAGATTTTCTTCGCCCACCACGGTGACGCGGCGGCGGAAGCGGGCGCGGGAGAACATCGAGGTGATCTGCATGCACTCGAAGAGGATCTGGCCGAACTCGAGGACCGATTCTGCGGCGATCCGGCCGCCGCCGGGGCCGAGGGCCAGCTCCGCCTGGTCCGCTGCAAACTTGAGCTTTCCCTTCACGATCGCGGCGGCCAGGCGACCGAGCCAGCGGCCGCCGGAGCGGGTGAGGGGCTGGGGAAGGAACTCGATGAAGTCGCGCAACCGGTCGGCGATTCCGGTGACGAACTGGTTGAAGACGGGGCCCCAGACGGGGTCGCGCTCGAGTTTCACGCTGGAAAGGGTAACCGAGGGGTGGGGAAAACGGCAGGGGATGGGGTGAAGGCGGGTATGGGATCGGGGGGGCTGGGGCTTGGGATGGGGATGAGGCAGCGAAGCACCCACGATTGCGTTCGGTGCTTCGCTGCCCGATCCCCATCCCGATCCCTATCCCCCCCCATCCCCATCCCGCTTTTTCCCCATCCCCTGCCGTTTTCCACCGATCTCATACCGAATCAACCTGCAGTCAATCGGCCCGTTCATCACAGGCCACTTCTTCGCGGCCTTTAGCCCGAGGAACTTCGTCAGCTCCGGGTTCCCGCACAGAACGAACGCCGTCGCCCCGTCGCACCGGTGCAGGAAATTCCCGAGCGCCTTCCACGATTCGTCGAGGTCGTCGCCCTCCCCGAGCCGCTCGCCATACGGCGGATTCGTAAAAATCGTCGCGGGCGCGACCGCCGGCTTCCAGTCTTTCGCGTCCGCCTGCTCGATCGTCACCAGCCGGTCCACCCCCGCCGCCACCACGCTCTTTCGCGCCAGCGCCACCGCACCGGGATGCCGGTCCGCCCCCATGATCGCGAACGGCAGCCGCGCCTTCGCCCGCCGCTTCGCTTCGTCCCGCTCCTTCGCCCACGCCGCTTCGTCCAGATCCTGCCACCGCTCGAACGCAAACCGCCGGTTCAGCCCCGGCGCACGATCCGCCGCCCACATCGCAGCCTCGATCAACAGCGTCGCACTCCCGCACATCGGGTCCGCCAGCGCCGACTTCCGGTCCCACCCCGCCAGCATCAGAATCCCCGCCGCCGTCGCTTCGTTCAGCGGCGACTTCACCAGGATCTGCCGGTACCCGCGCTTGTGCAGGCTCTCCCCCGCCCAGTCGCGATACAGAAGCGCTTCATCGCGCTTGAGCACGAGCTTGAGCGGCAAGTCCGGGTCCTGCGTGTCCACGTTCGGCCGGTCGCCGAAGCGCTCCCGGATCTTGTCCACGATCGCGTCCTTGATCGTGAGCGCCGCGAATCCGCTGTGCGTGAGTTCGGAATCGCGCACCGAAGCGTCGACCGCGATGGTGAACCCGGGGTCGAGGTACTTCGGCCAGTCAACCTCCGCCGCGCCCGCGTAAAGTTCGCGCGGCCCGCGCGCCGGGCCTTTCCACAGAAGCTCCTGCACGCGAATCGCGGTGCGGAGCCAGAGGCAGGCCTTCCTCGCGACGGAGGCGTCCCCCCGGAACTCGACCCCGCCGCGCTTCTCGACCACGTCCGAAGCGCCGATCGCGCGCAGCTCCTCCGCAAGCGCGGGCTCGAAACCGGGGCCGCAGGGAGAAAAAAACGTGGATGTAAGCGCCATGGGTGGCCGAGAGGATACACGCCTTTTTGATCAACTCTCGTTTCCGTCGGCCTCCTGCGAATAACATTCACCCATGAACCATTCCAGCGCCTTCGCCGTTCTCTTCCTGGTCTCCGCTTCCGCCCTCGCCGCTCCTCCCGAGCAGAAAGTCTCCGCCAGGGGTCTCACTTACCAGCTGCGCGTTCCGGAGAACTCCGCCAGGGGAAAACATCCGCTCATCGTCGCGCTCCACGGCGCGGGCGACAACTGCGCGAACTTCATGCGCTGGATCAGCGGCCCGCAGGCGACGTTCGCGAAGGACGCGATCCTGCTCGCGCCGCAGGCGCTGAAGAACGGATCGTGGGACAAGGAAGACCTGGAGCCGCTCGCGGATCTCGTGCGGGAGATGAAGGCGGCGCACGCGCCGACGCGCACGATCGGCTTCGGCTTTTCGCGGGGGGCCTACTACACGTTTCACCTCGGCACGACGCACCCGGAGCTCTACGACGGCGCCATCCCGTTCGCCGGCGGACTCCCAGGCGCCGTGCCCGACAGCGACGATATGCGCCGCTTGCCCTTCTATGTCTGCCACGGCGACGCCGACGACGTCGTGCCGGTCGCCGAGAGCGAGCGGTCAGTGAAGGCGCTCGAAACGGGGAAGGTGCCGGTCAAGTTCGAGAAGGTCGCCGGGCTCAAGCACACGGTGGACTGGGCGGCCGTGAAGCGCGGGCTGGATTGGGTGAATGGGATCCTCGACGAGCGGCAGAAAGCGCTCGACGACGAGGTCGCGAAGAAGATTGCGGAGTTGGAGAAATCGTTGAAGGAGAAATCCTGGGAAGCGGCGGCCGCGGGGTTCACGGCGATCACGCGCGTGCCGGCGAGGCTGGCGCCCAAGCTCGCCGGGCTTGCGAAGGCGCACGCGACTTCGGCGGAGGAAACGGTTGCCCTCGCGGCGATCGCCGCCGCCGGCCGTTGTGGCACAGACGGCGTTGCGGCTCTCAAGGGGATCGCCGGCACAAATGAAAAACTCGCCCCGGCCGCCGCTTCCGCCCTCGGCGAAACCGGCTCCCCCGCCGCTGCGGAGCCGCTTCTCGCGTACCTGAAGACGAAGTCAGACACCGTGGCGACGGCAGCCGCGGAGGCCCTCGGAAAGCTCGGCGGCGACGCCGCGACCGGCGCGCTCGTCGCAGGCCTCTCCAATTGCGAGGCACTCCTCCCTGCGAGCCCGCGCAGAGATGCGATCAACACGGCCCTCAAGAAAACTACCGGGCAGTCGTTCTCGAAAGCGTCCGAATGGAAGAAGTGGCTCGCCGAAAGCGGGAAGAAGTAATCGCCTCCATGAAGAGGTTTCTGCCTGGCGGCATGTTCTTCTTCATGGGCGCGATCTTTCCGTTCGTCGGCTGGAGCATGGCGGAGGAGACGCGCAGCGCGATGAAGCGCTGGATCGAGGTTTCCGCGCAGGTCGCGGGGCACGAGATCCTGTTCGAGGCGGAACCGGTGCAGGCGGAGGCGGAGCTGGAGGAAGTAACGGGCGGGAAGGCGAGCCGGCCGGGGCTGCGGTTGCGGTACCTGGTGGACGGGATGCCGGCGGAGGCGGAGGGGCTGTACTCGGCGGACCTGGGTCTCCCTACGATCTGGAACCCCGAGGATCTGGCTCCCTATCCTGTCGGCAGGAAGCTCACGGTGTGGACGGACCCGCAGGACCTGACGAAGGCCTACCTGGATCGCGCGGTGCCGGCGATGCCCTACGTGATCATCCTGATGCCGATGATCTTCGTCAGCTTCGGCGCGATGTTCCTCCTGTTCCCGCCGGTAGAGGGGAAGAAGCAGTACGACCCCGGCACGCCGTGGGCCTGGCGGACGTTTCTGTTCATCTGGAACTCGGCCGGGATCGCGGCGGCCGCGCATTACTTTTCGCAGCCCGGATCGATGAACGCGGGCGATATCGCGCTCTTTTCGATCTATCTCGGCATCGGGGTCCTGCCGGTGCTGGTGATGGTGAATCGGGCCGTGCGAGCTTGAATACCTAACTTTGTAAGTAATTAATCTTAAATGTGTACTTTTTAGTTGATTCTCACCGACAGTTACTCTATATCCCTCACTTCAATTCTGCCCCCCCCCTCCCCCGCAACTCCTCATCGGAGAGCCCGACATGCGTCACCACTTTCAGTCCTACGCCGCCCCCGGCACCACAAAGGAGCCCGCTTCCATGGATCACCCGCCCCTGCGCTCGTTCCTCGAAATACCCTACGACAAGCTCGAGGAGATGAACCTCGAGGTCAAGGAAGCGCGCATCAAGCGCGTGGACGCGGGAAAACTCCAGGAGCAGCGGATGAAGTACCTCGCCGACGAGAAGCGGATCAAGGCCGTCACGGTCTGCTTCACGGACCTCGAGGGCCGGCTGCACATGCTCGACTACGACAAGAAGTTCCTGCTGAAGTCCGCGGACAACCTGACGTTCGATGGGTCGTCGATCCGCGGGTTCTCGCAGCAGGCGGAGTCGGACCTGCGGCTGAAGTGCGACTGGTCGTCGTTCTACTGGCTCCCCGCCGACGTTTTCGGGCCCGGGAAAGTGCTGGTGTTCGGCGAAGTCCTGGAGCGCGACGGGAAGCCTTATCCCGCCGACATGCGCTCGCGGCTGAAGCAGTTCTGCAACAACCTGTTCTCGAAACAGGGACTGGAGCTCCACGCGGCCAACGAAATCGAGGGGTTCCTCTTCAGCGGCCGCGAGGCCGAGCGCCGCTACTACGAGACCGGGAAGTTCGACTTCATCTCGACGGGCGGCTACTACCACTCGCTCCCCGGCGACCCGCTGCGCCGCTTCATCGATACGTCCGCCGAGGTCCAGCGGTCGATGGGGTTCGCGAACGAGAAGGACCATCCGGAGGTCGCGCCGTCGCAGTTCGAGATGAACTACTCGTACACGCAGGCGCTCATCGCCGCCGACCAGGTGCAGCTCTACAAGCTCATCTGCCGCCAGGTCGCCGACCGCATGGAGATGAGCGCTTCGTTCCTGCCGAAGCCCGTCACCGGCGTGAACGGCAACGGGATGCACACGAACATCTCGGTCAACAAGAACGGCAGGAACCTGTTCTACGACAAGAACGGCCAGGACGGCCTGTCCGCGATCGGCTGGAAGTTCATCGACCGGATCCTGAACAACGCGAACGACATCTGCCTGATCCTGAACTGCAGCGTGAATTCGTACCGCCGGCTCGACCCGCACTTTGAAGCGCCCAACCAGATCAAGGCCAGCGCGATTGACCGCGGCTCGATGGTGCGGATCCCGCTCGGCAACGAGCGTTCCGCGCGCATCGAGGTCCGCTCCGTCGCCCCCGACGCAAACCCGTATCTCGCGATTTACACGATGCTCGCGACGGGCCTCGAGGGCCCGGAGGCGCCGACGTCCGACGCCGACAAGCGCGCGCGGACCCGGTTCCTGCCGGACAACATCCACGACGCGATCCGGCTGTTCAAGACGAGCGAGTTCGCGATGAAGCTGCTGGGCGAGGAAGTCCACACGAAGTACGCGGAGCTCAAAATGGCGTCGGCGGAGCGCTGCCCGAAGGCGCTGGGCGCGCGCGTCAAGGTGGCGGAAGTCCAGTTCCACCACGAGGTGACGAACCAGTTCCTGTGGAATCTGTTCTAGGAGTCGGGCTGAAGCGGACATTGCGGCGCGCGGGGGCGATGGCTCCCGCGCGCCTTTTTTTCGGCTCGAAATGCGAGAATGAGAATCGGCGGAACCAGGTCGAATTCCCCGCGCAGGCGCTCAAGTCTGTTCGCGGCGTGCGGCCACTCGTCACTATCGAGAAAAATGGGAGGTCATGGTGCCCGATCTCAACCACCCGATGGCGCCGCACAGATTTGCTGCCACGAGACAGGAGGACCTCATCCTAGGTTGCTGCAAACACATGACCCTGGAAGACTCGTTTGAGCGGCAATTCACACTGGATATCATTCGACCGGCGTTTGCAGCTCTACGCTGGCTGAATTCGGAACGATTCGGGAATTCAGCGACTATCAAGAACAGCATCGAGCACCTTGAAGCGGAGGTCGAGAAACTCTCGAAACTCCCCCTGAGATTCTCGTCGACCACGAAGGAGACGAATCGTCGGTGCCCCCACTGCGGGAGCGTGGGGCGTTCGCGCCCTCCGGAAGTTCCGTACTGTGACAAGTGCCTGGGCCTGGTGAGGTGTGGCCTGGACAAAGTTAGTTCACTCGAAGAAGGCTTCGGTACGGATGCGATCTGAGTCGCCGGCAATGCAGGGAGTGCGGCTCTTCGGCGTGCGGTACAATGACTCCGTGCATTCGCTCACTCAGAATCAGGACTACAAGACGCAGGCCGAAGATACTTCGCCCGAAGCGGAGCGAATTCTGGTCGAAGCCTGGCGCCGGATGGCCCCTTGGCAGAAGATCGAGAGCGTCCTCCGGATAAATCGGGCATCCGACGACATCGCGACGGCCGGCATCCTGATGCGGCACCCGGGCGCGACGCCTGATGAAATTCGCCTTCGCCTGGCTGCGCTGCGACTGGATCGCGACACTATGGTGAAGGCCTTCGGCTGGGACCCGGAACGAAACGGGTACTAGGGCAGTGCCTGACATCATCGACGTTACGGGCGATGTGGCTCACATTCTCACGGAGCTAGGGATCCGTCACGCCGTCGGTGGCTCGATGGCCTCGATTCTCCATGGCGAACCGCGGCTCACACAGGATGTCGACTTCATCATCGAGCTTGGTGAGGCGAAAATCCCGGACGTCGTCCGCGCCTTCGGAAACGGGTACTACATCGCCGAGCCAGCCGTCCGCGACGCGGTGCAGAGAAGCGCCTCATTCAACGTGATTCACCTGGCCACAATGCTGAAGGCCGACCTTTACGTTGCCGGGAGAAGCGTGCTTGACCCGTTGCAGATCGGGCGCGCGATCCCGATGAAGCTTCGAAAGGACTCCGCGGCCGAAATTCGGGTCAGCAGCGCAGAGGACATCGTGCTCCGAAAACTTGAGTGGTATCGCAAGGGCCGGGAGGTAAGCGATCGGCAGTGGAGGGACATCTTGGGTGTGTTGAAAGTCTCCGGTGCCAGGCTCGACAGAAATTTCATGGCTACGACAGCCGAGGCCGCGGGCGTCACTGATCTGCTCGAACGGTCGATTCGTGAGGCGGGTCTGGCGTAGCCTGAATCGACCTGCCTACTTCGTCCTCTTGATCACGTGATACCCGAACGGCGTCTCCACCACGCCCGAGAGCTTCCCGACTTCCAGGTCCTTAAGTGCCTTTTCGAACTCGGGAACCATCGCGCCGGGGCCGAACGTGCCGAGGTCGCCGCCCTTGGACTTCGAAGGGCAGTCGCTGATTTCGCCCGCCACTTTCGCGAAGTCCTCACCTTCGGTCAGGCGCTTGATCAGCGCGTCGATCTCCTTCTTTGCGTCTTCCTTCGTGCGCGTGACGGACGGCGGACAGCGCATCGTTCCTTTCCAGCGGATGAGGATGTGGCTCGCGCGCCACTGCGGCGGTTTCGCGGCGTTCGCGATCTTCATGCCCTTGATCACGTGGAATCCGAAGGGCGTTTCGACGACTCCGGAAATTTCACCGGGGGCGAGCGCGAAGGCAACGTCCTCGAACGGGGGCGCCATCATGTTGCGCACAAATGTGCCGAGGTCGCCGCCTTTGGCCTTTGAGGAGCAGTCACTCATTTCACCGGCGACCTTGGCGAAATCCTCGCCTTTCGTGGTCACGGCCTGGTGGACTTTTTCGGCCAACTCCTTCGCTTCTTCCTTCGTTCGCGAAACCGTCGGTGCCGCCCGCTCGGCGCCTTTGTAGGCGATGAGGATGTGGGAAGCCGCAGCCTTGGCCGCGAGGCGCGAGGCGATCATGTAGCCCATGTCGCACTCGAAGATGTCGGAGACCTGGCCGAACTCCATGCCGCAGAGAGCGGCCTCGAGGGCGGGGATCGTGCAGTGCCCGACCGGGATGATGCCGACGCTTCCCCGCCCGCGAGGCTCGTCCGAGTACTTCTGGACGACGTCGAAGAACGAGCTCCCTTTCGCCCGGGCAGCCTTCAGCGCCTCGTCGGCCCGGGCTTTCGCTTCTTCCTTCGTCCGGGTGGCGTTCGGAAACGCCTTGGGCGCTCCCTTCCAGCCGATGATGACGACCGCGCCGGAAACTTCGTCGGGAGCCTCGGCGGGTTTCTTCGGCGACTTTGCGGGATCGGCCTCCGCATCCTCGGCGAAGGCGGGGGCTGCGAAACAGAGCAAAAGGGCGAGGGCGGCGAAGCGCATGGGGCCTCCGATTTCGGTGAGTTTATGGTGCCGGGCGGCCCGGAATGATACGGGGGAGCGCCTGCGTCGGGAATAAACGGCCGGCCGGGCGGCGATATTCCCTTCTATCCAGCAGTGACGGAGTCCGGGCCTGCGCCGGAAGCGCGGGTCGAAGCGCGGCTGCGGAAGCGATCCTCCACACGCGCGAGCCCGGCTTCCAGTTCTTCCGCGCCGCTGACGACTTCGAGATCGACGCCGAGGACCCAGACGGGAACGGTCCAGTCCCTCTCGGAAAGCCGCGCGGCGTCCTTTTCCGTCGTGACGAGCGCGTCCACTTCAAGCTCGCGGCCCTCAGCCTCGAGGCCATCCAGCTCGACTTCGCTGTAGCGGTGGTGATCCGGGAATGCGCGGAACGCGTTGAGCCGGGCTTTCTGGCCACGGAGCGTCGCTTCAAATCCCCGCGGGTTGCCCAGGCCGCAGAATCCGAGGATGCGTTTGCCGTGGAGTGACTCGGCCGCAGAACTGCCGCCGAGCGTGCGCGGGGCGCGGGGGCGGTGGACGGCGGCGGCGGTCGGGCGGCCGCCGGAGACGCTTCCCAGGTGGGCGCGCAAAAGAGCGAGCTCGCCGGCATCGAGCATGTCGGCGCGCGACACGACGATGACGTCGGCGCGCTTGAGGCCGTGCGGCGACTCGCGCAGGCACCCGCGCGGGAAAAGCCTGCCGTTCCCGAAAGGCGCGGAGGCGTCGACCATCGCGATGTTGAAATCGCGGTGCAGGCGCAGATCGTGGAATCCGTCGTCGAGGACCGCTGCGTCGCACCCGTCGGCAAACGCCTGGCTCGCCAGCGCCAGGCGGTCCCGCCCCGTGTACCGCTTCCCCGCCCCGAATCGCTCGTCATCGACTCCGCCGACTTCCAGGCCGTACCCGCGCGACACGACCGCAACTTTCAGCCCCTTCGACTCCAGCCGCCGCGTCAGCATCTCGACCATCGGCGTTTTGCCCGTGCCGCCGAGCGTGATGTTGCCGACGCCGATCACAGGGCCCGAGAGGCGGTGGCGGCTCTTCAGGCCCAGCGCAAACGCCGCGCTCCGGATCGCCAGCGCGCCGCCGTAGAGGGCGGAAGCGGCCGAAAGGGCGGCGCGCGAGCACGCCGCGCCGAGTCCGGTGCGACGGCCGGTAACGAGGTCGAACCAGGCGCGTTGGCTGGCAGGAGACATGAGGGCCTCATTGTATATCGGCAGGCGGGCGTGATTCGAGTTGGGAGTTGCGAGTGGCGAGGAACAACTTTTCCGTCGGACGGAACCCGGTGCTAACCTCTCGCGCTGGCATGAAAACGAGCTCCCTCTTGCTGGCGTCGTTCCTCGCCATCGCCGCGGGCGCGGAAGAGCCGCGCGAATGGCTGGTCGTGGGGCCGGTCAAGGGGAAGGGCCGGAGTCTGGTCAGCGCGGATGCGATCGGCGAGATGATGTTCGGGGCGGAGTCGCCGCGGTACCCGAAGAAGGGGGACAAGCTCGGCGACCTCGAGTGGAAGGCGATGACCGCGAACGCCGAGGGATACATCGAGGCGGAAGAACTGGCGCCGGGCGCCGCGATGACCGTCGTGACGTCGGATTCGGACCGGGTCGCGATCCTGAGGTGCCCCGGGGCGGGGACCGTCTACGTGAATGGCGTTGCCTTTGCCGCCGACCTGTATTCATCCGGGGTCGAGGGCGTGCCGGTTTTCCTCCGCAAGGGCGAGAACCGCATCCTCTGCCGGGCCGGGCGCGGCGTGCTGGGGCTGTTTGCGTCGGATCCGCCCGCGCCGGTCTACATCGCGGACAAGGACGAAACGCTCCCCTGGCGCATGTTCGGCGTCAACCAGGGGACCTGGGGCGCGGCGCCGATCGTGAACGCGACCCACGAGTGGGTGCGCGGGGCGACCCTCGAATACGGCAAGGTCAGAGCGCCGCTCCCGCCTCTTCCTCCGCTCTCCGTTTACAAGGCGCCGTTCCTCGTGGGCCAAGGGGAAGAAGTCACGCTCCGCGTCGTCTTCGGCAAGAGCACGCACTCGCGCACGTGGAAACTCTTCACCCCCGAAAAACCCGGCGGCTTCCAGCGGACCTTCCGCTCGAAAATCGACAGGTCTGTGCAATCTTTCGGCGAATTGCGCCCGGCGAATTTCGACTCGAAGAGAGAAGTCGCCCTCGTCCTGTCGCTTCACGGCGCAGGAGTCGGTGCCGACGGGCAGTCGCGCTCCTACGCGGCCCAGGACTGGTTCGCGCTGGTCGCTCCCACGAACCGAAGGCCGTTCGGCTTCAACTGGGAAGAGTGGGGGCGCCTGGACGGGCTCGAAGTGCTGGAGCAGGGGAAAAAGGATTTCAAGGTCGACGAGTCGCGGATCTACCTGACCGGCCACTCGATGGGCGGCCACGGCGCCTGGCACTTCGCCGTCACGCACCCGGACCGCTGGGCAGCCGTCGCGCCGTCCGCCGCATGGGTCAGCATCTGGACCTACCCCGCCGCGGGCCGCGACCCCGCGGCCGACTACGGCCGCCTCTTCCGCGCCTCCGCCGCGCCCTCCGACACGATGGCGCTTCTGCGAAACCTCGACGGCCTCCCCGTCTTCATCCTGCACGGCCTCGACGACGACGTCGTCCCGCCGGCGCAGGCGGATCTGATGGTGGAAGCGCTGAAGCCGTTCCACAAAGACTGGCGCTATGTCCCGGTCGAAGGAAAGAAGCACTGGTGGAACGCGCTGGAGACGCCCGAGGTGGACTGCGTCCAGCTCCCGGAGATGTTCGACTGGATGCAGGCGCGGCGGCGGCCGGACAGTCTCGCGCGCTGGGAGTTCCGGACGTTTTCGCCCGCCGTGTCCTCGAGCTGCCGGGGCGTCGAGATCCTCGCCCAGAAGCGGCCGTACGGCCTGTCTCGCGTAAAGGCGACCGAAGACGACCTGGGGAAGCGCCTCTTCGAGACGGAGAACGTCGTTCATCTCCGTGTCAAGTCACCGCGCGAGTTCATGCTCGACGGTGAAGCGATGAAATCGGGCGAGTTCCATAAGGGCGCCGACGGGAAATGGACCACGGGTGCGCCCGCCGGCCTGCGCAAGACCCCGAAACTCCAGGGTCCCTTCACGCAGGCCTTCCACACCCCGTTCCTTCTCGTCACGCCGACGGGCGGCACCGAGTCAGAAATCGCCGACGCGGTCGCGCGCGCCCGCTTCGACGCCCAGGTCTGGTGGTATCGCGGAAACGGGCGCGCGACGGTGGTGACGGACGCCGAGGTCTCGGCGAAGGACTGGAAGAGCCTCAACCTGATTCTGTACGGCAGCGCGGAGTCGAACGGCTGCTGGAAGAGAATCGCCGACCGCCTGCCTTTCCGCGCGTCGCCGGGCGAGATCACGATCGGCAACGACGTCCTGAAGGGCGACCTGGCTCTCACCGCGGTCTACCCGAATCCGGAAGTGCCGGCGCATCTCGTGGCGGTGATCGGCGCGAGCGGGGCCGGCGGAAGGCGTGCCTGGCATGCGATGGGTTTCTGGCATCCCGACACGGGTTCGCCGGACGTGATGTGCTGGGGTGCGGACATCCATGAGAAGTGGCTGGATTCGATCCGGGCGGTGGGGCACTACGGGGCGGACTGGAAACCGGCAGAGGGGATGTGGGAAGTGAAGCGCTAGCGCCCCCCCACCTCAGTTTCTACCTTGACCTGCGCCGCCAACGGCGCGACAACCTCTATTCATGCGTTCCCTCCCCTTGATCCTCGCGCTGAGCTTTTTCGCCGGTTGTGCCGGCGACTCCGGCTCACCGAAGGATCCATCCCGTGACCGCGAAGCGGCGCCGCCTCCCCGCCCGGAGCCCGCGCCGCCCCTGGCCGATCCCGGGCCCGGGGATCCGGAGCCCGGTCCCGCGCCTGCGCCGGAACCGGCGCCGGCCTCCGCGCCGCGCATCGTCGCACACACGATCACGCTCTCGCTCGACCCCGCGACGCACGCGATCGAGGCGAGCGACGTCATTGAGCTTGAGGGCGCGGGCACGCGTTCGCTCGACTTCGACCTGAACCCTGGATTCAAGATCACCTCGGCGGCGTTCGGGCGCCTGGCCGCCGAATCGAAATTCCACGACGGCTCCTTGCACGTCGAGTTTCCCGCGGCCTCCGGGGAACACTTCACCGTCACGATCGCCTACAAGGGCACTCTTCACGACCCGCCCCACCGCGACGAGGTCCGCTTCGTCGTCGGCGAGAAATGTAACGGCACCATCCAGGCCGAAGGCGCGTTCCTGCCGGGCTCGGCGGAGTGGTACCCGGACATCGCCGGCTCCATGGCGCGCTTCACCGTCACCGCAAGGGTCCCCGAGGACTGGGAAGTCATCGGCCAGGGCGCGCGCCACGACTACGACCCGAAGACGAGGCGCGCGACGTGGTGCGACCCGGTCCCGGCCGACCGGCTCGACGTCGTTGCGGGACCGTACGTTGCCGAAGAGCTGAAAGTCGGCCGCGTCACAGTGCGCTCGTACTTCTTCAAGGAAGACGCTTCGCAGGCGGAAACCTACCGCAAGGCCGCCGCGGACTGGATCGATCACTGGTCGAAACTTCTCGGTCCCTACCCTTACGACGACTTCTCCATCGTCGAAAACTTCTTCTCCACCGGCTACGGCATGCCGGCCTTCACTCTCCTCGGGCAGGACGTCATCCGCATGGGCCCCCGCTACCTCATGGAAGGCGGCCTCGGCCACGAAGTCCTCCATTGCTGGTGGGGAAACGGCGTTTTCATCGAGGGCGGCAACTGGTGCGAAGCCGCCACCACCTATTGCTCCAACTACCACTGGATCGAGTTCACGCAGGACGAAGCCGCCGCCCGCAGGTACCGCCGCCACCAGGCCGTCCGCTTCTCGATGCACGTCACCTTCGAAAACGATTACCCCGTCCGCGAATTCCGCGGCAAGGTCAACGAGGTCGACAACGAAATCGGCTACGGCAAAGGCTCCATGCTCTTCCACCTCGCCCGCCGCCAGATCGGCGACCGTCCCTTCTGGCTCGCCCTCCGCCGCGTCTTCAAGGAGAAACTGGGCGCTCGCGCTTCCTGGGACGACTTCCGGAAGACGATGGAAGCGGAGTCCGGCGAGGACTTGTCGAAATTGTTCACGGCGTGGCTTGACGAGGAAGGCGCTCCGGAAATGACGCTGGCGAGGTCGGAGAAGGGCCTGAAGCTGCGCGTCGCCGGGCCGCTGCGCGACCTCAAGGTGCGCGTCCGGACGACGCTTCCGTCGGGACCGGTGGACGACGAAGTGCAGGTCAAGGACCGCGTCGCCGAATGGACGATCCCGGCGACGGCGACGCGCGTCGAGGTCGATCCCGATTTCGACGTTTTCCGCCGCCTGTCCGCGGCCGAGCTTCCCCTCTGCCTGAACCGCGTCGTCGTCGCGCCGAAGAAAGCCGTCATCATTCCCGACGGGGACGTGGCCCCGTATGTGGAGTTGCTCATGCGCCTGGAAGGCTGGGAGCAGATCAAGGGAGCGGAAGCGACGGCGGCGAACCTGTCCGGGAAATCGGTGCTGGTCCTCGGCGGCCCCGACACGAATGCGCTGTCGAAAAGGTGGGCGGCCGATGGAAAGTTGAAATTCGCGAACATCGAAGTCCGCGCGGACGGCTGGACGGCGGACAACGAGGAAGTAAAGCTCGGGCAGGATCGCGGCGTGCTCGTTTCATTCGCGTCGCCGGACGATGCGGCGCAGCAGGCGGCGCTTTTCTTCCCCGCCAGCCGGGCCGCGACCAAGCCGTCGCGGCTTCTCCTCTACTACGCCTGGGACTCCTGGCTCGTCTGGCGGGACGGCAAGATCGCGGCGCGCGGCGACTTCCCCGTCGCCAACCCGCTCGCGATCGACCTGAAATAGGCGCCGCGTGCAAGCCACCTGCACCGAGGGAAAGCAGCGCGAGCTCGAGATCTCCGCAAGCGCCGAGGAATGGCTCGCATTCGCAGACCTGCTCGACACCGCATCCGGCGCGGTCAGGTTCGCAGGCCGGCCCGCAAAATCGCCGCGCGAGTTTCCGCTGCGCGCGATCCTGATCCGAAGCGAAGACCGCCCGAAACTCCTGATCAGCATCGATCCCGCCGCAATCGACGCTTCTATCGCAGGCCGGCCCGAGCACCTGGAGCACTTCGCCCGCGTCGTCCGCCTGTTCGCGCAGAAGTCCCGGCGAGGCCAGGCAGACCCGATCGAGAACCGCGGCCCCGACCATTTCATTGATCCGGAGAGCGTCCTGACGCTGTTTCACCTGGGCGGGGAGGATGCGCCACGCATGGGGGATGTTGGCGGGTGAAGCAGGCGGGCAGGCGGGCAGGCGGGCAGGCGGGCAGGCGGGCAGGCGGGCAGGCCAAATGCAAACGACGCCCAATTGTCGGTTAGTCGTTCTTTTTCGCCCGCTCGCCCGCCCGCCCGCTCGCCCGCTCGCCCGCTCGCCCGCTCGCCCGCTCGCCCGCTCGCCCGCGTCCTTGACTCTCACAGCCATTCGGCGACCCTCACTCTATGACCTCGCGCATGTCGCCGGTCCTCCTCGGCATCCTTGCCGCCGCTTCGCTCATCGGCGGTTTCGTCATCCTGTCGCCTGAAACCCAACAGCGACGCCCCGCGGCCGCGATGCCCGTTCTTCCCTCGCAGTCGGCGATGGTGGACGACGTCCGCGCGCTGGCCGCTCCTGCCATGCGAGGCCGGTCGGAAGAAACGGGCGGCGCCGCGCTCGCCGCGGAGTTCGTCGAGCGCCGCTTCAAGTCCCTCGGGCTCCGCACCGAGCAGCAGTCGTTCGAAATTCCGCGCCGGAGACTGCTGGCGGAAACCCGGCTCCAGACCGGGCGCGAGACATTCGTCCCCGGAACGGATTTCGCCCCCCTGACCTGGAGCGGAAACGCCTTCGCTTCGGGCCCGCTCGTCGCCGGATTGGCCTCGCGCATCTGCGGCGACTCCCTGGCAGGCGGAATCGCGGTAGAACGCTTGCCGGCCGCTCCCGGGATGTTCCGGACGCTGGTCCCATCGCTCGCCGATCGCGCCCTGGCTTACCAGGACCTCGGCGCCGTCGGCGTCCTCTTCGTTGCCGACTCGCGCGATCCCTCGGCCGGAGGCGAAGCGGCGTGGGCGTCGCGTCTGGACGAGCGGACGGAGGCGCGGTTGAAGGGTGAGCCGGACGGGGTGCGCGGCTGGGCCCGGGACCGCGCGGCGGTCGGCGCGCAGTCCCGCGCCCCGCGGCCGTCGCGCCCGCTCAGGATTCCCGCGGCGCTCGTCTCTTACGACGCCGGGCGCCGCATCGACGAGTCGCTGAACGCGACGGCCGGCATCCGCGTCGCCATCGAGGACGAGCCGCTCGCCGGGGCCAACGTCATCAGCATGCTTCCCGGCGAGTTCCCGGGGCGCGCCGCGGTGATCCTCTGCGCGCACTACGACTCGCACGGTCTCCAGCCACCCTCCCCGGGCCACCCCGCCGGCCGCCTCTACCCCGGCGCCTGCGACAACGCTTCGGGAATCGCCGTCCTCCTCGCCGTTGCCGAAGCGCTGGCCCACGACTCGCGCTCGCTTCCACACCCCGTCATCTTTGCGGCGTTCGGCGGCGAAGAACTCGGCCTCCACGGCTCCCGCGCCTTCGCCGCGGCGCTTCCCCGCCTCCGTGGCGGCGCCCTCTGCGCCATCAACGTGGACATGGCGGCGCGCAACGCCGAGAACGAGATTTCGCTCGTCGGAAGCGCCTTCGCGCCGGACGTGGCCTCGATCGCAAGAAAATCGATGGAGGAGGCAGGGTTCGCGGTCCTGACAACGATGAAGGGCGGATTCGACATCGACTTCACGTTCCGAAACGGCTCGGACCACTGGCCGCTTCACCAGGCCGGCGTCCCCTCTGTCCTCTTCACGTGCTCGCGGTTTCCGGAGTGTGACACGCCCGGGGACACGCCGAACCTCTGCTCGCCGGCGAAGCTGCGAAAGGTCGCCGAAGCGGTGCTGGCCGCCGTCCTGGCGGCGTCGCGCCGGCAGGAAACTTTTGCGCGACCGGTGGATGCCGTGGTGAAGTTCCCGGGAGAGAAGTAGCGGTCGGGGCAGGGCCCGGCTGGTTTGCGATTCTGCCCGGAGCCGGATTGATTTCGTTTTCACTCCTTGTCATTCACTTCGACCGCCAGTACAGGCTTTTCGCGAAGAACGACTCGGAGCCGTTCTGCAGCCCCATCCCAAACCCCATCCCTTTCCCGAGCCGGCCCTGCCCCGTCGTTCCCTATGCCCTGCCGTTCTCCCGCGTTAGACTCCCCTTTCACCCAAAGGAGCCCCGCGTGGACGCCCAACCCCCGCGGACCTCGCTCCCCCCCGAGCGCCTGAGGACGCTCGAGGAGGCGCTCGAGGTCCGGTTCGAGAATCCTGAATTGCTGCTGCGCGCGCTCGTCCATTCGTCGGCGAAGGACGCGACGCTTCCGTGCAACGAGCGCATGGAGTTTCTCGGCGACTCGGTCCTCGGGCTGCTCGTCAGCGAACACCTGTTTCATCTTTTCCCCGACTTCCCCGAAGGCGACCTGTCCTCGATCAAATCGGTCGTCGTCAGCGCGACGTCGCTCTCGGCGTGCGCGAAGACGCTGAACATCGCGGACTACGTGATCCTCGGGAAAGGGATTCTGCAGAGGAAGTCGATCCCGGATTCGGTTCTGGCCAATGCGCTGGAAGCCACCATCGCCGCGATCTACATGGACCAGGGGCTGGAAGCGGCGCGGAAGTTCGTGTTGCGGATTTTGAGGCCGCGGATCGAAGAGGTGCTCAAGGACCAGCACGCGAAGAACTGGAAGTCTCTGTTGCAGCAACACACGCAGAAGGAGCTGGCCTGCGTGCCGGCGTACCGGGTGGTGGGAGAGTCGGGGCCAGACCATGAGAAGGCGTTTGAGGTCTCGGTGGAAGTCGCAGGGAAGACCTATGGCCCCGGGGGGGGAAAGACGAAGAAGGACGCGGAGCAGGCGGCGGCGCGCGTGGCGTTTGAGGCAATTCAGGCAAGGGCAGCCGAGTCCGTGAAGCCCTCTAATCCGGTCGAGGGCAGCAAAGCCTGACGAAAACCGGCAGCCGGCCGGCACCATAACTCATTTCCTGAGCTGCGCTTGCGACGCACAGCTCGATTTTTCAGGACTGACTACGGAATCCGGCTAGAATTCTCCACTTCACGCGCCGAATCCGCTTCCCACAGGAACCGGAACGGGGGACCCAAGTCGCAGGGGTGAACTCCTCCTCAGGGAGGACAGGGCTATCCGGAAGGCCCGAACCCGTCAGCTAACCCCGCAGGCGTCGATCCGGGGCAACCCGCAACCGGCGGGGGCTCCACGTTCAGGAGCGCCTTCGTGGGTAATCCCGCCCCTTTCTTTGCCCGGACTCAGTCCAGCGCGCCCGAGCCGCCGAAGGGCGGCTGGTTTCGCCGTACCCTGCGATTCCTCGTCGGCCCGCCACGCAACCTGCGCGACCGGTCCCTCTTCACTCACCTTTCCCTCGTCGCATTTCTTGCGTGGGTCGGGCTCGGGGCCGACGGGCTGTCGTCCTCGGCCTACGGGCCCGAGGAAGCATTCCGGACGCTCGGACAGCACTCGTACCTCGCGCTGGCGCTGGCGCTCGTGATGGCGACGACTGTCCTCGTGATCGCGGCGGCCTACAGCCGCGTTATCGAGCAGTTCCCGCACGGCGGCGGCGGGTACGTCGTCGCGACGAAACTGCTCGGCGAGCGCGCGGGACTGGTTTCGGGCTCGGCGCTCCTCGTCGACTACGTTCTCACGATTACCGTCTCTATCGCGGCCTCCGGCGACGCGCTCTTCAGCCTCCTTCCTCACGCCGCGCTCGCGTGGAAGCTCCCTGCCGAAGGAGTGTTCCTGGGTGTACTCGTCCTCCTGAATCTTCGAGGGGTGAAGGAGTCGGTCCTCGTCCTCACGCCGATCTTTCTCGTTTTCGTCATCACGCACCTCGTTCTGATCGTTGGCGGCGTCTTTGCACACGCGTCGGACGCGCCGGCCCTGATGAGCTCTGCATCCACGAGCCTGACGGCGGACCTCGCCGCCATCGGCGCAGGCGGCATCCTGCTCCGATTTCTTCACGCGTACTCCCTGGGCGGAGGCACGTACACGGGAATCGAGGCCGTTTCGAACGGTCTTTCAATCATGAGAGAGCCGCGGGTGCAGACGGGAAAGCGGACGATGCTGTACATGGCGCTGTCGCTGGCATTCACGGCGTCGGGACTGCTCCTTTGCTACCTGCTCTGGAAGGTCACGCCCGTCGCCGGCAAAACGCTGAACTGGGTGCTCGCGGAAAAGTTCGCTGGCCAGGGCTCCGCCGGGCAGATTTTCGTCTGGGTCACCATCGCTTCGGAGGGCGCTCTCCTCATCGTCGCGGCCCAGGCCGGCTTCCTCGACGGCCCTCGCGTCCTCGCCAACATGGCCGTTGACTCCTGGGTCCCCCGCCGCTTCGCCGCCCTCTCCGACCGCCTCACCACCCAGAACGGCGTCGTCCTCATGGGCGCCGCATCCCTCGGGGCGCTCCTCTATACGCAAGGCGACATCCGCGCCCTCGTCGTCATGTACAGCATCAACGTGTTCCTGACCTTCTCGATGACGACCCTGGCGATGTGCGTCTTCTGGTTCCGCGAACGGCGCAAGGATCCGAAATGGAAGCGGCGCGCGGCGATCCACGCGGTGGCGTTCAAGTTGTGCGCGACCATTCTTTGCGTGACCGTGTTCGAGAAATTCGGGGAGGGCGGCTGGCTCACGCTGGTCATCACGAGCGGCGTCATCTTCCTGTGCGTCCTGATCCGGCGGCATTACAACGCCGTGACCAGCCGCCTGGCGCTTCTGTACCGCGGTCTGCTCGACGCGCCCACCGCCCCCGAACGGGCTTCCGGCATGATCGACCCGGCGCAGCCCGTGGCCGCGATCCTCGTCGCAGGATTCGGCGGGCTCGGGCTCCACACCTTCCTCGGCGCCTTCCGCGATTTCCCGGGGCAGTTCAAGGGCGCCGTTTTCGTTTCCGCCGGCGTCATCGACTCCCAGCAGTTCAAGGGCGAAGGGACCATTGAATCCCTTCGTACGAACGTCCGGGAGACGCTGAAGAAGTACGTCGATTTCGCCCGGAACCAGGGGATCCCGGCCGAGTACCGCATGGGGTTCGGGACCGACGCAGTTGAGGAGTGCGAAAAACTCTGCGCTGGCGTCTCCCGGGAGTTTCCGCGTTCCGCCTTCTTTGCCGGAAAGGTGCTCTTTGAGCGCGAACGCTGGTACCAGCGCGTCCTGCACAATGAGACGGCGTTTGCGATCCAGGGAAGGCTTCAGTGGGCGGGTAAGACGGTTGTCATCGTGCCAGCGCGCGTGACGTGAGCCCGCCGCGCAAGCGGGCCTCGACGGACTTCAGGATCCTGCCTCGGCGTCCCGCGCCACTCCCAGCTCGCCGAGCAGATCCTGGACCAGGCGGCTGTGGCCCGGCCAGCCCGGCCGCGAGAACATCCTCTCGAGGCGTCGTGCGACCGCCACGGCCTGCTCCCGCTGCCCCGCGGCAGCCAGCGCTCTCGCCAGCGTCGGCCCGACGCGCGCCAGGTCCCGGCGGGAAAGATCGTTCCAGGCAGCATCGTTTGCCACGAACGCCTGTATCGAGCGGCCCTCGAACACGTCGCAAACGGCAAGCATGGCGGGCGCGAAGTTACGGCCGCGCGGGAAGTTCGAGGCCTTGCTTCGCGACGCCGCGCGCTCGAGGTATTCGCGCGCAACGGCCGGCGAATCCGGGAAGCGCAATTCGGCGGCGGCGAGGAGCGCGTCGACCGACTCCCAGGTCCAGCCGCCGGCCTCCAGCACCCGGATGGCCTCGTCCGCCATCGCGATCGCGCGGAGCCGGTCGCCGAGTGCTGCCGCCGACAACGCCCGCGCGACGCTCACCTCGGCCGTCTTCAGGGGGTTCCCGAGCTGACGGAACAGATCTTCCGCTTCCGCCAGCTGCTCCTCCGCGCCCGCCCCATCGCCCGTGTCGATGGCCAGCTGGCCCAGGCGATGAAGCGCGAACGCGAGGTTCATCTGCATGCCTCCCTGCCGGGCCAGCGTGAGGGATTCTTCCAGGTACTGCCGCGCGGGATCAAAGTGTCCCGCGCCAAGGCACGCCTGCGCGACGCTGTTGAGCGCATAGCCGAGAATCGACCGGTCGCCCACTTCGCGGCAGCGGCGGATTCCTTCCTCGTACAACTCCTTTGCCTCCTGGAACGATTGCCTCAGCCGGATGTTCGCGATCCCGATGAGGCTCCTGGCCTCCAGCATCCGGTCCCCGATTTCCCGCGCGAGGACGAGCGATTGCTCGCAGGCCGCCCCCGCCTCTTCGATCCGGTGACGCCCGTAGTACGCGCCGGCAAGCACGTAAAGCGCATTCGCCAGCCCCGCGCGGTCGCCGACTTCGCGCTTCAGCTCGACGGTTTCGAGCGAAACACGCAGATTGCCTTCGAAGTCTCCATGCTGGAACAGGATGCTGCCGATCACGTTCAGGTCGCCCGCGGCACCGAAACGGTCGCCGCGCGCTCGACGGGAGCGGAGGGACTCTTCGAGAAGAGCGAGCGCCTCCGCGTTGCGGCCCAGGACCAGGAAGCACGAAGCGGTCGCTGTCTGGAGATCGGCGCGCACGCCTGCCGCCGACTCCCCCGCCACCCCGGTTGCGAATTCCTCCTCCGTTCGCGCGATCTCGGCCAGCGCCTCGCTGCTTCGACCGGTGCGGGACATCAGCAGGATGCGGGCGCAGCGCGAGTTGAGGCGATCCACTCCGGGAGGGAGAAGCGCGATCGCTTCGGCCGAGGCCGCCAGTGCTTCCTCGTTGCGGCCCATGCCGAGGAGGACGGAGGCGCGGATCGAGGCGGAGGCCCCCCGGTGGACGCCTGAAGCGGTGTCCGTTATGTGCGCGCATTCGTCGAGCGCCTCGGGGTACCGCGCGAGGCGGAACAGGGCATTGGCCGCGACGAGGCGGGCCTCCGGACTCGACCCCAGCCGGGAGGACTCGCGTGCTGCGGCGAGAGATTCGGCCCAGGCTCCGCCGTCGAGGGCCTGCCGCGACGCGGCGAGAAGGACCCGGGCAGCCTCTTCGGCTTCGCCGGCCGCCTCGCGGTGCCCTGCGGCAATTCCGAGCGCCGCGCGCCCCGCGTCGGCGGCGGCCGATTCGAACAGCAGCGCCGCTTCGTGGTGCAGCCGGGCGCGCTCGCGTTTGGTCACGAGGGAATACGCGGCGTCGCGCAGAAGCGCGTGCTGGAATGCGAGCTGGCGGTCGCCGGGGAGGAGCGACGCCGGCCGCGCGTAGATCATCTCGCGGCGCCGCGCTTCCTCGAGCGCTTCGGCGACGCCGCGTGCCAGCAGCCGGGCCAGCAGCCCTTCCCAGAATTCGCGTCCCACGACGCTCGCCGCTTTCACGATTTCCTTGTCCGCGGCGGGAAGCGCGTCGAGGCGTGCGACGAGGAGGGCGTGGAGGCCGATCGGAACGCGGGAGGGCGCGGCGAGGAGGCGGGCGGGCGAGTTGCCGACGAGGTTCTCGGTCCGGAGGAACCGGCAGAGCTCCTCGACGGCGAACGGATTCCCGCCTGAGCCGGATGCGAGGAATTCGGCGAGCGCGGGGTCTGGTGCGGAGCCAAAAGCAGCCTGGGCGATCGACGCGATCGCCGGCGCGTCGAGGGCGCCGAGCGGGAGGAGTTGCTCTCCTCGAAGCGCGCGCCCCTCTGGCCGCCGCGTGACAACCCACAGCAAATCTGTGCCGCGCAGGGACACGGCGAGTTCTTCCAGGAGCGCCAGCGTGTCCTCGTCCGCCCAGTGCAGGTCCTCGAGGCAGACGAGCGCGGGCGCCTGCGCTTCCAGCCACCGCCGCCAGGCATCCCGGGTTTCCGTCGCGACGCGGGCCGCGGGCAGGTCGCGAATCCGGGCGTTGGGCACGCTGAGGCCGATCGAGACGGCGATGAGGCTGGCTGCGTTTTCGCGCTGGACTGATTCGGGCATGGAGCGCTCGAGGGCCGAAGCGAGCGACGCGACGATCCGCGAGGCGTCCGCCCTGGGGCCTGCGGCCTCGCGGACGAGGCCTGCCAGCGGACCCAGCGGCGGGCGCGCCGATTCGAGAGCGCGCCCTGACAACACGCGCATTTCGGGCCGCGTCTCGCGGGCCCGCAGACGGAACTCTCCCAGCAGCCGGCTCTTCCCCATGCCCGGCCCCGCTTCGAGGGCCATCAGGGCGCCCCGCCGGCCGAGGGATTCCAGGAGCGCAGCCATCGGCGCTTCTCGCCCGGCCAGCGGCGCGCGCGCCGTCGCGCCTTCGTGGATCTCCTCGACTTCGAACGCGCTGACCGGCCGTTCGCGGCCCTTGAGAACCAGGGGTTCGAGGGCGCGAAGCCGCGCGGCGTGCCGGACTTCCGCGGCGATGCTCTCGCCTGCGATCACGGCGCCCGGCGCCGCCGCGGCCGACAGACGCTGCGCGACGTTCACGACGTCGCCCATCGCCGTCGCCCGCTCGCCGGCGACGCTTCCCCACAACACTTCTCCCGCGTTCGCGCCGCACGCCGCCGCAAGCGTCACGCTTCGCTCGCGGGCCAGCGCCGCGACCGCGTCGCGCATCCGGAGGCACGCGCGCACCGCCCGGTGGCCGTCGTCCCGGTGCGCGACCGGCGCGCCGAAGACGGCCATCAGCGTCTCGCCCACGATCTTGTCAAGCGTTCCTCCCGCGGACTCCACCGCTTCGCGCATGGCGCCGAGCGCGGCGTCGAAGAGGTCCAGGGCCTCGAGAGGGGGTAGCGACGCCCGAACGGCGTCGACTCCGGCGAGCCGGGCGAAGACGACGGCGACGGTGCGGCGCTCGGAAGCGGGTTCGGGCACGATTGGGCGTGGATGATACCTGCGGCGCGCGCTAAGATGCGCCCCTCGCGCAACGGCCGCGGGGCGGAAAGTGCCCTTCGGCCGCGGCCCTGTTTTTATTTCGGGGCGTTTCATGAGGGAATTTGCGTTGCTGGCGCGCACGCTGCCTGAAATCCAGGCGGCGATGGTCGTGGTCCGCGACCGCAATGCCGTGGACCTCGGCGGGCTCTGGGGCTCGAGCGCTGCGCTGGTTGCAGCCTCCATGGCGGCCGCCCCGCCTGCGGAAGAAGACAAGAAGCGTCCTTCTCCGGCCCGCTGGCTGGTCGTCACAAGCGGAGTCGAGGAAGCCGAACAGACCGTCCTCGACATCGCTTCGTTCTTCGACGGCACAGTCGCCCGCTTTCCCTCGTGGGAAGCGGCCCCCGGTCCCGACTCCCGCCTGTCGCCGCGCATCTTCGCCCAGCGCCTGAACGTCCTCCTCGATTTCGCAATCCCGGGGCGGACCGCGCCGCGGGTCGTCGTCGCGCCGATCCAGGCGGTGCTGCAAGGCGTGCCGTCGCCGGACCTGCTCTGGGGAAACCTCCTCGAGATCCGCCCCGGGAAGCCGCTTCCCATCGACACGCTCGCCCAGCAGCTGGTCGACCACGAGTTCGTGCGCGTGCCGCAGGTCGAGGCGCCCGGGGAATTCAGCGTGCGCGGCGGGATCGTCGACGTCTTTGCGCACTCGGACGAGCGGCCGTGGCGGATCGTTTACGACGGCGACAACGTCGAGACCGTGAAGCCGTTCGACCCAGCGACGCAGCAGTCGTTCCGGGCGGAGCGCGAGGCGACGCTGGGGCTGGTGAAGCGGTCGCAGTTCTTCCTGACGCCGGGGACGGGGCACTCGATCGTGGATTACCTGGCGGACACGGACTGCGTGCTCTTCCGAGAAGAGTCGGAGCTGGACGAGCGGGCACGGAGGTATCTCGGCACGATTCCTGGCGTTGGCCTCGAACCGCTCGCAGCGCTGCTCAAGAAGACGGCGAAGCGCGGCGTCGTCCGGACGCACACGCTGCCGGTGAACGAGTCGCCGCATCGCCTGAACATCCGGACGCTGTCGACGCAGCGCTTCAGCGGTGACTTGAAGAACATCCTGGGCGAGCTGAATCGGGTCGCCGAGGAGGTCCGGAGGGTCATCGTGTACTGCCAGGCGGAGGGCGAAATCCAGCGTCTCAAGGAGATTCTCAAAGAGGGGAACCTCGAATCACGCGTGACGCCGCACCTTGGCATGCTCCACCGCGGCTTCGTGCTTCCGGCGCTGTCCGCCGCGTTCATCCCGCACAACGAGCTGTTCAACCGACCGCACCGCCACCACGCCGCGACGACGGGCGCCGTCGAGAAAAAGGGCGAGACGCGCGCGATCGACGCCTTCCTCGATCTCGAGCCCGGCGACTTCGTCGTGCACAACGTCCACGGCGTCGGCAAATTCATCGGCATCGCCCGCATGGCCCGCGACGGCCGGCAGCAGGAGTTCCTGCAGGTCGAGTTCAACGAGGGCGTCCGCGTCTACGTCCCCGCTTCGCAGATCGACCAGATCAACAAGTACGTCGGCGGCGGCGCCGCGGTGTCGCCCGAGCTGTCGCGCGTCGGGTCGGCGGCCTGGGAAGCGAAGAAAGCGCGGGTGGCCGATGCGCTGGAGAAACTCGCGGGGGAGCTGGTGGAAGTGCAGGCGATCCGCGAGCAGGAACTGGGAACGGCGTTTCCGCCCGACACGCCCTGGCAGCGCGAGTTCGAGGCCGCGTTCCCGTTCGAGGACACGCCCGACCAGATCGACGCGACGATCGCGCTCAAGAAGGACATGGAGCGCCCGAAACCGATGGACCGCCTGCTGTGCGGCGATGTCGGCTACGGCAAGACCGAGCTCGCGATGCGCGCCGCGTTCAAGACCGTCATGCACGGCAAACAGGTCTGCATCCTGGTGCCGACGACCGTCCTGTCGCAGCAGCACTACGACACGTTTCGCGAGCGCATGGCCGCCTACCCGGTCCGCATCGCCGCGCTGTCGCGCTTCCAGTCCAAGGCCGAACAAAAACTCACCGTCGAGGCCACGTCTGCGGGCGCCGTCGACGTCGTCATCGGCACCCACCGCTTGTTCTCGGGCGACATCCGCTTCAAGGACCTCGGCCTCCTCGTCATCGACGAAGAACAGCGCTTCGGCGTCGAGCACAAGGAGAAGCTGAAGCGCCTGCGCGCGACGGTGGACATCCTGACGCTGACCGCGACGCCGATTCCGAGGACGCTGCATCTCGCGCTTCTGGGCGTCCGCGACATCAGCACCCTGTCCACGCCGCCGCAGGGCCGCCGCTCGATCCAGACGGAGGTCATGCGGTACTCGAACGAGCGTGTGCGCGAAGCGATTCTTCGCGAGATCAACCGCGACGGGCAGGTGTTCTTCGTCCACAACCGCGTGTACGACATCGAGGGTGTCGAGCGGCACCTCAACGACCTGGTGCCGGAAGCGAAGACGACGGTCGTCCACGGCCAGATGTCCCCCGACATGCTCGAAGAGCGCATGCTGGCCTTCGTCAATGGCGACGTCGACATGCTCGTCACCACGACGATCATCGAGTCCGGGCTCGACATCCAGAACGCCAACACGATCATCATCGACGACGCCGACATGTACGGCCTCGCCGACCTTCACCAGCTGCGCGGAAGAGTCGGCCGCTCGGCCCACCAGGCGTACGCGTACTTCCTCATCCCGAGCGACCGCCCGGTTTCGCACGACGCGGAGAAGCGTCTGCGCGCGATCGAGGAATTCAACGAGCTCGGCGCCGGCTTCAAGATCGCCACCCGCGACCTCGAGATCCGCGGCGCCGGCAACATCCTCGGCAAGGAACAGTCCGGCCACATCGCCGCCGTCGGCTACGAGATGTTCTGCCGGATGCTCGACCAGGCCGTGCGCAAGGCGCGCAAGCTCCCGCCGCCGCTCGACGTCGAGGCCTCGGTGGACTTCCCGGTAGACGCGTTCATCCCCGCGGAATACGTCCCCGGCGACCGCGTGCGCATCGAGCTGTACCGCCGCATCTGCCGCGCGAAATCGCAGGAAGAACTGGAAGCCGTCAAAATTGAGCTCAACGACCGCTTCGGCCCCCCGCCCGAGCCAGTCCAGACCCTGATCGCGATCGCCGAGGTCCGCGTCGGCGCTTCCCGCCACGACCTCGCCACCATCGGCCAGGGCGGCAGCCGCATCATCGCGCGCTTCCGTATCCGCGCGACCGCCGAGATGCTCAAGGCGAAATTCCCGGGCCGCGTCCGCATTGTCGACGACGCGAACCTCCACATCGTTCCCGACCCCGAAACGAGCGACCCGCGCAAACTTCTGGCACTCGCGCGCGAGACGCTCGATCCCGCCACGAAGGCGCTCCCTCCCCCGCCGCCGCCTCCACCGCCGAGGCCCGTGTGGAAGCCGGTGAGAAAGCGCAGCTGGTGAGCAAGCTCCGGCTCCTTCGAACGGACTCGGAAAGTCGGCTGTTTGTCGCCGACCCCTGGCTGACGTTGCGATCGGAAGACTATGCCGGCGTACGTTGGCCGTCCTGCCTTCTCGCAACCGATCACGAAGTGGACATTGCCGCCATTCTGCCCGCGCTGCGCGAGATCCTCTGCGCGGGAGCGACGTACTTTTGTTTCTGCGGACCCAATGCCTCTGCCATTCACGTCGCGACGGACGGCCTGGACATCCTGCTGACCAGCAACCGAGACATACCGGTCGGCCGCGGTGGATACGCAGGCACGATTGGAGAAAATGACACGTCTCTCGAAGACTCAATCTTTGAATTCGGGACCTGCGCTATTCACGAAGACCACACGGCCTTTGACCGGCTGGTCATCCCCCTTGGTCTGCAGCCCTTCAAGGATGATCTCCTCCGCCGGCTGAAGAATTCCTCAGACTTCCATTAGTCGGAACCGGCTCTTGAAGTAGCCTCTAGCCAGTCTGTCTAGCTAGAAAGGACTTTCGATGAAAAACCAGTGACCCCTGCAGGATGCCAAGAACCGCTTCAGCGAGGTCGTCGAGCGCGCGCTTCGGGAAGGACCACAGTACGTGACGCGTCGCGGCAAGGAGGCCGTTGTGGTCGTCGCGATCGACGAATTCCGCAAGGCCCGAGCGCCACGCGAAACTCTCTTCGAGTTCCTCCAGAAGTCCCCGATGCGCGGGGTGCGCCTCGACCTCCGCCGGCCGCGCGACATGGGACGCCGTATCGACCTGTGAACTACCTGCTGGACACCTGCGTCATCTCGGAGGGGACCCGGCCGCGCCCGTACACGAGGATGTCGGCCTGGCAGGCGTCCCTGCCGCGGGAATCGAAGTGCTCGACCCGTGGAAGAGAGCATGACGCCGGATGCTAAGATTCGACCGTGATCCGGCTGCTCTCCACGACTCTCCTCATGGCGCTCGCCTCGACCGCAGCCGCGGAGGAGACGAAACTTGAATCGGCGGGCGCATTCCGCGTCAGGCGTCCTGCGGACTGGAGCCGGGTCGAGGACAAGGAGCAGGGGACGGTGATGTATGCGCCGGAGGAAGCCGAAGCGGGGTCGTGCGCGCTGATGAAACTCCCCGGCGAGGAATCCAAGGCGACCCCCGCGGCCTGGGCCAGGACCACGTATGACAAGATGGCCGAGGGCAGCGTTTCGTCCAAGGCCGCCGATCCTGCGAGCCGGGGGCGCTGGGCGGTGCAGGGCGGGACGATCACGGATGCCGCGGGGACGAAGGCGAAGGTCGCGATCTACGCCGTGCGATTGGGGAAACGCATCGAGGCGTTTGCGTATCTCGGGGACTCCTCGAAGACTTTCAAGAAGTACGCGACGGACGTCGAAGCGCTTCTCGATTCCGCGACGTGGATCGGACGCAACGAGCCGGGATCGCCCGTGAAAGGCATCGTCTACCGGCACTACAGATCCACACTGATGCCCGCTTCCGCAGGCGGCGGGACGTTCTGGCGCACCACGGTGGTGCACGTGACGCTCTTCGACGACGGACTCGCCTGCGAGCTGTGGCCCGAGGGGGGAATCGCGACGGCGGACCCGAACGTCATTCATGAGAACGCCGTGAACGACTGCTTCGGGGAGTGGAAGCGCGACGGCGACACGATGACGGTCCAGTGGCACGTCGGCCGCACGGATGTCTACGACGTGGAAGACGGGAAGCTCGTCGCCGGGCGCCACCCGCTCGTGCCCGTGGCGCCTGTCGACGGCCTGCGCTTTTCCGGCCGCTACGAGTGGATGGGCATCGAGAAACTCTCCTGGATCGAGTTCCGCGACGACGGCACGTTCGACGGCGACCGCGTCCTCGAGATGATTCCCCACCGTAACGGCGAGGCGCGCCCGGGCCGAGGCACCGGCACGTACGTGATCCGCGATTTCGCGATCGAGCTGAAGTGGGACCAGGGCGGCTTCGCGCGGACGATCTCGTTCGATGCGTATGGGGACGACCCGAAGAAGGCGGACAGCCTGGGGCTCGCGGGGACGACGTTCGGGGCGAAGTAGCGTGAATGACATGGAAGCGCCGCGCGAAGGACATCCACTGCCTCCGAAGGCTTCGCCGGCGCCGGAAGAATTCCCCGCCACCGTGCGGCGGCCCTCGGACGCGCCACCGGGCGCCGCAGAAACTCCCGCGACGTTTTTGGGCCCCACGGTGCTGGGGTCGCCCGTCACTCAACGCTCCCCCGCCGCCGCGTCCGCCCCGCCCGAGCGCTTCGGCCGCTACGAACTTCGCGGGCAAATCGGACGCGGCGGGATGGGCACGGTCTATCGCGCCTTCGACACGCAGCTCAAGCGCGAGGTCGCGCTCAAGCTGCTGCGCGTGCAGGACGGCGACCGGGCGGAGCAGTTCCTGAGGTTCCGGCGTGAAGCGGAAGCCGCGGCTCGTCTCCGCCACCCGAACCTCGTGGTCACGTACGACCTCGGCGCGGAAGGCGAGCATCACTACCTCACGATGGAGCTTGTCGAGGGAGGAAGCTTCGCGCGCCACCTGGCAAGCCAGGGCGGACGGCTTCCGCCTCACGAAGCGATGCGCTTCGTCCGCGACGTGGCGCTCGGGCTCGCGTGCGCGCACGAGAGCGGGATCGTGCACCGCGACCTCAAGCCCGAGAACATCCTGCTCGAGAAATACGAGGGAACTCTTCGCCCGAAGATCTCGGACTTCGGACTCGCGCGCGCGGTCAGCGAGACGGGAGATGCGCGGCTGACGGTGACCGGGTCGATCATCGGGACGCCGTCGTACATGGCGCCGGAGCAGGCCGAGGGGCGGCTGGAACTCGTGGATGCGCGCAGCGACGTGTATGCGCTGGGCGTCGTCCTCTACGAAGCGGTCTGCGGGAAGGTGCCGTACCCCGGCACGGACCCGATGTCGGTGATCCTGAAAAAACTCTCGGAAGAGCCGTCGCGGCCGCGCGTGGTGCATCCAGGAATCGCGCGCGACGTCGAGACGATCATCGAGAAGGCGATGGCGCGCGAGCGCGACCGCCGGTACGCGACCGCGCGGGAACTGGCGGAGGACCTGGACCGCTGCCTGAAGGGCGAGGCGATCCTGGCGCGGCCGGAATCCGGAATCGAATCGGCGTGGCGGCTGATCCGCCGCCGGCGCGGTCTGGTCGCCGCCGTGGCCCTGATCGCGGTGCTGCTCGCGGTGGCCGGCGGCGCCGCATGGAGCTCGCGCGTAGCCCGGCGCGAGCAGGCGCGGCTGCAGGCAGAGGCGCTGCAAAACCTGCGCAAGATAGCGGAAAGCAGCCAGGCCGCGAGCCTCGCGCTTCGACGCGCCGGCCTGCCTCTCTCGGAGCAGAAGCGCTTCCTGGACCTGGTTGACGAAGCCGCGCGCTATGCGATGAAGCAGGCGCCGACGCTGGCCGAGCCCCACTACCGGCTCGGGCGCCTCTACCGCGCGCAGCTCCGCTTCGACGACGCCCTGGCGGAGCAGGAACGGGCGCTGGCGAAGGAGCCGGACTATGCGCCGGCGCGCTTCGAGCGGGCGCTTCTCGACCTGCGCCGATGGGAGAGTCGGCTGGCAGCGCTTCGCGCCGAGTGGACGCGCGACGAGGGGCGGCGCCTCGCGGAAAGCGGCCAGCTCGAGCGCGCGGGGATGGGAGAAACGGTGCTGGCGACGCCGCCGGCGGATGCGGACCTTGCGGGGAAGGACGCCGAGGCCGGGCGGCTGCGCGACCGGATCGCGGAAGACCTCGTGAAGGTCGAGGCCCTCATGCCGGGAAGCGCCGAGGCGTCCTGCCTGCGCGGGCTGGTGCAGCTTCACGCGCGCGAAGAGGAGGGCGCGGCGCGGGTCCGGAAGGCGCTCGAATCCGACCCGACGATGGAGGAAGCGTACGAAGGCCTCGCGCGGGCGGCGCGCGCGCGGCCGGACTTCGAGGAAGCGGCCCGGGTCTACGCACGCGGGATTGAAGCGGACAAGGGGTACGTGCCGTTCTGGCTCGGCCGGGCCGAGCTGGCCGCTGCGGAGGCGGACCGGGCGGCCATGAGCGGCGGCAACCCGGTCGAGGCGTGGCAAAGGGCAGAGGCGGACCTGACGCGCGCCCTCGAGCTCGATCCCGCGTCGAGGCAGGGGCTTCTCAGGCGCGGCACCGTGAGATCGAGATTTGCCGACCGTCTGGGGGACGACGGCAAGGACCCGGAGCCGAAGTTCAAGGACGCCTTCGCGGACCTGACGGCCGCGGGCGAGACGGCGGAAGCGCTTCTGATGCGCGGGAAGCTCCAGGACATGTGGGGCTACTGGATGATGGACCACGCGCTCGACCCTGGGGAGCGGTACGCCGCAGCGGTGGCCGACCTCGACCGGGCGATCCGGTCGGATCCGCTCTCAGCGGCGGCCTGGTGGGGGCGCGCCAACGTGCGCCGCCACTGGGGGCTCTTCATGAAGAACCACGGCGACGACCCCAAGGCGATCTACCAGGACGCCGTCGCGGATTACGCCCGGGCGCTGGAGCTCGACCCGCGCTGCGCGGATCTGTGGCGGTCGCGTGCGGAAGTGCGCCTGGCGCTTGCGGTGTACGGAAACAAGCGCGGGGAGCGGGTCTATGCGGGCCTGGACGACGCCTGCAAAGATCTCGAGAAAGCAATCCACTTCGAACCCGCGTCGAGCTGGTCCGTCGGCTCGCGCGCGCAGGTCTACATGTTCCGCGGCGAGTGCCTCGTGCTGGACGGCGACGACCCGACGGAGGCGTACGGGAAGGCGATCGCCGACCTGGACATGGTGTTGAAGAAGGACTCGAACCCGACCAACTTCGCCTGCCGGGCGACGTGCCGCATCGTGTGCGGCGAAGTCGTGGTCCAGAGGGGCGGCGACGCGACGGCCCTCCTCGCCGCAGCGCGCGCCGACCTCGAGGCGGCGCACCCGGACTCCGCGCGCCACTACTTCGTCTGTTTCGTGGTCGCACGGCTGGAACTCGCCTGCTCGTGGCAGGCCCGAAACACGGGCGCGGATCCCTTCCCCTTCCTGAAGCGCGCCCGGGCCGCCTGCGAGGAGGCTCTTCGGCTCAATTCCGCCTCGACGGAAACGCTCTGCTGGCTGGGAATGATCGGCCGCCACGAGGGGCTCTGCCGGGCAGACCGCGGGGAGGATCCCGAGCCGGCGTGGTCGGCGGCGCGCGCGGACTTCGACCGGGCGCTGGCGGTCACAAAGACCTGGGAGTGGGTGTGGCTGCAGCGCGGCCTGCTGGGCCTTTCCCGCGCCGAGCGCACGCCGGCTCCGGACGCCTTCGCCTCGGCCGCCGCCGACTTTGAGCAGGTGCTGAGGGTCAATCCGGGCTTCGTGTTCGGACTGGCGGCGCTGGGCGAGACGAAGCGCCGCTGGGCAGAGCACGAGCCGAAGGACGCGCCGGAGCGCTTCCGCTCAGCGCTCGTCGATCTCGATCTCGCCGTGGAGCGCGGCCCGAACCATCCGGGCGCGCGGCTCGAGCGCGCGCGGGTGCGACTGGCGCTGGGGGATGGCCCGGGCGCGGAAGCCGACCTCCAGCAGGTTCTCAAAGTCGCGCCGGCGTGGCGCGATGAGGTCGCGCCGCTCCTCGAACGCGCGAAACGGCGATGAGCCGCTCCAGTTACTTCCCCGTTCCGGCCTCCGCGACGGCCCACACCAGCACGATGAGATTTCCCCCGCCCGTCGCGACGAGCTTGCCGTCCGGCGAAATCGCGACGGAGTACACGCGAGAGCCATGGCCGTCGATCTTGAAGCGCGCTTCCCCGGTCTCCGCGTCCCAGGCGCGCAGGGTCTGGTCGGTACTTCCGGAAACGATGAGTTTCCCGTCGGCGCTGAAGACCGCCTTCGTGGCCATGCGCTCGTGACCGACGATCTGTCGCTCGCGCTCGCCGGTTTCCGCATTCCAGATCCCTACCGTCGCTTCGCGCCCGGCCGTCACGAGCTTCGAGCCGTCCGGCGACCAGGCAACGTGATTCGTGCCGCCCTCGTGGCCCTTGAGTTTGCGAAGAGCCTTCCCCGCCGGGAGTTCCCAGAGGCGGACGGATCCGTCCAGGCTGGACGACGCGAGCGTCTTGCCGTCCGGCGCGAAGGCGACGGACATGACGACGTTCTCGTGCCCCTCGAGCGAGGCCTGCTCCTTGCCGGTCGCCGCTTCCCAGAGCTTGATCTTCTTGTCGCCGGCGCCTGAGGCGACGGTCTTGCCATCCGGCGAGAAGGCCGCGGCATAGACGTAGCCGACGTGTCCCTTCATCGTCCGGACTTCCTTGCCGGTCGCCGTGGTCCAGAGCCGCACCGTGCCGTCCGCGCTCGCCGTGACGATCGTCTTTTCGTCGGGCGAAAACGCCGCGCCGTAAACCCACCCGGTGTGCCCGATGAACGCCCGCACTTCCTTGCCCGTCGCGACCGTCCAGAGGTGCGCCCGTCCGTCTTCGCTTCCCGACAAAAGCAGCTTCCCGTCCTTGGAAAATGCGACGCTGTCGACGGCGCAGTCGGATTTCGTCGTGGCGCGTCCCATGCGGACGGTGGCTCCGGCGGGAAGCGGGTCGCCATTGGAGTCCTTTTTCGGTTCCTGGGCGAAAGCGGCGGACACCAGGAAGAGGGGCATGAGGAAGCGCACGTTTCCATCTTATCCCGTCGGGGCGCGAGAGCTTGCTCCTGTCCGGAAGCAGGGCGAAACTTGAGTTCGTGACATTCCGGCGGCTAACATCCGCCTTCCGTACAACGATGACGGGAGCAATGGAGCAGAGAAAGTGACGCCTCCTGGCGATCCGGAACCCGAGGTCAGCGACGCGCTGAAGATCGCGCGCGCGACGGTGACGAAGGCGAAACTCCGCTTCCCCGTCGTCCCGCAGGAATTGCAGGGCGAGTTCAGGAAGTATCGGAACTGGTCCTGGGGCACGCTGGAAACGCCGATCGCCGACCCTTACGAGTACGAGTTGCTGGGATTGCGAGTGCTTTCCGAGCACATCGACAGGGCGCGGCGCATCCGGCACAGGGGAATCGGCAACCTCGCGATCCTGGGCCAGGGCGGCCAAGGGGCAAACTCGATGGCGCTGACCTGGGTGCTCGTCCGCCGGCCGCTCGAAATCGTCCTGCAGATCGGCTGGGGCGGCGCCTACGCGGACGCTTCGGATTCCTGCAAGGCCTGGAACGACGCCATCGCCGCTTCCGACGAACTGCTCGACCTCGTGCCGGCGGGCGACCCCTCGACCACCCACCCGCTCAACCGCGAGTTCGACCGGTTTGTGCTCTGCGGCTCGGAATTCTACGGCGCCGGGAAACTCGAGGATTTCGGCGAACTGGCGCCGTACGACCCGAAGGCGCCGCCCGCGCCGCCCCTTCCGCCATCCACTTCGCTCGGACCGCGCGTCTTCATCGGCAATCCCAAAATTGTGATTCCCGCGGCGCTCGAAAAGGCGCGCGAATGCAGGAAGGCCGGAAAGAACCCCGCGGCGCCGTGACTTTGGTTTCGAATCCATGAATTTTTCCGCTTCGCTCATGCCACAATTCCCCTCCGCATGATTCGATCCTTTTCTCTGGTCCTCGTTCTCCTCTCCGCGGGCCTCGCCGCACGGGCCGAAGACCCGCCCCTTCGCGGCGTCGCGGCTTGCAACAAGGCGCTCAAGCTCGCCGGCGAGGGGAAGCCCGCCGAAGCGCTGAAGGTCCTCGAAGCGGCCAAGGGGACGATGGACGCGGAGGACGAGTGGCTCTGGTGGGGCAACAAGGGAAGCGCCCACCGGGACCTGCGGCAGGACGCCGAGGCCCTCCCGGCGTACCAAAAGGCCGTCGAACTCAAGCCCGACTGCTGGTTCCAGGTCGAGTACGCGACCCTGCTTCACGAGTTCGGACGGTTCGACGAAGCGCTCAAGGTGCTCGATAAACCCGTGCAGAAGGGTTACGCAGAGAGCGCGGCCCGCCTGCGCGCGGTGGTCACGGGGCCGTACCGCAAGCGCTGGCCGCACGCCTACAAGAAGCTCGAGTATTCCGCCAAGGCGGGGCACTACCAGGTCGTCTCGGATGTGGGGGTAGACGCTGCGGAAATGGACCGGATCGAGGCCGCGGCCGCGAAGCTGAACCCGGCCGAGAAGGTCAATATTTCAAAGCTCGAGGCCCTCTTCAAGCCAAACCCCCAGATCGTGAACATCGCCAATCTTCTGGAGCTGACGCGCGTCGAGTACATGCGGCTGTCGGGAATGAAAGAAGCCCAGTGGCCCAAAGGCAAGGTGAGCCGGGTCTTCTACTTCCAGGCGCAGCAGGAGTTTCTCGACTTCGCTTCGGCGGCGGGAGGCGAGAAGGAGCGGGAGAGCACCGTCGGGTTCTTCGACCCGAACTTCAAGGACATCCTGCTCTACAACACGCCGGGCGGCGGCGAGGCGTTCGGGATTGCGAAGGAGACGCTGGACACGTTCTGGCACGAGGGGTGGCACCAGTTTTTCGACGTGCTGACCTCGCAGACTCCGACCTGGATTGACGAAGGGATCGCGGAATACGTGGGGAAAGGCGTGATCTCCAAAGACGGCACCAAGCTGGCGCTGGGCCAGCTGGTCAAGGAAGAGGGCGAGTTCGTCACGAGGTACGAGAAGGTGAAGGGGCTCGTGGCAGACCGCAAGCACGTCCCGTTTCGCGAGTTCTTCAAGTACGACAACAAGAAATGGAATGCAGGGGACACGCTCGCGCATTACGCGCAAGCCTGGTCGATCGTGTACTACGCGATGCGCGGCGACAACGCGGCGTTCCAGAAGGACTTCCGCAATTTCTTCCTGGAGCTGGTGAAAGGGACCCCCTGGCTCGACGCGGTCGCATCGATTTTTCCGGACGCGAAGCTGGACGCTTACGAAAGCCAGTGGCGGGTGTTCATCGACAAGCTCAAGTAGCGTCGGTGCGGGGGCCGAACCTCTGCGCCGCCCGCGCCTTCGCCCGGGCCGCTTCAACACCACGGTCGCGAGCTGGCGTCGCCGTCACGAGGCCGTCGACCAGCCGCCGCGCGACGAGGAAAACCTCGTTCACGGAGCGCTCGAACGCAGCCTCGTTCGCCTTTGAAGGCGCGTTGAAGCCGCTGATCTTCCGGACGAACTGAAGCGAGGCCGCGCGGATTTCGTCGTCGGTGGCTGGCGGCTCAAAATTGAAAAGCGTGCGGATGTTCCGGCACATGGGGGATTCTCCGTGTCAGGCCACGCCGCCCGCGGGCTGCATCAGGGCGACGACCGCGCCGGTCGGGTCCTTGAAGATGCAGAAGCGACCGACGTTGGGGATGTCCGAGGGCGGATGGATGTGAGTCCCGCCGAGCTCGGCGATCTGCTTCCATGCCGCATCGATGTCGCGCACTGCGATGTACCCGCACCAGTGCGTCGGCACCTGCGCCGGGAACTGCGGCTCGGTCATCTTCAGGATGCCGGCGGCGGACTTCCCGCCCGCCTTCGTCACGCGATACGGCGCCTGGCCCGGCCCCATCGGCCAGTCCTCGTGCGTCCACCCGAGCAGCTTCTCGAAGAACGTGAGCGCGGCCACGTCGTCGCGCGTCATCAGCTCGTTCCACATGAACTCGCCGTGTCTCGGTTTAGGGTTCATGCTGGAAGAAGCGGGCGCGGCGGCTTTCTTGCGCGCGGGTTTGCGGGCGACACTTCTTGCCGTCTTCATTGGAGATTTCCGGGACCTTTTCGCCATGAACACCCTCCTATCTTTGGATGATTGCGTCGACGCTACGAGAACTTTATGTGGGAACTCCCAGCACCACAGCAACGCGCCAAACGGATTGGGGCTTGGCGACTCCCTTCAACTCAACTTGCTCCTTGCTCTTTGCCAAGTTGTTTTGTGGCAGCTCAGGCTCAAAAGCACTCAGAAGACCTTCCGCATCAATGAGAAGCCCGAAGTCAGGGGCGGCCTGCTGCAGGCGTGCCGCCATGAAGATCGTTCGCCCTACGGGTGCGAGCCAGGCACCGATCTGCGGGTTTCCACCGCAGAAACGAACCTCGATCGGTCCGCGTGTGACCCCGAATCGGCCATCGACCATGTCCGAGTCGTTCAAGATCAGCGCGCCACCAAGGTTGACCGTTCGCGTCTTGGGATTCCTGTGGGGCCGACGATTTGCTCGCACTGTCTGGTAAGCGACAAGAAGATTGATGATGCCCTTGGCAGCTTCATATTTGTCGGAGGAGTTCGGAAACCGGTCGCCGAGGTTGAACATCAGAAAAAAGCCATCACCCGTGGCGGTTACCAGGTCGGGAGGGAATTGGCGAATTAGAGCAAGAAGTTCAAAAAGCAAGTCGGACTGGGCAAGCCACGAGGGATCCGGAGTCGCCTTTTCGTCCATGACCTTTGAAGTGCTGGATTTCATGTCCCACGAGACGACAAGTGTGTCTGCCCACGCTTCGAACATGGCTTGGTCGGGACTCGTCAAGGTGGGGATGTGACCAAGCGGCTTGCTTCGGTCACGTCCGACGATTCCAAGCCATGAGCCGAAGATGTGTGGGTTAAGCATGGTCACCTGAATTCTCAAGGGCAAGGAGGACAAACACTTTAACTCCCACTGGTGGGTGACCGTTCGGGATTGCCGGGCGTCAAGATGTCGATCCTCCCGATATCGCCGGCACGAACGCGATCTCGTCCCCTTCCTTCAACTCCACGAGGAGCGACTTCATCTCGCGCGTGTTGTTCTCGTTGAGGAAGCAGAGCACGTGCGGCCGGAACTTCCCGTTGTCCTCGCACAGGTGAAATCTCAGCGCGGGCGCGGCGAGAAACGTGGCCTCGATCGCCCCGGCGAGCGTCGCCGCCTCCACGCGGAGTTTCTTCGACCCCACGATGGCGTGCAGCATCGAGGGGATCAGGACGTCCACGGAGACGCTCTTCGCCATGGCTACACGACGGCGGCGCTGACCGAAAGGACGGGGGGCAGGTACGAGGCGAGTGCCTTCCAGGAGCGCCCGGCGTCCGCGCTGTTGAAGACCTGGCCGGTGCCGGTCCCGACGTAGAGGCCGCACGGGTCCAGGGAATCGGACGACATTCCCTCGCGCAGGACATTGAGGTACGCGCCGCTTGCCGGCAGTCCCTTGGACATGGACTTCCAGCCGCCGCGCGGTCCGTTCCAGCGGAACACGCGGAACGCCCCGCTCGTGGCGCGGTAGGCGTAGTTGTTCTTCTTCTCGAGCGGGACCGTGAAGCATGTATCGGGGTCGTTCCAGTCGAGAGCGAGCCCGAATCCGTAGTCCGTCGGGAGCCCCATCTCAATCGAATTCCAGGTCTCGCCGTGGTCGTCCGTGCGGAAAACGCCGACGTGATTCTGCTGGTACGCGCGCCCCGGCACCGCCGGGTGCAGAATGAGTTTGTGCACTCAGGTCCCGACGTCCGTGACCTTCGGCGCGCCGGGATACTTCGCGACCGCCTTGTTGATCGGCTTCCAGTTCTTCCCCCCGTCGTCCGTCCGGAACGCCCCCGCGGCCGAAATCGCCACGTACATCCGCTTCGAATCGTGCGGGTCGAGCTGGATCGTGTGGCAGCACATCCCGCCCGCTCCCGGGCTCCACTGCTTCCGCGTCGGGTGCTCATTCAGGCCCGGCACCGGCTCCCAGGTCTTCCCTTCGTCCTCGCTCCGGAACAACCCCGCGGGCGCCGTCCCCGCGTACAGCACGCCCTTCTCCCCCTTCCGACCAGGCTCGATGTGCCAGACCCTCTCGGCCTTCGAGATGCCCCATTTCTTGTAGATCTTTTCGTGGGACGGAAGCGGCTTCGGCGGAATCGGCGGCTTCTTCGCGCCTGTGAACTTCGCGTCCTTCAGGCCGGCGCTGAAAGTAGAAGCGGCGAACACGTCGCTGACCGCGGCGGCGTGGATCTTCGGCGAGCGGCGGGCATCGACGGTGGCGTGGTAGATCGACCATCCCTCGAGGAACGGTCCGCGCCGCTTCCACTCGCGGCGCTTTGCGGACGACTCGAACACGAACAGCCCGCGCTTGGTGCCGACGCAGACGACGACCTTGTCCGCCATGAAAGCCTCCGGGATTCTCGGTTCGGTGTGAGGTTACGCGACGAGGTAGCGCATGGATTCTCTCCGCTCCTACTCGGACTTTGCTTTCTTCTCACGCATCGCATCCACGCTCATCGGCCCGGAACCCTTGCAGGCCATGAACAGGAAGAGGAAGCAGTAGAGCACCGCCGGTTCGCCGCCGTTCGTTCCGGGGAGGAACCTCGAGATGCCCTCCACCTTGCTGTTGACGACGTGGAACTGCCAGTAAGCGACGGCCATGGTGCCGCTGGCGAGGAAGGCGGCCGTGCGGCCGAAGAAGCCGATGGCGATCATGAGGCCTGTCACCAGCTCGATGATCCCGCCGGCCTTTCCCTGCGAGTCCAGCTGCGAGAACGACATCTTCGAGAGCACGCCGAAGACTTTTTGCATGCCGTGAAACGCGAACATTCCGCCCGAGACGATGCGAACCAGGGCGTAAACGCGGTCCGCTATGGGAGCCAGCATGGAACCCAGCATGTATCCCTCCTCCGTTCAGGCATTGGCGCGATTCACGAGTGCTCAGGAACATCCCGCGGCGAATGAGGCTCCCTTTTACCCTGAAGCGCCCTCAACGTCACGGTCAGGTTCCCGTGAAGTCGGAGGTCGGGCCAGAAGCAGGGTGGAGCTGCCCAGGGAAGTTCGCCGGTGATTTCGCGGACTTCCGCGTCCGCCGCGCTGCAATACCGCTCTCGCGCTTATGATCGCCGGCAAAGAATGAAGCGCCGCAAGCCCCCGCAGGACCACACCTCCGCCGCTCCCCCCGAGATCGCCTGCCGCGTCATCGGCCACGTGCGTTCCCCCTACAAGGAGCGCTTCGGCACCCCGCGCCAGCCGTCCGTCACCGAGCAGACGCTCGAGGACCGCGCGCTCGAGGCGAGCATCGAGCTCCTCCCGGGGCAGAACTTTGAGCAGGCCCTCAAGGACCTCGCGGGATTCGAATACATCTGGGTGCTCGCCTGGCTGCACCTGAACGAGGGATGGAACCCGCAGGTGATTCCGCCGCGCGGTCCCGAGGTCAAGCGCGGGCTCTTCGCCACCCGCGCGCCGCACCGGCCAAATCCCATTGCGCTTTCGGCTCTTCGGCTCGTCGGCATCGAAGGCCGGATCCTCAGGATTTGCGGCATCGACCTGCTCGACGGCACGCCGGTGCTCGACATCAAGCCCTACATTCCCTATTCCGACGCGTTTCCGGACGCGAAGGCCGGCTGGCTCGAAGGGTTGGATCCCGGCGCACCCGACCGGTGGAAGTAAAGGGACCGGCTACTTCGCCTTCTCCCACGCCGCCTTCAACGACTCCGCAGCCGCCGTTGCCTCGTCCACGGCCGCCTGCGCCCGCTTGATCTCCGCTTCCAGATCCACGATCTCCGTCTCGGCGGCGGACTTTTCCGTTTCGATCGCCTTGAGCCGGACCTGCGCTGCTGATTTCTCGACCGCCAGGTCGGTGGACGTTTTCTTGACTGCCGTGAGCGCCTTCGATTCCTTCTCCGCGGCGGTACGCGCCGCGATCAGTTTCTTCTCGGCGTCCTTCATCGCCGGGCTGGCGTCCTTCGGCGGATCGCCCTCCTTCGGCTTCTCCTTCTCCTGGACCGCGACGAGCTTGTCCGAAGCGGCCTTGACCTTGCCTTCTGCGGCCGCGACGCGTTCTAGCACCGCAGCCTGGTCGGCCGTCGCCTTGACGATCAGTTTCTCGATGCGCTCGATGTTCGTCCGCTCGGCGGACGCGCGCGTTTCGATCTTCTTGACCTTCCCGGAGCCCCCGCCCAGCGCGGACTTCGCGGCGTCCCGCGCCGCCGCCAGGGTCGCGACCTCCCTCAGCCCCATCCGGTACGCATGCTCCGCGGGGGAGCACCAGCGGTTCTCGAATTTGATGTACCCGATGGAAGGGTAGTACGTGTCGGGGTCCCGCCAGTGGCCGTCCACCAGGTGGTAGTCCTGCTTCGTCAATTCGGCCGGGATTCCTTCCAGCTTCGGGTCGATCTTCCACGCGGCAATCAGGTGCTGGACCGCCTGGTCCGGAAGATCGCGCCCGCCCGCCCAGCGGCCAAGATCGAACTGCGAAACCGCATTGTTCGGATCGAGCTTCGCAAGCCGCTCCTTGTACTCCTCTTCCGGCGTCGGCTTCTCCACGACCGAAGCCACGTCCTTGTGCTCGAGCGTCATCGTCCCCTTTTTCATCTTGATCTTCAGCGTCTTGCCGTCGTCCTCCAGAACCTGCCCCTCCAGGACGCGACCGTCCTTGAGGGTCACGACGTCGGCGGCCGCGAAACGGGCGGCACAGACAACGAAAATCGCGGCGCGCAGGGGATGGCACTTCATGCGGTCCTCCAGGCAGTTCGGGACGTGAAGCGGGCAGGGCTGTCCGCCGGCGATCTTATCAGCCGGAAGCCCTTCAAGCCCCGAGCAGCTTTTCCATCATCCCGTTCTGGGCCGAGTAACCGAGGTCCTCGTAGAGAGCGATCGCCCCGGCATTCGTTGCGTGGACGACCAGCCGCAGGAGGCCGATCCCCTGGCCCCGGGAACGCCGCTCGACCTCCGCAAGAAGCGCCCGCGCGATGCCGTGCCGCCGTTCGCTCGCGAGGACGAACACCATCGCGACCTCCGTGAACTTCGGGCCGTGCAGGCCGTCGCCGTCCGATCGCACGCCCGCATGGATCCACGCGATCACGCCGGCGCCGGCGTCGGCGACGATCCAGAATTCGGCAGGGTCGGCGATGTCGACCGCGAAGACGGCGGAAGCGTCGCGCAGGAAGCGCAGGCGCTCCGGGGAATGGCCCAGCGCATCGGGGAGGTCTATGGCACTCTCGCGGAGGCCGCGGACGGCCGCAAAGTCGCGCAATTCGGCGGAGCGGACGAGAAGCATGCAGGCGATCAATCTGATGGTGTCGGGCGGAAGGCCCGTGGGAAGCCGCCCGCACTGTACGCTTCCGGATTGCAAATCGTTTATACAAATTGTCCTGACGGATTCTCTCGAACATATCCACCTTCGTCGTTCCGTTCAAGGATCCGCAACCGTCGTTCATGGTGGGACCTGCCTGGCAAACTCACCCGACCCCTTGCTGCTCTCATTCTTCACGCGGTCTGGTCTTTCCCGGCGCCTGAACCGGGTCCACCGGTCCGCGGGATTCGAACTCGCGCTCTACGAAGACATCCCCTGCGGCCACGCTGCCGGACGGGCGATTCCGCTCGCTCCCTGAGGCCGCTACCCCTTCGGACGCCAATGCCCGGCAATCATGTCCTCCGTGTAACCTCCGGCCACCTGCCCGGTCGAGGCGTAGCGGTAAAGCGCGACGTGGAAAACGCCCTGAAGGGCCGCTGACACGACGGCCAGGGCGATCCAGTAGAACAGGACGGCGCCCCCGATCATGACGGCGACGGGAATTCCAAGGGCGCCCTGGGAGCCCAGGTAGATCGCAAAACCGATCGGGAGCAGGCCGATCATGAAGAGCATCCCGAAGAACAATCCCATTCCACCTTCCCCGACGACCGCCTCGCCCCAGGTTTTCTTGAAGAGCTCCCCGGATCGCGTGATGGCGCGGCCGACGCCGGCCCCTTCAAAGATCATGACCGGCACCGCAAAGTACGTGAGCAGCGACCAGGCGAGACCGAGAAGCGAGGTGATGATCTTGCCGACAAGCCCCGACTTTTCAGAGATGACCCTCAGGACCATCCCGACGGTCGCAGCGACCAGCGCCCACATGAAGATCGGGCCGACGTTCGCGAAAGCCCCCCGGAATCCGTCCGCAACGGTCGGATCGCCGCCGTCCATCCGCTTCGCGGCGCAGTGCATCACGCCGACGTTGAAGAAGATCGTGATGAAGTAGCTGACGAGGTAGAAGAGGAACGAGTAGGCGTACCACGCCGCCTCGATGTGGACCTTCGAGTCCTGCGGCTGCCCGGCCGGAGCCTGAGGCTGATTCACTCCGAACACGATGACCGGGACAATGAAGGACGCGGCAACCAGGAGTGAGGCGAGCGCCGAGAGCACCGGGAAGATCATGATCTCCTTGTCCTGCCGGAGGACGGCCCAGCTGTGGGTGACGAGCTGGTAGCTGCGTGAGAAGCTTCCGAACATGGGCGCTCCTGGAATGGAGAACAGGGCGATGTCGATCGATGGGAGAAAACGCTCCTCCCTTCACCACACACATTCCGTGCCGTTTCGGCTCCTCCTCAGGAGCTCCGCCAGGTCCCCGCAATCGTACACCGCTGTCCCCCGTGGTGCGTAACTGCGCATTACTTCCCCGAGCCCTCGTCGGATCCTTCGCTCCCGGTCGTCGTCTCCATCGGACCCATCACCCGGAGCTCAACCTCGCCGCCATCGCCGCCGTTCAGCTTCGGCCGGAGCTTTTCATCGGTGACGCGATAGAACCCCTTCGGCACGTCGCTCTGCTGGAATGTCAGCTGTGTGATGCGCACGGGGTTGAAGTCCACCTTGGCGTCGAGAACGTTTCGGAGAAGCGCGGGGTAGTCGGTCCACCGGAGTTTCTGCAGGCAGATGACCTGGCCGCCGCCGACGATCTTCGCTTTCTTGAGGTCCACCTTGTCCACGTGCGTCATCAGGCCGCTTCCGCGCGAGTCGATCGTCCCTTCGAGCATCCCCAGAACGACGACCTCGGAGAGCCGGAACAGGCCGCTCGCCTCAACCGACTGCCTGCGAGCAACCGTTTCGAGAGTCCCGTCCCCTTTCTCCACCGGCGGATCTTTCGGCGCCTCACCGTCTTTCACGACCTCGTCCACCGGCTTCCCGGGGAACCACCCGACCACCAGCAAACACCGCCCGTGCGCCGCGTCGGCGCGGTCGTGATTGGCCGTGACGTCACCGTAGCTCGATCCGCCGATGATGACCGTGAAGGGGCACATCGCCTCGATCGTCCCTGAGAAGTTCGCGCCGATCAGGATGACCCCGCCCTTTTTTTCGATTCTGATGGAGCCGTTCACCGTCCCCTTCACGTACAGCGTCCCCGCAGCCAGCGCAATGTCGCCTTTCACGCTGTCCGCAACGTAAACCCCCTCCGCAAGCTTCTGCGGCTTCTCGACCGCGCCCAGTTTCTTCGCGTCGTCGCCGGGAAGCGCGGGCAGGTCCTTGACCTGGTGCTGGCACGGGCACCCGAATCCCGCGGTCGGACCCTCGGCCTTTTCAAGGCCGGCCGGGACCTTGTCCTGGGCGTGCGCGATGAGTGCGAGGAGTGGGAACAGCAGCAGGGATCTCATGAGGTCTCCTTCGATTCAGTAGCCTTGTTTTCCACCTTCGAACGAACCGGAAGCATAGCGCAATTCGCTCAGGCCACGATTCGGCCTTTGTACAATCGCGGGCATGCTTCCCTGGTCCTGGAACAAGCTGTACCGGACGCGTCCGGAGAAGCTTCCGCGGCACTCCGGATCGGCGGAGCCGTGGGCGCTTTTCGCGAAACGACGTTGAAGCCCTTCCGCTCGGCCCGCGCCGCGCTCGCCTACCTGTCGCGCTTCACCAATTACGAGAAGACGCCGCCGAAGGGGCGACGGACGCCGTACGACCTGGCCCGGATGCGGCGGCTGTGCGAAGCGCTGGGGCATCCTGAGAGGGCGTTCGCGGCGTATCACGTGACGGGGACGAAGGGGAAAGGCTCGACGGCGCATTATCTGGCGGCGGCGTTCGGGGAAAACGCGGGGCTGTATACGTCTCCGCACCTCTCGTCGATGCTGGAGCGGATCCGGGTCGGCGGTTGCCCTGTGTCGGGAAAGCGGTTCGCGGCGCTGATGACGCGCGTGGTCGCGAAATCCGAGACGGCCCCCGGTGAGTTCGCGACGTACTTTGAACTCATGACCGCCTGCGCGTTCGAGGCGTTTCGCGGGTGCGGCGTGGCGGTCATCGAGGTCGGGCTCGGCGGCAGGCTTGACGCCACCAACGTCCTCCCGGCGCCGCTGGCCTGCGGGATCACTTCGATCGACTGGGACCACATGGACCGGCTCGGCAACACGCTGGAGAAAATCGCGGCGGAAAAGGCCGGGATCGTCAAGCCGGGCGCCGTCGTCGTGACGGCTGAGCGCAAGCCCGGCCCGCTCGGCGTGATCCGGCGGGCCGCGGCGCGCGCCGGGTGCCGGCTGCTGATCGTGGGAAGGGAGGTTCGGATCGACGAAGCGGTCTCCGACGGGCGGGACCGGTGGAGCGCGACACTTTCGATGAAGGGGTCGCCGTCCATGCGCGTTACGCTCGCGACGCCGGGCCGGCACCAGCTCGACAACTTCGCGGTCGCCTGGGCGATGGCGCAGTCCACCGCGCCGCTGCCCGCCGCGCACTGGCGCGCTGCGGCCTCCGTCCAGATCCCCGCGCGCCTGCAGCTGTTCCCGGGCGCGCCCCCCGTCCTCCTGGACGTCGCGCACAACCCGGTCTCCCTGCGCGCCCTCGCCGTCCACCTGGCCCGCGCGTTCCCGCGGCGCCGCACCGCGCTCGTCTTCGGAACGTCGTCCGACAAGGATGTCGCTGCCAATGTGGAAGCGGTCGCCGGCGCCGCGGACGCGCTCTTCTTCGCGGCCGCCCGCCATCCGAGGGCGTCTGACCCCGCCACGCTCCGGGCGCTGGCCGGCCGCGGCGAGGCGTTCGCGAACGCACGGCGCGCTCTTGACGCAGCGCGTCAATATGCCGGAAAACGCGGGCTCGTCGTCGTCGCCGGCTCGTTTTACCTCGCCGGCGACCTGCTGCCGTCGATCCGCCGGCGCCCGTAGCGGACGCCGTTCACTCGTCGCCTGCAACGCACCGCTGCTACACTGATCCCAATGCCGCGCACCCCTTCCAACGAGGATCTTCTCGTCGGCCGAATCGCACTCGCCAGCGGGCTCCTCACGCGCGACAAACTCGACGAGTGCATCCACCTCTTCGAATCCTCGGAACTCCCCCCTACGCTCGGCGAGGTCTTCGTCGAGCGCGGCTACCTGACCCGCGAACGCCTCGCCATGCTCACCGCCGTCGTCGATCGCGACCTCCCCGCCCCGGTCGCCGCTTCCCCGACGCCCGTCCCCCAGAAATCCATCACGCCCCTTCCGGATTCCCTCACCGAGTCCGCATTCTTCGGCAAGATCGCCATCCGCGAAAACCTCGTCACGCACGAGCAGCTCTTCGAGTGCCTGGACCAGCAGGTACGGCTCGAGAAGGAAGGCAAGGCGCGGCAGCTCGGCGAGATCATGGTGGACAAGGGATACCTGAAGCTGGGCGACGTGACGCGGCTTCTGCGGTTGCAGAAGAAAGTGGTGATGAAGTGCCCCACCTGCGAGGCGTCGTTCACGGTCAGCGAGGAGCTGGCGAAGACGAAGCTGCCGTGCCAGCAGTGCAAGGCGCTGCTGATCCCCGTGAAGCGATTGGTGACGGCGCGGACGGAGACGATTACGGCGACGGGGGCTGTGCAGGACTCGATCATCGGGAAGATGTTCAGCGGGGTGCAGGTGACGCAGCGCGTCGGGCGCGGCGGGATGGCGACCGTGTACAAGGGAATCCACATCGCGCTGAACAAGCCCATGGCAGTAAAGATCCTGTCGGTTTCGGTGAAGGACCCGGACATGATCCAGCGCTTCGTGAAGGAAGCGCGGTCGGTGGCGAAGCTGGAGCATGCGAACATCGTGCAGGTCTACAACGTGGGGCAGAAATTCGGCTACACGTTCATCCTGATGCAGTTCATCGAAGGTCACACGATCGCGGAGATCCTGGACCACAAGAAGAAGATCCCTCCGGGGCAGGCGATCAAGATCGTGCGGGAGATTGCGAAGGGTCTCGGGTACGCGCACCGGATGGGCCTGGTGCACCGGGACGTGAAGCCGGACAACGTGTTCGTGACGGTGGACGGCGAGGTCAAAGTCGGGGATTTCGGGCTTGCGATCGAGACCAGGAGCGTGCGCAAGACGGACACGATCACGGGGACGCCCTACTACATGCCTCCGGAACAGTGGCGAGGCGACCCGCAGGACGGGCGCAGCGACATCTACTCGCTCGGCGTGACGTTCTATTACTTCGTGACGGGGAGACGGCCCTTTGAAGGCGAGGGCCCGATCATCCTCATGGAGCAGCACATGCACGAACGCCCGCGGACGCCCGCTTCGCACAACCCCGACATCCCGCAGGGCGTCTCCGCCGTGATCATGAAAATGATCGCGAAAAAACCTGCGGACCGGTACCAGTCCGCCGAGGAACTGCTTGCGGACCTGGAGCGGGTCGAAAGCGGCCGCGAGCCGCTGGCGCCGCCGGACCCCAGCGAAATGCTCACGTGCCGCTTCTGCCAGGCGCAGAACAAGCCGACGGCGAAGAAGTGCATGGACTGCGGGGAGAATCTCGGCGCGAACATCGAGATGCTGCTGATGGACAACGAGTTCCAGTGCCCGAAGTGCCGGAACGCGGTGACGATGGGAGTACGGATGTGCGAGTCGTGCGGCATGATGTTCTGCAAGTCGTGCAAGATCTCGCCGGTGGCGGCAGGGACGCAGTACTGCCCCCAGCATCAGGAGCCGCCGCCGCAGTTTCCGGAGCGCAGGCAGGTCCGGAAAAAATAAGGGATCCCGGATCCCCGGTCCCCCCCTGTCCCACCCGCGCCCGAAATGGTTCAATCTCGCCCCGACGTCTGCCGCACTAAATGGCGGGGTGTAGCGCAGCCTGGTTAGCGCGCCACGCTTGGGACGTGGAGGTCGGCGGTTCGAATCCGCCCACCCCGACCATTTGCGGATCCTTCCGGCTCTCGAGGCGCACCCGATGGGACTGACTCAGAAGATCGCCGACGAAATGAAGGTCGCGATGAAAGCGAAGGACCAGTCGCGGCTCGACGCCCTTCGCCTCATCAAGGCCGCCCTCATGCACAAGGAAGTCGCTTCCGGCGTCCACAAAGAGCTGACGGAGGCGGAGGAGATTTCGGTGGTCCAGGCGCTGGTGAAGCAACGGAAGGACTCGATCGAGCAGTTCACGAAGGGGGGGCGACCGGAGCTCGCGGCGAAAGAGGCTGCGGAGCTGAAAATCGCCGAGGCGTTCCTGCCGGCGGGACCTTCGGACACGGAGCTATCCGCCGCGATCGAAGCCGCGGTGACGGAAACTTCGGCGACCGGCCCGAAGGACATGGGCAAAGTGATGAAGGCGCTCAAGGACAAGTTCGCAGGCAAGGCGGTGGACGGCGGAGCGCTTTCCGCGAAGGTCAAGGCCCGGCTGGGCGGGTAGAATCCCGCCTCCCGGGAAGATCCGTTGCACGCCCGTTGTTACAGGTCCATCCCCCATGAAAGCGAGCCATCGATGAGCAGGGTGTTTCTGGCCGCCGGAATCGCACTCGCCCTCTGCCGCGCCGCTTCGGCCGGCGGCATCGAGTGGATCGACAACGATTACGACAAGGCCGTCGCGAAGGCGAAGGAGGCCGGCAAACTCGTCCTCGTGCACTGGCGCAAGGACGGCTGCCACTGGTGCACCGATCTCCAGGAGAAGACGCTCGCGACCGACGATGTCGCGAAGTTTCTCGGCGAGACCTGCGTCAGCGTGCGAATGGACCGCGCGAAATACGGCCAGCTCGCGGAGAAATTCCACGTCGATGCCACCCCCGACACCCAGTTCCACTCCAGCGACGGGCGCGTCGTCAAACGCATCGTCGGATTCCTCCCGGCGGAGCAGTTCCTGGCGGAAGCGCAATCGGCGCCGGAAGCGTGGAAGCGGATTCAGGAACTCGAGGCCGCCATCGCCAAAGACGACAAGGACGCCGCTTCGAAGCTCGACCTGGGCCGTCTCCTGGCCGCGGCCGGTGATCTCGACGCGGCGGACAGGCACCTGCGCGCCGCCGCGGGCCTGGACACGGACAACGCGAAGGGGCTGGCGCTGGAAGCCTGGTGGACTATGGCGGACTCACGGATGCGCGAGCCGCGTCCGGACGTAGGTCTGGCCAAGGAAGCGCTCGCGAAAGTGCAGGAGCTGGACCCGAAGAACGAAAAGGGACGGATGGACAATGCGGCGGTGCAGCTCGCGCGCATCGAGCTCAATGCGGCGCCGAAGCTTGCAAAGGCCTCGCTGGAGAAAATCATGGCGGACTACCCCGGCACCGACGGGGCGGCAGAAGCGATGTTCGTCCTCGCGGCCGATGTCCTCGTCGATATCGACCGCAACTTCGACGCCGGGGAAGCTATGCTGAAGAAGCTCGCGGCGGAGATGCCTGAGGATCCGTGGGCGAAGCGCGTCCCGGCCGCCCTGGAACAACTCGCCGTCATCCGCAAGGAATCCACGAAGGACATCAAGAAAGAGGGAGAAGAAAAATGAAGCGCCTCCAACTCGCCGCCGCTTTCCTTGCCGCCGCCGCGATCGCGCGAGCCGACGGCGTGGACTGGGTGACCGACTACTCCAAGGGCCTTGAGAAGGCGAAGGAGTCCGGGAAACTCGTACAGGTGCACTTCACGGCCGACTGGTGAAACGCCTGCAAAGTCATGGATACGGATACGTATTCCAACGCCGACATCGCGAAGTACCTGAACGAGACTTTCGTCAACATCCGGATCGACACCGACAAAGACCCGGACACCGCGAAGAAGTTCAAGGTCCGCGCCATCCCGGACACCCGCTTCCTCGACTCCGGCGGGAAAGAGCTTCTGCGGATCATCGGACATCGCGCGGAGTTCTTCGACCAGGTGAAGTCCCTGGGTGAAATCGCGGCGGTTGAGTTATCGGTGAAAAACAACCCGAAGAACGTCCCGACGCTGATCGCCGCTTCCATCGTTTACCTGAAGCTGGGCCGCATTGATGAAGCCGGCGCGCTGCTGGAAACGGCGATCGACAACGACCGGGACAACGCGAGCGGAAAGCGCGAAGAGCTTTTTTACCGCCTCGGCCTCGTGAACATGAAGGCCGGGAACGATGCGAAGGCGGAGGCGGCGTGGGCGGAGGTCGGGAAAATGGACCCTGAGAACAAGAAGGGGTACATCGACGACCTGCAGTTCGACCGGTGCCTGAAGCAGACGGACGAGGAGGACTACCACGGGGCGGAGCGTTCGCTGGGCGACTTTCTGAAGCGGTATCCGGACAGCGAGCACGTGCCGGAAGCCCGCTACCTGCTCGGCATGTCGCAGTTCTTCATGGAGAAGCGGGAAGACGCGGTTTCGACATGGAAGGACCTGATCCGCGAGAAGCCTGACACGGACGCGGCGAAGAAAGCGGAGAAGGGTCTGAAGTTCGCGGAGAAGAAAACGAAGAAGTAGAGCGGGCAGAATCCAGCGGGGCCGGCTCGTCGCCGGCCCCGTTTTGTTTTGAGGGAGTGAGACGATGCCCCGCCCCGCCGTCTTCCTGGACCGCGACGGAGTCCTCTGCGAGGACCGGACGGACTACGTGAAGTCGTGGTCGGAGTGGCGCTGGGTGCCAGGGGCGCTGGAGGGAGCGGCGGCGCTGGCGCGCGCCGGAAGGCTCCTGGTAGTGATCTCGAACCAGGCGTGCGTGGGCAAAGGAATTGTCGCGCGCGTGACGCTCGACGACATCCACGGCCGGATGAAGGACGACCTTGCGGCCGCGGGAGCGCCCCTGGCCGGGATTTACGTCTGCCCGCACACCGACGCCGACGCCTGCGCCTGCCGCAAGCCGAAACCGGGATTGCTCCTTGCTGCCGCCCGGGAACTCGACCTCGACCTCGCCGCGTCGGCGTTCATCGGCGACAACCTCCGCGACCGCGACGCCTCCACCGCCGCCGGAGTCGGCCGCTTCGTCCTCGCCCTTACGGGCCAGGGGGAGCGCTGGGCGGCGGAGGGGGCGGCGCAGGGGATTCCGCTCGAGACGGCGCCGGACCTGGTGGCGGCGGCGAGGGTGATCCTGGCGCCTTAGCCGATGTTTTTTTTTCGCCCCGCTTCAACCCGGCCTGTTCCAGCCTCGTAACGACCGCTTCCCTGTTTCCGCGGAACCGCAGGAACAACCCGCGGAACGGGTCCAGCGGAGACGGCGACTCGAAGGGCGAGAGGTGGACGCCGATGGAGTGCGCGTAGAAGCGGCGGTACCGGGTCCACGGCGCGCGCGTCGTAAGTCCGCAGAACCGGACTGAGATCGCGTCGGGGCGGAGCTCGTAGGCGGTCGGCAGGAACCACTTTCCCAGTGAAGCCGGGAGCAGGACCGCCGCGAGCCAGCCGAGATGGCCGAAGACGAGGAAGAACAGTGCGATGATTCCCGCGAGGGTCAGGACTTTGAGCGCCGCGCGCGGACCTTCGTCGCGGAGGGGCCACGCGGTCCAGGCGAGCGCTTCAGGATGCCCGGTCATGCCTTTGCGATGACGTCGATCTCGACCGCGGCGTCCTTCGGGAGCCGGGCGGCCTGGATGGTGGCGCGGGCTGGCGGATCCTTGGCGAAGTACTCGGCGTAGGCCGCATTCATCGCGGCAAAGTCGTTCATGTCCTTCAGGTACACCGTGGTTTTGACGACCCGGTCGAGGCCGCTTCCCGCCGCGGCAAGCACAGCCTTGAGGTTCTCGAGGGCGCGCCGCGTCTGCGCGCCGGTGTCGCCGGCGACCATCTGGCCCGTGGCGGGATCGAGGGGGATCTGGCCGGAAGCGAAGACCCAGCCGTCCATGACGACGGCCTGGGAGTAGGGGCCGATCGCCTGAGGTGCGCCGGGGGTGCTGACGGTCTTGCGGCTCATCGCGTGTTCTCCGCGTCTGCGCGCAGCTTCGCGTCGGCGAGGACGCAGGCCACGCAGGCCTCCACGATCGGCACGGCGCGCGGGACGACGCAGGGGTCGTGCCGCCCTTTCGTTTCGATGACGGCGGGTTTCATGGTCGCGAGGTTGACCGTGTCCTGCTTGCGAGGGAGCGAACTGGTCGGCTTGAACGCGACGCGAGCGACGAGCGGCATGCCGGTCGAGATGCCCCCGAGGATGCCGCCGGAATTGTTCGTGCGCGTCGTGACGTGCCCCGCGTGGTCGACGTCGAACGCATCGTTGTGATCGCTTCCCTTCATGCGCGCCGCCCGGAAGCCTGCGCCGAACTCGACCCCGCGGGCGGCGGGGATGGCGAGCAGCGCGCGGGCCAATTCGGATTCGAGCCCGTCGGCGCCGGGGCCGCCCCAGCCGGCGGGCAGGCCCTGGGCCCTGACCTCGACGACGCCGCCCACGGAGTCCGCTTCGGACCGGGCCCTGGTGATGGCGTGCTCCATCAGTTCGGCCGTGCTGGGATCGGCGCAGCGCGTCGGGTGCGCTTCGGCCGCCGCGAGCGAGGAGAACGGGATCTCGTGCGGAACCTCGATCCCCGCGATCTCGACCACGTGCCCCGCGATCTTCACGCCCGCCAGAATCTGCCGCGCGATCGCCCCTGCGGCCACGAGCGGCGCCGTCGTCCGGGCCGAGAACGGTCCGCCCCCGCGGTGATCCCGCGCGCTTCCCCACTTGGCCCACGCCGTGAAGTCCGCGTGCCCCGGCCGCGGCAGGTCCTTCGTCGCGTCGTAGGGCCGCGAGTCGACGTCCGTGTTCCGGATGAAGATCGTCAGCGGCGCGCCGGTCGCCGCGCCGTGCATCAACCCCGCGAGAAACTCCGGCTCGTCCTCTTCCTTCCTCTGCGTCGTCAGCTTCGACTGACCCGGCCGCCGCCGCGCCAGCTCGTGACGCATCGCGTCCATGTCGAGTTTGAGACCCGCGGGAACGCCCTCCACCACGGCGCCGACACCCGGTCCGTGGCTCTCGCCGAACAACGTCACGCGGAAAATCGTCCCCAGCGTGCTCAACGCAGGCCTTCTTTCTGGAAGCGCTTCAGCGCGGCCTCGTCGCCCTTCCTCAGGGCCATCGCGAGTCCGCGCAGGTCGTCGCCCATTCTCTCCAGCGCGGCGGCAACGTGGAAGCGGTTCGCGAGGAGGAGGTCGAGGGACATCGCGGCGGGCTGGGCCGCGACGCGCGTGGCGGAACGGAAGGAGCCGGCGGCGAGGCGGGCGGCGAGAGGGCCGCCCTTTCGACCGAGCCTTACAAGAGCGAGCGCGAGAGCATACGGCAGGTGAGAAATGAGTGCGACGGCGCGGTCATGGGCTTGTGCGGTGACGACGAGCGGGACGGCGCCGAGCTGCACCACGAGCTTCTTCATGGCCGGCAGGGCCGCGCGATCTCCCGGCACGAGCGCCCAAGTCGCCCCCTTGAACAGCGCCGGGTCCGCCGCCTCGATCCCTCCCCGCTCCGTGCCGCACATCGGGTGGCCGCCGACGAATCCGCGCACGCCGCGGAACGCGCGCATGATCCCGGCTTTCGCCGAGCCGACGTCCGTGATGCGCGTGCCGGGAAGCTGCAGCTCCGCGATCTTCCACGCAAGCGACTGGATCGTCCGCACCGGCGTCGCCAGGACCACGAGGTCCGCTCCCGCGACAGGCCAGAGATTCTGCGCCGTCTCCGTGCACGCGCGCCGGCGAAGCGCCCGCCGCAGGACCGCAGGGTCGCTGTCGATCCCCACGACGCGCCTTGCCAGCCGCCGCGTGAGCAGCGCCATGCCGAGCGATCCGCCGATGTGGCCCATGCCGACGATGACGACGCTGGCAGGTTTCATTTCAGGTAAGTCATCTCGCCGCCGCCCCAGGACCAGTTCTCTTTGGGGACCTCGACGAGGCTGATGACGATGTCCTCCCGGTTCACGCCGGCGCCCGCCAGCAAGTCCGCGATCTTCGCGTAAAGCGCACGCTTCAATTCGACCGTCCGCCCCGCGTTCATCGTCACCTGGATCACGACAATTCCGTCCGATTTCGGCATCCCCATGTAAGAAGGCGGGTGGACAAGCCCCTCCGGCCCGTGCTCCGTGATGACCTGGAATTTCCCGTCCGCAGGCGCACTCACCGCCTCGACCAGCGCACGGTGCACCGCGTCGCCGATGGCTTTCACCGCCGCCGGCGGGCGCCCCGAACGCATCGAGATCCTCACGAGCGGCATCGTTCCACCCCCTCTCAAAACAGAACGGGGAGGCCGGCGAACCGGCCTCCCCGGATTGAGCCGTCCATTCGCTACTTCGGGTCCTTCTCCGACTTCAGCTTCTTCAGGGTCTTCTCCTTCGCGTCGAAAAACCCTTTCGCCTGCGGGTTGTCCCCGAACATCGCCTTCAGCCCGTTCAGCGCAGCCTCGAAACCCGCCGCGTCTTTCTCCTTCTCCGAGTAGTTCAGGATCGCCATGTAAAACGTCTGCCCGACTTCCTTGTCCGTCGGCGCACGCTTCGCCTTCAGCATCTCCATGAACTTCTTCGCGGTCGCCGCCTCCTGCTCGTCCAGAATCTGCTGGACCTCGGCGTTCGCCAGCGCGCCGTTCAGCCGCGGCTCCTGCTCCGCCGACGGCTTCGGAAGATCCTTCAGCTTCTTCTTCGCCTCGTCCGCCTTGATGGCGCCCGTCTCCAGCTTCCCGATCAGCACCTCCAGCGCAGCGGCTTTGTCCCCGCCTTCCGCCTTCTTCACCATCGCAATGAATGACTCGGCCTTTTTCAGTGCTTCCGAGAACGTGTCCACCGTGTACGGCCGATCGAACTTCGAGATCACTTCCCCCGCCGAGTCCAGGTACGCCATGTACGGAAACCCGTCGCCGCCCTTCGCCTCGAACAGCTCCTGGTACTGGTCCTCTTCGACGTGCGACGTGATGTGCAGGAAAAGAACCACCTTGGAAGCGAACGTCAGGAATTCTTCAGAGGAGAGCGTACCGCCCTCCAGGCTGTTGCACGGCCCTCAGGGGGCGTAGGAACGGGTGAAATACACGAGCATCGGCTTGCCGGATTTCTTCGCTTCCTCGCGAGCCTTGTCGTAGTCGAGGAGCCAGTGACCTTTTTCGATGAAGGGCTCTTTGAGCTTCTTGTCGCGCTTGTCTTCGAGGTCGCCTGCGGTGGCGCGGGCGCCGAGGAGGGCGACCAGCGCGGCCACGAGCGGCAGCAGTTTCAGGTTCGTCACAAGCCTTCTCCGACGGGGGAGGAAATGCCGGCCGGGCGGGGGCGTCTGGGCCCCCTGGAAGCCCGCATCGGCGCGTGGCATCCTAAACACGGAACGCCTATCGGATAATCCTTAAATGCTGCGCCCGATGCACCGGGCGATCGCGGAGAGTTCCTTCATCAGGACGTCGAACTGGTCAGGGTGGAGCGACTGCGCGCCGTCGCACTTCGCGACTTCCGGCCTCGGGTGGACCTCGATGATGAGCCCGTCCGCGCCGGCCGCGATCGCCGCCTTGGCAAGGGGGCCGACGAGGTCGCGGTCGCCCGCGGCGTGCGAAGGGTCGCAGACGATCGGGAGGTGGGAGAGCTTCTTGACCACGGGGACGCAGGAGATGTCGTACGTGTTGCGTGTGTACTTTTCAAATGTGCGGATGCCGCGCTCGCACAGGATCACGTTGTAGTTGCCCTTCGAGAGGATGTACTCCGCGCTCAGCAGCAGTTCCTCGATGGTGGACATCATTCCGCGCTTGAGCAGCACCGGCTTCCCCGCTTTCCCGACTTCTTCCAGCAGGTTGAAGTTCTGCATGTTGCGCGCGCCGATTTGAAGGATGTCCGCGTACTCCATCACGGCCGGGATGTCCTGCACCGAGAGGACTTCCGTGACTACGGCCATGTCGTTCGCGTCGGCCGCTTCCCGCAGGATTTCCAGCCCGGGCTTCCCCAGCCCCTGGAACGCGTACGGGCTCGTCCGCGGCTTGAACGCGCCGCCGCGCAGGATCGTCGCCCCCGCGGCCTTCACACGCTTCGCCGCTTCCATCACCTGCGCCCGGTCCTCCACCGCGCAGGGCCCGGCCATCACCGTCACCTGCCGGCCGCCGATCCGCCGGCCGCGCACCTCGACGACCGTGTCCTCCTGCTTGAACTCGCGCGACGCCAGCTTGTACGGCTTGAGAATCGGGATCACGCGCTCGACCCCCGCAAGGCCGTCAAACGCCGCCGGCTCCACCTTCCGGTCGCTTCCGATTATCCCGATCACCGTCCGTTCCTCGCCGCTCGAAATGTGCGGCTTGAATCCCAACGACTCGATCTGCTGCAGCACGGCGCCCGTTTCGCGGGCGGAAGCGCTGGATTTCATCACGACGATCATGGCGGTATCGCTTTCAGCTTTCGGGGGAGGGCTCATCGGGCACCTGTCTTCGAAGAGGGTTTCCGGCGCCGTCCCGCGGCCGTGGCGACAGGACTCGCCTTGGCCGGAATCGCGGGGAGGGTGCCGGTTGCGTATCGGTCGTCATTGTGGACCAGGCGAACGGAAGACGGGAGACCGGAGTCGGGAGACGGGAGTTGCGTCGTTTGCGCTGAAACCTCCGGAACGACCGAAAGCGGTGAATGCGGCGCCCTATCCGCGGCCGTTTCCGCGTCATTCGCTTTCATCCGCGTATTCCTTTCTCTTTTCTCGAATCCGCGAGTCGAACGCAGCCCGGAATCGAGAAAGGACATACGCGGATAAAGGCGAATGACGCGGAAACGGCCGCGGATACGTCGAGGCGAAGCGATCGCGTTCACTTCTTCCCCTCCCCCGCCAGGTCCGGTCTCAGCGCCGCGGCACGGCCGAGGTACTGGTGCCGGATCTCCTGCGGGCTGAGCTCCGTCTCGACGAGCACCATGACGCGCACAACGCGCGGGAGCGCTCCTTCAACTTCGAGCTCGGGCGAACACATGAGCGGGACGCGCGTCCAGCCGATCTCGCGCGCAGCGGTTGCCGGGAAAGCCGCAGTCAGGTCGGTCGTCGCGGTGAAGAGGATCATCGACACGCGGTCCGGCTCGATCGCGTTCGCGTCCGCCATTTTCTGCAGGAGCTCCCGCGTCGCGCCGAGGATCGCCTCGCGCGTGTTCGCCTCCACCCCCGTCGCTCCCCTAACGCCGCGCAGCATCGAGCGCCCTCCTCATCTTCTCCAGGAACTTCCGCACCTCGCCCGCCGCGCGCTTCTTCCCCGCCTCACGGATGATCCTGACGATCGCGCTTCCCACGATCACCCCGTCCGCGAACCGTCCCACCGCGGCCGCGTGCTCCGGCGTCGCAATCCCGAATCCGACGCAGACGGGCCGCGGCGTCTCCCGCTTCACCCGCTTCACGAACGCCTCCAGCCCCGGCGGCAGGTCCTTCCGCGCGCCCGTCACCCCCGCGACCGAAACAAGGTACACGAATCCGCCGCGGCCCTTCACGAGCGACCGCATCCGCGCCGGCGTCGTGGTCGGGGCCACCATCGGGATGAGATCGATTCCGTAAGAGCTGGCGACGTGGCGCCGCGCCGCCTCGGGCGTCAGGTCGGGAATGATCGCGCCGGAGAACCCGGCGGCGGCCGCCTTGCGGAAAAACGCGGCAGCGCCGGGCGCGAGGACCACGTTGGCGTACGTCATGACCACCTTGACCGGACCGGCCACGTCGCGGCTCCACGCGAGCGCATTGTGGGGCGTCGCGCCGGCCAGAAGCGCTTCGTGGGACGCATGTTGGATCGCGGGCCCGTCGGCGATCGGGTCGCTGAACGGAATGCCGACCTCGACGAGGTCAGAGCCCGCGTCGGCGGCGGCGCGGAGAAGCGCTCGGAACGTCGCGGCGTCGGGGAAGCCGGCGCACAGGTAGGGCATGAGCGCGGGACGGTTCTCGCGACGGAGATCCGCGAAGCGCTGGTCAATGGCGGACATTGCGGGCCTCCGCTCCCATGACCGTGGCGAGATCCTTGTCGCCTCTTCCTGAGAGGCAGACCAGGACGATTCCCTTGAGCCGGCGCGCGTACGCCAGCGCGTGGGATGACTCGAGCGCCGGGATGATTCCCTCGAGCCGGCAGCACTCGGCGAACGCGTCGAGCGCCTGCCGGTCGGTGACGGCGGCGTAGGTCGCGCGGCGCGTGTCCTTGAGGAACGAGTGCTCGGGGCCGACGCCCGGGTAGTCGAGGCCGGCGCTGATCGAATGCGTCCCGGTCACCTGGCCGTTCCCGTCCTGCAGCAGGTACGACCGCGACCCGTGCAGCACGCCGGGCCGCCCGGCGGTGAGGGTCGCCGCGTGTGCGCCGCTGCGAACACCCTTTCCCGCCGCCTCGACGCCGATCAGCTTGACGCTGTGGTCCTTGAGGAACGCGTGGAACATCCCCATCGAGTTCGAGCCGCCGCCGACGCAGGCGACGACGACGTCCGGGAGACGGCCGAGCTTTTTCTTCGACTGCGCGCGCGCTTCCTTGCCGATCACGCTCTGGAAATCGCGGACGAGAAGCGGGTACGGGTGGGGGCCGACGGTCGAGCCGATGATGTAGTGCGTGGTCGCGACGTTGGTGACCCAGTCGCGGATCGCCTCGTTGGTCGCGTCCTTCAGCGTCTTCGTCCCGCTTTCGACGGGCGCGACCTCCGCGCCAAGCAGCTGCATCCGCTGCACGTTCGGCGCCTGCCGCTCCATGTCCTCGACGCCCATGTAGACGCGGCATTCGAGGCCGAAGAGGGCGCAGACGGTCGCCGTCGCGACGCCGTGCTGGCCCGCGCCGGTCTCGGCGATGATCCGTTTCTTCCCGAGCCGTCGCGCGAGCAGCGCCTGCCCGAGGGCGTTGTTGATCTTGTGCGCGCCGGTGTGGTTCAGGTCTTCGCGCTTGAGGAACACGCGGTCCGCCTTCCACGCCGCCGCGAGCCGTTTCGCCTCGTACAGCGGTGTCGGCCGGCCGGAGTAGTCGCGCAGGAGGGCGCGCAGCTCGCGCCCGAACGAAGCGTCGCGCCTCGCCGCGCGGTAAGCGGCCTCGAGTTCCTGCAGCGCCGGCATGAGCGTCTCCGGGACGTACTGTCCCCCCCACTCGCCGAAGTATCCGTGACGGTCAGGTTTCACCGGCGGGCCTCCTCGATGAAGCGGCGGATGCGGGCGTGGTCCTTTTTTCCGGGGCGGGACTCGACGCCGCTCGCGGTATCGACGGCGAAGGGCCGGGCGATCCGGACGGCTTCGCGGACGTTCTCGGGCTTGAGCCCGCCCGCGAGGATGACGTCGGCGACGCGGCCGACGCGTCGTGCGATGCTCCAGTCGAAGGATTTTCCGGAACCGCCGACCTTCCCGGCTTCCAGCAGCACGAGCGGATCACCCCAGCGCCGCACGCGCTCAACGACCTTGCCTTCCGAGACCGCGAACATCTTCACGCTCGGAAACGGGATGGCCCTCGCGTCGGCCTTCGACTCGTCGCCGTGCAGCTGCACCCACGTCAGCCCGGCGGCGCGCGCGATCATCGCGACGTCGGCGGGAAGGGCGTTGTAGAACACGCCGACCTTGTGCAGGAACGCCGGGAGCTGGCGCGACATCTTGCGCGCGGCGCCCACGCTGACGCGGCGCGGCGACTCCGCGAACACGAACCCGACCGCGTCCGCGCCGGCGTCGGCCGCCGCGACGGCGTCGCGCAGATTCGTGATGCCGCAGATTTTTACCCGGATCACAGGAGTTTCAGCTCCCGGATGCGGGGCGCGGGGTCGCCCACCTTCACGATTTCCTCGCCGACGAGGATCGCGCGGGCGCCGGCGGCCCTGGCTTTCAATGCATCCTCGCGGGTCTTGAATCCGCTCAGCGCAACGCGCACCGCCGCACGCGACTTCGGCATCACGCGCTCCATCGTCGTGAGGTCCATTTCGAGAGTCCGGAGATTCCGGTTGTTCACACCGACGATTTCCGCATCTCCGGCGTCGGCGAGCTCGGATTCCTCGTGGACTTCGACGAGGGCCGCGAGCCCCGCCCCCCTTGCGACGGCGCGCAGGTGGGGTGTCAGCTTCCCCAGCGCAGCCACGATCAGGAGCACCGCGTCGGCACCGTGGGCGCGGGCTTCCCAGACCTGGTACTCGTCCACGATGAAGTCCTTGCGAAGCACCGGCAGGTCGCAGGCGGCCCGCGCCGTGGACAGGTCCCAGAGCGATCCTTTGAAAAAATCGCCCTCGGTCAACACTGAGAGACAGTCCGCGCCGCCCGCCGCGTAGCTCCGCGCGCGCTCCGCCGGGTCGAGTTTCACCGCGATGTCGCCCTTCGCCGGAGTCGCCCGCTTGATCTCCGCGATGAGACCCAGGCCCTTTGCGTTCGCCAGCGCTGCGCGGAAATCCCTCGCCGGGGGCTGGTTCCGGGCACGGGCGATGACCTCGCGCATGGGCAGCGCCGCCATTGCCTCTGCAAGCCGCCTGCGCCTCAGCTCCAGGATTCTCCCTAACATCGAGCCGCCTCCAGGGCCTCCGCCGCGCGGCCGCTCTTCACGGACTCGCGCGCCGCGTCGACGCCCTCGCAGATCGTGCAATTCCTCGCAACGGCGATGGCGAGGCCGGCGTTCAGGACCACGGCATCGGAAACCGGGCCGTTCTTCCCCTCGAGCACCCCGCGGATCGCTGCGGCGTTCGCCGCCGCATCGCCCCCGGCGAGCGCGGCGTTCGTCGACGTTGCGAATCCTGCCGAACGCGGGTCGAGGACCTCGCGCTTCACGATGCCGCCCTCAACGCGCGCGACGTGGAACGGCCCCTCGAGCGTCGCCTCGTCCGCGCCCCCGGCGCCGTGAACGACCATCGCGCGCTTCACGCCCAGGGAAGCGAAGGCGTTGGCTACGAGGTCGACGAAGCGCTCCTCCGGCACGCCGACGAGCTGGTACGGAGGGAGCGCCGGGTTGGCCAGCGGGCCGATGAGGTTGAAGATGGTGCGGACGCCGAGCTCCTTGCGGACGGGCGCGGCGTGCTTCATCGCGGGGTGGAACGCCGGCGCGAACATGAAGCCGAAGTTTTTATTTCTGATGGCGGCCGCCACTTCCCCTGCCGGTCGCTCGACCGGGACGCCCAGCGCGGCGAGGACGTCAGCGCTGCCGACGCGCCCCGAGGCCGACCGGTTGCCGTGCTTCGCCACCGGCACACCGGCGCCGGCGACCACGAACGCCGCGGCCGTCGAGATGTTCACCATCGCGAGCCCGTCGCCGCCCGTGCCGCACGTGTCGATCGCCGGGCAGTCGCCGATCTCGACGCGCACGGCGCTGGCCCGGACCGCTTCCACCGCCCCCGCCAGCTCATCGCCCGTCTCCCCCTTTGTCCGCAGCCCCATCAACAGAGCCCCCAGTTGCGCGGGACTTACCTCACCGCGCAGGACGCGCAGAAACACCGCGCGCGCTTCGTCTTTCGAAAGACTTGCGCGTTTTGCGATTTTTTCGAGCGCGTCGTTGAGGGTCATGTGTTCGGAGGCCGTTGTTCGAGGAAGTTTCGCAGCAGGGTCTTGCCGGGCACGGTCAGGATCGATTCTGGATGGAACTGCACGCCTTCGACCGCAAACGTCTTGTGCCGCAGGCCCATGATTTCGCCTTCGGCCGTGTGCGCGACCACTTTGAGCGTCGGCGGGAGCGTTTCTTCCCGGACGACGAGCGAGTGGTAGCGCGTGGCCGGGAATGGGTTCGGCACCCCCTTGTACAGGCCCTTGTTGTCGTGGTAGACGAGCGACACCTTTCCGTGCATCTGCCTCTCCGCCCGGTTCACGACGCCGCCGAACACCTCGCCGATCGCCTGGTGCCCCAGGCAGACCCCGAGCGTCGGGATTTTTCCCGCGAAGTGACCGATGAATTCCTTCGACACCCCCGCCTCCGCCGGCGTCCCGGGACCCGGGCTGATCACGAGATGCGAAGGGCTCATCGACTTCGCCTGGTCGAGCGTGATCTCGTCGTTGCGCTTCACGACGATGTCAGCGCCCAACTCCCCGAAGAACTGGACGAGGTTGAACGTGAAGCTGTCGTAGTTGTCGATGAGCAGGAGCATGGCGACCTCAGTGGGTAGTGGGTAGTCGGTAGTGGATAGGTCGGCTAAAGCTCGGTGGCGGTTTCTACTGCCTTGCGGAGGGCTGCGACCTTGCTCATGCACTCCTGGTACTCGCCCTCGGGTGTGCTGCCGAGCGTGACACCGGCGCCGGCCTGCAGGTGCGCGACGCCCCGCTGCACCACGATCGTCCGGATCGCAATGCACGTGTCCATCTGGCCGTTCGCGCCGAAGTAACCGACCGCGCCCGCGTACGGGCCTCGGCGCGACGTCTCGAGGGACTCGATGATTTGCATCGCGCGAATCTTCGGCGCCCCTGTCACCGTGCCCGCCGGGAACGCGGCGCGGAAGAGGTCGAACTGGTCCTGGTCCTTGCGAAGCGTCCCCCGGACTTCTGAGACGAGATGCATCACGTGCGAGTAGCGCTCGACCGTGAAGAGATCCGTGGGCTTGACCGAGCCGTACTCGCAGACGCGACCGAGATCGTTCCTCGCCAGGTCCACCAGCATGACGTGCTCGCTCCGCTCCTTTTCGTCGGCCAGCAACTCCTGCTCGAGCTTCGCGTCCTCCGCTTCCGAAGCGCCGCGCGGGCGCGTCCCCGCGATCGGCCGCACAATCGCGGTACGCCCTTCGAGTTTCACCAGGACCTCGGGACTCGAGCCGACGAGCTGGAAATCGTCGAAGTCGAAGTAGAACATGTACGGGCTGGGATTCTGGATGCGCAGCGCGCGGTAGACCTGGAAGGGCGCGACGCCGATCTCGCCGCTCCATCGCTGCGAGAGCACCACCTGGTAGGCATTTCCCGCCCTGATGTGTTCCTGCGCCGCCTGAACGGATGACTGGTACTTCTCGCGGGTGGTGTCGCCGTCGAGCGGCTTCAGCGTCTTCTCCGAAAGCGGAAGAGCCGGCAGCGCGCCGCGCAGGCGTTCGACGATCGCGTCCAGCCGTTTCTCGCCCGCCGCCGCGTCGTCCGCCAGCGCGACGAGCGTCATGCGGCGGCGGATGTGGTCGAACATGACGAGCGCGTCGGTCAGCAGAAAAACGCCGTCCGGGAGGCCGAGTCGATCCGGCAGGGTCGCCGGGATTTTTTCGAGATTGCGGGCGAAGTCGTAGCTGAGGTACCCCACCAGCCCGCCGAGAAGCGACGGGGCTCCCGCTTCCGCGGGCATTTCCTGCGCGAGCAGGAGGTCGCGCAGCGCGCCGAGGGGACCGCCGTCGCCGAACGGAACGGAACGCTTCCCTCCCGCGCCGTCCACCTCCAGCGCTTTCGCGCCGACGGTGACCCGCGCGGCGTTCCCGACGCCGATGAACGAGAACCGGCCGAGTTTTTCGCCGTTTTCGACGGATTCGAGGAGGAAGCGTGCGCCTGCGGCGCGGAGTTTCAGGAACGCGCTGACGGGCGTTTCGAGGTCGGCGGGGATATCGCGTTTGACGACGGTTTTCGGGCTCATGATTTTCTCCGTGGACGAAAAAAAAAGCCCTGTCCGTTTGGGGACAGGGCTTGTTGCGGCGCTGGGTTCGTTATCCCGGCTGGCCCGCAAAGGCCTCCGTCCCGTAGGTATACGGGCGCCAGGTCCAGCTCGGGATGAAGGGGGCGTTGCGGGTCATGGGGGCGGCAAGATAGAGATGTCGGGGGGAGTGTGTCAACAGGAATTCGGGAGGGCAGGAACCGGCAGGATGGAGGGCTGAGTTGGGAGTAGGGGGTAGGTTGCAGGTAGCAGATGCAGCCGCCGAAACGGCTGGATTCCCGGATTTCAACGCTTTCGGCGGAAGGCTTGAAATCTTAAGCTGTTATGCCATATATACTTGTGATAACACCACGACGTTTCCAACAAGAAATAAACGACGGATGTTTGACTTCCATACATTTATACTTTATAAAGTATAGAGACAGAGGGGATTTTGCATACTTTTCACGACCTTCGGAGAGGACTCATGCTCAAAGCCATCGCCTGCGCGGTCGTCATCACGACCGTGACTATCGTCGCCTATTTCCGCGGTTGGCTCCCGGTCCACTCCCGCAGCTCCACCCCCGCGGAAAAAGTGAGCCTCGCCCCCGCCCGTCCCACCGTCAGCACGACCGGCGGCGCTCCCTCCGTCAGCGATGCCCAGTCCGCCGCCGTCAAGCCGGAACCAAAGGGCGGCCTCGGCCTCTTCCAGCTCGGCGACTACGAAGCCGCCATCCCGGAACTCGTGAAAGAAGTCGAGAAGAACAAGGTCTCCGCTTCCCTGCGCGCCGCACTCGCCGTTTCTTACGAGAAGACCGGGCGGACCGTGGAAGCGATCGCGCAGTGGGCCAAGCTCGCGGAGTCCTGCCCGAAGGCGCCGGAGCGCGCTTCGGCCCTCGCCCGCGTGTACATGGGGAGCGAAGGGTCGGCCCGCGTGGACGCGGGGATGAAGCTGCTGAGGGACCATCCGGAGTCGGCGGAGTCGTCCTCGAGCGTGCTGGCGATCGCGGATGCGGCGGACAAGAACGGGCGTCCGCTGGAGGCGTGGGAGGCGTGTTCGCTGGCGGTGAACCTGGGGGTCGGGAACGAGCCGGGCCTCGTCACTCGCTGCAGCAACTACGCGGACCAGCTCGCGTTCAGCGCGAAGGACGTCGCGGAGCTGGGTACGGTTTACGTCGTGAAATCGGGCGACCTCGTCGTGACGATCGCGAAGAAGCACAAGATCGACTCGGGCGTGATCGCGCGCGTGAACAAGGTCCAGAACGGGATGATCCGCGCCGGGCAGCGCCTGAAAGTCCTGACGGCGAAGGCTTCCATCGAAGTGTCGATCAAGCGGACGTGGCTGAGGCTCTGGTACAACGGCCGGCTGCTGGCCCGGCAATACCCGGTCTGCACGGGAAAGCTCGACGAGAGCCCGACGCCGATCGGCGAGTTCACGGTGTCCACCAAGCTGGTCAATCCCGAATGGACCCGCGCGGGACAGCGGGCCGTCTCCGCTGACGACCCGGAGAATCCGCTCGGCACGCGCTGGATGGGCTTCGCCGAGCCGGGATTCACGAGCTACGGCATCCACGGAACGCGCAAGCCGGAAACGATCGGGAAGCACGAGTCGAACGGGTGCGTGCGGATGCGGAACGAGAGCGTTGAAGAGCTGTTCGACCTTGCGGGGTCGGGGACAAAGATCTCGATTCACGAGTAAGCGCCGCGGCAGCCACGAAAGGAAGAGCGAAACAACAACGGCCACCTCCCCCTGAGGTGGCCGCTACTTTTTGGCTCGCTCCTCAAGGAATTCCCCGACCGCATCTTTCATCGCACGCTCCCCTTCTTTCCCGAACCACGCCTCCCACTGCCGCCGCGCCTGCCCCGCAAACATCCCGACTCCGGAGATTGCGCGGCATCCCCGCGCCCCCGCTTCCCTGAGAAGCCTCGTCTCCCTCGGCGTGTAAACGCAGTCGTACACCGCGCACCCGTCAGGCAGCCTGGCGGCGGAGAACGGCGTCTCGTCCGCCGCCGGGTCCATTCCCACGGAAGTGGTGTTCACCAGGACGTCGAACGCGATCCCTTCTCCCCCCGTCCATGGAACCGGAGTCGCGTCGAATTCCCGCGCGAGATCCCCCGTCTTCACGGAGTTGCGGCCCGCCAGGAAGAGGACATTCGGTCCCGCGAGCGCCGCGAGAATGGCGCGCGCAGCGCCTCCCGCGCCCAGCACCACGACGCGCAGCCCTTTGGCCGCCCGCCCGAGCCCCGCCTCCAGCGACTCGAGAAACCCGGCAGAATCCGTATTCGTCGCCTCCCACATGCCGGCGCGCTTCGTCAGCGTGTTGGCCGCCCCGGCGCGTCGCGCCGCCGCGTCCGCTTTCGCGCCGCGGCCCGCCTCGACCTTGTGCGGGATCGTGACGCTCGCGCCCTCGACGCCAAGCGATTCGAGCGCCGCGAAAAGCTCCCCCTCGCGAACAAGCGCGGGAACGTACACCGCGTCCAGGCCGGCCTTCGCAAACGCCGTGTTGAACAGCCGCGGCGACTGCGAATGCGCCACCGGGTCGCCCGCGACGCAGAACGCCCTCGTGGAAGCGCCGATGCGCTCGAACCGGTAGAGGCCGCGCAGTTCCCCTTCACCCCATTGCCCTTCGGCCGTCGGTTCTCCGCCCTCCGGCGCCGCATAGGTCCACGGCGCGCCGATGCGGGCGCCGAGGATGCGGGCCGCGGCGCCGAGGCCACCCATGGGGACGATGACGGCGCGCGCGCCGAGGTCGCGCTGGAGTTCGAGAAGCGCGCGGAGCTCTGCGGCGGACTTCGGCGTCGCCGCGATCTTCACGACGTCCGCCTTTTCCGCGAGCATGCGGTGCGCGAGCCCGCGCGCGTCCGCCGGCACTCCTTCGAAATCGTGGTGCGACAGGATCAGCCGCACCCCCGCCGGCCGCGCGGGGCGCCACGCCGCGCGCGCCTCGACATCCACCGCCCACGCCCCGGATGCCGCGGCGCGCTCGACCGCCGTACGCCGCTCTTCTTCGCTCCCCGCAAATGTCCCGCCCTCCCAGGAGGCGCGGCACGTCGCGATCGCGTCGCAGCCGGACGGAACCTGGGGCCACGTCGCTCCCCGGTCGAGACGGATCTCCACGAAGGCGCGCCCGGCAATCGCCGCGCCCCCGGACAGAGAGACGCAAATCCGGCTCACTTCGGCGCCTCTTCGCCCGGGGGAACCGGCGGCGCCGCTTCCATCGCCTTCGCCGCCATCCGGTCCTTGTGCCCCTTCCACCAGTGCCACAACACCGTCAGCACCACGATCACCAGGATCCCGCCGAAGATCCAGTGGTTCGCGTGCTCAACCTTCGCGATCGCCTCCTTGAAGTTCTTCGAGAAGCGAAACGCGATGTAGATCGACGTCGGCCCGCTGATGAGGGTCCCGGCGAGGTCGAGGAGGACGAAGCGCACCGGGTGCATCTTCATCGTGCCGGCATAAAAGTAGACGGGCATGCGGATGCCGGCGAAGAAGCGGGCGAAGAAGACCGTCTTGCTGCCGTGTCTCTCGAAGTAGTGCTCGACCTTGGCGAGGCGCGGCGCGGGAAAGAGCCACTTTCCGAACCGCGTGGTCAGGAGCTGGCGGCCCCATCGGCGGGCGATGAAGAACATGGTGAGGTCGCCGCCGATGATGGAGGCGACGCAAAGGACCATGATGAGCCAGAGATGGACGTATCCCTCGTACGCGGCCCACCCGGCGAGCAGGAGGGTGATTTCTTCGGGGATCGGGACCCCGAGTCCGCAGACATAAAGGACGCCCACGATGACCGTGTAGGCGTTGTCCTGGACCAGGGACTGGAGCGCAAAGGTGAGTTTTTCGAACATGGCGGGGCGAGAGTCTATCACGAGGCCCGGTGGACGCGCCCCGCGGCGCCCGCTACAGTCGCGGCATGAGCCGCACGGTTTCCGTCGTGGGCGCGGGCCGGGTCGGCGCGGCGCTGGGGGCTGCGCTGAAGCGCGCGGGGTGGCGGGTCGCGGCGGTTTCCTGCCGGGGGGCTGCTTCGGCGAAGCGCGCGGCACGATTCGTCGGCGCGCCCTCAACGAGCGCGCGCGAAGCGGCGGCCCGGGGCGATGTGGTCATCGTCGCCGTTCCCGACGATGCGCTGGCCGCCGTCGCGCGCGAAATCGCTCCGGCCGTCCGCGGCGGCGCCGTCATCGTCCACACGGCGGGCGCGCTCTCCTCCGACGCGCTCGCTGCCGTCCGCCGCCGCGGCGCCCGCGCCGCGAGCCTGCACCCGCTCATGACGTTTCCGACGGCCGCGAAGGGCCTCGCGGGAATCCGCGGGGCGCACTTTTTCCACGAGGGCGACCGCGGGACGGCGCCGCTTCTTCGGTCGCTCGTCCGCGCGATCGGCGGAGTTCCTGTGGCCGTGTCGAAGCGAGGCAAGGTGCTCTATCACGCCGGCGCCGTCCTGGCCTGCAACGACCTCGTCGCGCTTCTCGCCGACGCCTTCGGCCTCTTCGCCACTGCCGGCGTTCGCGAGAAAAAAACACGGGCGGCGCTGGGCCCGCTCATCCGCCGGACCGTCGAGAACGTCCTTGCGCTCGGTCCGGCCCGGGCGCTGACGGGTCCGGTCGCGCGCGGCGACGCCGAAACGGTCGCATTGCACCTCGCGGCGCTGCGCGGCCCCGCCCGCGAAACCTATCGCGTCCTCGGCCTTGCGACGCTCCGGCTTGCCGGCCTTTCCGCCCCGCGTCGGGCCCGCCTTGCCCGGCTGCTCGCGGCGCGATGAGGGAGGCCGGGATGCATTTTCCCGGCTCTAAGCTTAGAATCGTCCGCGTGTGCAACATCATCCTCGTCGGTTTCCGCTGCACCGGGAAAACCACCGTCGGGCGCTACCTCGGCAAGCGCCTGCGCATGGAATTCGTCGATTCCGACGAGCTGATCGAGCTGCGCGCGCGGCAGAACATCCGTGAGATCTTCGAAAAGAAGGGCGAAACGTGGTTCCGCGGGCAGGAGGCGGACATCCTGGCCGAGCTCGGCCACCGCGACAACCTGGTCATCGCCACGGGCGGCGGCTGCGTGCTGCGGTACAAGACCATCCGGGAACTGAAGCGCAACGGCAGGGTCGTCCTGCTCGAGGCGGACCCGGAGACGCTTCACCGCCGCATCAAGGAGGATCCCCGGACGTCGACGACGCGCCCCGCGCTGACGACGATGAGCCTCTACGAGGAGATCATTTCGCAGCTCGAGCTTCGGCGGCCCTACTACGAGCAGGCTTCCGAAATAAAAATATCGACCGTCAGCCGCCCGATCGACGACATCGCCGAGGAAGTCATCACGCGCCTCGGCCTGAAAGCGACGATGAACGCGCCGGATCCGCGGAAGCACCCCGAGAATGATCCCTGACCGTTCGATGTGTATGATGCGGCCGCTTCAGTCGGGGGGGATCCTGGCTGGAGGTGCCCGATGAAACTGCGCCGGTTCCTGTCGATGTTCGCGATCCACCTTTCGATCGCGCTGGCCGTGGGATGTTCCTCCGACCCGGACCCGGATCCCCTCGACGGCCTCGGCCTGCGTGAAGCGCCGGTCGCACCCGCGGAGCACGGGCTCCCGGGCGAGTTCATCGCCGGCGGCACCGGGACCGACCTGTCGGTGCTCCGCCTGAATCCCGGCGGGTCGTGGGAGATGGAAACCCCCGACTGGAAGTACGGCATCGAGGAATCGTCCGGGATCTGGCGGCGGCAGGGGACGCGGCTGGCGCTTTTCTACGGCGCCGAGGCCAGGCGGACCGCCGAAAACTGGGCGGACCTGCGTGCGTGGCAACCGTCGGATGGCGTCATTCCCTTCCGCATCATCGCGTGGGGACGTCGCACCTACCTCGTGGACGACGCGCGCGCGCGGCAGTTCGCGGCGGCGGTCGAGTCGGGTGCCGAGCCGCGCGGGACGGCGGGCGGCGCGTTCTTCATGGCGAGCGGCGACGACTCGCGCCGGGCCGGCGGCCCGCCGTCGCTTCCGGATGAATGGAAGACGCTGCTGGCCGCGGTTCCCACCGGCGAATACACGCGGGGCCCGTACCCCGGCGGGTCGTATGAACTCCGCGAGGACGGAACCTGGACGAACGAGGAGCACAGCTGCAGCGGATTGAGCCGTGCGCGTCGAGGCGTCTATTCCTCGGACAACGACCTGCTGGTTCTTGAAATCCTGGAGGCGGTGACGGAGCCCGTGGAGGACGGCGATCCCGTCGTCTGGAAACCCTGGTCGGGGACGATCCGGTTCCATGTGGTCCACTGGGGGAAACGGGCCTACCTGGTCGAGCCGGGAAAGTGGCTCGAGTTCGTCAACGTCGTCAACCAGGGGTACGAGCCGCGCCGGGAATACGAAGGATTCGTCTTTCTGCTTGTGGGAGACGAGGGGATTCCCGTCAGCGGGCCGCCGCCGGTCCCCGAGGAGTGGCGCGCCTGGCTGCTCCCGCAGCCGCTGAAAGGCGAAATCGTCGATGTCCTTCCGGACGGAACAGGAGTCTGTTCCCTCGGCGAAAGACACGGCGTCCGCAAGGGAATGGTGTTCTACGCACGGTCGCCCGGGGGACGAAACGGCGTCGCCGGGAGTGTCATCGCCGTCCAGGAGGACCGTTGCATCCTGGCCTGCGAAGAAGGGAAGAGCTCGCCGGAATTCACAGAAGGAATGCGAGTGCTGTCCCGCTTCGCGAACGACGAAGACAGGGAGTGACCGGCGGTCGGGCCTCAGCCATTGACACGCGTTATCGGGATCCCCACCATTTTCCGCGCCAACGGCTCACTTCAAGGAGAACCTGTGCTCCCGCGGATTTGCCGGTGCCTCGCCGTCGCATCGCTCGCCGTCGCTGCCGGCTGCGCCTCCCGCGAGCCGCAACCCGGCGAACCCCCCTTCACCCCCGCCTCGGCCTCCGAGCTGCAGGACATCGCCGGGGTCTACGCCTACGAACTGGACGGGACCCGCAGGCTGGAGATCGGAACGGGGGGCGGATACGAAGAGACGATCGAGGGATCGTGTTTCGAAACTCCGCCGGACGAGGGAGACGTGGGGACGGACTCAGGAGTGATCGTTTTGCGGCCCGAGAAGCGGCCTTTGGAGAGGATCCGGATGGTGTCGGTGGCGTGGGGGGAGCGGAGGTACCTGCTCGAGGAGCGGGACGTGCCCGAGTTCTGCCAGCGGGTGAAAAGCGGCGACGAGCCGCGGAGGGGGGCGAAGGGACTCTTTTATCTGCGCGAGGGAGACTGGAACAGATCTGCCGCGGGCGAGCCGGGGGTGCCGCAGGAATGGAGGGCGTTCCTGTCGGAGGAGGCGCGCCTCGGGAAGGTGACGTGGGTGGAGGGAGACGGGCGGGCGTGGACGTCGCTGAACGCGGCGGAAGTCGCGAAAGGGAGGAAGGTCTACGTCGAGTGCGCGCGCGGGTGGGAGGATGCTGAGGTCGTGGACGTGACGGAGAAGGACAGCGTGGTGAGGCTGGTGGTGGAGGGAGAGGAGATTCGCGCGGGGGCGCGTGTGGCGACGGTGAAGCCGGGGGAATGAGCGGAGAAGCCCACGTCCACGGCGGGCCGACGCAGCGGGCCTTTACGACGGCGGGTTGCGAGGCGCGGTCGCGCGCTGGCGCTCGATTTTTTCGCGCGCTCTCTGCTACAATCTCCAGGTCGCGTGTCCACCCAGCGCGCTGCAAAATCCCGCTCTTCCCGCCGGCTTCCCGTGTCGGCTTGCCGCGGCCCTGAGGACGTCCTGATCGCGGCCTGGTACGGGCTCCGCTTTGCGCGCGAGGCGCTGCGGACTCTCGAGGGAGACGAAGTCCGGGTCTTCTCGCCGGGGGCGCGAACGGCCGGATCGGGGCCGGACTTTCGCAGCGCGCGGCTGTCGATCGGCGGGTGCGAGGTGTGCGGCGAGGTTGAACTGCACTGCGACACGGCGGAATGGGCCCGGCACGGGCACGACCGGGACCCGAGATACGACGGCGTCGCGCTTCACGTGTCCCTCACCTCGGGAGCGGAGGTCGTGACATCCTGCGGCCGCCGTGTGCCGCGCCTTCTGGTGTCGCCGCTGGGGAACGAGCCGTCTGCGTGGCGTCGCGTGCCCGCCGTGGCCGCGGAGGCGGGAATCGGGCCGTGCCACGCGGCGTCGGCGGCACGGCTCGTCCGCGAGCTGGAATGCCTTGGTGTCGAACGAATGCGGCGGCGCGCGGCGCACTTCGCGGAATGGGCGAGGGAGGACGGCGAGGACGAGGCCGTCTGGCGCGCCCTCGCGGAGGCGATGGGATACGGCGCGAACTACGAGGCGTTCCGCGCTCTCGCGCTTCACGTCCCGTGGCGATCGCTCGCGGCCACGCCGCCGGGGCCGGATCGCGCGACGGCCGTGGAGGCCGCTCTGCTCCAGGCTTCCGGACTCTGGCCGGCGGACTCGCGCGACCCCGAATCCCGCGTGCGCCTCCTCCACCTGCACGCTACCCTGCCCTCCCCGCTCGCCGAAGCCTTCCGATCCGCCGCGTGGCGCCCCGCGGTTCGCCCGCCGGACGCACCCGTCCGCCGTTTCGCGGCCCTCGCGGCGCTCGTCGCCAACGCCGCCTCGCCCGCGACCCTCCTCGACGAATGGGCCGCCGCCACGGATCTCGCTCACGCCGCCATTCGAGTCCCTCCCCTTTCCTACTGGGATCGCCGCACCACCTGGGGCGCCCCCACGTTCGCACGCCCCGTCGCCCTCGTCGGCCAGGGACGCGCCCGCATCGCCGCCGCATCCGCTCTCCTTCCCCTCGTCGCGGCCCTCCGTCCGGGCTCCGCCGACGCCGCCACGCGCTCCTTCCTCAACCTCACGGCGCTCCCCGAGGATCACGTCACCCGGTTTGTCCGCTTCCGTATCTTCGGCTCCCCCCGCGGACGCCGGCTGTCGGCCGCCGCACAACAGGGACTTCATCACCTCTACCGCGCGGGATGCGCCCTGGGAAAACTGGGTTGCCCCAAATGCGAATTGGCAAAGCGGGTCGGGCTTCGATGACCCACTTATCCCACCCCTTTCCCAACACCCCCCGCTACAATTCAGCCCCCATGAAACAGATCGCCTGCCCCGCCTGCTCCGCCAAGTTCGACGTCTCCGCTTACCCCGCCGGGAAAAAGTTCCGCTGCGGCCGCTGCAAAGAAGTCCTCACCGTCCCCGAGGACGCCCTCGCGGACGAACTCATGGAAGAACCGGAACCGGAGCCCGAACCGGAGCCGGAGCCTTCGGAAGCGCAGGCCGTTGACGATGCCGGAGAGCCCCAGGACGAACCGGCGGCGGCAGAAGCGGAGCCGGAGCCTGAAGCGGCTCCTCGCCGTTCCCCCCGCGGCGCGCTGGCGGCACGCACGCGCGGAGCCCGTCCGGGCGCGCGTGCGGCCGCGGCCCCCGCGGAGAACGGGGAAGAATCCAGCGAGCCGCTTCCCCAGAAAATGTCGCCGCTTCCCAGGATTCTCGTCGCCGTCCTCGTCCTCGGCCTTCTCGGCGGCGGCGGGTTCTTTGCGTGGAAGAAGTTCGGCGCCGGCAAGGGCGAGTCGACCGACGGACAGGCCGCCATCGGCGACGAGTACGCGAAGAAGCTGAAGAAGCTGGAGAAGTCCAGCGCGCTCCAGAACCTGCAGCTGGCGTTCTGGTGCAAGGCGAAAGGGCACGACAAGTACGAGTTCCACCTGCAGGAGGCGGCGAAGCTGTCGCCGAACGACGGGCAGGTGAAGGCGGGGCTTGCGGAGAATTACTGGACGCGCTCTTCGGAGAAGCCGCCCGCGAGCGCGGCGGAGTTGCTGGAAGCGGCGGCGGTCGCGAAGGCGGCGGGGCTCGAGGGAGAGAAGCGGCGGCTGGCGCGGCTGGCGACGGTGGCGGAGCCGGAGAACGCGGCGGCGTGGGACATGCTGGGGTGCGTGAAGTACGAGCCCGAGGGCGCGCCTGCACGGTGGCTGTCGAAGGCGGAGGCGGCGAAGGCGGCGGCGACGGACGAGGAGCGCAAGGCGGCGAAGGCAAAGATCGAGGGCATGACTCCGCGCGAAAAAAGGATCGCGGAGATGAAGCAGACGCTCGGATTCGAATTCGGCCCGAACTTCGCGTGCCGCGACGAGAAACCCTTCCTGTTCTGCATGGAGAAGTCGGAGGGATTCAGCGCGGACCTCGTGATGGACAGCTACATCTCGGAGATGAAGGCGTTCTACCAGCGGTTCTACGACCGGTTCGGGGAGAAATTCGGGCTGGGAGACCTGACCGAGCAGGTGATGCTGATCTGGATTTTCAAGAGCCGCGAGGCGTACTTCACGTACGGCAACAGCATCGGCATCCCGGCGAACGCGGGCGGCCACTGGGAACCGGACAAGGAACGGCTGATGATCTTCCACAGCACGGACGCCCGGGCGGACCCGTATGGGACGATCTTTCACGAGACGACGCACATGATCGTGACGTTCGCGACGAAGCTGCGCGGCAAGGTGAGCGGCCAGATGTTCTGGTTCACCGAGGGGATCGCGACGTATTTCGAGCCGTTCGAGCGGGACAAGGCGACCGGGAAAATCCTGCAGCAGGTGGGGACGATCAACCGCGACCGGCTTCCGGGGCTTCTGAACTGGGTCAAGACGGGCAGGCACCCGAAGCTGAAGGACATGCTGTCGTGGAGGTACGGCGATTTCGCACAGATGAACCAGGCCCACATCCAGAAGAACGACCTGGCATGGGGCGCGCTCTGCTACGCGCAATCCTGGTCGCTCCTGCACTTCTTCTACAACTACGAGGGCGGCAAGTACGCGGCGAAGTTCGAGGCGTACTTCAAGGAAGAGCTGGACGGCAATCCCGGCTTCGCGACGTTCAAGAAGATATTCGGCGATGACATCGACGCCCTGGAGAAGGAATGGTTGGAGTACACGAAGTCGCTCAAGTAGCTCCTGAGCGTGCCGCGGCGCTGTCGGCGAAGGCGCGGCTGCTCCAGGAGACGATCGCGGTGGCGATCGTCGGCAAGTCCATGGCCATCGAGCTTCTGGCCGTGGGGCTCGTGGCCCGGGGGCACGTGCTGATCGAGGACGTGCCCGGGGTCGGCAAGACGGCGCTCGCGAAGGCGCTGGCGCGCTGCGTCGGGTGCGAGTTCCGCCGCATCCAGTTCACGCCGGACCTGCTTCCCTCGGACATCACCGGGCTCTCGATGTACGACCCGGCGACGAAGGACTTCCAGTTCCGACCCGGGCCGATCTTCACCCAGATCCTCCTCGCCGACGAAGTCAACCGCACGACTCCCCGCACCCAGGCGGCGCTCCTCGAGGCCATGAACGACTTCCAGGTCACCGCCGACGGCCGCACCTACGCGCTGCCGAAACCGTTCATGGTCGTCGCCACCCAGAACCCACTCGAGTTCGCCGGCACCTATCCCCTCCCCGAAGCCCAGATGGACCGCTTCATGCTGCGCATCCGAATGGGATATCCCTCGCCCGAGCAGGAGCGCGGCATGCTGGCGTCGCACCGCACCGGCGAGCCGGTCGACGCGCTTCCGGTGGTGATCCAGGCCAAGGAAGTGCTGGAGCTGTCTGCCGCGGCGGCGTCCGTGAAGTTCGACGAGTCCCTCTCGGCCTACCTGATCGCGATCGTGGACCGGACACGCCGCGAGCCGCATTTCGCGGCGGGCGTTTCGCCGCGCGGGAGCCTCTCGCTCTATCGCGCCGCGCAGGCGCGCGCACTGATTCGCGGAAGAGACTACGTCATTCCCGACGATGTGAAGGAACTCGCCATCCCGGTCCTCGCGCACCGCATCGTCGAGCGCGGACCGCGCAGCTCGAGCGAGCGCGGAAGCGCCATCCGCGTGCTCCAGAACATTCTTGCGGAGCTGCCGGTTCCAGCGGGATAGAGCTAGCTGAACCCGCGCATCCACGGTCCGTTTAGCCTCTACAATGGCCTCCCCGATGCGCCTCTTCCGAAAAGCCTGGTCCCGGCGTCCGCGCCTCACGCGCAACGGGCTTTACGTGCTGACGCTCACCGTCATGTCCGGCCAGGTCGCCTTCGTGAACGGCAATAATCTCTTCTGGTTCCTGTTCTCCTCGGGAGCCGCGCTCCTGCTGTCCAATGCCTGGCTCGGGTGGCGCGGGCTCCGGAAGCTGTCCGTCCGTCGCTCCCTGCCCCAGACCGCTTACTCGATGGAGTCCTTCGCCGGCTCCTACCAGGTCACCAACGCCGGCCGCCTCCCGGCGTTCTACGTCATCTTCGAGGACGCCCCGGAACCTCCGCGCGCGGCCGCCGAGGGCGAGGCCCGTCCGATCTTCGCGTTCGCGGCGTCGATCCCACCGCGCGCGACCGCGACCGTTCCCTTCTGGACCCGCCTCACCATCCGCGGCTGGAACCGCTTCAATCGTGTCCGCATTTCCTCCGACTTTCCGTTCGGCTTTTTCCGCGTCTCCCGCGACATCGAGTTCCGCGACGAGATCCTCGTCTACCCGCGCGTCGGCCGCGTCCTGAGCTCGCTGCCGATGGAGCGCGCCGCGGACGGCATGCTCATCGCCGCCCGACGCGCCCAGCCGGGCGAGGACGACTTCGCCGGCCTCCACGAGTGGCGCCCCGGCGACAACCCCAAGGCCATCCACTGGCCCTCCTGGGGCCGCTTCCCCGACGACAAGATCCTCGTCCGCGAATACGAACGCACCCGCGTGCCGCGCGCCTGCCTCCTCATCGACCGCGAGTCGCGCTCCGACCGCCGCTTCGAACAGGTCATCTCCTTCACCGCCGCCAACCTGCTCGACCTTCACAAGAACGGTGTGGCGACGGCGCTGTGGACGGGAAGCGGCGACACGATGAGTGCGGCGGTGCCGGAGGCCCTGCTGACGGAGCTGGCGACGCTGAAGCGAGAAGAGCCTGCGGGGACGCATTCAGGGGAGCTGGAGGAGGCGGTGGCGGCGGCGATGGCGGTTGGAGACCTGCCGGTCGTGGTGGGGGACGGGACTCGCAAGAGGCACAAGGGAGCGTCGTGGGCTGGCGACGTGGTCCTGGTCGACGTGGCGGCGGCTGATTTCCGGGGGCGCTACCAGGTGCGTCCGGAGAAGGGGGCGCCGTGATGCTGGACCTGTTGCTGGCGGCGCTCTGGGGACTGGGCGGGCTGATCGGCGCGTTGCCGGAGCGCCGGTTTGAGTGGGTGCTCGGGCCGCTCGCGGCCGCGGCGTGGGGGATCCTGGCGTCGCGGCTCGGCTTGCGGCAGCTCCTGGTCGGAAGGAATGCCGTGGGGTACGTGTTGCTGGGCGCCACCTGGGTCGCAGTGTCCGGAATGGCGCTCTCGATGAACTCGCTGAAGGAGTCAATCTTGCCGGCCTGCGCGGCGGCGACCGGGGCGCTGTTCCTGCTCGAGCGGCGCTCGGCGCTCCAGGGACACGGAATCGTCGGCGCTTCGTTCGTGGCGGCGGTGATCGGCGCGACGCAGGACCCCACGGCGAGAATGCTGCCGATGTTCGTGCCGTTCCTGGTCCTGATCGTTCTCTGCCTGGCGCTCTCGCACCAGCAGTGGGTCCTGCAACGGCTCCGCCGCGCCGCACAAGAGGGATACCTGCTCGCGGCGCAAGTGCCGGGGTACGCCGGGACGCGAACCGGGCTTGCGCCGACCGTCACGGTCGTCGCGCTCACCACCACGGTCGCGTCGATCGTCCTCTACCTCGTCGTGCCCCATTTCCGCTGGAAGCCGCCCGCCGACAAGCGAGACGCGAACAGCAAGGGCTCCCAGGGCGCCAGCGGGATGACCGACCGGCTGTCCCTTCGCGCCATGCACGACCTCAAGATGGACCACCGCGTCGCGCTTCGAATGAAGCTTACCCAGGACGGCCGCGCGTTCCGGCCGTCGCTCCCGATGCGCCTGCGCGGCGCGGTCGTGGACAACAACAACGGCGTCGAGTGGTGGTCCACTGCGGCAAGCCGCACTCGAGTCGACGCCAACGACGGCAAGGCCGACGGCTGGGTCACCCTCATCGCCGATGCGGGCAACCCGGTCCTGCAGGAATGCGAAATCGAAGCGACGTCGGACCAGACGATTGTAGCGCTTCCGGAAATAGCCGAGGTCGAAGCGAATCTGGTGAACGTCGACGACCACGGCGTGGTCAGAATCCCGTCGCTGGGCCGCGAAGGACGTGTGCTGTACAAGGTCATTTCGGATGCGGCGGGGATCGACCCGGCGACGTTTGACGAGAAGCCGAGATCGCCGAACCCGAGGTACCTGCAGATCCTGGGCAGAAAGGACGCCGACATCGTGGCCGTGGCCAGGGACGTCACCTACGGCGCCGCGACGGCCGCGCGAAAAGCGGCGCTGATCGAACACTGGCTGCAGACGAATTTCGAGTACTCGACCGAGTTCGACCCGTCGGGCGAATCCGATCCCGTGCGCGCGCTGCTGTTCATCGAAAAGCGCGGCTACTGCGTACACTTCGCGGCCGCGATGGCGGTCATGCTGCGCACGCTCGATATCCCGTGCCGCATCGCGCAGGGCCTCTACGGCGGCGAATGGTCCGACCGCGAGCAGCTCTCCATGTTCCGCTTCTCGGATGCGCACGCCTGGGTCGAAGTCTGGCTCGGCCCGCGGGCGGGGTGGGTCCCGTTCGACCCGACGCCGCGGCTCCGGTCCGGAGAAGGAGAAGAGGAGAACCCTGAGGACTTCGCGGGAGGCGGCCCGGAAGGAGAGAGGCCTCCTCCGCCGCCGCGGGAAGCGAAGAAGCCGGCCAGTTCCTTTTCGACGGAGCCGCTCACGGCCCTCAACCTGGAGCGCCAGGCACAGTGGCTCCGGTGGCTGCGCAGGCTTTTCGCCAACGCCTGGAACTCGACCTTCGGCCGGGGCGTGGCCTGTTTCATCGCGTTTTCCTTCTCGCTCCTCATCACCTGGAATCTCCTTCCCCGTCACGAGCGGGACCGCCTCAGCGCGGTCTTCGTCGGCGGCCCCGGCGCTTCGACGGGATTCTGGAACGAGTTCGTCACCCTCGCGCGGCGTGGCGGGTTCCGTTCGGGCCCGGGGGAGACGCCGTTTGAATTCGCGAAGCGCGTCGAGCGGACGTATCCGGGTGCGGGGCGGGTGGCGCTCGCGCTGTATGCGGTGAAATTCGGCGGCAAGGACGCGCGCGAGAAGACCGCGGAGGCGCGGCCGGTGCTGGACGCGATCCGGCGGGCGCAGGCGGGAAAACCGGCGTCCGTCGACGGTCCGGAGACCACGGGCACGAACTGACCTTACAATGGCGGAGATGCCGGCGGAAAAGAAGCCCCAGGCCCTTCGAATCCGCGCCCTCGACTGGCACCGCGGCCTCGCGGTCCTGGCGATGGTGGAGTGCCACGCGCTTCTCCTCCTCCACCCTTCGCACGAGCAGGAGCCTCTTCGGCAGTTCCTGAACTCGATCAACGGCCTGATCGCGCCGTCGTTCATCTTCGCGGCCGGGTTCGCGCTCGCGCTCGTCTCGTGCCGCGCGGCGGTGGACCCGCAGGGGCGGCGGGAGCGGGCGGTCAAGACGTTGATGAGGATCGGCGAAGTGCTGGTCGTTTCGAGCCTGCTGAAGTGGATGCTGTGGCCCGTACGGGACGAGCCGTGGCAGTGGCTGCGGATCGACGTGCTGTCGTGTATCGGCTACTCGCTGCTGGCGCTCTGGGCCTGCGTGTTCTCGCTCGGCAACCGCCCGCGCATCGTCGCGGCCTCGATGGCCGGCGCGGCGACGCTGATCTTTGCGCTGGCGCCGTGGACCGAGTCGCTCCGCGACCTCGGCCTGCTGCAGTTCTTCGTGAACAACAAGAGCGGCTCCGAGTTTCCCGTTCTCCCGTGGGCGGGCTACGGTTTCCTCGGAGCGTCGCTCGGCGCGCTGGTCTCGATCCCCGAGCGCGGCGCACGATTCCTCTGGATCCACCTGACGATCATGTTCGTCGCGGGGGTCGCCGTCGCGAACCTCGGCGGCCTCTGGGACCGCATCTATCCCTGGAGCGCCTGGATTCTCCAGAACGCCGCCGAGCGAGTCTGGAAAGTCGCCGCGATCGCCCTGGCCCTGCGCGGCGCCGAGGCGTTCGGCACCTCCCGCGGCTGGGCGATGAAAAACCCGCTCACGAAACTCCTCGAACACTTCGGCCTCAACTCCCTCTCCGGCTACTTCGCCCAGGCCTGCATCCTCTTCGGCAAGTGGATCGCCCTCCCCTTCGGCCTCTCCTTCGGCGTCACGGGCTTTACCAGGTGGGCCGGACAGTTCCACTGGACCGGTTTCTGGCTGATGACGCTCGTCGCCATCGCGGGCACGGGCGCCTTCTGCTGGGCCTGGAACTTCCTGGACCCGCACCTGCCGTGGCGCAAGTCGTCAAAGAAAGCGGCTCCGGCTCCCAAGCCCGCCTAGCAGTTGGCCGTTTTTCCGTCCCGGCGTCGGGCGAAGCGGGGGGCGGGCGGAGCGAGGACGAGGGAGGCGGGGAGTCCCGCCCGGGCGGGCCTGCGAAGACCCTGCTTCAACCTGCGCCGCGGTGGCCCGCACGGGCGTGGGACTCCCCGCCGACCGACGACGAGCGAAGCCCACCCCCCGCTTCGCCCGATGCCGGGACCTCCACCTCTGCCGTGAAGAGACTGGTACTGAACCTTTTATTTCAGGGGGGAACGGCCCTCTGGCTTCGTGGATCCCCGCAGGGACCGGATCAGCAGGAGGCACTGGTGTTCCCTATGAATGTTCGTGGTTCACGCCATGTTCTCGATCACGAACAGCGCAGGGGCCCCGGCGTCGGGCGCCGGGAGGGCGAATCCTCAATGAAGAGGGTGGAATTGTAGCAGAGGGAAGGACGAGTCCATTCTTTCGGAGTTGATCGCTCTACGCTTCTTTTGCCTGCGCCGGCGCGGCCTTGATCGCGCGCACGATCTCCGACATCCGCGCCTCGTCCGGCAGCGCGTACGGCCGGAACTTCTCGACGGTCCCCGCCTCCTCCACGAACAGCAGTCCCCGGTACAGGCCGAGCTTCGCCGCCGCGGGCGTGTCGATCAGCTCGGAAGAATCCGAGCCGCTCATCTGGAACAGGATACGGATGCCGAATTCGCGCAGGGTCTTCATGGAGAAGGTCCGCTTGAGATTGCCCAGCGAGTCGCACCACACAATGCTGAAAATGCCGCGCGACGGCCCCTCGGTCAGGACGTTGACCATGCACTTGTCGGGGGCCGGCTTGTCGCCTTCGCTGCCCGACATGTCGTACTCATCCCCCTGCCGAAGTTTTCGAAAGCGCTGCAGGTCGTAGACAAATACGTAGATCGGTGGCGCGCCGGAACCGCCGGTCTCCTCGCGCGCCTTGAGCTCCGCGTCGAGCTCCTCCATGACCTGCGGGACCTTCGCGTACTCGACCATCTCAATCTCGTGCGGCAGCGAAGCCGCGAGATCCGGGAGGCGCCGCGCGTCGGAAACTTCCGGCGGAGTCCCGTCGAGCACGACGAAGCGCGCCGTCCTCGGCGCGTGGAGCGACGCCAGGCTGACGATCGTGGACAGGACGACGGCGAGCGATGACTCGCGCTGCTGCCCGACGATCATGAGATTCGAGCCGGCCTGGCGCTGGAAACGCACCTCCGTCGGCCCCTTGATCGCATTCGCCTCCCCCACCCACGCTCGCGTCGCCACTCCGGTTTCCGCGACGAACGGCCGCGCCAGCCGCTTCCGCAGCAGGTCATTGTTGCGGATGTCGGAGGGGAGATTCCCTTCGAAGATCGTCGCCGCCTCGCGCGGCTCCCAGCCCGACCGGTCGGTGAGCTGGCGCAATTTCGAGAGGTACTTCTCCTCGATCTCGTCGGACATCCAGACGACCTGGAAGGGGCTGTTGCCCTCGAGCATGCCGGACATGTCGTTGTAGATCGCTTCGCCGGGCCGCGACAGCAGGCGCGCGGCGGCGTTGTCGTCGCCGAGGATGAGGAGGGAGTCGGCTTCGTTGCACTGGAGGGCGATGCGGATCCCCATCTGGCCGAGCGTGGCCTTCGCCAGGGTGTACGAGCCGCCGAGCGTCTGCGAGCCGAGGATGACGTGGACACCGAACGCGCGACCCTGGCGGACGATGCGGTCGAGCATGAGCGCAGCTTCCTGGGCGGTCGCGTCTTCCTCGGTGAAGAACTCCTGGAATTCGTCGATGAGGAGAAGGGAGCGCGGGAGCTTGGGGCCTTTCCCGTGTTTCCTGTACCCGGCGAAATCCTGGACACCGGCCGCCCGGTAGAGCTCGGCGCGTTCGCCCAGGTCGCGGTCGATTTTGCGGAGCACGGACAGCCCGAACTCGCGGTCGGACTCGATGGCGACGACGCGGGCATGGGGAAGGCGGTGGGTCGCGAAGCGCTTGAACTCGACGCCCTTCTTGAAATCGATCAGGTACAGCTCGAGTTCGCTCGGGTCGTACCACAGGGCCGAGTTGGTGATCATGACGTGGAACAGGGTCGACTTGCCGGAGCCGGTCTTGCCGGCGATGAGCGCGTGCTGCGCGGTGCCCCGGCCCAGGTCGAGGTACTGCAGCTTGTCGGCCCCGGACCGGCCGAGCGGGATGCGCACGCCGGTCTCGGAACTCTGGCTGCCCCACTGGCCGTCGGGCGGCGCGACGGTTTCGAACGGGACCTCGACGCGGCCCGCGGCAGCGCACTGCTTGCCGATGGATTGCAGGAGTGGGGTGAGAACGGCCGACTCGGGCGGCGCCTCGGGCGGGACGACCGCGCGCGGCAGGATTTCCTCGTCGACGGACACGACGTCGTTGGCGATGGAAAGGACAAGGCCGTGGGGGCGGAACCGCGGCGCCGTGAACGCAGCGGGGAACTTCTGGCCGCGCTCGTGGAAGAGCAGCGTGAAGACACCGCAGCGGGCTCCGCTGGCGACGATGCCCGCCAGGCGGTCCATCGCCATGTCGCTGAAGCCGCGCGGAAAGTCGGCGATGACGAGGAAGCGGTAGGCCTCGGCCATCTGGCCGACTTCGCGGTTGTATTCGTCGATGGAGGCGTAGCGGTTGCGCAGGTACTTCTGGATGACCTTCTCGATATGCTCGGTCAGCTCGGAGAGTTTCTTCTCGATATGCGCGGGCTCCGTCCAGATCCGCCCGCCGACGAGCGACTCGTCATCGTCCGCGAGATGCATGAGCGCGGAAAAACTCTGGCCGAGGCCGACCGGGTCCACGAACAGGAACTTCGCCTTCGCGGCGGGAAACGCCGCGAGCGTCCGGAGCACGGCTCCCGAGACGGTCTCGACCGCCCGCGCGCGGCTTTTCGCATCCGTGCTCACCAGCATGTTCCCGCGCTCGGGGAACGTCAGCGACAGCGGCAGCGCGAGACGTCCGTTGTCGGGAAGCGAAAACGGTTCCCCGCTCCCCCTCGCCCCCGCGAAGGGACTGAAATCCACGACGGCGTCGCCCAGGCGGACCGTCGCCGGGAATACCTCCGCCATCCGGTAGTCCCGCCACGAAGAATCGCTCCAGGGCGGAATCTGCTTCAGCCCGTGCGCGCGCGCTTCTTCCACCGCCTGCATGAACCCGCCGACCGTCTCCGACCAGTCTGCCGCGAGCTTTTGCCGCACCGTCGCGCCCTTCGAGAGAGCCTCGTTCCCGCCCTTCGACTGCGCGGCGCGGTAGTTCTCCATCTCCTTCCGGTGCCGGTCTTCGGCCGCTCTGGATTCCGCTTCGAAGCGCGTCTCCACGCCAGCCATGCGTTGCGCATTCCGGCGGCGGACGCGCTCGAGCAACCCCGCGTGCTTCTTCTTCAGCATCTCGATCCGCGGCGCGGCAGCCTTCTTCGCCTCTTCCAGCCCGGTTTCCAGCTGCTCGTCAAGATCCGCGACCGCGCCGATCTTGTCTTCCAGCCCCTTCTCGCGGCCCGCCGCGATCCGCTTTCCCACCAGCTCCTCGTGGCTCTTGAGTTCCGACGTCATTTCAGCGGCGCGGCCGCGAAGGCCGCTGACCAGGTCGCGCGCCTTCGAGCGCAGGGCGTGGAGAGTCGCGAACGCGATGACGAGCGAGCCGGCGAATACGAGCGGGACCAGCACCGTCGCCCGCTCCTCGAGGTCCGGCCTGAGGAAGTGAATGCCGGCGAAGGCGCCGCCGTGAAGCAACGCCAGGAGAATGACGGCCGACAGGTAGGAGAAAGTCCGCACCAGGAACAGCCAGAATTCGCGCTTCCGGTACTGCAGGAGGCGCGTCTCCTCGAGAAGCCCCTGTTTCACCTGGGCGGCAATCTTGTCGGACGCTGCTTCCTGGAAGCGCCCCTGCGCGGCGATGACGTCTTCGGGGCGGACTCTCACGCTGCGGGCAAACACTTCGACCTCGCCGCGCCATTCCTCCGTTTCTTTCCGGATCGTCACGATTCCTGCGAGCAGCCCGTCCAGCTGCCGGGTCAGCTTCGCCTGCATCTCGTGCATCGAATGAAGCGACCGGTCGCGGGCCGTCGCCTGCTCCTTTTTCAGCCGATCGATCTGGCCCGTGAGCTTCCCCTGCGCCCGCTTTGTTGCCGTCTCGAGCGCCCTGTCCACGGCGGCGAGCCGGCGCGAACCGGCCTCCTGGGCGCGCCGCCGCGCTTCGTCGTGCCGGGCCTTCAGTTCTTTCCGCCGCGCGTCCAGCTCGCCGGAAAGCTTTGCCGTCGCCTTCGCGAAGGTGTCGTCCTCGTCGCGTTTCTTCCCCGCGGTCCCCCGGTCGGACTCGTCCCGCGCCTCGACGATCTCCTTCAGCCGCTTCTCGAACTCCGCGACCCGCGCCCGAAGCGCGTCCATTCCCAGCGCCCCCGTGCGGTCGCTCAACTGCATTCCTTTCTCGCCCTGCGCAGGACTTCCTCGATGCGCTGGATCGCCGTGGTCGCCGTCTTCATCGAAGGGAAAAGCCCAGCCAGGTAGTCGCGCTCAAAGTCGTTGCGCGCGTCGTCGTTCCAGACGGTGCGCGTCTGCTCCCACTGCGCCTGGAGATCCTTGAGCGCCTTCGCCATGATCGCGTCGTTGCCTCCGCCTTCCATCACGCCTTCCCCGGCGGAATGTGCCCGAAATACTCTTCCAGTTTCTCCACCATCACGTCCAGCCGCGCCAGAGCCCGCGGCGTCGTGCCCTCGAGAAGGATCGAGAAGGCCTTGAGCGAAGCGAGGGACTTTTCGACCTCGGCGTCAAACAGCACCGCCCATTTCTTCGTCCGCTCGAGCATCGACTCGACCTCCTCCTTCTTCCTCTTCTCACGGTCCAGCGCTTTCTTCGCGTCGATCGTCGCTTGCGAGGCCTTGCCGGAGGCCGTGAAGCGCGCCCGGTTGTACTCGTTCTGGGCGAGGTTGACCGCATTTTCGCTGCGGCGCATTTCCTGCTTGAGCTGGACCTGGCGCTCGCCTTTCAGCCATTCGGACGTGCGCTTGATCGACGCATCGACGGCCATCAGGGTGTTGCGGCAGGTGTTGTCGAACGCGACGTAACGGCCGCGGAAGTGCCGGATGACTTCCGGCGAATCGATGCGTGCGGAGCCCTGGGACATGGATGCGCTACCTCTGGTCCAGGTACTCCTTGATGCGCTCCGCCTTGCGCAGCAGGAACGGGACGTGCTTGTCGGCGGCGTCCGCAAATTTGGCAAGGGCCCGGATCATCTGCTCGAACTGCTCCGCGAACTTCGCCTGCTCCTGGTCCTGCCACGTCTCGCCGAGTTTCACGAAACGGTGGTGGAGGGAGGAGATTTCGCCCTTGAGGTCATTATTGAAGCGCTTGAGGTCGGCCGCGAAGCGGCGCAGCTCCTCGGGGTCAACGACTGCTCTGGCCATGGGGGCGGGCTCCGGAAGGATTGCCACTATGTTGAATGGGGCGGGGGGGCAAAACAAGGGGGAAGTGGAGGACCCTCTATCGCGGCTGCAAGTTGCGTCGTATCCGCGGCTGTTTCCGCGGGATCAGGCTGTTATCCGCGTATTCCTTTGCCGTTTTTCAAAAGAGAACAAGGGAATACGCGGATAAAAGAATGATTTCGCGGAAACAGCCGCGGATAAGGCCGCTTCCGAACTACCGACTTCGCCCCGCCGTCCACAAGTAGTAGAACCCGTCCCGTCGTCCCACCAGCTTCTCAATCGACATCGCCACGGCCGCTTCCGGCGACGGCGCCTTTGAGTCCCCGCGCAGCAGGTCCGCGAACGTCGGCGGCCGCTGATACTGGATCAGCCTCGCGTCCTTGACGCCCGCCAGGTTCTTCGCCACTTCGACCGCGTCTTCGAACTGTCCCAGCTCGTCGACGAGCCCGTTCGCCTTCGCCTGCCCCCCGGAGTAGATCCTGCCGTCGGCGAGCAGCCGCACTTTCTTCTCGTCCATTCCCCGTCCCTTCGACACGACGTCCACGAAGCGGTCGTACATCTCCATCAGCATCGACTGGAGCATGGCGCGTTCTTCATCCGTCATGGGGCGCCCCATCGAGCCGATGTCCTTGTGATCGCCGCTCTTGATGACCTCTTCCTTCACTCCGACTTTCTCAAACAGGCCCTGGAGATTCATGAAGGACATGATCACGCCGATGGACCCCGTGATCGCGGTGGGGCTGGCGAGAATCCGGTCGCAGGGAGCCGAGACGTAATAGCCGCCCGAAGCCGCGACGGAACGCATGTAGGACACGAACTTGAGGTTCGGGCGCTCTTTCTTGAGCTTCATGATTTCGTAGTGGATCCGGTCGCAATCCGTGATGCCTCCGCCGGGCGAGTCGACGTCGAGGATGACGGCGACGATGCTGGAGTCGTCTTTCACGCGCCTCAGGTCCTTGATGATCTTGTCGACCATGTCCACGTTCGGGCCGAAGAGGGACGCCGAGCCGGAGGCGATGATTCCGTGGACGGGAATGACGGCGATTTTGTTGTCCGAACCCGCGGGCCCGTCCACGTGTCTCTCTACGGTGCCGTCGGCCTGGAATCCGCCCGCGCCGCCGAGGGCGCCGAGCAGCATGAGGAACATGACCACGTTCAGGCCCAGGCTGCCGATGAGGGTGAGAGTCATCAGGCAGGAGCCGATTCCGAACCCGGCACGCCTCGTCGGAGGCTGAGGCGGCAGCGACGGCCACGAGCCCATGGGGGGAGGAGGAGCTCCCGGGGGAAGCGGTCCCTGGGGCGGCGGTGCGGCAGGATCGCTCATTTCCGGGCTCCTTTGGACTTCGCCTTCTTCTTCGCCGGCGCCTTGACGCCTCCACGGCGCCGCGCGACCTCCTCGCGGATGTAGTTCACGATCTCACCCCCGGTCGTGCCGGGCCCGAACAGTTTCCCGACGCCCAGCCTGCGCAGCGCCGCGTCGTCCTCGGGCGGGATGATGCCGCCTCCGGTCAGTAGGACGTTTCCGAGCCCCTTCTCCTTCATGAGCTTTCGCACCTTCGGAAACAGAGTCATGTGCGCGCCCGAGAGAATCGACAGGCCGAGCGCCTCGACGTCCTCCTGGAGCGCCGCCTCGACGACCTGTTCGGGCGACTGGTGAAGGCCGGTGTAGATGACCTCCATCCCCGCGTCGCGCAGGAGGCACGCGATGACCTTCGCGCCCCGGTCGTGGCCGTCCAGGCCGACCTTGGCGACAAGGACGCGGATTTTCCGTTCGGGGCCGGGCGCCGCCACGGGGGCGGCCTTGCTACCAGTAGATGGGTGGCTCACGGTACTCCCCATAAACGCCCTGCAGCACGTCGCACATCTCACCGAGAGTCACATGGTTCTTCGCGGCCTCGAGGAAGCGCGGCATCAGGTTCTCCGTCCCCGCCGCCGCCTCGCGAATCGCGTTCAGGCAGCGCTTGACCGCCGCCATGTCGCGTTTCTTTTTGAACGCCAGCACGTCCTTGACCTGCCGCCGTTCGGCCGACATCGGAACTTTCAGCAGGTCCATCTTCTCTTCACCGTCGTCCACAAACTGGTTCACGCCGACGACGACGTTTTCGCCGCGGTCGACCTTGAGCTGGAACTCGTAGGCTGAACGCGCGATCTCGCGCTGGAAGAACCCCTTCTCGATCCCGACCTCGCACCCGTCGAGAATCCCGCCCGTGCCGAGTTCCTCGATCCGTTTGAAATACGCCTCGGCCTCGCGCTCCATCTGGTCGGTCATCCATTCCACGTAGTACGAGCCCGCGAGCGGGTCCACGGTGTCGGCGACGCCCGTTTCGTGGGCGATGATCTGCTGGGTACGAAGCGCGATCTTGACCGCCTTTTCCGTCGGCAGCGCCAGGGCTTCGTCCATCGAGTTCGTGTGAAGCGACTGCGTCCCGCCGAGGACCGCCGCCATCGCCTCGTATGCCGTGCGGACGATGTTGTTCTCGGGCTGCTGCGCCGTGAGCGAGCACCCCGCGGTCTGGGTGTGGAAACGCATCTTCCAGCTCGCCGGGTCCTTCGCGCCATAGACGTGCTTCATCCGCTTCGCCCAGATCCGGCGCGCGGCACGGAACTTGGCGATTTCCTCGAAGAAGTTCATGTGCGAATTGAAGAAGAACGAGAGGCGCGGCGCGAACGAGTCGACGTCGAGCCCGGCCTTGATCCCTGCCTCGACATACGCGAACCCGTCACCGAGCGTGAACGCGAGTTCCTGCACCGCGGTCGATCCCGCCTCGCGGATGTGGTACCCGGAAATCGAAATCGGGTTCCACTTCGGCGTGTGCTTCGTGCACCACGCGAACATGTCCGTGATGATCCGCATGGCCGGCTTGACGGGGAAAATCCACTCCTTCTGGGCGATGTACTCCTTGAGGATGTCGGTCTGCGTGGTGCCTCGGATCTCGCTGAGGTCGGCGCCCTGTTTCTCCGCGACGGCGACGTAGAACGCGAAGACGATCGCCGCGGGAGCGTTGATCGTCATCGACGTCGAGACCTTCGACAGGTCGATCCCGTCGAACAGCACTTCCATGTCCCTCAGGCAGCAGATCGCCACGCCCTCGCGCCCGACTTCGCCGAGCGCGCGCGGAGCGTCGCTGTCGACGCCCATCAGCGTCGGCATGTCGAACGCCACCGAAAGCCCCGTCTGGCCCTTCGAGAGCAGGAACTTGTACCGCTCGTTGGTGTCGTGCGCCGTCCCGAACCCCGCGAACTGCCGCATGGTCCACAGCCGGCCGCGGTACATGTTGGGTTGCACGCCGCGCGTGTAAGGGAATTCTCCGGGCTTCCCGACGTCCTTCGCCAGGTCGCGCGCCTTCGCGGATTCCGGCCCGTAAAAGACGTCGAGAGGAACGCCGGTCTCAGTCGTCCACGCTTTCTTCGGCGCGGGAGTGGACTTCGCGGCACGGCCTTCATCAGGCCGCGCGGCCGATTCCGACCGCGACGGCGACGCCTTGAATTCCTGCATGGTCCCCCCCTTCGTTATCTCGCGAGTCGAGCCGCTCGACGCGGCGTTCCCAGCGTCAACCGGTCCAGCACTTCCTCCGCAGCATCCCCGGGCGTCAGCTTCCCCGCCAGCACGTCCTCGACACGCCCCTCCAGCCACGCCGCCGCCGCCGGGTCGTGCGCCAGCCGGCGCGACAGCGCTTCCTCGACCAGCCTTGCGATCCTGAAGCGCAGTCGCGCAGCGCGGTGATCACGCAGCGTGCCGTCGCGCTCCATTTTCTCCGTGTGGGCCTCGATCGTGGAAGCGGCTTCGGCGATGCCCTTTCCGGTCGCCGCTGCAGTCTGGACGATGGCGGGGGCGCGGCGGCTTGTCGAAAGCTCGAAGCTGGAACGGATGGAGGACTCGAGCGCGTCGGCGCCTGCCCGGTCGGCCTTGTTGATGACGATGACGTCGGCGATCTCCATGAGGCCCGACTTCATCGCCTGGACGCCGTCGCCCGATTCGGGCGAGAGAATCACGATCGTCGTGTCCGCGACCCGCACGATCTCGATTTCGCTCTGGCCGACGCCGACGGTTTCGACCATGACGATGTCCTTGCCGGAAGCGTCGAGCACGTCGCAAGCGTCGTACGTCGCGCGCGCCAGGCCGCCCAGCGCCCCGCGCGTCGCCATCGAGCGGATGAAGACCCCGGGGTCCATGCCGACGGAGTTCATGCGGATCCGGTCGCCGAGCAGCGCGCCGCCCGTGAACGGGCTCGACGGGTCCACGGCCACGATCCCGACGGTCCTGTTTTTCGAGCGCCAGTGCTTCGCCAGCTCGCTCACGAGCGTGGACTTCCCCACCCCGGGAGGCCCCGTGAACCCGATCCGCCGCGCATGCCCCACCCGCGGATAGAGCTCTTCCAGAAGCTCCCGGGCTCCCGCATCGCCGTTTTCGACACTGGTGATCGCGCGGGACAGGGCGCGACGGTCGCCGGACACGACGAGGGAGGCGAGGGACATGGAAGGGTGATCATAGCGCAGGGCGAAGGGCAGGGAAAGAGGGCCGCACTGGGTGCGTGGCCGGTGTTGCGAAGGCCTCCGGGCAGGCGGCGGCCCGTAGCGAAAAAAGACAACTTCAACCTTCTGCTGTCCCGGCGAGGCCCCCCAGCGTCTCAACGGCTAATCATGACTCGCACCCTGTCCCCCCACCTCAGGGTCAGGTCCGCCTTCCCGTCCCCGTTCATCTCCCAGATGTCCATTCCGTCCGGAGCGTCGATTTTCCCCTCGTCCTTCTTGTCGTTCACGTTGAACTTGAATATGTCCGTCTTGTCGAAATCGACCGGCGACTTCTTCAGCAGCGCCTTCACTTCAATCCCCTTCGCCGCCGAAAGCCACCCGTCGCTGTCGAGCCGCAGAATGTCCCTGCGGCCGTCGCCGTCCCAGTCGCCGTTGAAGCGCAGCTGGGGCATCCCGCCGCCCTTGTTCATCTTGTCGATGTCGACGTAGATGGTGTCCTTCCAGTCGTATTCCGCGGCGTACGACTGCTTGTTTTTGTCGAAGAGGTAGATGAAGTACTCGACCGGGACCTTCTGGAATACGACCTTGCCCGCGTTGGAAAGCATGCTGGTTTCGAAGCTCGCGATCGCGATGTCGTCGAACCCGTCGGCGTTCAGGTCCTCGAGCTGGGGGTTGAGGGAAATCCCCGGAAGAGAGATGCGCCAGTTCGGGGAGAGATTCGCCAGTGCCTGCCCTCGGTTCCCGAGGTACATGTAGTAGTCGGTCGCGATCGCGTCGAGCTTCGAAAGCTCGCCGCGGGTGAAGCTCGCGACGAAATCGACTCCCCCGCCGCGGTTCACGTCCTTCAGCGTCGTAATCGCCGTGGCGATCTGGTCCTTCCGCTCGCGCTGCTGAAGGAACTGAAGCTGGAACTGCCCGCTCGGCTCCGAGGGGAACGCGATCCGGGCTCCTCCGTCCTCCCCCTTCTCCGTCCCCTGCAGGAAGAACACGAACTTGTCGTGCCACACCATGCACACGTCCTGCTTGAAATCTCCGTCCACGTCCTGGAACTCCACGCGCGGAACCGACTTCACCACGCGCACCCAGGCCGCGCCTCCTTCGGGCGACTCCGACGCCGAGGGCATCGCCAGCGTAAACGCCCGCCCGTAGACCCCCGGCTTCGTCTGCACGTACAGCCGGTAGGCATCGCTCTGCGGAATCAGCAGGTCCGTCAGTCCGTTACCGTCGAGATCCGGCGGCCACATCCAGATGGGGAACGAATCTTCCTGCGGCAGGTCGAAAAACGTCTCCACCAGAAGCAGCCGCTTCGCCGCGAGATCGTATTTCCGGTCCTTCTGCTCCCAGACCCACGCGCCATCGGCGGCGAGATACCCGATCTCGGTCCCGGGAGACTCCGTGAAATTCCCGAACAGCATCACGGCCGCTTCCGCCGGCACAATCCACGTCTGGTCCGGCTTCCCGTCCATCGCCTGCCCCGAGACCTGCCACTTCACCGAAACATACCGCGTCGCACGCTTGTCCCCGTCGTGCCCGAAACTCGTGTGCGTCGCGAGCAGGTCGCCTTTGCCGTCGCCGTCCAGGTCGCAGGGAAAGACGTCCTGGATCTTTCCTTCGTAGCGGACCAGGCCTTCGCTGAAGCGCTCGCGGTGGAGTTCCTGCGGAAAGGCCGGTAGGGAGAAGAGGAGGGAAACGGCGACGAGGAAGCGTCGGGGCATCGCTGGCATCGTATCACGCGCGGGAAGCGGGCTTCACGCGCGATCACTTCTTCCAGTGCTTCGCTTCCCTGTCCCACGAATAACTTTCGAGGTCTTTTCCCCACGCATGCCAGGCGGCGGGATCGTCGCCGATCGGCAGGTCGTCAATGAACGTTCCGAGGCGGGAGCGGACTCCGTGCGGCGTGATATGGCTGGTTGCGAGACATTCCGCGAGCACAGGCCAGGCTTCTTTCCGTCCGCGGCGCAGGAGGGGCAGGGCGACTTCCAGGCGGACGTACTCGTTCGACGCCTGCAGCCAGGGGAGGATCTTTGCCACCTGCGCGTCGTCGCCGAGCGCGGCGACGGCCTGGGCCGCGCGGCCGTTGAGCCAGTCGGCGGGGTCGCCGGAAGTGTGCTGGTGGTTCGTGGCGAACTCGAGGGCGAGGGCGGCGTGGCGGGGCGCGCCGGTTTCGGCGAGCACCCAGAGGGCGGTCGTCCGGAGTTCGATCTCCGTGGTCCCGCGAATCAGTTCGGCGACGGCGTCGCCTGAGAGTGCCCCGCGGAATTCGAGGGCGAGAACGTTGCCACCCATCGCCTTGAGGACAGGCCGCAGTTCTCCGGCGGTCGCGACCGACTTCGCCGCGGCCAGGATCCTGAGGACCTCGACCGGGTGGGCCTCGATGTGTCTCCGGGCGGCCGCCTCCGCCTTCGCGGCGTTCGGGGGGAGGAGCCGAAGAGCTCCCGCGACGGCGTCCCGGTCGTCACCGTCGAGAGCCGCGATCCAGTTCTCGGGCTTCGCGGTAGAAGAGTAATTCCGGCCGTTCCAGGCGATGCAACCGCGATTCGCGGCGAGCCACTCGCGGTACGGCGCGGCCTCGTCGGCCTTCGGCGCGAACAGGTCGCGCGTCTTCGCCCCCTCCCCCATCCGCGTCTCAAGCAGCCAGCGCGCCGCGAACGCCATCCCGTCCACACGCCACTGGTTCAGCGGCGACGGCCATCCTTTTTTCACCTCGCCCTCGAACGCCGCGAGAAGCGCCCGCGCCGCTTCCTCCGGCTTTCCCGACCGCACCGCGTACCCGCGCCGCGTCAGCCCGTCCAGTACGACCTCCGCCAGCGGCCGCCCGCGCCGCCCCGCGGACCAGCGTTTCCAGTCCTCCTGCTTCTCACCCGTCAGTCCCTCCAGCCAGGTGCGCGCCGCGAGGTCGAGCGGGATCGGGGTGAAATCGACGAAGCAGCTTCCGCTGTAGAACATGTTCGGGACTTCCTCGGTGCGGCCGAGAAGCGCGACCAGCACGGGGATCGCATACGTGTCGAGTGCGAGCAGGTCTTTCTCGCCGCCCAGCTTCGTCGCGAACTTCTTTACCAGCGCCTCGGCCCGGTCGTTCACCGGCGCGTCGCGACGCCGTTCGATTTCCTGGCGAAGCGTTGCGGCGGCCTCCGGGTCTTTGGCCTGTTCCGCGAGGTCTTCCAGGTCCCGGGGCGACAGTTCGCGCATTTCCTTCTGCGCCTTTTCGCGGACCTGGGGGTCGTCGGCCCCGAGGCGGTCGAGCAGTTCGTCCGCGGCGAGCGGCGAGGCGAGGAGCAGGGTCAGCGCGAGGGCGATTCGTCGCATACGCCATTGAAGCGCGGGCCGAGCCCCGAAGTTCATGGAATCCGGCGTCACTTTTTCGTCCGCCACTGTTTCGTCGCCTCGTCCCAGACGCACGCCGGCGCATCGTCCCGGGCCCATTTCGGCCAGAGATCGTCCCGAAGGAGTTCGGGGGCGCTGTCGACAAAATCACGGACTTTCGCGCAGCGGCGGCGGTCGAGCAGGTCGCGGCGCGCTCGGTCGACGATCAGGTCGAATCCTGCGCGACGGCCCTTGCGGGCAAGCGCGATGGCGACGTCGATGCGCTCGTAGTTTTCGGGTGCGAGCTTGAGCCAGTCCTCCGCGAGGTCGAGGCCTGCCGGGGCGCCTTCCTCGGCGGCGGCGATCGCCGCGGCGCGCGCGACGACGTGGCCCTCGAAACCGTCCTCGGCCTTGTAAGCCTCCAGCAACGAGCGCGCCGCCACCCCGGCCGCCTTCGCTTCCACCCGCGCCAGGCAACGGAACGCGCGCTCGCGGTCCTCCGAGTCAGCGGTGCGCTCGAGGGCGAGGTCGGAAAGGTCGGTCGTATTCGTGACTCTCCGGATCGTGGCGGCATCCGGCTCCTTCCCGAGCGTGCGCAGCACCGCGGGAAGGTGCTCGCGCGGTGAAGGGATCCCCGCCTTCGCCATCACGCGCAGCACGAGCGAAGGGTTCGCCTCCACGCGGCCCCAGCACTCGGGCGGCACACGGCCCGGCCAGTTCTCCAGTGCGGCCAGTGCCGCGAGAGCGACGCCTTCTCGCGGGGAGCGCGTCGCCGCGACGAAGTCGTCCGGTCCCGCGTGCGACACGATCCTGCTTCCCTTCCGCCAGAACGTCTTCCCGCACGCCTCGATCCAGTCCAGCGCCGCGTCCAGCTCGCCCGCGACAGGGCATCCTTTGAACAGACCGCCCGTGAGCCGCGCGAAGGAATCCACGACCTCCGGAGTCGCCGGCCGAAGCGGCCGGACGTTCCGGCCCTGCGCGCCCCCGAGCGGGACGCGCCCGGCCAGAAGGAATTCGGCGGCCACCACGTCCGGATCCGCGTCCCTCACCCGGAACCCGCGCCCCTCCAGCCCCTCGAGACGGATTTCCTCCCAGGACATCCCACGCGTCTTCACCCGGAACGTCTCCCACGCCACCGCGTCCGGGCCGATTTCCGCCAGCGTGTACGCGCGCAGCCACCGCGTCCCCGCCGCTTCCAGCAGCCGCGGGTCGGGACGGTCCTCCCTGAAGAGGTTGTTCCCTCGCGTGACCTCCTCCGCAATCCCGTCCGCCCGCCTCAGCCAGCACAGGAAGACCCGCTCCGGCGCCACCTTCCACCCCAGCACGTCGTCCAGCGTCACCTGGTTCCCCGCCGCTTTCCACGCCCAGTCCTTCGCGTACGCCAGCGGACCCCCTTCTTCGAGAAGCTCGGCGATCTCGAGAAGCGCCGCCCGTGCTTCCGCGTCTTCCACTTTCTCGGCCGCCGCGCGCAGAGCCGGCGCGATGCGCTCGTCCTGACGAAGAAGCTCTTCGCGCGCTGCGGCCCTGACCTCGGGATCCTCGGAAGCCAGTCGGTTCGCCAGTCCGGAAAGATCCGGGTCGGCGGCGACGGGCAATGCGAGGGCGATGATGAGCAGGATTGATCGCATGGATGGTTTCAGAGCCCCTGCAACAGTCTATCGAGCGATGCGATGCGGACGATGCGGCAAATGCGGGAGCACCGGGCTGTCGTTCGGTGGGCAAGGGCGAGAGCGAGGGAAACAGCCCGAACCTTTTTTGGGAGGAGATCCATCAATAAACTGTCCCGCTCTTCCGCGGGATTGCTATTCTCCCGCCTGCACAGCGTCCCCCTTGGGACGCCGTTTTTTTCAACGGACCACAGATTGAACACGACGACCCGCAAATATGAATTCCGTCAGATCGAGGCCCGCTGGCAACAGCAGTGGGACCGGACGGCGCTGTTTCGCGCGGGGGGACGGCCGGGAAAGCCGAAGTTCTATGCGCTGGTGATGTTCCCGTACCCCTCGGGGACCCTTCACGTCGGCCACGGCCGGAACTACATCATCGGCGACGCGCTGGCGCGCTTCAAAATGATGAAGGGCTTCGACGTCCTGACGCCGATGGGGTGGGATGCGTTCGGGCTGCCGGCGGAGAATGCGGCGATCGAGGCGGCGCGGAGCGAGGGGGAAGCGGTGCATCCGCGCGAGTACACGCTGCGGAACATCCGCGTGATGAAGAAGCAGATTCACGCGTGGGGGGTCGGGTACGACTGGGAGCGCGAGATCGCGAGCTGCCACCCCGGGTACTACAAGTGGACGCAGTGGCTGTTCCTGAAGCTGCTGGAGAACAAGCTGGCCTACCGGAAAATGGCCGCGGTCAACTGGTGTCCCGCGTGCCAGACGGTGCTGGCCAATGAGCAGGTCGAGGAGGACGGGACCTGCGAACGCTGCGGCGCCGCGGTCGCCCCGAAAAATCTGGAGCAGTGGTACTTCCGCATCACGAAGTACGCCGACCGGCTGCTGGACGACCTCGACAAGCTGGAAGAATGGCCCGAGCGCGTCACGATGATGCAGGAAGCGTGGATCGGGCGGACCGAAGGCGCCGACATCGTCTTCCGGCTGGAGACGGGCGACGAGCGGATCAAGGTCTTCACGACGCGGGCGGACACGCTCTTCGGCGTGTCGTTCGTGGTCCTCGCGCCGGAGCATCCCCTGGTCGCAAAGTGCGCCGCGAAGATGCCCGAGGCGGAGAAGAAGAAACTCAACGAGTTCGTGGCGAAGTGCCGCGCGCAGAAATCGATCCAGAGGACGGCGGCGGGGGACAAGGAAGGGATTTCGCTGGGCGTCAACGTGATTCACCCGCTGACCGGAAAGCCGGTGCCGCTGTGGGCCGCGGACTACGCGCTGATGGACTTCGGCACCGGCGCGGTCATGGGCGTCCCCGCACACGACCAGCGGGATTTCCTCTTCGCGAAAAAGTACGGCTTTCCGATCAAGGTCGTCATCGCCCCGAAGGGCGGCGCGCTGGACGCGGCGACGATGGAGAAGGCGTTCGAGGACGAGGGTGTGCAGGTCAACTCGGACGAATTCGACAGCCTGCCGAACAATTTCGGCCGCGCGAAAATCACGCAGGCACTGGAGGCCCGCTCGATGGGCGGCCCGACGGTGACCTACCGCCTGCGCGACTGGCTGATTTCGCGCCAGCGCTACTGGGGCGCGCCGATCCCGATCATCTACTGCGCGAACTGCGGCGCCGTCCCGGTGCCGGAGAGCGAGCTCCCCGTCATCCTGCCGGACACGACCGATTTCAAGCCGAAGGGCCAGTCCCCGTTGGCCGCCGTGGAGAGCTTCGTCAAGACGACCTGCCCGGTCTGCGAGGACCCGGCGCGCCGTGAGACCGACACGATGGACACGTTCGTGGACTCGGCGTGGTACTTCCTGCGCTACATCTCCCCGCGCTCGGAGGACAAGGTCTTTGTCAGCGCCGACGTGAACAAATGGCTCCCCGTGGACCAGTACATCGGCGGCGCCGAGCACGCCACAAAACACCTGATCTACTCGCGCTTCATCACGAAGTTCCTCTATGACATCGAACTGGCAGAGTTCGAGGAGCCATTCTCACGGCTGTTCGCGCAGGGATTGATCTGCGCCGACGCGCACAAGTGCCCCGAACACGGCTGGGTGCTCGAGACCGAGGTCAAGGACGGGAAACATTCGTGCGGCCAGGACGTGGTGACCGAGCTGCACAAGATGTCGAAGTCCAAGAAGAACGGGACGGCCCCTGAACCCCTGATCGAACAGTACGGCGCCGATACCGTCCGGCTGTACACCCTCTTCATCGGTCCGCCCGAACGCGACGCCGTCTGGGCGACCAAGGACATTATCGGCTCGCACCGGTTCCTGTATCGCGTGTGGGAGACGGTCCAGGAAGCGCTTCCTCTGATCCAGGGCATTTCGTCGAAACCCGAGAGCCTGCAAGGGCTTGCGGACGAATTCCGTGCCGTTCGTCGAAAGGTCCACCAGACCATCAAGAAGGTCACCGAAGAGATCGAAGGCGGCTTCAAGTTCAACACGGCGGTCGCTTCGGTGATGGAGCTGGTGAATGAGATGAAGCGAGCCAACTTCCAGGCGGGCGGCCCCGCTGCGGCTTCCGTACTGCGCGAGGCATGCGAGGCCACGACGCTGCTCCTGGCGCCGTTTGTGCCCCACATGGCAGAAGAACTGTGGGAAATGCTGGGCAGGCCGCCGTCCATCTTCGAGCAGCCTTGGCCCGTGGTCGACCCTTCAGCCTGCACTGAGAACGAGGTGGAAATCGTCGTGCAGGTCAATGGGAAGGTGCGGAGCCGGGTCACGGTGCCTGCGGGAACGACGGAAGATCTCCTGAGGCAAGCCGCGCTGGCGGATTCGAGAGTAATCGAAGCGCTGGCCGGTAAAGCGCCGAGGAATGTGATTGTTGTCCCCGGACGACTGGTCAACGTGGTCGTCTAGCCCGGGCCACGCCGCAACTCTCGCCGCAAAAAGAAGTTGTGAGAGTTCTGGATTCCGGGAATTCTTCGTCGCAGCCCTCCGTTCAGTCCCCATTCGCCAGGGGGCTCGTGGAGTTGCTAGAGGGTTTCGGCCGGCCCGTTTACGTATTTCACGGGCGCCGCTTCTGACCCCGTTTCCGCTTGACGCCCCCCTACCCCCCCGCTAGCCTTCCCGGTCCCGTTAATCCGGATCCGACCCTAAAGATGTCCGTAACGCTGCTTTCTGCCACATAACCGATCCTGAGGGAGCCTGCGGGGATGATCCTCGCGAGCTTCTTCGCCTCAGGGGGAACATTTACAGGAGTCAGTCCATGCGCAAGACGATGGTGATCAGCTCGCTTATGCTGGCGTTGTGTTCGCTTCAGGTCCGCGCCCAGGCGATGGAAGTCATGGACACCACGATGTCCTACATGGACGTCGGGGCGCTGAAGGGCGGGGAGTGGGTCGAGATGGAGTCGATCATGGAGTACGGCGGCGCCAAGCAGCCCGCGACCAAGTCCAAGACGGCGTGCGTCAAGGTCGATGGGGACCACGTGTGGATCGAGACCTCGGCCGCTGACGTGGTGACCTGCTACCAGATCGCCAAGAAGGACCGCAAGATCGTCAAGGCCTGGTCGGGCAAGGCCGGAGAAGAAGGCAAGGAACTTACCGTGAAGCCGGCACCGGCCCCTGGCGCGACGCCGACCCCCACGTACGAGATGTCCGGGACGCGCAAGGTCTCCAAGGAGAAGCTCACCCTGGGCGGCAAGGAATTCGACTGCGAAAAGATCGACCAGGAAACGACGATGAAGATGAAGGGCATTCCGGATACGAAGTCGAAGTCGACCATGTGGTTCAGCGATGGCTACCCCTTCAAGTCCTACGTCGACAAGGACGCGAAAGAAGTGAAGGATCCGACCAAGTGGGAAGGCGACAAGCCGACCTACCCGGGTGGGATGGTCAAGATGGTGAGCGAGGGGACCGGCTACAGCATGACGCAGCAGGTGTCCGGCATCGGCACCGATGCGAAGCCCAGCCTGAAAATGAAGTAAGACCGGATGCGATCAACTCGACCCGCCCCCCACGAGGGGGCGGGTTTTTTTGCGCGCGAGTGTGAGGAGTGAAGCCATGCGCAACCTGACGGTGATCAGCTCGATCACGCTGGTGCTGTGTTCGCTTCAGGCCAGGGCCCAGGTCACCGAGGTCTTCGACAATGCCTGGTCGGAATGTGACGTCGCTGCGCTCAAAGGCGGCGAGTGGGTCGAGCTGGAGGCGCTTGTGGAATACCCGGGCATGAGCGTGCCGTCGAAGAAGGCCAGGAACGCCTGCGTCAAAGTCGATGCCGACTACGTGTGGATCGAGAGCAGCGTCGCCGACCAGGTGACCTGCTACCAGATCGCCAGGAAGGACCGCAGGGTCCTGAAGGCATGGAAGGGGAATGCAGGCGAAGAAGGAAAAGAACTGACGGTGAAGCCGGCCCCCGTGGAGGGGCCGACGCCCGCAGCCGGAAGTGAGTGCGCCGGCACCGGCAAGATCTCGAAGGAAAAGATCAGTTTCGGCGGCAAAGATTATGAGTGCGAGAAGGTGGAAGTGGACCAGGTCATGAAGATGAGCGGAATGGAAATCAAATCCAGGACGACCACGTGGTACAGCGACGGTTACCCCTTCAAATTTTACATCGACCCGGACGCCAAGCCCGCGCCCGCGAAGGACTCCATCAAGTGGGAAGGCGACGGTCCGTCGAAGAAGGGCGGGATTGTGAAGATGGTGACGGAGACAAATGGCGGCAAGTCAACGACGCAGGTCATCGCGACCGGTACGGATGCAAAGCCGACCCTGAAGTTGAAATGACTTAGGCTCAAGCCGAAGGTCTGCTTCGTTCATGGGGTGCCGGTGCGGTAGCATGGCCGGAATGAGAAAGCTGCATTTCCTAGTCGCCCTGCTGGCCGCGATGTGCTCCGGCGCTTCCCGCGCCGAGGAACCGGCGGCGCCGGCGGTGCATGAAAACGACCTCGCCGACTGGGACATCGCCGCGCTCGCAGCCGGCGACTGGGCGGAGCACGAACTGGCCGGGCGGTCGGCGCCGGTCACCGCCGGGAACAAGCGGCCTTCGCGGCGGCTGGCGTGCGTGGCAGTCGAGGAAGACCTGGCCTGGGTCGAAGTCACGATGAAGAACGCCGGCAAGGAGTGGGAAAGCATGGTCCTGTCGCTCGGCGCGCGGAAATCCGACGGCAAGGTCGCGCGGGCCTGCTGGGGACGATCCGGCGCGACGGGGACCGAAGTCAAGGTCGGTCCTCCGACCGGCGGTCCCGCCGTCGCCCCGGGCACGCCGAAGCCGACGGTGACGGCCTCGGGGACGGTGACGAAAGAAAAGGCCAAGGCCGGTTCCACCAGCTACGAATGCGAAAAAATCGAGCTCGAAACCCAGCTCACCAGCTCGTGCTGTGACGAGAAGGCTCGCATCACCGTCTGGGTCAGCGACAAGGTCGCCTTCCGCGCCCGCGTCGAGGAGAAGGTCAAAGTCAACGGGCTGGAAGCGGAGACGACCTGGAACGGGAAACCGACGGTCAGGGGCGGCGTCGTAAAGCGCCAGGTGTCCTCAGGCGGATCTCTCGAAATCATGATGCTGCTGCGAAACGGGACGGACGCGAAGGAAGCGCTGGCGCGGCCTGAATTCAAGAAGTAAGCAGGCGCCTACTTCAACAGTTCCCGCGCCTCCGCGACTCTCTTCCTCAGGTCGCCGGTCACTGACTCCCCAGGGAAAGTCAGCAGCTTGCCCCCCGCAGTGACGTTCCCGGCAAGGAATGCCTCGCCGGCCGCAATCCAGCGCCCGAGCGCGGCGCGCGACGCGGCGGATTTCGGATCTTCCCGGGCGGCCTCGAGAAGCGGCTCGAAAAACTCGAAGAGCTGACCGGCCTGGCCCGGGGCCGCGTATTCGCGGGTCTCGTTCGGCAGCGATCTCTCGATCTCCGCACGGACTTCCGGCGGCACGTCCTCGCCGACCTGCGCGCGCTGGCGCTCCTCCGCAGGAAATTCCCAGCGGCCGTCCTTCTCGACGGCTTCGTCGAACATCGCGCGGATCGCCTCGATGTAGTCCGTGCGCTCCGCGGCATTGCGGTTTTCGCGCGGAAACCGCTCGTGGGCGTGGCCCAGAGTCCAGACGACTTCCTTCTTCGCGGACCAGTGCTTCATCGCATCCTTGCGAAGCCGCGCGAGGTCCTCCTCCCACGTCGCCTTCATGTGGTACTGGACGTCGATGTCGTCCTCCGTCGTGGGCTCGATCTTCTCGAATTCCCAGGTGATCATGCCTTCTCGCCGAGCGCCTCCGTGGAGGGGCCGGGCCGACCGGACATGGTCGAGGGTGAGCGGCTCCTCCGCCCGGAACGTCACGACAGCTTTCCCGATCGGCCCCTTCCAGCGCGACCCCGTCGACAGCAGGTAGGATGCGCGGCGGTACTCGCTGAACGCGAAGAGTTCAAGCGCGTAACGGACTTTGTGGACGCGTGTCGCGCCGGCGGGGTACTTCGCTTCCCAGACGTACCAGTAGTCGTGGCGGCCCGTCTCGTCGTACTGGTCGGCCTGCGCCTCGGTCACCGGAACCACCTTGCCCTCGAATCGGTCCACGAGCGTCGGCTCGACCTTCGCCCCGTCGATCTCGATCTCGAACCCTTTCATGTTTTTCACGGGCCCGATCGGGAATCCCTCTTCCAACGCAGCGTCGCCGCCCGTGTTTTTCATCTCGAAGGTCGCCTCGACACGCAGCCGGTCGACCCACGCGTCGCGGTCCGCGCGGCCCAGCGTGAGCGCGACATGCTCCGCGGCCATTTCGACGTCGATCCCCTTCATGTCGCCCGTCGCCTCGAGCCCCGGAGCTTCGCTGCTCGGTTTGGGGCCGATGTCGGCGCGGGCGGGCAGGGCGGCGACGGCGCCGCAGAGGAGGAGAAAGAGCCGCAGGGTCATACCCGGATACTATACCCGTCCCGGAAACCGCATGAGCTTCCCCAATCCCCCGCTGTCTCCTGCTTCAGCCCGGCTCGCCATCGCGGCCGCGCTGGCGCTTCCGATCGCAGCGGCGGCCTGGATTCTGTTCCGGGCGCCCCAGGACGAACTGCAGCTGGGGCGGATTCCGGAGCCGGATGTGTTCGAGTCGGAGCTGGAGCCCTACGACTGGGGGAGGATTGCGCCGGGCGACTGGGTGGAACACGAAGTGGCGTCGGCGTCGCCGCTGGACGTCTCGATGAGGGTCGGGACGCGGCTCGCGTGCGTGGGGTTCGACGGAAGACGGGCGTGGGTTGAACAGCGCGACCACAACGTCGCCCGGTTTTTCCCGGGCGCGTCGGTGCTTTGCGAGGTCGAGCGCGGGACGGGCCGGATCGCGCGGGCGTGGTGGGGAGGGCCGGGGCGCGCGACCAAGGCCGTCGAGGTCCGCCGCGTCACCCCGAGCGCGGGCCCACCCGGTTTCGAGCGGCGCGCGCGCGCCGATGCGGCAACCCTTGCCCTCGCCGGACTGGCAATCCCCTGTTCGCGCACGCTCATCCAGGAACGCCCCTCCGGCGGCGTGTGGTCATCCCGTTCGGCGGTCTGGCTCGCCCCGGAGATTCCTTTCCCTCGGCGCGTGACGATCGCCGCCACGGATTCGTCGGTCTCCTGGGAAGGAACCCAGGCCCACGGCGGCGTGGCGCGCGAGGAGTATTCGGGCCTGACGGTCCGCATGACGACCGAAGTGACGGCGTGGGGACGGGACGCGAAGCGCACGCTTCGTGCCCCGTGAACTTCGTCGTCTTCCCTTAATCGGTCAGCCGGAACGTGACGGGCATCGTCACGCGCGAAGCCTGCGCCTGGCCGTCCCGAAGGGCCGGCGCGAATGTCCATGTCCAGGCGGCGTCCTCGGCCGCCTGGTCGAGGAGGCTGTGACCGCTCGACGCGGAAACGCGCACCGCCGAAACGGAACCGTCGGCGGCGATTTCGAGCGCCAGGGTCGCCGTCCCCTCCCACCCACGCCGCCGCGCGGCCGACGGGTACGCAGGAAGTCGGCCGCCGCGGCGACGCGCCCACCCGTCGCCACCCTCGCCTGAGGAAGCGGATTCAGCGGGGCCGCCCGCCCCGCCACCGGTCGGGGCGTTTGCGGCAGAATTCCCGTTCCCGGCGGCGGCCTCATCTCCGGCAGGTGTCCCCGCGCTTTCGCCGCTTCCCCACCGCGCGCCGCGGGCCGCACCCGGACGGCCATGGCCGGCGTGCTCCGGAACGTGGCCGGCCATGGGGTCGTCGCCGGAAGCGCGTTCAAGCCCGGGTGGCGGCCCTGCGAGGAGTTCTTCGGCGCCGGAAACGCGCGGCGGCTCGCCGGTCTCAATCTCGCCGGCCGGCAGGTCGGGGACGGCGGGGCGGCGCGAGGCGATCGCTTCGCGGCCGACGGGAAGCGGATCGTGCCCCGCTGCGCCGGTGCCGCCGAGGGCCAGGCGAACCGGGGCAAGGTCCGGGGTGGCCGCGTGCTTGCGGACGAGAACGGAGGTCAACGTCGCTGCGGCAGCGAAGAGGCCTGCATGAAACACGACGGCAGCGGCCCAGGACGCCGCGAGCGCGCGCCAGCCGCGGGGAGTTTTCCCCTCGACCGGGCGACGCTGAAGGCGGCCCACCCGCGCCTGGCTCCGTGCTTCGACGCCTGCGATCACAGCGATCCCTTCTGCGCTTCGACGTGCTCCATGAACGCCCGGCTGATTCCCGACATTGTCCGTTCGTCCGACGAAATGAGCGTCAGCGCGCGCGACAGGTCAATCCCGCGCACCCGCGCCGCGGCCAGCGCGCCCGCGCCCAGTTCCGTGCCGATCGCGCGCCGGGAGACGATCGAGACGCCCAGGCCGGCCTTGACGCTCTCCTTGACCTCTTCGGTCGAGCCGACCTCGACGGACACCTGAAGCGGCCCGACTCCGGCCTCGGCAAGCTGCTTCTCCACGGTTTCGCGCGTGCCGCTTCCGTGCTCGCGCATCACGAATTGTTCCTTCGACAGGTCGGCCGGCTCGATCTGCCGCTTCTTCGCCCACGCATGTCCCGGGGGACAGATGACCACGAGCTCGTCTTTTGCAATTTCTTCGGCCCGGATCCCGCGGCGCTTGACCTTTGAGCCGACGATCCCGAGTTCGATGCGGCCGCCGGCGACCATTTCGACGATCTCGGAACTGTCGCCGCAGCGGATCGTGACCTTCACGTCGGCGTGGGCCTCGCGGAACGTGCGGATCAGGCCCGGGAGGACGTAAGTTCCCGGAATCGTGCTCCCTCCGAGGTCGAGCTGTCCGCGCACGGCGCCTTTCAGGTCGTCCAGGGCGCGGATCGCGTCGCGTTGCAGCTGGAGCATCCGCTTGGCGTGTTCGTAGAAGACCTGCCCCGCGCGCGTCAGCGACACGGCGCCACGGACCCTGTCGAAAAGCCGGTTGCTAACGGTCCTCTCGAGCGCAGCCATATGCTCGCTCACGGTCGGCTGCGACAGAAACACCGCGTTGGCCGCCTTTGAGAACGAACGCAGCTCTGCCACCTGACAAAACACCTCGATCTGCCGAAGCGAAAAATCCGGTCGAGATTTCACTTTTTTCTTCCCGTGGGTTTGACCGCCTCCGTCCGGTACGGCTCCGAAAGCCCTTTCCACTCCCAGACGTCGCCTTCGTCCGACGTGAATTTCGCGTCGAGCGTGTAGTTCCACTCGCTGTTGTTCTTGTCCTCAAGGACGACGATTTCGATCGCTTCGGCGTCCGGGTCGTACCCCATCTGGCCGGGCTTGGCGTTGGCAACCGTGACCTTGCGCGCGTCGGTGCTCCACGCGAACTTCTCGACCTTCATCTTGGTCACGACGTCCTTCTTCGCCGGCGCCTTGAAGGTCATCTCCAGCATCCCGCCCTGCGCGACGCGGGCGGTCTTTCCGGCCTTGTCCGTGAACTGAAGCGACAGCACCAGGAACGAGCCGCGGTACTTCGACTGCTTTCCCTCCCCGACCCAGTTCCCCTCGATCCAGCGCGAGCCGCGCACCGCCGTCGCCTGCGCAATCGACCGGATCTTCGGCTCCTCCGGCTTTTTCGGCTCAGGCACCTTCGGGTCCGGGACTTTCGGCGGATCTCCCGCGACCGGCCCGGGGTCCTTCGGGTCCGGATCCTTCGGCCCGGGCCCCCCATGCACCGGGTCATACGGCGGTTCCGCAACCAGCGACTCGTCCTCTTCGTAGGACGCCGTGTATTTGTAGTCGTCAAACTCCGGCGGATTCTTCATCGTGCTTGCGAACCCGGCGGTTTCCTGGGGTCGAAGCGGCCGCTCCGGCGTGGTCATCAGCTCGCGGACCTGCGTCCCGCCCTTGAAGAGCATGACCTTGATGACGACGTTGCGCACGCCGACCGCCTTGCCGTTGCGGACCCGGCCGGACACGCGGATCGAGCCGTCCTGCCGGTCCTCGAAGCGGAATCCCGCGGCCTCGACTTCGGTTTCGCCGCTGAACTCCCCCTCCGACAGGTTGCGCTCCTGCGTCGTCGATTCCTCGATGTCCGCGCGCACCTTGTCGAACTCCGGCACGCCCTTCACCTTCACCATCAGCGGAACTTCCTTCCCGAACTCGAACTTCTCCGCGAACGTCTGCGCCGCTTCACGCACGAGGTTGTGATCGGCGTCGTAGAACTTGAAGCGGATGCGGGCCATATCCGCGGGGAGCTCGCCCGCGTTTTTCACGGTGAGGGTCAGGGTGACGTCCTTGTCCATGCGCTCGGACTTCACCTTGTAGACCTCGAGGTAGGCGGTTCCCGGGATGGCGTCCTTGCGCTCGGGGACGGGGGGGTTGAAGAGGTCGCGGCCGATGAAGCGAGTCTTCACTTCTTTCCCGTTGAGGAAGTAGGCCGAATCGACGACGTAGTTCGTGAAGAAGGGGCACTTGGCGATTTCGAAGCTGACGGGCTTTTCGCCGCCGGGAGCGACCTGGTCGACATCGACGGCGCGGGAGCGGGCGACCTCGCGGTCGCCTTCGTAGCAGATGAGGGCGATGCTGATGCCGGTGACCGGGCTGGAGCCCGTGTTCTTGACGCGCGAGTCCGCCCAGACTTTCTTTTCGAATCGGGTGCGGGCGATGGAGAACTCAGAGAACTGAAGCGGCGTCTCCTCCGCGCCTGCGGTGACCGCGGCGAGGAGGGCGATGGCGAGGATGCGGGCGTGTTTCATGGGCTTGCTCACGATTGGTCCCCCGGGTCAGGACGGCGACGACGCGTGATCGTGACATTGTAATCGCCGGGCGGGGCGGAAGAATACGATCCTGGAAGAGGTTTTTCCGATGATCGCCGGACTTTCAGCGCCCCCCTGCCACCGGGCGGCGCGCCGGCGCGTCGTTATGTGCCCGCTCGACGTAATCCATGAGCATCGCGAACTGCTTGAAGAAATCGTGCTCGCGGACCTGCGCGGGGGACTTGAAGAAGCAGGCGAGGTGGCGAAGGGCCCCTGACTCGCCGCGGCGCGCGGCGAAATCGGTCATCCGGACGAGGTCCAGCACGAGAGGGGCGGCCAGCGCGGAATCGCACCCCTGCCAGGTGAACTGCATCGTCATCTTCGTGCCGAGAAAGCCCTCGAAGTGGATGAAGTTCCAGGCGGTCTTCCAATCGCCGAGCGACGGGCAGTAGTCGATGGAGACGTGCGAGTGGAGCGATTCGTCCTTCACGAGCTGCCGCAGGGCTTCTTCCTTGTCTTTCGTCTTCGAACGGTTCGCGCCCGGCTGTCGAAGCACGAGCCCGTCGCGGTTCCCGAGGATGTTGTGGGATTCCCATGAGAGGAGCCGCAGGTTGCGCGCGAGGAACATCGGGGCGAGCGCGGTCTTGACGAGGGTCTCGCCGGTCTTGCCGTCCTTGCCGGCGTGCGGGACGCCGCGGATCGTCGCGAGTTCTTCCATCGCGGGGATCGAGGCGCCGAAACTCGGCGTGAAGTTCACGTACGGGCATCCGAGATCGATGGCCGCGTATGCGTAGAGCACGGACGCGCACAGCAGTTTGCGCCGGTCCTCGACAATGAGCCGCGCGAAGTCCTTGAGCGAGCCGTATTCCTTCGGGGCGTCGTGGCCGGCCTCCGTGGAAGCCAGGTTCACGACGATCACGCGGTCGACCTTGTGCCGGTCCCGGAACGCCTTGATCTGCCGCTGGATCTCGGCCACGACTTCGCTCGCGGTGCGGCCGTTCTCGATCCCGCCGTCCTTCGCCATCGACGTCACTTCTTCGCCGCAGTTCAGCGCACACCCCGGCGTCACGTCTCTCGAGATCTCCAGGAGCTCTTGACGCAGTGCGTCAATCAGTTCCCTCGTGACGATCCCGGGATCACGGCGCACTTCCTCCGCCGCCGCCACCATGTCCGTCCGCCGCACGTCGCAGCCGCCGAACACAATCTCGCCCATCGAGGCCAGGTCCAGCTCCTTCAGCCCCGGCAGCTCCGTCACCAGCCCGGTCCGCCCCACGAGCCCCTTCTTGATCCCCTCCGCCCCGCAGACCGCACAGGCGGAGACGCTTCCGTAGGCCCCGATGATCCAGACGCCGGTCTTCATGTCCGCCTCCTACTTGACGTGATTGGCCGCCTTGTCGAGGGCCAGAAGCGCATACATCGTCGGGATCGTCGGGTTGTCCTCCATCCAGCGCTCAGAACCGATCCACGAGCCGTCGTCCTTCTGAAGCGACGCCAGCTTCGCGGTCAGTTCTTCCGCCCACTTGTGCGTCTCGCCGTCCGAATCCTTGATTTCAGACAGGCCGGCGGCGTCCAGTCCTGACGCGAAGGCGTTGAGGTAGTAGTAGTAGCCCTGCATCTTCATGCCGGGGTTCTCATCGAGCGTGTAGTGCTTCGAGATCCACGCCAGCGCCGCCTTGACGCGCGGGTCGTCCTTCGTGAGTCCGGCGTAGATCAGCGAGCGGTAGCCCTCGTAGGTCATGGAGCCGTACGAGCGGAAGCACTGCTTGCCGTTCGGCAGCGTCTCCTTCTCGGCCTTCGACTCGCCCGGCCGGTAGAAGAAGCCGCCGTCGTCGCCGACCACGAGCCCGAGCTTGTCGAACCCGGGACCGTCGTTCGACTCGCTGCGGTTCTGGCAGCGCTGCACGAACGTCAGCGCCCGCTTGAACGCCTCGCTGTCTTTCGGCACGTCCGCCGCCGCCAGCGCTTCAAGCATGTAACTCGTGTTCGACATGTCGCCGCGCGGCGCGTCCTTCTTCTCGTCGTACCCCGCGCCGCCGAAATTCGGGTCGTTCTTGTCCGCCTTCTGCGCACCGCCCTCCTGGTACTGGAACGCGATCATCCACTTCGTGGCCTTGTCGAGCGCTTCCTTGTATTTCGCCTTGTCCACCGTCGCAAGCGCCGTCGTGGCGATCGCCGTCTTGTAGTTGGTGAGCTTCGGCACCGCGCCTTCGTTGGCAATGGCGCCGTCGGCCGCCTGGTTCTTGAGCAGGTACGCGCACCCCTTGTCGATCACCTCGGCGTATTTCTTGCGCCCCTCCGCCGAACCCGCAAGCGCAGCGACGGCCAGACCCGTCATCGCCACGTCCGGCTTCTCCTGGAACGCCGCCGAAGTCCAGCTCCCGTCCGCCGCCTGCTTCGACGCCAGCCACGCCGCACCCTTGTCCCAGGTCTTCAGAAGATCCTCTTTCGGTCCGGCCTGCCCCGCAGAAACGACGAGCGCCAGGGCGATGCTTGTGAGAGCAAACCGTCTCATTTCCGATCCTCCGAGAAGTAGTGGGTGACCGCGGAATCGTAGTCCGCCGGCCAGGTCGCCTGCAGAAGAGCGCGCGGATCCGCGGGGGCAATGGCCGCGATCGCAGGAGAGGCAGTATCGGGGAGGGCGCGAAAGTTGTCGAGGGCGCCCTCGCCGGCGTTCACGGCAGGGGCACCGCCGGGAATGCCGGTTGCCGCGCCGTCGGCCGCGGCCTCCGTCAGGAGGGCGCTTCCGGCGGCGAGACGATCCGCGAGTCGCTCGAGAGCACGGGCGGCTTCGGGGTCCGAAGTGCGAAGCGAGGCGATCACGGCTCGGAGCCGCGCGGCCTCGCGGGCGAATTCCGCGGCGGCCTTTCCAGGGTCCGATCCGCCGTCCGCATGGGCCAGCGCCTCGGCGCTCCGGGCCGCCGCCTCGGCGTCCGCCGAACCCGACTTTGCGGCTGCCGCCACCGCTTCGGCGGCGCTGCGGGCGAGACGTTCGCGCTCCTCGCTGACCATTCTCGGGCCACGCGTCTCGCGTGTCGCGGAGGCAGGTTGCGCGGGAGCGGCGAGGGCGAAGAGGGCGAGGGCGGCCGCGGCAAGGGCGGCCAGCGCGTCGCGCCGCCGGAACGTCCATGGGAAAAGGGCGGGACGCAGGGAAGCGACGCCGTCGGACACGATCCGAGAGGCGATTTCACCCCTGTCCTTGTGCGCCGCGACTTCCCACGCAGTGGCGAGGCGATCCCCGGCGCCGACGGAGCGGTCCAGCGCGACGGCCGCTTCCGCCAGCGTGACGCGCGTCAGCGCTCCCCAGGCGGCCCCGGCCGAAGCGCCGGCCACGACGGCGAGAAGGGCGGGCCAGCCGGGTGCGCCAGCCCACGCGGCGGCGGCCAGGCCGGCGGCGGGCACGGAAGCGAGCGCCGCCCCGGCCACGGCCCGGCGCGCCGAGAGCCGGCCGTGAAGCCGGTCCCTCGCATCGCCCACCGCCCGCCGGAGCTTCGCGTTCATTTATCTTCGCCGGCTTTCGGGCCGCCGTTGTCCGGCACCGGCTCTGCGCCCTTCTGGTCCGGCGCCGTCTCCTCGATGTCCTTCCACTCCTTTTCGATGTTTTTCGTGTATTCCTTGTCCGCATCCGCCTCGATCGTCGCCATCTCCTTCAGCGCCGCTTCGTCCGGAACTTCGATCGCCATGATGATCCTGGTCCCGCGCGGCGGGAGGAGGTCGAGGTTCGGATGGAGCATGCGGTCGTCGCCGCCCGAGACGAGCGGGTTGTCGAGGACGGAGGTGGGGTCATGGAGCGTCGCGATCAGCGTGCGCTCGCGATTCGCCATGTAGATCGTCTCGCCGGTTTTCTCGTTTGTGTCCGGGTCGATGCGTTCCCACACCATGCTCCCCGCGAACGTCCACCCGACGCGCGGCATCGTCCGCTTCGCGGCCGGCGGCCCGTACGTGAGCAGGTCCTCAGCGCGCACGCGGTGCTTCTTGCTGTCGATCTCCCACTCGATCCAGATCACGACCTTGTCGCCGACCGGCTTGGCGGGGTCGCCCAGTCCACGGGGGCCCTTCTGGTCCGGGAAGTCCGACTGCTGCTTGAGCCCGAAAATCAGAAGCGCGAAGTGGACGTCCTGGGGCACGCATTGAAGCGAGAGGACGGCCTCGTGTTCCTTGCCGTTGGTGGCGCAGGCGAAAAGCTCGATGGGAGCGCGCGTCGGGTAAACCGCGACGCCGTCGATTTCGATGCGCTTCTTCTTGGGGTAGGCGCGCCCGCCTCCAGGGAACTTGATAACCTTTTCCTCTTCCGGCTTCGGCTCGGGTTTGGGCTCTTCGGCGGAAGAGCAGGCAGCGAGGGTGGCGACGAGGGCGACGGTGAGGAGGTGCTTCATGGGAAGGATTTCTCCGAGGGTATTCTTCGGAACGTTATGGCGGAGACAGAGTTCAGCGGTAAGAGGTAGCAACGGGCGGACCCAACGCATGACGGCTGTCGGGATGTAATCCTATGGTACACCTGTACTTAAGAGTATATCAAAACGACATAGTCTAAATGAAACGACAAATTGGCCACTTTTTAATCACCTGGTTCCCCACGCGCCACCTGACGCCTGAAGAGCGCCTGATCCTCCCCCATCTGCATCAGCACCTTTCCGACCACGAAGTCCACAAGATCTCCGACGGTCTTGGGCAAATGGTAGAACCCCGGCATCGCCGGAAGCACGCAGGCCCCTGCCCGCGCAACGCGCGCCATGTTCTCCATCCCGATCAGCGACAGCGGCGTCTCCCGCGCGACGAGGATCAGGTTTCGCCGCTCCTTCAGCTGCACGTCCGCCGCGCGTTCGATCAGGTTCGCACCTGTCCCCGCCGCGATCCGCCCCAGGGTCCCCATGCTGCACGGGATCACCACCATCGCATCCACCACGTACGACCCGCTCGCGATCCCGGCGCCGATATTGTCGAGCGCTTCGTATCGGAAATTTGACGGCTCCTTGCCGATCAGCCCGCGCATCACGCTGCGACCATCGGAGATATCGACTGTCTCGCCGAGTTCCTCCCGCACCACCCGCGCGCCGGCCGCGCTCATCAACAAATGCACGCGCGCGTCCTTTCGCTTCGCCAGCACCTGGCAGAGACGGCGCGCATAGAGCGCGCCGCTGGCGCCGGTCACGGCGACCGTGAAGGCCTTCTTCTTGCTCATGGCTTTTCTTTTCTCTGACTGAGCGGGAGAAAGACGTCCGCGTGACTCGTGCGAGACGGGCCCTTGAGAGAATCGCCTCTCGCAAAACCACCAGCCGGCCCGGCTCGCATGAGTCGCCGGACGTCTTTCTCCCGCTCGCTCACTCCATGGCTTCCAGGTCATCAAGGGGCACGCACGGCGCCCCGAGCAGCTGCTCGCCCACACCCGCCGCCAGCACCCCCGGCCGCGGCACCGGCCCCGCCGCCTGGTGCACGAACCACCGCGTGTACCGGTCGAATTCCGCTTCGTCGTCGAAGATGATCTCGTGCAGCTCCGCCCCGGCCAGGAAGTCCTTCGATATCTTCGTCAGGAGCGCATGCGGCAGGCGCGCGAAGAAGTCGTTCGCGAGAATCCGGAAATTGTCCATCGACGTCTTCCGCGCCCGCGCGCCGAGCCCGTCATAGCAGAATTCGTGGCGCGCAATCCGGTACCGCTTCAGCGGCTCAAACGACCACAGCTCGATGACTCCCCTCGTCTGGTCCCGGTAGAGCGCGTCCAGCTCCTTCTTCTCCAGCTTCGGCTTCGTCCGCGCGCGCTCCTTCACGTCCGTCGCTTCACGCTGGTCCCTGCGAAGCGCCCGCGACGCGAGCTTCCGGCGCACTTCGTCCTTCACTTCCGGGTCGTCAATGGCCCAGATCGGCGGGAGTTCCTTGAATCCGGAACTCGTCAGGAATTCTTCGTACTGGGGTGTTGCGACGATGCCGATGGACATGAAGTGGATTGCTTTCCACGGGATCGGGTCAGCCGTGCGCAGATGGCTGGTGTGAGCCTGAAAGGCATTCTCCTGGAGCTGTCCGCCGATGACGGAACGGGGCCGGGGGGGCTTCGCCAGCTCGGCCTGCGGCACGACCTCGGCCTCGATCCCGAGCTTGTTCAGCAGTTCGGCGACTGTCTTCGCACGCGCGTCGTCGAGGTGTTCCTGGAACACGCCGCGCGCCTTGCGCACCACGAGCCTCACGTCGTTCAGCGTGAGCCCCTGCGCATCGGCGAGCGGCCGCGCCACCGAGGGCACGTCGAGGCGGACGTCCTTTTTGAGAATCACCGCGCTTGGCATCGTCCCGCGATTGTATGAACCCGGCTATGACGTTGCCAGCAGCCGGCGAACAAGGCGTCACTTCACGTTCAGTTTCTCTTCCAGCATGCGGTCGTTCCCGGCGCGCACCACGTTGCCGTCGGGATCAATCAGCACCATCACCGGCAGCGTCTCGATCCCCCACGCCTTCCACGTCTCCCCCGTCGAGTCGAGCAGCACGGGGAACGGAGGATCTTCGCCCCCCCACGGTCCCGCCTTCACCTTCGCGATCTTCGCGTCGTACTCCGCCCACGTCTTCGCCGTCGGGTCGTGCAGCGCGAGAATCGCGAACTTCGAAACGTCGTCCTTGCGCCGCGCGAGCAGGTCCTTGAGCCTCGGGAAGATCACACGCGTCGCGTCGTCCATCGCCGAGCCCCAGAACACCACGAGCACCCACTTCCCCTTGAGATCCGTCAGCTTGACCCCCGCCTCTGTCCCCCGCGCCGAGGTGGCGGCAAACGCGGGCGGCGCCTTCCCCCACGCCTTCGCAATCGCCGTCGGCTCCAGCTCCAGCGTTCCCAGATCCACCGGCTTGCCGCCGTCTTCAACTTTGAACGGTTTCCTGAACTCGCGCGCGTCGTAGGCCACCGCCAGGGCTTCGAACTCCCCCGGGGGAAGCGGAACCGTGAACTTGTCGTCCTTCAGCGTCATCCGCACCACGCGCGCCCCCGATGGCCGGGCCTCGACAATGATCGTGGTCGTGCCGAGCGACGGCCCGATCGTCGGGCAAGCGAGCACTCCAGAAACTTCGGCCAGCGGCGCCATCTTCAGGTCGATCTTCAGCGGATTCGTGATGTCCTTCTCTTCCAGCACCACCATCGCCCCGTTCTTTCGCGCCGCGTCCATCGCCACGAGCGCCATCGGGCGCTTGATCCAGAAGATCTCGTTCGCGTACCCCCCGTCGGCTCCGGGCTTCCAGGTCTGAAGCGGGAGCAGCTTGCCTCCGCGGTTGTTCCACTCGGCGCCGAAATCTGCCCCGGGCGAAGGCTTGCCGTCCGGACCTGTGATCGTCCCGCTGATGTGGACACCGTCGGCGGCGGCTGAGGTTGCAAGAAGGGCGAGGACCAGCAGGTTTCTCATGACTCCTCATTGAACCTTGCCCGCGGCGGCTTCGACCGGATAATCGTCGCCGGACAGATCCTCGATCACCGCCGGCGCGTAGTTCAGGCATCGCTTTCATGGCCCAGATCACCCTCGAGCAACCGGCCGTTCGCGCGGCCGGGCCGCGCCCGAAGAACCGCGCCCCGCGGCTCACGGTGATGTCGGCTCTGTTCTTCGGCATGCACGCAGCCGCAATCGTCGCCGTGTTCTTCGTGCCGTTTGCCTGGAAGTGGGTCGGGCTCGCCGTCGCGACCTATTCGGTGCGGATGTTCGCGATCACGGCGGGATTTCACCGGTACTTCAGCCATCGCACGTACCGCCTCGGGCGCGTTTCGCAGTTCCTGATGGCGTTCCTCGCGGAGACGTCGGCGCAGAAGGGCGTGCTCTGGTGGGCTGCGAACCACCGCGAGCACCACCGGCATTCGGACGAGGTCGAAGACCACCATTCGCCGCTGCTCGACGGGTTCTGGTGGTCGCACGTCGGGTGGATCCTGTCGGACGAATACGACGACGTGGACGAGACCGTGGTCGCGGACCTCGCGAAGTATCCCGAGATCCGCTTCATCAGCCGCCACCACTGGATCCCTCCGTTCGTCCTCGGGACGGGCCTCTACCTCGCCGGCGGCTGGCCCGCGTTCATCTGGGGATTCCTCGTCTCGACGGTCGTGCTGTACCACTGCACCTTCACGATCAACTCTCTCGCGCACCTCTTCGGCTCGCGCCGCTACCCGACCGCCGACGGCAGCCGGAACAACTGGCTGCTGGCGCTCATCACGTTCGGCGAAGGCTGGCACAACAACCACCATCACTATCAGTACGCCTGCCGCCAGGGCGTGAAGTGGTGGGAGTACGATCTGACGTTTTACGTGCTGAAGATGCTCTCCTTCGCCGGGATCGTGCGCGACATGCGCCCCTGGCGACCGGCGGGCGAATGAAGAACATCTGCGGGCGGGCAGGCGGGCGAACGACCCAGCATTCGTTGCCGTGCTTGCCCGCTCGCCAGCTTGCCCGCTCGCCCGCAGCCGTTCCCGCCCTCTCGCCCGCGCCGGCTTCGTCATGAGCCGCGTAGCGATCATCGGCTCCGGCATCGCGGGTCTCGCTTCGGCTTACCTTCTCAGTCGGCGGCACGAGGTCTCGCTGTTCGAGCGCGAACCCCGGCTCGGCGGGCACACGCATACGCAGGAGGTCGAGGGACCGGAAGGTCCCCTGAAAGTGGACACGGGATTCATCGTCCACAACGAGGCCAACTATCCGCTTCTTTCCCGGATGCTGCGCGAACTCAACATCCCGACCGCCGCGAGCGACATGTCCTTCGGCGTCTCTTCGGGCGCCGGTGGACTGACCTGGTGCTCGCGCGGACTCAATGGCCTCTTCTCCCAGCGCCGGAACCTCGTCCGCCCCGCGTTCTACTCCCTGCTCCGGGAAATCGGGCGCTTCAACGAAACCGCCCAGCGCCTCCTCGACGAACCCGAAGCCGACGCCTGGACGCTCGGCACCTGGCTCAACCGGGAACGCTACTCCACCGACTTTCGCGAGCACTACCTCGTCCCGATGGCCGCTTCGGTGTGGAGCACTTCCGCGGGAGACATGCTGAAGTTTCCCGCGGCGACGCTTGTGCGGTTCTTCCGGAACCACGGGTTCCTCGGTGTGAGGACGCAGCACAAGTGGCGGACGATCCCGGGAGGGTGCTCGCGGTACATCGACCCGCTCGTGCGGTCGTTCCGGGACCGGGTGCACCTCGGGAAACCCGTCCAGCGCGTGGAGAGGACGGCGGCGGAAGTGACGGTCCGGGTGGAAGGAATGCCGGCGATGATGTTCGACGAGCTGGTGTTCGCGTGCCATGGGGACGAAGTGCTGCCGATGCTGGCGGAGCCGTCGCAGATGGAGCGCGAGGTCTTCAAGGCGTTCACGACGAACCGGAACGATGTTGTGCTTCACACGGACACGTCGGTGATGCCGGCAAAGCGGCGGGCGTGGGCGTCGTGGAACCACCTGCGGACGGCGGGGGCGGAAGGGCGGCCGGTGGTGACGTACCACATGAACCGGTTGCAGCCGCTGGCGACGAAGACGGACTGGCTGGTGAGCCTGAACGCCGGGGCGCTCGTGAGGGAGGACCGGGTGGCGAGGAAGATGGTCTACCACCATCCGCTGTTCACGATGGAAGCGATCAAGGCGCAGGGGAGATGGCAGGAAGTGAGCGGGAGGAATCGGACGCATTACTGCGGGGCGTACTGGGGGTATGGGTTTCATGAGGACGGGCTGAGGAGTGCTGTGAGGGTGGCGCAGAGGATGGGGATTGATTGGTAATGCGAAAGACAACTCCAACTCCCAACCCCAACCCCAACCCCAACTCCAAAACGACGCCGTTTTGGGGTTGGGGTTGGGATTTGGAGTTGTCGTCAAAGGCCGCTCGCTGATGGACTCCGCCCTCTACGTCGGCACATTGGAACACCGCCGCTTCCGCCCGCGCCGCCACGTCTTCACCTACGACGTCGGGATGGCCTTCCTCGACATCGACCGCCTCCCCGAACTCTGCTCGATCTCGCGCTGGCTTTCGTACGACCGCTGGAACTGGGCGTCGTTCGACAACCGCGACCACCTCGGCGATCCGAAACGGCCGCTTCGCGAACGTCTCGCCGCCGACGCCGCGGCCGCCGGAATCGGCCTCCCCGACGGCCCGATCTTCCTCCTCACCAACCTCCGGTACCTCGGCTACTGCTTCAATCCCGTCTCGTACTACTACTGCCACGACCGCGCGGGCGAACTCCAGACAATCCTCGCCGAGGTGCACAACACGTGGAAAGAGCTCCACACGTACTGGATGCCCCCCGCCCTCGCCGAACCGGGCCGCTCGTTCTCCTGGCGCTTCCCCAAGAAGTTCCACGTTTCCCCGTTCGCCTCCATGGACTGCGATTACCGCTTTTCGTTCGGCCGCCCCGCCGACCGGCTGGGCGTCCACGTCTCGATGTGGGAGAGGGGCGACTTCTTCTTCGACGCCACGATGCGCCTCGAGCGGCGCGCGTGGTCGCACACCGAGCTCGTGTCTTTCCTCACCCGGTTCCCGTGGCACACTGCCAAGGTCATTTCCGCGATCCATTGGGAGGCTTTCAGGCTGTGGTTGAAGCGCGTCCCCGTCTTCACGCACCCGAAGAAGCTCGCCGCGCGCCCGCCGGTTTCGTAGGGCGGCTCGCGAAGCGGGCACTGGTCAAGGTCCTTGCGGGAATCCGCGAGGGGCGCCTGACTGTCGGTGAAACCGGAGCGTTCGGTCCTGGTGGCGGCCTCGAGGGCCAGGTCGAGGTGCACGACGAGAGGTTGTGGAAGCGGGCGTTGTTCGGCGGAGACGTCGGGCTCGGCGAGGCGTACGTGGACGGGATGTGGTCGTCGCCGGACCTGGTGTCGGTGATCCGCGTCGCGATCCGCAACATGGATGTCTTCGACGCGGCGGGCGGGGTGTTCGCGCGAATCGCGGCGTTCTTCAACCGCAAGCGGCACTCGGCGCGCGACAACTCGATCGAAGGGAGCCGGCGGAACATCGCGGACCACTACGACCTGGGAAACGAGTTCTACCGGCTGTTCCTCGACGACTCGCTCTCGTATTCCTGCGCGTTTTACGAGAAGCCCGACGAGCCGCTCGGGCGCGCGCAAGTCGCGAAGTACGAGCGGATCTGCCGAAAGCTCCGGCTCGGGCCGGAAGTTCGCCTGCTCGAGATCGGGACGGGCTGGGGCGGGTTCGCGGCGCACGCCGCGCTGAAGTACGGGTGTCGTATCACGACGACGACGATCTCGCGCAAGCAGTACGAGTTCTCGCGGGAGCTGTTCGCGCGGCTCGGGCTGGGCGACCGCGTCACGCTGCTCTGCGAGGACTACCGCAAACTCAGCGGGTGCTTCGACAAGGCCGTGTCGATCGAGATGTTCGAAGCCGTCGGCCTCGAGCACTACGACGACTACTTCGGCGCGCTCCAGCGGCTGCTCGGCCCGCGCGGCGTCGCGCTCATCCAGACCATCACCATGAACGAGCGGAGATTCGAGGCGTACCGGCGGCGGCCGGATTTCATCCAGAAGCACGTCTTCCCCGGCGCCGAGCTGGCGTCGGTCTCGGAAATCCAGAAATCGCTCGGCCGCGTGACGACGATGTCGCTCGTCCACCTGGAAGACATCGGGATCCACTACGCACGAACGCTTCGGGAGTGGCGCGAACGGTTCCTCGAACGCCTCGACCAGGTTCGCGCACTCGGGTTCGACGAGCGTTTCATCCGCAAGTGGGAGTACTACCTTGCGTACTGCGAAGCGGGCTTTGCGGAGCGGTACATCGGGGACGCGCAGATGCTGCTGACGAAGGTTTCGAACGAGGGTGGTGTCGGAGAGGAGCCCTGGGCATGACACTGACCCTCGTCCTCCTGGTCGGCGCCGCAATCACCCTCGGGCTGATGTTTCTCCTCTGGCTGCTCCAGGCAAAGACCACCAACGCCGGCTGGGGGGACGTCGGCTGGGCCTTCTCGTTCGCGCTCACCACCGGCTGGTACTGCTGGTCTTCCAGCGGCGACCTTCACCGCCGCTTCGCCGTTACCGCGCTCGCCGCCCTCTGGTCCGCACGGCTCGGCCTCTACCTGGCCGTCCGCCTCCTGGGCGACCACGAGGAAGACGGCCGCTACCGGTTCTACCGCGGCTCGTGGGGCACGAACATCCAGGCGAAGTTCCTCGCGTTCTTCCTCGCCCAGGGCGCGTTCGAATTCGTTTTCTCACTCCCCTTCCTCGCCGTTGCGCGCAACGCGGCCGCCTTCCCGCAACCTCTCGAATTCGCCACGATCGCGCTTCTCGTCGTCGCCGTCATGGGCGAGGGCATCGCCGACGCGCAACTGCGCGCCTGGAAAGGTAACCCGTTGAACAAGGGGAAGACCTGCCGCGCCGGCCTCTGGTCCCTCTCCCGACACCCCAACTACTTCTTCCAGTGGCTTTCGTGGGTCGGCTGGGCCTGCGCCGCCTCCGCTGCCGGCGGCACGGGCTGGCTCGGGTGGCTGGCCCCGGCCGGGATGCTCTTCCTCCTCCTCAAGGTCAGCGGCATCCCGCCGACGGAAGCGCAGTCGGTTCGTTCGCGCGGCGACGATTACCGGAAGTACCAGCGCGAGGTCAGCGCATTCTTCCCGTGGTTCGCGAAGTCATGACGGAAGCGCCGTTCTCGATGAAGCTCGTCGCTGCCGGGCTGATCCCCGACGCAGTCGTCCGCTGGAAGATTCGCGGCCTGCTCGCAGTGCGGCTGCGCGAAGAGAGCGCCCGCAATCCCGCCGAGCTCGTGAAGCAGCTCGACGCTTCGCCGATTGCCGTCAACACGACGGACGCGAACGAGCAGCACTACGAGGTGCCGCCGCGGTTCTTCGAACTGGTGCTGGGGAAGCGACTGAAGTATTCGAGTGCGCTCTTCGAGGGCGCCGCCGGCCTCGACGAGGCGGAGGAGCGGATGCTCGCGCTGTACGTCGAGCGCGCCCAGCTTGCCGACGGCCAGCGCATCCTCGACATGGGCTGCGGCTGGGGTTCGCTCTCGGTCTATCTCGCGGAGCGCTTCCCGAACGCCCGGATCCTCGGCGTGTCGAACTCCCGCGACCAGAAGGAGTTCATCGACAGTCGCGGCCACGCGAACCTCGAAATCCGAACCGTGGACATGAACGCGTTCGACCCCGGGGAGAAGTTCGACCGCATCGTGTCGATCGAGATGCTCGAGCACATGCGCAACTACCGGAAGCTCTTCGCGCGCATCGCGTCGTGGATGGAACCGGACGCGCGGTTTTTCGTGCACGTGTTCACGCATCGCGAGTTCGCGTACCCGTTCGAAGTGCGCGACGAGACCGACTGGATGGCGAAGTTCTTTTTCACGGGCGGGATGATGCCGTCGCACGGTCTGCTGCCGTCGTTCCAGGACGACCTCGCCTGCGCGCAGGACTGGAAGATTAATGGACTTAACTATTCCCGCACCGCGGAAGCCTGGCTCGCCAACCAGGACCGCCACCGCGACGACATCCTGGAGCTCTTCCGCAAGCCGTACGGCGCCGGCGCGCCGCTCCGCTTCGCCATGTGGCGCGTCTTCTTCATGTCCTGCGCCGAGCTCTGGGGATACCGGGGCGGCGAAGAGTGGGGCGTGTCGCACTACCTGTTCCGCCGGGCGACCTAGGCCGGCGGAAGTTCGGATCGCGCCGGCATGCAAAGGCGGAAACCGTGCTGGCGGAAGGTCGTGCCGGGCTCGGCGGACCACACGCGCGCGACCTGGGACGTGTACCAGGACCCGATCCAGAACCCGCCGCGCAGGCAGAATTCGTGGTGCAGTTCCCCCTCGGTGGCAGTCCAGCACCACGTCAGGATGTTCCCGGCGAGGTCCATCCCGCCGTAGGGCGAGCAATCGACCGGATAGGACCCGACGGGCATGAGGTGCGCCCGGTCGCGGTGCGTGGCGTTCGTGTTCGAGAAGGTCGCGTCGAACGAATCGCCCCACGGGTAAATGCGGGCATCGACGCCGCGCGCCGCCTTCTCGAATTCGAAATCGGTCGGGAGGCGGAAGAGCCGGCCGTCCCGGTCGGAGCGCCACGCGGCGTACGCGACGGCGTCGCCCCACGAAACGCCGCCGACGGGCAGGTCGGGGCGCGTGTGGTACGCGTCGGGCGCGTCGGCGGGCTGCAGCTCAAAGCGCCCTTCCCGTTCGACCACGAGCGGCAGCTCGCGCTCGCGAGGCCGCCGCTTCCGCGCTTCGTCAATCCGCCCGGTCCCGGCGAGCACGTTCAGGTAGTCGACATATTCCCCGGCCGTGACCGGATACTTCGCGATGAAGAAATCCTCGGCGTGGCCCCGCCTCTCGGGACGGGGAGCGCCGCCGCGTCGCCCGCCGAGAGTGAACGGGCCAGCGGTGACGTAGACGAATCCCTCGGGGATCTCCTCCGGCCGGTAGAGCGCGACCTGCTGCTCCCAGCGACCTTCGCGCGCGAGGAGCACGGGCACAATCGCCGTGGCGTAAACCGGATGCCGGACCTCGAGTCGCCACGAGCCGGCGGGAAGCGGAGCGTCCGCGAGAGGCGTGACGCCGATCCGGCGGGACTCGCGCAGCACGAGCCGGCGGTCCTCCTCTTCGTATTTCGCCGCCCAGACCTCGGCCCCGGCGACGTCGGTCGTGGGACAACGGTCCCCGTGGCCAAAACTCGCGCCCCGCGGCTCCAGGCGCATCACCGGGGAAGGCCGCTCGTCCGCGGTCGCAGCTTCCCCGTACTCGGGACGCCCCTCGCGCCACGGAACCTTCGGCTTCTCCCCCGGCCGCGAATGCCACGCTCCCGGCGCCGGGCGCAGACACCGGCACTCCCTCGCGAAAGCCCGGATCGTTACACGCCCCGGCGCCGCCAGCCTCGCCGCGTGGCGCCCGCCCCGGTCATGCCGCTCCAGCGACTGGCGCTGCAGAAGCGCCTCATCCGCATCCCGCGCCGCCTCGGCTTCCACGAGCCGGTCGTACGCCAGTTCGCACGCGCCTTCGGCAGCCGCTTCGCTGAAAGGATCGTCGCGAAGCGCGGTATCGAACGACGCGCCGGCGCGTGAGAACGCGCGGATGCGCTCCTCGCGAAGCCGCCGGTGCGCGTCCTCCGCGTCCCAGATCCGGCGTTTGCGGTCGAGCGGCTCCCAGGGCCGCGTCTCCTCCATCAACCGCTCGACCTTCGCCTGCGCCTCGCGCGCCTCGACGCCAAGCTCGCGCCAGCGGCGGTGGTGCTCGCGCCCCTCATCCACGCGCTTCGCCGCTTCCCTGCGCAGGCGGTCGCGCTCGGCGACGCCGTCGAGGAAGCGCTGGACGTCGGCGTGGAGGTCGAGGACGGCGGGGTACCGGTCTTCGCGGCGGAGCGAGAGAGCGCGGAGGCAGACGGCCTCCAGGTCGGGGGGCACGGGATCCGCGTCGCGGAACGTGCGTGCGGTGGTCGCGCGAATCGCGCGCGGCGGCGTGATGCGCCCCTCGCGGGCGCGCGTCAGGACTTCTTCAACCGTCTTGCCGTCGACCGGCGGACGCAGAGTGAGGATCTCGTAGAGAATCGCGCCGAGCGCGTAGACGTCGGTGCGCTCGTCGACCACGTCGTTGCGGCCGGAGGCCTGTTCCGGAGACATGTAAGCAGGGGTCCCGATGAGCGCGCCGTCGATCGTGAGCCCGACTTCCTCGGGCGCCGCGACGCCGGCGACCGCCTCTTGTTCCGGCTCCCCCTTGACTCTCGCGAGTCCCCAGTCCACCACGTACACCTCGCCGAAGTCCCCGACCATCACGTTCGACGGTTTCAGATCGCGGTGCAGCACGCCCCTCGAATGGGCGAACGCAATCCCCAGGCACGCGCTCTGGAAGGCCCCCAGCAGCCGAGTGCGCGGCCACGCTGCCCTCGCCTCCTCCTTCCCCGCCGCGAGATCCTCGAGAATCGCCTTCATGTCCCGACCCCGCACCCGCTTCATCGCCAGGAACGGCCGCTTCTCGCCCTTGGCGCCCACCATCGTCCCGAAATCGTGCACCGGCACGATCTGAGGATGCTCCAGCCGCGCCGTGACCATCGCTTCGCGCACAAACCTCTCCGTCAACGCCGGCGAAAGGTCGTCGATCACGATCTTGACCGCGACCTCGCGCCCGAGCCTCCGGTCCTCCGCCAGCACGACCCGCCCGATGCCCCCGCGGCCTATTTCGGCGCCGAGGCGGTAACGCGAAGCGTCGGCAGCTGTGGAGTCTGGGAGGACGGACGGGCGGACGGGGGTTCTCCCTGCGGCCGCGAGCGTCTGGGCCACGACGTCGCCGACGACTGTGCCCTGCAGCGACTCGCTCGCCACGGCGTCGGCCGCCGCCGCCGCCAGCGAAGCGGCCTCATCCCCCCCGTGCCGGCGGATCCTCGCATCGAGCAACGCCTTCACCGCGCCCCGCTCCGCTTCCCGAAGCGCCTTGCGCTCCACCAGCATCGCGCCGATGTCCGCTCCCGGCCGCTCGATCGCTTCCGGCACGCACGCGATGAGATCCTCGCGCGACACGAGGTCCATCTGGAGCGCGAGGAGGGCGAAGAGAAGGTTGGCGTCGCGGGTCAAGGGCGGGCGCGCCGCGCATGGGCGCGGGCGACGTCCTCGATCACGCGGCTGGCGCCCGCCGAGTGCCCGATCGCGGCGAACGCGTGCGCAGCGGCCCGGGGAACGTTGCCTTTGCGGAAGTGGCCCGCGGCGGTGTGGGCGTGGAGTGCGGCGGCCTCGAGTTCGCGGGCGATGTCATCGAGGCGGGCAGCGGCTTTCAGATGCGCACGCGAGGCCTTCATCAAGGTGCTCCTCTCGAGTCTACTTCTTCGAAAGATACCGCCTCACCGACCCGCTCCCCTCATCTTCATTGATCACCGCCACCACCAGATCGTCCTTCTTGTCCAGGTCGTAGTCCCCTGCCGCCGCGCTGTACCGGTGAAAGTTCCCCTTTCCCGTGAACTCGCAGTTCTGCGTAAACACGCCCTTGCCGTCATTCAGCTGAATCGTCACCGACCAGGTCGCGCCTGCCGCGACGACGCACGCGCCGCACGCGAGATCGATGTTCTTGTCGCCGTTGAAGTCGCCCACGACGGCAAACTTCGCCTTCTTCGACGTCACGATGTCCGTGAGCTTCGTGAAGCCGCCCTTGCCGTCGCCTTTCATCACGCGCACGAAGTTCTGCTCTTCGCAGCAGACCGCGAGGTCGAGGACCTTGTCGCCATCGAGATCCGCGATCCCCATCCCGTTGGGTTTGAGATTCGCCCCACCCTCGTCGAGCTTCACTTTCAGCGCTTCCTTCGCAAACAGGCCGTTTCCCGCTCCCGGGTAAACCAGCAGGACGCTTCCCTTCTGGTCGCTCGTGATGACGTCGGCCTTCTTGTCGCCGGTCACATCCCCCGCGACCACGGCGCCGCACTCTGGGATATTGAGCGAGAACGATTCCTTGAGCGTCGGCCCCAGGAAAACCTTGAGACGCCCCGGCGTCTTGTCCACGACCGGGTCCGGCCAGCCGACGACGATGAAGTCGGGCCTGCGGTCGCCGTTCATGTCGTGAAACCACCCTGCGATGGGCCAGCCGACGCCAAGATCCGTCTCCTGGCCCTCCTGCAGCTTCCCCTTCGATCCCTTGTAAACCGAGAGCTTGGTCGAGTTGTTGTCCATCTGCGCAAAGTCCCGGAGGCCGTCGCCGTCCACATCCGCCGCCATCCCCCAGTTCGGGCCCATCCGCGTTCCAAGCATCTTGTTGTAGTCGCCCTTCAGTCCGCCCTTCGCATCCGTCAGGAAAATGTTGATCCCCGACGGCCGGATCTGGTCCACGACCACGTCCGGCTTCCCGTCCTGGTTCACGTCGATGATCCCGATCCCGTGCGGCGCCCCCTGCTCGGTGTCGGCCTGCGGCGCTTCCTTGAGGACGGCGTCCTCGGCGCAGGCGAAGGCAGCGGCGAAAATGAGTGCGGCGAGCGTGCGAGGCATGAAGCGGCTCCGATGGTCCCCCCGGGACAGGTCGTGGAATGATAACGCGGAAAGGGGGAGGACCCTTCCCGGTCGCGGAAACCAGCGGCGATCACGGCTCCGCGGGCGGTTCCTGGGAGCTCGCGGCATCCTGATCCGGGATCAGGGTGATCCGGATATCCGCAAAGTCCTCCGTCTGCTCGAGCGTCACCTTCTGCTGCTTCGCCAGCTCGAGAGAAGCGAGGAAGTGCGACACCGTCTTGAGGGGATTCGAGCGGTCCGGGACCAGTTCGCGGAAGTTCATCGCTCCCTTTGCCTTGACCGCCTCGTACATCGCCTCGATCACGGCTTCAATCGGGACGTCGTCGTAGAGGATCTTCTCCAGCCCGTCGATGCGCGTCGCCTTCGAGATCTTCGCCCACGTCGCCGCGAGGTCGAACGCCGAAAGATCGACTTCTTCCTCTTCGCCCTCCGGCACTTCCAGCCTCAGCCGCGGCCGCCCGAACATTTTCTCCCGTCCGTCGGCGAGCCGCCCGAACTCCCGGGCGAGGTCCTTGTAGCGCTTGTACTGCAGGAGCTGCTGGATGAGCTCGAGCCGGGGATCGCCTTCGTCTTCTTCCTCTTCCTCGATGCTCCGCGGCGCGAGCGTCCGCGATTTCATTTCCATGAGCGTGGTCGCCATGACGAGGAACTCGCCGGCGACGTTGATATCGAGCTTCTCCATCATCTCGAGGTACTTGACGTACTGCTCGGCCACGCGGGCGATCGGGATATTGAGAATGTCCAGCTCCTGCTCCTTGAGGAGGTGCAGGAGGAGGTCGAGCGGGCCGTAATACGTCTCGATCTTGACCTTGTAGTCGACGGTCATTGAGTGGGAATCCCGAACAGGAGCTCGCGGTACTTGTAGACGGGGAGGAAGTAGTACTTGCTGACGTTTGGAATGCTGAGGATGACGATGGCGATGATGATGCCGTACTGGCGGAGCGCGTCAAACTTCTCCCGCGCGACCGGCCCCAGGAAGTAGCGCAGCACGTCGCCCCCGTCGAGGCCGGGGACGGGAAGCATGTTGAAGAACAGGAGGATGAGGTTCAGCTGGATCATGACGAGGAACAGCAGGTGGTACACGGAATCCGCCGGTAGGGACGGCCGGATGACGAGATAGAGGCCTGAAAACAGAAGGGCCAGCACGACATTCACCACAGGCCCGGCCAGCGCGACAAACACGCGGTCGCGAAGCGGCTTCTTGAAGTAGGCCGGATCGATCGGCGTCCACGCGCCACCGAGCAGGCCCTGCCCGCTCATGATGAAGACCAGCGGGAGAATCACGGCCGTGAAGACCGGCTTGAGGTGTGCGAACGGATTCAGCGTCAGCCGGCCGTGATTGGCAGGCGTCGGGTCCCCGAACCAGGTCGCCGAGTACGCATGCCCTGCCTCGTGAAGTCCCACCGACAGGACCCACGCGGCCGCCTGGATCAGCTTGTATTGCGTTTCGAAATCCTGAGGCACGCAGGGACGATAGCCCAGCCCCCCGGACCGCGCCACAGCGGTCCCGGCGGCGCCGATCGTGAAGAGAAAGTGAAGAGTCCATGAGCGGGGCGACGGGGCGCCGAAGCGCGTGTATCATGCGCCGATGGACCTCGAATTCCCGAGGCAGGTCCTCCAGACCGAAGCGGACGCAATCCGCTCGCTTGTCTCCCGCCTCGACCAGACCTTCGGCGAGGCCGTGCGGCTGATCCTCGGCTGCAAGGGCCATGTCGTGGTCACGGGGATGGGGAAAGCCGGGCTGGTGGGGCAGAAAATCAGCGCGACCCTCGCGTCCACGGGGACGCCCTCGCTCTTTCTCCATCCCGCCGAGGCGATTCACGGGGACCTCGGCCGCGTGACGCGCGACGACGTCGTCCTCGCCCTCTCGAACAGCGGCGAAACCGAGGAAGTCGCGCGGCTGCTGCCTCTTCTCAAGGAATTCGGCACGAAGATCCTCGCGATCACCGCCGCCGCCACTTCGACGCTCGGACGCGGGGCCGACATTACGCTCGCGATGGGGAAAATTGAGGAAGCCTGCCCGATCGGGCTCGCGCCCAGCGCCTCGACGACGGCGCTTCTCGCCCTCGGCGACGCGCTCGCTCTCTCGGTGCAGAAGGAGCGCGGCTTTACGAAGGAGCAATTCGCGTTCTACCACCCGGCCGGCGAGCTGGGACGAAAGCTTCAGCGCGTGTCGGACGTCATGAGGACCGGTGAACGGGCCCCGGAGATCGGCGAGAAACACGGGGTGGCCGAAGCCATCTCCCTCATCACGAAGGCGCGGGCGGGGGCGATCAGCGTGACGGACGCTTCCGGGAAGCTGTCGGGAATCTTCACTGACGGCGACCTGCGGAGGCGGATCTCCCTCGACGCGGACGTGCTGAAAAAGCCGATCGGCGAGCTCATGACGAAGAACCCGAAAACCATCAGGCCGGACCAGCTGGCGAGCGAAGCGCTGTTCCTGCTGCGCGAGAAGAAGATCGATGAGATTCCGGTCGTGGGCGCGGACGGGAAGCCCGTGGGGATGGTGGACGTGCAGGACCTTCTCGACATGGGACTGGTCTAGGCCCATGCGCCGCTGGATCGCCGTTTTCCTTGCGGCCTTTATCCCGCCCACGGCGGTCATGGTGTTCTTCGCCTGGAGGGCGCAGGCGCCTCGCGGAAACGGCGACGACAGCCCGCTGGTCACCATTTCAAAGAAGGGGCTGCCGATCGGGACGGCGCGCGGCGTCGCGATCGTCGTGTACGAAGGCGACCGGATGGTCGCGGAGATCACGGGGGCCGAAGCGCAGATCGAGGGCCGGGATCGCGCGGTGTTCACGGACGCCGTGATCCGTGCGTGGCCGGAGAAGAGCGACAACCCGCGCCAGCCCGAGGAAGTCACGATCCGGGCGCGCCGCGCGGAGATCGACCGCGAGGGGTTCGTGGCGCGCGTCATCGGAAACGTTCTCGTCGCCACTCCCGAGGGCGACACACTGCGCGCGGAGGATCTGAAGATCCTCTTTGGGAAGCGGATCCAGCAGGAGGACGGAAAGGAAATCGTGGATCGCTCGGAGAAGACGATCGACAGCCGCGGCCCCGTCGAGCTCGCGAGCGGTGACTCGGTGCTTCGTGGCACCGGGTTTCACGGCAACCTGGCCCTCAAGTCGTTCCGCTTCGACAGGGCCGTTTCAGGAACCTTCTTCGGCACCTCCGCGGATTTCGCGGCGACGGCGGCCTCGCGCACTTCGCGCAAACCCGAGGACGTGACCTTTCACGCCGGCGGCCCCGTGACGGGAGAACCGCTGGAATCCGAAGGCAAGACGCGCCGGACGCGGCTCGTGATGGCAGGCGGCGTTGAAGTCCTGCGGATCGACGCGGAGACGGAGAAGCCGACGCGGATGCGCTGCGGGACGGCGACCGCGGACATTCGTCGCCGGACTCCCCCTCCGCCCGCATGGTTCCCGGCCTGGGAAGCATCGGAAGCGCTGGCCCGGTCGATGGGAATGGAACTGCAAAAACCCGCGGAGGTTGCCGCGATCCGGCCGCCGCATCCGCGCGTCAGCCTGGAAAGGCTGTTGGCCGAGGGCGGCGTTGCCGTCCAGGACCCGCGGGTCAATCTCGAGGCCGAGTCGCTGGAGACCGTGAATGCCGAGGACGGAAGCGGCGTGACGACGCTCCGGGGGCCCAAAAAGCGCCTGGAGTTCCACGACCGCGGCGCGATGTCCCTGGGGCCGATGGGAGACGCCGGGGCGGGCCCGAAGGAGGTCACGGCGATGGACGACATCCGCATCGTGCGCGCGGCGGACGGCGCGGACGGGGAGCCCGGACCTGCCACGATCGGGCTCTCGCGATGGGTCTGGGTCCGCGAGGGCGCGCGCGAGTTGACCTGCGACTCGATGCGCCTCGACCTGGCGCCGGACGCTGCGCCGGCAACCGGCGGCAAGAAGTCCGGATTCGGGTACGCCCCGAGTTCGCTGGCGGCGACCGGCAACGTCATCGTGAAGGAACCCGGGCAAAGCGCCCGCGCCGACACGCTTTCGTGGAACGCCGCCGAGGACACCGTCACGCTTCTCAGCGATGCAGGCGCCGAAGTCGTTCTCCCGGACAAGCGCCTGGTTGCGAAAAAAATCCTCTTCGACAACAAGACCAGCCGCATCACCTGCCGCGGAAACGTGGTCGCTTCCGGCGAAGGCGGAGGATTTGTGCCCACCTCGCTGATCGAACTGAATACCGAATCCGGCGCTTCCGGCGGCCCCTGGGAACTGCGCTGCCCGGAATTTACGGGGGTCATGACGAAGGAGCAGGAGTGCCTGGACGCCATGGGCCCGGTCACGCTCACGACGGACACCACCACGGCGGCGGGGGATGCACTTCACTACGAGAAAAACCACGTCGTGTTGACCGGCCGTCCTGCCCGGATCGTGTCGGGGAAGGACATCGTCGAGGCGTGGGAGATCGCGCTCGCTCCCGACACGGGCCGGGCTGTGCTGCGCGGCGTGAAGGAGATCCGCTTCCACATGAACGGCGGCCTCGGGGGCCTGGCCGGTCTGGCGCCGTCGCGGCCGGCTACCGCGGGTGGGGACGCGGAGGCGCCGACGCCCGTCATCCTCACGTGCAGCGGCCCGGTCGTCATCGACCGCGATGCCGGGATGTTCATTGCTCGCGACTGCGTCCTCGTGCGCTCGCCCGAGTCGGCCGCCGTCCCCGGAAAGCCGCCTCCGCCGCTCGCCCGCCTCGAGGCCGATCGCGTCTGGATTCACTTTGAACCCCAGACCCGCGAGCTCCTCGGCGCCATTGCCACCGGCCGCGTCCGCCTCCGGTCCTCTTCGCTCATCGCCGCCGGCGACCGGCTGACCTACGACGTCCCGACCGGGACCGCCGCCTTCACGGGCATCGGCAAACCCCTGTTCGCAAACGCCAGGGACGGCTCTTCGGTTCGCGTGGACGAAGTCCAGGTCGCCGACGGCGGCCGCACCTTAAAATTCCTCGCCCGGCACTCAAAGGGTAGTATCTCGTTCCCTGAAGGCCCCGCCCAGGATCGACCCGGCAACTTCCTTCAGAATCCGTTCGGAAACCTGAAGCCGAAACCGAAGAAGGATCCGCCGGCCGACAAGCCGCCGAAGTGAATTCGCCCGAAGCCGATATTCCCCATTCCGAAAGGACCCGATGATGAACGTCCTCGACGGCCTCTCCAAGCAGCTCCAGGGCCGCGGACTGTCGGGCAAGACCGTGCTCGAAGGCGCCGTCTGGTTCGGGGACCTGCACAAGATGCTCTCGACGTTCGGCGACGACCTCGGCAAGTTCGCCAATGGCACCGCCGGGACGGAGGAGATCCAGAAATTCCTCCAGAAGTCCTCGGACTCGGCCAAGGCGATCCAGGCGCACATGCACGCGGACTCGATCGCGCTGGCACTGATGGGCGAAGTTTCGTCGAAGCGCAAGCCGGAGGACCTCGGGGTTGAAGGCGCGCCGAGCTACATGAAAGAAGGAGGCGGCGCTTCAGCGGTCCTGGCGTCGCTGAACGCCAAGGCGCTGGAGTGTGGCGTTCAGGGGGAAGCCTGGAAGGCTTCAGGGATTCCGGCGCACCTCGCGGAGATCGCGCAGGCGGCGGCGACCGTGAAAGGCACGCTCGAGATCGTCGCCGGCGCCGACAAGCTGACCGATGGCACGCTCGACGACCGCTTCTTCGAGATCCACTACGCCGCTACCGGCCAGATCGGCAACCGGCACATCCAGGACAAGCCGAACGAGCCCGGGCTGCCGACGGCGTGCGCGAAGCTGCTGCAGGCGATGAAGAGGGAGTTGCTGTTGATCAAGGCGCCGCAGAAATAAAACGGCAGGGGATGGGGTGAAGGCGGGAATGGGATGGTTCGGGATGGGGATCGGGATGGGGATTGGGCAAACAGCCACGTTCCGTGCATGGATGCCTATCCCCATCCCAATCCCGTCCCATCCCATTCCCGCCTTCGCCCCATCCCCTGCCGTTTTTTTAAGGCACCTTCACCGCTTCATTCACAAACAAGTCATCCTCGATCCCCCGCAGCCCGACGAGGTACTCCTTCCCCTTCTCGTCCGGCTCGACCAGGAAGCGCACGATGCGCTCCTGCCCCGGCTCGAGCGCGTAGACGACGTCGTCCAGCGTGCGAGTTCCAGGCCCCCGGTTGAGGTAGACCTTGAAGTCGGCCTTCTTCTCGCCGCGATTGTGGACGGTGACCGTGACTTCGAGCCCTTTGCCGTCGGCGGTGGGTTCGACGCGCGGGGTGACTTCGATTTCGGGCAAGACGGGAAGAGCGCGGGTCAGGACGGCTTCGCGGCGAACGCCGCCGACCGAAAACGTGATGCGGAGTCGGATCTCGTAGCCGCCGGGGCGGATGTCGGAGGGGACCGCCAGGTCGAGCGGGAACGCCGCGCTGGCCCCGGGATCGACCGACGTGTGTTCGATCACAGGCTCGACGGGACGCCAGCGCGCCGGCAGATCCACCGAGACGATCCGCAGGTTCTTCAGCGGCTCCGCAAAGCGATTCGTCAGGCGGAACACGGCACGCTGGGGATTCGCACGCGACTTCAGGGGCAGCCCTTCGAAACCGCCGGAAATCTGCGTGTCCGCGAAGGCGGCGTCGCGGACGACCAGGAAGGCGAGCTCTGATGAAGCTTCGATCCGGAGGCGGCCGCCGGGATCGGGCGTGAGCTTGCGCGAGCGGCCAAGCAGATCGACCCGAACGACGTCCTCGCCCAGCCACGATTCGATGGCGCGCGGCGGTTCGGAGCGAAGGGCGAGAATTAGCCGGCCGTCCTTGCGGAATGCCGGCAACCCCGGCAGCAGCTCGCCCTGGACGGGCGAGGCGCTGGAAAGCAGATCGTTCAGGACGCGAAGCGCAAACCAGGACGGCGCCGGAGTGCCGTCGTCGTCCAGCAACGGCACCCCGCCGCTGGCGACAAGGGCCAGAAGTCCACGCGAGCGGGCCTCCACGGCACGCGCGGCGAGGTCGGAGGCGGACAGTGGCGCGAAAACGAACAGCTTCTCGCGCGGATCGGCGGCCAGCGCTGCGGCCAACCCGGCCGACGCACGATCGAGATCGAGCGACAGGAACGCCGCCGAGCCGGCGGAAGGCGGAGCCACGTCGGCCGGCCACGCAAGCCCCGGCGAGGCCAGCTCGTGCGTCCCCCGGATCGCCGCGGCCAGCTCTTCCAGCGTCGCCGAGTCGGACGCTCTGGCCAGCGACAGATCTGAATCGCCGGTCTGCCAGAGCGCCACGACGTCGCGGTGCGCGCCGACGAGCTTCGACAGCGGCTCTTCCCATCCCCGGTCCCGCGCCCCGAACCATTCGGCCAGTGTGCGCGGGGCGGCGGATCCGCCGGGGCCCGCCAGGACGCCGACCAGGTCGAGCCCGTTGCGGCGGAGGTCGAGGAGGATCTCGTGCATCGCCGCGCCCTCGGGGGCAAGGTCGGCGCGGTCGCGCGCGGAAGCGCCCCAGAGGACGACGCGCAGGCGGCCGATACCCGCCTGCGACAGGACCGCGCCGGAGCGGCGCCCCGGATGGGCGTAGGGATCGACGGAAGCGCCGTATTCACCGGCCTTCCCCTTGGCGAAGTGGGGTTCGTGCGCGATGGCAAACGCGGCGCGCGCCTGGACAAGGGGCTTGTCGGAGGAACGGATGTCGAGACGCACTTCGTACGGCCCCGGCACCGTTGCCGGGAACTTGAACGGCAGGGCCAGGTTTTCGCGGACAGGCAGCTCGACGCCGCCGACGCGGCCTTCCCACGTTGTCTTCCCGTCGGCGTCGCGGACGACCGCGTGGACCTCGTACGCCCCGGGCTCGAGGCCGAGGGCCACGACATTTCCAGACACACCACCGGCGTCGCGGGCTTCGCCTTCGCGGTAAATGCTCCCGGGCCTGCCCTCCGTGTCCAGCCTCACGCGCACCCGCCCGAGCCACTCGACGTCGTCGAACCATGCGCGCCCCTCTACGTCGTCGCCGCCCAGCACGAGGCGCAGCCGCGCCTTCCTCGCCTTGGCGGGGATTTCCGCGGCCTCGAGGTGAAGCGCCTTCCAAGCGCCGGCCGTGTCGCGAATCCCGGCGGTGCGTGCCACACCGATCCGCCTTTCGCCCTCGTCCAGCCACTCGATCTCGGCCCACGCCGAGGATTCGCGCAAGCCGCCGGTCTTGACCCAGACGGTCAGCTCGTACGCGCGGTCCGGATCGACCGCCACCGCGCCGCGCGTTTCGAGCCCCGCCGAGCGACCCTTCGTCCACAGCGCTGCCGCGCGCCCGCCGCCGTGAAATTCCTCCGTCGCCACCCGGGTCTGCGTCGCGTTGAACGCCGGAAATTCGTCTCCCGGGATCGAGCGCCAGCGGTCCGGGAAACCGTCCTTGTCGAGATCCAGCTCAAATCCGTCCACGAACGCCTTCGCCACCCAGGACACATCATCGAAGCGGGCCGTCGCGGGCTCGCCGGAGCGGTTGGAGAGGCAGGCGCGGACGGCGACGGAGCGCGTCCGGCTGTCGAGAAGCGATACGGGAAGGGAGAGCAGCGTCCAGTCGTCGCGCGACGTCGCCTGGGGGGTGCTCTGCGGCGGGCCGAGAGGGTCCCCGCGTTCGTCCACGAGTTGGACGGTGATGAACCCCGAAGCCCCGTCGGCGCCCTCGACCTTGATCCAGCCCGAGAGGACGTAATCGTTGGCGAGGTCGAGCTGGCCAGCAAGACGGGTTTCGGCGGCCATGGAACCGGAAGCCGGCGCTGTGAGGACGAGCCCGCGGCCGTCCTTGCCGGCGCCGAGCGCAAGCGTCCCGGCGGGCCCCGCGCCGGGCGTGACGGTCGTCCACCCGTCCGGCAGGTCGTTCTTGTCTCCGTCGCGCTCGAAGCCGTCGGCGAAGTCGCGCGCCGCGGCGACGGAAGCCGCAAGGAGAAGAGCCGCGAAGAACCGCTTCATCATTCCATGTGTTCCCGGTTCGTTACGTTGCCGCCCTGCACTTTCTTGCTCCCCTTGTGGTCGATGTGGAACTTCACGGCCGCTTTCACTTCCTCAACAATCTTCGCCCACACCGCCGGGTCCTCGCCCGGCGGGCGGTTGTTGACCTTGATCAGCTCGACCTTCACGGTGTTCGAAGGATTGCGCAGGTATTCAAATCCGAGGATGTACGCGATGGGGCCGTGGATGTGCCCCGAGTGGTGAAAGGAAGTTCCCGACGCCTGGGCCGAGCGCTGTTCGACGTCGATGTAGCGAATCTGCCGTTCAGGCATTTACCAGGCTCCGAGTTCGCGGAGGACCTTTTCCTCCGCGGCGTCCCCGTCCGTCTCCTCCGGCTTCGGCGGGATCGGATTCGCCCGCTCCCACGCGACCGTTCGCGTCAGGCCCTCGTCGAACGCAACCCTCTCCCTGTACCCCAACTCGCGACGGATGCGGGCCGACGAGGCGTCAAGGTGCTGGGCGGTGTTGAAGTCGGCCTGAAGCGCCTTCGGCAGTTTGACACCTGGCACTTCGACGAACTTCCCCTTCCACCCCGTCGCCGCCCCGACGGCTGCGGCCCACGCCCGTTCCTCCAGCGCCGGCTCTTCCGCTACATTGTAAACCCTCCCGGACCATCGCAGGTCGAGAGCGGCCGAGACAATCGCATCCGCGACGTTTTCGACGTAGCCGCGGGAGCCGCGCCAGGAAGCCAGGGCGGACTCCAGGAGGATCGCCGGCCTGCCCGCGTCCATCCGCCGCACCAGGTGGCGCAGCCGCCGCTGGCGGTCGCCGGGACCGTAGACCATCGGAAGCCGGAGAACCGTCGCAGGCAGCTCCGGGTGCGCCAGCGCTTCGCGCTCGACAAGGATCTTGTCGTAGTCGTCAAGCCCAGGCACCTTGCCGCGGTATGGGTAGAGGTTCTCCCGGACCGGCGTGTCCTCGTCGAAAGGCACCGCAATCGTCGGCCCGGACTCGGTCCCGTGAAGCACTCCGTACGCCTTCACCGCGTCGATGCTCGAAACCGCCACCACCCGCTTCGCCGTGCCTTCGAAAACGCGCATCAGGTCCTTCGCGTCCGCTTCCGTGATCAGCACCATGTCCACGATGATCTCGGGCTTCCAGGCCCGAAGCGCCCCCGCGTGCTGGTCGAGCAGGTGCCGGTCTCCGAGAAACGACAGGATGCCGGGCGGGTTCCCCGACGCCCGCGTCTTCCCGCGGTGAAAGATCGCCACTTCGTGCCCCAGGCCCGCCAGCTTTCGCACGACGTGCGGGCCCATGAACGCGGTGCCGCCGATGACGAGGAAGCGCATGGGCGGATGGTAAGCGATCGATGATGGTTACGCGCGGGCAAGCAGGCAGGCGGGCGAGCGGGCGGGCAAGCCGGCATGCGAGCAGCTGTCCCGCACCTGATTACCGGGGCGCAGTTCGGGAGAGTACAGCGGAGGGCGCATGATTATAAACCCATGGTTTATGTTGGTGCGCATTGCACGAAACTAAACTATGGGTTAATCTTCTTGCATGGTCGACCGCGCGCTCAAGCCGGACTGGAATCGCCTCTACGAATTCGCCGCTTCGCAGGAAGGCCACTTCACATCCGCCCAGGCCGGCGATGCAGGCTACTCCCCGCAACTGCTCCAGAAGCACCTCAAGGGAGGACGCATCCGACGCCTCGGCCGCGGCATCTATCGTGTCGTCCACTATCCCGCCGGGGACCACGAAGACCTGGTCGCGGCCTGGCTCTGGAGCGGCCACTCCGGGGTCTTCAGCCACGAAACGGCGCTGGCCCTCCACGAACTTTCGGACGCGATGCCGACCGCGATTCACATGACTGTGCCCGCGCGATGGGCAGGGCGGCGCCTGCGAGTTCCTCAAGGACTGCTGCTCCACCACGCCGACATCGCCGAGAAGGAAAGAGGCTGGGTTGGATCGGTCCGTGCTACGACGGTCCCCAGGACCCTGGTCGATTGCGCCGCATCCAGCGTCGAGCCCCGCCTTGTCCTGCAGGCCTTCGAGGACGCCCTCGCCCGGGGGCTTGTCGACCGCGGATCGATCCCGGCTGTCGTCGCTTACCTGAATGGCTTTTTCCCGGCCTCGCGGCCCGCAAGGGTCCGGAGGTCGTCGCCATGAAACAGGAGCGGTACGCGTCACCCGCGGCCTTCAAGCAGGCCGTGGAGCACCGCCTTCGTGCACAAGCCGCGGCCGACGGCGTCGAGCTCGCGCGCCTCCGCCAACTCCTTGTCTTCGATCGCTTCCTCGCCCGCATCTCCGCCGCCTTTGGCGATCGCGCGATCCTCAAGGGCGGCCTCGTGCTCGAGCTTCGGCTGAAGCGCGCGCGGACGACGAAGGACATCGATCTGCGACTGCTGGGAAATCCGGAAGCTGCGCTTGGGAAGCTCCAGCAGGCCGGGCGCCTTGATCTGGACGACTTCCTGGTCTTTGAAGTGCTGCCGGATCCGCGTCACCCCGAAATCAAGGCCCAGGGGATGGCCTACCCGGGACGCCGCTATCGGGTCCGCGGGCTCCTTGCGGGAAAGATCTTCGGGACGTCGTTCGCGCTGGACGTCGCGTTCGCGGAACCGCTGTGGGGCGACGTTGAGCGCATTGAAGGCAGCGCTTTCCTCGCCTTCGCGGGCGTGAAGTCCGCGAGGCTCCGCATCTATCCCCTCGAGGCCCACATCGCCGAGAAGCTCCACGCCTATTCGCTCCCGCGCTCCCGGCCGAACATCCGAGTCAAAGACCTGCCGGACATCGCGCTTCTCGCTTCAGTACGTGCGCTCCAGGCAACGGTCCTGCGGACGGCATTCAAGAAGACCTTTGAAGCCCGAAAGACTCACGACCTGCCCGGCGCCACGCCGCACCCACCCGCAGCGTGGGCCGCGGTTTACGAAACCATGGCGCTGAACGATTGCCTCCGCTGGTCCACACTCCATCAACTCTTCAAAGCGGTGGCCGCGTTTCTCGATCCCGTTCTCTCGGGCGAGAAGGGACGATGGGACCCGAAGTCCTGGTCCTGGCTCAGATGATCCGCGGGCTACGCCGATTCGTGCGTGGGCACTCCGTCCATCCAGAGCGCGTCAGCACAAAGGTCGAGGCCGTCAGGCCACTCGACGTACCTGCCGTCCGGGGCCACGCGGGCAGACTTGAAGTAGTCGGTCCTCGCGAGCGGCGAATAAACGCCGCCCTTTTTCAGAAGCGGCTCAAGGTCGAAGGCGCGCGTGCTCCCGTCATCGAAAGTCAGCCGCAACGACAGACCCTCGCCGAGTTCAAGCCGCGTGATTTTGTGCATATCCTGCACGATTTCGGACCTCCTAGGGCAACGGGGGTATTTTATCAAGCGGTCGAGCCTGCCTCGCAAGATCCCAGTCGGCAAGAAGCTCGGCCTGATGCAGGACTGTCCACTCCAGAACCATGGCCTGAACTCGCAAGGGCGCTTCGCCCGTCATGATTCCAGGCGGTTGGATCTGAACCCGGATTTCGAATTCTCCGTAGACGGCATGGAAGTGCGGCGGCGCGTGATCGTTATAGAACATCCTGATGAGGATTCCGTAGAAGGTTGAAATGAGTGGCATGCGAAGTTCTCCTTGAGGTAGCAGGGGAACCGCGCATGCCATCATGAGCGCGCCGCAGAATCAACCCGTCGACCCGGCTTTACCGACTCCTGTCGAAGCGCGAACTGTCTTCAAGGCAGCTTTTCATACTTTGTGTAGTCGCTCTGGAACAGGTCCAGAATGTCGGACGCGACGACCTCGAATTCATCCTGCATGTGATGATGGAACGCAATGATCTCTCCATGTTTCCTCCAGTTGATTCCCCAATTGTCATCTCCGCTGGACCTGCCGAAGAAGACGAAGGATCGCATGTCCGGCCATTCAAACTGGTGCTTCCAGAGAAACTGGGTGGAAGCCAGTAGCGATCCGCCGGCTGGCCCCGAAGAAAGCGTGTGCAGGTAGCTCGCCCCGCCGCGATCTTCCTGCATCCCGTCGCACTCAAAATACAACTGCCGGAGTTGCTCAGGCAGGTGTACTCCCAGCACCGCCTCGACGGTGGCAACCTGAGGCTCGGTTGCGGGCGCCCCGAACATGGCATTCGGGAAAAGGGCATGAAGCCGGAAGGGTGTCGATCTCATCAGGAGAATTTTACAGGAAGGAGGATTGCCGGGCGAAGAGCTGCAGCTGCCGCCCCGATGGGCAAGCCCGGGCGGGGCTTCAGCCGTCGGACGGGGAGCGAGGCATGGGATCCGGGCAGCAGGCCCTCTGCGGGCACTCACAACCCGCAAGTGCCCCTACGCCGTCGCGGTCCGCGGCGCACTCGCCATCATCTCCTCCACCTCAGCGCGGCCAGCCGTCGCTTCCTGCGCCAACGCCTTGAACTGCTTGCCGCGGTCTTCGAAGTTGCGGAACTGGTCGAAGGAGGCGCAGGCGGGGCTGAGGAGGACGGCGTCGCCGGTTCTGGCGCGGGCGGCGGACATGGCGACGGCTTCGCCGAGATCTTTGGCGCGGTCGACGGGGATCGAGCAGCCCGCCGCTTCCAGCGCCGCGCCGATCTTCGCAGAGGCGGAGCCCAGCAGGACGACCGCGCGGCATCGTGGGGAGACCGCGCGGGCGAGGTCCTCGAAAGGCAGGCCCTTGTCGTGGCCGCCGAGGATGAGGATGAGGGGCTGGGAGAGCGTGCGAAGAGCGGCGAGCGTGGAGTCGGGGTTGGTGGCGATCGAGTCGTTGATCCAGGTCACGCCGCCCCAGGTGCCGAAGGACTCGAGGCGGTGCTCGCAGCCGCGGAATTCGGCGAAGCCCTGGGCGATGCCGTCCTTGGTGGCGCCGAGGACCCACGAAGCGCAGGCGGCGGCGAGGGCGTTTTCGACGTTGAAGAGGCCGGGGATGCGCAGTGCGCTGGCGGGCAGGATCGTGTGGGCGTCGCCGTTGTCGGCGATGGAGATCCAGCCGCCGGAGAGGCAGGCGCCGCGACCGACTGGCGCCTTGCGCCCGAACGTCAGCGGATTCGAAGCCGTGCTCGCCCATTTGCCCACGATCGGACAATCGGCGTTCACGATCCCGACGGAGCCGCGGCCGCGAAGGACGTTCTTCTTCGCGTCGCCATAGGCTTCCATCGTGCCGTGGCGGTCGAGGTGGTTGGGCTGGAGGTTCGTTACGAGGCCCGCGGCCGGGAAGCGGCCGATGGCGGCGAGGTTCTCGAGCTGGAAGGAGCTGATTTCGAGGACGACGGCGTCGTTGGGTTGGATTTCGTCGAGGTCCGCGAGAAGCGATCGCCCGATATTGCCGCCGACCCAGACGCGCTTGGGCCGGTCAAAGCACCCAGGAGGCGTCGGAAGCCACGTCGGGCCCCCCATCCGCCGAGTCGCCGCTTCGACAAGCGCCGTCGTCGTCGTCTTGCCGTTCGAGCCGGTGATCCCGAGGATCGGCGCGCGGCAGAGCTTCACGAACAGGTTCAGTTCGGTCTCGACCGGGATCCCGCGCTTCACGGCCTCGCGGAGGAACGAGTTGTCGGGAGCCACGGCGGGCGAGATCAGGAGAAGCTCGCAGGCGTCGAGGTCCGAATCTCGGTGGCTGCCCAGGTGGAACTCGACCGGCAGTCCTTCCAGCGCGCGCACCGATTCCGCCAGCTGCTCAGCGGTCTTGAGGTCGGTCACCGTCACGCGCGCGCCGTGCTTAGCCAGGAAGCGCACAGCGCCGACGCCGCCGCCGAACAGACCGAGTCCCATGACCAGGACGCGCATTCCGGGCAGTTCGTGGGCGGCGGGGGTCAACATCCGACTATTTATCGGAAGAGCCGGCCGGTTCCTTGAGGAAGAACGCGCCCGCGGCGGCCTATTTCGCCGGTTCCGTTTCGGCTTCGGTGCGCCACTTCTTCGCGCGCTCGATCAGCGTGTCCGGATCTTCTTCTTTCGCGGTCTCGAGTGTGATCTTGACCTCGACCACGTCTTTCAGGTTCCCGGGCCACAGGTGCTCGAAGAAGAAATCGAGGGGGATGATCTGGTACCAGGGCGCCCGGATCGGCACCGCCCGCCGTACGGGGATGCAGCCGTCATGACGAAGCTCGAGGCCGCGGGTGCCGTAGAAAATGAAGGGTTCAACGAGGGGCGTCTTGCCGGCCAGTCGCCCGTCGATCCATACGTCGGCCCCGGAGGGTTCGCTCTCCACGTGCAACTCCCGCTCGACGCACCCGGTTGCCATCAGAAGGCCGAGCAGCACGAGGGCGACGCGAGAACCGTTCATTTCAACCGCCGAAGACGGACATTCCGGACCTTGAACTTCGACCCCTTGTAGCCGATGAGCATGATCGTGCCGGCTGTCGAAGGCGTGTCCATCGACTGCCAGGCCCCTCCGTTCACGTTGTACTGCAGCTTGTTCCCGATCAACTTCATCCCCAGCTTGACCCAGGAATTCTTCGGCAGTCCCTGCCCCTGCGCGTTCGGAGGCATGAAATTCAGCATGTGCGAGTTCGAATTGTCCCCCGCCGCGCGGACGACAATCGTTCCCCCGTGCTCCTCTATGTTCACTTCGAATTCCACGTCGTAATCTTTCCAGTTCGAGTCCGCCTTCGTGAAGACCAGCCGGCGCGTCTTGTCCGGGTCTGTATCGACCGCGGGCCCCGCCGGTCCGTCGTGCACAAACCGGATTTCCTTCCCGTCGAACGTGACCTTCGCGTCGCCAGCTTCCTTTTTCCAGTCCGCCTCGGCCGCCTCGACCCAGGAGCCCTCCAGCTGCTTTTTCCGGGCGGCTACTTTCTCCTTCAGCGCGGTCGCCTTCGCCGCGACCGGAGTTCCCGAGTAATCATTCACGAACATCGTCACGGCGCGGTCCGCTTCATCCACCATCGACTCCGCGAGCATCTGGGTCACCCGCTTCTCGAGATCCGTATACGCCGGTTCAGCGCTGGAAAGGAACTTGTCCTCCGCTTCCTTCAGCTTCTTCTCGATCGCGGCCAGCGCCGTCTTTCCCGCAGGTCCCGCCGCAGCCGCCTTCTGCTTGAGCTCATCGAGGTCGCTCTTGACCCGCCGGTACCCCGCCGGGGTCGCCGCCATCGACATGTCGATCTTGCCGACGGGCTTGAGAAGGGCACTCTGGACGATTTCGTTCCAGGTGGTCTCGGCCAGCGCGACATGCGACGGCGCATCCTTCCTGACCCGCCCGAGCAGATCCCGGAACGCAGGCTCGTACGTCATCGGGTCTTCCGCCGCCCGCGCGTCCGCCGCCGTGCGCTTGATTTCCGAGAGAAGCGCCTCGGACTTCTCGTACGCGGCGAGCGCGTCCTGCGCTTCCCGCGCCAGCGCCGTCGCCTTCTCCTCGTACTCGGTCCCGCCCGCGTCCTTCCTGGCCTTGTGCGCCGCCTCCACCCAGGCCTTCGGGTTGCCGGAGCCGCGAAGCGCTTCGGCGGCCTCGTAAGAGGATTTTGCTTTGGAGAGATCCGGCCTGGGCCCCTGGCCGCCTCCTCCGCTTCCGCCGACCTGGCTCATGATGAAGCCGATCAGGGCGAGGACGGCCACGCCGCCGATCGTCAGGCCGGCCTTCGCGCCGGTTCCCATCCCGCCGGATTCCTGGGGCGTGATCGCCGCGACGCGCGTCGTGTTCCCGCGCCCGCCGCCCATGGACTGCAGGTTGCGAATTATGTCCGTATTGCGAGGCGATTCGCCGGGCTTCCGGAATCTCGTGGACCCTTTGCGATCGTGGTGAGTGCCGGGGGCTTCGGGGGGAAGCAAGGGCGCGCACTCGGCACAGTAGTACTTGTCGCCGCGCGCGACGGCGTGGCCTTTTTCGATTTCGGCGCCCAGAACCTGCGCGCCGCACTTGTCGCAGTAGACGGTAGCGAAGCCCATGTTTTCCCCTGATCGGGCTTCGAGTATATCACTGCGCGGGAGGAAAAATCGGGCGGGTCGGGCGGTGTCGGCCCTGTGGTGGTCGCTTGTGAGGGCCAGGGTGGAAGGGCCGACACCGCCCGACCCACTCGATTCTTCCTCCCGCGCAGGGAGAATGGCTTTCCAACGCAAGACAGAGAGTGGACCGCAGCGACTTTTGATCGAGCGGTTTATTTCGCGCGAACCTGCTTAAGGAATTGCGCGGATGCGCACGCTGCGAATCTGAATCTCGGACTGGGGATTCAGCGCGAAACCGAACTGGCCCGTGCCGTGGTCCTTGCCGTCCCCCGCGCGCGAGAACTTCCAGTTCCCGCCCTGGAGACCCGTCGCGTTCATCGAAATCGTGTCCCCTTTGACCTGCACGGTCACCTTGTAGGACTTGTTCGCCTCGACCACCAGCTGCGCGCCAGACCCCACCTTTTCCGTCCGGATCGAAACCGCGGACGACTGGGGAGCTTCGCCGTTGAGGCCGACGATGAAGAGCGCGTCGCCCTTGACCAGGGTGACGTCCATTTCGACTTCGTAGGCGGAGAAGTGCTTCGTCGTGACCCAGAAGCCGATTCCGTTGGTCGCCGTGTCTTTCTTCGCGTCTTCGGCCGTCAGGGAGTTGACACCGACCATCGCGCCGCTCTTCACTTCCCACTTCATTTTTGAGCTTCCGCCCGTCTGCCATCCCGTGGGCGTCTTCTCGTCGAAAAGCACCGTCCAGTCCTTCGGCGGCACCTTCCCGGGAACAGGCTTGATGTCGGACCCGGGATTGGACGTTTTCTTCGACTCCGTATCGATGTCCCACGCCAGCTTCGTCGCGTCATCGATCGTCACTGAGTTTTTCCACTTTTCCGTGAATGCCTTGATCGCCAACTGGCACTCGTCGAATTTCTTCTGCTTCCTCAAGTTCTCCACGGTCGCTTTGACCTGTTCCCAATCCACGCGCGCCGCGCCCTCGCGCCGTTCCTTCAGCTCCTTCACCTTGTCCTGCGCCTGCTTGCGGTAGTTCTCGTGCTCGTCGCACAGCATCTGGACGTCAGTCCACCTTTGGATCGCCTCCAGGTATTTCTCCGCGTTCTGAACTTCGAAGTTCTTGGCGTCGTCGATCGCGTTGAGAACCCGCTTCTCCCTGGCCAGTTTGAGAAGGGACTTCGCCTGGGCGGCCAGTTCCGTGTCGCCGGCGGTTTCCATTTCCTTCAAGAACTGTTCGACATCGGTGATGACGGGAACCAGGTCCTTCGAGCCGAGCATTTTCCGGAGTGATTCAAGCCTCTCGGTGCGTTTCGCGCGGATTTCCAGGCGTTCCTTGAGCTTGACCGCGTCGTCCCGGTACGCCGCCAGCTTGCCGGAATAATCCGAATTCTTGCACTTGGGACCGGCCGCATCGATGAGCTTCAGCAACCCCTCGGCCTCGTCCGGGTGCTCACGGCTGTACGCGACAACCTGTTCGAACGCGGTCTTGGCGTCCTCCTTGCGTTTCAGGTCAGCCGCCTTGATGGCGTTGTCGGCGGAGCTCTGCATGGCGAAGAGAACGATGGCGGCAATCAGGACGACCCCCGCGGCGGCGCCGGCGATCAGGGGCGTCTTGCTCTTCCCTTCGGAGGGTGCATCGTCCATCGGGACGTGGGCCAGGCGAGTGGTTCCGGGACCGGGGTGTACGGAGCGCTGGGGACCGCTGCCGACGTTGGGAAGTCGCCCCGTGCCGGTGTGGGGATGGGGTGCGCCTACCGCGCGGATCGCAGGAAACGTCCCCGTCGAGCCGGTGCGCTTGCGGCCGTTCCCGGGCGCCGCCGCCACCGCGGGAGCCTGGGCGCGGCACTTGCTGCAATACACCTTCTCCGCGACCTCGACCGCCTTGCCCTTCTCGAGGTCCTTCTCGGGGACCATGTCCCCGCAAATCGTGCAGTAGTCAATCGCTCGACCCACTTCAGCTCCTGTCCGGTTCCCCCCCGGGCTATCGGGCGGGACATTCTATGCGATGTAAGCCCTTCTTACTTATTCAACTCCTCCAGTATTCTACGCGCCAGCGCGTTCTCCGGGTCTGCCAGAATCGCCTCTTTCGCGAGTTTCCGGGCGTCCTCCAGCTTCCCCATCTTCGCGCTGCACTGCGCCTGCTCCGACTGGAACTCGCCGATCTTCTTGCCCCACTTGCCCGGTTCCGTCTTCTCCGCATCCTGCAGCAGCCCCACGCAGCACTTGAACTCGTGCCCCGCGCGCTCCCATTTCTCCTCGTCGCGGTACGCACGCCCCAGGTACGCGTGCAGCCGGGTGTCGAAGACGCCGATGAAGATCGCACTCTCCAGTGTCTTCACCAGCTTCTCACGGTCCCCGCGCTTCTTGTAGAGCTCCGCCGCGTCCAGCCGCAGCTTGAACGTGTCGTGGTCGATCGCCAGTACCTGCTCCATCTGCCTCAGCTTGTTGTCCTCGTCCTTCTTCGAGTCGTAGATCTCGATCAGCTTCGCGTAGGGGCTGTCCGAGCCAATGAAGCGTGGGAAGGAGGCCTTCGCCTCCTCGAGTGCCTTGATCGCGGCATCCCACCGTTCCGCCTTGCACAGCATCAGCGCGTACTGCCAGCGCGTCTGGAAGTCCTTCGCGCCGCCTTCGATGGCCTTGAGGTAGTACTCCGCGGCCTTGTCGAAGCGCCGTTTTTCAGGAGTTCCCATCGATTTTGCCAGGACGATCAGCGCGTCGGTGTTCGCCTCGTCGATCTTCAACGCCTTCTTCGCGAGCATCTCGGCGTCCGCCTTCTGGTTGACCTCGTCGAGGATGCGGGCGAGCTTGCCCATCGCGTCCGCGTCCATCGGGTTGTCCTCGATGGCCGCCTGCAGCTTCTTCGCCTCCGCCTCCGTGGCGCGCACCGGCATGCGGAGGTCGGCGCGCTTCAGCCACTCCCCCACCCAGGCGCGGATTCTGTCGTCGAACTGGTCGGGCGTCACGCCGAGCGCCGTCTCGAATACCGTCGGCGTGTCTTTTCCTTCCCCGTACATCTTCAGCATCTCGACCTGCTTCTCGAATCCCCACTTCTCGGCGATGTACGTGTGGATGAGAAACCCGTAGATGTACAGGTTCAGGAGGTCGCCCGCCTTCGCCAGGTCGTTGATCTTCGCGAGCTTCTTCGCGTGGTACGCGTTGAAGATCTCGACTTCGATCTCGCGGCTCCAGCCCGGGTAGCCCTGGCCTTCTTCATACGTGGACAGCCCTTCCGTGAACCAGCGCGGGCAGCGGTTCTTCGACAGCTGAAGCGCCCACACGTGCCCGAGTTCGTGCCAGACGACCGAGCCCCAGTTGAATTTCCCCATGACTTCCTTGGCGCGCGGGGAAAGCAGCGTGATGACCTTGCCGAAGCAGGCGCCGAGCGCGCCGAGGCCGCTCATGCCGACGGTCCGCACGCTGAAGTCGTTATGGTTCGGGTACATGTCCGAGACGATCGGGACGAGCGGCTCGAAGTGGTACCGTTTCGAAAGCTCGTCCCACGCCCGCTCGTGCAGCTCGCAGACGTACGGGCCGATGATGTCGACCTCCTTCTTGTGCATACGGATTCGGAAGTGCTTGGTTTCGATGACGACGAAGTCCTTTGGGAACGCGTCCATCAGGGTCATCGTGTTCACGAGGCGGATGTTGAACGGGTCGCGCTCGTAGGCCTCGCTCAGGTACTTGAGCGCGGTCACTTCGTCCCCGAGCCGAAGCGCGTTCATGCCGTACTCGGTGTACGCCTCCCACAACTTCGGGTCGGCTTCGACCGCCTTCTTCAGGTAAACCTGCGCTTCGTCGAAAAGCATCTTGTTCCCGAGCGACGACCCGATCAGCATGAAGCCGAGCCCGCAATTCGGGTTGATCGACTTCAGCTCTTCCTCGACCTTCGCGCGCTCGTCCTTCTTCCCCGCCAGCTCCAGGTTCGCGGCCTTGATCGCGAGAGCCTGCACCGACTTCGGATTCAGTTTCAGCGCCTTTTTCAGCGTGTCGTCGGAAGCGGCCTGCTGCTGCATCCCCCCCAGCAGCTGCGCCTTGAAGATGAGCGCGTCGAAGAGCTTGTCGTTGATCTGCAGCGCCTGCTCAACCGCCTGCAGCGCCCGCGGCGCCGCGCCGGATTCGGCGAGCACGCGCGCCATCCCGTACATCGCCGACGCGCATTTCGGGTTCGCCTTGAGCGCGTCCTCGTACGAGTGCTTCGCGTAGACGCCCTGGTACTTGTCCATGTAGCAGTGCCCCCAGAAGGCGAGCACTTCGTCGTCCGGCGAATCCTCGGCGTCGAGCGCCTCGTTCAGGAGGTTCCCGCCGTCCACGATCGAGTGGATCAGGTCCTTGTCGCCCCTGCGCAGCGCGAGCATCCAGAGCCCGCGAGCGATCGTGAGTTTCTGCATCCCCGTCAGCCTCGTCGCCTTCGTCACGTACTCGGAGAACCACTCGAGCGCCTTCTCCGCGTCGTCGCCCTTCCCCGTCTCGAGCAGAATCGTCCCCAGCGCCACGCGGGCGTTGAGCGCCGTCACATCTTTCTCCAGGGTCTCCTTCGCAAGCTTCACCCCTTCCTCGTACCGCCCCGACCACGCCATCAGCTCCGCCAGCCGCCCCTTCGCTTCTATCGCCGGCTCGCTGTTCTCGATGACCTTGCGGAACTGCTCTTCCGCGCTCTTGGGCTCGCCGAGCGTGACGTGCACGCGCCCGAGGATCGTCCGCGCTTCGAAGTCCTCGGTGTTCTCCTTGATGTGCTTTTTCAGCAGCTCCTTGGCTTCCTCGATCTTCCCCTGGTTGAGAAGCGCCAGCGATTCCGCGCGCTCCTTGCCGCCTTTCGAAGTGTCATCCGGTTTCGGCGGCGGCGGCGCTTCCTCGGCGGAAAGCCTGAGAACAAGGAAGGCGGAAGCGGCGAGGGTGGCGAGAAGGCGCATGGAAGGGCTCCGATGGGGTGCTGGCGTTACTAGTATAGACGCAGGTGATACGGGAGTGTTCGCGGGAAGGCGGAGAAAAGGACAACTTCAATCAGCAACTTCAACTTACAAGTTTCAAGCAAAGGGAGAACTTCAAGACGACGAACTTCAACCGGCGGTGATGCGAGGTCCTGCCGTTTGAAAGTTGAAGTTCGTCGTTTGCTTGAAAGTTGTGAGTTGTGAGTTGAAGTTCGCCGTTTTCGGCCGTTCGACCCACAACATCCCTCCGGCTCCGCTATCATCCATCCCATGACCACCCCCGCCGCTCCTCCCACCCTCCGCAACATGGACCTCGAGGAACACCTCAACGACCCCTCGAAGAAGCAGCACTACGTCACCACGATGTTCGACATCATCGCGCCGAAGTACGACTGGTTCACGCGGGCGTTCTCGTTCGGGATGGATTCGGCCTGGAAGAAGGAGCTGCTGGGGCACGTGAAGGACAAGGTGAAGCCCGACGGGAACTGCATCGACCTCGCCAGCGGCACCGGCGACCTGTCCGTCGCTGTCTCAAAGATCGTCCCCCAGGGGCGCGAAACCGGGATCGACATCTCCCCCGAAATGGTCAAGATCGCCAAAGCGCGCATCGAAAAGGACGGCGTCCCCAACGTCACCTTCCAGGTCGGCGACATGACCGCCATCGACCTCCCCGACGCCTCCGTCGACCTCGTCACCATCGGCTACGGCCTGCGCAACGTTCCCGACTTCAAGGCCGCCCTCCGCCAGATCGCCCGCGTCCTCAAACCCGGCGGCATCCTCGCCAACCTCGACTTCGCCCGCCCCCGCAACGGCCTGTGGCGCTTCATGTATCTCACCTACCTCACCATCACCGGCAACATCGCCGGCTGGTGGATGCACGGCGAGGGCGCCGTTTACGGCTACATCTCGCGCTCGATCGCCAAGTTCGTGACGTGGCAGGACCTAAGCAAAGCGATGGAGGAATGCGGGCTGGAAGTGCTGGTCACGAGCCCGAAGCTGCTGGGCGGGGTGTGCCTGCACGTCGCGCGGCGCAAGGCCTAGGTTTTCGCTTCGACCCGCACGAACAGCCGCTTCGGCGCTTCGTCGAAGTACTTGAAGAGCGCCGGGCAGAGCCATCCTTCCATCGACGCCTGCGTCCAGCGGTACCAGTTGCCGCCCATTTCTTCGCGCGCCCAGGCCAGTTCGGCCATGGCGCCGGGGAACGGACCGGGGGCGAAGAGCAGCCGGAAGCCCTTTTCGGCGGCGGGAATATCCGCGGTGAGGCGTTCGATCATCTCGGGAATCCCGGACACGAACGGCTCCTGGACAAGACCGGCGGCAGGGTCGTCGAAGACCCACATGCCGTTGGTTTTGAAGGGGTTGATGACGTGGAGAAAGTTGGCCACAGCGAGAGTGTAGCGCGCGGGGTCCATTGACGCAGCGCGTCAATCGGAGTCCAGAGCCTCTGCCAGCCTCCGCCAGCCTGCCCTTCTACAGCCTGATGGGCAGCGACCGCACCCTCTTCTTCGTCAGCATGAACAGCGCATTCGCCACGGCCGGCGCAATCGGCGGCACGCCCGGCTCGCCCACGCCGCCCATCGGGTCAGTGCTTTCAATGATGTGAACGTCGATCTTCGGCATCTCCGTCATGCGGAGGATCGCGTAGTTGTGGAAGTTCGACTGCTCGACCTCGCCCTGGCTGAACGTGATCTCGCCCTTCAGCGCCGCTGACAGGCCGTAGACGATGCCGGACTGGATCTGCGCCTCGACCGTGTCGGGATTCACGACAGGGCCGCAGTCGACGGCGGAGACGACGCGGTGGACGCGGACCTTGCCGTTTTCGACGGAGACCTCGACGGCGTGGGCGACGAACGAGCCGAACGATTCGTGCACCGCGACTCCGGCCGCGTGCGCGACGGGAAGCTCGTTCCCCCAGCCGAATTCACCGGCGGCTTTCTCGAGGACGCGTTTGTGGCGCGGATGGTCCTTGAGCAGGTCGAGGCGGTAGTTGACCGGGTCGATCCCGGCCGCCCAGGCCAGTTCGTCGATGAAGCACTCCACGACGAACGCCGTGTGCGTGTGACCGACGGAGCGCCACCAGAGGACCGTGACGGGCGACTTCGGCGAGTGCAGCTCTACGCGGTGGTCGGGGATCGACGACAGGTACGGCGAATTCGCCGCGCCCTCGACGGACGTCACGTCCACGCCGTCCTTGATCATCATCGCGCCGAAGGGCGTCCCTTCCATGATCGACTGGCCGACGAGCGTGTGCGACCAGGCGGCGGGCATTTTCTTTTCGTTCAGCGTCGCGCGGATCCGGCTCGTCCACATCGGGCGGTAGTACCCGCCGCGGATGTCGTCCTCGCGCGACCATTGGACCTGCACCGGCACCTTCATGGCTTTCGCGACCTCGCACGCTTCCGAGACGAAATCGGCCCGCGGGTTTGCGCGACGGCCGAAGCCGCCCCCGAGGAAGGGCGTGTGGACGCGCACCTTGTCGGCCTTGAGCCCGAGAATCTTTGCCGCTGCCGCCTGGTCGATCCCCGGCGACTGCGTCCCCGTCCAGATGTCGCACCCGTCCTCGCCGATCTCCACCGTGCAGTTCAGCGGCTCCATCGGCGCGTGTGCGAGGTACGGCAGCTCAAACTCGGCCTCGATCACCTTTCCCGCCTTCGCCAGCGCGGCCTCCGCATCTCCCTTCTCCGCCGCCTTCGCGCCCCTGGTCTTCGCCAGCGCGCGGTACTCCTCCTTCATCTTCGCCGTCGACAATCCGGCTCCATCGCCGCGATCCCATTCCACCACCACCGCCGCCGCCGCGCGCCGCGCCGCCCACGAATTCTTCGCCACGACCGCAACCCCGCCCGGGATCTCGATGATGTCGACTACATTCGGAAGCGACCGCGCGACGTCGCACTGGAAGCCCTTCACCTTCCCGCCGAATGGAGGCCTCAGGATCGCCGCGTACAGCATCCCCGGCCGCTTCACGTCCATCCCGAATTCCGCCTTCCCCGTCACCTTGTCGGGCGTGTCCAGACGCTTGACCCGCTTCCCGATGAGCTTCCAGTCCTTCTCCTCCTTGAGAGCGACTTCCTTCGGGGCCTTGAGCTTCGAAGCGGCCTCCGCGAGGTCGCCGTAGGAGAGGCGGTTTCCGCCGTTGACGACGAAACCGTTCTCCGTCGTGCAGGCCTTCGAGTCGATGCCCCATCTGTCCGCCGCGGCCGCGATAAGCATCGCGCGCGCCGTCGCCCCCGCCTTGCGAAGCTGAGTGAACGACTCCCACGTCGACGTCGAACCGCCCGTGATCTGCATGCCGAACGCCGTGTGGAAATACTGCGGCGCCGCGGGCGCGTGTTCGCTCTTCACGTTCTTCCAGTCGCAGCCGAGTTCCTCGGCGATGACCATCGGAAGCGACGTCGCGACCCCCTGGCCCATTTCGACGTGCTTGAGCAGGACGGTCACCGTGTTGTCAGGTGCGATCCGCAGGAACGCGTTCAGCGAAGCGCCGCCCCCCGCGGGCGGTTCGGCCAGCAGGCGCTTCCCGCCCCCGGGAAGGAAAAACCCGATCACCAGCCCGGCCGCAGAGGTCGCGAGAAAATCGCGCCGCGTCATCGAGGAGTTCGTGCCCATTGTTATTTCCCCCCCCTGATCTCGACGGCGCGCTTCACCGCCCCGCGGATCCGCTGGTACGTTCCGCACCGGCAGAGATTTCCCATCAGGGCCTTGTCGATGTCGTCATCGCTCGGGTTCGCGTTCGATTCGAGAAGGGCGGAAGCGGCCATGACCTGCCCGGGCTGGCAGTAGCCGCACTGCGCGACGTCCAATTCGCACCAGGCTTTTACGACCGGGCTGTCGCCCGCCGCGACGCCCTCGATCGTCGTCACCGACTTCCCCGCCACGTCTCCGCCGCGTGTCGCGCACGATCGCGCTGCCTTCCCGTCCACCTGCACGGTGCAGGCGCCGCACAGTCCCATCCCGCAGCCGAACTTGGTTCCGGTCAGGCCGAGCGCGTCGCGCAAGACCCAGAGAAGCGGCATGTCGTCGGGAACCGCGACTTCCTGCGGTTTGCCGTTGAGAGTGAATTTCATGGGCGGGGCTCCTGGGTTGAAGATCGCTTTATCCGCGGTCGTTTCCGCGACATCCGGACCTTATCCGCGAAATCGTTTTCCTGAAAGTCGCGGTGCCGGATTTAATTTCAAAAAGAGTTCGCGGAGGAAAGCGGATCTCGCGGAAACGGCCGCGGATACGGCCAGACCCGGCCCTAGTAATCCCTCGGCAACTGCCGTCTCTTTGCCATCTTCCCCCTCAACCCGCTCTGCTGCTGGCCCGGCCGGTTGATCGTGCCGCTCGACTTGGCCGAAGGGGCCTGCGAAGCATTGGGCTGCGGATAGCTGCCCGCGGGCGGAATCGGAACGGCCGGCGGATACGCAGGCGGATTCAGGACCGCCTCGAGGTCCGTGACGAGCTCCGACGGCGTCTGGTAGCGGCGGGCGCGATCCTTCGCGAGCATCTTGAGCACGATCCCCGCCGCAAATTCGGAAAGGATCGGGTTCAGCTCGCGCGGGTTGCGCGCCGGCTCGTTGAGATGTCGCGCGATCACCACGGCCGCAGACTCGCTGAAGAACGGCACCTGGCCGGTCACCATGTGGAAGAACGTCGCGCCCAGCGAATAGATGTCGCTTCGGATGTCCACGTCGTGCTCGCCGCGCGCCTGCTCCGGCGAAATGTAGTTCGGCGTCCCCATCGACACGCCGGCTTCCGACAGGTCGGGCGCTTCGTCCCGCGACACCTTCGCGAGCCCGAGGTCGCACAGCTTCGCCTGCCCCGTCCGCGTCAGCATCACGTTGTCCGGCTTCACGTCGCGGTGCACAAGCCCGTGCTTCTGGGCGTGCTCCAGCGCCTTCGCCGTCTGAAGGATCACCTGCACGCTCCGCTTTTCGTCGAGCGCCCCGCCGCGGCGCAGCAGCTGCCCCACCGTCGGGCCGTCCACATACTCCATCGCAAAATAGTGGATCCCGTTCGACTCACCGACGTCGATCCCCTGGATGATGTTCGAATGGTTCAGCTTCGCAACCGCACGCGCTTCACGGAAAAACCGCTCCACGAAACGCGTGTTCTGGCCGTATTTCGGCGCCAGCACCTTCAGCGCGACGACGCGGTCCATGCTGATCTGAAGCGCCTTGAAGACGCTTCCCATCGCCCCCTGCCCGATCCGGGCGAGGATGCGGTAGTTCTGGATGTGGGTGTGTCCGCCTCGGGAGCCCTGTGTGCGGAAGACCTGCTCGGCCTGCTCGCGCGTGATCATCTCGGCCTCGACGAGCAGGTCGCCGAGACGGCGCATCGGGCCGCCGGTGGACTGGAGTTCCTTCTGCACGGTCAGGCACTCGTTGACCTGGGAAACGGTCACGAGGCCCATGCCGACGGCGATCGCTCCGAACATCGTCTCGTGGCGACTTTCGCTCACGGTGCACTCCGAGGTGGTAGGCCGAACATTCTAGCAGGCGGGGGTAGAAGGGCGGCAAGGTGTGCCGCTGCGCGGAAAACGGCGAACTTCAACTTACAATTTTCAAGCAAACTGAGAACTCCAATTTTCAACTTCAAGGTGGTACTCGCAGATCCTGGAAGTTGAAGTTCGCTGTCTTCGCGCGCGCTTCCTATCATCACGCTCATGAGCTTCCCTGACCGTCTCCTCGCCGCCGTCCGCGCTTCCGGGTCCGTCGCCGTCGTCGGCCTCGACCCGCGCCCCGACCAGCTTCCCGCCGAGTTCGCGGGCGGCAAGCCCGCCGACGCGATTGCGGCGTTCAACATGGCGCTTCTCGACGCGATTGCCGGGAAGTGCTGCGCGGTGAAACCGAACGCGGCGTTCTACGAGCGGCTCGGGCCGTCGGGGATGGTGGCGCTGGCGGTCACGCTGAAGTACGCCCGGGAGCGCGGGATGCTGACGATCGCGGACGTGAAGCGTTGCGACGTGACGGACACGGCGAAGGCGTACGCGGAATGGTGCTCGGCGTGGGGGTGCGACGCGATCACCGCGGCGCCGTGGCTCGGGGCGGACTCGAGCCTGCCGTTCGTGGAGGCATGCAACGCGGGCGGGACGGGTGTCTTCTTCCTCGTCAAGACGTCGAACGCGGGAAGCGGCGATTTCCAGGACAGGGAGATTTCGGGCGAGCCGCTCTACCTCCATGTCGGGCGGGCCGTTGCAAAGTGGGGCGAAGGGGCGGGGGCGTGGAGTCCCGTCGGCGCGGTGGTCGGCGCGACGCATCCGGAGCAGGCCGCAAAGATCCGCGGCGCGATGCCCCGGACGATTTTCCTCGTCCCGGGGTACGGCGCGCAGGGCGGCACGGCCGCCGGAGTCCGAGCGGCTGCCGACGCAAAAGGCGACGGCGTCATCGCCGTGGCAGGCAGGAGCGTCGCGATGGCCTGGACGCGCGAACCGTGGAAATCGAAGTTCGGCGAGTCGAAATGGAGGGAGGCCGTCGCGGCCTCTCTCGACGACATGAACCGCGATCTGGCGGGCGCGGGCGTGGCAAAAGGATGGCTGGCCTGACCCCGCCCGCCCGCCGATCCCGCGCGCCCGCTACAATCGGGGCCATGCGCTTCCCTTTTCTCACCCTGTCGCTCCTTCTGGCCATTCCCGCCCTCGCCGAGGACGTCGCGACCATCCACGTCGTCCCGGGCTCGCACCTCGACATCGGGTTCACCGACACGCCGGATGGCGTAAAGGCGAAGCGGATCCGCGTGCTCGACGACGCGATCGCCGCGGCGCAGGCGGACCCGGAGTTCCGGTGGTTCGAGGAGAGCGCGTGGACGGTGGACGCTTGGCGCGAAGCTCACAGAGATGACGCGAAGGCGCTCGACGCCTTGAAGGCGCTTCTCAAGGACGGCCGCATCAGCGTGGGCGCGGCATGGTGCAGCCCGCACGCCGCGATGTTCGCGGACCATCTCGACCTGCTGTTTTTCCACCTCGACCAGTTCGAGCGCGACTACGGAGTCCGACCCGTCGCCGCCGTCCTCAACGACGTCCCGATGTTCCCGCAGGCGCTCGTCGATGCCTGCGCCGCGGCGGGCGTGAAATACCTGCTCGTTGGCGCGAACACCGCGTTCTCGCCGCCGCTTCCGAAAGAACTCGAGCGCACTCCATTCTGGTGGGAGTCGCCTTCGGGGAAGCGCCTGCTGGTGTGGGTGGACGACGACGCTTACCCCGCGGCGTACATGAAGTGGGGTTTCGATCCGGACACCGCGCGCTTTTTCGCGCCGAAGGAATTCGACCCGAAGCTCGGGGCGCTGGAGACGATGAATGAAGGGATTTCCAGGATGGTCCGGGGGCTTGTCACGCCGCGCGGCGCGGCGATCGTGCAGCACGCGTTCGACAACTGGGACACGGGCCCGGCGAAGAAGCTGCCGAAGTTCGCGAAGCAGTGGAACGACTCGAAGAAGGGGCCGCGGATTTCGCTCGGCGGGCCGGAGGCATTTTTCCGCGACATCGAGGCGCGCTGCGGCAAGGACTTGCCCGTAAAGCGCGGCGAATGGGGCGGCGCGTGGGACGCGATCCGCGCGTGCAACCCTCTGTGGACCTGGCGGCTGCGCCAGGCGATGAAGAACCTCCCCGCCGACGCGCCGTACGCGACCAGAGCGCTCCTCGCTACGTCAATGGAGCACAGCCAGGGGCTTGGCCCCGGCTGGGGCGGCATGCTGACGGAAGCGCAGACGCTGGCGCACAACGAGCAGGTGGCGGGACTTTTCCGCCGCGCGGTCTCCGCGGTGGACCCGAAGCTCGTGGACGCGGTGCCGTCAGGCTTCGAAATGCCGACCTGCGAGGGCGAGCCCGCGGCCTGGAAGGCCGTCCTGACCCGCCCGCGCGCGCGCTTCCGCGCCGGCCAGCAGTGGCTCGGGCCGTTCGTGGTGGACACGGCGCCGGAGATCCGAACCGACCTCCTGTATTGCACGAATCAGACTATCTACACGATCCGTTCGTCGTTCGACCGCGGGGCGATCGGCGTCGGCGACGGCGCTGCCGTGATCGAGATCCCGCTGAGAGCCGCTCCGAAGGACGTCACGCTGGCCGCCGCCGACTCGCCGGATGCGTGCGACGGAAAGTGGCTGCGCGGCGAGCCTCCCTCCTTCGTGGTCGCGCCGAACGGGCTGCGGGTCAAGGGGCTGAAGCACACGCTGAAGGTGACTGCCGACCTCGTCTTCTCCTGGTGCATCGTCAAGGACAAGGAGGATGCGTCGCGTTGCTACCTGCAGGGACTGGTCGCCCGGCAGGGGCGCCAGTGCGAATTCAAGGACAAGACGATCAAGGTGCTGGACTTCGAGAAGCTCTACGTGGGCGAGCCGCTGAGACTGGAAATCGGGGTGCGCATCGAGATCGGTGAGTAGCGCGCATGCCTCCCCAGGAAACCGTCCTCGTCACCGGTGCGTCCTCCGGGATCGGCCTCGAAATCGCGAAGCTGTTCGCGGCGGACCGCTCGGACCTGGTGCTGGTCGCGCGCCGTGGCGAGAGGCTGGAGGCTCTCGCGAAGGAGCTGCGCGCGAAGCACGGCATCGAGGCGCGCGTCGTCGCGAAGGACCTCGCCGCCCCGGGCACGACCGAAGAGATCTACGAGTCGCTCAAGAACCGCGGCGTCGCCATCGACGTCCTCGTCAACAACGCCGGCTTCGGCAAACAGGGCCGCTTCCATGAAATTGACGCAGCGCAGCAATCCGAGATGATCCGCCTCAACATCCTCGCCCTCACCGACCTCACCCGCGCCTTCCTCCCCGGCATGGTCGCCCGCCGCAAGGGAGGCATTCTCAATGTCGCTTCCACCGCGGCCTTCCAGCCCGGGCCGCTCATGTCCGTCTACTACGCGACCAAGGCCTACGTCCTGTCCTTCACCGAGGGGATTGCCGAGGAACTCAAAGGCACCGGCGTCACCGCCACCTGCCTCTGCCCGGGTCCCACAAAAACCGAATTCATCGCGCGCGCCGGCATGAAGGCGTCCAACGCCTTCGAAGCCGCCGCGATGAGCGCCGAGCGTGCGGCCAGGAAGGGCCATCGCGCCTTCCGGCGCGGAAAGGTCGTCGCCATCCCCGGTGTTGTTAACTTCCTGGGAGCGTTTCTGCCGCGGATCGCGCCGCGGTGGCTGCCGAGGAAAGTGACGAGGCGACTGAACAGTTGAGCGGACCGGGGCAAGTCATTTCCCATGCGGCCCGGACAGAACAGGAGCTCGAATCCGGCAATCACAAACGGTTACTGGGTTGAACCGGCGCCGTGCGCAACGTAAACGAGGACCGTCTTTCCGTAGTGCATCTCTTCGCCCTTGAGCCGCATCCCGATCTTTTTCAGCACGGCGAGCGACTCCACGTTGGTCATCTGTGCCACCGCCACGATCTGCGGGAGCTTGAGCGTCTCGAGCCCGTAGGTCAGCGCCGCCCGGGCCGCTTCGGTCGCGAGCCCTTTGCCGCGCCATTTCGCCCCGAGCGCGTAGGAGAGCGCGACGGTCGCGCCTCCTTCGAGATCCTGGAGCCCGCAGTGGCCGGCGACTTCACCCGATTCCTTCGGGACGACCGCCCACGGGCCGTAGCCGCGGTCGCGGTAGAGCTTTGCGAAGCGCTGCAGTTCCTTCTTCGTCCCCTCGCGGTCGCGCGTCGCGCCGTCGCCAAGCCAGCGCGTCGTCGCGGCGTCCTCGTAAATGGCGGTGAGCGCTTCGAGATCCTTCGTCGTGAATTCGCGGAGCCAGAGCCGCGAGGTCTCGACGACCAGCCGGGCCTGCTCGGATTCGACCTGGTTTTCCACCGCGCTGCGCACGTCGCGCGGCTCGACGTCCATCCCGATCGCCGTGTCGCCCGCCCAGTTGATCCCCACCATCCAGTTGTTCGCCTCGCAGCGCGGCAGCCAGATGTCCCGGAACTCGGACCAGGGCAGCTCGTCCACCTTGAATCCGGCGAATTCCGCGTCCTTCGTGATGATCCGCTCAACCCGGGGGCGGCTGGACCAGATCGGAACCGTTCTGCGCCCCCCGGGGGCGACCGGCGCGGGAACTCCTCGCGCGTCGCGCACCATGAAAACACGCTCGCTCTGGGAAACTTCCTTCGCGAAGTCGTCGAGCGACACCCTGGGCGACCCTCCGCAGTCTGGTTTGGACTCAAAAGTACCCGCCTTCGCTCCGGCACGCACGTCTGCCGAAGCCCGAAGGCGGATCGTGCCGGAGCTTCGGCGGGTAAGCCGGGCCGAAACGCGGCGCGTGGCCGGCCCGAACGGATTTCCTCGGCCCGGCTTAGCCCCCGATCAGTTTCTCCGCCTCGTCGGCGGCAGCCTTGATCGCGGGGTTGTCGTCGAAGTGCTTCCGGATCCGGTCGATGGCTCCGCGGGCGGCCGGGTCCTTGAACCCGGGGATGGCCTTGAGGATGCGGACCGCCGACGCGCGGCGGACCGGCTCCGGGTCGATGTGCTCGCTTCCCGATTTCGCGGTTGTGAGAAGAATCCTCTGGATCAGGATGCCGTCGACGGCCGCCCAGATGGCAGGGTCGCCCCAGGACGCGAATGTCGAGACGAGCGCGGCATTGAGCGCGTGAAGCTGCGCCCAGGTTTCGTCCCAGATCCAGCGCTCGGCAAGCCTGTCGAACTCGTTCGCGAACTTGTGGACGGCGAGCGCGAGCCAGTGGGCTTCCTCCGGCCCTGCGGCCGTGGCGAGGGATTCCGCGGCGGCGAAGCGGACCTTCCAGGACGGATCGGTCAGGGCGCCCAGCAGGACGGTGGCCGCGTGAAGATCGCGGACGGCGCCGAGCGCGCGGGCGGCCTGCGTCCGGGCTTCGTGGCAGTCGATGCGCCGGTCCTCGACGATCGCCGTGAGCGGCTTCACCGCGAGCGGGCTCTTCAGCTCGATGAGCCGGTCCGCCGCGGCCTTCGCGAGGACGCCGCCCAGGCGGACGTCGGCGATCAGTTCTTCAAGTTCTCCCGCCCGCCCGGCCGGCCGCGTCGCCGGGAAGTACACCGTTTCGTCGGGCCACAGCGGCTCGAGGAAACTCGAGCGCGTGCCATGGATCGGCTCCGGTTTCGACGGCCCCTTTTTCATGCGGTGGCGCCGCCGGAAATACAGGAACGAATCCGCGATCACCGCCTGCGGCCATCCGTGCTGCTGGTCGGTCCACTCGCAGTAGACGAAGTCCGCGTCGGCTTTCCGCAGATTCTTCGCGGCCATCCGGTTGCGGTCGGGCGAAAAGTCGTCGCTGGACTGGTAGAAGTAGAGTCCCGTCCCCTGCGCGGCCGCGTTGAGTTCATTCCCGTTGCTCGACGAAGCCGCCGGCGCGAACGCCGCGAATTTTTCGGGGTACTTCGTCCCGAAGTGCCACGTGCCGCTTCCGCCCATCGAGTGCCCGGTGACGTACACGCGGTTCATGTCGATGTTGTACTGCAGCATCGCTTCGTCGATCACCGACAGCACGTACGTGTCCCCCTGCGCCGTCCAGGGCCGCGGGTCCGCCGTCGGAGCTACCACGATCACGTCCCACTTCTTCGTTTCCGCGAACGTGAAGTGCTTCACGAACGTGTGCCCCTCGCCGATCCCGCCGAGACCGTTCCAGGTGCCGTGAAGCGCGAGCACCATCGGGTAGGCGCGATGCGGGTCGTAGTTCGCCGGCAGCCAGACCGTGTAGACGCCGCTCGCGTGCTGCGAGTTGTACGTCAGTTGAATGTCTTCCGTGACGACTCCCGCCTTGTGCGCGCTCGAGCGCGCGACGCGGTCGAAGTACTCGATGGGAAGCGTCACGCCGAAGTCCTTGCGAAGCCGCGCGCGCAGGTCCCGCCGCGCCGCCCCGTCCAGCTTCAGCCAGTCCGCGATCGCCGTGCGGATGTCCTTGTTGTGCCGCGGGCTCGCCTTCAGCACCGCGTCCACGTCAGCGCCGATTTCGGCCCTCGCTTCCGGCTCCGCCGAATCCCGGGCCAGCGCGTCCAGCGCTTCCTCCCGCGCTTCGATCGTGAATCCGTTCGCCTTGCAGAACCTCATCATCTCGACGTGGTCCTGGTTCGGCGCGCTGGAATTGAACCAGTATTCCCGCAGCGGATCGGGAGGCGTGATCTCGATCTTCGTCACGTCGGAGCGTTCGAAGCGCTTGAGGCCCCACACCATCTCCTTCATCGTGCAATTGAAGGGGTTGATGACGACGTCCCCTTCGGCGCCGGAGACGACCTTGCCGTCGTAGGAGGCGCCCTCGGAGAGCCAGACGGTATCGCCGGCGACGAGGGCGGCGAGGGAGAGGAGAAGGGCGGAAGGAAGGAGCAGGCGGCGCATCGGGCGCTCCGTGTGGGAGGGGAGGGAGACTCTACCGCGTGGGAGTGGGCGGGGTGAATGGCTATCGATGCGGGGGTCGAAGGAAAACGGCTACAAGGAAACGAAACAGGAAAAAGGAAAAACAAAAAACGAAAAGCAAACTGCGCCCTTGCTCATAACGTTTTCGTTTTTGGTTTTTCCTTTTTCGTTTTTCGTTTCCTTGTAGCCGTTTTTGCCCTCCGCCCGTCTTCAACCACTGTCCCATGCCGTATCCTATGTGAGTGACTCTCGACCACCTTGTTATTGCCGCGGGCGCGGGATCGTTTCTCTTCTCGCTCCTCCTCACGCCCGTGGTCCGCGCGGTCGCCCGGTCGAGGGGATTCGTGGACGAGCCGGGGCCGCGCAAGATCCACTCGTGGCCGGTCGCGCTCGGCGGCGGCGTCGCTATTTTCGGCGCCGTGTGGATCCCGCTTGCCGTCGCGCTCGTCGCAGCGCTCGCGCCGGGGCTCGTGAAGAGCTTCGCCCCGGGGCTGGCGGAGCATCTCGCGGGCGCAAAGATGGTCGCGCCCCAGGCGGCGGCGTATCTCGGCGGTGCGCTCGTCGTATTCGTCCTCGGGCTGGTCGATGACGCGAAAGGCCTCGGGCCAAAGGTAAAACTCCTGGTTCAGGTCGCCGTCGGCCTGGGGCTCGCCGCCAGCGGGATCCGGCTCTCGTCCTTCCTCGACCGCTACGGCTTCGCGGGACAGGCCCTGCAGTTCGCCGCGACCGTCGGCTGGTTCGTGGTCGTCACCAACGCGTTCAACCTCCTCGACAACATGGACGGGCTCGCCGCAGGTGTCGCCGCCGCCGCGGCTGCCGCGTTCGGCGTCATCGCCCTCGCGACCGGCCAGCTCTTCATCGCCTTCGCACTCTTCACACTCCTCGGCGGCGCTCTCGGCTTCCTCGCCTATAACCGCCCGCCCGCGACCATCTTCATGGGCGACGCCGGCTCGCTCACGCTCGGCTACCACCTCGCCGTCCTGACGATTCTCTTCACGTTCTACGACGGCATGCACCCGCTCTCGGTCTATTTTGTCCCGCTCCTCGTTCTCGCCATCCCGTTCTACGACACCGCTTCCGTCATCCTTATCCGCCTTCGCGCCGGCAAGCCCATCATGGTCGGCGATACCAATCACTTCTCGCACCGCCTCGTCGCCCTCGGCCTCTCCCGCGCCTCGGCCGTCGGCCTCATCGTCGTCCTCACCTGCGTCACCGGGATCGCGGCCGTGCTCATGTACCGCACCGACCTGGCGGGAAGCGTCCTCGTGTTCTCGCAGACGCTTCTCGTGCTCACCGTCGTCGCGGTCCTCGAAATCGCAGGGCGCCGCAAATGATCGCCTGGGCCCGCCCCGTCGGCGCCGGCCTCGCGGCTTTCGCGATCGTCGCGCGTGTTCTGTTTCCAGGAGAGGCTGCCGGGTGGGGACTGAGCCTCCTGCTCGACGCGATCGCGATGCTCGCGGCGGCGATCGTGTTCGTGGGCGAGGACAAACTCAAGGCGTCGCACGCCGGTTTCGCACTCTGCGCGCTCGGCCTCTGGGCCGCGGTTTCCTCGACGTGGGCGGGAGAAGGGCTCCCGGCGCTGGCCACGGCGACCACCTGGTTCGCGGCCGGCGTGCTGGCAATCGCCTGCGCGCAATCGGCCCGCGACAGCGCCGTCCACGCGCTCGTCGCAGCGGCCGCCCTGCAGGCCGGCTACGCGATCTGGCACCGCTATCTCGGACTCGCCGACGCGCGCGACTACTACAACAACAACCGCTACCAGATGCGGTTTTCCTCGGCCCTCGAACGGGCCGAATACGAAGCGAGGCTCTTCACCCAGGAAGCCATCGGCACTTTTGGCATCTCGAACCTCCTCTGCGCTTTCCTCGCCATTTCGCTTCCCCTCGTCGTCGGCCGCATTCTCGACGCGACGACCCGGCGGGCGCGCCTGTGCCTGGTTCCCGTCGCGCTGACGATGGCGTTCGCGGCGGTCCTCACGAATTCGAAAGGCGGCTTCATCGCGATCGCGGCCGCGTCGGCCGTCTTTGCGTGGCGCGTTTACGCGCCCGAGGGAAAGCGCCGCCTTCGCCTCGGGCTTGCCGGCGCGGGCGCTGCAGTCGCTCTCGGCGCTGCGCTTCTGGCCCTTCACCCCGGGCCGTTCGACTGGACAAATCCGAAGACCAGCTTCGGCTACCGCGCCAACTACGCGCGCGGTTCGCTGGGAGTGATCCAGGAAGCGCCGGTCCTGGGCGTCGGCGCGTCGAACTGGAGCGCGCACTACACGGCGCACATGACCCCGACCGCGGGCGAAGCGCAGCGGGGGCATTTCGACATCCTTCAGGTGCTGGGCGAACTCGGCCCCATCGGACTCCTTCTCTTCGCCGCCGTCGCCTTCTTCGCCCTGCGCAACTTCCTCGCAACTCCGGAAATCCCCCCACTCCCGACTCCCGGCTCCGAACCCGATCCACCCCCAGCCGCGCCAACTATGCAATTCCCCTGGCCTGCCGCCCTCGGCATCTCGGCCGCCATTGCCTTTGGTGAAGCGTTGAATTCCCACGTCTTCGCCATGGGCCCCCTCGCCCTGGCCGCCATAGCGCTGCTCGCGGCCGCCATTGCCGGCTCCTCTGAAATCCCGTTCGGGCGATTCACGAGGGCGGGAGCCTGCGCCGGCGCCGCCGCGTTCTTCGTCCATGGCCTCGTCGAGTACGACCTGTATGTGCCGGGCCTCGTCTTCTCGCTCGCCGCCGCGCTCTCCTTCGCGGCCGGCGCCGCGACGCGGTGGCGCGGCCGCCTCGTCGCCGCGATCCCCGCCCTCGCTTCCATTCCCGCCCTCCTCCACGCCGCGCCTTTCATGCAGGCCGACACCGTCATCGAGAAGACTCGCGAGCAGGTGAGCGCGCAGGAAGCGGCAAAGTTCCGCGAACCGCATTCTGGAGCGGCCCTGCTTTCGGAACTGCGTGAGGCGCGGCGGGCCAATCCTTACGACCCGAATCTTCCCTATCACGAAGCGATCGCCGTGCACAGCGGTCGGCACGGGCCTGAGGAGTGTTTCTCCGCCCTCGACGCCGCCATCGCGCTCGCGCCGCACCAGGAAGGGCTGTACCAGATGCGAGGGCTCTTTCACGAGGCGCACCAGGATCTGCCGGCGGCGCTCAAGGATTACGACCGTGCGGTGGAGCTTTACCCCAACAATGCGAAGCTCCGGTACATGCGGGGCTGGGCGCGGCACGCCGCGAAGATCCCGGGGTGGCGCGAGGAATTCGAGAAGGCATTTGAGCTGTCACGGCAGATGGACATGCCGAGGAGGCAGTTGGCGCCGGAGGAAATTGAGGAGGCGAGGGAGGAGTTGCGAAAGGCGAGGTGAGGGAAAGAGGACAACAACGAAACGAAAAATGAAAAACGAAAAAGAAAAAACGAAAAGCTCACTTCGAGAGGCGGTCCCGGGCTCTTCGCTTCTACTTTGTTGTTCTTAGTTTTTCGTTTTTCGTTTCGTTGTTGACGTTGTTCAACCCTCGTTACCCGAAAAACACTTCCGCCACCTTGAAAAACTGGGGCGTAACCGTCTTGATCCTGGACGTCGCCTCCGCCAGCGGCACCGCGCCGATGTCGTTCCCGTGAATGCCGGTCATGTACCCGAACTTCCCCTGCTCGAGCAGCTCGACCGCGCCCACCGCCAGCCTCGTCGCCCGGATGCGGTCCGTCGGAGTCGGCGCCCCGCCGCGCTGGATGTGCCCCAGGATCGTCACGCGCGTCTCGATCCCCGTCCGCTTCTCGATCTCCGCCCCGACCAGGTTTCCGATCCCGCCCAGCCGCACGTGCCCGAACGCGTCCTTCTTCTCCTCCTGCAGCACCAGCTGGCCCGTCTTCGGATGCGCCCCTTCCGCCACCACCACCAGCGAAAAATTCTTCCCGCGCTTGTGCCGCTTCTGCACCACGTCGCACACCAGCTCGATGTCGAACGGCTGCTCCGGGATCAGGATCACGTCCGCCCCGCCGGCCAGCCCCGCAAACGTCGCGATCCACCCCGCATGCCGCCCCATCACTTCCACCACCATCACCCGCCGGTGCGCTTCCGCCGTCGTCTTGCACCGGTCGATCGCGTCGGTCGCGATCGACACCGCGGTGTCGAACCCGAACGTGTAGTCCGTGCCGTACAGGTCGTTGTCGATCGTCTTCGGAACGCCGACCACCTTGTAGCCCAGCTTGTGGAATTTCTCGGCCGCCCCCAGCGTGTCCTCGCCGCCGATCGCGACCAGCGCGTCGATGCCGAAGCGCTTCATGCTGTCCTGGCACCGCTGGATATCGCCTTCGATCTTGAAGGGGTTGGTGCGCGAGGTCCCGAGGATGGTGCCGCCGCGCGCGAGGATGCCGGCGATGGAGTATTCGGTCATGGGCTCGACGCGCCCCTGGACGAGTCCGGCCCAGCCGTCGTGGATGCCGACGACGGACCAGCCGAGTTGAAGAGCCTTCTTCACGACGCCGCGAATGGCCGCGTTAAGGCCCGGGCAATCGCCGCCGCCGGTGAGAACGCCAATGCGCATGGAGGGAAGTCTCCTTGGGAGGGGCGGGAAAGTACCCGGGGGGGAGGGAGCGGTCAAGGCCGGGGGAAGGACGGGAGGAACGGCAAATCCCAACCCCAACTCCAACTCCGAAAATTCCAGTCCGAGCGGAAATGTCGTTTTGGAGTTGGTGTTGGGATTTTCCCCGTCGTTCTCCTTGATCCTCCCCCTTGCTGTGACTAACCTTCCTGTCCGGAACCAAGGGACAAGCCCATGCGCATCTGCACCCAGTGCGGCCACAAACTATCGGGAGAGGAATACCTCTGCCCGGCCTGCGACCTTTGGGACTCGCGATCCTACACGGAGCCGAAGAAGACACGCCGCGCGCGCCCGATGTCCACCGTGTTCGTCGGCCCCTTCCAGCACGCCCTTCTTGTCCGCCAGATCTGCGAAGGCGCCGGCATTCCCGCCGTAATCGATGCCGCCCGCGGGGCCTCCGTGATGGGCGGGTCGGTCGCCCGCGTGCAGGTCCCGCACGACCGCGCGGGGGAAGTCCTGGCTCTCCTGTCGCAGCAGGACGACGACCCGGCCGGGGAGCGCGTGCCGGGCGGACCGGTTTTGCGGCGGAAACGCTCTCACCTGCGGGCGCGGCTGTCGCTGCGGCGCCGTTCCTACCAGGCGCTGGCGTGGGCCATGTTCGCCCTGGTCTTTCCCCCCGCCGGTGCGGTAGCGATCCACCTGGCCTGCAGCGTCCTCTCCGAGAACCGCGGACTTCCCGTCGTCACGGAAGAAACGCGCGTCGCCCGCGCGTCCCTCGTGATTTCCGCCGCGGCGATGCTGGTCTTCCTCGGCGTCCTCGTCGTGCTGGTGCGCGGCGTAGCCTAATCCCCCCCGAACGCGCGCCCGAGCTTCTTGAGGAAACCTCCGCCGGTCTTCTCTTTCAGCTCCCCCGCCATCCGCTCCCGGTCCTGCTCGAGCCCTTTCTTCGTCGAGTCCAGCGACTCCATCCGCGACCGAAGCGCCGCAATCTCCCTTCTCGCCTCGTCGCGCTCCATTTCTAGCCGGCGCATATCGCCTTTGAGCGCCTCGAGCTGGCCGCCGGCTGCCGCTGAGACGGAAGCGAGTTCCATCGATTCCACGCGCACCCGGAGCTGCTGGCGTTCGACGGTCGCGCGCGCCAGGAGCGACCTCGCATTGTCGAGTTCCTGCCGCATCGCGTCCTTCTCGCGCTCGAGGTCCGCGATGCGGGCCGCGTAGTCCTTGAGCCGCGTCTCGAACTGCGCGCGCAGCCGCTCCCACGCCGCCGGGTCCGACCCCGCCGGCGGCCGCGCCTCGGCCTCCTCCGCCCGCCGCGCCATCGCCCGCTGCCGCTCCGCCGAAACCCTCCGCTCTCGCCGCAGTACGTCCTCGAGCCGGTCCCGGTCGGCCTCGACGGCGGCAAGAGTCTCGCGAAAGTGGGCCAGGGCCGCGTTGGCGCGAGCCGACGTTTCCGTCAGGTCGCGCGCCTGCGCCGAAAGCTGCGCCACCGCAAGCCGGTCGTCTCGCCCCTCGGCACGGGCCCGCTCCGCCTCGCGCTGCAGCTCCGCGATCACCGGCCCCAGGCCTTCGGATTTCTCCAGCGCCGCCACACGCTCCGCCAGGCTCCCCGCCAGCGACCTCGCGCGCTCCCACTCCTCCCCCACCTTCAGCTCAATCCCCCGCTTCTGCGCCACCGCTTCCGCGAAGCGCGCGCCTTCCTGCTGGAACGCGCCCTCCTTCTCCCGCGCTTCCCGGAGCGCGGCGCGGTCGGCGTCGCGTTCCTTCTCGCGTTCCCGGAGCGCCTCCGAGAGCGCCGCAGAGTCGCGGCGAAGGACGTCGCGCGCTTCGGCGAGAAGCGCCGTCTGGGCCGTGAGATGGGCGACGCCGTCGAGCACCCCGCTACGCCCGGGGCCGTCCTCCATCGACAACGCTGCGCCTCGCTCCCGCTCGGCGTCCGCCGTCGAGGACCGGAGCCGCCCTTCGACATCCTCCAGCTCCGCGCCCTTGCGGTTCAGTTCGGAGCGGATTCCGTCGGCGATCTGCTCGTGCTCGAGCCCGCGCTGCTCCGCGCGCACGATCGACTTGCGCGCTTCTTCGAGCTTCAGCTCGGAAGCGGTGAGATCTCCCTGGAGCGAAGCGAGTTCTTCGCGCAGTTTTTCGCGAGCGCGCTCGAGGAGGGCGATCCGCTGCGAGTCGGTGTCGCGCTGGCGCACAAGCTCTTCGAGCTGCGCGCGCGCTTCGGCGGTCAGCTCCTGGACCTCACGCGGCCGGAGATTGGCGGTGCGGCGGGCGAGAGACGCAGAGACGGCCGCATGGACGAGCTCAGTGAGCTTGTCGCCGGGAGCGGGGACGGAGGAATCGCCCATGCGCGGGAGGTTACCCGCCCGCGGGGAGTAAGGTCACTTTTTCAGGATGCGGGCCGCGGCTTTCGCGGCGCGCTCCGTCTCGGCGTGGCCGCAGACCGCCGCGTTCTCCAGCGCCGGGATGTCGTCCGCGCTCCCGAAACGCGCCAGCCCGGCCGCCGCGAAAGCGCCGGCGCGCGAGTCCGGGCGGGACTTGAGGACTTCGCGAAGAACGTCGGCTCCCGCCGGGAGGCCGGAGCCGACCAGCACGCGCACCGCGCGCTCGGCAGGGATTCCTTCCCCGTCCCGCGCCAGGCCGCTCAGGATCGCGAGCATTCCCGCGGGGTCCAGATCCATGCGGGCGCGGACGAGGACGTGCATGCGCAAAAGCGACCACTGCTGCTCGAAATCGGATTCGAGGATGGTCTTCACCTGGCTCAGGCTACAGGGCGCGAATGCCCATCGCGAGTCCGGCCCGCCCGCCGGTTGCCACAGGCGCTCATGAAGAGCCTCGCGCAGGTGAGCGGCGCGGGCTTTCGCTTCTGCAGAGCTTTTCTCGACTTCCTTCGCCACCGCCTCCACAACTGGAAGCCCGTTCCGCCGGGCGAGCGACAGAAGCGCGGTTTCAGCGGCCTCGCGCACGCCCTCGTCGTCGGCGTCGAGGTGTTTTGCGAATTCCTTTACGGCGGCGATCACGTCGGCTGCGAGCGGCTGGCCGGCGCGGACGGAAGGAACGAAAAATGGCGCGCCGTCGATCCGGATTTCCGCGGCAAATCCGCGGGGGCCCATGATGTTCTTTGCGCGGAGGGCGATGACGTTCGCGCCCTCCCGAAGCCAGGGGAGCAGGTCGAGGACCGTGCCGGCGCCCCGGTGCCCGAACTGGCCGGAGAGATGGTTGTCGGCCAGTTCGCCGTTGACGTACAGCTCTCCCACGTCGTCGACGAAGTAGATCATCTCCGCGCGCCGGAACCCCGCGGGGACTTCGAACGACCGCCGGAACGCGCACCCGTCGTCTTCCCCGGCCCAGAGCCAGTCCGCCTTCGAATCGAACCCGAATGTATTCCTCACGGAGTAGTGGTCGCCATTCTGGGCCGGCCCCTCCCCCGAGTCCGCAGCCGCCCACCCGGAGTCGTCGAAGTCCGGCGTCATCCAGTCTTCCCCCGGATTAGCGATTCCCTTCCACCCGACGTCCGTCAGGACGACGACAGGATCGGCCGAAGCGGCGATGCCGGCGAGGGCAAGGGCGAGGAGGGATCTCAAGCGGGTCTCCGGTCGATGAGTTATCTCTCAGGGCGAGGAACAACGCGCAACGCAGGGTCCCCGAACAGGACAAACTTCATTCCCTGGAAGAAGATGCTGGCAGGGTACCAGTCTTCTGTCGGGACGATTTCCGAAAGCCGCTCGCGCTCCCAGTAGGCGGCGACTGCGTTGCGCCAGAGATCACCGACGCGGGGCGGCCCCTGCGTGGCCAGACCTTCCACGAACGCACCGACGAGGGTGAGCGCGCACGGCTGGCTTCCGGTGTCGCAGCCGAAGTACGCCACAGCTCCGCCCGGGATGCGAAGCGACTGTTCGCCGAAGCTGGTGGAGTTGTGCTTCGGCTGGTAGCAGGCCGGAGGAGGAGGTTCGCATGAGAAGACCTCGCCTGCGTTAGTGCCCGGGTGCTCGGCCCCGAGGACGTCGGTGTACGCTTCGTAGGGAGCCTGCGTCGCCATGACTGCGGTGCCGCAGCCCGCGGAGAGCAGAACGGTGGCCCTGGAGCTGTCGCTGTTTTGACGCAGTGCGTCAATTCCGAGGCACCCGTGCCATCCCGCTTCGCTCCCGTGCCCCGCGTGCGCCACGATCAGCGCGCCGCCACCGGCGAGCGACGCGATGATCACCGGGTCGGGCTCGGCTTCCCCATAGAAGTGCCTCTCCGGCTCCCAGCCCGCCGGCAGCGCCCTGGCCAGGCCTTCGAACTGTCCTCGCGCATCCACCCAGCCGCCCGAAACCACCAGCCCGACACGCCGCTCGCGGCTATCCAACGCGTCCTCGAAGGCCAGAGTCTTGGCGACCAGCGCCGAGACTTCCCCGGCCGTCGAAACCGGCCAGCGGCCCACGGCAATCTCAGGCTTGTATTCGATTCCGTCGAAGTTGACCGGCGGCTCTTTGTGGTGCTCGCCATGCACCTCCCCGAAGTACCCGGCGTGAACATCGTCCTTCGACCCATTCCAGTCCTCGAAAGTCCCGTCCGCCTTCGCCACATCGGCGAAGTAGAGATCGCTCGGGTAGAACGCGACGTCAAACGCCGGCTTGTGCACCCGGTCCAGCATCATGTAGCGCACCGGGAAGACGTCCGCGTCGCCGACCAGAAGCGCATACCTGAGCCCGCGGTCTTTCCAGTTCAGGTACAGGAAGTACTTCACCTTCGCCGCGTCGTCGGCATTTAGCCGGGGCCGCAGCACGTCCTCCAGCGCCCAGAGATCCGCTTCGAACTCCTGCTTTCGGCGCTCGAGGAGCGGCCGGCAGGCCGCCACGAGCGCGCGAGGGGCAATGATGACGTACCGGGGCCGCGGCCCGATCGACGCGCCCTGCGCCGCAGGCCCCGTCGAGCACCCGGCCATCGCGATCAACAGCATTCCAGCGAACCACCGCATTCTCACCATGGTACCGACCCACTACCCACTACCCACTACTCACTACTCCCTACTCAACACTCAACACTCCAAACTCCGCCGTTCCGTGAACCTTCCCCCACTCGAGGTTGTTCGTCATACGATCCCGGGACGCGATGCGTCCCGATACCACCATGGCCCAGGCCCTCGAAACTCCCGCAGCCCCCGCCGTCGCGCCCGCACGCGACGAGCGCGAGGTCCATTTCGCCCGCAACCTCACGCTGCTCACGCTCGTCGAGGCCGGCTGGGGCTTCGGAATGGCGTTCGGGTTCAGCGGGACGTTCATGCAGCTCGTCCTGCGCCAGCTCGGCGCCTCCGATACACAGGTCGGCTTCCTCGCCGCCCAGTGGGGTTTCTCCACCCTCCCGATGGTCCTCTCCGGCTACTTCACCGGACACCTCCGCCGAAAGAAGGCCGTCGTCGTCTGGGGTCACTTCCTCTGCGTCATCCCCGTCGCCCTCCTCGCCGCCGCGCTCGCGTGGGTTCCCTCCAACTCCGCCAAGGTCTGGTCCATCCTCGCGGCCGAGTACGCGTTCGGCCTCTCCGTCGGCATCCTGGTCCCCGTATGGCTCACGTTCATGGGGAAGGTCATGCCGCGGAACCGGATCGGAAGCGGCTTCGGCATCACGTTCTTCTTCCAGACCCTCGCCGGATTTGGCGCCGGGCTGCTGGCGGCGTGGATGCTGAAGCGCAATCCGGGCGGCGTGGCGCAGCTCGTGGCGGTCACGGCGATCGTCATGGCGCTCGCCAATTTCTTCTTCATCCCCGTCCGCGAGATGGAAACGGACGCCGAGCCGCGAGCGGGGAAGTTCTCCACCTTCCTGGGTGAGCTCATGGTCCAGCTCCGCGCCAACCCCGCCGTCCGCCGCCTCCTCGCCGCCGAAGTTTTGTTTTCGGCGCAGTACGGCGTCGTCGGCTTCTACGCCGCCCGGGCCGCCGACTTCGGCGGCAACGCCTCCACCGGCGCCCTCTTCACCATGGCCGTCACCGGCGCCCAGTCCGTCTCCTCGCTCCTCGGCGGCTGGCTCGTCGACCGCATCGGCCCCAAGCCCGTCCTCGTCGCCGGCCGCCTCGCCGTCGTCGCCGCAGCCGCATTCGCCTGGCAGGCCCGCTCCGTCAACGCCCTCTTCCCCGCCGCGATCTGCGTCGGGGCGTTCTGGGGGGTGCGAAGCGCCGCGGGTTTCGCGCTGTTCCGCCAGGTGAGCGGCAAGGAGGAAGTCACTTCGCTCTACGGCATCTTCACTGTCCTCGTCGCCCCGTTCGCCGTTGCGACGCCACTCATTGCCGGCTGGGGGCTCGCCCACCACCGTTGGGGCGCGCCGGCGATGTTCGCGGTGTGCGGGGTGGCGGTGCTGGCGAGTGTTCTCTTGCTGGTCGTGGGAGTTCAGGTAAAGCGTGAGCCGAAGCCAGTTCCGTCCAGGGCGCCCGGAGTATGAGCCTGAGACGCACGCGTGAGGCAATCGAGGCGGTTCTTCAGGATGGGCAGGTTGTTTCCGGCGTTGAAATCACCGTCCCGCTTCCTGCCTCCTTAGCTTGTCGGCGCGGGGACCGCCGAGGGCGTTTCCCTCACCGCTTTCCGGGTGCTGAGCACGAAAAGCTTCCCGATCAGCAACGCGGGGAAGGCGATGCACGATCCGCCGGCCGCGGACAGCGCGACGTGGGCCGGACCGTACTCTCCCAGGACGAAGAGGTTGGGCATGACCACGATTCCTGCCACCGCCAGGTTCACGAGCAGCGCGAGAATTCTTCCACCGCCCTTCGTCCGTTCCATCCACAGCGAGCAGGCCAGGTACGGCACGAGGGACATCAGGATGATCCTGATGAAGGGGCTCACTGTCTCGAGCACCATCCCGGTGGTGTCGGTGTGCTGGTACCGGCCGTAGGCCATCGCCGGGGAGAAAATCAGGGCGGCGACAATTCCGGTCAGGACGGGGACTCTTCTCACAGATGAATTGTAGGACTTCACGCTCCCGTTCCCGCGACTCTTTGCGACTCGCCCTCTACAATCCCGCCCCATGCGCTTCAACACCATCAAGTACATGGAGTGGGCCAAGCTTTTCCAGGTCCTGAACCCGGTCACGTTCGACCTCTCGAATTCCGCGATGGCCCCGCCGGAGCCGGAGGACATCGGCGTCACGATCGAGGACGCATACTGGGCCGGCGCGAATCACTACGGCCACCCGGAGCTGAAGGAGCTGATTGCGAAGCGCTGGCAGGTGAAGGCGGAGCAGGTGATCCCGGCGGGGGGGTCGTCGCTCGCGAATTTCCTGTTCGCGGCTTCGATCCTCGAAACCGGCGACCACGCGGCGATCGAGACACCGTACTACGAGCCACTGGGGAAGATCCTGGAAGCGCTGGAAGCAAAGGTGACGGAAGTGCCGCGGCGGCGGGAGGACCAGTTCCAGCCGGACGTGGACGCTGCGCGGAAGGCGTTCGAGAAGGGCGCCAAGCTGCTGATCCTGACGGACCTGTACAACCCGTGCGCGGTGCATCTCGACCGGGCACGGCTGAAGGCGATCGGAGAGGCTGCTGCGAAGCACGGCGCGACGGTGCTGGTGGACGAGGTGTACCTGGACGCGATGTGGGAGGAGCGGCCGCCGATCGCGGCGACGCTGGGGCCGCAGTTCGTGTCTACGAATTCGCTGACGAAGGTGTACGGGATGGGAAACCTGCGCGCGGGCTGGGGGATCGGGCGCAAGGAGCTCGTGGACCGCGCGTACCGTGTCTACGACTACCTCTCCGTCCTGAACTCGATGCCCACCGACCGCGTCGCGATCCGCGCGCACAAGAACCTCGACAAGCTGACGGCACGGGCGAAGAAACGGCGCGCGGAGAACTTCCCGCTGATCAAGGCCTTCGTGGAATCACGCAAGGACCTGGACTGGCTCGAGCCGAGGTGGGGCTTCATCGCGTGGGTGCATATCAAGTCGAAGGCGCGGAGCCCCGAACTGCAGGACCTGATGCGCAAGAAGTACGACGCGCAGGTCTCGCCCGGCCATTTCTTTGGCCACCCCGACCACATCCGCCTCGGCTGCGGGCTGGCGCAGGAGAAACTGGCAGAGGGGCTGAAGCGGCTGGGACTGGCGCTGGACGAGCTCAAGTAATGGCGAAGCGAAGACCCGCAAACAAGCGCGTGCCCGCGAGGAAGCCCTCGGCGAGGAATGCAGGGACCAGGGCCTCAGCGCCGCCGCTTCCTCCCGACGCCGTCATGATGCAGATGATCGGCGGGCACTGGATTGCGCGAGCGGTGCAGGTGCTGGCGCAGATCGGGGTGGCGGACCGGATGAAGGGCGGGCCGAAGTCGGCGGCAGAGCTCGCGGCGGCGACGGGGATGCACGCGGGGAGCCTGGAACGGTTGATGCGTGCGGCGACCATGTTTGGAGTGTTCGCGCCCGCCCCCGGCGGCAAGTACGCGCTTACGCCGGTCGGCGACACGCTCCGCAGCGACACGCCGAACTCGCTCCGGAACTTCGCTTCGTTCTTCGCGGAGCCGTGGTACTGGCAGGTCTGGACCGAGTTCCTGCACTCCGTGAAGACGGGTGAGCCCGCGTTCACGAAGGTGCACGGCGCGCCGGCGTTCGAGTGGTTCGCGAAACATCCGACGGCGGTCGAGGTCTTCAGCAAGGCGATGACATCGTTCACGCGGCAGATCGGCACCGCGGTCGCCGACGCGTACGACTTCGGCCGGATCCACACCCTCGTCGACGTCGGCGGCGGTCACGGGACGCTCATCGCCGCGATTCTCAAGTCGAACCCGACCATGCGCGGCGTCGTCTACGACCTCTTGCAGGTCGTCGAGGGCGCGAAGCCCGCGCTCGGGCAGGCCGGGCTCGGCAACCGCACCGAGTGCATCGGCGGGAATTTCTTCGACAGCGTCCCTCCGGGCGACGGGCACATCCTCAAGCACATCATCCACGACTGGAGCGACGCGCAGTGCGTCACAATCCTCCGCCATTGCCGCGCGTCGATGCCGCGCGACGGCCGCGTGCTCGTGGTGGAAGCGGTGATCCCGGATGGGCCGGAGCCGCACTTCGGGAAGCTGCTGGATCTCGAGATGCTCGCGATGACGCAGGGCGGAAGAGAGCGGACAGCCGGAGAGTTCAGCGAATTGCTTGGGAGGGCGGGATTCAAGCTGGCACGGATCGTGCCGACGAAGTCACCGGTCTGCGTGATCGAGGGAACGCCGGCTTAGCGCATCAGGGCTTCCAGTTTCTCCTTCACTGCCGGCCATTCGTCTGCGATCACGCTGAAGTACACGGAGTCGCGCAGCACGCCGTCGGCAGCGACCATGTGTTTGCGCAGAACGCCCTCCTGCTTCGCCCCGATCCTCTCAATTGCCTTCCGCGACTGCAGGTTCCGCGAGTCCGTCTTCAGGCACACGCGGTTCGCCTTCAAGACCTCGAACGCGTGACTTAGCATCAGGAACTTCGCCTCCGTGTTGATCCCCGTCCGCTGGTGCGCAGGATTGAGCCAGGTCCCGCCGATCTCGATGCCGCGCGGCAGTGGCTGAATGTCGAGATAGCAGGTCGAGCCGGCGACTTCACCGGTGGAAGCCAGCACCGTCGCGAACCCGAGGGCCAGTCCAGCCTCGAATTGTGCGCGCATTTTGCGGACGTAGTCCATGGCGTCCTCGACGGAGTCGATTTTTCGCGCGACGAGGAGCCGCCAGATTTCCGAGGATCGAGCGGCAGCCCGGAGCCCTTCCGCGTGCCGCTCATCGAGCGGTTCGAGCCGGGCAAGGCGGCCCTGGAGGATGACCGGCTGAACCCATGTCATTCACCCAAGCATATCCCCAGCCCAGCCCCAGCCCAAACCCAAGCCCAAGCCCACCCTCGCCCGATCCCGCTCTTCCCCTTCCCCTGCCGTTGTATCCTCCCTCCATGCCTGTCGGCTTCTACATTCACATCCCCTTCTGCGTCCGCAAGTGCGGCTACTGCGACTTCAACTCGCACGCCTCGACGGGCGAGCTGCACTCGGACTACCTGGAAGCGCTCCTGGGCGACATTGACGCAGTGCGTCAACGTCACGGCGCCGCGCCCATCGACACCGTCTTCATCGGCGGCGGCACTCCGTCCCTCTTCACTCCCGCCCAGATCGCCACGATCATCGACCGCCTCGTCCTCCGCTTCCGCCTCGAAGCCCGGGAAATCACGATGGAAGCGAACCCGGGGACCGTTGAGCGACACGACTTCGCCGGGTACCGAAAAGCGGGGATCACTCGCATCTCCATGGGCGCGCAGTCGTTCGACGCAGCGGAACTCGCGATGCTGGACCGTGTTCACTCGCCGGAGGACATCGTCTCCGCGTACCGCGCCGTCCGCGCCGGCGGGTTCGACAACGTCAACCTCGACCTCATGTTCGCGCTTCCGGGCCAGACCTTCGACACCTGGCGCCGCTCGCTCGACGCCGCGGTCGCCCTCGGGCCGGAGCACCTGTCGGCATACAACCTCACCTTCGAGCCGGGGACGGAGTTCTTCAAGAAGCGCGCTGACGGGGTGCTCCGCGAAAAGCCCGAAGACGAGCAGGCGGAATACCTCGCCGACTCCGCCTCCCGCCTCTCCGCCGCCGGCTACGCGCGCTACGAGATCTCGAACTTCTCGCGCCCCGGCCGCCCTTGCGCCCACAACCTCAAGTACTGGCGCCGCGAGCCCGTTCTCGCGGCCGGAGCGGGGGCGTTCGGTTTCGACGGCAAGCGCCGCTGGTCGAACGTGCGCTCGCCGCAGGAGTACATCCGCCGCGCGAAGGCGGGAGAATCGCTCGAGGCGACCTCTGAAGAACCGGATCGCGAGCAGGCGATGCTCGAGGCCGTCATGTGCCGGCTGCGTCTGCGGGAGGGACTGGTGGAAGCGCGGTTCGCGGGCGAGTTTGGCGCGCCGCCGGCCGAGATGTTCCCGCGCACGCTGAAGATGGCGGCGGACCGCGGGCTCGTGGCGCAGTCGGCCGGTGCGGTGACCCTGACCGAAGCGGGCATTCTCGTCAGCGATACGCTTTTCGGTGAGTTCGCAAAGGAACGCGCCTGAACGGCCTTTAGACCTTCCCGGGACCCTTCTTCGTGTCCCGGAACACTTCCACCGCAAACCAGATTCCCGCGCAGCCGAGCACGCCGTCGACGCCCAGCATCCACCAGTCCCGGTTGCCGGAAGCGATACGCCACCCGCCGAATGCGAGAAGTCCGATGCTGCAAAGACCGATCGCCGCCGCGACGAAGGGATTGGAGGTGATGCCCGTTCGCGGTCCCGGTTCCGTCATCGCTGCAGTATCCCCTCCTTCGTCCTGCCCGATGCACTTTCCTTCACCCCCTCATCGCGCGCTCCATAGAATGCACGGCTTCACATCTTTAACTCCTGGGAGAACCTCGCATGCACCCTGCAGTCCTGACAGAACTGAAAAAGCGCTGGGAACAGGTGAAAGGCAACCACGAGTCCGTGCACGTCGGCGAGTACGGGGAGGCCGACTGGGTCATGGGACGCACGACCGGCGACCCCGTGAGCTGCTGGACTTTCAACGGCGGCGACCCGAACGACGCCGGCTCCGACTCGCGCCAGGACCGCAAGGCCAAGGCCGGCGGCATCTTCGTGCAGGCGGGAATGCGCTTCGCCTTCAACCCGGACGAGGAAGGCATCGTCCTCATCGAGTTCGTAACCGGCGTGCTCACCGGCTCCGGAACCTTCATGAAGATTTCGGGCGACGGCGAGTCGCTTCTCAACGTTCCGGACGGCCAGAAATGGGGAGCGTGACGACTCACTGAAATGTCGGCCGACAAACTGCTCGACGTGGCGCGTCACATGGTCCGGGCGGGCGCCGCCCAGGACATGCACCGGACCCTCGTGACGCGAACGCGGCGGGCGCTCGGCCGCGGGCACGGAACTTCGTTCTTCCTCGTGTACCGCGCGAGCGACATCGTCCTGCCGGTCGCGGAGTCGTCGGAGAGCGGGAAGCGGCTCCACCCCGAGGCGTACACGCAGAAAATCACGGCCGGGATCATCGGGCACGTCGTGAAGAGCGGAAAGACGTACTACTCCCCCGACGTCTCCGCCGACCCGATGTTCGTGTCGGGCGGGCAGACCGTGGGAAGCGAGCTCTGCGCGCCCGTGAAGTTCGACGGCGAGGTCGTCGGCATCTTCAACATCGAGTGCGCCCGCAAGCATGGCTTCAGCGCCGACACGATCGCGCGCATCGAGCTCCTCTGCGATGCCGCGGGCGTCCTCATGAACACGGGCGTCGCGCAGGAGCAGCAGCAGGCGATGGAAGCGCAGGTCCGGGGGCTGGAGGAGGGTCTCGCGCACGCCCGTGAAAAATTCGAGGGGCTGGCGAAGCTCGTTCCGCAAGCGGTTCTCGTCATCGACGCGTCGGGAAGGGTCGCCTGGGAGAACAAGGCGTGCAGGGGGCGCTTCAGCACCACGGTCGGGAAAGAGTTCACTTCGGTCCTGGACGGCGATTCGGTCGCTGCATGGCAGGCCGCAAAGCAGAAGGGCGGACCGGTGAGCCTGGCGACGCCAGCGGGATCGAAGAGGGCTGACTGGGCTTGCCAGGTACTTGTTCTTTCGACCGCGGGCGGCGCGGCGGGGGTGCTGGTCGTCATGACGCCGGTGGATGGGGCCCCGAAGAAGGCCGCGAAGAAAAAGAAGAAGTAGGCGTCATGGGCCGCGCGTTCCTCATCTCGTTTTTCGCCGGGCCGCTTCCATATTTCATCTGGACGACCGCCGTGCTGCGAACGTCCCAGCCGGACGTCATCGCGCTCACGCTGGGCTCGCTCCTGCTGACGATCCCGTGGCTCTGGTTCCTGGTGCGCTTCGCCCGCCGGCCGATGTTTCTCGTCTGCTGGTTCGCAACCCTCGGCACAATGTTCTGGTCAGCTGTGCGCCACGCGATCCTCTTCGGCGATGGCTGGGCCTCCAGCGCGGGCGCTGTCGCACTCTTCCCCATCACCGGCGTCGCCGCCATGAACCAGGATCGCCTGCTGCTGATTCCGATCAGCATTTTCATCTGGGGCGTCGTCGCGGGATTCGTGGGCATCCTGCGCCGGTCGGCGCCGCCGAAGTTCGAGAAGGAGGAGCTGCCCCACCGGGAGCCGCCGCGCGAGGAGCCGCCGCGGCCGGAGCCGTACGTGGTTCCCAGGCCACCGCCGAAGCCGAAAGGCCCCGCCTACACGCCGCCGAAGAACGAGACGCCGCCCCCGCGGCAGAAGAGGGTTCCGGGAGCCTGAGAGCTTTTACCCTCCGACTTCCAACGGAGAACTTCAAGCCGGCACCTTGAACACTCCCGGAGCATCGCAGTTCCTTGTAGTTGTCCTCTTGGTGTTCTCCCTTTGCTTGGAAGTTGTGAGTCGAAGTTGCGGGTTGAATTTGAGTTTTCCCGGTGCCCACCCCGACCGAGTCCTTCTCGTGCAACCCGCGCCCCATCTCCCCCCCGCAATCCCGTGGGGATCGTACAATCCGCCCCCATGCCGACCGCCATCCCCGGCGTTGCCGCCATCATTGCCATTCTCCGCACTGCAGGCGGCGTTTTCATGCTGCTCGTCGAGACGCTGCGGGCGGCCCTCGGGAAATGGCCGCGGCGGCGTGTGCTCGTGGACCAGTTCTACCTGATCGGATTCCGGTCGATGCCGGTCGTCCTGACGACGGGGTTGTTCACGGGGATGGTGCTGGCCGTCCAGTCGTTCAACCAGTTCCGCCGCGTGAACATCGTTTCCATGGTCGGCGCCGTAGTCGCCGTGTCGATGGTGAAGGAGCTGGGGCCGGTGCTCTCGGGGCTGATGCTGGCCGGCCGGGTCGGCGCCGCCATCACGGCGGAAATCGGCACGATGTCCGTGACGGAACAGGTGGACGCGCTTCGCGCCTCCGCGACCAGCCCGATCCGCTGGCTCGTCCTCCCCCGCGTCGCGGCCGCCGTTCTTCTGACGCCCATCCTCACCCTCATGGCCGACGTTGTCGGCATCGCCGGAGGCACGCTGATCTGCGTGGGCTTTCTCAAGGTCGAGTGGCACTTCCACTACATCAACATGCTCGACTGGCTCAAGGTCTGGGACGTCGGCGTCGGCTGCGCCAAGTCGTCGGTCTTCGGGCTCCTCATCGCCCTGACAGCCGCCTACAAAGGCCTGAACACGGAACCCGGCGCCGCCGGCGTCGGAAAGGCCGCCACCGAGGCCGTCGTCACTTCCTGCATCCTCATCCTCGTCTCCGATTTCTTCCTCACCGTCATGTTCGCGGCCCTGAAACCGGACTGGATTCGTTAGAAGATGAACCCCGCCGCCGAATCGCAGGAGGGTTCGCCCGCCACGGGGAAGGAAATTCCCGAGGGCACCCCCGTCCTCGAAGTCCGGGACCTGCGCAAATCGCTCGGCGGCAAGGAAGTCCTCAAGGGCGTCAACCTGACGGTCCTCAAAGGAGAGGCGCTCGTCATCATCGGCGGCTCCGGCTGTGGCAAGAGCGTCCTCCTCAAACACATCCTCGGCCTGTTCAAACCCGACAGCGGCTCGATCCAGATCGAGGGCCAGGACATCACGCGCCTCCACGAGCGCGACCTCTTCACCGTCCGCCAGCGCTTCGGCATGCTTTTCCAGGGCGCCGCGCTCTTCGACTCGATGACCGTCGCTGAAAACGTCTCCTTCTCGCTCGATGAACATTCGAAAAAGAGCGCTTCCGAGAAGCGCGAAATTGTGCAGAAGAAGCTCGCGATCGTCGGGCTAAAGGACGTTGAGAACAAGTACCCGGCGGAGCTGTCGGGAGGGATGAAGAAACGGGTCGCGCTCGCGCGGGCCATCGCGGCCGACCCGGACTTCCTGCTTTACGACGAGCCGACGACCGGGCTCGACCCGATCATGAGCGACGTGATCAATGAGCTGATCGTGAAGCTGAAGAAAGCGCTGAAGGTGACCTCGATCATCGTGACTCACGACATGGCGAGCGCCCGCAAGGTCGCCGACCGGATGGCGATGCTCGACGGGGGCGTCATCATCTACCACGACACCCCGGAGAACACGTTCGCGAGCGACAACGACGTCGTGCGGCGCTTCGTCGAGGGCAAGGCCTCGATGGAGCAGATGAAGGAAATCTGGGGCGAGTCCGCGGGCACGGCGCAGGAAAGCGAGAATACCAGGAGACGGAAGCGGCCTCCGCCGCCGGCGGAGTAGCCCGGTCTGCGATGCTCCGGTAGACTCGGACGCACGTCGATGAGATCCACCCTCCGCCTGTTCACAGCTCTGGCCGTTGCGGCATTCTTCGCATCGGGATGCGGAGAGCGGGATGCGCCGCGCGTCTACCGGGCGCCGAAGGAAGCGCCTGCTCCAGCGCCGGCAGACCCCGGCACTTCCCTGGAAGCTCCCCGCTGGGTCGTGCCGGCGGGGTGGAAGCAGCTGCCCGACCAGCAGATGCGCTTTGCGACCTTCCAGGTCGATCCGAACGACCCGAAACTCATCGTCACTGTCTACTCGTTCGGACCGGAGTCCGGAGCGCTTCTCCCCAACGTCAACCGCTGGGAGCAGCAGATCGGCGCACCGGTGAGCGCGGAAGCGGATCTGCCGAAGGTCGTGAAGAAGCTGAAGAGCAACGGGCTGGAGATCGACGCGATTGACCTGCTGGGGGTTGCGCCGGAGGGTCAGGCTGAAAAGCAACGGATGCTGGCGGCCATCATGCCGGTGGGGTCCAAGGTCTGGTTCCTGAAGTTCGTCGGGGCGGAATCGAAGGTCGCGGCGCACCAGGCCGACTATGAAGCGTTCCTGCGCTCGATTTCTTTTGCACCGTCCGGGGAGTGAGCCGACCGTGAAGTCGCACCTCAAATCGCTCGCGTCGCTGAAGCTGACCGTCGCGCTTCTGGCTGTCTCGATGCTGCTCGTCTTCGCCGGCACGCTGGCGCAGATCGACATGGGGATCTGGCAGGTGCAGAAGAAGTACTTCCACAGCCTGTGGGTCTGGGTGGAGTTCCAGGTCTTCCTGCCCCGGCCGGAAGCGGGCGCCGAGCCGACCCCGGGAGGGTTCCCGCTGCCCGGCGGCTACCTGATCGGCGCGCTGATGCTGGTCAACCTGCTCGCCGCGCACTCGCTGCGGTTCAAGCTCACGCCGCGGCGCTCGGGGATCATCATGATCCACCTCGGGCTCATCTTGCTGCTTCTGGGAGAGCTGGCCACGAGCCTGTTCGCCGTCGAAAGCCAGATGACGATCGACGAAGGGCAGACGGTGGCGTTCTCGCAGGACATCCGATCCGCTGAACTCGCGGTCGTCGACCCTTCCGCCCCTGACAGCGATTCGGTGGTTGCGTTCCCGGAGTCGGCGCTCGTTCCGGCGGCGAAGCTGCGGCACTCGCTGGTGCCGTTTGAAATCACGGTGCACGAGTACGAGGCGAACAGCCAGCTTCTCGGCCCGCGGCAGGCGCCGCCGGATGCGGTTTCGAAAGCGACGGCGGGCTTCGGCCAGGGGGTCATCCTCAAGCCGCTTCCGCGCACCGCCGGCACGGACGGCGGCACCGATATGGCCTCCGCGCACGTCACGCTGATGGCGGACGGAAAGCTGATCGGGATCTACCTCCTCTCGTTTCACTTCGACCAGCCGCAGCCCGTGGTGGTGAACGGCAAGACCTGGCTCATCGCGCTTCGATTCGAGCGCTACTACAAGCCGTACACCATGCACCTCATCGACTTCTCGCACGACCGCTACCTCGGCACCGATACGCCGAAGAATTTCTCGAGCCGCCTGCGCCTGGTCGATCCGGCGAACAACGTCGACCGGGAAGTCCTGATCCGCATGAACGAACCCCTGCGGTACGCCGGCGAGACGTACTACCAGTCGAGTTTCAAGCCCGGGGACAAGACGACGATCCTGCAGGTCGTGCGCAATCCCGCCTGGACGATGCCGTACATCGCCTGCACCGTCGGCGGTGTCGGCATGCTGGTCCACTTCGGCATCCTGCTGGTCGGGTTCCTTAAGAAGCGGACCGGGCGGGCGCGCGCGGCGGCGATGACGGCGGGCATGCCGGAGAGGTTGACGCTCCGGTCGCTGGCGTTCCCGCTCACGGTCCTGGCGCTGTCGCTCTTCTCCGTCCTGTGGGCGCTGAAGCCCCCGCCCTCCGCCGGTCCGGAGCAATTCGACTACGCCGGGTTCGGGAACCTCCCCGTGACGCACGACGGCCGCGTGCTCCCGATCGACACGCTGGCCCGCACCAGCCTGCAGGCGATCTCCGGGCGCCAGACCACGAAGATTCCGGCCGCCGAAACCGCAGCGTCCGATTGGAACAAGGTGCCGCCCGACCAGTGGAAGTCCGTCTCCGCCACGCAATGGCTGGCCGACGTCTTCTCCGGAACCGAGCGCTCCGCCGGGTACCGCGTCTTCCGCATCGACCACCCCGGCGTGCTCGGGATGCTGGGGCTTGAACCGGACCGGAGCCCGCGGCTGTACTCGTTCCTCGAGATCCTGGAACAGAAAGAGAAGCTCCAGGAACAGATCGAACTGATTTCGGAAGTGGACGACAAGAAGCGCGACGCGTTCCAGCGGAAAGTTGCGGACCTGCATCAGCGGCTGCAGATCTTCCTGCGGCTCGCGGACCTGGCCTCGCTCTACCTCGTCCCCCCGGTCGCCCCGGGCGAGGAGTGGCAGCAACTCGGGCACTTCGCGCCCTCGAGGACCGGTCCGCCTCCCCCGCCGCATCCGGCGGCCGAAGCGATTCTTCGCATCCTCGCCAGCTACCACGAGAACAAGCCGGCCGAGTTCAACAAGGAGGTCGCGACCTACCGCGACCTGATCGCCGGGAAAATTCCATCTGAGACAGGCATGGCCCGATACGAGGCGTTCTTCAACCGCTTCGACCCGTTCTACCGCGCCCAGATCCTCTACGTGGTCGTCTTCCTCCTCGGCTGCGTTTCGTGGCTCGTGTGGAGCAAGCCGCTCGGGCGCGCTGCGTACCTGCTGCTCTTCCTGTGCCTGCTCGTCCACACCTTCGGGATGGTTTCGCGGATCGCGATCTCCGGCCGGCCGCCCGTCACGAACCTCTACTCGTCGGCAGTCTTCATCGCCTGGGGCGGCGTCCTCCTCGCGGCCATCCTCGAGTTCTTCTTCCGCAACATGATCGCGACTGTGACCTCGGCAGCAATGGGCTTCACGTCCCTCCTCATCGCTCACCGCCTCGCCGGCGACGGCGACACCATGCGCATGATGCAGGCCGTGCTCGACACCAACTTCTGGCTCGCCACTCACGTCGTCGTCATCACCCTGGGGTACGCCGCCACCTTCCTCGCCGGAATCCTCGCCATCGCCTACGTCGTCCTCGGCCTCTTCACCCGGCACCTCACCGCATCACGGCCCGGCCGGACGGAAGAAGATGCCCCAGCCGCCCTCCTGCCCCGGATGGTCTACGCCATCCTCTGCTTCGCCATGCTCTTCTCGTTCGTCGGCACCGTCCTCGGCGGCATCTGGGCTGACCAGTCCTGGGGGCGCTTCTGGGGCTGGGACCCCAAGGAAAATGGCGCCGTCCTCATCGTGATCTGGAATGCCCTCATCCTCCACGCCCGCATGGCCGGATTCGCCCGCGACCGGGGCGTCATGCTCCTCGCCATCTTCGGCAACATCGTCACCAGCTGGTCCTGGTTCGGCACCAACATGCTCGGCGTCGGCCTCCACTCCTACGGCTTCATGGAGTCCGCCCTCTTCTGGCTCCTCATGTTCGTCGCTTCACAGCTCGTCCTCATCGCGCTCGGAAACCTTCCTCTTCGGCTTTGGCGCAGCTTCCGCGATGCAGCGCCGCCACGGCCCGCTGCCTGATTCGCAGTTCCGTTCACCTGAGCCACCGCGGCTCCCCTTCATCCCAATCCCCTTCCGTTGTCTACTTCCCGATCTCCATCTCCCCCTGCCCCTCCCCCGGCTTCCCCGTCTTCACGCTCAGCGTCATCTCCATCCCCTCCAGCCAAAGCACCCGCGGATCGCCGTACTTCTTCGGGTAAGGCGCATTCACGCTGAACCACACGACGTCCGGCCGGCCGGCGCGGTGGTCCACCATCCACTCGGCGACGGTGATCTGCTGCGCATCGATGCCCTTGGCCGTGAGCCGGACCGAAGCAACCGTCTCGCCGTTCGCAAGCTCGAAGGACCCCATGACCCGCTCCGCGGCGTTCTGCTCCCGGCCGCGGTGCTGGTCAACGTCCTCCTGCGCTTTCACGTCCGTGAGGCGCACTTCAATCTGGAAGCCGTCATTGGTCGCGGTGCCGCGCGTCACGGAGACCGCGGACCGTCGCGGACTGGTCTTCACGAACGGCCGAAACGTCGGATCGCCGAATAGCATCCGGTTCTGCGTGACTTCCATCATGAAGCCGCCCGGAATCTCCACGCCCTCCTCCGGCTTTCCTTCCTCCTGGATCACCAGCGGATACGGGCCGTTCTTTCGCGAAGCCATCGCAACCTCGACGGCGTTGAGCCGGATCGCCTCGCCCAGCGACAGGTCCTCGCGCGCGGCGCGCGACGACTCGATCGAGCAGCGGTACCCGTGATTCGCGCCGATCGGCGCGAGGTACGCCGCGGGGCCGTGTGCCAGGTACGCCAGGCACAGGGATTCGCCGGGCTGGAGGTCATAGAAGCGGTTCTTGTGATCGGTCGTCCCGAACGTTGAGACGATGTCGCCTCCGACGAGCGCTCTCTTCGTCACGGCGCTGTGGCAGGTCCCGCTCCAGAGAACCGTCCCGGAAAGGTCCCACGCGGCGGCGTCGCTCGGCCCGAGACCGGTCAGTTCCTTGTTCGCCCAGTCGCGGCAGATTTTCTTCGCGTCGTACTTCCAGTGCAGGTCGGGCTTCATGTTGCGCTGGTCGCTGAAGAGCCAGATGCGCATCGGGTCGCCATTCCCGCAGATCGTCACGACGCCCGCGCCTTTCGCGGGCTCGAACGCCTTCGCGAACTGGGAGCGCACCTTCGGCGCCTTCTCGACGCACGGGAAGTAAACGCTCGTGGTGGTCAGCCCGTCGGTCCCTTCCGTCGCCGGGTAGATGGTCACGTCCGTAAAGCTCGGCGTGACGCCGTAGTCCACTGCCTTCACCGGCAACCCGTCGCATTCGATCTTCGCCATCGCGTCGAGCATCGCTTGCACGTGCGCCGGCTCCGCGGCGGTCAGGTAGCCGATCGTCGCGTCCTGGAACGCGTCGCCGTCGAGTTGCTGAAGCGCGTACATGACGCGGCGGTTCAGGTTGATGTCGAACGTTTCCGGCGCGAGCACGACCGCGACGGCGTCGGCGCGGCGGCGCTTCGCCATGTCGCGGATCGGCTCCCACTGCGCGGGATCGTCCAGCCGCTCGCGCTCCGCGCCGCGGTACTGCGCCAGCCGGCGCGCCATCTTGTGAAACGACGACTTGCCGAGCTCGAGCACGATCATCCGCTTCCCGGGCGCCGCGCCCACCGACGCGAAGTCCGGCGGCAGGACGACTTCGCGGACAATGCGGTGCTTCTCCTGGCCGAGCCGAGCGAAGAACGTGATGTACCCGCCCTGCCCGACCATGAGGCACGTGCCGTGGTACCGCTTTCCGTCCTTCTCCTCGCGCCCGCTCAGGCTCCAGCACGCGTGGCCTTTCGCAGGCCGGTCCGCAATGCGGTCGAGGAATCCCATCGACTTCGTCGCGTACTCGAGGTACTCCTTCTTCCCCGTGTACCGGTACAGGTCGAGCATGAACGTCCCGGCGCCGGCCGTGCCGCAGCAGAGCGACGGCGCGTAGAACCCCGACTTCGCGCGGTTCTCGTCCGGATTCGTCTTCGTCAGCAGGTACTTCCCGCCTGCTTCCGCGGCCTGCAGGTACTTCGCATCCCCCGTCATCGAGTGAAGCAGCAGGTGCAGCCGGCATGTCCCGCTCGGCCCATGACACCACCCCTCCCACAGCCAGTCCTTCGTCCCGTCCGCCGGCACGTGGTGCTTCCAGGCCAGCGTCCCCTCGCCGCATACCGCGACCTCGTTGCGCTCGAGCCACCGCGCCGCCTGCTTCGCGCCCTCGAGGAAGCGCTCCTCGCCCGTCGCCGAAGCCATCCTCGCGAGCGTCGCGCCGATCCCGGCGACGCCGTGCGAGAAGCCGGTGTACGTCCGCTCTTCGCCCGCCGACGCCGGCCACGACCAGCCGTCGTCGCCCTTGCGCGCGGCCTCGAGCAACCCGTCCGCCGCTTCGACCGCCGCGAGGTGATACTTCGCATCGCCTGTCATCTGCGAAGCGTCCTCGAGCGCCAGGCAGATTCCCGCGCTGCCGCTGATTATGTCGAGCGCGCCGTTGTCCCAGAACTTTCCTTTCGCCTTCTCAATTGTCCCGAGCTGCGCGACGACCCAGTCCATCCCGCGCTTCCCGGCCTTCAGCGCTTCTTCGTCGCCGAGCATGTCCCCCGCGGTCATCAGCACCCACGCAATCCCGGCCGTGCCGCTGTAAAGCGACGCGCGGCGACAGGTGTGCACGGCGCCCTGGTTGTCGTCCCACGCAATTTCCCAGGTCAGTCCGCCCTTGTCTTCGACGGCCTTGTCGATGAGGTGCCGCACGCCGCGGCGCGCCGCGTCGGCGTACCTCTTTTCGCCGGTCATTTCGTGAAGCGTCAGCAGCGACGCGATCGTGCCGGACACTCCGCCGTACAGCGAGTCCGTTGTGAACGGATCCGCGTCGAATTCCTGCCACCACGCCCCGCGCACGCCGCCCGGCTTCGCCTTTGCCTCGTCGTCCTTCATTTGCGCCAGAAGCCAGGCGCCGGATTCCGCGAGGAGCTTTCCTTCGGCGGAGTCGGCCGGGAGAAGCCGTCCGGCAGAAGCGGTCTGCGGGGCAGGCTTCTTCTTCGGCTTGTCCTCGCCGTAAACAGAAGCGCAGACAACAGTTGCGGCGGCGATAAGCGTTGAAAGGCGAAGGGCGCGGCGCATCGGTTTCTCCAGGGAGTCGGGTCGTCGCTTCCCCTTATGCTCTCCCCGCCCCGCCCCGTCAGGATTTCCGGCCGATCGCTCCGAGAATCCCGCGCGCCGGCCGCACCTTGTTCATGATGTAGAGATGCAGCCCCGGAGCGCCGCGCGCCAGCAGGTCGCGACATTGCGCCGACGCGAACTCCAGCCCGCGTGAAGCGGCCTCGTCGTGGTCCGCCGCAGATTCAATCGCCTTGCGCAACTCCGCCGGGACTCCGACGCCCCAGTCGCGCTCGAAAAACTTCGGCGACTGCACCGCCATCACGCCGGGCTGAACCGGCGTCTCAATCTCCGCCTCGCGGAGGCGCTTCACGAACCCGAAGTACGCGTCGTTCGAAAAGAACATCTGCGTGACGAGGAAGTCCGCGCCAGCACGGACCTTTGCCGAGAGGAACGCCAGATCATCCGCCGCCGACTTCGCTTCCGGGTGCGTCTCCGGATAACACGCCGCCCCGACGCAGAACTTGTAGTTCGCCTTGATGAACGCCACCAGCTCCCCCGCGTGCGCAAACCCCTCCGGGTGCGGCACGAACTTCCCCGTCCCCTTCGGCGGATCGCCACGTAGCGCGAGAATGTTCCGCACGCCCGCTTCCCAAAGCCGGTCCAGCTGCGCCCGGATCGCATCCTTCCCCTGGCCGACGCACGTAAAGTGCGCCAGCGGCTTGATCCCCATTTTTACCAGGCGCGCGTTGATCTCGTAGTGCAGTCCGACGTTTGTGCCGCCGGCGCCGTAGGTCACCGAAATGTAGTCCGGCTTGAGCGGCGCCAGCTCGCCGAACGCCCGGTACAGGCTCTCCACGTCTCCGTCACGCTTCGGGGGGAAAACCTCGAAGGAGAGGACCGGACGGCCGGATTTGAAGAGGTTGGCGATGGGCATGGGGGCGGAGAGTATAGCCGCGATCCCGATGGAGTGAACCTGCGGGGAGGGACTTCGTTGGAAGAGGGAGTCCGGGTGCGGAGGGGCTGTGAAACGGAAGCTTCCGGTTTGGGTGCTCGCCTCCTTCATGGCAAGTGCGGCATCGGCGGACGAGGCCGAAGAGCGACTTCGCGCCGCCATTGCGAGGATCGCGGACGACGATCCGGAGGTCCGCGCGGCGGGACGCGCGCGGCTCTTCGCGCTCGCGTCGGAGCGGCCGGACCTGGTACGGCGCATCGCAGACCATCCCGACGCCGAAGTGGGGGCGACGGCACGACGGGTTCTGTTCGACCATTGCATCCAGAAGGACCTGGTGGACCAGAAGCGATTCGACGAAATCCTCGCCTCGATCGGGGACCCGCAGCGCGAAGCCCCGGCGCGGAGGGAGCTTTTCCGGACCTACCTCGATCTCGGACATGAACCGGCCGCGCTGCTTTCGAGCGAGCTGATGGAATCGCAGGCAAAGTCGATGCTGGAATCGGTCACGCTCAAACCAGGCGACTCCCGGGAAATCGAATTCCGGATGAGGAACGTCGGGGCGAAATCCCTTTGGTACAACCCCGAGTGCTACTCCGCGAGCGCGCCGACCTTTGAGAGATTTGGGGGAGGGCTTCGCTACGGGGGGCGGCTGGGGGGCCGGCGGAACCTCAGCTCGCTCTCGGCGCAGGAACGGATTCTCGGCGCACTCTCGACGCTGCGGCGGGTGCCTCCGGGCGGCGACTTTGTCCTGGCGTCCGTCTTTGTCGAGTCAGATTGCTGCGGCTTGTTCCGCCTTCGCGTTCAAGGCGGGGGCGCGAGCGACCTGAAAGCAGCGTTCCACGGTGTCGACATCCCGGCAACACCGGCGTCCCTTGGTGAATTGCCCAGCGTGGTCATCCCGTTTCTTGCACAACGGGAGTCGGTAAATTTCGAGGCGACCCTTCTCCCGAGAGGCCCCTCCGGGCGCCCCGCACTTCGGATCAAGGCGATCGCGGCGGTCGAGGAGCGGTGCGCGACCTGCGCCGGGTGCGTGGACTCATTCTGGTGGGCCGCGACCGATGAAGCGGGCCGCTACCTTGGCTCGGGCCCGATGCGCGGAATGCACGGCACGGTGGACGCCTGGACGGAATCCCAGGAGCGCACGGTCGAGATGCCATTCGACCCGCCCCTGGGCACTCGCAGGCTCTGGCTCGGGTTCGACGGCGCGGACTCCAGTGACCAGGCCGTTCCGTCACCGTTGGAGATCCCGGCAGCCGGCGCTGTCGAGTAGTTGCGAGTGCGTTTCAACTCCCTAAGAGCGCCAGACAATCCCGCCAAACCTCCCCGTCTCCTGACCGTCGCGGCGGGTCGAAAAGAACCAGTCCGCGCGGCAAAACGTGCACAGGTCGCAGACGTCGACCTGGTGCACGCCCGCTTCCGCGAGCTGGGCGGCGTTCGCGGCCTTCAGGTCGAGGAAAGTCTTGCCTTTGCGCTCCGCGAGAAATCGAGGGCCGAATGCCCGCCAGTCGTCGAGCACCGGACCGTAGAGGTCGTAGCAGCACGGGCCTATCGACGGCCCCACGACCGCTGCGATGTCGCGCGCGCCCAGCGACCGCATCGCTTCCACGGTCTTCACCGCGATCCGCCCTCGCGCTCCGGGGCGCGAAGCGTGCACGCTGGCGACGACGCCGGCCTTCACGTCCGCCAGGAGCAGCAGGTTGCAATCGGCCGAGTACGTCATGATCGCGACGCCGGCGCGGTCCGTGACGACGGCGTCACCCTCATCGCCCTGCCCCAGGATCACAACGCCGTCCTCGACTTTCTGCTTCAGCGCGACGATCGCACCCGGCGCCCCTGCGGCCCTTGCGGCGATCTCGCGGTTCTTCACGACGTTTTCAGAAGGGTCGCCTTTGCGAAACCCGATGTTGAGCGAGGCGTACGTCCCGGCACTCACGCCGCCAAGCCGCGTTGTGAACGCGTGCGGAAAATCGACGCGATCGGAACGCAGAACGTTGCCGTCAAGGCGAAGTGGCATGGCCGGATCCTAACTGGCGGCAGTCTCAATCCGCTTCAATCGACGCTGGATTGCGAATAGGATTCGCGCCATGAAATCGACATCTCGATGGCTCCTTCTGGCCGCCGTCTTCGTTTTCCCCGTCTCGGGCTGCTCTTCCACCGAACCTGCCGCGCCAAACCAGCCCGAACAGGAGTCCGCAAAGGTCCTCGGCAAGGTCGCGGGGCGACTGTTCGGCGCTACGGGGATCACCGTGGAAGCGCTGGTCAGCGTCGGCGGGGGCGGCGGGAAGAATTTCCTGCGAACCACATGGGCGGAGCCTGGGGTTTATCGCGAAGAGCGTTGGGACGGTGAAGCGCCGGAAGGAGAGCCGGCGAGCGTGCAGATCTGCGACGGGACGACAACGTGGCTGTATTTCCCAGGCCAGAAGAAGTTCTACGAGATGGCGATCGCATCGGGGGACCTGGACCGGAAGCCGTTCGTGCTCGGGTTCACGCGCGAAGGACGGCTGGCCGTGATGGGGATCGAGTCCGGGCGCGAGGAGGAACTGGTCTTCGGCGCGGGAAGCCTGTGCATGCCGATCGCCGGCGGGGGAAAACTGGCGGTCGAGGCCGATGCCGACGTGTCGGGCCAGCTCTGTCATGTCCTCACCTATCGCGTCGGCACGATGGTCCAGACGTTCTTCATCTCGAAGGCCGACAGCACGCCGCTGCGCTTCATGCTCGAAAGCAGCTTCGAGCACAAGGGAAAGACGTTCACCACGACGGCCGTGAGCGACCTCAAGCGCCTCGATGCGATGTCGCGGCCGGACGCGGCGATGTTTCGCTTCGTCCCGCCCGAAGGGGCCACCAAAGCGGCCAAGGCGGGCGAGGACAAGCTGCTGGCGGCGGGCGGGGATGCGCCGGAGCTCGGCGCGGTGGACGCTTCCGGCAAGCCCGTGAACCTGGCGGACTTCAAGGGCAAGGTCGTCCTCCTGAACTTCTGGTTCCTGGGCTGACATGCCTGCCGCGCGGAGTTTCCGCACCTGCAGAAGCTGAGCGAAGAGATGAAGGACAAGGACGCGGTTTTCCTGATGGTCAACGGCGTCGACACGCCGGAGAAGGTCACGAGCTACCTCAAGGACGGGCGCTACACGATGCCGTGCGCCTACAAGAGCGCCGAGTCCAACCCGATGAAGTCGTACTCCGTCCGTTTCTGCCCGACGCAATACATCATCGGCCGCGACGGGAAGATCAGTGCTCGAACAGTCGGGGCCACGATCGTCGAGGTCCGACGGATGCTCGACCAGGCCCTGGGCGAGAGACGCTAGCGCGGCCATGAGCTACGTCAGCCGCCCCGCGTTTCCTTTCTGCCTCGGCGGCAATGTCTTCGGCTGGACCACCGACGAAACGGCGTCGTTCGCGGTGCTGGACGCCTTCGCGGATGCGGGCGGCACCTTGATCGATACCGCCGACATGTACTCGGCATGGGTGGAGGGTCACGCCGGCGGGGAGTCGGAAGCGATCCTGGGCCGGTGGATGGCCTCGCGGCGCTGCCGCGACCGGATGGCAATCGCGACGAAGGTCGGCTTGCTGAAGGGGCTGGAAGGACTCGCGCCGGCGACCATCCGCACCGCCGCCGAGAATTCGCTTCGCCGGCTTCAGACCGACCGGATCGACCTCTACTACGCGCATCGCGACGACGAAAAAACGCCGCTCGCGGAAACACTCGGCGCCTTCGACGCGCTCGTCCGCGCCGGGAAAGTCGCCCGGATCGGCGCTTCGAACTACAAGGCGAGCCGCCTGGCCGAAGCGCTGTCCGTGTCGAAGCAGAACGGTCTCGCGCGATACGAAGCGATCCAGCCGCACTTCAATCTTGTGCACCGTACCGAGTACGAGGGGGAGCTCGCCGGACTCTGCTCGCGCGAGGGAATCGGCTGCTTTCCCTATTTCTCGCTCGCGAAAGGCTTTCTCACGGGAAAGTATCGTCCCGGGAAAACCGTCGACAGTCCCCGCAGCAAGGGCGCGAGCAGCTATCTCGACGAACGCGGCCTGCGAGTTCTCGGGGTCCTGGATGCCCTGTCTGCGACGCACCACACATCTCCCGGAGCCGTCGCGCTCGCCTGGCTGCGCGCCCAGCCGACAGTGGTCGCACCCATCGCCAGCGCGCGCTCGGCTGCGCAGCTCGCCGAGATTCTGCCGGGCGCGACGCTCCGACTTACGGAAGCTGAGTTGGCGCGGCTCAGCACAAGCGCCGAGCCAAATGTTGCAGGAAAGACTTCATGACTCAGCGCGTCGTTGCGGCAGGGAACATCGCCGAGTTTCTCTCGGCCGTCGCGGCGGGGAATGCGACAAAAGCTCGCGAACAGCTGCGCTCTCAGCCCGGGATCCCGAAAGCGAGCCTCGCGGCAGCTGCCGTGCTCGGCCAGTTCGCCACAGTCGAGCGATTCCTCACGGCAGATCCGAAGCTCGCCCGACTCAAGACCGGCACGCCGCCGCGCGAACCACTTCACTGGCTGTGTTACTCGCCCTTCTGCGCCAGACGAGGTCCTCAGATTCTGCGCTGTGCCAAGGCCTTGCTCGACGCGGGAGCCGATCCCGACGCCCACACCGTCGAGCGCGAGGGGACGCACACCTATCCGCTTGGGGCGCTGTACGCCGCGGCGTGCCATGCGAAGTTTCCGAAGCTTGCCCGGCTGCTCCTCGATGCCGGCGCGGATCCCGACGACGGGGAAACCATCTTTCACGCGGCGGAAGCGAACGACCGCGTCATCCTGAAGATGATGGTCGAGTACAAAGCCGACCTCGACTTCAACAAGACCTGGGGCAACACCGCGATCTACTTCAACCTGGGACACAAGAAAGGCAGCCGCTTCGTCGCGGCCTCGACGCGCGGCATCCGCTGGCTCCTCGAGCACGGCGCCGACCCGAACGTCCCGAGTACTCCCAAGCGCGAAACGGCGCTTCAGCTGGCAGCCCGTTCCCGCAGTCCGGAAACGGTGAGGCTGCTTCTGGAGCACGGCGCCGACGTGACGCTGAAGCGAAAGGACGGCCGGACGGCCTGGGCGCTCGCCGTGCGCGCGGGCCGTGTGGACAACGCGAGGCTCCTCGAAGCGCACGGGGCGAAGACCGAGCGGCTCTCCGACGGAGACGCGCTCCTGGCCGCCTGCGGCCGGGGCGACGACGATGTCGCGCGCCACCTGGCCAGAGCGCGCATCTCCCTCAGACCCGACGACCTCCGCCTCCTTCCCGACGCCGCCTCCGACGGCCGCCTCGGCACCGTCCGCGCCTGCCTCGCCGCAGGATTCCCCCTCGACGTCCAGGGTGACTTCACGGGAACCGCGCTCCAGCACGCCGCCATGCAGGGCTGCCCCGACGTCGTGCGCGAGATCCTCAGGCACAAGCCGGACCTCACGAAGCGCGACCCGACCTTCGACGGCGATGCCCTCGGCTGGGCGCTTCACGGCGCGGACAACATCCGGCGGCCTGGCGCCGACTACGCTGCCGTCGTGGAAGCGTTGTTCGCAGCCGGGCTCAAGCCACGGCGGCATGACTACAGCTCGACGGATGCAGGAGTGATGGAAGTCCTGAAGCGGCGACGGAAGTGAAGAAGTCCGGTCGCCTGGATCAGCCGGGAAACAGCTCCTTCATCTCGCGTTCAAGCGCCTCGGCATCCGCGACGCTCTCGGCGACGACTTCGCGAACGATTTCGAACAGCCGCTTCCGCGCATGTGACAGCCGGTTGTCGACGTCGGTCTCCTTGATTCCGACCGCGGCCGCGACGTCGCGGTACTTCGGGCACTCGCCGTCCGCGAGGTCGATCCTGCGAAACACTTCGAACCATTCCGCGCGCTTTTCCGCCGCGTAGGCCGACTTCATGCGTCCGACAGCCTCGCCAACCAGCGCTCTCCGCCATTCGCGGTCGAGCGAAGCCTCGGGCGGCTCTCCCGGCGCGGGCGGGTCCAGCGCCGCGTCGTCGCCGGCGTCGAGAGGGACGATCGCGACTCCACCCCCACGCTTGAGCCGCCCCTCGGCTCGCTTCGATTGACGCACCGCGTTATCGAGGCACGCCTTCACAAACGCGCGGAACCGCCCGCGGGATGCCTCGACCTCGCGCAGGTACTTCCCTTCCAGCATCTCGCCGAAAAACTCCTGCGTCGCGTCCTTGGCTTCTTCGTTCGACATCCGCCACTGGATTCGCAGGTGCCGGTAGATCGGCCGCCAGTAGAGTTTTGCGAGCTGCTCGATGCGTTCCCGCCACCGCGGATCGCTCCGGTCTTTGGCGCCGGCGATGACGGACCAGTGCGTCTCCGGGAAGCCGCGCGCGGGGCCGCCGAGGGCGGTGTCGCCGGTCACGGGCGCTTGCGGCCCTTCCGGAGTCGTTTCGTTTTCTGCCGGAATGTCTCGGTGGCGTCCTTCTTTGAGAATCGCCCCTCCGCGACGCCCAGAGTGAGCGACACGAGATCCTCGTTTGTCAGTCGTGACTCGAGGCCGTTGAGTCCGAGGAAAATCAGCGCGACGGCGGCGCCGACGCGTTTGTTGCCGTCAATGAAGGGGTGGTTCTTGACGAGGTGAAAGAGGTACGCGGCCGCCATGGCGGGGATGTCCTCGTGGGCGTACTCGCCACCAAATCCCGCCCGGGGCATCGCGAGAGCGGCGTCCAGGAGGCCCTGGTCCCGAACGCCGTCACTGCCGCCGAAGAGGGAGAGCTGCTCCCGGTGAACTTCGAGGACCTGTTCCAGCGTGAGGAAGACCGGCGTCAGGGTCATTCCGCGAGTTTCCGGAAGGCCTTGGCGTAGCGGCGGTGGACCTTGTTCATGACCGCGCGGAATCGTGCATCGTTTCCGGTTTCCCGGACGGGCTCGATCAGGAGCCGTGTGCCGTCGGTCGTGACGGAGACCGGGACCTCCGGGTCAATCCGGAGGAGGTCCATGACGCCCCGGTCGATGACGAGGGCCCAGCTGTTTCCGTGTTTCGCAAATCGCTTGATCATGAAGGTTCTCCATGGTCCCTTGTTGATACGTCGTTGCAACATTGTAGTACCAACCTCTCTCCGGATCAAGTCTCGTTCGACTGCAGAATCGTCCGCCGGTTTCCCTTAGCATGTCCACCATGTCGGACCAGCCGCTTCAGCCCGGCGCCCTCGACCGCCTCGCCCGCGAGGTCGGGAAGGAGCGCACAAAGAGCGCGGCCGGCGCTGCCCCGGCATTCGGCTGGGTCCCCGGATCCGGCGCGCCCGCGATGATCGGTCGGTTCCGGATCGTGGCGCCGCTCGGACGCGGCGGGATGGGAGTGGTCTACCACGCGATCGATTCCGCGAACGACGCCCCGGTCGCCCTGAAGTCGCTCACGGCGGGGCCGGGGGAACGCCTGAAGCGCGAAGGCGAGGCGATTGGGCTTCTCGACCATCCGGGGATCGTGAAGATCCTCGAGACGGGCGAAGAGGCCGGAAAGCCGTTCCTCGTGATGGAACTCGTGAACGGGAAGACGCTCGACGAAGCGTGGGCCGGATGGGATCTGCGGACCCGGGTTGAGGCGCTTGAGAAGATCGCGCGGGCGGTCGCGCACGCGCACGAACGCGGCGTGGCGCACCGGGACTTGAAGCCGGCCAACGTGCTGGTCGCGGAAGACGGCGCCCCGCGCGTGACGGACTTCGGGCTCGCGGCGGTCGAGGAGGCGAGGACGAAGCTGACGGACCCCGGGTCGGTCATGGGGACGCCCGCCTGGATGTCGCCCGAGCAGGTGCGTGGCGAAACGGCCGGTCCTCCCGCGGACGTCCACGCCCTGGGTGCAATCCTCTACCTCGCGATGACGGGCACCGCGCCCTTCGACGGGCCCAACCCTCCGGCGATTTATCGCCGGATCGTGGACGAAGAGGCCCCGTGGCCGCGCCGGAAAACGCCGGGCGCGCCAGCCGCCCTGGAAGCGATCTGCGTGCGGGCGATGGGCAAAGTGCCCGTGCGCCGGCCCTCCGCGAACGAATTCGGAGACGAGCTGAAGCGCTGGCTCCAGGGGGAGCCGGTCCTCTCACGGCTGCCTTCGGTGACGGTGCGAGTCTGGAAACGCGCGCGCCGGAATCCTCTCGCCTGGGTCGGGCTCGCCGCGGCCGTCGTCGCGCTCGCGGCCGGCGCTTCCGCCCTCGCGGTGCAGGGCGCACGGCATGCGACGAAGGAAAGAGCCCGTGACCTCGCTCGCGACGCGCAGCCCCTCGCGGCCCAGGCGCTCCTGGCGCTGTCCGCAGGTGACGACGCGAGCGCGGCGCGGCTGATGGCCGATTTCAGGTCAAAGATGGAAGAAGCGCGCGCGCTCGACCCCGCGGCCGCCGGCGGCTGGTTTGAGATCGCGGAGTACCTGCGGCTCACAGGCGACGAGGACGGCGCGATGCGCATCGTCCAGGAAGGCGAGGCCCTGCACCGGAACCACCCTCTTCTCCTGCTGGAGCGCGGCCTCCTGCTCATGGCGGAACTGCGGCGCATCAAACGCCGCGCGGACATCGAAGCGGAAGCTTCCGCGCGCGCGGGGGGACCGAGAGAAGCGAGCCGTTCACTCGCAATCCAGGTCCCCGAGATGGGGACGGTCGTCTCCGACATTCTGGCGCGCGCCATCCGGGATCTCGGCGGTTCCGCACCGCCCTCCGCGCGCATCGCCCGGGCGGAACTCGCGCTTCTCCAGTCGCATCCCGAGGAAGCGTGGACGCTGGTCGAGGGGCTCGAGCCGCCTGAAGCAAAGGTCGTGGCCGGACAGGTCAAGGAAGCGCGCGGGAATCTCGAGGAGGCCCTCGCCTGGTACTCAAAGGCGATCGCGACCCGGGACCGCCACTGGCCGGCATGGGAAGCGCGCGCCGCGGCGCGCGAACGGTTTGCGTCGATGCGTTGGAGGCCAGGCGCCGAAGACGGGGAATCCGAGCAGGCCGATGCGATTGCAGACTGGAAGCGCCTCGCGGCCGCTCTCCCCCGCCGCGCCGACATCCACCTTTCCCTCTCCGCCGCGCTCTGCCGCCTCGGCCAGATGAGGATCTACCGCCGGGATAACCCCACGGAACCGTGCCAGCTCGCCCTCCAGGCCGCCGAGGATGCCCTCGAAATTGCGCCCGCGAGCGGCGAAGCCCGGCTCGCGGCCGGCCGCGCGCTCGCCGAGATCGCGGACTGGCGCTTCTACCACGACCCCGATCCGCTTCCCGCCTACGCCCGCGCCATCGCGGAACTCGAGGCCGCCACGCAGGCGCTTCCGAGATCCTTCGAAGCGCGGCTCGCCCTGGCGCGGACCTTCCGGATGCGCGGATTCTGGAAACGGGTCCATGGCGGTCCCCCGGCAGGCGAGGACGACGAGAGGGCGCTTAACGAATTCGAAGAAGTTCTGGGAATCAGCCCGGTCTGGCTTGCCGCGCGCTGCAACCAGGGATTGATTCTGTTTGAGCTCGGGCGCTTCAAGGAAGCCGTCGGGGCATTCGAGCAGGGCGGGAGCTGGACGACGAACAGCGAGTCGACCCTTCGCGTCTTCGAGGAAGCGAAGAAACGCGCAGCGGAGTAGGCCGGGCCCGCCGCGCTATGATGCGCCGATGCCCGGCACCGACCTTCGCGAGCGCCGAACCGTCAGCGTCCTGTTCTCCGACCTGACTGGATTCACACGGCTTTCAGAGGGCCTCGACCCCGAAGAAGTCTCGGACATCGTCGACGCACTCTTCAGGCGCTTCCGGACCGTCATCGAGCGCGAGGGTGGGACGGTTGACAAATTCATCGGCGACGCTGTGATGGCGGTTTTCGGCGCACCGGCGGCGCACGAAGACGACGCCGCGCGCGCCGTTCGTGCGGGACTCGCGATGCAGAAGGATCTCCTGGCATTCAACGGGGAGCGCGGGCTGTCGCTTGCGATGCGCGTCGGGGTCAACACAGGCGAGGTTCTCTGGGGAACGGTCGGCGGCGGCGCCCCTACCGCGATGGGCGACCCGGTCAACGTCGCTCAGCGGCTCGAGTCGGCCGCTCTCCCGGGCACGGTCCTCATCGGCACCGAAACCGAGTCCGCGGTCCGCCGGCGTTTCCGTTGCACCGCCCGGGATCCGGTCACGGTCAAGGGTCGGGAGGCGAAGGTCGCGGCATTCGAGGTGGAGGAGGAGCTGGCCTCGATGACGGAAGTCCGTCCGGCGCGGGAAGCGCCGATGGTCGGCCGTTCGGAGGAACTTGCCGCGCTCGTCGCGCTGCTCGAGTCGGGTGGTCCCGGATTCGTGGTCATCGAAGGCGAAGCGGGAACCGGCAAGAGCCGCCTCCTCGCCGAGTTCCGCCGGTCGGCGCGGGACCGCCGGTTTCGGGTCGAATTCGGGCGTTCGCCGGATGGCGCGCGAATGCCGCTGGCGCCCTTCGCAGACATGCTGCGCGCCACGGCCGGCTCGACCGACGCAACGGCCGTTGTCGCCGCCACGCAGGAAGCGCTGGCTTCGCTCCCGCCCGTGGATGCCGAGAACACCGCACACCTTCTGGCTCTTTCGGCGGGCTGGACCATTCCCGGCGCGCGAGTTCTACAGCTCGACCCGGAGCGGCGCGCCGCCGAGACCGCGGCCGCCTGGGCGCGCTGGATCCGGGCTCGCTCACCCGTCCTCGTCTGCGTTGAGGATCTACACTGGGCCGACGATGCCACGCGCGCCCTTCTGACCGCTCTGCCGTCGCTGCTCGCCGGCGCCCGCGTCGTCGTCGCAACCTCTACCCGCCCGGGCTCTCCCCCGATCGCCGGATTCGGGTCGATCCGGCTCCTCGCCCTCTCCTCCGACGACGTTCGAGCGATTGCCCAGGACGTTCTCGGCGTCCCACCCGATGACGGCCTCGCGCGTTTCATCACCGACTACGCCGGCGGAAACCCGTACTGCGGCGCCGAGGTCGCACGCCACCTGCTTGACAGCCGGCTCATCGAAGGCTCCCCCGCTCACCTGCACGGCTCCGTGGCCGGCCTCCCCGCCACACTTCACGGCATCCTCACCGCACGGCTCGACGCGCTTCCAGCCCCCTCCAAGGAAGCCCTGAAGGCCGCCAGCGTCCTGGGGCGCACGTTCTGGCGAGGCTTGCTCGGCGAGATTCTGGGCGCTTCTGCGAATGAGGCGCTGGAAGAGCCGAAACGTCGCGGCCTCGTCTTTGCTCGCGCGGGCGCACTCCTCCCGGGAGACGACGCAATGATGTTCCAGCACGCTCTGCTCCGCGACGCGGCGTACGCCCTGCTCCCGAGAAAGGAGCGCCAGCGTCTTCACGCGCGGGCCGCGGACCAGCTCGAGAAGCGCGCGGGTCACGCCGACCGCCGCCTGCGCGCGCTGGCGGCGGAGCACCGGAAGGATGCCGGTGAGTCGGATGCGGCGGGGAAACTCTGGCTTGGCGCGGCGCGCGAGGCAATGGACAACGCGGTCGAGGAGGCGCTTGCGTGGGCGCTCGAATCGCGAAGGGCGAAGCCTGGCGCGGATGCAGCTCTCCTTGCCGCGACCGCCGCCTTCCGCCTTGCGCGTTACACGGAAGCGGATGCGTACGCGAAAGAGGCGCTGTCCGATCCGGGAGCTTCGCCGGACGCGCGGCAGAGGGCGCACGTACGACTGGCGGAAACGAACGCGACGACGGGAAAACAGGTTGAGGCTCTGGCAAACCTCGACGCGCTGGCCGGACTCGAGGCGACACCCGGCATTGAACTCGCCGCAGAAAGCGTCCGCGTCCTCGCGCTGGCCTCGCTCGGCCGGGCACAGGAGGCACTCTCAACGCTCGAACGGCTCGAAACACGCCACCCGGCCACCGCGCCTCTTCTGCGCACCCGCTCTTCCCTCCTGCGCCGCCTCGGCCGGCTCGTCGATTCGGAGCGGGCGGCGGAACAGGCGATCCTGCTTTCGGAAAAGACGGGAGACCGGAACTCAGAAGCGCTCTCGCTCACGGAGCTCGCCGGCGCGCTGGCCGCCCGCGGACTTCAGGAACAGTCCGTCGCGCTCAATCGCCGGGCACAGGAATTGTGGAGGGAAATCGGCAACCGCCGGGGACACATCATCTCGCTTCACAATATCGGAACCGCCCTTCGTCACCTTGGGAAGTACGAGCAGGCGGCATCGCAACTCGCCGAAGCGCTGGAGCTCGCACGGGAATCAGGGGACTCTCACGCGATCGCCACGGTGCTCGGATCCGCTTCCATGGTGGCCTCCGCCCAGGGCCTGTTCCCCGGTGCGCTCGCCTTCGCCCGCGAAGCCGTCGCGATCCGGCGCACCAGCGGGGAGAAATCCGCCCTGGCCATTGCCCTGAATAATCTCGCAGTGGCCCACGACTGGCTCGGCGAGTGGGACAAGGCAGAGGCGGCTTACCGCGAATCGCTCGCGCTGCGGCGCGAAACCGGCAGCCGGAACGGCGAAGCGCGCTGCCTGAACAACATCGGCCTCATCGAAATCTGCATGGGGCGCTTCGCCGAAGCGGGGACAAATCTCTCCGAGGCGCTGTCGATCGCACAGGAGACCTCGGACCTCGACACGGAAGCCTGCGTGAGAGTCAACGACGCCAAGCTCCAGCGATCCCTGGGGAACCTGGACTCGTCGCTCGCGAACGCTTCGCTCGCCCTCGAGACCTTCCGGTCGCTGAAGAATCCGGAAGCCGTTGCCGAGGCCCTTAACGAGCTGGCGCGGACGCGAATGCTGAGGGGCGAGTGGGCGGGCGCGCGGGAAGCAGCTGAAGAAGCGCTTTCCACGAACCGGGGCATCGCAAGCCGACAGGGGATCGCAGCAAGCCTTGCCGTGCTCGGCACCGTCGAGCATGCGGCCGGACAGGTGCTGAAAGCAGAAGGGCTCCTCGAGGAATCCGTCGCGCTGGCACGAGCCGTGGGAGACCGGCACACGCTCGCCACGGCCCAGAAGCGACTCGCGAGTCTGCATGCCACTTCGGGACGGATCCTCGAAGCCGAGTCGCTCCTGGCCGACACGCTAGAGATCGAACGGTCTCTCGGCGCCCTCCCCGGGATCGCGGGAACGCTCGACGTGCTTGGGCAGGTCCGCGGCGTGCTCGGGAATCTCCACGAGGCCGACGCGAGCCTGCGCGAGTCCGCAGAAATCCGCCGGCGGATCGGAGATCGCGCCGGGCTCGCCGCCAGCCTCCAGGCGGAGGGCGGCACCCTCGCCAGGCTCGGGGAATTCGGAAAGGCCGGCGCGGTCCTGGAAGAAGCGCTGGCGCTCAACCGCGAGTTGCGGAACCCGCGCGGAGAGGGGATTTCCCTCGCCGAACTCGGGAATCTGCGCCTCGAGGAGAAGCGCGACCGGGAGGCGATCCCGATGCTGAGGGAGTCCCTCGCCCTGGTCCGAATCCACGGCGATGCTTCGATCATCGCGCACGTCCTGACCAGCCTCTCCTCGGCACTCAAGGCTACGGGCGACGCCGGGGGCGCCGCGAATCTCCTCGCGGAGGCCGTCGAACTCTCCCGGCGTGCCGGGGACCGGAACGTTCTCGCTCGCACGCTCCTCAACATCGCCATCGGGCTCGGCGAGTCGGGCAGGCATGCGGATGCTCTCGCCCCGGCGCACGAGGCGCTCGAGCATTTCCGCCAGCTCGGAAACGCTCGCGGTGCCGCCGCCGCGCACCTCCGCATCGGCCGCTTCCAGGCCGCGCTGGGCCGCCACGCCGAAGCCCGCGCGGCGCTCGAGGAAGCGGCCACGGGCTTCGCCGCTCTCCTTCTCGATCGCGAGGCGGCCGAAGCAAGGCGCGCCATCGAATTGCTTCCGCGCGCTTGATCGCATGAAGCTGACACCAGAGCTCGTGCTTCACGCTTATCGCCAGGGGATCTTCCCAATGGCGAAGTCGCGAGAAGGCCCGCTGGTCTGGCTTTCACCGGACCCGCGCGCGGTCATCCCGCTGGATCGCTTCCATTGTCCCCGTCGCCTCGCCCAGACGGTGAAATCGGGCCGGTTTCGTGTCACGACGGACCTCGCGTTCGAGAAGGTCATCGACGGTTGTGCGCGGCCGGACACCTGGATCAGCGCGGAAGTGCGGGAGGCCTATATCGGGCTTTACCGGCAGGGCCATGCGCATTCGATCGAGTGCTGGAAAGGCGACCGGCTCGCCGGCGGGCTCTACGGGGTCCACATCGGCGGGGCGTTCATGGCGGAGTCGAAGTTTCACCGGGACCGCGACGCGAGCAAGGTCGCGCTCGTCGCGATGGTCGCCCGCCTGAAGAAAATCGGCGTGACGCTGTGCGACGTTCAGTTCCTGACCCCGCACCTCGAGCAGTTCGGGACGGTTGAAATCCCCCGCCAGGAATACCTCCTGCTCCTGTCGGCTGCGGTCCGGCGGCCAATTCCGTGGGGGTCTCCCGGACCGGCGTAGCCTTCACTTTTCGTTTTTTGTTCTTAGTTTTTCGTTTTTCGTTTCTTCTGTGTCCTTCCCATGCCTGATCCCTACCATTTCTCCACCGATATCCGCGTCCGCCTCCCGGAAACCGACGCCATGGGGATCGTCTTCCACGGCGCCTTTTTCACTTACCTCGAAGTCGGCCGGACGGACTACCTGCGCAACCTCGGCCTGGCCGGTTCGCACGTGCAGCCGATCAAGGACTTCGCCAACCTGGTCGCGCGGGCCTGCTGCGACTTCCGCTCCTCGGCGCGCTTTGACGACCCGCTGGTCATTCACGTCCGCATCGCCGAAATCCGGCGGACGAGCTTCAGGTTTGAATTCCGGATCGTGCACAAGCAGGAAGCGCGGCTCGTTGCCGAGGGGCACACGGTGCACGTCGCGATCGACCCGGCGTCCTCGAAGGCGATCCCCGTGCCCGAGGCCTTCCGCGCACAGGTGCGGAAATTCGAGGGCACCGCCCTCTCGGAGCCAAAATCGTGAACGAACTCTTCCAGGACATCGTTGTCCCCTATGACGGATCCGAGCTCTCCGAGTCGGCCGCGCCGTTTGCTGCAGAAGTGGCGCGCCGCTCGAGCGGCCGGATCACGCTGGTCAGGGCTCTTCCCGAGCCCGCAATGGTCACGGACATCCCGCGCTCGGTGCTGGGCCAGGTGACGGCGGCCGCGCGGAAAGAACTGGCCGCCGCGGCGGCGCGCGTGACGGACGTGCCGGTGAAGACCCTGCTGAAGGAAGGGCTGCCCGCGGATGTCATCCTGCGCGAGGCGCGGAGCCGGGACCTGATCGTGATGACGACGCACGGCCGGAGCGGACTGAGCCGGCTCGTTCTCGGCAGCGTGACCGAGAAGGTGATCCGACTGTCCCCGGTCCCTGTTCTCGTCGTGCGGCCGCGGCGCGGGACGCTCAAAGCCTCGACGGCTGCGGCGGGACGGATGTTCCACGACATCGTCGTGCCCCTCGACGGCTCGGATCTCGCCCGGGAAGCAGTCGCGCCGCTCGCGACAGGACTTGCCCACGACACGCGCCTGCACCTCCTCACCGTCATCCGCACGGGAGCCACGGAGGACCAGGCGAACGCCGCCGCCGACTGGCTCGCCGCCCGCGCCGCCGCCCTCGAGGCCCGCGGCCTGGTCGCCGTCACCCGGCTGGTCAACAACGACTCCCCCGCCGAGGGGATCGCCGCGTACGCCGAGCACAACGACTGCGGCCTCATCGTCATGAGCACCCACGGGGCCGGCGGATTGCGGGAGTGGATGCTGGGAAGCGTTACGGACCAGATGATCCGCCGGGGGCCGGTGCCGGTGCTGGTCGTGCCGTCGCCGGGTAGGGCGAAGAAAATCTCGAAGAAGTGAAAACGGCGACTTCGTTTCGTTGTTGCCGCTTTCGCCTACTTCTCCCCGCCCGGTGTGATCACCTCCATTTCGTCCGGCTCTTCATCGACTTTCCACTGGCCGCCTTCCCGGATGAGCCACAGGCTCCATGTGAACTTGCCATCCGGGGTGGCCGCCATCACGCGAAGCCGGTCGCCCGGGGCGCCTGCCTTCGCCGGCCCGAGCGACTTGAAGCGCGCCACCGTTTCCGGATCCTTCATCCGCGACTTCAGGACCAGCGTCGTCAGTTCTTCAGGGCCCGCGGCCCGGATCTCTGCAGGCGTCGTTCCCAGCTGCCTCGAAAGATCGTCGAGCTGCGCGTCAGAATTCCGCTTCATCTCCCCCAGCGCTGCTTCAGAGAGCTTTCGCTGCCTTTCCGACAGAAGTGCCCACTGCGTTTTCCCGTCGGCCGCCAGGTAGGCCGCGACGAATCTCCGGTAGACCTCGGCAGGAGATTCTTCCCCGTGCTCCTCGTCAACCCTCCAGCGCCCCGCCTCTTCGACCAGCCACAGCGTCCAGGTAAATGCGTCGTCGGGAGTCGACGCCATCACGCGCACGCGCTTGTCCTGGATGAATACCCGCGGCGGCCCCAGCGATCTGTAGCGCGCGAGGGCGGCCAGGTCCTTCATTCGCGACTTCAGGACAATGGTGGTGTACTGCGCCAGGCCCGCGGCGCGGATTGCCGCCGTGGACGAGTCGAGCTTCTTCGCGAGCCCGCTGATGCCTGAATCGGGTTGGCGCTTGATTTCCGCGAGCGCCGATTCCCACTCATTGCGCAGCCGCTCCGACAGGAGCGCGCACTGGGCCTCGCCGTCCGTCGCCAGGCAGGCCGTGACGTACTTGCGGTAGATCTCTTCCGGCGGATCCGCACCCGGTCGTGACGGCGCCTTCCCGCACCCCGCGCACAGGAGGGCCATGACCGCCAACCGTCCAAGCTTCCCCACGATCGGCTCCTCCCCCGGGAAACAGAACGGGACGGGCACCCGCCAACGGTGTCCGTCCCGAATTCTATGACGTTTCGTCCTACCCCCCTACTTCCTACCCACTGTCCTTCCTAAGTCGTCCCCACCGCCGCCGGCTCCTTCTGCCCGCCTTCCTTCTTCGGCGTCGTCGCATCGAAGAAGAGGTGCCCGTCCTTCGCCGACACCTTCACGTTGGATCCCTCGGGGATTTCGCCGCGGAGGATCTGCTCCGACAGCTGGTCCTCGACCATGTGCTCGATCGCGCGGCGCAGAGGCCTCGCCCCGAAGTCGGGGTTGTAGCCCTTGTCGATCAGCAGCTCCTTCGCTTCCTGCGTGACCTCCAGCGAAATATTGCGGTCGACCAGGCGCTTGCGCACCCCGGTCAGCTCGTAGTCCACCACGATCTTCAGGTCGTCGCGCGTCAGGCTGCGGAACATGATCGTGTCGTCGAGGCGGTTGAGGAATTCGGGGCGGAAGTGCTTCTCGATCTCGCCGAGAATCGTCCGCTTCATGCCCTCGTAGTTGGCGTCGGAGTTCGCCTTCTTGAACCCGAGCGTCGTCTGGTTCTTGAGCAGGTCGGCGCCGATGTTCGAAGTCATGATGAGGATGACGTTCTTGAAGTCGATGTGCCGGCCGAACGAGTCGGTCAGGCGGCCTTCCTCCATGATCTGGAGGAGCATGTTGTAGACGTCGCCGTGCGCCTTCTCGATTTCGTCGAGCAGGACGACCGCGTACGGGCGGCGGCGGATCTTCTCGGTGAGCTGGCCGCCCTCTTCGAAGCCGACGTAGCCGGGAGGGGCGCCGACGAGCCTGGAGACGTTGTGCTTCTCCATGTACTCGGACATGTCGATCTGGATCAGCGAGTCCTCCTCGCCGAACATGAACTTCGCGAGGGCCTTCGCCATGAGCGTTTTTCCGACGCCCGTCGGGCCGACGAAGATGAACGAGCCGATCGGCCGCTTCGGGTCCTTGAGCCCCGCACGGCTCCTGCGGATCGCCTTCGCGATCGCCTTGACCGCCTCTTCCTGGCTGACGACCGTCTTGTGCAGTTCGTCCTCCATCTTGAGGAGCCGCTCGGCTTCCTTCTTCTCGAGGCGCGACAGCGGGATGCCGGTCATCTTGCTGACCGTCTCCGCGATCACGTCCTCGTCGACGAGGCCTTCGCCTTCCTTGGCGCCTTCGCGCCATTCCTTCTGGATCGTTTCCTTCTTCTTCCGGAGCTGGGCCGCGGAATCACGCAGCAACGCCGCGCGCTCGTAATCCTGGGCGGCGATGGACTCGTCCTTCTCCTTGTCGAGCTTGGAGATCTCCTTGTCCACGTCCTTCAGGTCCGGCGGCTTCGACATCGTCTTCAGGCGGATGCGCGCGCCGGCTTCGTCCATGACGTCGATGGCCTTGTCAGGCAGGAAGCGGCCCGTGATGTAGCGCGAGCTGAGCTCGACGCAGCCTTCGAGTGCCGCGTCGGTGTACTGGACCCGGTGGTGCGCCTCGTACTTGTCGCGGAGGCCCTTGAGGATCTCCAGTGCTTCTTCCTTGTTCGGCGGGTCGACCATGATGGTCTGGAAGCGCCGTTCGAGCGCGCCGTCCTTTTCGATGTACTTGCGGTACTCGTCGAGCGTCGTGGCGCCGATGCACTGGATCTCGCCGCGGGCCAGGGCGGGCTTGAGCACGTTGGACGCGTCGATCGCGCCCTCCGCGCCGCCGGCGCCGACCAGCGTGTGCAACTCGTCGATGAAGAGGATGATGTGCTTCGCGCGACGGACTTCGTTCATGACGGCCTTGATGCGCTCCTCGAACTGCCCGCGGTACTTGGTGCCGGCGACCATCAGCGCGAGGTCGAGCACGACGATCCGCTTGTCCTTCAGGATCTCGGGCACGTTCCCCGTGATGATGTCCTGCGCCAGCCCTTCCACGATCGCCGTCTTCCCGACGCCCGCTTCGCCGAGCAGCACCGGGTTGTTCTTGGTGCGCCGCGAGAGGATCTGGATGACGCGCTCGATTTCGTTGCGCCGCCCGATGACCGGGTCGAGTTTGCCCTGCGCCGCGAGTTCCGTCAGGTCGCGCCCGAACGTGTCGAGCGCGGGGGTCTTCGACTTCGTCTGCGCCCGCCCGCCGCCCGCTCCGCCGCCGCCCGGAGGCTTTTCGGCGCCTTCCTGGTCGTGCGGGATGTCCACGTTGAGCACTTCGAGGACTTCCTCGCGCACGTCCTCGAGCTTCAGCCCGAGGTTGATCAGAACCTGCGCCGCGACGCCCTCGTTCTCCTTGAGCAGCCCGAGGACGAGATGTTCCGTCCCGATGTAGTCGTGCCCCAGCGCCGTCGCTTCTTCCTGCGCCAGCTCCAGCACCCTCTTGGCGCGCGGCGTGAACGGGAGCTGCCCCATCGTCACCGTCGGGGGCCCGTGCGGGATCAGCTTCTCAACTTCCTGCCGGATCTTCTTGAGGTCGATGTCGAGATTGCGCAGCACCTTCGCCGCAATCCCGCTTCCTTCCTGCACCAGCCCCAGCAGGATGTGCTCGGTGCCGATGTACTCGTGATTGAAGCGCTGGGCCTCCTGGCGGGCGAGGCTCATGACCTTGCGGGCGCGGTCGGTGAACTTGTCGAACATGGCTTGCTCCTGATCGGGCTGGGGCCGGATGTTTGGCGGGTGTTCGCCTTCTTTTCAACGCCCGGGACGGCGGGGAAATTCCGTCGTCCCAAGGGGTTGAGTCTATTTCTCTGGTATGTGTGGAGACAAGCAAATAGGGAGCCGGGCCGGCCCCGGGGTGGGGGCGGGCCGGTGTGCCAATACGGCGGGGACGAGGAACGAAGCGACAGGCAGCCTGGGGCTGACGAGGTGGACACGCCGCGCCGACGGCGACCGTGCCCGGCGCCCAGTCTTGCAGTTTGAAGTTGTCGTTTGCTTGAGAGTTCGCGGTCTTGTAGTTGCTCTTTCCGCCGCCGCACTCGGCGGTCAACTCCCGCTGTTCTTCCCCGGGATGAACGGCTGGAGCCACTGCCCGAAAGCCGCGGCCTGCCGCGTCTGGAGCAGGAGCTCGCCTGGTCCGACGTACTCCGCGACAAGCCACTCCCCTGAAGCGGCGGTGTTGAACACCCCTCCGGCGGCCTTTCGAATCGAGTACTGGATCGTGTCGCTGAAGGCGACGATGTGTCCCGTATCGACGATGTAATTCTCGCCGGCTGCGAGAGTCTTGCGGTGGATCGTGCCGAACGAGGCCACCATCGCAATCCCCTGCCCGCTCATGTGGAGCCAGAAAAGTCCGCCTGAGCTGAACGCGGCCTTGAACCCGCCCCACTTGGTATCGACCTCGATCCCCGTCGAGTTGCCGAGGTAGCAGCCGCGCTGGACAATGAGTCCGGCGCCCTGGACCGGCACGACCGCTATATCGCCGGGCATTGAAGGGGCCATCAGGATTTCGCCGGGGCCGCGGGTCGCGGTGGCGCGTGTGATGAAGAACGACTCGCCGCCGAGCATCTTGCGTCCCAGGGCTTTCAGGAACCCGCCCTCCATCTTGGCCTCGATGTCGATCGTCGGCGAGTGCCCGACCATCGCGCCGGACTCCATGCGGACCTGTTCGTTGGCGTCGAGCTGGACCTGGGCGAGGGCGTAGGCGCCCTGGTAGAGGACTGAAGCGCGCATCGTGGGGTCTCCCGGAATGCAGTGTTGAGTGATGAGTACTGAGTGATGGGTAGTTTGCTGTGTGGAAGAGGCAGGAGGCAGGAAAAACGACTCTTCAGGCCTGAACCTTGCCGGGAGTATGGTAAGGATCGCGTATCGCATTTAGAGCCTGGGTCGCCGCCTGTCCTGAAAACGCGGAGAAATTAGCTATGGATTCCAGGACGCGTTGGTGGCTCGGGTTTGTTTTCCTCGCTTGCGCGGCCGAAGTCCTGGCGGACGATTGTCCGAACTGTCGCGACTCCCTGTGCGCCGAGCACGAGGCGGAGCACGCGGTCTGGGACGCGGACTTCGAGTTTTTCAAACAGGTGGCGCGGCTGCTCGGCGACTCCGGCGTCCTGGAGGCCTCCCGCGGCGTCGTCGATCTCCTGAAATCCACTTCTTTTGACCTGCTCGAAGTCGCAGCGAACAACTGCAGCGGGATTCGGACTCACGAAGTCGCCACCGCCGTGCTCGAGGCGTATGGACGCGCCCGCGGTCTGGATCCCAAGGCCGGGAAAGTCTCGGTCGTGCTGCTCCAGGACTGGAACGCGATCACGAAATCGGACATCCGCGCTCCAAAGGGCGCCAACAAGGAAGACTTCGACCGTTTCATGGCGGCCTGCAGGGCCTGGCTCAAGGAGCACCCGGGCGATCCGGAGGGCTGGCTCAAGTAGCGCCCCGCGCCTGTCTTTCTCCTTGCGCCGCGGAACCCCGGGGAATAGGTTCGCCGTGATGAAGCAGGTGTCGCGCACGATCGCGTTCGATTCCCACGCGCCCTTCGAGTTCGTCGACATCACCTCCCGCGTCCGTGACGAAGTCCGCGGCGCGGGCGTGAAGACGGGGACCGTCACCATCGTTTCACGGCACACAACGGGCGGCATTGCGATCAACGAGCGCGACCCGGAGCTCCAGGCGGACATGGTCGACTGGATGAAGAAACTGTTCCCGCCGCGCGCCGGCTATCGGCATGACATCGAACCGATCGACGACCGCCTCAACGCGCACGCGCACCTCGCCTCGCTCACCCTGCGCACTTCCGAGACGCTCCTCGTCAAGGACGGCGACCTCGACCTGGGCCCGTGGCAGGCCGTCTTCTTCGTCGAATGCGATGGCTCCCGCACCCGCGAAGTCGCGCTTCTGGTCCAGGGGACCGAATGACCGCCGAAGCGGCGTGGTTCGCGGAAGGCTCGCTCGACCTCGCGCGCTACGTCCTCGCCACGAACGTCTTCGAGACCGACCGCGAACCGCGGGAGGCCGCGGCTCACCTGGCTCAGGAACAGTCCACGGCCCAATGGAAGCGGCCCGGCGTCGACGAAGATTTCCGGCCGCGGCACGGGGCGAAGGTCGTGTCGGTGACCGTTCTTGGAGATCTCAACGGACCGTCGACGCCCACGCCCTTTGACGGCGCGGGTCCATGGAAGCGATGCGTGGCGGTCATCGCTCATCCCGTCGAGAATTTCGGCGCGAAGCTCCCGAATCTCCTCACGGTGCTGCTCGGCGAAGGCACCTTCTACTCGCCCGGAATCTCCGCGATCCGGCTCACCGACATCGCCCTCCCCGACACGTTCGCAAACCTGTTTCCCGGACCGCAATTCGGAGTCAAGGGTCTGCGGGACCTCCTCGGAGTCGAGGAGCGCCCCTTCTTCATCGGTGTCGTCAAGCCAAACGTCGGCCTTCCGCCGGCGGAGTTCGCGGCGCTCGCGGAAGAAGCCTGGAAGGGCGGGCTGGACGCGGCGAAAGACGATGAGATGCTCGCGGACGTCCCGTGGTCCCCGCTTGCGGAACGAGCGAAGCTTTGCGGCGACGCGCGGAGGCTTGCGGAAGCGGAAAGCGGCGAGAAAAAGATGTACGTCGCCAACATCACGGACGAGATCTCGAGGCTGAAGACGCTTCATCACGACGCCGTCGCCGGGGGCGCGAACGCCGTGATGCTCAACGCGCTTCCGCTCGGCCTGCCGGCATGCCGTTTCGTGCGGGAATTCGCAACCGTCCCGCTGCTGGCTCATTTCGACATGGTGGCCGCGATGAGCCGAGCCCCGGCCGTCGGTGTCGATTCGCACGTCATGACGCTTCTCCAGCGCCTCGCAGGATTCGACGTCATCCTCTTCCCCGGCACGGGCGCGCGGATGCGCACCACGGACGAGGAGGTGAAAGCGAACATCGAGTCCTGCCGGCGCCCGCTCGGAACGATTGCGCCGGCTCTCCCCGTGCCCGGCGGATCGAGCCGCCCCGCCGACCTGCCGGCCGCCCTGCGCCTCTGCGGCGGCACCGACTTCGGCATGGTCCCGGGCCGTGCCGTTTTCAATCACCCCGACGGGCCGCGGGCGGGGGCGAAGAGTTTCCGGCAGGCCTGGGAGGCGGTGTGCCGGGGTCGCTCGCTGGCCGAGCACGCGATCTCGGCCGCGGAACTGGCAAAATCCCTCACGGAATTCGGGAGCTGACGGATGCCGATCAGCCACCATGTCGACCACGAACGCCGACTGGTCACCGCGACGGCGACAGGGGACGTCACTGAATCTGACATCTTCGGTTACCAGAAGAACGCCTGGTCGGACCCGAAGGTCGCCGGATACGACGAGATCGTCGACATGACCGGCGCAGCGCGCATCGTCGAGCCAAAGGCCGCCCGGATGCGCGAACTCGCCGCTCTCTCCGCCTCCATGGACCCGCCGGCAACGTCGGCCCGCTTCGGCATCGTCGCCCCCGAGGAACTCGCCTTTCAGCTGGGCCGCATCTACGAGGCCATGCGCTGTGAGGCCGCGGGCGGCTCCGGCGGCAAGAAGGTCATGACGTTCCGGACGCTGGAGGAGGCGGAAAACTGGCTGGGCTGGGAGGGTCGTAAGCGCCGGCGACCCTGACACTTCACGCTGCTCTACCTTCCGCATATCCTCCGCCCGAACAGATCCATACCTCCGCCAGCCGCGTATCTCCGGGACCACGGTCATCTCCACAGCTGTCACCCCCACCGACCAGTCACTTCTCCTCCGCATTGCGAAGAGGGACGAGGGCGCGTTGTCCCAGCTTTACGACCGGTATTGCGCCGCTGCGCTGGCGACCGCCGCGCGGGTGCTGGGGGACCGTTCGGAAGCGGAGGACGTGGTGCAGGAGGTTTTCGTGCGAGTGTGGGACCGGGCCGCGGACTACGACACTTCGCGCGGATCGGTCGCCGCGTGGATCATGAGCTCGGTCCGCAACGCGTCGATCGACAAACTCCGCCGGAAGGATGCGTTCCACCGCGCGCTCGACGGCGCGACGGCGGAGCCTAGACCGCTGCCGGAGGAGAGTGAGTTCCCGGAAGACCTGAAGCGCGTGACCGCGGCGGTCGCGCAACTGCCGCCGGACCAGCGGCAGGCGATCGAGCTGGCCTATTTTGAAGGGCTGTCCCAATCGGAAATTGCATCGCGCCTGAAGCAGCCGCTGGGGACGGTGAAGACGCGGATGCGTCTCGGGATGCAGAAGCTGCGCGCGGCGCTCGCCGGGTTCGAGGGAGGCGCGGCATGACTCACGACGAACTCCGCGACCTCTGTGCGATCCAGGCGATCGGCGGCCTCGACGCCGAGGAACGCGCCGCGATCGAGTCGCATCTCGAAGAATGCCCGGAGTGCCGCAGGCTTGTCGCGGCGCACTCGGAAGCGGCCGCAGGGCTCGCCGTGGCGCTTCCGCCAGTCACGCCGTCGCCGGAGCTCCGTCTCCGAATTCAGGACGCGGTGAGCGGCCGCTCCGCATCCCCGCACCTGGTGCCCAAGGGTTCATTGCCGTTCTGGGCCCTTCCCGCCGCCACCGCCGCCACCATGATCTTCGGGATCTTCATGGGCACGAAGTTGGAGGAGAGGAACTCGACAAGCAAGATCGCCCATGTCCGCAGCGAATTCGAGAAGCTGCGTGCTCAACTCGACTCCATGGAAGCCGAAGCGCTGGCCGAGAAGAAGTTCATGCCGAGTGCGTCGATGGGCGAGCTGGCCGGCGTGGGCGGAGCGGCGTCGCTCGGACGGGTGTTCTGGCAAGGCGAAGAAGTCCACATCATGGCCGCGAATCTCCCCGCGCCTCCCTCGGGCAAGGGATACCAGGTGTGGGCGCTCGTCGAAGGAATGAAGCCGATGCCGGGCGCGGTGTTCATGCCGGACAAGGACGGGCTGCTCAAGGGCTCGCAGACGATTGCCGGCGTTCCGCCCGGGCAGGCGGTCAAGTTCGCCGTGACGCTTGAACCCATCGCGGGCGTCAAACAGCCGACCGGGCCGATGGTGCTGGAGCCGCCGAAGCCGAAGTAGCGCTACTCAAGTAGCTCCACGTTGATTCTGTGCCATTCAGCCGCCGCGAATTTCGTCGTCCCGCAAGGAGGAGACCGGAACTGGAGCGGAACGGAGCTCCAGTGAGGATCGACGACGACGCGGGACGACGACCCTTCGACTCGCTCCGCTCGCTCAGGCCGGAAAGGCGCGCGGATGGATGGCACAGAATCAACGTGGAGCTACTTAAGCCCGCGCAGGTACTCGCGCCACGCCAGCTCGAACTCCTCCGGCGCTTCCCCGAACGCCTCCTGGAAAGAACTCGCTTTCGCCTCTCCCGCCAGAACCGCAGCGCAGTACTTCAGGAAGCGTTCGCGGTACTTCGCGTCGCCGGCCGTCATGAAGAAGTGCGTCACGCCCGCGGCCTGGTCGTAGTGGGGTGCCATGTCCCGCTGTTCCAGGAGGACGAGCTCCGCGAGCGAAAGCACGCTTCCCTTCACGACCTTAGCCTTCGCGACCTGGAACGGTGGATGCTTCGGGTTTCCCACGAGCAGCTTCCCGTCCCGGTTCTCGACCGTCTCGAACCAGCGCGCGACGCCCTCGTAAATCCAGAAGTGCGGGTTGAGCGTCGGCTCGTTCTTCCACGTGATCCACTGGTCCAGTGCCTGGTGACAGCACTCGTGCTGGACGATGGTCGAGAGTGGTGAAGGGCCGGCTTCCTCGCGATACCAGAAGTGCGCGGCGCGGTCCTCGTTGGAATAGAAACCGACGACGCCGGGAGAGATGCCTCCGGGATGGTGACCTCGGACGTGGGCGTCGAAGTCCTCTTTCGTCGCGAAGAGGTAGACAGGCATCGGCTTCAGGGTGGCCGGGGGTTTCAGGACGGGAGCCGTTTCGCGGACCAGCACGGCGTACATGTCTTCGGCCCAGCCGAGCACTTTCTGGGCCGCCAGAAGCGAGTGGTTGGAACGCACGACGAACCGCCCGCCATTCACCTCCCACGCATCCGCCCATAATTTCCTCTTCTGCTCCACCTCGGCGGCCGGGAGCCACTTTCCGCCGATGGGGAGCAATCCCTGCTTCCGCTTCTCCGCCTCTGCCGTCTGGAACCAGCCCTGGCCTTCGACGAGCGCCTCCCCGAGCTGCGTGCGAGCGTCGGCGAAGTCCCGGTCGTAGTTGAGCGCGCGGCGGAAGGCGGCCTTTGCGCCGGAAGCGTCCCCTTTTTCTTTCTTTGCCTTGCCGAGGGCGAGAAGGCGCGAAGACGCCTCGTAGTCGAGGATCCGGCGCAATTCGCGGTAATCCGTGTACTTCGCGTGGCGGGCGTCGTCCCAGCTGAGCGCCCAGAGCCGACCGCCGGAATTGACCATCCGGGCGGCGAGTCCGTGCTGGGATTCCCAGCGAAGGACGTCGAGATACTCGGCGCGGGCTTCTTCGACAAGATCGTCGGCGACGCATTTGTCGGCCAGCTTGAGGTGTTCGGCGACGAGGAACGTCTTGAGGTCGCGTTCGATCTCGGCCGGGGTTGGATCGGCGGCGGCGACGGCCGCAAGGAAGAAGAAAAGGGCGATCCGGGGCATGGCGTCAAGCGTAACACGGGTGAATGCGCGAAGAATGGTCGGGCGCAGGGCGCGTGAAACAAGCGGGCGACGTCTGCGGTCGGGACTCGCGGCGCGGCGTCGAGCCTTACCGACGCCATGCCGCGAGATCCGAACGCAGACGGCGCCCGCTTGTTTCACGCGCTCTCACTTTTTGAATTCCATCACGTGCTCTTTCCATTCCGCTTCGAACGTCTCCGCCCCGCGCCCGAACTCCTTCTCGAACGACTTCTCGTCCGACATTCCGGTCGCCACCACCTTGAAGTACTGGATGAACGCCTCGCGGTACATTCCGCCCTTCCAGTGCAGGAAGAAATGCACGAGCCCGGCCGCCTGCTGGTACTGCTTCCCAAGCCCTTCCTGGTTGAGCGCCACGAATTTCGCCAGAGGAGTGAACTTCCCGTCGGCCAGCTCGTCGTGTGCCAGTTTCAGGCGGATGACCGAGGTGTTTCCTGCGACGACCTTTCCGTCGCGCGACTCCGTCGATTCGAAGTACGACGCCATGCCCTCCCACGCCCAGAAGTTCGCCCGCGAGTTGATCCAGCCCACGAGCGGAATGGCCCGGCCCGCGACGGCGTGGGTGCACTCGTGAAGGACGACCTCCTCGCGCGTGAGAGCCGAACCTTCAGGAAGGACGGTGAGATGCACGCCCTCTCCGGGACTGTAGAAACCCGGTACGCCCTTGGGGGTCGTGCCCCCCTGGTGCTCGGCCTTGATGTGCGCATCGAGATCGTCGAGCGTCGCGAAATCCATGACCAGCAGCCGTTTCGTTTCCGCAGGCGCATCGACAATGCCCATGATGTCGCGCATGAACGCCGTGTGAACCCGCTCGGCAAGCACGACCACCGATCGCCCCGGGCCGAGCCCGCGGTTCGAGCGGACCGTGTAGTGCGGGCTGTGCAGCTCCCACGCATCCGCCCACACCATCCGCTGCTTGCGCACGTCCGCCGCAGGCAGCCACTCGCCGCGCAGCTCCAGCAATCCCCGGGACCGCTTCGCCGCAATCTCCTCCGTCACCCAGCCGCCGTCGTGCTTCGCCTCGCCCAGCAACTCGTGAGCCCGCTGGCAGTCCGCGTCGAGCCCGAACGCCCGCTGGCAGGCTTCCCAGCACCCGTCCCGGTCGCCCGCCTTGTCGCGCTCCGAAGCGAGATTCGCCCAGCGCCGCGCGATGTCGCCGCAGAAGGCCCGGCGCTTCTCCGACCACGCCACCCATTTGCGGTGCGTCGCCGCGTCCCAGTCGAGAACCCAGGGCTTCGGGGCCGAAGCCAGCGCCTTCGTGGCCTCCACGTTTGCCGGGTCGTCCCGTTTCACCAGTTGCCACTCGCGGATGGACTCCTCGACGAGGCCATCGGCGGAAGCGGCCCGGGCGAGCTCGGAGCGGCCGCGAATGGATTCATTCTTGAGGGAAGCGTCGTCGGCGAACGCGAAGAGCGCGAGCGACAGAACCAGGAAGAACGGCATGGCCGCAGAGGACGCTAAGGACACAGAGAAAGTCAAGATCCCAAGCCGTGTGCCGTCCCCGAATTGCCTTTCTCTGTGTCCTCTGCGCCCTCTGCGGCTCATGCCTTTTTTCATCGCCCACTCCCCTTCACCCAGGCTTCCCAATCCTCCTGGAACTTCCCCGCCTTGCATCCGAACGACTTCTCAAACGTGTCGGCCTCGGCTTTGCCGGAAGCAACGACCCGCAAGTACTTCAGGAAACGCTCCCGGCCCTTCCCGCCGTCCGAGAGCAGAAAGAAATGAACGAGCGACGCCGCCTGGTTGTAGCGGCCCTTCACGCCTTCCCCGTCCAGCAGCACGAATTCATCGAGGGGGAGCGTCGCCCCGTCTTTGAGAGCGCCGCGGGCCATTCCCATCCGCGGATGGAGGCGGCTTCCGACGAGAATTTTCCCGTCGCGGATCTTGGTCGATTCGAAGAAGGCCGCGACGCCTTCCCAGGCCCAGAAGTGCGGCCGCTCGGCGAGCATCCCCTGCGGCGGCCACAGGGCGTCGCAGACCTGGTGCGCGACTTCGTGGCGCACGACGTCCGGGTCGCCGAGCCCGAATCCGTTGCCCGTGGGGGCGAAGTGGCTGGCGGCGTCGAGCGAGCTGAAGAATCCGGCGGAAGAACGGCGTTCCGCGCCTCCTTCGTGGACGGCGTCGAGGTGGGCGAGAAAGTCGGCGCGCGTGGCGAAGTCGTAGACCGCGAACCGCTTCTTCGGCGCGGGCGCATCGAGCTCGCCCTCGAGTTCGCGGTGCACCGCCGCGAACACGGCCTCGGCAAGCGCCAGCACTTCGCGCGCCGCCGGCTCCGAGCGATTCGAGCGGACCGCAAAGTGAGTGCCGCGGATCTCCCAGGCCTCCGCCCAGGCCGCACGGCGCTTCTTTACATCGGCGGCCGGCAGCCACTTGCCGTCGATGGGAAGCAGGTCCTGCAGGAGGAAGTCCGCAACCTCCCTCCGAACCCACTCTCCCCCTGCGAACACTTCACCCGCGCGGTCGTGCGCCGGCTCGAAATCCGGCGAGAGCGTAAGGGCGGATCGCGCGTCGCCGAGCGCGAGCCAGCGAGCCGCGAAGCGATCGAGAAGCGCGGAGCGGTCCTTCGCATAGGCGACGAAGTTCGCGTGCAGCGCCTCGTCCCATTCGAGCACCCAGGGCTTCCCGATCCGCGCGAGCGCTTCGGCCGCTCCGGCGACCGCGGGATCTTCGCGCCGCGCCGCCTGCCACTCGCGCGCCGCCTCCTCGACGAGTCCCGCCTCTTCGCACCGAGCTCCCAATGCTGCGCGCTCCTTCGCGAGATCGCGCCGCACGGCCGCAGCATCGTCGGCAAAGGCGGAAAGCGCCGGGACGATCAGAACCAGCAGGCTCTTCATTTCAGCCCGTCCACCCAGGCCTCCCACTCCGCCTGCAGATCCTTCGCCTCCTTCCGGAAACACTGCTGGAAGGTCCCGAATTCTGCCACGCCCTCGTGGACGGCCTTCGCGTAGGCGATGAACTGTTCGCGATACCTGGCGCGGCCCGACGTCATGAAGAAGTTCGCGAGGGCGGCGCACTGGGAAGGCTTGTCGGCGATCTCCCGGGCGGCGAAACCGGTGAACTTCGCGAGCACTACGTGCTTTCCTTCCACGAAGTCCCTCCGGAACTGGCGGACACGCACGTGGTCCGGGCTTCCCGTCAGCAACTTCCCGTCGCGCGTTTCCACGGATTCGAAGAACAGCGCGATGCCGACCCACGCCCAGTACCCCACGTGCGCTTCCGGATTGCCTTTCGGTTTCCAGACCCAGGAAAGGATCTGGTGCGTGGCCTCGCGCCGCACGTCGTCGTCGAGGCCGCCGGTCGCGGTGTTGGGCGTCGGGAGGAAGTGCGCCATTTTGTCATCGGCGCTGAAGTAGCCGGAGAGCGCCCTCAGTTCTTCGCGGTCGCCGTGCGCGGCCTTGATGTGGTCGTTGAAGTCGGCGCGCGTGGCAAAGCAGGAGAGTTTCATCAGGCCGTCGGTTTTGGGCGGCTCGATCAGCCCGTGAAGATCGCGCGTGACGGCGCGGTACACGTCCTCCGCCCGCGCCAGCACGCTGCGAGCGACGTCGCGAGAGACGTTGGACGTCACCTCGAAATGCGCGCCCTTCTCGACCCACGCCTCCGCCCATTTCGAGTGCCGCGCTTCCGCGTCCTTGGCGGGCACCCATTCGGCGCCGACCGGGAGCAGCCCCTGCTTGCGCTTCTCGGCCTCCTCCCTCGGATACCAGCCGTCCTTTTCCACCAGGACTTCGCCCAACCTGTCGTGCGCCGCCTGGCACTCCGGGTCCTGCTCGAGCGCCCACCGCCATGCCGCTTCCGCGCGCTTCGCGCTCCCTGCCGCCTTGCGCTCGTCCCCCAGCGTGACCAGCCTCGCGGCGGACTCCCTCGCCACGACCTGGCGGCCCTTTTCGAACGCGAGGTACTTCGCATGCGTCGCGTCGTCCCATTTCAGCACCCAGGGCCGCCTGCCTTCCTTGAGTCCGCGTCCCGCTTCCGCGTGATCCGACATGGCCCGCAACGCGGTCGTAAAGGCAGCGACCGACTCCTCGGCCAGCCCGTCCTTCTTCGCGGCCGCCCCCAGCTTCGCGTGTTCGTCCGCAAGCCACTTCATCGTCGTCGTCTCATCCGCGGAAGCGGCGAGCGCGGCGACCATCAGCCAGGCGCAAGTTCTCATCGCAGTTCCCCTATGAAATTCACTTGAGGCCTTTGAGCCAGGCTTCCCATTCTGCCTGAAAATCGGCGGGTTTCTTCCCGAACGCTCCGTCGAACGTGTCCGCCCTCGCCTGTGCTTCGTGAATCACCTTGAGGTACGCCAGGAACTTCTCGCGGTGCTTTCCGTCGCCCGCATTCATGAAGAAGCTCGCCAGGGCGGCGCACTGCGGGTACTTGCCGGAAACCCCCCGCTGGTCGAGCGTCACGAACTCCGCCAGCGGGACGTGTTTCCCCGCCGCGAATTCCGTGCGAAACGTTTTTACGCGAAGGTGATTCGGGTTCCCGACCAGCACCTTGCCGTCTTTCGTCTCCACCGACTCGAAATACGTCGCGAACCCCTCCCACTCCCAGAAATGCGGAAGAGCGGGCGGCTGGCCTGAAGCGGTCCAGATCCAGTACGCGACCTGGTGCGCGCCCTCGTGCCTGACCACGTCCTCGAGCGTGTTCAGCGCGTTGGCTGGCAAGGGGAAAAAGTGGCTGACCTTGTCCTCGTTACTGAAAAACCCGGGCGCAGTCTTGAGCCCCGGACGGTCGCCGTGCGCCGTGCGGTCGTGTTCATCCAGGTCGGCGCGCGAGGCGAAGTAGTAAATCTTCATCAGGCCCTTCGTGTCGGGCGTCAGCGGCGGCCCGCCCGGCTCGCTCAACTCGCGCGTCAGGGCGTGATACATCTCCTCCGCCCGCGCCAGCACGTTTTTCGCCCCGTCCAGCGAGTGGTTCGAACTGACCTCGAAATGGTCCCCCTTCACAACCCACGGCTCCGCCCACTTCGAATGCCGCGCCTCCGCTTCCTTCGCGGTCACCCAGTCTGCGCCGACCGGCAGGAGCCCCTTTTTGCGCTTCTCCGCCTCCTCCTTCGGGAACCACCCCTGCTTTTCGACCAGCACCTCCCCCAACCGTTCGTGCGCTTCCTTCGAGGCCGGGTCATATTTCAGCGCTGTTCGCCAGGCCAGCGCCGCCTTGTCCGCATCCCCCGCGGCTTTTATTTCGTTTCCGAGCGCGACGAACTTCGCTGCCGCCGCTTTGCGCATCGTCTTGCGCTTTTCCGAGAACGAGAGGTACTTCCTGTGAAGCGCGTCATCCCAATGCGTAATCCAGATCCGCCCGGAGCCCGAGATGGTCTTCTTCGTCGGGTCCGCCCACACGCGCGCCCGGCTGTCCATCTCCATCTCGTTCTGCGCTTCCTCGACGAGGCCGTCGCTCCGGGCCGCCATCAGCAGCTTGCCGTGCTCGTCCGAAATCCACTTCAGCGTCGCCGTTTCGTCCGCGGAAACAGCGACGGCCGTGACGAGCAGGCAGGCGAAGATCTTCACGAGCGCTCCTTGTTCGTCGTGCTGTTGTCACAAGATACGCAAAACGCCCTTCCCCCGACTGCCAGAAGTGCTACAACCTCCACCATGCGCCGCACGACCTATTTCCGCTCCGCTGAGTTCGCCCGGATCCGCGCGCATCTCCTCGTGACCCTCACCGCCTGGGGCGCGCTCATGCTCCTCGCCCTGAAGGTCCAGTTCAACATGGCCGCCTGGGCTGACGACGCTTCGCCCGTCACCATCGCCTCGGAACGAGATCGCACGCCGGCGGTGCAGAGCGATTACTACGGGGAATTGCTGAAGCGCGCTTCGGCAGGGCTCGGCGCGCCGGAGACGCTGGGGTACAACGATCTCATGGAGCGCCCGGCGGAGTGCCGCGGGCGGGTGGTCCGGCGTGAGGGCGTGATTTTCGGGGACGTCCGCAAGCTCCCGGTGGAGCCGGTGCCGCTCGCGCCCGGGGAAGCGCCGCCGGACACTTCGAAGGCCTGTGAAGCGGTGATCATGGACCCCGTGAGCGGCAAGACGGTTGCGGTGACGTTTCTCGAGCCGGGGGAGAAACCGGCGGCGCACGGGCGGATCGAGTTCGTCGGTGCGTTCTGGAAGATCGTGACATACACGAATCAGCGCGGCGACGTGGTTGCCGCGCCGTACCTCGTTGCGAAGACGTGGGTAGTCATGAAGCCGGAGAAACGCAGTCCGCTTCTCCCCATTCTGATGGGGCTGACAGGCGGTCTCGCGATCGCCTCCATCGTGATCGGCGCGCAGGCATCACGCCGCAAGGACGCATGCAAAAGCTCGAGCGACTCCGCGAAGTAATCCGGCGGGCGCCCTCGGCGCTCGTCGCGTATTCGGGCGGCGTGGACTCCACGCTGGTCGCGGCGGTGGCGCACGCGGAGCTGGGGAAGCGGGCGCAGGCGGTGCTCGCGGTCAGCGAGAGCCTCGCGCCGGACGAGGAGAAGTGGGCCGAGGACGCGGCGCGCGCGGGCGGGTTTCCGCTTCGCAAGATCCGCACGCACGAGCTCGAGCGGGGCGACTACGCGAAGAACCCGCCGAATCGGTGCTGGTTCTGCAAGAGCGAGCTGTACGAGATGCTGCGCGGGATTGCCGGGAAGGAGGGAATCGCGGAGATCCTGGACGGCCAGAACACCGACGACGTCGGCGACTGGCGCCCGGGCTCGGCGGCGGCGACCGAGCAGGGAGTTCGAAGCCCGCTGAAGGAAGCCGGCTTCAGCAAGGCCGACGTGCGAGAAGCAGCGCGCGCGCTGGGACTCCCGAATTGGGACAAACCCGCGGCGCCGTGCCTGTCGAGCCGCTTCCCGTACGGAACGGCCATCACGCCGGAGAAGTTGAAACAGGTCAGCGAAGCGGAAGCGTTCCTGCGGAGCCTGGGTTTCCGTGAGTTCCGGGTGAGACATCACGACGCGGTGGCGCGGATCGAGGTGAAGCCTGCGGAGCTGGCGAAGGTGTTCGAACTGCGGGCGGCGATTGCGGCTGGCTTGCGAGGGATCGGGTATGCGTGGGTGTCGGTCGATCTTGAGGGGATGGTGAGCGGAGGGATGAACCGGGTGATCGGGAAGGGGCCGGGGTAGAGGCAGGCTTTATCCGCGGCTGTTTCCGCGAAATTCGCTTTCATCCGCGTATTCCTTTGTCGGATTCCTCCTGTCTCAAGCGAAAAACAGAATTCGCGGATAAAGGCGAATTTCGCGGAAACGGCCGCGGATACGACCACTTTTCCCGGAGATCCCCTTGACTCGCCCCACCCTAGGCCAGAAGCTTCGATACGCCTTCGACAACTCCATGTCGCGCGGGACGATCGCACTCATTGCGTGGCTGGGAGCGGTGACGGCGGCGTTCCTCCTGTTTGCTTCGGTCCTGGTGTTTGTTGCGGGACTCGCGCCGGAGGGCGCGGGACCGGAAAAGCGCGAGTTCGCACAGATCTTCTGGGACGGACTCATGCGCACACTCGACCCGGGAACGATGGGCGCCGACGCGGGGAGCTGGCCTTTCAGGTTCTCCATGCTTGGCATCACGCTTGGCGGCATCTTCATCGTCAGCACGCTGATCGGCGTCCTGACGAGCGGCATCCAGGGGCGCCTGGGCGAGCTCCGCAAAGGACGGTCCAGGGTGATCGAAGAGCGGCACACCGTCATCCTGGGCTGGTCGGCGCAGGTCTTTTCGATCATATCCGAACTGGTGGAGGCCAACGCGAACCAGCGGCGCCCCTGCATCGTCGTGATGGGCGAGAAGGACAAGGTGGAGATGGAGGACGCGATCCGCGCGAACGTGCCGAGCACGAAGAACACGCGCGTCGTGTGCCGGACGGGTAGCCCGATCGACCTGGGCGACCTCGACATGGTGAGCGTGCAGACCACGAAGTCGATCATCGTGCTGGCAGGAGAAGCGGAAGACCCGGACGCGAGCGTGATCAAGACGATCCTCGCGATCACCAACGGCCCCAACCGCCGCAAGGAGCCCTACCACATCGTGGCGGAGCTTCACGACCCCAGGAATCTCCAGGCCGCGCGCATGGTCGGGAAGGACGAGGCGGAAATCGTGCTCGTGGGAGATCTGATCTCGCGCATCACGGTGCAGACATGCCGCCAGAGCGGACTGTCGGTCGTGCACACGGAGTTGCTCGATTTCGGCGGGGACGAGATCTATTTCAAGGAAGAACCGGCACTTGTTGGAAAAACGTTCGGTGAGGCGCTTCATGCCTACGAAGATTCCTCGGTCATCGGCCTGCGCCGCGCGGACGGCACGGTTCAGCTCAATCCGCCGATGGACAGCCGCATCGGGGCCGGCGACAAGGTCGTCGCGATCTCCGAGGACGATGACACGATTCGCCTCTCGGGCAGGAGCGACTTCGGCATCGAAGAGACCGCGATCCGCACGGGCTCGATCCCGCCGGCGAAACCCGAGCGCACGCTCATCATCGGCTGGAACTGGCGGGCTCCCGGCATCGTCGCGGGTCTCGACGCCTACGTCGCACCGGGGTCAACCGTCAGGATTCTCGCCGAGTCCGAGAACGGCAAGGCCCTCCTCCAGCAGCATTGCGCCGGCCTCAAAAATCTGGTGTACGAGTTCCGGCACGGCGACACGACCGACCGCCGCACGATCGAAGGCGCCGAACCTCGCGAGTTCGACCACATCATCATCCTCTGCAGCGACGGCATCACGCAGGAGAAGGCCGACTGCCGCGTCCTCATCACGCTGCTTCACCTCCGGGACATGGCGGAGAAGGGCAAGTGCGAGTTTTCGATCGTCAGCGAGATTCTCGATGTCCGCAACCGGGCCCTCGCTGAGGTCACGAACGCCGACGACTTCATCGTCAGCCACAAACTGGTCAGCCTCATGCTTTCCCAGATCTCCGAGAACAAGGAAATCCACGCGGTCCTGGCGGACCTCTTCGACCCCGAGGGATCCGAGATCTACGTCAAGCCCGCCACCAATTACGTCGCCGCCGGGCAACCCTTCAGCTTCCACACCGTCGTCGAGGCCGCCCGCCGCCGAGGCGAAATCGCCATCGGCTACAAGCTCGCCGCCCTCCGGCGCGACGCCTCGCGCTCGTACGGCGTCGTCGTCAATCCCGACAAGTCGGGGAAGATCACGCTGGCCGCGGAGGATCGCGTCATCGTGGTAGCCGAGAACTAGGGGGTAGTGGGTAGCAGGTAGGAGGTAGGAACAGCCCCACGAGAGATTGTCTTTTCTACCTCCTACCCACTACCAACTACCCACCGCCTTCCCTTTCATATTCCTCCCCCGTCCCCCAGACTTCCTCCACCGATGTTCCCCATCTTCACTTCGCTCGCGGCATTCTCCCTCGCACTCTGCTGGTCCCCGGAGTGGGCGACCCCATTATTCGATGCGCGCGTCTCCTGTTTCGGGGTCGCTGCCCTACTGCTGATCCAGGTCCTCTCCGGCGCCGCCTACGGGCGCGAAGTCCGCCGCCGCTTGCCGGGCGAGCCGGGAGAATTCCGCGTCCGCCGGCTCGCACGCGCAGAAAACGCCTACCGCTTCCTCGGCCTCGCCCTCTACGCCTCCGCCGTCGCCAACCTGAACTGGCCGCGCGTCGCCTGGCAGACCTGGCACCTCGGAGGCATCCCCGGCGTCTCTCTCGCCGCCGCCCTCTCTCCATACTTCCTGTTTCTCCTCGCCACCTCCGTCGGCATCGCCCGCGCCTGGCGCTCCTCGTCCGGCGAGGGCCCCTCGATCCGCGTCGTCCTTGCCTCAGAAGCCCGACTCGCCGCCCTGCCGTTTGTCCCCGCCTTCCTCATCGTCACCGGCATCGACCTCCTCTCGCTTAATCGCGGCATCCGCCTTCTCCTCGGCTCCGTCCCCTTCACAGGCATCGCCCTCCTCGCCGCCATCATGGTCGTCACCCTCCTCACCTCCCCTTCGTGGATGCCCCTCGTCCTCCGCGCCCGCCCCTTCCCCGACAGCCCTCTCCGCTCCGACCTCATCCGCCTCTGCGAACGCGCCGGCGTCACCACCCCCGCTTTCTGGATCTGGCCCTCAGCCGACTCCGGCTCCGTCAACGCCATGGTCGTCGGCATCCGCTCGCGCGGCCGCGCCGTGTTCTTCACCGAATCCATGCTCCAATCCCTCAGCGCCGACGAACTCGGCGCCGTCCTCGCCCACGAACTCGGACACGTCCGCTACCGCCACGCCGCCGTCTACGCCTGCTTCGCCATGGGCGCCGTTGCCGCCGTCGCCGCCGCCGAAGCCGCACTCTCCCACCTCGACTCCGACCTCTCACGCACCACCCTCGTCGCCGCCCTCGCCGCCTCCATCGCCGCCACCTTCGGCGCCTTCTACCGCCGATTCGAACGCCAGGCCGACCTCTTCGCCGCACGCCTCGTCCCCGCCAATGTCTTCATCGCCACCCTCGAGAAAGTCGCGTCCCTCTCAGGCAACGTCCGCAAAGTCTGGTCCTTCACCCACACGTCCATCGAACAGCGCGTCAATTTTCTCCTCGAAGCGGGCCTGCGCCCCGAATCCGCCGCGCGCTTCGAGCACCGCCTTTCCAAAGCCGTCCTCGCCGGCCTCGTCGTGGCCGCGTTCGCCGGCGGCGCCGGCATCTGGACGGCCGTCAAGCAGGTCGCCGCCGCGCCGGTCGAGAGGGCGAAGCTGGAAGCGGAGGAATCGGCGGGGGAAGCGCGGCTGGCGTGGGAGAAAGGCGAGCGGGACGGCGCGATCGGGAAGGCGGCAGAGGCGGCCAAAGGAGACGCGAAGTGGGAACTGCTGGTGGCGGACATGCTGTTCGAGGCCGGGAGGGCGGCGGAGGCAAGGCCGCACTACGAGAGGGCGAAGCGTGAGTGGCGGGACGGGACGGAAGAGAGGGCGGAGATTGAGGAACGGCTGGAGCTGATCCGGGGGATCGAGGAGAGGGCGCGGAGGAAATGAACGGATGAATGTCCCATTCTCCGTTCGGCGGCGGGCTACAATCCGCGCCATGAAGACCGCGGCCCGGCTCCTGCTTTCGCTTGCGCTGCCGATGTTTGCGTTCGCCGGGGACGACACCGTCGTCGAGGGCGACGCGGGGAAAGCGCTCGACGCGGCGGTTCAGGCGGATCCGGAGAAGCCCTTCTGGGGCGCCGTCCTCGTGGCTAAGGACGGCAAGGTCCTCCTCGCGAAAGGCTATGGCGAAGCGGACTACAAGAAAGCCCCCATCACGCCCCGCACGCTGTTCGAAATCGCCTCGGCGAGCAAGATGTTCACCGCCATCGCGATCCTCAAACTCGAGATGCAGGGCAAGCTCGCGACGACCGACCCGATTTCGAAGTTCTTCAAGGGCGTTCCTGCCGACAAGAAGGCGATCACCGTCCAGCACCTCGTCAACCACACGTCCGGCATTTCGGGCGAAGCGATCCTCGGGTACCACTCGCGCGAGACGGCCGACGAATTCGTCGCGCTGGCCATGAAGCGCCCGCTCGCGTCGAAGATCGGCGAGACGTTCGAATACAGCAATCCCGGGTACGCACTTCTCGGCGTCATCATCGAGAAGGCCTCGGGGAAGAAGTTCGAGGAGTACCTGCGGGAAAACCTCTTCAAGCCTGCGGGCATGAAGGACACCGGTTTCTGCCAGGACAAATCGCTCGACGCCTCGCGCGCGACGGTGCGCCGCGACTCGCGCGACGGGAACAAGGACGTCGGCACGGCGATCGAGTGGGGCTGGAGCTGGGGCTACCGCGGCATGGGCGGCATCGTCACGACGGTGTACGACCTGTGGCGCTTCGACAAGGCGATGCGCGGCGACGCGATCCTGGACGCCGCCGCGAAAACAAAACATCGGACTCCGGCGCTGGACAACTACGGCTGCGGCTGCCTCGTCGGGACCTCGGCCGGCGGGCAGGCGACGATCTCCCACTCGGGCTCCGTCGCGGGCTTCCTCTGCGACTACGTCCGCTTCCCCGACGACGACGCCGTCGTGATCGTTCTGTCAAACGACGCGGGCGATCCGTTCGGCGTCGTGCGACGCCTTTCGGCGACGATCTTCCGGCCGCCGACGGCGACGCTCGCGATCGACGTGAAGGGCCGGCAGCTGGACGAATACGGTTCTCTCTGGTTTCCCGGCGATGCGGCGTGGAAGGCCGCGAAGACCGGGGGCGGCGTTTCCGTCTCGCTCGGGGCGAAGGACGGCCCGCCCCCCTTGACCGCCACCCTCAGCGTGGAGAGCGCCGCGGCGTTCCTGAAGCAACTGCAGGGTCAGATCGACGCCCACGCGAAGGCCGGCGCCAAGGAAGATGACTCTCTTCGCGCCGGGGTCTTCACGGGCGACCTCAAGCTCAAGGAGGGGCGCGGCGAACTGAAGGAGGCGGAAATCGTGATCAAACCCTGCTACGACGCCCGGGACGCAGACGGAAAGAGGTGGTTCGACGCCCGCATGACGCTCGCGTTCAACGACCCGGTGTCCGGCCAGCAGGCCTTCATGGCCTATCTCGGCCTGACCTCCGCCCGCCAGCTCGCAGCCGCGCTGAAAGGCGCCCTCGCGAAATAACATGCGCGCCTCCCTCCTCCTGCTTCTGTTCGCCCTCCCCGCCGCCGCAGCGGACCCGTTTGAGGGCCTCAAGCGCCTCGACCGCGTCACCGTGACCGACAAGGACGGCGACACCGTGCGCGGGATCGTCCGCTCGATCCTGCGCGGCCGGATGTCACTCCAGATCGAAGGGCGCGAAGGGCTGACGGGGTCGCTGGTCTTCGAGCGCAAGTCGGTCCGCAAAATCGAGAAAACCGGGATCGCGACCGAGGAGGAGCTGAAAGCTGCTTCGGAGCCCGAAGCTCCTCCCCCCGAGGGACTCGTGGAGCCCGAACGAGTTGCGTCGAAGGTTGAGGCGCCTCCCGCTCCGCCGAGGCCCGTCCTCGAAGCATTTCCGACGACGACCTGGTCCTCATCGCGACACGATGAGATCGCCCTGAAGGACGCCTATCTCCGGTCCGCCGACGAACGCGAGTTCCTCGCGCGCATCGGCGAATGGACTGCGGCGGTCGCTGCCCTGAATCGGGAAATGCGGCTAGCTCTCATTCGCAGATTCCCGCCGGGTGAGCTGTGGAATCAGGCGACCTTTGACAGATTGCGCGTCTTGATGGCTGTCATCGGCCGCGAGCTCACCGCTGAAGAGAAGGATTTCGTCAGTCATTTTGAAGCGTGGAGAACTGCGATGGAAGAGACCGCGCGATAGCGCTACGGTTGCAGAAATGGCCCGCGCAAGACTGGATCCCCGATTGTTTGCAGCAAGGCTCCGCAAGCCCTTAACCTGACTCGCTGTGGAGTATCAAGGGCACACGCTGGACGAATTTCAGGTGCGCGCGGTCCAGGCGATCGACCGCGGCGAATCCGTGCTTGTCAGCGCGCCGACCGGAGCCGGGAAGACGCTGATCGCGGAGTATGCGCTCGAGAAATGCCTGAATGAAGGCAAGCGCGTGATCTACACCGCGCCGATCAAGGCCCTTTCGAACCAGAAGTACCGCGATTTCACCGGGACGTACGGCGAACGCATCGGCCTCGTGACCGGCGACGTCGTCATCAACCAGCACGCGCAGGTCCTGATCATGACCACCGAAATCCTGCGCAACACGATCTTCGACGACCCCGAGCGGCTCTCGGACGTGGCCTTCGTGATCTTCGACGAGATTCACTTCATGGACGACCGCGAGCGCGGCACCGTCTGGGAGGAATCGATCATCTTCGCGCCCGAGCACATCCAGATCATCGGGCTGTCGGCAACCGTGGCCAATCTGACCTCTTTTGCGGCGTGGATCCGGAAAACGCGCAAGGCGAAACTCGAGGTCATCATCGAGACGAACCGGCCGGTGCCTCTCAAACACCTGCTGGTCCTGAACGGGCACGGGATCGGCAATCTCAAGGACCTGAAGCGGCTGGAGGACGAGACGACGACTCCTGTGGGCCCGCGCCCGGCGGGGTGGCATCGCGCGACGGAGCCGGAGCACCCGACGCGGGATTCGGCGAGGTGGGGCCCCCACTCGTGGCGGCGGCTGCTGATGGACAACATCCAGCACGACAATCGGCTGCCGGTGATCTGGTTCATCTTCAATCGCCGCGAGTGCGAAGAGCGCGCCAACGACATGGCGCACCGGGAGCTGCTCAACGGCTCGGAAAAGGAAATCATCCTGCGGCTCTTCGACGAGTGGGCCGGCAAGTACGGCGTCGAGGGGGACAAGGCTGTCGCGGAGATGCGGCGGCTCGTGGCACGCGGGATCGCGTTCCACCACGCCGGCCTGCTGCCGACTCTCAAGGACATCGTCGAGCGCATCTTTACCGCGGGTCTGATCAAGCTCATCTTCACGACGGAAACCTTCGCGCTCGGCATCAACATGCCTGCGCGCACCGTCGTCTTCGACGCTCTCACGAAATTCGACGGCATCCGCCGCGGCCCTCTCATGGCCCGCGAGTACATGCAGATGGCCGGCCGCGCCGGCCGCCGCGGCATGGACGAGGTCGGGTTCGTCTACTCGAACGTCGAGTATCCCTACGCACGCTTCAATGCCGTCAACCGCACCATCGACGGCGAGATCGAGCCGATCCACTCGCAGTTCAACCTCTCCTACGCCACCCTGCTCAACCTCTGGCAGCAGATCGGCAAGAACATCTTCAAGGCCTGCGACAACTCGTTCGCGAACTTCGGCGCCCCCGAGATCGTCGCGCCGCCCCCGCAATCGATCCGCAGCTCACGCCGGAAGCGCCGCGGCAAGCACGGACCGCATTCGCAGCCGCCTCCAATTCACACAGGCGGCTCATACCGGGGCATGGTCGAGCAGGTCCGCCGCCGCCTGGCGCTCCTCGAGCGCATGGGCTACACGAAGGACCGCGAGCTGACCCCGAAAGGCATCTTCGCCAAGCAGATCTACGGTTACGAAATCCAGGTCGCGGAATTCATCGAAGCGGGAATCCTGTCGCGCCTGACCGAGGACCAGCTCAACGTCCTCTTCAATGCGATCGTCTTCGAAGCCCGCAAGGGCGACTGGTTCCGTCCGCTCGCGAAGGAGCTGATGCGCCCCTGGAAATTCAAGGCGCTCGACCTCGTCGAAAAGACCCGCAATCTCGAAGGCGAATTCGGCATCACGACGCCCACCAAGGAAATGGACTACCGCATGGCGTCCTGCATCTGGGCGTGGAGCCGCGGCTGCCCGTTCGCGGACCTCGAAGCGCACACTTCCCTGTCGGACGGCGACATGGTGCGCTACATGCGCCTGGGCGTGCAGCTCCAGCGGCAGACGGTCCGCGCGCTGATGGACTACCCGCACTTCGCGAACGATCCGTACCTCGCGGAAAAGCTGAAGACGGCTGCGGCGAAAGTGAGTCGCGACGTTGTGGATGCGGAGAAGCAGCTGAGGCAGGGATAGTGGCGCTGAAGGAAGTCAGCGCGTCCCCTCGCAAAGAGAGAGAACTGGTGATCCTGCCGTGAAGCTATAATCGTTTCCGATGAAGAGAATTGAAGACACATACGAAGGCCGTTTTGTTCATGGCCGCGTGGAATGGAAGGGCGGGAAACCGCCGCCTGAAGGCGCCCGTGTCGAAGCTCTGGGCAAGACGCGTGGCGGGAAGTCCCGTAAGCGGTCTGTGGGCGGTCGAGTCTCTGCAGGTCGGGACATCTGGCAGGTCCTGAGGAAATTCGAAGGAAAGGCCGCAAGCCTGCCCGCGGATCTCGGCCCGAACCTGGATCACTACCTCTACGGAGTTCCGCGCAAGTGACGCAGGTCTTTGCGGACACGCACTTCTTCATCGCGCTGGTGAATCCTTCGGATCCGGCGCATGCCATTGCGCGAAAGCAACGGGAGCAGAAGGGACGCACGCTCGTTACGACCACTTGGGTGATCGCCGAGTTCGGGAACGCGATGTCGAGAGGTGGAAGCAGAGCCCTGTTTCTCGCGATGCTTGATGCTCTCTCTGCGGCGAAGAACACGGTGGTCCTGAACCCTACGCGATCGGTCATCGACTCAGCCGTGGATCTGTTCCGCGAGCGACCTGACAAAGATTGGTCACTGACGGACTGCGTCTCCTTCGTAGTCATGCAAAGGCGCGGTATCCGCGATGCACTGACTGGAGACCGACACTTTGACCAGGCCGGATTTCACGCCCTCCTCGGTCAATAGCAGGAGTCTCCATGACGCCCCTCGATCCAGCCCTGGCCGAACTGCGCCGGCGAAGCAAGACGGTCCCGACACCCCCTCGCCTTCCTACCGACGCGGAAGTGACGGCAATGGAGGAGACACGGGGCGTGACCTTTCCCTCGGATTACCGGAGGTTCCTGCTCAAAGCGAGCGACGTGTGTGCGGGTTCATTCGAGCCAGCGACCATCACGAGTCCACGGTCGCACACATACTTGCCTGATGTAGTCGCGTCGGCCCGAGAATGGGGAGTGCCCCCAGAACTACTGCCCATCTGCGAAGACAACTCCGACTTCTACTGCCTGAACTCCGCCGGCGAGATTTGCTTCTGGTCGCATGATAGCGCGACTGATGAATGTTGGCCCAACCTCGCAGCTTGGATAGAGCAAGTCTGGCTCCGTGGGGAATAGCTGTCTTGTCTGCCCGCAGCCTTGGGTGCCACCCGGTGCCGCCGCAATTCGCGCGTCATTTTGGTCCACGATCCGCGCGTGATAAGCTCGCCTTCCCGAGATGCGCCGCCGAGAGCTGACAGCGTTTCACGCCTCCTTCTTGCTCCTCGCGAGCGGCCTGTGTGCTTCCGCGCAGGGCGTGCAGCACTGGGGATTCGGGCACGGTTCGCTCGCGACACTGCAGACGCGCGAGGACGGGTCGCGGGACCTGGTTGTCTACGAAGCGCCGCTTCGCGCGAAGGACGCCGCGTGGCTGGTGCGATGGCGGTCGGAGAAGATTGCGGGGCCGCAGGCGGCGGCGTGGGTGGCGTGCGGGGATTTCAAGCCGCAGAAGGTCGGCAAGGCGTACGTCGTGGTTGCGACGGCCGACGGCGCCGGGCTCACGGTGACGCTCTACGATCCGCCCGAGGTCTTCACGACACGCGCCTGGGCGGCCCTTCCCGCAAAGAACCGCCTCATTCCCGCGGAGAAACTGGGCGGCACGGTGGAGCACATCGCCGCGGGAAATCTGTACGGCAGTCGCCTCGACCCGGATGGGCTGTGCGTTCTCATCCGCTCGGGTGAGGGCGACACGGCGAACTGGTTCGTCGGGCAAGTGCGCGTGCCGATGGACGAGAAGGGCGAGGCCGAGCTGACGCGGCGCGAGCCGCTTCCCGTCAAGGCGGACCCTTCGTTTGTCGCGGGGTTCGCGGTCGGGGACTTCTGGGGGACGGGAGAGGACTCCATCTGTTTCCCGATCGGCGGCGAGGCGGGGACTCAGCTGAAGTTCCTGCGGTGGGGGCGCGAAGTTTCGCCGGGGGCCTGCTTCGTGAAGGTCGTCGATGACATCGCGCAGGACGTGCCTCCGCTCGCGACGGGCGGGATCTGCGCGGCGGATTACCTGAAAGACGGATTCGACGCGATCACGCTTCTGCCGGCCGATCCGGAAGCGCCGATGGAAGTCCGGGTGGCGCCGGCGAGGGAGCCCGGCAAGGGGCGAGAGCCGGGGCCGTTTTACAACGGGCACATGCCGTCGCGGCAGGCGTGGCCGGGCTTCGGCGGGTATATGTCGGTCGTGTCGATGCGCGGGCGGCCAGAGGGCCTCGACAAGCGCAAAGAGGGGCCGCTTCCCATCGCCGGCGGGCCCGTGTTCGGCTACGTCCGCGGGACGCTCGACGGGCAGACGCGCGCAGCCAATGTCCTCGACGAGCGCGGCGACGCCGGGATCGCCTGCGCGCACCGCATCGCGCCGTGGAACGTCGGGGAAGGCGAACCGCATTTCGGGTGGCCGCTTCAGGGGGAAGAAACCTCGTGGCAGATCGTCGTGAAGAACAACGGCAAGCACGAGGTGGCGGGCGGCGGGAAGCTGCGGGTGTGGCTCTGCACGGACAAGCCGAACGCGGATCTGACGGGCGTGAAGCCCGACATGGAAATGCTCGTCGAGCGGATGGAAGCGGAAAACGCCGACAAGCCGGACTACAAGATTTTCACGGTGAAAGGACCCTGGCCGTGGGCGCTGGTGGATTGTCCGGGGGAGAAGTGGAAGCGGCTGAATCTTGGCGAGGTCGGGGAGCGGTGGCTGATCGCGACGATCGAGGCGCCCGGGGACGTGAACGAGCGCGACAACCGGCTCGAGGTGCCGTGGCACGGGCTTCCATATCACCCGATCCTGCGCGACTGGGGCAACCTGCGCGACTCGCGGCCGATGGTCCCGGGGGATCCGCCCGGGCTTGAGTACCTGATGCGCAAGACCGCCGACGCCGTGAACGCCACGTGGGCGCGCGCGGGCGGCGCTTACAACGAGGATGCCCTCATCCGCGTTTTCTTCGACGGCTTCGACGTCGGCTGGCCGGACGACGTGCCGGAGAGGGAGAAGGAGCGGACGTGGCGAGCGTACCGCGAGAAGTACGAGGGGCTGCGGCAGCTCGAGTCGCACTGGGGCGGGGACTGGGAGCGGCTGGACTGGAAGGGGCCCGAGAAGCCGGAGGACAAGCGGGTGGTGAAGGACCCGCTGAAGGACACGGCGGACGAGCTGAAGGAAGTGGCGCGGCTGTTTCATCCCCTCGCGGGGATCGACGAGGGGAAGCTGTCGCCGTCGCTGACCGGGATCGCGACGCTGGGGGACGGTCGCCCGGTGCAGATGACGTCGCGCTACTGGACGGCGGACATCCTGACGACGGGGCACCGCGTGGCGGGCGTGCCGGCGGCGGAGTACGCGCGGCGGTACATGCAGGGAGTGCGCGGCGTGAAACTGCCCGCGTGGAGCGAGATGGCTCCGGACAAGGTCATCGCGCGGGTGCTGGACCGCGACGGAAACCCGGTCTCGGGCGCGACGGTGACGCTGTGGCTCTACGGGAAGACGTCGTCGCTGCGTTCCGGAACCACGGATTCCGCCGGGCGCTGGGACACCGGGCATCCGTTCGGTCCCGGTGCGCCGGACATGTTCGGGAAGAAGCACTGGACCGACGGGCTGCAGGTCGATCCGGCGGCGATTCTCGTCGTCACGATCGGGTTCCACAGCGAGGCCTTCCTTCTCGGCGCGGACGACGCCGGGGCGCACGGCCGCCTGGCCCTGTTTCTCCACTCGATGACGGATCCCAGGGAGTGGGTCACCAACCTGCGCCTGAACTGGCACAAGAACGCCGCGCCTCCGGACTTCACGATCGACCTTCCCGTCCAGGGGACGATGGTCGAGCTGCAGGTGAACGGAACGCCCGGCCGCAAGTACCGGCTCTACCGCCGCTGGGAGCCGGCGTGGATCCGCACGCTCGTCGGCGAATACCCCACCGGCGACGGCAAGGTCGTCGTCCCTCTCGAACTCACCGCCCCCGACTCCTGGGGCAAGGGGCGCTTCCGGGCGTCCTACGAAGTCACATGCGTCGACGCCGCCGGGAACGAGTCGCTTCCCAGGTTTGCCTCGGCCACGGCCCTGCAGAATGTCCTGGGCCTTTCGCTGACCGCCACGGACCGCCTCTCGATTGCAGCCGGAAACGGCGACGCCGACCCGTTCGGTATCGAGCTCAAGTATCCGTCGACGTCCCTCCACCGCGAGATGCTCCTGAGCACGAGCCGCGAACACGCCGCCCGGAAAATCGTCCGCTCGAACATCCACCCGCTGCGGCTCTTCGTCACCCTCAAGGCCTCGGGCGAACTTCCCCCCGTCTGCCTCGACATTCTCGACTCCTGGCAGGGCGGCCCTTACGAGCGCAAATACGACCTCGGGACGGCGAACGGGAAGCGCGGCGGCCCGAAGGAATTCCGGGTGCGCAACCCGACCCAGCTCGGCGAGCTGAACCAGGGCGACGTGATCACGTGGAACACGAAGTCCGCGCGCGTCGCTTCGATCCAGCGCGAGTGCGTTTTCCTCGACGCGCCGATCTTCGACATGGAAGTTGACCAGGTCACCGTTCAGATGACTCGCGCGGCCGGCCGCCTCGGAGAGAATTCCAACTCGCGCGAGCTGTGCGACCCGCGGGGCCTGATGATCCTCCCCGTCGGCAAGGAACACGTCGCGATCGCCGACACCGGCAACAACCGCATCGTCGTCTGGGACGACACCACGAAATTCGTCTCGTACTACGGCGGCGACAAGTTCCGCCCCTGCGCCCTCGGGCTCGACCCGCGCGACTCCAAGGTCTTCTTCGTGGTGGACCGGAGACCTGACCGCAAGAGCTTCCTCCTCCGCCTCACCTTCGGCGGCAAGACGATCGAGCGCGACCACAAGTGGAACCTCGACGCCGGGGACTGGAACGGCGAAGAGCAGGGGCTCGCGGTCCGGCGCCTGTACGACGAGCTCGACCGCGTCCAGCTCGCCGTCACGGACGCCGAGAAGGGCCGCGTGCTGCTCTTCACCGTGATGCCCGACCACCTCGTCGCCAACGGCGTCGTCAAGATCGTCACGGGAACCCACGCCGGGCCGCTGGCGCTTCAGGCCCCCTCCGACTGCATTTTCGTGCCGGGCGAGAAGAACGCCGCAAGGCTCTTCCTGGTTGACGGGATGGACCGGGTTGTCGAGGGCGGAGCGTCAGTGCCCAAGTAGGGCCGCCGTCACCCGCCGAAGTTCGGCGTCGAAGGCGGTATCCGTAAGGACGAGACCCGCGCGCGCGACTTCGATGTCCTCTTCGAGTTCGATCCACGATCGGCAGCCGCGGTAGGCGGGCCGAAGTTTCAAGGTGACGGGCCGTTCAAGCGCCGAAACCCGGACCGCTACGGCCCAGAGCGGGCCCTCCCCTTTGCGTTCGAGACGCTCGGCGGCGACCGCGTCGCTCCAGGAGTGGAGTCCGCTGAGGCGGGCGAGCGAAGCGGCGTCGGGGACCGGCCACGCTCCAGCGGTCGTGGCGCAGAGAGAGATCACGACCTCATCGTCCGCCGGTGTCGCCAGCGAATTCGCCGGCACGGCGTCCGCGAGCTGGCCTGCCGACTGATGGAATTGAGTCGGGAAGAGCAGGAACGTCCCCTGCCCGGGATGGAACGCGCCATCGGGGTCGGCGATCCCGCCGCGGCGGAGAATCAGGATCGACGACCCGCGGCCGAGCGCGAAACAGACGGCGGCCCATTCCTTGAAGGCGGTCTTCATGGTTGAAGTGTACGGAGAGCGCGTGGGAAAATCCCGCGTGTCAGGCTGCGTCGGCCCCGCATCAAATACGCGCCAATTCTAAGGATCTTAAAGGCCGGCACACCCGGCCGGACATGCCATTTTTTATTTCGCGCGACCGGCCGGACAGCCGAGTTTTTTATTTATTCGGCGCCCTGGCTGGTTCCGCCGCCGGCGACCCGAACATTCCCGAACATTCCTAAATCCACGGCGCAATCTGCACGCAGCCGCAACTCCTTGGGAATACTTGAATTGCAATCGATCTAAAATGCAAATTCCTTTTTGCGTCGCTTCCCCTTACCCCTATACTCCTCACCCAAGGAACGTGGCCGGCAAAGCGCCACCACCTCTTCCCCTACCGCCCGGCGCCTTTCGGGTGCCTCCGGCTCACCCCGGACCGCCCGGCCGGCTCGAAAGGCCCCTTCGGAGGAATCACTTGATGGGAAACCCGAACAGCGAACCCGACTCGCGGCCGTCTGCCGCAACACTGACGCCTGACCTCAAGACCGACATTGAAATGTGGCTCAGCCACGACGTGACGAAGCGCAACGGATCGCTCGTGCGAATCGTCGCCCTCGGAGCCACCGCTGCCCGCGCCCTCGTCGAAACGATGTTTCTCAACGCGCGCGAATCCCTCCGGCAGTCGCAACTCCAGAACGCCCTCCGGGAAATCGGTCCGTCCGCCTTCCAGCCGATCGCGCAGGCCCTCGGCAGGATTCCGGCGATCAAAACCATGACCGACGTCGCGCTTCTCGAGGATCTCACCGAAACCCTTCTTTCCCTCGACGGCCGCCGCGGTGCGCCGGTCGCGGTCGAACAGCTGTCGAAGCTTTCGGCGGTGCCGATCGGAAACCGCCTCATGGCCGAGACCATCAACAACGCACGGCTGCGCCTCGTCGTGAAGACGGCCGGCACGTGCTGTTCTCCGGAAGCGGTCGACGAAGTCCTCGCGTACCTGGGTGACGGAACGACACTCGTGCCGCTCGCGCTGATCGAAGTGCTGGAAAAGTGCGGCGACCGGCGCGCGCTGACGCCGCTTCTCAGGCTGTTCCCTCGCCAGAACGCGGCGAGCGAGCATTCGGGGCGCCAGATTTCGGAAGCGTTCCGGGCGATTGTGAAGAGAGAGAAGCTCGCCATCGATTCCGCGGCGTTTGCAGACTGCGGGGCGAACGAGAAGGAGCTGGCCGCGCGCTGGTTTGCGAAAAAGTAACCGTCCTTGATCTGATCATTGGCCCCGGGAAACCGGGGCTTTTTTGTTGGACCTACTTCGCAGGCACGACTCGCTCGAAATAGCCTCTCACGATCTCGCGATCGGCTTCGGGAAATCCATCGCGCCCCGTGAAGGCCTCCGCCTGGCGCCGGTACGCGGCGAGGCGCTCGGGATCGGTGGCCGCTTCGGGCGCGCCGCCGGCGGCCGCGCCCGCGTCGAGGCCGAGGCCGGAGGAGGGTTTCCAGGCTCCTTCGCCGACAAGCGGGTCGACGTGCTCGGGGCGTTCGCGGAGCTTCTTGCGTTCGGGGTCGCCAAACAGCGGCGGGGGTGGCGCCGGGCGGCCCCGTCCGGGAAGCGCGCCGGGGCCGGTTTCTTCTCCGTCGGCGGGGTTGGCAGTCCCCGACCGGCCCCCACCGCTTCCTCCTCCGGCAAGTTCCCGCTCGCCGATGGTGGCCCCGCTTCGGGGACGGCGCGCGCGGACCGGACTTGCGGCCTCCTCGCGCCGGGGATCGGGCAAGGGAAAGAGCGCGACGAGAAGGGCGGCGATCACCGCGGCGAGCGCCCAGCGGCGGCGGCCTGCCACGGGGGCGGGAAGGACTCGGCCCGGGGCGGCCGCAGACAAGTCCGCCTCCGCCTGCCGGCGCAAGAGCGGCGCGAGGGCGCCCGGCGCGTCTTCGAGCGCGGTGGCGACGCTGTCATGAAGGCCGAGGGAGCGATCGGCAGCGCGGGCGAGGTCGGTGGCGGCGGGGCGGGTGGTGACGGCACGGATCAGAGCCGCCGCGGCGGAAACCACCAGCGCCGCGCCTAGTGCCACGAAGGCGCCGCTCGCGGTCGAGAGCGGACGCCCGCCCGGCGAGAACTCGAGGCGAATGCGGTCGGCGACCAGGACCGATGCGGCCCCGTACGACGTCCAGAAGAATGCGTCCAGGAAAGCTTCGCGAGCGGCGACGACCCGGGCGCGGCGGGCAAGGCGGTCGAGGAAGTCGCGCATTACTGGAACCCGCCGAGGAAGAGAATCCCGAAGTTGAAGACGGCGTGCGTCGCGAGCGTCGCTTCGGCGCCGCGGCGGATGTAGACGATGGCAAACAGGATCCCGATCGGGAAGACCTGCAGGAATTTAACCATCTCAGGGTTCATGGTCATCGCGTGCCCCGCGGCCCAGATCGCGGACGACAGGATGACGGCGATGGCGGTCGAGCCCTGGGCCCTGCGCAGGAGGAGGCGCAGGGCGTTGAGCAGGAAGAGGCGCACGAAGACTTCTTCCCAGATCGCGGCGGCGATGCCGAATCCGAGCTGGAGGAGGATGTTCCCGGCAAAAATGACGAGGACAGGCTCGGTACCCTGCGCCGGCTGCGGAGGCTTGCCGGTCATGACCTCGCATCCCTTGAAAAGGATGACCGACCAGGCGAGGGCGACGCCACTCGCGACAACGGCGATGCCGAGAGTCTCGAGAACCGGTTTCCTGGCCTTCTCCGGCTCGGTCATCGCGAGGCGGGTGACGGGGAACGGCGGGGTCTTCACGCGCTCCGAGAGCCAGGCGCCCGTCGCGGCCATCACGAACCCGGAGAGAAAGAGAGCGGGGAGGAAGACGATGGACTGGGTGTACATCAGGTCGCGAAAGAACCGCTCCTCGAACTTCCCGGGCGCGACGCGCGAGAGCGCCACGATCACGAGGAGCTGGCAGAGGCCGATCATGAAGGCGATGGTCAGCGCGGCGGGGACATGCCTGCCGACCTGGCGACGGCGCTTCCAGAAGAGCGACCCGGCGGCCGCAAACGAGATAATCGCGGTCGCGGTGTAGACGAGCACCGCGTGCTCGAGTCCGCCCGATGAAACGGCCGCGAGGGGAATCACTGGGGGCGGTGCCGGACTTTCTTGAGGAACTCGTTGAGGTCGAAGGGCGGCTCGCCCTTGATGAAGCAGGGGCGCTTGTGCTCTTCGTGGCAGGACTGGCAGATCCGCGTGATGACGCAGGTCGGGCACTTCTTGTCGAACGCGAAGATCGTCTCGCGGCGCTCGACGTCGGTTTTCGCCTCGATGTGCTTCAGACCGGGCCCGTGGCAGGACTCGCAGCCGACGTTCTTGAAGTCAGGCGTGTCTTTCGCATTCCGAAAACCTTTCTTCATGCCGAAGCCCGTGGTGTGGCACGGGAGACATTTCGGATCCTCCGCCTTCCCCTGGCGCTCAAGCGACGCGAACGACTTTCCGTGCGGCGTGCCCGACCACTGCGCGTGCGCCTCGGCGTGGCACTCGAGGCACTTCGAAGAGCCGACATAGTCCGTCTTCCCGCAGACTTCCGCGTACATCTGGTCCTTGATAGCGCCGATCGCGAGCGGACGCGCGTCGAAGTTCGCCTTCTCGGAGAAAGCCGCCCGGCGCTGCGGATGCGCGACGTACTTCATCGCGATTTCCGGGTCCTGGAAGAACGAGAATTTCTGCGTGTGGCACTTTCCGCACGTCTGCAGGTAGTCGTCGTTCTTGAGCGACATCGGGTGCGTCGTCGAATGCGTGCGCTCGGGAATGTGGCACGCCTCGCACTGCACGTCGGCCAGCGTCCGGTGCTTCTCGCGGTCGCTGTACCCGCCCTTCTCCCACCCGACCACGTGGCACCCGATGCACTCCGCTTCCCCGTCGCGCCCCAGCAGCGACAGGTCTTCCAGCGCGATCGAGTGCGGCGTCATGAGCCAGTCACGGAACATGTCGCGGTGACAGGCGCCGCAATGAAGCGCGCCCTTGAAATCCTTCGAGGGCGCCGGCGTGATGCGGCGAACGGTGATGCGGAACTCGTTTTTCGCCTTCTCGGCTTCGTAAGCGAGTTCGCGGGCTTCGTACCGGAAGAGCTCCTTGTCCCATGCCGAGCCGGGGAGGTGGGCGAATCGAATGGACCCGTCGTGGCCGACCAGGAGCAGGGCCGGGCGGAGGGCCACCGGGATGGAGGCGTCGACCTGCGGCGCAACGGCACCCATGATCCCGGCGACGCCGGCCTTGCGCGCGGCCTCGTCCGTCGCGGCGTCGGGCGCAGCCCAATAAGCCTTGAAGTCCTTCTCCCCCGCCGCAACCGCGGCCGCTTCCTTCAGCAGCTCCACCGGGTCGTCGCCAGCTTTGGGCACCGCGAGCACGAACGGGACCCCCAGCGCCGCAACTTTCTTTCCGTCCACCTCGAAGGCGGGAAGCGCCTGCGTGTCGGAGAGCACGCGCGACTGCCAGTCGAACGCCGCGTCCAGCGGCCGCTTCGCTCCGGGACCCGCGGGTCCGCCGCCGGGCTCCGCGCCGGGGCCACCCGTACAGCTCGTCCAGAGGACGAGGGGTGCGAGTGCAACGAGAGCGCCGAAGAGGTGGGACCGCGTCATGGAGGAATTCTACGTCAAGGTCCGCGGTAGCAGCCGGCGCACCTGGATTTCCTCCCGCCCGCTACCTGCCTCCGCCTGCAATCGCCGGGACGATGGACATCTCATCCCCTTCCTTCACCGGCGTCGCTTCCCCCTGCAGAAACCTCACGTCCTTGTCGTTCACGAAGACGTTGAGGTACCGGCGTACTTTTCCGGTGGCGGGGTCGCACAGCTTGTCCTTCACGCCGGGGAACGCGGTGTCGAGGCTGGCGATCACGTCGCCGACGGTTGCGCCCGAGCCCTGGATTTCCGGCTGGCCGCCGGTGAGTTTCTGAAGCGGTGCCGGCACTCGCACTTTCACGGGCATCAGGCCCTCCCTTCCTTGATGTCGACCCGCGTGAATTTCGCGGTGTGTTCCGGGAACGCGGTGTCGTCGTCGAGCGTCCACGCGGTCATGACCTTGTACTTGGCTTTCTCGACGGACGCAATGACGTAGACGAAGCTGCCGAAAGCGCGGCTGCGGTCGCCCTCGCTGGGGGCCGCGGGGTGGTCCGGGTGGGAGTGGTAGTAGCCGATGACGTCGAGCCCGCGCTTCTGCGCCTCTTTCGAGACGCGCAGCTGGTCCGCGGGGGAGAGGTCGTACCAGACTTTCGGCCGGTCCGTGTTCTCGTTCGCGCCGGTCGGCGCTTCCGTCACGATGTAGTCGGCGCCCTCGCGCCGGCCGACGAGCATGCCGCACCCTTCGTGCGGGTAGGCGCGCTGCGCCTCCTCGACGATTTTCGCGGTCGCCGCCGGGCTAATGACCAGCAAGGATTTCCTCCCAGACCGGGGTCGAAAGGTACCGGTCGCCGCCATCGGGCAGCACCGTCACCACGCACGCTCCCGGAGTCCCCCGCGCGACCTCGACCGCGGCCGCCACCGCCGCCCCGCTCGAAAAACCTGCGAGGATCGCTTCTTCCCGCGCAAGCCGCAAGACCATGCGGTACGCATCCTCGGTTTCGACCTGCATTTTCACATCGGCCAGCGAAGCGTCGTAAATCGGCGGAACGATCGCGCTCTCCATGTGCTTCATGCCCTCGAGGCCATGAATCGGCGCCGCGGGCTCGACCGAGATGAGCCGGATGGCGGGGTTCATCTTGCGGAGAAACCGCCCCGTCCCGACGAAGGTTCCGCTTGTTCCCAGGCCGGCGACGAAATGAGTGACGCGCCCGCCGGTCTGCCGCCAGATTTCGGGCCCGGTGCCGTCAAAATGCGCCCGCCAGTTGGCATCGTTGCCGTACTGGTCGGCATAGAAATACTTGTCAGGATTCTTCTTCACCAGCTCCCGGCAGAGCACGATAGCTCCGTCGCTTCCGTCAAACGGCGACGAGTACGTCATAGAAGCGCCGTACCCGCGGATCATCGCCTTGCGCTCCGGCGAGACGTTCCCGGGGACGACCAGTTCCACGGGGAAGCGAAGCGCAGCACCCAGGAATGCGTAGGCAATTCCGGTGTTCCCCGACGTAGAGTCGATCAGCGTCCGGCCCTTCATCCTCCCGTCCGCCATCGCCTCGGCCACGATGCGGGAAGCGGCGCGGACCTTCACGGAGCCGGAAGGATTGGCCCACTCGGCTTTCGCGAGAACCTGGGAGGAGGTCGCAGCCGCAAGGCGGCGCAGCGGAAGCAGCGGCGTATTCCCGACCGACTCCGCAAGCGACAGGTACTCGCCGCCGCTCGGCCCCATCCCAATCCCCATCCCAATCCCTCCCCATCCCAATCCCGCAAGTCCCTATCCCCTGTCGTTCTTCCCCTTCTTGACCTCAAACTCCTTCTCGTACATCGACACCAGGTCCGAGAAGCTCCGGCGGTCCACCACTTCGCTCATCGCCTCCTGCACCTCCGCCCAGATCTCCCGGAACTGCTTCCCCCCGGTTTCCTCGCCCTCCTGCCCGGGCTGGGGCGCGCGCGTCACCATCAGAGGCCCGTCGATCACGCGCAGAACCTCCCCGACCGAGATGTCCTGGGGCTCGCGCGCCAGCCGGTACCCGCCTTTCGCGCCGCGCTCGCTCCGGACGAGCCCGGCGCGCTGCAGCTGGATCAGGATCTGCACGAGATACTGCGAAGGAATCGCCTGAGCTTCCGCGACCAGGTGGATCTGCGTGGGGCGCGGCCCGCCGTGCCGCTTGGCGAGTTCGAACATGGCCAGGCACGCATACTCCGCTTTGGCGCTGATTTTCATTCCGGCGCGTCATGCTATCGCCTGTCAGGGGGGGGTCAAGGCTGAGCGCGCTTCGCGCGCGCGGGCGGGCGGATAGGCGGGCGGGCGAACTACTGAACGGCCCCGAAGTTCGGGGGTCGTTTGTTTTCGCCCGCTCGCCCGCTCGCCCGCTCGCCCGCTCGCCCGCTCGCCCGCTCGCCCGCCCCCTCAGGTCCACCCCAGTTGATGCCGATAACCCAACATGCGCCACCTCCTGCCCTTCGCGCTCCTCGCCGCCGCCGTCGGCTGCGGCCGGTCGCCCAACGCGCAAAGACCGGCCGATCCGCCCGCACGGACAGCCACGCCGGGCATTTCCGAAGCGATCTCAAAGCTCGGCGACGAGGATTACAAGGTGCGCCGCGCGGCGGCCGAAGCGCTTCTGGCGGCCGGACGGGAGAGTCTTCCGCTTCTGGCGGAAGCGCGGCTGAGCCAGGATGCGGAGGTGCGTGCGCGGGCGCAGGAACTGGTGGAGACGATTGAGGAAGAGCCGCTGGTGTGGATCGGCGCGAAGGACGACCGCTGGGAGAATGCCGAGAACTGGGTGCCGCCGCACGTGCCGGGGCCGAGGTCGATCGCGATCGTGCCGGAGACGCCCTCGCCGCTGTCGGCGCCGGTGATCCGGGGTGAAGCGCAGGTGCTGGACCTGGTTCTGCTGAAGAAGGCGGACTTGACGGTCGAGGAGATCGCGCACCTCCGGGTGAACGGCCGGCTGCGGTCGCGCGGGACGCTGCGCGCGCTGGGCGTGGTCCAGTCGGACGAGTAGCCTCTCGCATCATCCGTGACTCGCCGCCCGGGGAACGCTAACCTGTCGCCTCTCCATGTGCGGCATCCTCGGCTTCGTCTCGTGGGAACCCGTCGCGCCGCGACTTGTCGCGGCCGCGGACCGGCTGCAGTCGCGCGGCGAGCACTCGACGGGTGTGGCGACGTTTGACGGGCAGTTCTTCTGGGACCACGCGGGGCTGGGGTCGGCGTCGGCGGTGTTCGCGAACTACGACCTCGGGCAGCTGCGAGGCTCGATCGGGATCGCGCACACGCGGTACGCGACGACCGGCGGAGGGACGCCCGAGAGGCTGCTGCGGAACCGCCAGCCTGTCGGAAGCGACCGTCCGGGCCTGCGGACCTGCGCGAACGGCGACCTTGTGAACCTGCACTCGGCGCGGGCGGCGCTGATGAAGAAGGGGTACACGTTCCAGACGGAGGTGGACAGCAAGGTGATCCAGGACCTGCTGATCGAACGGATGATGGACCAGCAGATTCACGAAGCGAAGGAGATGGAGGATTACGTCGCACGGCTTTTCCAGTGCGTCGAGGGGATCCACACGGACCTGGTCGGCGCGTACTCGGTCCTGACGATCACGGAGCGCGGGCTGCTGGCGTTCAAGGACCCCAACGGGATCCGGCCTTGCTCGATCGCGTTCCGCGAGAAGCCCAACGACATGTTCGGGGCCAAGGAGGTCGCGTTCGCGAGCGAGTCGTCGGTCTTCAATTACTTCGGAGACTACCACGACATCCGCGAGCTCGAGCCCGGCGAGGTCATCTTCGTCGAGCGCGACACGCTTAAGGTCCACAAGGCCCGTTTCGGGCGCAGCAAGGGAGCGTTCTGCTTCTTCGAATTCGTCTACTTCGCGCGCCCGGACTCGAAGTTCAAGGGGCGCGTCGTCGAGAGCGCGCGGCGCGACCTCGGCAAGGTCCTGTCCGAGGAGTTCGCGCCTGCAAAGAAAAACATCGACGTCGTCCTCGGCGTCCCTGGGACCGGCGTTTCCGCCGGCGTCGCGATGGCCCAGGCGTGGCAGAAGCCGTTCGAGTACGGGATCATCAAGGTCGGCTCCAAGCGCTCCTTCCAGGAGACCTCGCAGGAAAAGCGCGAAAAGGCGATCGACGAAAAGTTCCTCTTCATCAAGGAGTTCATCGACGGCCAGCGCGTCGCCGTCGTCGACGACTCCAACGTCCGCGGCACCACCGCGCGCAAGCTCGCCCGGCGCCTCTTCGAACTCGGCGCAAAGGAAGTCCACCTCTTCTATTTCTGCCCCCCCGTGATCGGCCCCTGCTTCTACGGGATCGATACCCCCGACGAGTCGAAACTCGTCGCCGTCGGCCGCTCCAGTGAGCAGATCCGGGAGTGGATCGGCGCGACGACGGTGAATTACATCTCGGTCGAAGGGTTGATCCGGGGGTTAGGGCTGCCGAAGGACGAATTGTGCCTTGCGTGCGTCACGCGGCAGTACCCGACGTCGGTCAAGGAAGCGCAGGCGAGGGTCGCGCTGAGGAATGCGGAACAGGATGTCTGCGCGGTGTGGCCGAAGTAGCCGCGCCTTCGGCGCGGAAGCAGCAGCTTCAACGTTTCAAGTTTCAAGCAAACGGCAACTTCAAAGGGACAATTTCAAAAGACGACCTTGTCGGCCAGCGTTGCATTTGTCCGTTTGAAGTTGCCGTTTGCTTGAATCTTGAAACTTGAGATTTGAAGTTGTCGGTTCCGCGCCGAGGGCGCGGCTACCGATCCGCAGGAATGCGCCAGAGCTGCCGGCGCGCCGCACTTCTCACGAGCTCCGTGTCGGTTCCCTTCTCGATCGCCGCGAAGAAATCCCGCAGCCCCGCGTCGAGGTAATTCCCGGCGGCCTCAACGCACGCGGTGCGCACGGTGGGATCGAGGTCGCCCTGCGCGGACTCGCACAGCGTGTCCAGCGCGTCGGGGTCCAGGAGGTTTCCGAGGGAAGCGGCGGCCGCGAGGCGGACGGTCGGGGAAGCGTCAGTGCGAAGGGCGTTGCGAAGGAGCGGCATGGCGCGCTCGTCGCCGCTTCGCCCGACCATGTCGGCGGCGCAGGCGCGGACGGAGGAGTGTTCGTCAGAGGTGAAGAGGTCGAAGAAGAGCCAGCTGGTGCGGGAGCGTGCGGCGGGATTGGCGCCGAGGGCGCGGACGGCGGCGGCGCGGACGTCCTCGCGGAAGCGGCGGTCGAGGCAGCCGATGAGGGCGGGGACGGCGGAGGCGTCGTCGATACGGGCGAGCATGTCGATGGCGAGGAGGCGGAGGCCGAGGGGCTCGGCTTCGTTGTCGGCGAGGCTCGAGAGCGGGTCGACGGCGGCGGGGCCGAAGCGGACGGCGTCGTCGGAGAGGGAGCAGAGGGCGCGCCAGTCGCGATCCGGGCCGTCGAGCGCGGCGCGCACGCGGGCGAGGAGGGCGTTGACGCTGCGGACGTCGGAGGCGGCCGGGAGAGCGGCGGCAGGGCCCGGGCCGCTGGCGACCGGCGAGGGGGGCGGGGCCATCGGCCGGCCGAAGCCCGCGAATGCCGAATCCTCCGGCGCGAGTTTCTCGGCGGCAAAGACCGTCCAGTAGGCGCCGGAGACGCAGGCGACCAGCAGGGCGGCGGAGACGATGGCGATTCGGAGCTTGAGCATGGGATCGAAAGGATTGTACGCCTCGGGCCGCCGTAGAGGAAACACGAGTTACCGCCGTCCGGAGTCCCCGCCGAAGTTATGCTACACGCTCCCATGCGCCTTCCCGCGTTCGCGACCCAGGCCCTTCGACGCCCCGCAGTGCGTGCGGTCGCCGCGGGCGCGACCATCCTCGCCGTCGGGGGCGCGGCCATCTGGAAAGGCCCGCGCCCGGCGCGCGCAACCTCAACCGTCGAGCTCGCCGCGCACCACCTCCCCGCCGTCGTCGCAGCAGCCCTCCCCTCCCTCGACGCCGCCGCTTCCCCCAGCCCCGCCGCCGCGCTCTCCGACCCCGTCCTCCGGGTTGCGGTCGTTTCCATGGGCAACGCCTGGTGGCCCGGTCTCACGGGGAAGGACGAGCTGGAGCTCGCTGCCTACGAGGCGGCGGAGCCGGGGGGGGAACCGAAGCGCCGCAAGGCGTTCGTGACGCGGGCGCGTCTGGATGCGGCGGTGGACGAGGCGCGCGGGATGCTGGTGTCGGAAGCGCGGCCGGAGACGGCGGAGATTGCGCTCACGGCCACGAACCGGCGGGCGGATTTCGCGAAGACACTGGCTGACGCGGTGGCGAAGGCGTTCGCGGACTGGGCGGCCTTCGATGCGCGCGAGCGGGCGCGGCGCGCGGCGGACATGCTGCGCGAACGGCAGGACGCGGTGCTGAAGCGGCTGACGGAGGTGGAAGAGCGGATCCGGAAGCTGCAGCCGGACATCCTGCCGGACGAGATCATGGACCTGAAGCGGCCGGACATCCCGACGGCGATGGGGCGGCTGGCGGAGCTGGAGTCGAAGCTGTCGACGGCGGAGGCGGAGCTTCGCGACCTGTCGGCGAAGGTGAACGACCCGAACTTCACGTTCGTGGTGGACGTGGACCTCGACCCGACGGTGCAGGCGTACATTTCGGAGACGCTGCGCGCGCAGTCGCGGCTGTCGGAGCTCGAGCAGCGGCTTGGGGCCACGGACCCGCAGGTGAAGTCGGCGAAGGCCGAGGTGGACGGGCTTGGGCGGGAGCTCAAGGCGGCGCGCTCGGCAGCGGTTTCGACAATGTCGGCGAAGGAGCGCATGAAGACGATCGACCGGATCCGTGCGCTGAGCGAGCAGAAGGACTCGCTGAAGGCCGAGTTCGACGCACTGGACGCGCGAGTAAAAAAGGAACGCAAGGAGTGGGAGGACCTCGTCCAGCAGCGCGTCGCGGCGAAACGCGGCGCAGCCTCCCCTGAATTGTCCGCGCTCAGCGCCGAGGCCGAGGTCCAGCACCGCCTGTTCACCGACATCCTCACCGCCCGCCTCGCCGTCGAAGGCGCCCCGTCCGCCGCTTCCCCGGCGCGCGTCGCGGCCGCTGCCCGGCCCGTCTCGCCCGCCGGGCCGCCCGACTGGGCGCTCTGGTGCGGCGTCGCCGTGCTGGCGATCGGCGCTTCCGCCTTCGGTTTCCGCGGCGGGCGGCCGCGGGCGGCGGGGCTTCACGGGAAGATCCGCACGGAGCACGACCTGCACAAGGCGCTCAAGTTCCCGATCCTCGGGTGCACGCCGAGGGCGGACCAGGGGCAGCTCATCCTGCACCACATCGACGCGCGCCACCCGCACGCCGAGGCCTACAACACGGTCGCCGCGCTCGTCGAAAGCTACGCCGCCGACCACGCGGCGCGGACCTTCATGATCACGAGCGCTTCCCCCGGCGACGGCAAGACCACGCTCGCCGCGAACCTCGGCATCGCCCTCGCCCGCTCAGGCCAGCGCGTCATCCTCATCGACGCCGACCTCCGCACCGGCCGCCTCCACGAAATCTTCGGCGCGTCGAACGAACGCGGCACGAGCGAAGCGGGCTGGGACGCGACCGGGCAGCCGATCATCGTCGAGGTCGACGCGCTCCTGAAAGACACCACCGAGCCGGGACTGCGCCTCATCCCCAGCGGTCCCCCGCCTCCCAACCCGGTGGCGTTGCTCAAGGGAAGCGCCTTCAAGGCGATGCTCGCGGAGGCAGCGCAGAAAGCCGACTACATCCTCCTCGACGTCCCTCCCGTGCTCGCGGCCGTCGATCCGCTGCTCCTGACCGCAGCCGCCGACGGGATCCTTTTCGTCGCGGCGGCGGGCGAAACGAAACGCGAAGACGTCGTGTACGCCAAGAAACTGCTCGAGAACACGCACGGGCGCTTCGCGGGAGGCGTGCTCACGAAGGCGACGGCGGAGGCGCGGGAGATCCCCGCGATGGAGTTCGAGGCGGAAGGGAAACAGACGTAGGGGCCATGCGCCACTTCGCTTCCATCTCGCTGGTCCTGCTGCTGTCGCTTCCGGCGAACGCGGACCGTGCCGCCGCGCAATCCGCGGTCGCGGACGGCGACGCGCGAGCGGGGCGTGGAGATTTCACGGGGGCGGAGGCGGCGTACACGCGAGCGATCGAAGCGGATCCGTCGTGGGCGGACGCCTGGGGCAAGCGCGGGGACGCGCGTTCGTCCGGCGCGCTGGGTCCTTCGTGCATCGAGGACTACAACCAGGCGGTCGCGCTCGACCCGAACAGCTGGCTCTGGCGGCTTATGCGGTCTCAGGCCTACCTGATGTACGACCGGCCGCTGGCGGCGCTGGAAGACCTGGACGGGCTCCTGAAAAAGACGCCGGGGTACACCGACGCGATGACGATGCGCGGGATCGCGCTCATCCTGTCGGGGGACGTCGATGCGGGGCTCGCGGAGCAGACGCGCGCTCTTGAAAAAGATAACAACGACCCCCGGCTGCGGCTTCGCGGCGAAGGGCTCGCCCGGAAAGGCGACTGGGCGGGGCTCATCGCGGAAATCGACGCGCGCCGCGCGGCCGGCATCGTCCAGATGGCCGACGTGTACTACCGCGTGGTCGCCCTGACCGAGTCGGGACGCTACGACGATGCCTGGGCCGCCGCGCAGGCCGTGCAGGCGCAAGACCGCGGCGTCGCAGCCTCGTGCCGCCTCTACCTCGTCTCCACCCCGCAGGCCGGCGCTCACTTCAAGCCCGACCTCGCCGAGCAGGACCTCGCCAGCCTCTCCGCTTCGAAATTCGACTCAAACCAGATCGCCAACCAGGGCCGCGCCCTCCTCCTGATCGGCCGCGCCAGGGACGCGCTCGACCTGCTCGGCATCCGCGGCCGCCGGTCGCATTTCGGCACCGCCCTCTGGACGGGCGCCGCCTACTGGAAACTGGGGCAATTCGCCGAAGCGCGCGGCGTGCTGCGCGACGCGTTCCGCCTCAACCCGTATCTCGAGAAACACGCGGGGCGGATCGAAGGATTCGCCGAGTTCGTGGCGTCGGTGAAGGCCGAGCTGAAGGGCGAGGGGCAGGCGGACCGCGCGGCGCTGGGGCACGAGCTCGCGACGCACCTCTTGACGATCGCGGAGATCGAGGGACTCGTGCGCAATTACCGCTTCCAGCGCGCGGCCGACGAGTACGCGCTGCTCCAGAAGAACGTCGCGTCGCAGACGCGAAGGGCCGAGATCGACGCGCGCCTCCCGGAAGTTCGCGGCATGGCCGGGGCGCTCGCGAAGATCGTGGCGGCCGTGAACAAGGCGGGCGGCAAGACGAAGGTCAAGGTCAGCGCGACCGAGCTCACGCTCACGAAAGCCGACGACCTCGCATTCGATTTCACCATCCCGAAGGGCAACGGCCGCTTCCCCTGGGCCGCGCTCGACGCCGCCGCGTTCTGCGCGCTCGCGCTCGACGCCGACCCGACGCCCGAGGAGCGCCTTGGCCTAGGCTGCCTGGCGTGGGACGCGGGCGAGCGCGAGCTGGCGGTGAAGATCTTCGAGGAAGCCGTGAAAAAGAAGGCCGCGATCAAGCCCGCGGTCGCGGTTTTCGTGGCGCGGAGGCGCGGGATCGCGGCGCCGAAGGACGGGTTTGTGCTGTGGAAGGGTCAATACGCGACGGCCGAGGAGAAGGCGAACTACGACAAGGGGCTCGTGCTGTTCGAAGGCGCGTGGGTCACGCCGAAGGACCGCGAGCAGCTCGCGAAAGGCATGACGAAGGTCGGCGACAAGTGGGTGAGCGGCGACGAGGCCGCGCTCCTGAAGAAGGGGTTTCGCAAACACAAGGGGCAGTGGATGTCGCGCGAGGACCTCGATGCCCTGAGGTCAAAGTGGGACGAAGCGTGGACCGAGGAAACCGCCCACTACAGGATCCGCACGAACGAAGGCGAGGCGTTCGCGAAGGAACTCGCGCTCCTCGTCGAGCCGGCGTACGCCGCGCTCCGCGAGTTCTACGGCGAAGAACCAAAGCTCCCCGGCGGCGAAAGGATGGAGCTCTTCGCGTTCCGCACCTTCGAGGACTACCGCCGCTACTGCCTCGAGAAAAAGGCGGAGGGCCAGCTCAACGCGGCCGGCTTCGCGTCGAGCGACTCCAACACTGTCGCCGGCTGGAACCGCACGCACAACCAGCAGCAGTTCCTGCAGACCATGACGCACGAGGCCGCGCACCTCTTCTGGTTCCGCGTAGCCCCGGGCGCGAAAGCCCCGTCCTGGTTTGCCGAGGGCATGGCGTCCGCGTTCGAAGGCTTCACCTGGGACGGCAAGACCTACACCTTCAACTTCGTCAGCGAGTCCCGCCTCCCCTTCGCCCGCGACGCCATGAAAGCCGGCCGCCACCTCCCGCTCGCCGAAGTCATCGCCGGCGACGCGCTCACCCTGATCAACAACGACCCGCAGAAGGCGCTGCTCTTCTACGCCGAATGCTGGTCGCTGAACTACTTCCTCACGCGCACGCCCAGCAAGCCCTACCGGGATGCCTACGCCGAGTACCGCAAGGCGATTGCGAAGGGCGGCTCGGACCAGCTCACGAAGTTCTTCCCCGACGCGGCGAAGCTGGAGCGGGACTGGGTGGAGTTTGTGAAGGGGATGTAACCAGGAAACTCCTGGAGCCTCATTTCAGTTCAAGAAACCGCACTTCCCCCTTCGAATCACCCACGACAACCGTCTTTCCGTCGCGACTTAGGGCAACGGCCGTTCCATCGCCTACGGCGCGGACCAGTTCCGCCTTCGTCTCCTTGCCAAGAAGCTGGAATACGACCGCCTTGCCTCCAGCGACGGTTGCGACGCGGCCGGTTTCGGATGCCGAGAAAACCAGCCGGTCGTCCCGAGCACCAGCAGCCTTGCGGCCAAACTCGCCCAGGTTCAGCGGTTCACGTGTCTCACGACTCCAGCCGACGGTGGAACGATCTGCGAGAATGGCAAGCACCGTCTGTGGATTCGAGCAGAGCGCGATGTGCGTCGCGCCGGAGCCGCCATCGCCGAACTCCTCGAGCAGATCGCCCGTCACTGTTCCGTAAAGCTGGATCGGCCTTTCCGCGAAGGTGGCAACCGCGATCATTTTGCCGTCGACGCTCATGCACACATCGTTCGCCCCGCGGGCGCCGGTCCACCGCGACCAGATCAGCCGCGAGTTATGAACATCCCAAACGTGGACGTACCCCTTCGAATCGACGGCGGCGGCCCACTTCCCTTCTGGTCCGACGGCCACCCCCAAAACCGCGCCGTGCGCATCCTCGAAGACCGCCACCCGCCTGCGGGCCGCAACATCCCAGACCCATATGCGATGGTTGAAATCGGAGGCGGCGATATGGGACCCCGACGGCGAGATCGCCACTGAGGACGCCGAGTCGGCGCCACGCGCGACGCCACTGGGCAGATTTGAGACCTTGCGCCAAAGCCGGACCCTTCTGGCTCGATCGCAAGACACGACGAGGGATCCGTCATCACAGACGGCGAGATCCAGGATCGTCGGCTCCGCGTCACTCTCTGGATCGTTCGAGTCCGGCTCCCACTCCTGGAAGCCGCCGTTCGGCGGGCGGGGGATCAGGGCGTCTACCGGCTGCGGAGCGTAGATATCCAGACTTCGGCCGCTGGCGAGATCGAGACCGATCTGCGTCGTTTCGCCAGCCACGGCGACGACGACTCGCTCGACGACCTGGCCATTGGATTCGAACAGAAGCTTGTGCTTGCCCGGCGGCACTTTCCAGACACAGAGCCAGCGCCGCGTCTTCAGGAAGTCGTCCCAATCCAGCGTCGGGCAGTGGATACGGCAGCTCTTCGGCTCAGTCAGGATCACCATCGCCGCGAATGGCTCGAGCGAGGCGACCAGGGGTCTCTCGGCGAACGAATGTGAGATCATCGGCGGACCGAAGGAGGGGATTCGCCGCAGAACGACTCCGCCTGCCGGCACCTCAAGGTCCTCAACATACGCCTGCAGATGTGGTACGGCGACCCGGAGGCGATGAGTGCCGGGAACGACTTCTGCGATTCGAGTCTCGCCGCCCGCCGAAGGAATCACTCCCCGCAGCACCTGGTCGAGGTAGACCGATGCGCCGGGTGCGGACTCAACCACGATGGTTCCCGTTTCGACCGTCTCCGGGCTCGGGTTCGCAACCTTCTCTTCGCGAGCCGAAGGCCGGTGGTCCGCGGAATAAGGCGCAACTAGGACGCCTGCGAACGCCGCAATGGCGAGCACGGGCACAAGGATCCTACGCATATGAAGTCAGTGTACTCCGACCCGTGCCCCGAGATTTCCGCGCGATTTTCGACCAATAAAAAAGGGCCGCCCTCGCAGGCGGCCCTTTGTCACTCACCACTCAAAACTCCCGACTACCTTCCCGACGTCGTCTTCGGCACCACCGGCTTCGTCGCCCTGCGCAAGAACAGGATCGCAAAGCAGGTGTCGGTCACCGGGCTGGGGCCGCCCATGCCGGCCGCGCCGGGCGACTTCCACATCCCGCTCGCTTCCTGCTTCGCCAGCAGGTACTTCGCGCCGACCTGGTACCAGTCGTGGCGGCCGATGATCTCGAACTCACCGAGCATCCCGACGCGCTCGAGGGCGTACAGGTAGTAGTAGTGCCACGTGTACTTGTCGCCGGTCGGGACGGAGGCCGTCGCTTTCACCTTCTCGTACGCGGCGTTTTCCTCGACCGTGAAGTTCTCCGCGATCCACTTCAGCGCGTCCTTGACCGACTTGTCCGTCTTGAAGTCCTCTTTCGCGCCGTAGTGCGCCTTGAGGTAGTACTTGCAGATCACCAGCGAGCCCGCGCATCCCGCGGTCATCGAGCCGTAGCCGGGGTTCTTGTTCACCGTCACCTTCGGGCCACCCTTTTTCGGATCGACGCCGCCGTTGTCGAAGTAGTAGGCATACCCCCAGCTCCCCTTCAGGTCCTGCGCCTCTTCCAGAATCTTCAGCGCTTCCGCCCACGTTTCCTTCGGGATCATGACCTCGGCAACCGCGCAGGAGCGCAGCCCGAGGATCGCGTACTGCGTGTTCGAATGGTCGCCCTTCGGCGGGCCCCGCCGGTTGCGCTTGATCGGAACCCTCTTCACCGTCGTCGTCCCGCCCGACCGCGCACCGCCGACCGAACCACCGCTTCCGACGTCCGGCGGCTTCTCGACCCCCGCCATCGGCTCGCCGTACGACCACTGGCCGTTCTCGCACTGGTTGTCCACCAGGAACTGGGCGCACTCCGCGATCCTCTTCTGGTTCGCGACCCGGTCGTAGGCCTCCAGGAACATCGCCGTCAGCGCGACGTTGTAGGTCTTCTCCAGCGTTCTTTCCTGCATGGACTTGACGCCGTCCAGGAAGCGCTTGTCGTCGCGCGGGAAGGTGCCGCTGTGGAAGAGCGTGTACATGACGAGTTCGAAGTGTTCGCCGCCGAAGCCGCCGTTGCCTGCGAGGAAGTTGGCGCCTTTGTCGATGGCAGCATCGACGTCCTTCTGGTCGACCTTTCCGCCGGCAGCGCCTTGGGCGAGGGCGGGAGCGGAAGCGAGGGCAAGGAAGAGGGCGATTCCGGCGAAGCGCATGGAGTCCTCCAGCGAGGGGGGAGAAGAGCCTTAAATTCTAGCGGGTGGGGGGGGGAATGGGGCAACAAATTGGGGGCGGGCGGGCAAGGACAAATCCCAACTCCAACCCCAATCTCAAACGACGCCGGGCGTGGCCGTTTTGGGGTTGGGGTTGGAGTTGGGGTTGGGATTTTCCTGTGCCGTTCCCCCCCTACTTGCTCCACAGGTTGTACTTCAGGATGCACCACAACGCCCTGATCCCATCCTTCAGTCCGATTTTCTTCCCCTGCTTCCAGCTACGCGGGTGATACGTGATCGGGACCTCGTAGATCCTCACCCCCATCCGGGCAATCTTCGCCGTGATCTCCGGCTCGAATCCGAACCGGTTCTCCTTCAGCTTCACCTTCTGCAGAATCTCCCGCCGGACCATCTTGTAGCAGGTCTCCATGTCCGTCAGGTTCAGGTCGCTGAACATGTTCGACATCCGCGTGATCATCCGGTTCACGAACGTGTGCCAGAACTTCAGCACTGGGCGGTTCTCGCGGGGGGCGAAGCGGCTCCCGTAGACGACGTCGGCGCGCCCCTCGGCGATGAGCGCGAACATCTTCTTCCATTCCTGCGGGTCGTATTCGAGGTCGGCGTCCTGCACGACCACCACGTCCCCCGTCGCGCTCTGAAACCCGGTGCGCAGCGCGGCGCCCTTGCCGCGGTTCTTGTCGTGAAGGACGAGCTTGTCGAAGAGGCCCTTCAGCTCCCCGTTCAGAAGGTCGCGCGTCCCGTCCTTGGAGAAGTCGTCGACGACAATGATCTCCTTGGGAAGATCGACTTTGCGCACCGCCTCGAGAATGTCGCGGATCGACTTCTTCTCGTTGTAGCACGGGATGACGACGGTGAGCTTCATCGGGCCGGCAGGGACCTTGACCGCGGGCGGTGCGTCGCTGACGACGTCCAGCTCGCGAAGGCTGAAATTCGCTTCATCGACCGCGGGAGTCGTGAAGTCCTTCTCTGAGTCGAAGGCGCGAGGCTCGGCGTTCGCGGGGGCGAAATCCGCGAGAGACAGCTCCTGCGGCCCCGGGGCGACCGGCGGAACGTACGCGGGGGTCCCCTTCTCCGGCGTCGGCTCCCCGAACGCGGCCTCCCCCGGGGATGCGGGCTTGTCCGATCCGGGCGGGGGGGACGCAGGCGGGGGCGCTTCGGCCATTGCAACGATCGATTCTACGGATCACACGGGCAATCCGAAATGCCTATGTCCGGGCACCGGGTGTGGTAGAAGAACACCGATGCCAGAACCCCCGCGAATCGACATTTCCGACCTGGCCGGCACCGAAGCCGTGGACCAGGTCTTCCTCCTCGGCAACGTCGAGGTCCGCCAGAAAAAGAACGGCGAGCCCTTCCTGAATCTCGAGCTCGTCGACCGAAGCGGCCGCATGCAGGCGAAAGTCTGGGACGGCGCCGAGATGGTGCAGCGCAAGATCCGCACCGGCGATTACGTGCGCGTCCGCGGGCAGGTGAAGATCTATAACAAGCGGCTCGACATGGCGATCGCTTCGATCATCGCCGTGGACGAGAAGTCGGTCGACAAGGGCGCGTTCGTGCCCCGGACGAAGAAGGACCCGGTTCAGCTCGCGCTGGCCTGGAAAGAAATCGTGGCCGGCGTGAAGAACGACTGGCTGAAGCGGCTGCTGCGGACGTTCGTGGAGGACGAGGGGTGGTTCGCGAAGTTCTGCGAGAGCCCCGCGGCCGTGCGCCTTCACCACGCCTGCATCGGCGGCCTGCTCGAGCACGTCGTGACGCTCGCCCGTGCCGCGCTCGCGATCGCGCCGCTCTACCCGAACCTCGACAAGGACCTCCTCGTCACCGGCATCTTCCTCCACGACGTCGGCAAGGTCCGCGAACTCTCCAGCGACCGCGTCTTCGCCTACACGGACGAAGGCCGCCTCGTCGGACACATCGCCATCGGGAGCCAGATGCTGGAAGAGGTCGTGGCCGGGATCGAAGGATTTCCCGAGGAGTTGCGGCTGCGTCTCCAGCACATGATCCTCGCCCATCACGGTCAGCTCGAATACGGCTCCCCTGTCAAGCCGATGACGCTGGAAGCGGTGGCCCTTCACCACCTCGACAACCTGGACGCGAAGATCTTCGCGTTCAGCAAGGCGATCGAGGAATCGACGGTGGGAGAAGGAGAGAACTGGACGGAGTACAGCAAGATGTTTGATGGGTATTTGTGGAAGGGGCCGTCGAGCGGGGGAATGGAATCGCAGGGGTAAAAACGACAACAACGAAACGAAAAACGAAAAAGTAAAAACGAAAAACGAAAAGCGTCAGTTTCTCGTGAGCTTCTTGATCCGGCCTCCCAACTTCGGAGTTTTCGTTTTTCATTTTTAGTTTTTCGTTTTTCCTTTCGTTGTTGCCGTTATCCAACAGCAGGCTCCGCTTCCCGTAACACCTTCACTCCCCCGGAGACACCTCCCCCATGCTTCGCACCGCCCTTCTCATCGCTTTCCTTGCCCTCCCTCTCCTCGCCGAGGACTCCAACGACGACGGCGCTTCCGCCCTCAAAGCCTACGGCCGCTCCGTCAAGGCCATGAACAAGTCCGAGGGCTATCACCTCGACACGAAGATCGACGTGGATATGGGCGGCGCCGTGATGCCCGGCGGCTCCGTCGAGGGCGTCATTCGCAATCCTGACTTCGGCCATTTCAAGCTCGACATCGCGGGCAATGCCCTCGACGTCTTCAAGGAAGGCGATTGCGTCGCCCTCCTCAACCCCCAGACCGGCAAGTGGGAAGGACAGGCCGGCAACCAGACGCTCGACTTCTTCATCAAGATCTTCAACCTCGGCAAGCTCATGGACGACCTCCGCGAAGGCGCCGTGAAGGCGGAGTTCGGCGAAGCGGAGGAGCTGGGTAAGCGCGAGTGCCGCACGGTGGTCTTCGGCGTGCCGAAGAAGACGCTGGAAGGCCTGCTGAAGGGCGACGGGAAGGGCAGCCTGGGTGTCTCGGCCGAAAACGCGAAGATGAAGGTCCGCACCTGGATCGACAAGAAAGAGGGGCTTCCGCGCAAGATTGAAATCGTGATCGACGTGGAGCTGAAAGGCCTCCCGGGCGCCGACGACGGGACGAAGGACGACTGGGAAGACTGGGACGAAGAAAAGGACGGCGAAAAGAAGGACGAGAAGAAGGACGACGGCGCCAACGCCGATGAGGGCGATGAAGGCGAAGAAGAAGTGCCGCCGATGACGATCGCGATCACCGTCACCGCTTCCATCAAGAAGTACGGACAGGATCTCGAGGTCGAAATCCCGGCCGCCGCGCGCAAGGTGCTCGACTCGCAGAAGAAGACCAAGACGGAGCCGGGCGGGGACGAAAAAGACGAAGAAAAGTAACGGACTGGTTCGGATAAGATGGCGCTTCAGGGGGCCCCGAAGAACTCGGGGCCTCTTTTTTCAGGCGAACGCAAAAGGCAGCGAACGCGTCTTACCTTAGTCCCGGTCCCCCTTCAGGAATTCGACCCGTGAAGCCCCTATCCGCCGTCGCCGCCGTGCTCGCCCTGGCCGCCGCGCCGGCTTTCGCAGACGACGCTACCGACCGTCTCAACAAGGCCGTGGAGGCGCTTTCCGCGCAGGACGGCTATGTCCTCGCGGCGCAGTGGCGGCTCGACATCGAGAAGGTGAAGGAGCCCGTCAAGGGAACGGTCGAGTCGCTCGTGCGGCACAGGGAGGACTTCCTCAAACTGCACGCGAAGTTCGACGAAGGCGAAGTGACGGTCTACCAGAAAGGCGCGCAGATCGCGGGTCAGAACGCGGAGACAAAGCAGTGGGGCCCGATTTCCGACGACGCGAAAGCGAAGTTCGTGCTGAAGATGTTCAACCTGAAGGCGTTCCTGACGGAAGCGGCCGGGATGGCGACGAACGCGCGGCTGTCGAAGGGCGACAAGGACGAGGAGTTGCACCTGGAGTTCGAGGCGGACAAAGAAAAGCTGAAGAAGCTGCTCGGCGACGCCGAGGCCGGAAAAGCGCTCACGAACGGGACGCTCGACAACGCGACGATGAAAGTGGCGATCGACTTTGACCGGAAGTCGGGTGTGCCCCGGCGTGTGACGGTGGACATCGAGGGGGATTCGACGCACACGCCGCGCAAGGCGGCCAGTCCTCCGCCCGATGACGGCTTCAAACCGTGGACAGGCGAAGATGACGCGCCGCCCGCGAAAGACGACAAGAAAGATGACGGCGCGAAAAAACCCGAGGAGCCGCCGGCCCCGATCGTCGAGCACATCAAGGTGCACCTCGAGGCCATCCCGGACTACAAGCAGTCGCTCGACGCGGAAGTGCCGGAGGCGGTCAAGAAGGTGCTGGGGCTGTAGTCCTCAGCGGGACGGCAGGATTCTGCCGGAAAGTCGTTCCTACCCACTACCAACTACCTCCTGGTCACTGCCGTCACTTCTTCTTCGCTTTCCCCTCGCCCAGGATCGACGACTTCCCTTCCGCCGCCGTCCCCGCCGCGAACGTCTTTTTCTTCGCGTCCCAGGCCAGCCCGGCGCCGGACTTCTTCCACCACGCCTCGAAGTCCTTCTTCGCTGCGGAGCAGCTTTCGAGGCTCTCGTGGTCGCAGGTGATCCCCGCGCCCGTCACGCTTGAGAGCGCGACGGCCGCGCGCTTGCGGAATTCGTGGCGCTCGTCGGCGAGATGGGAAATCAGCTTCGGAAGCGCTTCTGCCTGCCCGAGCAGTGCCAGCGCGTACTGGGCCGCGACCCTCACTCCCTCGGACTCGTCCTCGGCGAAGCCCAGGACCGTCTTCACCGCATCGGGCCCGCCGAACACGCCCAGGTTGGCGACGCCGTTGGCGCGCCGGCCGGGATCGCGCTGTTTGACGTCGAGCAGGGCCTTGTCGTAGCCGTTGGACGGGACGCCGGGCATGCGCTGAAACATTCACGAACTCCTGAGAGGTGAGGAAGCGAGCGATGTTACGGGCCTCGGGCCGATAATGCCAGCGGCCAGCGGATCAGGAACGGCGGCCTGAGTGCAGCGTCACTCCCCCGAACGCAAAGGAACGAATCGTGACGTCGACGAAGTCATTGGTTCGCATGAGGTCCGCGAACTGGGCGGCCGTCAGGTGCGCGGCCACGGAGTCGCGGTAGTAGGCGTAGGCGTTGTGTTTCGAGCCGGTGATCAGGCGGCCCAGCCACGGGACGACGCCGCGGCAAAGCATGTTAAAGCCGAGGCGGCCGAGACAGCCCTGCGGGGGGCCGGACTCGAGGACGTGGAGTCGGCCGCCGGGGGCGAGAACGCGGGCGAGTTCGCGAAGAGCTGCGGCGGTATCGGAGACGTTGCGGATGCCCCAGCCGACCGTGGCGGTGCGGAAGGCGCCGTCGCGGAATGGAAGTCGAAGCGTGTCGGCGCGTCCAAGGGCGACCGGTGCTGTTCCTACTTTTGTTTTCGCGACGTCCAGCATCCCCCGCGTGAAGTCGGTCGCCGCAACGCGCGCCCCCGGCGCTTCTCGCAGAATCGCCAGCGCGAAATCCCCCGTCCCGCAGCACGCGTCCAGCGCCCACCCGCCCCCTGCGAGGTCCTTCGCCGCATCCCGCGCCGCCGCCCTCCTCCAGGCGTGGTGACGCCCCCCGGTCATCAGGCCGTTCACGAGGTCGTAGCGCGCGCTGATGTCGTGAAACATCGCCTGGATTTGAGAAGAGTCCTTCGACGGGGCAGGGCTCATGCTTCGTCTCCCGCCCAACGCGCCGTTTGCCGATGCCGACCCAATCCGACCGTGTCGAATTCGTCGCAGCCGGAAGCGGCACGAACTCCGAGCCGGCGAAGTATCAGGTTGATGGCATCCGGGGATTCGAGCGGGCCTAGCACGACTTCCCCGCCCTCCATCCCGACGGCCCACTGGGATCCCTCGCCGCCGAAAAAGTCAGCAGAAATGAAGGCCAGGAATTCGGATCGGGAAGCCTCTCGTATCCACCGGGCCACGGCGGGGACGCTTCCAGGTATCCCCTTGAAAGCGGCGTCTGGAGCAAATCCGAAACGCTGCTCGAGTTCTGCGAGCAGGCGATCAGTCAGCGGAATCAGTGCTACCCCGTAGGACAGCTTGACGACGCAGGCATGCTCTCTCGTCCGTCCTGCGAACTGCACCACTTGTTCAATTCCAATCACGGCGTCGAGGGTGTAGCTCACGGGGCGGGTATTCTACGCGCCATGACCCCCGACATGGACTCGCCCACAACCCCGGAGAAACGCCGCATGGCTCTTTCCACGTCGCAGATCCTCTCGTACTGCGTGCTCGGCACGATCATCGTGGTGCTGACGATCATCGCGATCCGCACGCGCGGAACAGCAGGCGTGAAAGAAGCCGGAAAGTCCGGTGGCGTGCTGTTCCTCTCCGTCCTCCCGAACCTGCTTCTCGGCTTCACGATCGCCGGCTTCCTGCAGGTCCTCCTGCCGAAGGACACGATCGTGCGCTGGATGGGCGAAGACTCCGGCTTCCGCGGCATCCTCGCCGGCTCGCTCGCCGGCACGCTCACCCCGGGCGGGCCGTTCACGCACTTCCCCATCCTCGCGTCGTTCCTCAAGGCAGGCGCCGGAGTGGGCCCCGTTTCCGCTTACATCGCCGGATGGGCCCTCCTCGGCGTCAATCGCATCATCGTCTGGGAGCTGCCCATTCTCGGCTGGCGCTTCGCCCTCGCCCGAATCGTCGCGTGCCTGTTCGTGCCGCCGGTCGTCGGGCTGCTGACCCAGCTGCTGTTCCGTGGAAGAGTCGCTTGAGCGAGGTCGTCATGTCTACGAGCTGCAAGACCTGCGGTGGACAGTGCGAGATGGGAAAGTCCTGCAATGCCTGCGGCTACGACCCGATGTCGCACCGCGACGAACAAGTCGTGGCGCGGGTCGGGGCCCAGGGCGACGGCGCTTTTCGCGGGGACAGGAACCGGCTGTGGATTCTCACGACGGAGCGCGTGGTTTTCCTGAAGAACGGCACGCGGAGCAACGAGTCGAAACTTGGAGGAGTCCGCGAGGCGACGTATGCGGGGAAGCGGAATCTGGGCGTCCTCGGCCTGCTCATCGCCGTGGCCGTGATTTCAACCTTGTCAGCCGTTTCGCAGGTTGGAAGCGTCGTGTTGCTTGTGTCGCCTGTGGCGATGGCTCCCCTCCTTCTGGTGTGGGCCTTCTGGCGTGAGGCCTGCATCACGATCGTGAAGAACGATGATTCGTCGTTCGTCGAGCGCGTTCTTCCGGGGCATGCGAAAAGCGCCGAACAATTCGTGCAGGCCGTGCAGGACCAGCTCAGGCTGCGGCGCTCTTGAACGGCGATGCCTACCGAAGGTGCTTCGCGAGCATGTCCCACGATTCCGCGAGCGTCAGCGGCAGCACTTTCGTGTCGCCCAGCAGCGGCATGAAGTTCGTATCTCCGTTCCAGCGGGGGACGACGTGCAGGTGGACGTGCCCGGGGAGCCCTGCACCCGCCGCCCGGCCGAGGTTGACGCCGACGTTGTAGCCATGCGGCTTCATCGCGCGATCCAGCGCCTGCTTGGCCTCACCGGTGAGGCGCATGAGTTCGAGCGACTCGGCGTCCGTCAGCTTCTCGATGTCCGCGACATGGCGGTACGGCGCGACCAGAAGATGGCCGTTGTTGTAGGGGTACTTGTTCAGGATGACGAAGCACTTCTTTCCGCGCTTGAGGATCAGGTTTTCGCGGTCCTTCTTCTGCTTCGGCAGCCCGCACAGGAAGCAGGCCTCGCCCTTTTCGGCTTCCTTGATGTACGCCATCCGCCACGGCGCCCAGAGCCGCGCCATCGCCCCCGCCATGCTCCCGCCCCGCTTCGCCACCGCTCCCCCCCTGGGCCTGGCCGTTTGGCTGTCCCGCTTAAGCGAAAAAGTCGAGGGGATACGCGGCGCGCGCAGTCCTTTAGTGCGCCCCGCGTATCCCCTCGACTTTTTTGCTTAAGCGGGCGATGGGATTCGAACCCACGACGTCGACCTTGGGAAGGTCGCATTCTACCACTGAATTACGCCCGCGAACGACGGGTCAGCATAGCGACGGAAGAGGTCGAGTCAAGCCCGGCGGTCAGTGCCGCTCCGTGACCGAAGCCCCTTCGCCACCACCCATGAGCTGCACCTGGGCGCTTCCCTGGCCGTCACCCGTGGAGTGGAATTCGATGATGCAGCGGCCGGTCACGGGCATCTCCATGTCCCCGCCGGCATCGAGGGGAAAGCACTGGTCGTCGTCGCAGACGGACAGCGGCTGGTCGCCCGTGTTGACGACGCGCAGCGTTCCTCCCCCGGAAGCCACAACGAGGAGGTGGAATCCCTTCGATCCGATGGCGAACGCGAGCTCGCGGTCGGAGGACTTCGCCGGCTTCGCGGACTCCTCCTTCTCGCTCGAGGAGCATCCCGCCACAAAGACCATCCCGGCGAGCAAGGCGGCGAGTCTGGGCATCTCTCCTCCTATCGAAGGTTGACCGTGTTGTACCGCCCCTCGGCCACGAAATGCACTTCGACCAGCCCTTCGCCGATCCCGCGACGCTCCAGATGGATGACGTGCTGGCCCCGGAGCACGATCTCTTTGTCGTCGCTCGTGTTCAGCAGGTAGATCTCTTCCCCGTGCCTCACCGCCACCGGGCAGGCGCCCCGGTTCAGGACGCGGATCGTGGCAAGCCCGGCATGGACGTCGATCGCGCGCTCCTCGCCGGCAATGTCCACCTTGAAGTCGCCGGTCGCCTTCACGTACGAACGGCACCCCGCCACCGCGAGCACCAGCGCGATGACGACCGCGAATCGTCTCATCATGACTTCTTCTCCGGAACGAGCCGGTCGGTGCCGAGGTACGGACGCAACACCTCGGGAATCACAACGCTTCCGTCCGCTTCCTGGAAATTCTCGAGAATGCCGATCACGATGCGCGGGAGGGCGAGGCCGGAGCCGTTGAGCGTGTGGACGAAGCGGACTTTTCCGTCTTTGTCGCGGAAGCGGATCTGGGCGCGGCGGGCCTGGTAGTCCTCGAAGTTGGAGCAGCTGGAGACTTCGAGCCAGCGGTCGACGCCCGGGGCGTGGACCTCGAGATCGTACTGTTTCGTGTTGGAGAAACCCATGCCGACCGTGGCGATGAAGACGCGGCGCCACGGAAGGCCGAGGCGCTCGAGCAGGGTCTCGGCAGCGCGGGTGAGGTTCTCGTGCTGGACGTACGAGTCGTCCGGGTGCGTCCAGTTCACGAGCTCGACCTTGTCGAACTGGTGCACGCGGATCATGCCGCGCGTGTCCTTGCCGGCAGCGCCCGCTTCGCGGCGGAAGCACTGGCTGAAGGCACAGTGACGGATCGGCAGCCTCTCCGCGGGGAGGATCTCCTCGCGGTACATGTTCGTGACCGGGACTTCCGCCGTCGGGATCAGGTACAGCGCGTCGTCCTTCAGCTTGTACATCTCCTCCTCGAACTTCGGCAGCTGCCCCGTCCCGACCATCGTGTCGCGCAGCACCAGCACCGGCGGATAAATCTCCTCGTACCCGTGCTCCTTCACGTGCGTGTCGATGAACCACGCCACGAGCGACCGCTGCAGCTTCGCCCCCATCCCGCGGAACATCACGAACCCGCTCCCGGAAATCTTCGCCGCCCGCTCGAACTCCGTAATGCCGAGCTTCGGCCCGAGGTCCCAGTGCGCGAGCGGCTTGAACGCGAACTTCTTCGGCTCCCCGCCGCTCCTCACCACCTTGTTGTGCGTCTCCTCGTCCCCCACAGGCACGTCCGGGTGCGGGATGTTCGGGATGTACATGAGAAGAGCGTCGCGCTCCGCTTCGAGTTTCTTCGCGTCCTCCTCCAGCGCCTTCCTCCGGTCCGACAGCTCCTTCATTGCCACCTTCAGCTTCTCCGCCGCCGGCTTGTCCTCTTTCATCAGCCGGCCCATGTCCTTGTTCGCGGCGTTCTGCTCCGCCTGGAGCTTTTGCGCCTCCGTCGTCACCTTGCGCCACTTTTCGTCGGCGGCAAGGACCGCGTCGAGGTCGGCCTTCGCCTTTTTCGCGACGATCGCCGCGCGGACGCGATCGGGCTGCGTGCGGATGGTGTTGATGTCGAGCATTTCGCGAAAAGCTCCTTTTGTGATTCGGACGGCTGGCCACTATAGCGGGGAGCGGGCGGGCGGGCGAGCGGGCGGGTGGGCCCGCGTGCCCGCCGGCCCGCTGGCCCGCCCCTGCCTTGTGGCGCCCCCCGTTCCCCGGCCCTCCGTTATCATGGGGCCATGGGTTACGACGATCGTGAGTACTTCCAACCCACCGACAGCCTCCGGAAGCGGTGGACCCTCAACTGGATCTTCATCTACGCGAGCGTCGCCGTCTTCGTAGCGGCGATGCTCTGGCAATACGTCATTTTCCGCGGCTCCACCCTGTCCATCGCGTTGCTCGACTGGTCCGTCCTGAAACCGGTCAATGTCATCGAAGGCTTCCAGGAGTGGCGCCTTCTCACTCACCTCTTCCTCGATATCAGCCCGCTCTCGCTCCTCTTCAACATGCTCGCGCTCTACTGGTTCGGGAATGATCTCGAAGAGCTCGTGGGGACCCGGTCCTACGCGCTTCTCTTTGCCGGCGGAGCTCTCGTCTCGGCGCTCACGTTCGTCGGCCTCGGCTACCTCATCTGGCCGGGGAGCATGTTCACGGGCCCCAGCGGCGCTCTCATCGCCGTGATGGTCGCCGCGGCCATCACCTGGCCCGACCGGCAGGTCATCTGCCTCTTCTTCCCCGTCAAGCTCAAGTACCTCGTCCTCATCTGGATCGGCCTCGACGTCTACACCTCCATCACCGTGCTCGGCGTCGCTTCGCTCGGCCACCTCGCCGGCGCCGTCTGGGCCTTTGGTTACTGGAAACTCAAGGACCGCGTCGCCGACCGGCTCGAGACCATGGACAACCGCGCCGAGATCCGCGCGGACCGGAAGGAACGCGAGCATGTGATGGAACGTGAGGCGGAGATCGACGAGATTCTCAAGAAGATCTCCGTCTCGGGAATCAACTCGCTCACCGAGCGCGAGCGGCGCGTCCTGGAAGTCGAGAGCGAAAAGAAGAGGTCGAGGTGAAGCCCTCGACAAAGATCGGCATCGCGGCCTCCGCCGGGGTCATCGCGCTCGTCGCCGCGATGCACGCGGCTCTTCCAGCGCTTTCCCGGAAGTTCGGCGGAGCCGAAACCGGTCTCGACAGCTTCGAGGGGCGGGTCGTGACCGCGTTTGCAGAGAATCCCGAGGAAGCGAAAAAGGGCGCGGTCGCCGCGGACGACTTCTCGGAGGCGTTCGTGCGGCGGTGGGAAAAGTCGCGCGGAGCAAACCTCCCGACGTCGAGCGTCAAGCTCTACCTCTTCCCCAACCAGGCTGCGTTTTCCCGCCACGGCCTGGTTCGCATGAGCAATGCGCTCGAGTTCAACGGCGGCTACTTCAGCGCGGCGGAAGGCGCCATCGCCCTCGTGGCCGGCGACGACGCAGGACTGCGCCACGAGTTGACCCACATGCTCGCCTCCGCCTCGTGGGGTCCCGGTGCTGAGCTTTCGACCTGGTTCTCCGAGGGACTGGCCCAATGGCACGAATCGGGGGTGGAGGGCGGCCCTGGCACCGGGGAAGCGAATGCGCGCGATCTCCTGGCCGCAGGCCGCTGGCTGTCTCTGCCCGATCTGCTCGATTCTTCCGGGGAAGCCTTCAAGAAGGCCGGAAACGACGTCTACTACGCGCAGAGCGCTTCCCTGTTCGCCTGGCTGGCAACCGTCCGTCCCGCGGCGCTCGAGCGCGTCGTGGCGCTGGAACGCCTGCCGGGAAAGGTCTCGATGGGCGAATTCGAAGAGGCGGTCGGCGAGAAAGCGGAGACGATAGAAGCGGACTGGCGGGCGTGGGCGCGGAAGTAGGCCCGGCTCAAAAAAAACGGGCGCCTCTTGCGAGGCGCCCGTCGTGAAGTCACTTCGATTTACTTCTCTTTCTGCTCGCTCTTCACGTCGCCGAACAGCTTCTTGTAACGGCTCTCGGACAGCTGGACTTTGAAGGGCCCCTTCGAATCGCCTACGCTACCTGCGTAGTCCTTCGGGGTACCCCCTCAGCACATCGACATCGAGCCCTTCTGCTCCTGGTCGCCTGTCTTCGCGTTGAGGACCTGGACGACCGGCATGAAGGCGGGCGGGGTGAAGCTGTAGTACTCCTCGCCGCTGCTGCCGTAGACGTGCAGGGTGGAAACCATGATCGAAACGGTTCCGCCGCTGATGTCGAAGTCGAAGTCGATCTTGAGGTCCATGCCCCAGGCGATCTTGGTCGTGTCGTCCTTCTTGACGTCGACGGCGACCATGGTGCCCGTCTTCATGAGGGCGGACTGGCCGCCGGACGTCGCCTTGCACTCACCGCCGAAGAACAGGTAGCTGCCCGTCGGGACGACGGCGGCCTTGTCCTTGATGGTGCAGAGGTCGATGTAGGTCTGGCCGTTCTGGAACATCGCGGAGCCGAGCATGCCGAGCGACTTGTGGCCGCTGCGGGCGTCGAGCTTGCCCGTTTCGCCGGCGAACTCCTTGACCCAGATCTTCTTGCCGTTCTCTTCGACCTTGAGGCTGTAGAGCGTGCCGCCGAGGCTGACGACGTCGGACAGCGGCGTCGCGTACCCGGTCAGGCCGACGCTGACGGCGTCCTCGCCGTTCTCGTCGTACTTGCCGTTGTTGTTGTTGTCGAGGATGCCGAGCTGGGTCTTGTTGATGGTCGCCATCCAGAAGCCGCTGCGCTGCCAGTTCCAGCTGCCGCCTCCGCCCTTCTGGAAGCGCACCGCGTAGGGAGCGATGGTTCCGTCGGCGTAGGAGACGCTGACGAGGCACATGGCGCCGTCGGTCTTGATGCGTTCGTCCATCTTGCCGTCGTGGTTTGCATCGACTTCGATGGCGAACTGCTCGGCCTTGACGGCGACGCCGTCCTTGTCTTTGACGGGAAGCGGAATGACCTGGTTGCCGCCCTTGGTGGTGACGGCTGCGTAACCGCCGTGAAGCACTTTCATCGTCCAGTCTTTCACGGGGACGTAGGTGGCGTCGTAGGACTTCCACCCGAGCTCGGCGAGGCCGGGTTCGGCCTTGTTGGGGTTGCCGGACGGCTGTTCAGCGGCCGGCTTGCCCTTTTCAACGGTCGTGCCGCCGCCATCTGCGACCGCGAGGCCGCCGGCGAGTGCGAGCACGAGTGCGGGAACAACCCATTTCATGTGCGTACCTCCCTCAAAAGGAAAACCCGAAGCAATTATCTCGGCGGAGGCGGCCCGGCCGTAGGGAGCGCTTCCGCGGACGTTTCTCCCGTATCTAAAGAGAGTACCAATGAGGACGGGGAAATCTTCCCGCAATTTCATGGAAATGGAGAAATTTGAAGGGTTTATAGATAAGTAATGTGATCAGGATTTGGAGCGGTTGTGAGTGGGGGCGCGGGCCGACGGGCGCGCCGTGTTGGCATGCGTTCGAACTGCGGAGACCGTGGCGCGCCCGTCGTGCCGGCGCCGCCCTTCTTCGCCCCCCTGCCCCCTCGCGTTCAGACGGATTCGGCCTCGGCAACCCCCGTCACCTGCAGGATCACCTCGGCAATCGCCCTTTCGCTGTCCACCGCAGCCATCATCTCGAAATAGTCCTCCTGCGGAAGCCCCAGCCGGGTCCAGGCTCGCTCGTCGAAATGGGCCGCGCCAAACGTCCCGGCACAGGCCACGCCTCGCGAACGGGCCGCGTAGTCCGCGAAGTACAGAGCCGCGGAAAGCAGGTCGTCGTCCCATGCCCCTTCGTCATGGTGCGAGTCGATCGCGTCCACGACGTCGCCGGGAAGATTCCAGGTCCTCGCCATCCAGGCACCGATCGCCGCGTGCCCGGTGGAGAACGCAACTCCCTCCGCCTCCGCGAACGACTCCTTCTTGTCCTCGGCGGCCTTCAGCACCGCCGCATACTCCTTCGGGAAATACCCGAGAATCGCGATCTTGCCCACGTCGTGCAGCAACCCGGTCAGGAACGCCTGCTCCGGGTCCTCGAGCCCGAGCCGCAGCGCCACGCGCTTCATCAGGCCCGCCACGACCGCGCTGTGCTGCCAGAACTGCGCGAAATCCTCGCGCTGCTTCTTCGAGATCGCCCGGAACACCCGGATGAGCGAAAGCGAGAGGACGAGATTCTTGATGCGGCCGTACCCGAGAAGCGCGATCGCGCGGTTCAGGTCGGCGATTTTCTGCGGCAGGCCGAAGTACGCGCTGTTCACGAGCTTGATGATCTGCGCCGATAGCGACGGATCGCGCACGATCACGTTGGAGACGTCCTGAGCGGAGGAGTCGGGATCCTCGAGCAGGTTCATCACGAACGATGTGATTTCGGGAAGCGTGGGCAGCGTGTCAACGCGCCGCTGGACGTCCTGGAGTGTGACAAGTGCTCGTGTTTGCTTGGCCATAGCTGGAGGGCGGACTTTACCAGAACCCGGCGGACGACGGCGATCCGCAAAAAAAGGGCGGGGAATCGCTTCCCCGCCCTCTCAGGTTCGAAGTCCCGCGCTACATGTCCATTCCCTGGTGCCCGCCGCCGCCCTTTTCCTTCTTCTCCGGAATCTCGCTGATGAGCGCCTCCGTGGTGAGAAGGAGCGTTGCGACGCTGGCGGCGTTCTGAAGAGCCGTGCGGGCGACCTTTTTGGGGTCGACGACGCCGGCCTTGACGAGGTCGAGGATCTTGCCGGCATCGGCCTCGAAACCGTCGTTTCCCTTGGCGTCGCGCACCCAGGCTGCGACGACGGCGCCGTCGTATCCGGCGTTGACGGCGATCTGGCGGAGAGGGGACTCGAGGGCGCGGCGGACGATGGCGACCCCGACTTCCTCGTCGTGAGACAGGCCCTTGAGCTTGTCGAGCGCCTTCTGGGCGCGGATGAACGCGGTGCCACCGCCGGGGACGATGCCTTCCTCGACCGCGGCCTTCGTGGCGGCGACGGCGTCGTCCACGCGCGCCTTCTTTTCCTTCATTTCGATCTCGGTCGCTGCCCCGACGTTGACCTGGGCGACGCCGCCGGTGAGCTTGGCGAGCCTCTCCTGCAGCTTCTCCTTGTCGTAGTCGGACGTAGTCCCCTCGATCTCCTTCTTGATCTGCGAGATGCGGCCCTGGATCTGCTTCGTCTCGCCGGCGCCCTCGATGATCGTCGTGTTGTCCTTGTCGACGACCACCTTTTTCGCGCGACCAAGCTGGGCGAGCGTCAGGTTTTCGAGCTTCGTGCCGAGGTCCTCAAAGATCGCCTCGCCGCCAGTCAGGATCGCAATGTCCTCGAGCATCGACTTCCGGCGGTCGCCGAAGCCCGGCGCCTTGACGGCGCAGACTTCGAGGATCCCGCGCAGCTTGTTCACCACCAGCGTCGCAAGCGCCTCTCCTTCGATGTCCTCGGCGATGACGAGAAGCGGCTTCCCGGCCTTCGCGACCTGCTCGAGCAGCGGGAGGAGGTCCTTGATGTTTGAGATCTTCTTCTCGTGGATGAGGATGTACGGCTCCTTGAGCGTGCATTCCATCTCTTCGTAGTTCGACACGAAGTGCGGCGAGGTGTAGCCCTTGTCGAACTGCATGCCCTCGACCCAGGTGAAGTCGGTCTCGAGGGACTTCCCTTCCTCGACCGTGATGACGCCGTTGTCGCCGACCTTTTCCATCGCGTCGGCAATGATCTTCCCGATCTCCGCGTCGTTGTTCGCGGCGATCGTGGCGACGGCCTTCTTGTCCTTGTGGTCCTTGATCTTGATCGCCTGCCGGTCGAGGTCCTCGACGACGCACTCGACAGCCTTCTCGATCCCGCGCTTGAGGCCGAGCGGGTTCGCGCCGGCGACGACGTTCTTCAGGCCTTCGAGGAAGATCGCTTCCGCCAGCACCGTTGCGGTCGTGGTGCCGTCCCCGGCGACGGTCGCGGTCTTGGAAGCGACCTCGCGGACCATCTGGGCGCCCATGTTCTCGAAGGGATCTTCGAGCTCGATCTCCTTGGCCACCGTGACGCCGTCCTTGGTGATGATCGGCGCGCCGAACGACTTTTCGAGGATCACGTTACGGCCTCGCGGTCCGAGCGTCACTTTCACGGCCCGGGCGAGTTTCTGCACGCCGGCCTTGATACCGTCGCGGGCTTCCTGGTCAAAGGCGATTTTCTTCGCGCCCATCTTGTTCCCTCCTCGCTATGCGTTCAAAAAAGGTCTGTTTTGTTCTACCGCGTGGTCCGGTCCCGGAACAGCGACGAAAAGACCTGGATCGTCACCCTCGCCACTTCCATCTCAAACGGCCGCGGCAACCAGCTCCAGGCGCCCGCGTCCGCCGCCGCCAGCCTTGCTTCCTTCGATGCGGTCGCCCCGCCTACAAACATCACGGGAAACCGGACGACCAGTCGCAAGGCCGTCAGCAACTGCAAACCCGTCATGTCCGCGAAAGCTGCATCAATGATCCCGGCGTCGATCGGCACCCGCCGGGCTACTTCGAGTGCCCTGCGTCCGGTCTCTGCGACGTGAACCGAAGCGCCCAGTCCCGCAAGCACTTCCGACAGGGCCTCACGCGCCGGCAGGTCAGGTTCGGCGACGAGGATGTTGAAGTGGGGAGAAACATTCACGGGGTATGACCGACAGCGGTTCCTGCTGTGTGCAAAAGCAAACGCGGTGCCGGGGGCCGCGCCGCTGATGCCCTCTGCTAAATGTTGCAGCCAAAAGACTTGCGTCGAGACCGCCGAAGTCAAATTCGGGCCAATCCCTGCCAGTCTGACCCGGGACACACGAAGGTGGCAGGAATCCGGGCCGGCCGAATTGACGCAGTCCCCCGCCCCGGTTACGGTTCCGCACCCATGAGCCACGCCGACCTCTCGTCATTCGTCCGCGCTCTCGAGGACCGCGGCTGGCTCAAGCGCGTGAAGACGCCCGTGTCACAGGACCTGGAAATCAGTGCGGTCGCCGACCGCGCGGTCAAGAAGGGCGGCCCCGCACTCCTCTTCGAGAATGTCTCCGGCCACTCCACCCCGGTTCTCATCAACGCCGTGGCATCACACGACCGGGTCCGCCTGGCGTTCGAAGTGCAGAATCTCGCCGAACTCACTCTCAAGATGGAAGACCTGCTCGCGCTCGCGATGAAACCGCCGGGCCCGGGACTCCTGAACAAACTCAAGGTCCTGCCCAAACTCTACGACCTCGCGACGATCATGCCCCGCACCGTTGACGAAGGTCCATGCCAGGAGGTCGTCGAAAACGATCCGTCGCTCCTCTCCATCCCCGTGCTCAAATGCTGGCCCGAAGACGGCGGCCGCTTCATCACGTGGCCCATGGTCTTCACGCGCGACCCCGAGTCCGGCGCGCGCAACTGCGGCATCTACCGGCTGCAGGTCTACGACGAGCGCACCTGCGGCATGCACTGGCACCGCCACAAGGATGGCGCGCGCCATTTCGGAAAGGCCGACAAGCTGGAAGTCGCCATCGCGCTCGGCTCCGACCCCGTCACCGCCATGTGCGCGGCAATGCCGCTTCCCCCCGACGCCGACGAGATGATGCTCGCGGGGTTCCTGAGGGGCGAAGCGGTCAGGATGGCGAAGTGCCGCACCGTGAATCTCGAGGTGCCGGCGAATGCGGAGATCGTGCTGGAGGGGTACGTGAAGAAAGGCGAGTTGCGGCGCGAGGGGCCCTTCGGCGACCACACGGGGTTCTATTCACTGGCGGACGACTACCCGGTTTTTCACCTGACGGCGCTGACGCGGCGGAAGAGGCCGACCTACCTGACGACGATCGTGGGGATTCCGCCGATGGAGGACGACTTCATGGGCGAAGCGATCGGGCGAATATTTCTACCGCTGGTGCGCATGAATCTTCCCGAGGTGGTGGACCTGCACATGCCGTGGGAGGGTGTCTTCCACAATCTGGTGCTGGTTTCCATCCGGAAGCGGTATCCGGGACACGCGCGGAAGGTGATGCACGCGCTCTGGGGCATGGGGCAGATGATGTTTGCGAAGGTGATCGTGGTGCTGGATGCCGAGGTGGATGTCCGCGACTACCACCAGGTTGCGCTCTGGGCGCTGAACCACATCGATCCGTCGCGGGATTTTGAGCACGCAAAGGGGCCGATGGACGTGCTGGATCATGCGAGTCTCGAGGTGGGGTATGGCGGCAAGGTGGGGATTGACGCGACGAAGAAGATCAAGGGAGAGGGATTTCATCGGGAATGGCCGGATCCGATCGTGATGGACGAGGGGACGAAAAGGCGGGTGGATGCGCTTTGCAGGGATCTGGGGTTCTGAAGTCAGGGGGACCCGATGCGCGCTTGAACCACCGTTTCATGTACAGGGGTCCAGTTTCAGAATGGAACACATCCTCGGCCAAAACGGGGTGCCGACCTGTTTCAACAAGGCCCAAGTCTTGCACAGCCCTACCCCTGCGAAACCACGCCAATGCCCACGAACCCCTATCGCTTCCTCCTTCTCGACCCGAACTTCGTCACCCGGATCGCTCTGACGAGCCGGCTGGAAGCCTCCGGATACATGGTGCGCGCCGAAAAGGCCGTCTCCACCGCCGCCCGCGCCGCGACTTCGAGCAACTGGGATCTGATCATTGCCAGCGCTTCGCTTGTCGCCGCCGACCTCGAGGCGTTTCTCGAGACGCTCGCGATGACGGACAGCAAGGCGATTCTGTGTGTCGTGCTCGAAGCGGACGACAGGGCGCGGAAGGAAATTGCGGATCGCTTCCATGCCCGCACGGTTGTGCACCCCGTGCGCCCGCAGACGCTGGGCGAGTTGCTGCCTGCGCGCAGGCCGGACGCGGATGCGGCGGGTGAACCCAGCCCGTTTTTTCGGACCGCCTGACAAGGGCGGGGGGAGATAGTTCACCCCCTGCTTTGCCGGAGTGTCATCGGTTAGAGAAAACTCACGCGGGTCAGGCTGCGTCGGCCCGGGGGTGGTAGCGCGACCGGCTTGCCGCCATCTGGCCGACTCCGCCCGACCCGCGTGAGTTTTCTCTAACCGATGACACTCCGGCGAATCAACTGCCGGGCCATGCGGGGGATTCAGGCGGTTCTGCCGGGTTTGACGCGGCGGAGGCCTTCGGCGAAGCCCTGGAGCGCGACGAGGGTGGTGGAGAGCGCGGCGGCCGGGAAGACGACGAGCCACCAGCGGAACTGGACGGGGTTGAGGAGTTCGGCTCCCTCGGAGAGGAGCGAACCCCAGGAGGCCTGCGGGTCGCGCGCGCCGAGGCCGATGAAAGAGAGAAACGATTCCTCGAGCATCATCGTCGGCACCATGAGCGCGGCAAAGGCGACGACCGGCCCGGCGAGGTTGGGGAGGATGTGGCGGCGAAGAGCGGTCAGCGCGTCGCCGCCGAGCGCGCGGCAGGCTTCGACGTAGCCTGCGGAGCGGAGAGCCTGAACTTCCGCACGGACGATGCGGGCGGGAGTCAGCCACTGGACGGCGCCGAGGACGAGGAAGAGCAGAACGAGCTGGGCGCGCGCTTCCGAGCGAAGGAGAAGAACGAGCGGGTTCCTGTCAGGCGGTATGGACCGGAACATGACGGTCGCAAGGATGGCGACGAAGACGAACGGAAGCCCGTACAGCGTGTCGACGATCCGCATCAGCACGGCGTCGACCCAGCCGCCCGTCCATCCGGCGACGGCGCCGACGAAGAGGCCGATGGTGAGTGCGACGATCGTCCCTGCGAATCCCACAGCGAGGGAGACGGCGGCTCCGGAAGCGAGCCTTGCGAGCAGGTCGCGGCCGAGGAGATCGGTGCCGAGCCAGTGCGAGCGCGATGGAGGCTGGAGCGCAGCGCCGGGGTCCTGCCTGTCGGGCGGGTATGGAGAAGCGAACGGGACGATCACCGTCGCGGCGAGGATGCAGAGGAGGAAGATGGGTGCCAGTCGTTTCAAAGAAGCGCTCGCATGAATCGACAAGGGGTTCCGCGCTGGGAAAATGGCCCGGCCACAGAGGGCACAGGGGACACAGAGAAAGACAATTTTTGAACTGGCCGGTCGAGGAGGACTGACGCCGGCTGACCTGCGCGAATCCGGCTGCACTCAAGACTGTTTTCTCTGTGTCCTCTGTGCCCTCTGTGGCAACGCCTTTGCCTTTTTTGTTGCTGCGGCAGCATCACACGTCCTCCCGCAGTCTCGGATCCAGCGCGGCGCACGCAACATCAACACCGATGTTCACCGCAACAAGGAGCGCGCTGTAGACGAGCACCACGCCCACGAGGAGCGTGAAATCGCGTCCCATCGCCGCATTCACGAAATGCCCGCCGAGCCCGGGAATCGCGAAGACCTTCTCCACCGCGAACGATCCCGTGAGCGCGGCCGCGGTCGCGGGGCCGAGATAGTTCAGCACCGGCAGCAGTCCGTTGCGAAGCGCGTGATTCATCGCGACCGCGCGCTCGTCCAGCCCCTTCGCCCGCGCCGTCCGGCAGTAATCCTTCGCGAGATTCTCGCGTGTCGCCGCGCGCGCGAGGCGGGCGACGACGGCGCACACCGGCAGGCCCAGCGCGGCCGCCGGCAGGATGACCTGTTTCAGGCTTCCCCATCCCGCCGGCGGCAGGAGGCCGAGCCCGAATGCGAAGACCATGGCGAGAATCGGCGCGATGACGAACGAAGGTAGCGCCACTCCCGCCATCGAGGCCCCCGTCGCCGCGTGGTCCGCCGCGCCGCCCGGCCGCATCGCGGCGCGCGCGCCGAGCCAGAGTCCGCACGGCAGCGCCCACGCGAGTGCGAGCGCGGCCAGCGCCGCCGACACGGGAAACGCCGACGCCACGATTTCGTTCACGCTCCAGTCCAGCGAACGCATCGACGGCCCGAGGTCGCCCTTCGCCAGCCCCGAGAGAAACCACCCGAATTGTCTCACCATCGGTTCCTTCAGGTGCCACCGCGCCTCGAGCGCCGCTTTCACGTCCTTCGGCAGCTCCCGCTCTTCGTCGAACGGCCCGCCTGGCGCGAGCCGCGCCGCGCAAAAGACCACGAGGGCAATGGCGAAGAGCACCAGGATCCCGCCCGCAAGCCGCTTCGAGAGGAATCCCAGCATCACTTTCCCCAGCCCACGCCGGCGAGCGGGTGGACGCCCATGAGATTTTCGGAGATGCCTCGCAGCTTCGTGTCCCACAGCTCGATGGTGACGGGCACGTAGAGCGGGGCGGCGGGCCCTTCGGCCAGCAGGTGCCGTTCCGCCTGTGCCAGGGTCGCCATCCGCGTTTCTCCCCGTTCCGACGCAGCCCTTTTGACGAGGGCGTCGTAGATGGCATCGCCCCACCCGGTCTGGTTGTTGCCGGAGTCACCGGTAAAGATCTCGAGGAAGGTATTGGGATCCTGGTAGTCGCCGATCCACGAAGACAGGCAGAGCTCGTAGTCGAGTTCGCGGCGGCGCCGCGACCACTCCTTGCGGTCCACCCGGTCGAGCACGACCTCGACGCCGAGGACTTCTTTCCAGGTCGCCTGGAGCGCCTGCGCGACGACGGTGAATTCTTTCTGGGCCGGGTAGAGGAAGCGGATTTTCGGGAGATTGCCGCCGGCTCGCTTGAGGAGTTCGCGGGCGGCCTCGGGATCGCTGGGGGGCTGCGGCGCGCCCCCGTAGCCCGCAAGCCCTGGAGGCACGACCGCGGCCCACGGCACCTGCCCGGCGCCGTTCGTCTTCACGATCCGCGCGCGGTCGATGGCGAGCGAGAAGGCGCGGCGGACGCGGTTGTCCCTGAAAGGTTCGTGGTTGGCTGCCATCCGGACGAACGAGATGCCCAGTCGCGGCGCTACGTGGAGGTCCGGCCGCCCGGCGAGGTCGCGGACCAGGTCAGGCGGCGGATCGGCGACCCAGCGCGCCATGCCCCCTTCATAGAGGTTGAACTGCGCGGGCCCCGGCGGGACCGAGAGGAACGTGATGACGGGAAGCGCGACGGCCGGAGCGGCGTGGTAGCGCGGGTTTTTCAGGGCGACAAGGCGGTGGTTGGGGCACCACTCTGAGAGGCTGAAGGGGCCGTTGCCCGTGAAGTGGCCGGGGCGGGTCCAGTGGCGGCCGTGGGTTTCGATGGCGGTGCGTGGGACCGGGAGGAAAGTCATGAGCGACGTGAGCGCGAGAAAATAGGGGGTCGGGCGCTCGAGCTCGACGACGAAGGTGCGGGAGTCCGTCGCGCGGAGGCCGACGGCTTCTGCCGATATTTTTTTTTCGCGAAATTCCTGCGCCCCCCGGACCGGCTTCATCAGTTCCCAGTTCGCGGCCTCGGGCATCCCCATCACCCGCAGCCACGACCACCGGAAGTCTTCCGCCGTCACGGCGCGCCCGTCCGACCACTCCGCGGCGCGCAGGTGAAACGTATACGTCAACCCGTCGGCGCTCATCTCCCAGCTCTCCGCCACTCCCGGCCGCGGCTCCAGCGTCGTCCCGTCGGCCACGGTCAGGCCTTCCAGAAGCGCCGACAGGATCCGCCCTTCGAGAATCAGCGTCGCCTGGGCCGGGTCGAGCGTCCGTGGCTCGTCCCCGAACACCACCGTGAGCCCTCCCGCGGGCGGCGGCTTCACGCTCCACGCGAGCGACAGCGCGGCAAGAAGGGCAAGCATCGCGCACAGAAGCGCTGCGGGGCGCATTGCCATGGTTATCGCTGGGGCGAAGACGGGGTGCAAGGAATGGCGGGTGGCCGGCGGGAAAAATGCGAACTACAATTTACAACTTCCAAGCAAAGGGAGAACTACAAGACGACAACTTCAAAATCATGATTTGTTCGCGGGACCTTGTAGTTGTCGTCTTGGAGTTCTCCTTTTGCTTGGAAGTTGAAAATTGAAGTTGCTCTTCCCCGCCCCGCTTCAGCGAGCCCGCATCGCCTCAAACAGCGTCCGCCCCACCTGCCCCAGGCTCTCCGCCGAGCACCGGTCAGGTGTGTCCTCATCCGTGTGAAAGAACGGGTATTCGAAGTCGATCAGCAGCGCGACCGGAAGGCCGTTCTTGAGGAAGGCCCGGTGGTCGTCCATCATCTCGGGCTGCTTCTGATCAAGGAACGACTTCGCGCCCGCGCGCCCCGCCGCCGCCCACAGGCGCTCGACCACCTGCGGCGCGCCGTCCACCGAAGCCTGCTCCTTGCGGATCGTGAGCTTCGCGTCGCCAACCATGTCGAGGATGACTCCCCACTCGACCTTGTAACCCGGAAAGTCGCGCACCCACGCCGTCGATCCCAGGAAGTAGTCGTCCCACTCCCCTTCACGCCCGAAGTCCTCCCCGTCGAAAAAAATCATGTCCACGCCGAACGCCGGCGGCGCCGTCTTCCACGCTTCCGCCAGCGCAATCATCACCGCAACGCCCGAACCGCCGTCGTTCGCGCCGACGATCGGGTCCATCCGCACCGACGGGTCCGGGTCCTTGTCCGCCCAGCTCCGCGTGTCGTAGTGCGTCCCCAGCAGGACCCGCTTCGACTCCCCCGGACGCAGCTTCGCCACGATGTTCCGGAACTTCGACTCCCCCGTCGCGCGCTTCGGCAGATGCCGGAATTCGTGCACCGTCACCTCCGCGCCGCACGCCTTCATCCGCTCCGCAATCCACGCTTCCGCCTTCTCTTTTTCCAGGCTGCCGTGGTTGCGCGGGCCGATGAGGCAGAGTTCTTTGAGAAGCGCGAACGCGCGCTCGCCGTCGAAGGCGGACGCGGCGGCTGACGGGGGCGGCTTGGCCGCTTCGGGACAGCCGGCCAGGGCAATGACCAGGAGTGGAAGGAGGCGCTTCATCAGAACACCATCGTATCGACCGGCGCGTAGTCGTCGGTGAGGACGGGAACGTCGTCGATGGGGAGGAGCATTTCGAGCATCCGGCTCGCGTCGTCGAAAAACGTCGGAGTCGGCGCCTCGCCGCGTTTCGCCATCGCGGCGGCGACCTCGCTTACGCGTCCGTGTGTCCATGCCGGCTCGCCGTTGAGCGCGATCAGCATGACGTTGCGCGTGCGGAGCAGGTCGAGCTTCGCCCCGGTCTCGCGCTCGGTTTCGGCCAGCGGGCGCGGAAAGACGTGCACGGCGTCGAAGACCTGGCTGAACGTCTTCTGTTCTGCGCGCAGCACGCGGCTTTTTTTCCCTTCGAGCGAGCTGTTGATGTTTGCAAGCAGGACGCCGCCGGGCGAGAGTTTCGCCTTGATTTCTTCCATGAACTCGCGGGTGGTCAGGTGGAAGGGAATCTGCCCGCCGATCGTGTACGCGTCGAGGACGACGAGGTCGTACTTCATTTCCGTGCGCCGGACGAAATGCCGACCGTCCTCGCAGTGGATGCGGAGGCGCGGGCTTTCGACGAGGTGGAAGTACTCCTTTGAAACGCGGATGACCTCAGGGTCGATTTCAACGAGGTCGACTTCGCAGGAAGGGTCGTCCGACGTGAACTTACGAGGTCCGATTCCGCCGCCGCCGCCGATGACGAGGATGCGTCGGAGGCCAGGGCGGAAGATTTTCGCGAGCTGGAAGGAGTCGGTGTAGGTCGTGCGGGTCGGGTAGGGGGGTTCGAGGCCGATGCCCGATTCGATGTAGTTGTTGAACTGGAGGAAGCGGCCCCAGCCGTCGTATTCGGTGACGAGGATGTAGTGGTAGGCCGAGTCTTTCTCCATGAGGAGGCGCTGGCCGGGTTTCATGGCGACGGTGGGCGCGGGATCCTGGAGAAAGACCCCCGGGCCGAGGAGGGCGAGGGGAACGGCGAACGCGAACACGCCGCGCGTGCGGGGGAGAAGGACGAACGGAAGGGCGACGAGTGCGACCCCGAGGGACTGGGTCACGGAGCGGATGTTGAATTCCGGGATGAGCCAGAAGGCGGTGAGGAGGGTCCCCGCGATGGAGCCGAACGTGGAGAGCGCGTAGAGCTGGCCCGAGACGTTGCCCATCTTCTCCACCGACTTCGCGGCGAGGCGCACCGCGAACGGCGAGACGATCCCCATGAGGACCGACGGCCCTGCGAAGACGAGGAGCGTTCCCAGCAGCGGCCCCGTGCGCTCGCCGCTTCCGACCAACGAGCGGCAGAGCGGATGCGCGTAGAAAGGAATGAGCAGGAGCCAGCAGCCGGCGGCGAAGACGATGGCGTTCAGGACGAAGAAGGACGGCTTCGCGTCGGCGATCTTGCCGCCGAGCATGTAGCCGCCTGACAGCGCCGCGAGGAAGACGCCGATGATCGCCCCCCAGACGTAGATGGAGGAGCCGAAGTGGATCGCGAGAATGCGGCTGGCGACCATCTCGAGTCCCATGAGGACGGCGCCGCTCACGAACACGAGCGTCTTCAGGCGCCACCCCGAGACGGGGGCGGGCACAGGGGCCGGCGCGGCCGGCGGCGTGTCCTGGGGTGATTTCTTTCCCATGGGGAGGTCAGATCATTTCCGCGCGGGGAGCTTCCGGAAAGCTAAAACTTGATCAGATCGAGATCTTCATCCAACGAATCACTTCGATCCCTTCGCGTCCCGCACCCTGCCGCCGATCCCCCTCGAACAACCCTCCTCTCCCCGCAAACCGGATCCCGTCCTCTTCCCCCGTCCTGTCTGCCGCGAGGACCGGCGCGGAAAACGCCGCCAGGTAATCCTCCGGCCCCGAGTCGCCGATCCAGTTCGTGGGCATGAGGACGAGGTCGCACCCGCGCGACGCGGCGGCGATGTCGCTGTAGACGACGTCATGGCAGATCGCAACGCCAATCCGCCCGAGCGGCGTCTCCCACGGGCCGCCGCCCTCGCCGGGTTGCGCCCAGGCGAAGTCGTGTCCGAAAAGCCGCTGCTTTCTGTAAATGAGCGGTTCGCGGCCGGGGAAAAAGAGGAAAGCGCTGTTGAAGAGCGCGTGGCGGCCCTCTTCCACGGCGCCAAGCGCGAGCGCGACGCCGGACCGCTCGACGCGCTCGCGAAGAAGGGCAACCCAGGCATCTTTCGACTGAAGCGCGAATCGCGCCGCTTCGGCTTTCGAGCCGAGGGCAATCCCGCTGGTCGCGAGTTCCGGGAAGAGCACGAGCCGTGCGCCGCGGGCAGCCGCTTCGTCGAACAGTCCCGCGATGCGCGCCAGGTTGGCCGCGACATCTCCCGGCTTCGGCGCGAACTGTGCGATGGCCAGCGGCACGTCGTCGAAGGCGACGGCTTCCGCCGCCGCGCGAACGCCGCGCCGCAGCGTTTCCTCGCCGACCGCCTCGAACGGCGGCACGTGAATGAAACCCGCCGGTCCGGGGAAAACGGCGCGCGCTTCCCAGAACACCCGGTTGCACAGGTATCCGCCTGCGTCGTCGCTCCATTCGACCGGGACGCCGGCTCGCTCCAGCGCTTGTTTCAGCCGCTCGAGCGGAAGCGTGCTCTCGCGGGACGCGGGGCCGGCAGGGTCAATCATCCCGGACTTCGCCGCCCCTTCCTTGTCCCTCACCACGGGGTCGCACCGATTCGCCGCGACGCGCTCCAGCGACACCGAGGCACGTTTCTGCGCCACGCCGAACATCACGACCGCATCCGGCCGGAACGACGCGACCTCCTCGCTCAGCCGCGCCGGGCCGCGCTCCCAGGACACCGGCAACCGCACGGCGCGCACGAGAACCCTCCCGCGCCACACTTCCCCGTCCAGGCCCTTCACGCACTCCCACGACGGATTCACGGTGACTTCGCCAAAGGGCTCAAACCCGGTGAGGAGAAGGCGGCGAAGCGGGGGAGGCATGGTCCCGAGTGTCGCGCCTGGCTTTCGCCGGGGCAATGAAACCGGTTCCCGCGGCACCCCTCGTCCGCTATTGTGTCGCGCCCCCAAACAAACCTCTTCAGGAGACAGTCATGCTGAGATTCATCGCCGTCGGTCTTGTCCTCGCCACGCTCGCAGCTCCCGGCTGCGGCAAGTCGGACAGCTCTTCCGGCGGAAGCAGCGGCGGCGGTTCTTCGGCCTCCTCCCAGAAGTCGCCCGAGGACGCCTTGAAGGAATTCAAGGCTGCGGGCGAAGCCGGCGACGCGAAGGCGCTCTGGAGCGGGATGAGCAAGAAGACGCGCGAAGAGCTGGTGGAAAAGATGGGAAAGCGGCAGATCGACGAGATCAACAAGAAGGGCGACTCGGAGTGGGAAGAGGCGGCGAAGGACCTCGGGAAGCCTGCGGCGGAGCTGAAGAAGATGACGCCGGAGGAGTTCACGCAGTTCGTGATGAGCAGGGAAATGACGTCGGACCGCGAGAAGGAGAAGGCGAAGAACACGAAAATCGACAAGGTTGAGATGCGCGGGGAAGTCGCCGTCGCGTTCTCCACCAGGCAGGACGGCCGAAAGAAGATGGTCGCTCTCGTGAAAGAGGACGGGACCTGGAAGATGGACATGACGGAGACAAAGAAGCTGTCGGCGGAAGAGTACACGCTTAACGAGACTAAGTAAGCGGGGGGAGCACAAGCCGGGCCGCGCGGTCCACCAGGGCCGCGCGGCCCGTTTCATTCTGGGTTAGTCGATCCGGATCTTCTTCTCTTCCTGCTTCACCGTCCTTTTCGGGATCCACAGCGTCAGCACGCCGCGGTCGAGCTTCGCCGTCGCGCGCACCGCGTCGAGTTCCTGGTCGAGCACGAGCGTCCGGCCGAACGCGGCCCCCGTCGCCTCCCGGCGCTGCAGGACGGCCGACGCCGGCATGTCGGGCTTCCTCGGGTGCGCTTCGAGCGTGAGCTTGCCGTCGGCGACCGTCAGATCGACGTCCTCCTTCGCACACCCGGGCAGGTCCACGATCACCGTCAACGCGTCCGTCCCCTCGAGCACGTCCACCGCCGGCGTGCGCCGGCCCTCGTGCGTTTTCATGAGCGTCCCTCCTCGACGACGATCTTGCGCGGCCGCGCCGCCGCGGTTTTCGGGATCCGCACCGTGAGGATCCCACGGTCATAGCGCGCTTCCACCTGCGACGTGTCGAGCGTGCCGGGCAGGACGACGGCCCTGTCGAAGCGGCCATCGGCGCGCTCGCGGCGGACGAAGGAAGCTCCTTCCGGCTGTGCGATAGGTTTGCGGTTGGCGCGGATGAGGAGCGTCTGGTTCGCGACGGACAGCTCGAAGTCGCCGACCTCCATTCCAGGCGCCTCGGCGGCGACGATCAGTTCCTCGGGCGTCTCGTAGGTGTTGATCGGCGGCCACGTGAAGTGCCCGACGACCTGGTCCACGGTGGAGCGCGCTGTATCGAGCCAGCGATTCAGCTCGCGCTGGACGCTCGACCATTCTCCGAACGACTCGTGCCAGAGCGGGGCCACGGGGTGTCTCCTGAATGGGGTTGAAGCGAAGGATCGCAATCGGCGTACCAGACTGAAGTGGTAAGAAACGGTCTCAAATGAGGGCGTGAGTTGTCGAAATGGCAGCGAGGAGCGTGAAAGTCTGCCGCGGAGCGTGCAGAAACGCCTTAAGCCGTTCACCCATTCCCCAGTAGAATGCCCTCCCTCCATGAAACCCTTCTTCACCCTCCTCCTCCTGGCCGCTCCCCTCCTTGCCGCCGACCCTGAGGTCACCCTCAGTCTCGACAGCAGGCAGGTCAAGCCGGCCCTGTCCGAGGACGGCAAACCGCTGATCCCGGAAGGCTCCAAACTGCCTTCCGAACTGTCCATCCGCCTCGACAAGGACAACGCCTCGCTCGTCTGGACGGACGCGAGCATGAAGAAACGAACCTACCAACTCGACCTCCTCGAAAACCACCCGGGGCCACGCCCGTGGTCCGACAACCTCGCCTGGCTCGTCGCACGCTCAAAGGACGACTTCTGGATCCTCTGGGCCTACGTCAACGAGTCGGGCACGACCTGCTGGATCAACTACTACCACTTCGCCGAAAACCGCATCCGCATGGAGCTTTTCCGCGGCAAATACACCTACCGCCCGCCGACAACCTTTACGAACGCGCCCTTTGAGGTCGACATCCCCCTTGAGAGGGCGCCGGCCTGGAAGGGACGGAAGTTCAAGCACAAGGATTTCGGTCCCGAGGGCGGGAAGTTCGAGAAGCTGCAGATCCGCGAGGGGGCGAAGTGGAAGGAGCGCGAGGGGGCGCTTCTTGTGAAGCCCCTGATCGACCTCGACGTGCAGGCGAACAACGGATGGGACACCCAGCCCTGGACCGAGGTGCACTGCCTGGCGCGGAGCGAGGACGGGACGCGGCTTTACTACGTGGTCACCTACACCGCCGTCGACCACGGCTGGGTCGTGGATCTCAAGGACGGCCGGGTGCTGAAGACGCACTTCGGGGAAGCGGTGAAAGTCGAGCCCAAGGAGCCGAAGTGAGCGACCAGGCGCGGAAGGAAATGGCGATCGGGGCGTTCGTGATGGCCGGCCTCGGACTGGTCGGCGCGACGTTCTGGATCCTGGACAAAGAGGCCTTCAAGCCGAAGTACAAGATCGCTGCGGAATTCACTTATGCGGGCGGGATTCGGGAAGGGACGCCGGTGCACATGGCGGGAAAGCCGATCGGCGCGGTGAAGGCGGTGACGTTCCGTGAGGCGAAGCCGAAGCCGGTTGTGGACGTGATCATAGAGATTGAGGACCAGTACTCGATCAAAGCGGATGCGAAGCTCAAAGTGGGCTCGGTCGGGCTGCTGGGCGAGAAGATTCTCGAATTCGATTTCGGGACGTCGGGAGTCGAAGACTTCAAGAAGGACGGTTCGGCCAGGATCATCGGGTCGGTGCCGCCGGGCCTTGATGAGCTGCAGGGGACGCTTGACAAGGCCATCAACGACGCGCGCGGGACGATCGTAAAGGTGAATACCTTCCTGGACAGCCTCAACGACGCGGAGTTCCAGAAGAGCCTGAAGGGCGCGATGTCGAGCATCGATGACGTCGCGAAGAAGGCCGGCACCACGATGGAAAAAGTGGATGGGTTCGTGGAGAAGGCCGATTCGTTCGTCGGGAAGGCGGACGAGTTCGCGGGGAAGGCGAACACGGCCATGGACGGAGTGGACAAGATCATCAAGAGCGCGGACGAGGTCATGGTGAAGCTGAACGACCTCGGGACGAAGCTCTCGGGCCTTTCAGACGACGTCCAGAAGGCGGTCAACGACACGGGAGCCAGCGTCAAAGACCTTTCGGCCTCGCTCCAGGAAAACTCGAAAAAACTCAACGAGATCCTCGCGGACCTCGGCGAAATCGTCAAAGACGCGAAGGACGGCAAGGGAACGCTGGGATCGCTTCTGAAGGACGACACGACCGCCCGCAGGCTGAACGAGCTGCTGGCCTCGCTGAAGGTGGCGTCGGATTCGCTCACCCAGACGTCCGACTACCTGCGCTCGGACCCGAGCTCGATCATCTGGGGCAAGGACGACGAAGGAAATCCGGTCCGAGTGGACTGGAGAGATCGGAAGTGAGTCGGCGGTGCGCTCCCCGCGAACTGACGAGCTCCGTGCGAGCGGAAGAAGGTCAACTTCAAGACAGCGAATTCTCAAGCAACCGGAAAACGCCAAATTCGAATTGATGCAGGGCCCGGCACTCAGGTTTGTCGTCTTGTAGTTCGCTGTTTGCTTGAGAGTTCGCTGTCTTGAAGTTGTAGTTACCTGTTCCTCCCCGCTTCCAGCCGATATCGAGAACATGCGCGTCAAATTCTGGGGTGTTCGCGGTTCCATCCCCGTCCCGGGGCCCGATACCGTCACGTACGGCGGGAACACGACCTGCATCGAGGTCACGGCCGGCGAGACGAACATGATTCTCGACTGCGGCACCGGCATCCGGGAGCTGGGCAATCACTACTCGAAGCTCGGCAAGGCCGTGAAGGTCCACATTTTCCTGAGCCATTCGCACTGGGACCACATCCAGGGCTTCCCGTTCTTCACGCCCATCTACCGCTACGGCAACACCATCCACATCTACGGCCCCGCCCACCCCGACCGCACCATCAAGGACCTCCTCGAGCTCCAGATGGACGGCGCGTACTTCCCCGCCCGCTACTTCGAGCTCGCCGCCAAGATCCATCACCACAACATCCGCGAGGAAATAGTCGAGATCGACGACGTCACCGTCCAGAGCCGCTTCATGAATCATCCCATCTACACCCTCGGCTACCGCATCCAGCACGACGGGCGCATCATCGTCTACACGAGCGACAACGAGCCGTACACGGCGTTCATGTACGACCACCTGAAGGAATACGGCGACGCCGTCCCCGCCGGCGAAATGGAAGAGTTCCTCGCGCAGTGCAACCGCCGCATGGTGGATTTCGTTTCCGACGCGGACGTCGTCATCGCCGACGCGATGTACCGCCCCGACGAGTACCCGCGCTACCGCGGCTGGGGGCATTCGAGCGTGGAACACGCGATGGATCTCGCGATCAAGGGGAACGCGAAAAAACTCATCGTCTGGCACCACGACCCGAACCGGACGGATGCCGAACTCGACAAGATGATCCTCGAAGCGCAGGCGGTCGCGAAGACGAGGGGGTCGAAGCTGGAAATCGTCGGGGCAAAGGAGAAGGACGTGCTGGACGTCTAAGCCCGCGGTTTCGGCTTCTTCGTTGCACGGACCGGCTTCATGAGTTTCTTCTCCCACCACTTGCCGTCGTGCGCCGCGTCGTACTCGATCCCGGTCAGCGGCTCCAGCCCGAAATTTCCGAGGTTGTAGCGGCGGCCCGGGGACGGATCGGCCTTCATCGCCTCGACCATCGCGGGAATCGCTCGCGGATCCCCGATTTCCGCCAGCGCTTCGGCCGCCGCCAGGAACACGTCTTCGTCCGAGTCGGCAACCCAGGGGAGGAGGTGCTCGACGGCCCACGAAGCGCCCTTCAGGCCGAGCGCGCGCAGCGCGGCGGCGCGGAGGGACGGACGGCCCCGGACGATCGCAAGCACGTTGGCGCGCAGGAATTCCTCGCTCACCCCGTACTCGCGCAGGTGCTTCAACGCCGCCCGGGCGACCGCTTCGTTGTGCGAACCCAGCCACGCCGACAGCCGCGGCTCGACCTCGCGCGCGGGGCGCGGGAAGCGGTGGAGGACGCGAAGGGCGTTTTCGGCCGCCTCGGCGGGTCCGGCGGCGACCCAGTCCTCGAGGAGCGGGATGATGCCGGCGTCGGCGAGCGCGGCCAGGCTCCCCGCGCGGACGGCCTCGAACAGTCCCCGGCTGGCGGTGGCGCGATCGGCGAGCGGCGTCTTGCGGAGGCGCGTGACGAATGCGGAGGCGTTTTCGCGCAGGACGTCGTCGACCGACCGCCCGGCGATTGCGGATCGCCACGCGGCGTATCCCTGCGGGTCGCGGCGGAAGTCGCGGAACGCGATCCCCGCGACGAATTCCCCCGCCCAGCTCCGCACCCCGGGATCCCGGTCGCCCATTCCCAGGTCCAGCGCTTCCAGCGCTGCCAGGTGGCGCCCGTGAAACATCGCCTTGAGCAATTGCTGCCGGTCCTGCGCCTTTGTGATTGCCGGCCAGGCGGACCGAAGCGCCGCGGACAGCGCGCGGGCGTCGAGCGCGGCCCAGTCCTTTACGACGCGCAGCGCGGCGTCCGGCTTCCCCGAGATCTTTTTCAGGTCGGCCGCGACTCTCTTCGCGATTCCATCCGCCCGCGGTTTCTTCTCTTTCATGGCTTCTTCTGCGCGAGCGCGGATTCGAGATCGAAGATGGCCCGCTTCACACGGTCCATCGCATGCGCCCACTCGTCGGGCCAGCCTCGCCCGAACAGCTCGACCACATGCCGCGCCTTACCGAGCGCCTTCTCCTGCGCCGGCCGGTCGAGCCCCGCCACGTCGATCAGGTTGTCGAGCGTGTCGCCGAGCTTGCAGAGCTTCACTTCGACGGACGCCTTCCCGAGCATTTCGAAGTAGACGCGCTCACGCTCGTGCTCTTCAACGCGCTTGTCCTTCGACAGCGTCGCGACCCATCCCGCGACTTTCTGCCCGAATTCGCGCGCGACGTCGTCCCAGTCGGTCGTGGTGTCCTCGATCGTGTCGTGCAGGACCGCGGCGCAGAGGATGTCGGGGTCGCTCACCTTGAATTCCTGAGCGAGGATCGTCGAGACGCGCATCGGATGCGCCACGTACGGCGTCTTCTTGTCCTTGCGCATCTGCCCCTGGTGCCGCTGCGCCGCGAACGAGATCGCTTTGAGCAGCGGCGTGAGGTTCGTAATCTTCTTCCCCTGGATTTCCATGATGGATCGGATGATACACCGGGACCCACGATGAAAAGCCGCGACTTCCGCCTGCTCGCTTCGAAAACCGTCCGCACCAACCGGGTCTTTCGCGTCGACGACGAGACATGGCGGTCGCCGGACGGGAAGACCTTCCGGCGCGACACCATCGTGCACCCCGGCGCCGTGGCAATCCTGCCGGTCACTTCGAAGGGCACGTATCTCTTCATCAGGCAATTCCGCGCCGCGGCGCGCGGATGGCTCCTGGAAATCCCGGCCGGGACGCTCGAGCCGGGCGAATCGCCTCTGGCGTGCGCGAAGCGCGAGCTGGTCGAGGAGGTCGGGTTTGCCGCGAAGAAATGGCGGAAGCTCGGCGCCATCTTCGTCGCCCCCGGCTACACGACCGAGCTCATTCACATCTTCGAGGCCCGCGACCTCCGGCCGGCTCATGCCGAGCAGGACGAGGATGAGCACATCGAGAAGGCGGAACTCACGAAGCAACAGGTGCTGGACGCCGTGAAGCGCGGCCGGATCCGGGACGGGAAAAGCGTGGCGGCAGTACAGCTAGCCGGAGTCCGGTAACCGCGCCCTGGAGTTGCATTTTGAAGTTGGCCCTTTGCTTGAGATTTCGCTGTTTTGAAGTTGTCCTTTCCGGCAGCATTAGCCCCATGCGCCAGTTCTTCTTCGTCTTCGTGCTCGTCGCCTATATCTGGGCCGCGCCGACGGGCCGCCCCGACATCGACCGCTTCGACAGCAACGCCATCGGGATCGCGCGTTGCGCCGCGAAAATGCAGGCCGACTGGAAAAACCACCAGTACGCAGCGCTCCTCGAGGTGTGCGCCGAGAACCGGAGGGCCGAGGCGATCCGGGCGCTGGTTTTCGCGATCGAGGAAGGCTGGTCCGACGAAGCTGTTCACCCGCCGCAACTTTCGGGGGAGCAATCCTCCAAGGTGCGGGAATTTGAGACGCGCATCCTGAAACTGGAGGATGAGTTTCGGCTGGCCGCGACCAGCGAGGAGATCCGGGCTCTCCGCGCCACGCAGTGCGTTCTCTACTCCGAGATTCTTGCCTGGGCGCACGCGAACCACCGCGTCAGCCCTGCCATGCTCCTGACGTTCTCCAACGAGCCGCAGATCGTCCGCTTCGACGGGAACCGCGCAGACGTTCAGTTCTGCGCCGCGGACCGGTCGAAGGCGGTCACCGATCCCAGGGTGACCTTCCAGAAATCCGGCGCCCGGTGGACCTGGGCGCTCGCAGACCCGCTCACGATGCTGCTCGGCGAAGCGAGGCGGCTTGAGCTCGCCGCCGGGCCGATGAAGTCGCCCGACCGCGAGGCCCAGTTCCAGAAGGCGAAGGCGCTGCTCCTGACCGCCACGGCTGAAGAGCAGAACGAGCCGCGCCTGGCCCGGATGCTCAAGAAAATCGACGCCCAGGCGAAGTAACGCGTCGCCCTACTTCTTCTTCAGCCGCTTCGCCGTCACCCACTCGTCCCATTCGTTCCCGAAACCGTCATAGTGGATGTACGCGAAGTCCCCCTCGACCTTCATCACCGTCGCGGGATACCACTTCTTTTTCCACTCGACCTGCACCTTGTCACCGCCCGTCGCGCCGATCCCCTGCGGCTTGCGCATGCGCTTCGCCGGGACCCACTCGTCATCCGAGTCCTTGAAGCCGAGGTAGTGGATTTTCCACTCCCCTTCGCGCCCGTCGATCACCTGCGACCGGAACCAGTCGCCCTTCCATTCCACCTCGCAGTACTCGTGGAAACTCCACGGGCCGGGGAGTTCCTTCGGCTTTTTCGATGCATCGACGGATGCGAGGACGAAGCCGGTGTCGAAAGACGGGGTCGCTGCGCCGCGGGTGAGCTGGCCCTCCTTGAAGCGCATCTCGCCGGCGACGTACGCATCGGCCTCCTTGAGCGTGATGGCCCCGTCTCCGGAGGCATCGACCGCGCCGTCGCCGCCGAAGATCGCGACGAGGGACGCCGTGAACGTCCACTCTGCGGTGGAGACATTTGAGGCGGTCGCGGACGTGAGGCAGGCGGCCGAGGCGGGCGCCTTGTCGAATTCGCGCACGATCTTCGCCAGGCCGCCCGAGTAACAGCAGTCCGCGAAAAGCAGCACGCGGGATCCCTTGAAGTTCTTCGAGATGATTCGTGTCACGTCGGCGGTCGCGACGCAGCTGGCCTTCTGCTTCCCGGTGTCGGCGTCGTAGTTCGCGAGGTAGATTTCGCCGCCGTCGTCCTGCATCCCGTGGCCCGCGAAATAAAAGATCAGCGTGCTCCCTTCCGGCGCCATCCCGCAGACCTCGCGCAGCTTCTCCTGGATTCCCTTCTGCGTCGCCGCCTTGTCTTCCAGGAACACGATGTGGTCCGCGGGCACTCCTGCTTTCTTCAGCGTCGCTTCGAGCGCCCGGTCCTGCCGGTTCTCCTTCGGAAACGGCGACAGGTTCTTGTCCTGCCACTCGAGCACTCCGGCCATGAGGGCGTACGTTTTTTCGGGTTCCCACTTGCCGGGATCGGCGAACGCGGGCACGGCGAGGGAGAGAAGAGCCGCGGCGAGCGTTGCGAGGCGCATCGAGTCCGTCTCCGATCGAGGGAGTCGCATTCTCCGCTGAGGCGATTGGCCCGCCACGAAGAATCGCCCTCGCGGTCCGCAGGCCAGCCGGTAGGATATCCCGCCCATGGCCACCCAGCTCAGGCGCCCCGGATCCGACGCTCCCCCTGCAACTCTTCCCCGCAACCCCGGCACTCCGCTCGACCTGCGCGACATCGCGCGGATCCGCGTGAACCGGAGTGCGGTCGAACGCCGCGCGGCGACGCTCGGGACGCGCCGGACCGTGAAAAAGGACTGGCAGGCGGCATGGCTCGTGCAGGCGGTGCGGCTGATTGACCTCACGACACTGGCGGGGGACGACACGCCCGCCAACGTGAAGCGGCTCTGCGCGAAGGCGCGGCAGCCGGTGCGGGGGGACCTGCTGGAAGCGATGGGGCTTGCGGGGCGCGGCATCACGACGGGCGCGGTGTGCGTCTATCACAACCTCGTCGCGACCGCGGTCGAGGGGTTGCGCGGCAGCGGCATTCCCGTCGCGGCCGTTTCGACGGGCTTCCCGGCCGCGCAGACGCCGATGGACCTGAAGCTCGAGGAGATCCGCAGGAGCGTGATCGCGGGGGCGGAGGAGATCGACATCGTGATCTCGCGCGGCCCCGTGCTCGGCGAGGACTGGAAGTCGCTCTACGACGAAGTGAAGTCGTTCCGCGAGGCGTGCGGCGCGGCGCACATGAAAGCGATTCTCGCGGTCGGCGAGCTGGGGAATCTGCGGCATGTTGCGCAGGCCTCGCACGTCGCGATGCAGGCGGGCGCCGACTTCATCAAGACCTCCACCGGAAAGGAGGCCGTGAACGCCACGCTCGCCAACGGCCTGGTCATGGTCCGTGCCATTCGCGACTACAACCAGCAGACCGGCCACCAGGTCGGCTTCAAGCCCGCGGGCGGCATCCGCACCGCGAAGCAGGCGCTGGAATGGATGATTCTGATGAAGGAGGAGCTTGGGAACGACTGGCTCCAGCCGAATCTGTTCCGCCTGGGCGCCAGCGCCCTTCTCACCGATATCGAACGCCAGCTTTCCCATTTCGTGACAGGCGAATACGCCGCGGCGCATCAACTTCCCATGGTGTAGCCGCCGAAGTGCTGTGCCTCTTTGGAGTTGGAGTTGGGGTTGGATTTGGAATTTCCTTTTCTTTCCCCAAAAGCTCCACCCTCCCACCTACCTCTTTTCTGACACGACCCAACGTCAAAGAGGAGCCCCCGCCATGCAGGCCTACCCCGTCGCCCCGCCCCCGCCCCGCCGTTCCCGCTTTCCCTTCATCCTCGTCGGCTGCCTGGTCGGCTTTTCGACCCTTTGCGCCCTCGTGGTCATCGCCGCCGGCGCCGCCGCCTTCGCCTTCGTATCCGTAGCCTCCGCACCCCATCCACAAGTCAGCGGCGCCCAGACCGCGGACCTCTTCTTCATCCACATGGCCGCAGGCCGGTGGAGCGAAGCGTCCCGCCTCGTCGCTCCGGACATGGCGGGGAGCGTGACGGCGATCGGCGAGGACAATCGCGCGGTGTGGGGTGAAAGCCGCGGTTGCAGCCTGTCGCGGACCAACGCCGACGTGGATTGGGACGGTTGCGCCCTGAGGCACTTCGTGAAATCAACGGTGCAGTACAACGTGAAAGGCACCGATGGCGTGATCCGCAAAGTCTCGATGCGAATCCAGGACGGGCTGATCACCGACCTGTCGGTCGAGGGCAAGCCTCTTCTGGGCGGGATGATCTACTTCCAGAATGGTTGCACGATCGTGCCGTCGTCCCGGTCGGTGCCTTCGCCGGTTGTGGTCGTTCCTCCGACCGAAGAGGAGCGCCCGGTCGAAGTGGAAGCGCCGAAAACCCCTTCGGCCCCGAAAAAGAAAACGAAGTAACCGTCAGGAATGAAGCGGGCCCGGGAGCACTCGCTCCCGGGCCCGTTGTGTTGGTGGTCAGGATTATTTCTGAGCGCGCTCCGCCGCCTTCGCCACTTCCGCATCGAAACCGCGCTTCAGACACTCAATTTCCCACCGTGCCTGCGATGACACGCCGAGGACGGACTTGTCCGCGACAATCCCGCCCTTGATGTCCACCTTCAGCGCGCAGCCGGCGGCCGTCGAGTACGAGACCTTCCCGCTCTTGAATGCCTCGCGCGGGATCTTGTTCGCCGCGTCCCTGGGCTGGTCGGCCGTGTCCAGCTTGATGCGGGCGCACTTGTCGCCGCTGACGGTTTCGGCGCCGTCAGACTTCATGTCTACTTCCTCCTGATTGCCGAAATAGAGCGTCCGCTTCCACTCTTTCCCCTTTCCGGGCCCTGTATGGAAGATCAACTCGAGCCACTCGCGCGCCGAGGTCGGGTCGTGAAAAAGGTTCGCGGCGCTGTTCTTCACCGTGGTGGATTTGTCGATCTTGATGTCGCAGGTCTTCGGCCAGGCTTCCAGCGAGCACGACTTGATTCCGCCGTCCGCGCCGACCGTCGCCGTAAAAGTGACACCCTTGATCGCGGCGTAGCGGACGAGGCCCTTCACGCACTCCTTGTCCTTCTTCGAGTCGAACTTGAGTTTTCCGCCGGAATCGACGGTTGTCTCGACCGAAACGCCCTCGACGGTGAATGTCCACGAGGCCGTTCCGTCGGCGGCGACCGAAGTGCACGTGCCCTTGAGGTCGATCGTCTCAGACTGAGACGAGAGGTCGGGCATGCCCACTCCTCACCCGTACCGTTTGGTGCCGGTCTGGCCTGTGAGTTCGGAAGACAGGCCCCAGGTGACGGTGGCGCCGACCTGGGTGTCGCCCGCGAAAACCGGCGAAACAAGGGCGGCGGCCATGGCGTAGGCGGGAAGCGAAAGACGCATGAGAATCTCCTCGTGGCGGGAAGGAAAATGAGGGTGCAAGCGGTGTGCCGAGGGATCGTATCACAACCATTTACGGGATAAGGATTTATGGCGATGACAACTTCGGGACTTGTCAGTTTGCTTTGCAGCGGTGACCGAGGACTTGACATCTCGCCGCATCGGGCTGATCAAATGTCGGACCCGGACGATGAACCTGCTTTCAAAAGCCGTTGATTTCCGGCCGATTGCCTGTTCGGATGCCTCTTCGTTCCCAACGGAGTCCCCATGACCAAAGTCGCCGAAATCCTCGCAACGCTCGACTACGGCCCCGCCCCCGAGGCTGCCGCGCCGGCCGATCGCTGGCTCGAGCAGCACGGACGCACGCTCGGGCACTTCGTCGGCGGGGCCTTTGTGGCTGGAAGCGGCCACTTCGACTCCTTCAACCCAGCTTCGGGAAAGCCCCTCGCGAGAATCGCTCAGGCGACGAAGGAGCAGGTGGACGCCGCCGTCGCCGCGGCACGGAAGGCGCTTCCCTCCTGGTCGAGAACTCCGGGACATGAACGGGCGAAGGTGCTGTACGCGATCGCGCGGCAGGTGCAGAAGCATGCGCGGCTGCTGGCGGTGCTGGAGTCGATGGACAACGGGAAGCCGATCCGGGAGACGCGGGACATCGACGTGCCGCTGGTGGCGCGGCATTTCTATCACCATGCGGGGTGGGCGCAGCTCGCGGCGACGGAGTTCGCGGGGTACGGGCCGGTCGGGGTGATCGGGCAGATCATCCCGTGGAATTTTCCGCTGCTGATGCTGGCGTGGAAGATTGCGCCGGCGATCGCGATGGGAAACACGGTGGTGCTCAAGCCCGCGGAGTTCACGAGCGTGACCGCGATCGCGTTCGCGGAGCTGTGCGTCGCGGCGGGAGTGCCGGCCGGCGTCGTCAACATCATCACGGGAGACGGCAAGGCCGGGGCAGCGCTCGTGGAGCACCCCGGGGTGGACAAGATCGCGTTCACCGGATCCACCGACGTCGGCCGCATCCTCCGCAAGGCCACCGCGGGGACCGGCAAGAAGCTGTCGCTCGAGCTCGGCGGCAAGTCGCCGTTCGTGGTGTTCGAGGACGCGGACCTCGACTCGGCTGTCGAGGGCGTCGTGGACGCCATCTGGTTCAACCAGGGTCAGGTCTGCTGCGCGGGCTCGCGGCTGCTGGTCCAGGAGTCCATCCACGACCGCTTCGTGAAAAAACTGCGCGACCGCATGGAAAAGCTCCGCGTCGGCGACCCGCTCGACAAGGCGATCGACATCGGGGCGATCGTCGCTCCTGTGCAGCTCGAACGGATCAAGGAACTCGTCGCGAAAGGCGTCGCGGAGGGCGCGAAACTCTGGCAGCCGTCCTGGGCCTGCCCGAAGGACGGGTGCTTCTACCCCCCGACCCTCTTCACCAACGTCTCCCCCGCCGCCACCATCGCCCAGGTCGAGATTTTCGGCCCTGTCCTCATCGCCATGCCGTTCCGCACGCCGGCCGAAGCGATCCAGCTCGCCAACAACACGCGCTTCGGACTCGCCGCGTCGGTGTGGACCGAAAACGTGAACCTCGCGCTCGACTACGCCCGGAAGATCAAGGCCGGCACCGTCTGGATCAACTCGACGAACCTGTTCGACGCCGCGGCGGGATTCGGCGGCTACCGCGAAAGCGGCTTCGGCCGCGAAGGCGGGCGCGAAGGGATCTGGGAGTACGTGAAGCGCGAGCCGTCGGGGAAGACGGCGTCGCTGAAGAAGGTGAAGCCGGCGAAGGCCGCGGCGGGGATCGACCGGACCGCCAAACTCTTCATCGGCGGCAAGCAGGCACGTCCCGACTCGGGATATTCGATCGTCGTGAAGGACGCCCAGGGCCGCCCGATCGGCGAAGCCGGAGACGGCAACCGCAAGGACATCCGCAACGCCGTCGAGGCCGCGCACGCCGCCGAGTCGTGGGGATTCGCGACCGCGCACAGCCGCGCGCAGATTCTCTTCTACGCCGCCGAAAACCTTTCCGCCCGCGCCGAGGAATTCGCCCGCCGCCTCGAGCTCATGACCGGCCGCGAAGGCCGCGTCGAGGTCGAGGCCGCCGTCTCTCGACTCTTCACGTACGCCTCCTGGGCCGACAAGTTCGACGGCGCGGTCCACAGCGTCCCGCTCCGCGGCCTGACGATCGCCAACATCGAGCCGATGGGCGTTCTCGGAATCGCCTGCCCGGAGGAGTTTCCGCTTCTCGGGTTCGTCTCCCTGGTGGCTCCCGCCATCGCGATGGGGAACACGGTCGTCGCGGTTCCCAGCGAGAAGCACCCTCTCTCCGCGACCGACCTTTACCAGATCTTCGAAACCTCCGACCTGCCGCCAGGGGTCGTCAACATCGTCACGGGAAAGAAGGACACGCTCGCGCGGGTTCTCGCGGGACACGACGATGTCGAAGGCGCGTGGTACTTCGGCACCCGGGAAGGCGCGGCGGCGGTCGAAACGGCGAGCGCCGGAAACATGAAGCGCACATGGTGCGAGTGGAAGGAGAAGCGGAACTGGCTGGATCCCGCGGGCGGCGAGGGGCCTGAGTTCCTGCGCGAAGCGACGCAGGTGAAGAACATCTGGACGCCGAGCGGGGAGTGAAAAGCGAGGCTACCGAAAGAACCCTGTCGCGGTGGATCGCGAAGCTCGCGGTCCGCAACGACCGCAAAGCCGCACGCGCGGTCCAGGAAATGGTCGGCCTCGGCACCCGCGGGCTCGACCTGCTTCTCGTCCTCTCCCACACCTGCGACCGCCCTGTCGTCCTGCGTTGGGTCATGGACGGGCTCGGGCACTTCTCTTCCCCCGCCGCCGCCGCCGCGATTCGCCGCGGGCTCCGCAGCCCGCACATGACGGTCCGCCTCCACGCCCTGGGCGCTGCCGACCGGCTCGGCACACCCGTGCTTATCCGGGCGGTTCGCCCGCTGATGCGCGACGTCAGCGGCGGGATCCGCATCAACGCCCTCGCACTTCTGACCAGGCGACGCGTCCGGGGGCTCGGCGCAATCCTCGCGAAGGCCAGGCGCGACCCGAAGGCGTACGTCCGGGCGATGGCGGACAAGGCGCTCCGTTAAGGTCCCTCTCAGGTCGACACAGCCGCCGCTCCAGCGCGGAAGAGGCGTGCGGTTATTTCGTCTGCGGGAACTCCATCACCCACCCCTCGTGGACTCGCGCACGCTTCACCTCGAAGTCGCACGCGGTCCCATTCGCAACGACGACGCGAAAGTCGTCGAAGCGCCAGGGGATGCTGATCCAGCCGCCTTTGCCGGCGTCGTCCCAGACGGGGGTCTGGAGCGTGAAGTGAAGATGCGGGTATCCGCTCGCCCCCGAATTGCCGACGCGAGCGATCGGCTGGCCGGCCTTGACGGTGTCGCCCGGCTTGACGAGCGCGCTGCCCTTCTTGATATGGCCGTACGCGGTCGATTCGCCAGCCGTGTGCTGCACCACGACAAAGTTCGCCTGGTCGAATTTCCCGCCGACTCCGGGGGGCAGGTCCTCCCAATGGTCGTCGGCGAGCGACACGGTTCCGTCGGCGCAGGAGAGGATCACCGCGTCCGAGCTGTGAAAATCTTCAAGCGACTTCCCCGTCCCCTTATAGAGCATTCCGCCGCCGTCGACTTTCCTGAAATCGATGGCATGGATCGCAAACACCTTCACCTGGTGATGCCCCGTCGTGTCCACCTCCGCCCGCCACCGTCCCGTAAGGGCCGGCCTCATCGCGGTTTCAGGCAGCCTCCGGTCTACGAATGGCTTCACGCGGGCGATCATCCCCTTGTCCCACGCATCCGCGACGGCGAGAGCTATGAGCAATTTCCATTCGCCATCCCTGTAGCCGTTGTCATCGCACCACTTGGCCAGGTCCAGCTTCGCCGCCTTCGCTTCCGGCTTGAGTGCCTTGCGTTTCTCTTCAAAGACTTCTGCGACGGGCCGCCACTCTTTCCCGGACTTCACCCAGCCCAGCCCTTTGCGGGCCCCCGGGTTGTCCGGCTTGATGGCGAGCGCGAGTTCGAATTCCTGTTTCGCAATGTCGGAGAACCCGCATTCCAACGCCCATTCGCCCCAGTCCAGGTGGTCCGCGAGTTCCTCGGAACCCTTTCCGGGCCTGTTCTCGTATTCGGCCCGAAGAGCCGCGAGGTCCGGGTCGACGTCCTCGAGCGACTTCAGGTTCTTCCACAGGACTTTCTTCGCGCCGACCTTGATGCCGTCGTGGACTAGCTCGAATTCCCCGGCGACAACGCCGTCGTCCTCGGCAAGGGCGAGGGTAGCGCCGAGGAGAAGCGCAAGAAGGCCGAGGAAGTGCCGCATTGGCTAGTGTTGAGGATTCTCCGGGGGAGCATGCAGCCGGACGTTCACGAGCCTGGCGTATTTCCCGAAGTCGTTGTCGGTCGTGAAGACGGCTGCCTCGCGCCGGGAGGCCACCGCCACGATCAGGCAATCGACGGGGCTGCCTGCGATGCCGCGGCTTCGGAACCGATTCGAGCATCGCGCCGCTTCTTCGTAGTCCTCGCGGTCGAGCGGCTCGTCCGCGTGAAGAGCAAGAAGGGTCCGTATCCTCTCGAATGAGACATCATCCGGAATGCCCGACAGGACCTCCTGGCGGACGGCGCCGAGAAGGACGACGCGTCCGGCGGAAATGAGATCGCGACATTCGTGAACCAGTCCGCGCTCCGTGCGAGCGAGGGCCTTGCGGGCGCGGCGGAGCGAGAGCGACCAGATCGGGGTGTCGATCACGACTCTCATCGGTTGTCGCGCCGCCGCTCGGCCTTGTAGTCGTATTTCGGGTCGAAGTCCACCGTCCCGAAGGCTTCGAGAATCCGAAGCTGCCCGAGCCGGCTGATGTAATTCTCGAGAGCGGCCGTGACGGCCTGTTTCTTGGTTTTGTGCCTGCCGAGGCGCTTCGCCTTCAGGATCAGGCGGTCGTCTATGTCCAGGTTCGTGGCCATGTGTGAACTCCTACACTTCAATCTGTGTGGATCAATGATACTGACCTGCGTTGCCGGCGGTCAACCGGATTCCCCGGCATGGGGTCGAGGCGCTGCGTCATCGACGCCTCTTTGACCTTTCCCTGCAATTCGTTCGGCGGATTCTCGATCCGGCGTTTGCCGACTCTTCCTGGCCACTCTACACATACCCCCACGCCTGCAACCGGTCCCCGTCGTCCCGCCACCGCTCGCCGATGTCTGTGCGGTAGAACATGTTCGGGATCATCACCGCCTTGACCTTATTGTAGGCCTCGCGGCGCGCCTCCTCCATCGTGGTGCCGTCGCCCGTGATGACCGCCGCGTACCCGCTCGACCCCGCGAGCCGCCAGTCGCCGTCCTCGAGCTTCATGTCGCACGGATGGAATCCGTCCCCGACCGGCTTCTTGAACATCACAACCGCGTCCTGGCTGTACTTTTCGAAGGCGTCCGCATCGACGAACGGGAAAGGAGGCACGGCCAGCACGACGCCGATCTGGAAGCCGCGCTTCGTGCGCAAGTTGAAAGTCTCCCCCTTCGCGATCGCCGCGAGAAACTCGCCCCAGGGTGACAGCACGCCCTCCATCTGGATGTTGATCGTGGGGTACCCGAAACGGCAGGTGCACTCGAGCGGGACGAGGCCGCGGCCGCTCGCGATGAGGTTCAGGTCGAAGTACCCGCGGTAGCCGCCCGCGGCGAGCCGCGATGCCATCCGCGCGAGCGTCGCCTCGAAGAGCGGCCCCTTGTTCACCCAGAACATCGACGTCCCCATCTCGCCCGTCGAAGGGCCGATGTTCCCGTTGCACATCCGCTTGTGCTCGAAGTTCACGCACGACGGGCCGACGAATTCCTTCCCGTTGAAGAACCCGCCGATGGCGACCTCGACGCCGATCGCGTGCTTCTGCAGCTGGAACGACTTGATCTTGCTCGCCCAGCCGCGCTTGAAGTGCTCGAGCATCTCGATGACGTCACGCCCGTCGTCCTCCTGCCCGACGTAGCTCAGGACTTTCTCGTTCTGCGCTTTCCCGTTCGGCTTCACGACGTAGCGGTCCGGCTTTTCCCGGATGAACGCCGCAGCGGCGTCGAAGCTCTCGAAATCCCAGTTCGGCAGGATGTTCATCCCGACCGCGCGCAGTTCGTCCTGCCCGAAGTCGCGGTCGAGCTCCAGCCGGTCGCCGTACGAGTTCCCGCCGACCACCGCCTTCCCCTTCTTCCGCAGCTTCTCGGCATCCGACGCCTTTCCCACGTCGTCAAACACCACCACGTCCGCCCACTCCGCCTTTCCCTCCCAGTCATCGCACTTGTCCAGCAGCCCGTCGCCGATGTCCTTTTCCGATTTCGTGCGGACCGCGAACAGAACTTCGTGCCCCTCGCGCTTCACCTTCCATGCCAGGTCCACCGCCAGCGCTTCGTCCGACACGAACAGGAATCTCATGATCCGTTACCTCCGATGACGGGCGCGTCGAGCACCTCGCGGACACGGCGCGCAAGGACCTCGTCGGTGAACGGCTTCGCCAGGAAGCTGGCGCGTTCGGGCAGTCGTGAGCCCGGGGCCGCGCTGTCGAGATGGCCGGACGTAAAAAGGACGCGGGACCGCGGGCGCACGGCCGAAAAGCGCCGGGCGATCTCCGGGCCGGAAATCCCGGGGAGGACCACGTCGGTGAAGAGGAGGTGAATCTCGCGCTTCTCCGTCTCGGCCACCCGGATGGCGTGCGCGGGGTCCTCCGCTTCGATCACGAAGTACCCGATTTCGCGCAGGACTCGGACGGCGAGGGCCCGGACTCGCGGCTCGTCCTCGACAACGAGGATCGTCTCGGTGCCCCGCCGCGCCGCAGAGCCCGAAAACGCCTCCGAGGGCACGATCTCCCCTTCAGCCCGGGGGAGCCAGACCCGGAACACCGAGCCCCGACCGGGTTCGCTCTCCACCCGGATGTGGCCCCCCGACTGCTCGACGATGCCGTAGACCGTTGCGAGACCCAGCCCGGTGCCGTGCCCTTCCTTCGTCGTGAAGAACGGCTCGAAGATGTGCGACAGCGTGGCGGCGTCCATTCCGGTTCCGGTGTCAGCGACCGCAAGCGTGACCCACGGGCCCGGCGCGATGCCTCCCTCCTCCGACCCCGTAGAGATCGTCAGCCGCCCGCCCCCGGGCATCGCGTCGCGCGCGTTCAGCGCCAGGTTCAGCATGACCTGGTCCAGCTGCCCCGGATCCGCCTTCACTCGCCCGATCCGCGGATCGGGAGCCGCGACCAGCTCGATGTTCTCGCCGATCACGCGCCGCAGCAGCTGATCCATGTTCGCGACCTGCACGTTCAGGTCGAGCACCTTCGGCCTCAACACCTGCCGCCGGCTGAACGCCAGGAGCTGCTGCGTCAGCGAATTCCCGCGCTGCGCCGCATACCGGATCTCGTCGAGCTCCCCCCCAGGCGCCTCCCCGCGCGTCAGCTTCTTCGACAGCAGTTGCCCGTACCCCTGGATGATCGTCAGAAGGTTGTTCAGGTCGTGCGCCACCCCGCCTGCCAGCCGACCCACCGCCTCCATCTTCGCCGCCTGCGCCATCTGCGCCTCGTGCCGCTTCTTCTCCGTCAGGTCCAGCAACAACGCCAGCACCGCGTCCCGCCCCTCAAACCTGATCCCGTGCGTCGACACCTCCACCGAGAGATTCGTCCCGTCCCGCCGGCGGTGAATCCACTCCCCGTGGTTCCGGTATTGCGCCCCACGCTTCTCCTGCGCGGCCATGAGACGCGGCACCTCCGACGCTGGACGAATGTCCTTGATCGTCATCGCACGAAACTCCGCCCGCGTGTATCCGTATTGCGCAACCGCCGCTTCGTTCACCGCGAGAAACTGAAAAGTCGCGGCGTCGTAGACCCACATCGGATTCGGGCTGTCCTCGAACAGCAGGCGATAGGTTTTTTCAGAGGCACGAAGCGCCTCCTCGGCCTGCTTGCGCCGCGTGATGTCGAGGATCTGGGCGATGGTGTGGATCGCCTCGCCCGAGGCATTCCGCACGACCGCCACCCGGACTTCCCCCCAGACAACGCTCCCGTCAGGCCGGAGATACCGCTTCACCATGTCCCCCGACCCCCGCGAACCCTCGAGCACCCGCTTCACCAGGATCGACGTCTCCTCCCTGTCCTCCGGATGCGTGACGTCCAGGTAGGTCATCGCGAGCAGGTCCGCCTCCTCGCGCCCCGTCATACGGCAGAACGCGCGGTTGACCTGGAGGTAGCGCCCCTTCAGGTCCGCGAGAGTCATGCCCATCGAGGCCGCGTGGAATGCCGTGCGGAAGCGTTCTTCGCTGGCGCGCAGCGCTTCCTCGGCCGCGTGGCGGCGGGAGATGTCCTGGATCTGGGTGATGAAGTGCAGGGGCAGTCCTGCGGCGTCGCGGATAATCGTCGGCGACAGGAGCACGCGAATCGGCCGCCCGTCGCGGTGGATGTAGCGCTTCTCGATCTGGATCGATTTCGCTTCCCCGGAGAGGAGGCTGCGAAGCGCGTCGAGGCCGACCCGGCGGTCCTCGGGGTGGGTGATGTCGTTGAAGGCGCGCCCGACGAGGTCTTCTTCGGAGTATCCGAGCATTTCTGCAAAAACGCGATTGACCTGGAGGAAGCGGCCCTCGACGGAAGTGAGGGCCATGCCTGTGCCGGCGTGGACGAAGGCGTCGCGGAAGCGCTGTTCGGATTCCCTGAGGGCGTCATCGACGCGGCGGCGTTCGCTGATGTCGCGGAGGAAAGCGGTGAAGATCCAGCCGCGCGACGTGGACTCGGGAATGATGGTGAGTTCGACGAGGACGGCGCTTCCGTCCTTTCGGCGGCCGGTGGTTTCGAAACGCCGGGAGAGTATGGGTCCTTCGCCGGTCTCGAGGAACTTTTGCAGGCCGGCGAGGTGTGACTTGCGATCGGCGACGGGGATGATCTTGTCGTGGAGCGGCCGGCCGACGACTTCTTCGCGTGTCCAGCCGAAGATATGTTCGGCCTGGGGATTCCAGGCGAGGACATTCCCGCGGTCGTCGATGGTGATGACGGCGTCGAGGGCCCATTCGAGGATGGACTGGGCGTGGGCGCCGAGCATCTGCCAGGCGCGCCGCGTGCCGGGGGTGGGTGGGTTGAGGTCACTCATGCAGCACGCAGATTAGCAGGGCGACGGATTCCCGGGCGGTCAGAAACTGAGTTGGCAGCGCAGGAGGAAAGCGTCTTCGCGTGCGGTGCGGTCTCCGTTGGGGAGAAGGGCGCGGCCGTGCCTGTACGCGACGCGGACGAACCCGAGGGAGACGCGGATGTTCTCGTTCGGGAACCAGTTGAGAACGAGCGTGAACTCGTCGATGCGCCGGGCGCCGTCGAATCCCGCGCGCTCGATGAGGAGGTCGTCCAGGCCCATGCGGGCGAAACGCCCCGCGACCTGGAGGGCGCCGAATCCGCCTGCGAACAGCGGGGAATCCACTTCCGGAATCCCGAATGGGACGCGACGGCCGGCGATCCAGACGCCGAGCTGTCCGTAGAATGCGGGCGATCGAAAAGAGCGTGTCGCTCCATCGTCGAATTCGATCCGGCTGTGATGCCAGGAGAATTCGGCCTTCGCTTCGATCGGGCCAAGAAGCGCGGCAAATTCCCCGCTCAAGCGGGTCGCTTTCCCGATCTCGTAATTCGAAGCGGCGGGGTTCGAGTGGAAGTCCGTTCCGGTGCCGGGGATGAACATCGGGAACGGTCTCCCGGGGGCGCGCCGGTCCAGCCTCCCGTGCGTCGCGCTGACGGCAGCGTGGAGATGGCGAAGCGGTTTCCAGTCGATCTTGCGCGCCGGCGAAATCATCAGTCTCGCCGCAAGTTCCTTGTCGCTGTTGTTGTCGAGGGCGGCGCCGTTCCCGTTGAAGACGCCGAGCGAGTAACCCAGGAGGCCGCCGACGACGCGACCATGGGCCATCAAGCCAAGATCGGGGACCGGCGCCTGCATGTAGACGACCGAATTCTCGTGGAAGTCCCACCAGCGGGTCTCCTCCAGGGTCTCCATCGAATACGGTTCCTTGAAAAAGCCCGCACGGACCCGGAACTCGGGCCAGCGGTTGAATTCCACCCAGCCGTACAGCAGCCGCGCAGAGCCGGGGAGGAAGTTGGGAGACACGAACACCTCGAAGGACTCGGCGAAGCGGGCGCCGAGCTCGAGGGATGCCTCGCGCACGAGGAAGGCATCCGGCCACGCACCCCCCTCGCGCTGGTGCGCGATTCCGTGAAAGATGAAGGAAGCGCCGACCCTGGCCGAAAACGAGCCGTCGGGTGTCGCGAAGCGCAGACCCTTGTCGAACCACGCTTCCAGGGCGGTTCCCCCGGCGCCTGCGACGGCCCCGGGTTCTGCTCCTGATTTCAACTCCAGCTCCCGCACCCGGCTCTCAAGGTCGTCTCCCTGCGCCCGGGCGAGCCCGCACGCCGCGAGGAGCGCCAGGAAAGTCAGGGACCTCATTTCAACCCCAGGCCCGGCAGCCACCGCGGCCGCTTTCCCCGCGCGCGATCCATCGCCACGAGGACTTCGATCGCGTGCAGGCCGACGGCGATCACGTCATCCTCAGCCCGATGTTTGTTTTTCTCATCTATGAAGCGGTTCGCGGGACGGCTGGCGAAGACGGCGCAGGCGCAGCCGGCGCGGAGGCCTCGAAGGGTTGCGAGCGTGAAGAGGGCGGAAGCTTCCATCTCGAGGTTCGCGACGCCGATGCGCGCGAGGTCGGCGTCCAGCTTCGGATACCGCGGCGGAAATCCCGGGACCTCGCGTGCCTGCGCACCATAAAAGCCGGGCGCGGTCGCCGTCAGGCCAAACGAATGCCTGAGTTTGAGATCGGACGCCGCCTGGAGAAGCGCCAGCGAGGCTTCAGGGTGCGCCAGCGCCGGATACCCTTCCGGCACGAACCACGTTGAGGTGTTCTCGAGGCGGACGGCGCCGCTCGAGACGACGATGGACCCGATCGGCGTGCTTTTCTGGAGCGCGCCGCAGGAGCCGATGCGCAGAAGAGTCGGCTCGCAGATCTGCGCCAGCTCGACGACCGCGATCTCCGTATTGTCCGGCCCCATGCCCGTCGCCATGACGCTCACGGGAATCCCCTTCCAGGTCCCCGTGATCGTGACGTACTCGCGGTTCGCCCGCTCGACGCGCACGCGCTGGAACTTCGAGGCGCACCGCCTCGCGCGCGCCGGATCGCCGCACAAGAGCACGAACGGCGCGACGTCGCCGGGCGCACAGCCGATGTGGTACTGGCGGCCCCTGGAGGTCCTCACGACTTCCGCGGACTGAAAGGTGCCACGCCTCTTCATCGTTTCTCTCCGTTCCCCATCGCGCGCATGACGATTTCCTTTCCCCACTCCACCAGCTCCCTCGCCCGCGTTTCCGTGCGCGCGTCGGCATAAACCCGGATCACGGGCTCCGTCCCGCTCTTCCGGATCAGCACCCAGGACCTGTCCCCGTACGACCGCTTCAACCCGTCGATCGTCAGGTCCGCGCGCCGCCCCTCCAGCCCTTCCTTTTCCCAGATCGCCCGGATGGAGTCCATCGCCGTGACCTTCGCCTGGTCGGGACAGGTGATCATCTCCTTCACCTGCCGGTACACGGGGATCGCATCCGCCAGCTCCGAAAGCTTCTTCCCCGAGCGCGCCAGCAGGTCGAGCATCTTGACGGTCGAAAGCAGCCCGTCGCACCACGCGGCGTCCCGGACGAAGTAGTACTTCCCGGATTCCTCGTACGCGTAGTCCGCCTTCAGCTCGAGAATCCGCTGCACCGTCGCCGGCTGCCCCGCGCGGCAGAACTCCAGTCGCGCGCCCAGCTGTTCGCACGTTTCCTCGATGAGGTTGGAAGAGTTGATCGGGGTCACGCAGAGGCTTCCCTTTTTCAGCACGTCCCGCGCGAAGAGCGCGCCGGCGAGATCTTCGGAGAGGACCCGGCCGCGGTCGTCGATGAAGAGGACGCGGTCAGCGTCGATGTCGGTGGCAACGCCGAAGTCGCAGTGCTCGGCCGGAACGCGGGCGGCGATGGAAGCGAGGTTGTGAGCGCGAGGCTCCGTGGCGCGGTCAGGAATCGCCTTGGGTTCCGCGTTGGAAGGCACGCCGGTGACGCCCAACTGCTCAAAGAGCGGCGCGAAAACGTAGGAGGCCGCGCCATTGCAGGGATCAAAGAGGACCTTGAAACGGCGCGCGGCGACCTCGCGCATGCTGCAGGCGTGGATCAGCGCCTCCCGGTAAATCCCGAGCGGGTTGCGCGCCAGGCTGCAGCTTCCCAGCCGGTCCGCCGCGATCGTCTCCGCGCGCTGGCCGACGGCCGCGTACATGCGCTCCAGCAGGACGGCTTCGTCGTCGGCGATGTAGCCGCCATGTTCCATGATGACGATGAACCCGTTGCGGTCCGGCGGCGTATGCGACCCTGTGATCAGCACTCCGGCGTCGCATTTCTTTTCGCGGATCCACGTCGCCAGCCCGCCCGTCGGGATGATCCCGCAGTCCTGCACCGCAATCCCCGCCGACTGCAACCCGGCCGCCGCCGCGCGCGCCAGCATGTCGCTTCCCGGCCGCGTGTCCCGCCCGAGCGCGACCGTCCCTTCGTTCCCCAAGTGGTCGCCGAGGCACTGCGACATGCGCAGCGCGAGAAGCGGCGTGACGTCGATGTTCGTGCGGCCGCGGATGCCGGCCGTGCCGAAGAGTTGTGGGCGGGGGGGTTGGGGCATCGGGAGGATTGTGCTGTGAGAGGGGCGGGAGAGGAAAGGATTGGGCTGGCGGAGGCTGCGGAGGCTAAAGGCCATTTCAGGGATCGGTTAGCGAAGCAACTCCGGGCGAAGGCCAAACACGGGGCATAACCGCCCATCGCAGCACAGCCCGCTGTTCTAACACAGCCTCTGCCAGCCTATCCTTGCACCAGCTTGACGCTTGCGCTCGACCCCACCCGCGAAGCTCCATGTCTCATCAGCTCCAGCGCGAACGCGCGGCTGCGAACTCCGCCGCTCGCCTTCACCCCCGCCGCGCTTCCGGCAATCTTGCGCAGGAGCGCCACGTCGCGCAGGTTCGCGCCCCCCGGGCCAAAGCCGGTCGTCGTCTTGAGAATGTGCGCGCCGGCGTCGAGCGCGAGGGTCGCCGCCCGCGCCTTGTCCGCCTGCGAGAGACAGCAGGTCTCGAGGATCGCCTTCACCGTGACCCCGGGCACCGCGCGCACCACCGCGCGAAGGTCGTCCCTTGCCTCCACGGACTCGCCGCTTCTCACCAGCCCCACGTTTATCACCACGTCAATCTCCGCCACACCGTTTTCGGCGGCATCGCGCGCCTCGGCAACCTTCGCTGCCGTCGCCACCGCCCCCAGAGGAAAGCCGATCGTCGCACACGGGCGCACCTTCGTGCCGCGGACCTCCCGGGCAACCGTCGCGATCCACGAGGAATTCACGCAGACCGCCGCGAATCCCCACTTCACGGCGTCGGCACACGCGCGCTCAATCACCGTCCGCGTCGCCTCGGGCATCAGGATCGTGTGGTCGATCAGCGGCGCCAGGTCCTCCGGCTTCGCGGGAACGCGGCCGCCCGGGAGCCAGCCGAGCCGAAGCGGCGCAAGATCCTCGAGCAGGTCCGGGCAGCGCTTCGCACACTCCCCGGGAACCGGGCAGCCGACACACTGGCCATGGATCCATTCGCGCGCGCTCATTCTTCGACCTCCACCGGCCGCCGCTTCCCGAGCAGCCACCCCCCGATCCCGATGGCGATGTACGCCGCGGCGACCCAGCCCCAGGCCGCGTAGCCGTGCGCGTGGAACGCGCCGATGTCGCTTCGGGAGTAAACAAAACTCCGCATCAGGAGGTCGCGCTCCCAGAACGCCGCCGAGAGGATGAGAGAGGGGTTGGCATCCACGGCGAAGGAAATGACGAAGCGGCGGAAGGCGGTGTTCTGGGCGACGGCGACGACGGGGTCGAGCAGAAGGTGGGTGGCGCAGAGAAACAGGCCGGCGCCGCCGGCGGCAAGTTGACCTGCCGCGGCGCCCCAGCGCGCGCCGGCGCGGAACAGCCCCGTGACCAGGACGGCCCAGGAGCCGAGGAAGAGGGCGGCGCCGAGGGCGTGGAGGACGCCGGGCTCGGTGAAGCAGAAGCCGAAGAGCGCCAGGAACGCCGCGATCCCGGTCGCGAGGGGAAGAAGAGCGTCGGCGCGCGCATTTCGTTCCAGGGGCAAGCCGAACGGGAGAATGAGCGCCAGCAGGGCGGGCGCGAGCGTGCCCGCGAAGTACCCGCGCTCCGCCCCCGCCGGGGCCGCCAGCGCCGCGACCAGCACCGCGAGGCCGCCCGCGCACGCGGCGAATAGGCGGCGCTTCACGTTCTCCCCACCGACGGTCACGCGATTGCCCCCATGATGCTGCAGAGGGGATTCTACTCGCGGCCCCCCCGGCGCAGAGATTCCACGCCTTGAAACGCGCGGGGAAGGCGCGGGTTCGTCACGGGCGGCCGCGAAGCGACTCGACGGTCAGCCGCCGGATGAACGCCTCGATGTCGCGCTGTTCACCGGTGCGAAGCGTCACGGTCCTGCGGCCCACGGTTTCGCTCCAGATCTCGTGGCCGTCCGCGTGAAACAGCAGGAACTCGTATTCGACGCTCGCCTGCCCCGACGTCGCGACCGCCTCGAGGTCCCAGATTCCCATGCGCACGACGAAAAGTGCCCGTTCGCCGCCGTCGCCGCGAAGCGCGGCCAGGGCATCGTTGCGAGTTCCGCGCGAAGCCACACCCGGGGTCCTCGCCTCGATCCCGTCGGCGACCAGCTCGTCCTCGACGCAGCGCGCCATCATCGCCCCGAGCGACAGGCTCTCCCGGCCGAGGAGACGCTTCAGCACCATCCGGTTTTTCTCCACCTGCGAAGATTCCTCTTCAAGCCGTATCGCGACCAGGTGCGGCATTTCCTCGCCGGAGGTCGAGGCGCATCCGGCGAGTGCGGCGGCGGCTAGCGCGAGGCCGAGCCGGCGCAGTGTTTTTCGAGCCATGAGAACGTGTCCTCCTGCATTTGGCGGTCGAGGCCGGCCTGGGGTCCCATCTTCCTGAGAATACCGCGCCACTCGACGGAATCGTACTCGGCGGGTTCGTGAAGTTCGTGGCACTGGCTGCAGCGGGACTCGAAGAAGTTGCGACCGGCGACGGGATCGCCGGGGCGCAGGGGCACGGACGAGCAGCCCCCTGCGCCCGCGGCGAACGCCGTGGAGACGGCCAGTACGGCGATGGCGAAAACCCGCGACCGATTCATGGCGATTTCAGAACCCCACGGCGATTGAAGCGGCGACGCCGTCCTGCTCGAAATTCCCGTACTTCTCATCGCTGTCCTCATCGACGTACTCGACCTTGAACGCGACCTGTTCGATGGGGCGGAAGTTGAATCCGATCGACAGCCTGCGCTGGTGGTTCCAGCGGTGCGACACCGGGTCCTGCACCTGGGTGGCGTCCCACAGCCCGACGAGCGTGAACGTCGGGTTGTCGAACCCGAGCCCGAGGAAAGATTCCTTGAGGAAGGGAGGGAAGAAGTGGAACGACAGCTGTGCGAACGCGCCTTGACCACGGGGTGCAGTTTCGGCGCCGCCGGAGGTCCTGGAGCGGTCGGCCGTGAAGCGCGAGGCCTCGATGCGAAGCTCGAGCGGCCCGGAAATCCAGCCCCCTCCTTTGCCGAGCGGAAACGCGATCGTGAGGTCCGCCGCGTAGACGAAGACGGTGTGTTTCCCGTCGTTGTCGAATCGCCCGCGATATCCGGCGACTCCGAACGTGACCTTTCCGTCAAAGGCCACCGCCTCGAGACGCGCCAGGTACGACTTGTCGCTGTTGTTGTCCTTCAGCTTCTGGAGTTCGTCCGCCGAATCCCGCAGTCCGTTCTTCACGTTGATGTTCTCGCGGAGGCCGTTCACGATGTACGTCTCGTAGTTCAGCGTGACGGGGCCGAGGAAGAACGAGCCGAAGAACCCCACGCCCAGGTCGCTCCAGGTCGTCGGGATGATGTACCGCGTGGCCAGCGGCCGCAGCGTGAGGTCCCGCGCGTCGCTGTCGTGCAGGATGTTCAGCTTGCCCATGGGCATGAGCAGCACTCCGCCGCGGAAATTGATCATGTCGTGGATGAGGAAGTCGAGGTACGCCTGCTCGACCTTCAGCTCGCCCGCACCGTGTTCGTATTCGATCTCGGAATTGAAGAAGAGCCGCTCGTGAATGTAGGAGGACACCTGGACGATGAGGTGGTGGTTGTCGAACGTCGAGTTCTGGCGCTGGAAGTCGGTGAACTCGAGGTCCAGGTAGCCGCCCACCCGCGTACGGTTGATCAGCCGTGTCACGGCGGTAACGCGCCCCCGGTCCTTCGTGTCTTCCTTCTCCGCTTCCGCCGTCGGGCTTTCCTTGCCGTCTTTTTCCAGGTCCTTCTTCAGCCCCTCCATCTCCTTCTCCAGGGCCTTGAGCCGTTCCAGCGTCGACTTTTCAGCCTCTTCGGCAAATCCGCACGACCACAGGAACCCCGACAGCAAGGCGACCGCGAATGAAATTCTCATGAAGTCTTCCCTCCGGGTTGACACGCCTCAGTCCGTAGGCGTAATCTCACCGGTAGCAGTAACCCGGCCCCTTGGGGCCGCGGCCTCCGGTGGCAGCCGGGGGCCATTTTTTTTCGGGCTGAAGAGAGCGCCGGCCGGCGGCCGGACGGACGTCAGTTCCCGAATTCCCTGGCGTGGCAGCGCCACCGGTCCGGACATCCCGGGCCGGCGCAGGGCGCGAAATCATTCGCACGCCGCGTGGGCCCACCCTGTTCGCGCGGGTCGCGCTTCCTTATTCGCCTTCCAGGCTCCGCAGGAAACCCACGATCTCCCAGCGTTCCTTCTCTTCAAGCACGCCATCCCACCTCGGCATCGCCGTGCCGTGTTTTCCCTCGGAAATGCGCCAGTAGAGCCAGGCGTCGCTGTGGTCGTGGAGGATCTTCCCGGCCGTGAAGTCGGCGGGCGCAGGCGTGAGGCCGCGAGCGGCGGGCCCCTTGCCGTCGGCGTGGGCGCCGTGACAGGCCGCGCAGCCCTTGTTCAGGTAGAGGCGCATTCCCCTGTCGCGGGCGGTTGCGTCGATGGCGTAAGGGTTCTCGAGGGACCGGTAGGCCGCGGGCAGGTCGGGCTCGAGCGGACGGCGGGACTGCAGCCGCCACACCACAACGCCGGCGACGAGCGCCGCGAGCGCCGTGACGATGATCGCCGTGGTGAGGAGAGTGTGGCCGCGCGGGTGGCTCATCGGACGGCCTCGAGTTCACGCGGCGCCGTGCGCGTCTCCGGGACTACCGGCGGCGGCACGGGCGGTTTCCGCAGGAACGTCCACGCGAGGCCACCCGCGATCAGAATGAGAACGAGCGCCTGAAGCCCCAGGCTTTCGGCCGTCGGATGAATCCCCAGCCAGTTGCGGAGGAATGAGCTGTCCGGCGCCCAGGAAAGCAGCGTTCGAGACAGCACGCGGCCTTCCTGCAGCTCCACGATGCCGTCACCCGCAAACTTGAAGACGAGCGCGAGGAGAAGCGCCGACGTCGCGGAGAAGAACGCGCGGATCGGAAGGCGCAGGCCCGCGACGATGATCGCGAAGAAGACGCCCACAAGGACAACCGCCGCGACGCCGATCCCGGCGAGCACAGGCCCCCAGCCCGCACCGCCCGCCTCCAGCGCGCGCAGCATCAGCACCGTTTCAAATCCCTCGCGGAACACCACGAGAAACGCGAGCGACCCCAGCGCCATCGCGTTTCCGCCCTGCCCTGAGGCTTTCGAAGGTGCCGACAGGGCCTTCTTCACGTTCTCCGTAATGAAGGCCTGCCACCGCTTCCCGTCAATCTTCGAGATGAGCCAGTAGCTCATCCAGAAGAGAACGGCCGCGGCGAGAAGCATCGTGGCGCCCTCGAGGATCTCCTGGTGCTGCCCGCTGATCTTCAGGACTTTCAGCGACAGCGCGTAGAGCCCCGCCGTCGCCAGCACGGCCGAACCGGCGCCGGCCCAGAGGACGCGATTCATCTCACGACGGCCTAGCTTGCGAAGCGTCGCCGCGATCGCGCCCAGGATCAGAAGCGCTTCAAATCCTTCCCGGAACAGGATCACGAAGGCGTTGAACGCGGAAGACCGGGGAGAAGGCGGATCGGCGAAGAGCTTCACCGCCGCGGCGAAATCCGCGTCGAGCTTCGCGCGCCGGGCCTGGGCCGCAGCGGCGTCCTTCGCGTCGTAAGCCTTCGCCAGGTCGAGCCAGTTGGCCTCGAGCTGGCGGTAGAGCGAATGGTCCTTCGCCGCCAGCGCGCCGTGGAACTGCGAGTCCTCGAACACCTTGAAGGCTTTCACCGTCGCATCGGACGCCCCGTCGGCGTCGCCGGCGCTCATGGAAGCGGCGGCCGCGTCGAGCTTCGACTTCATCGCTGCGACCTCGGCGTCATGCCCCTTCGACTCGCTCCGCTCGCTCAGGGCAGGGGGGCCTGCGGCCGCGGCGATGGAAGAGAGAAAGAGAATCGCGAGGGTCTTCATTTCCGTGTGTCCCACTCGAACGTGGCCGTCACCGTCGACCGGAACTTCCCTTCCTCGAACATCCCGTACCGCGGCGGCTTCACCGTCGCCGTCACCGTGTAGTCGCCGGGCTCGACGCGCAGCGTCAGCCCGTAATGCGCGAATTCCGAGAGCAGGTTGTGCAGGCCGACCTTCTGTACGGCACCGGTCGCCTTGTTCTTCAGCTCGAGCGTCACGGCGGCCGCCATCACGATCCGGTTCGTGCCGCGCTCGAACAGCGCGATCTCCAGGTGGTGCGTGTCCACGCCTTCCTTCGCGGGGTGCGGAACCAGCCGGTCCCCTTCCCAGACCCAGATCGGCTCGGGCGCCTCGGCGATGAATCCGATGCGGTAATCCGCGTCATCCTTGATTTCCCGAGACTCGGCGAGCGCCTGCTCGACGTCGCAGCCGATCTGGTAATCCGAAATCACCGGCCCCGGACGAGGCGCGTCGACGGTGACCTCCGCGCCGTGCCGCGTCACCTTGAACGCGGCCTTGCCGGCCGTCACGAACGAAGCGAGCGCGTCGCCGTGCCGGCAGATCATCGGCGGCTCGACCGTGACGTTGACCGTGAAATTCCCTTCCGGGAGCGCCACATTCGCGCCGTAGAAGACGTAGTCGCTCCAGATCGCCGCGAGTTCGACCGGGCCGGCGCCCCAGTCCGCCGTCACTTTCGCCGACGCGAGAGGCCGCTTCGTCCCCTTCTCCCGCACCACGATTCCGAGGAGGTGCGTCGCGGCCGACTGCGGGGCGCTCCACGCCCCCTTGTCGTCGTAGTGGCCGATCGCCCGCGGCGCAAAGGCCACGAACCCGAGGCGATAGTCGTCAGCGACGATCTCTCCCTTGATGTCGGCATCGGCCGCGCGCACCGAAGCGATCGTCGCGCGCAGGGCCGGCGCGACGCCGCCCGCGAGCTGGCCCTCGAGCGCTTTCGAGATCGCGCTGACCGTGTTGGCGACTTTCGCCGGGTCGGCTTTCGCGTCCACCAGCTTCCGCAGCTCGGCGATCCCTTCGGTGACCGCCTTCGCCGCGGCCGCGTCCTTCGCCTCGACCTGGGCCGAAAGCGCCTTCCACGCCCGCTCCGCCGGCTTGAGCCCCATCAGCGTCGCTTCGTCAAATTCCTGCTTGTCGATCACCTGCCCGTCGCGCACGGCGGCGGCGTATTCGTTCTTGGTGAAGCGGAGGTAGCCCACGAGGTCGCCAACCTGGTCCTCGTATATCGAGGCGCCTGCCCGGGGTTCAGGCTGGGCCTTCGGCGGGCCCTCCTGCTTCCGGCCGCAGCCAGCGACGAGGGCACACAGGATGAGGACCAGGGGCTTCATTTAGCTGATCGCTCCTGTATCCCGCCGGGCCTGCTTGGCGGAGCAGTCGGCACAGCGGCCGTAGATTTTCACGGCGAACGAGACAGGCTCGAATCCTTCCTGGCGAGCGAGCTTTTCCTGCATCGCATTGAGCCGCGGATCGTAGAACTCGGAGATCCGCCCGCAGTCGGAGCAGTAAAGGTGGCCGTGATGCTGGAGTTCAGAAGCGTGCTCGTAGTACATCTTGCCCTGGCCGAAATCATGCTCGATGAGCAGGCTGCACTCGCTGAGCAGCGACAGCGTCCGGTAGACGGTCGCCTTCGAAACCGGCGTCCCCGCCCGCTGGAGGTGGGCAATCAAGTCGTCGGCGGTGAAGTGTTCGTGCGTCCCGAAAATGGAGCGGAGCACGGTCTCACGAGGCCCCGTGAGGTGCAGCGAGTGCTTCTTAAGGTAATCTTCGAAAATCTGGACTTCGTCGCCCATGGGTCCACTTCCTATTTGCCAGTCTCAACGAGTTGGGAAGCGGGGTTGGGGGGGGGGGGGGCGAGATGAGCTCGTCATGAACCGAAAACGCCCGCGCCCTCGACCCCCGAACTCCGCTTCCCAACTCGTTGAGACTGAGACTGAGTCTCAATTTCATCTCCGGCCACGTTCCTGTCAAGCAAATGTCGGCGCACCGACGAATTTGGCTTCCTCCCCGCGAAAGCGGCATCTCACCCGGGAATGGGACCGTGGAAGTCCGGATTGTCGCGCTTCCGGAGCGAAGAAATCCCCAACCCCGGCGCCTGCCTACCTCCGGCTGCCGATCCAGTCCCGCATCAGCGCCCGCAGGACTTCACTCTTCCCCACCTCTCGCGCCACTGGCGCCGCCGCATTCTCATACGTCGCGACGGCACGGGCGCCCGAAGGAAGCGGTTTGAGGACGCGGTCGCGCATTTCGCGGAGCGCGGCGACGCGTGTCTGGTCCTGCGAACCGAAGGAGGCCGTGGCCACGACGCAGTATTTGTTCGCCCTGGAGGAATTGTCCGCGCTTCCGGAACTGGTGGAAATCGCGGTCCCTGCGGCGGCCGGAAGCGTCGTCGTCGCCCAGGGCGTGTTTCCGAACGCGCCGATGTTCACCCGGCCCCCGTTCGGGGACGGTTCGTTCGCGAAGGGCGATGCCGGATCGCCGGCATCCACGGTCGGGTCGCCGGACAGCACGCGGTAGTCGTCCGCCGCTTCGTTCTCGAACTGCGCCGCCACGCTGACGTTGCCGGGTCCGGCCGAAGCGCCCGCGACGCCGCCGAGGAGGTTGTCGTAGATGTTGCAGTGCGCGACGGTCACTTCGCCCGCCTCGCGCACGTTCACGCCGAGACCGCGATTCCCGAAGATGAGCGCATCCACGACGTTTCCGGAAGCGGCCGTGTCCACGCCGTCCCGCTGGCAGTGGGCGATCGTGACGCGCGCCAACTCAAGAACGCCGCCGTCTGTCTTCACCCCGGTGCCATTCACGCGGCAGATGACGACGTTTTCGAGGCGCGCGTTCGCGACGCCGCCCCACACCCCGGCCGCGCCGCCCTTCAGCGTCAGGTTCGAAACCGTCGAGCGGCTGGCCTCGGAAGCGTCGCTCGCTTCCAGCGTCACTCCCGCCGCGAATCCCGTCGCGTCCAGCACGCTCAGTCCGGGCCCCGCGCCGTTCAGTGAAACGCCGGGCCGAAGCGCCACGCCTTCGAGGAAGGTCCCTGCGGCGAGTTCGACGACGTCGCCCGGCTGGGCGGCATCGATGGCGTCCTGGATTGTGGTGAAGGGTTTCCCGTTCAGCGTCACGCGCGCTCCGGGGATCCACGAAGCGACGATCCCGGCCGATTCGTTCCCTGCTTCATCGACCGCGGTGAGCATGAAATCGTGACCGACGGCCGGGTCGAGCCCGGAGACGAGCGTCGTCGAGACCGGGCCGAGGGCATCCGGATTCGCATACGTTCCGCCCTCCGGCCGTACGTAGAGCCGGTACCCGGCGAGGTCGGCGGAAGGACTGGCGGTCCAGCTCAGCCGGACGCTCGCGCCATCGGGAAGGGCGCCCATATCGGCCGCAGGTTCGGGCGGCGTGATGTCGCGTCCGGACCAGAAGACCACGGGCTCGCTCCAGGTCCCGCGCTGGCCTTGTCCGTCCACGCCGCGGACGCGCCACTCGACGTGCGAATTCTCTCCCAAGGAGCTCGGGATTGAAAAGCTGGTCCGTCCGGCTGGAACCTGCGCCTCCACTTCCGGGGCCCCGTTCACCGCCCAGCCAACCGCATACCCGCCATCGGCGCCAGCCACGGCTTCCCAGCTCAGCACCGGCCGCGGATCGCCGACGTCCTCGCCATTCGCCGGCGAAAGCCCGGCAGGCGCAGCGAGCGGATCGGCGCCCGCGACGCCCGCGAGGGCGACGAGCGCACCGACGATGAACAGCGTGACGAGCGCAGTTCTCAACGGACCTCCGGAAAAGGAGGGCGAAGTCTACCCTCTCATGCAACCCCGTTCAACCGCAGACCTTGCGGCGCACCAAATGAACGTCCCGCAGCCTTAGATGTTTGGCCCGTGGAGGCCTACCACCTACCCCCTACCCCCTACTCAATCCTCACCACTCCCAACTCTTCATTTCCTGACCCCAGCCCTCTTCTGTTGCTCCATCCACGTCTTCTTCGTCAGCACGTAATGCCTCATCGGCATCGGTACCCCGACCGTGTTGTTCATGTAATGCGCTTCCCGGATCTTCTGGAATCCCAGCGACTCCATCGACCTCCACGCGTTGTCGTTCGGCGCCCACGCCTTCGTCCGGATCTCGTCCGCCGCGACCGTCTTGAACGCCCAGTCGAACACCAGCTGGCACGCTTCCCGGTGATGCCCCTTCCGCCACACGCTCCGCGCGATCTGGTTCGTCTGGTCCGCGATGATCACCCGCCCCTCGTCCTCCCGCGGCTCCACCCGCACCGTCCCCACCAGCCGCCGCGTCTCGTTGTCCTCGATCGCCCACACCAGCAGCTCCGGGTTCTCCAGCCACCCCTTCAGCTGCGCCTTCAAATCCTCGACCGACTTCGGTTGCACGTCGTCCGTCCACCGCCACAAATCCGCGTCCCGCATCTCCTCGAACCACCCCGCCGCGTCCTTGGAGACGTCGAGCGGGCGAAGAGTCACGGTCTTTCCTTTGAGGACGGGCGGCTTTTTCGAGGCCAGCTTCATCGCGGTTTCCTTAAGAGGTTCGAAATTCCCCGCCATTTTGAAGAGGCGTGCAAGACATTTCAGATGACGGCGGCGCGCGGGACACCATGACCGGGAGTCGAGTCGAGGTGCCGATGACCCGCGCACTGTTTCAGACCGTCGCAATCTGCGGAACGGCGCTCATCGCGGGCGTCCTGCCGGGATACCTTATCTCACCGCGACTCCGCGCGAACCCTCTCTCACTTGTGCCGGAACGCGCATCGGCCGGGCGAACCGAAGTCAACGTTCCAGAACCTGCTGAAAGGCTGGCCCTTTGCCAGGAAATCGCTTTGCTGGAGAAGGCAAGGAATCGCGAAGCGGCCAGGCTGGCTGCCGACGCGGACCGCCTGAAGGGGCTTCTCTCGCGAATTCCGGAACTGAATCCCATCTCCGGCGCATCTCTTCCAAATGGGACCCCGAACTCGACGCCTTTGTCCGCCGTCACGCGGCGGACGGCAATCTCCTCCCCAGCGCTCTCACCGCGCTCGTGTCCCACAAATACGCCGGCCTCGATGCGATTTTCTCGGACCTCTTCGCCACGCAGCGCGACAACGAAGAGTCTCTCCTCGCCCTCGCCCCTCGAATGGGCGACAGCGCCTCGCCGGCGTCGCTCGACATACTTGCCTCACTCGCCCCTTCCCCCCGGGCGAAACCGCGATGAAGGTCACGGTTCGCCGCGGCAATGAGACCATCGAACTTGAGGTAGAGTTGGAGGAATTGCGGTCGAGCACGACGAGCTCGACCCGGAAGAGCAAGTAAAGGCGCGAATCCACTTCACTTCGTCGGCGGTCTGGTCGAAGTATTCCTCATGCCGATGCTGCGCCGACTGCTCGCCTTCGCCCACCGCCTCGGGCACTTCGTCTTCCTGTAGCAGGCCGGGAGATATGATGGGCGCGTGACTTCGCCCCGCGCACTTCTCCTGGTGTTCCTCCTCGCCGGTTGCTCCTCCGGCCCGCGCCGCGGGATCCTCGCGCCTGAAGATGTGCCGCCCGGGTGGACGCTTTACACCACCGCGCACTACCAGGTGCTGTCCGACTCGGGCAAGGCCGACGCCCAGGCGATGGCCGAGCGGCTCGAAGGCGTGCTGGCGCTCTACGTGGAAAAACTGCCGACGTCACGCGAGATCCCTTGCTTCTCTGTCCGGGTGCTCAAGACCTACGCGGCGTACCTGGCGTACGGGGGCGAGGAAGCGACGGGCGGGTGGTACGACCAGACGACCGGCGAGCTGGTGCTGACGCAGTTCGAGGGGTTCAGCGCCGGTTACAAACGGGGGCGGCCGCCGGCGCTTCAGGAGATGGTGACGACCGCGTACCACGAAGCCTGGCATCAGTACTTTCACTGGCTTCTCGACACAGAGGAGGATCCGCCGGCGTGGTTCGACGAAGGGATGGCGGACTATTTCGGGCAGGCGCGGCTCGTGCCGGGCGATGGCGTGTCGCCGGACGGGACCGTGGAGGACAAGGAATGGCGGTTGCGGCCGCAGCATCCGGCGTGGCTCGCGAGCGTGCGGGCGGCGGTCAGCACGGGGAAATTCGTGCCGCTGCGGGAGTTCGTGCACATGACGCGGCGGGCCTATTACGAGGAACCGGCGCTGACGTATCCGCAGGGTTGGGCCCTGGTGCACTTCCTGCTGCATGCGAAGGACGAGCGGACGAATGAGGTCCCGTCGGTTCTGGTGCGGGCGCTGCTGGAGGGCGCGGAATCAGCAAAGGCAGTGGACGAGGCGTTCGCGGGAATGGATTTGGAGAAGCTGGAGGAGGAGTGGAAGCAGTACGTGAGGGAAATGCGGTAGCCTCTCGCCCTCATGCCCGACTACAGCACCACCCAGATCGCCATCTGCACCGCCATCTCCTTCGCCGCGGGCGCCATCGACGCCATGGCCGGCGGCGGCGGCATCTTCACGATGCCGGCAATCGCTTCCTTCGGCTTCCCCGTCGCCGTCGTCGGCGGCACCAACAAGCTCGTCGGCACCAGCGGCTCCAGCACCGCGACCGTCACATTCCTCGCCCGCGGCAAGATGGATCGCATCATCGCCCCGCTCGGCGCCGTCGTCGCCCTCGCCGGCTCCGTCCTCGGCGCCCTTGCCCTCGTCCACCTCGGAAGGATCAACGAAACCCTCACCAAGGCGATCTTCGGCTTCCTCCTCATCGCCATGGCCCTCTACATGTTTTTCAAACCCCAGATCGGCGGCGAATCCACCTACGCCGGCCCCACCCCGCGTAACGTCGCCATCACCATCGCCGCCGGCGCCATCATCGGCTTCTACGACGGCTTCTTCGGCCCCGGCACCGGCTCCTTCCTCGTCTTCATCATGGTCCGCTTCCTCAGATTCGACTTCGTCATCGGCACCGGCAACGCCAAGGCCATGAACCTCGGCAGCAACGTCGGTTCGCTCGCGGTGTTCATCTTCCTGCGCCTCGTCATCTGGCCCGTCGCAATCCCGATGGCGATCGCCAACGCCGCGGGATCGTGGATCGGCAGCTCCCTCGCGATCAAGAAGGGCGCCGGGTTCGTGCGCTGGGCGTTCCTGCTCGCGGCGGCGGCGATCGCGGGAAGGATGCTCTGGTTTGCCGTGACGGGGAAGTAGCCCCCGCAGTCGTCGCCTTCCTTAGATGGCAACCGCTCCAACGCAATGGAATGAAACGATGCTGCCATCGTCGACGTCCACGGGACCCGCGTGCTGGTAGCCGAACAGCAGGACGACTGCATTTCCGCCCTGCGTAAGCAATTCCCCGTACAAGTTGACGATTCCCTGAATGATCTCATTCTCGTAAGAGTGACCCCTGAACACGTCCAGCACGGCTCGAGTCTGGAAGTCCAGGAATCGAACTTCAATGACGCCTTCGCTGAAGTGGGGGATTTCGAAGTCCTTGGAAGAACGGGAGGGAATCGCTTCCCCATCCTCTGAGTAAGTTGTTTGCACGTACTCGTGCAGGTTTCCCTCAGAGGCAACGTGACCCACAGGTTTCGAAGTTCCTGTTCGTTTCGCATTCTGGTAGCTTTCGCGCGCATCGCGATGGAGCGTCGCGCTAAGTGACCCGGAGGTCGTGATGGTTCGTTCTGTCCTTCCCTGCATCGTGGTACTTTCGCTTGCTGCCTGCCCCGTCGCCGCTCAAACCTCGAAGCCCGACGAAGAGCGGCGGGCATTTGGCACATCGCTACTGCTCGGCTTGATGGATGAAGTTCAAAAGGGAAAGGACGAACAGCTTCGGGCCAGGATCCTCTCGCGAATTGCCGACGCTCTATGGGAAGCCGATTCGAAACGGGGATGGACTCTCTTCAGTGAAGCTTGGGATGCTGCCGAGAAAGCGGATGCGGATTCCGCGAGGCTGTCGGAAGAAGCACGCACGAAGCCGAGCGGAGGGCCTGCGCCTTATTTCCCCGACATACGTTCCGAAGTCCTCCTCTTGGCGGCAAAGCGGGATCTGGCCCTTGGGGAGGACCTTCTGGCCAGACTTGCCCCCAAGGGGGGCACCGTTGCGACGGCGAGCTTGGTGGGTGCCCCCGCCGCTCTCGAGCAACGGCTTAGGCTGGCGAGGAGATTAATTGCTGAGGATCCGAAGCTGGCACTGCAGATCGCCGAGCTTGCGCTGAAGTGCGTGAGCATGAATGGACTCGCCTTTATTACGTCTCTTCGAGATCGAGATTCTGCAGCCGCCGACCAACGATTCGCGGGCATGGTGGCGGCGGCGGCACTGGATCCGCAGTCAGACGCCAACACCGTTTCACTCCTGTCGTCCTACCTGTTCACGCCGAATTACTTTGTCAAGGTGGGAAGAGAGGGCGGTCGGGACAGCGCGCAATGGGGCCGGCGAGTCGCCCCCCCGGAGGTTTCAGCCGACCTGCGTACCGCATATTTGCAGGCGGCCGCGCAGATTTTGCTCCGCACGTTGACCGCGGAAGAGGAAGAACGCACAAGCGCAGGAGCTCTGGGCAAATTCAGGATCATCCAGCGACTGATGCCTGCCTTTGAACAGTACGGACCCCAGGACAGTGTAGAGAAGCTGCGCGATATGCTGACTTCTCTCGCGAAAGGCAAAGATTGGCCTGCGGGCGATGACGACGAGCTGCTGAAGCGGACCAGTCCGGATCGGGAGGCGGCGGATCACGAGAAGGCGAGCATCGCTCGGCTGGGGAGCGCCGCGACTCCGCTCGAGCGGGATGGAATTTATCTCGAGTTGGCGATGATGACGTCCGATAGGGGTGATCTTAGAGCGCGCAACTTTCTTGAAAAAATCGAATCCGCCGAAGTGCGCCAAAGCGCCAAGAATCTTGTCGAAATTTGTCTGGCGATCCGGGCTCTGGACAGCAAGGACGCCGAGAAGGCCCAGGAGATTGCCCACGATGGCGGGCTTTCCCCCATCCAGAAAGTCTGGGTTCTCACGCAAGTCGCGAGGCAATTGCAGAAGACGGAGCGCGGCAGTGCTCGGAAACTGGTCGAGGAAGCGCTTGTTGAAGCACGCCGAATCGACAGCTCAGATCTTGACAGGCCAAGAGGTCTGATGGCCGTAGCCAACGCGTTCTCCTTCGCGGACCCTCCCCGCGCATGGGAAATCCTCGCTGAAGCGGTCATCGCCGCCAATGCCACCGCAGGCTTTACCGGAACTGACGGCCGATTGAACATCTTTCTGAAAACCAACCTCATCAGTTCCTCGCGTATCCAATGGGTCGGCGACTTCGACGTGGACGGAGCATTTGAGGCCTTCACCCTTGATGACTACAAACGAGCGGTCGAATCGGCTCGCGGCTTCAATGGCCAAATCCCCCGCGCAACCGCTCTCTGCTCGATCGGCCGCACCCTCCTGGGTAAAGTACGGAAGTAGAATTTCTTTTCTGAGTGCGGGAATTCGATCTTCGTGCGGGGCGTTGGGGGAGCCTCCTCTGTCACTCGTCTGCTAGGCCAATGCCGCCTTGTCTGCGCTGCGTAGAGGCAGCGCCGAGGCAGCCAGGATGAATTCCAGTTCTCCCCTTCCATGACTCACTCCCACCCGATCTTCAACCCGAACTGCTCCTTCATCGCCAGCAGCGCCTCCGCATTCCCCTTCGCATCGTCCACCGGGTAATGCGTGTGCGCCGTCTTGCGCAAGTGCTTGAAGTTCACGAAGACGTCCTTCGTGAGCCCCTTGTAGAGCGAGCCGAGGTTGGTGGAGCTGAACCCGAACGGATTCGCGCCCAGGAAATGATGGAAGTACCAGTTCACGAATTGCCAGTCGAAGCCGTTGTTGTCGCTGACGAACTGCGCGCGGCCCTTGTTGTTCGCCTTCACCCACTCGCCGAATTTCGCGATCGAGGCCGCAGGGTCGTCGAACGCCAGCGTCTGCTCGCGCGTGAAGCCGCAGACCTTGAGCGCTTCAGGGACGAACTTCTCCGTCACCGGCCGGAACGTCGCGTAAAACGTCCGCGAGAGCGCGGGCTCCACGATCACGGCGCCGAGCGAGACCATCGAGTAGTCGCCCGGGATCGGGCCGTCACACTCGACGTCCACCATGAACCACGTCACCGGCCGTGGTACTCCCCCTGGATAATCACGTTTCCGTCGCCATCGGGCCGGATCACTGTGCTCGAGCGCCCACCGTACGACCCAGGCCCATGCCCGCCCTGGTATTCGCTCGACTGGTAAACCTCCCAGCCGGGCCGCGTCCGGGCGCGCGAATGCTCGCTGCCGGAAGGGTCGTTGCGCGTGTCGTAGGAATCGTCGTCGACGTAGCGCCGTTCCGTCGACCGGTAGGAGTCGTAACTGTGGCTGCACGCGCACAGTGCGAACGGCAGGATGGCGAGGGCGATGAAGCGCTTCATGGTTTCTCCGGCGACTCGAGTGGAAGGCATCGTACCCGATTCGCCTCCCCGCTCAGCGGTGGTGATGATCGCGAGGGCGTATGAACCGGTGCGGGCCGGGAAGGGGCAGGCGGTGGTGGCCGTGAAACGAATGGTGAAGCATCGCGCCGAGGATGATGCCTCCGGCGATCGCCCACGGATTCGGACCGACCACCTGCTCTTCGACGATCACCGGCTCCACCCAGACGCCGTCCATGAGCATGTGACCGCACTCGGGGTCGTGGTAATGGCCCGGCTCGTTGACTTCGACGTACTCAATGGTGCGGTTCGAGTGGTACACGCGGCAGCCGGTCGCAGTGGGCAGAAGGAGGGCGACGGCGAGCAGAAGGGACAATCTTTTCATCGATCGGCTCCAGGACGTGGCGCGTCGTGGGAAGTCCGAACTGTAGCGGCCAAGGGGGGTGAAATCAAGCGGAGCGGCGAACTCGGCGTTTTGTGCGGCCCAGGCCAGTGCCGTTTTCTCTGTGTCCTCTGTGTCCGCTGTGGCTCAAGGACTTCTTGACCGCAATACCGGCCATGCACCCGGCGAGTTTCACGGTAAGCATTTCTGGCGCGAAGTCGCGCGGGACCCGAGGATTTGACACATGCCTCCCACCACGTTCGATGAGCTTGAAAAGGCGCTCCAGTCCCCGGGCGCCTCGGGAATCTTCGTCGTCGAGGTCCGCGCCGGGTCTCCCGCCGCCGCCGCAGGGATCGCGCCGGGGGATATCCTCGCGGACCTCGGCGGAAAGCCGACGCCGGACATGGGCGCGCTTCTCGAGATCGTCTCCGCAGGCGGCAAAGACCCGCGGGAGCTGCGCGGCGTGAAGCGCGACGGGTCGCCGTTTGCGCTTCAGGTCCCCGCAGGCCGACTCGGGATCGTCGGTTACGCCGTGAAGGCGAAAGAGTGCGCGTGGCGGCTCGGGCCGGACGCGACCGACCCGCCGGACTTCTCGGCGTTCGAGAAGGATGCGGAGTGGTGGTGGCGGTCGAGCCTGGAGAAAGAGCGCGCGGGGTACGAGCGCGTTTTCGTGAAGCGGCGCGGCGACCGGGTCGAATTCGACCACCTGACGTATTTCGGCGGGGGCGAGGGCAAGGAAAAGTGGGCGTTCCGCGGGCAGTCGATCACGACGCACCGGCTCGACGCGATCCTCTCGACGACGGCGATGGAGTCCGTGACGGGAACGAAGGAGGAAGGACTGTCGCGGTCGCGCCTGGCGCTGGGCGTGGACGACGCGTGGCGCGGGGAGGCGACGGACGCGAAGGGCGTGACGACGAAAATCGAGGAGCGCCCCGCGGCCGTGGCAGCCACGAGCATCTACACGATTCTCCTGATCCCGCTCACGATGCCGCTTCGCGCCGGCGCGCGCCGCGGCGTTTCGGAGCTGCGCGAATCCACGGGGACGGTGCACGCGCGGTCGCGGCTGGAGTGCCTCGGGAGGTTCGAAGTCGACGTGAAGGGCAAGCTCACTCCCGCCTGGTGCTTCGTCTGGAAACACTGGGGCGAAGGCGGCGACAACTTCGAGCGCATCTACGTCAGCGACGCGCGGCGGATCGTGCGCATCGAGTGGGGCCCGCACAACGGGAACTGCTGGTGCGAGGCGATCACAAAGGCGGAAGCAGGCAAGGGGATCCCGAAACACATCAAGGTGGAGTAAGGAGTCGCGGGACCTACGCGGAGAACCTCGCGGCCTGGAACGTCCGCCGCTTCCGCATCACATACGCCATCCCGAGCATCTTTTCCAGCACGTCGCTCTGGTTCGCGTTGGGGAGAACCTCCAGGAATTCCTGCGTCCGCCTCCCTCCCTCGGCATCTGCCATGTGCGCGAATTCCGCGCGGGCGGCCTGGCAGGTCTTGCGGGCCTGTTCGGCGTTGCCACCGCGGGCCTGGGCGACGGCGATGTTGAAGATCGACTGGGCCGCAAGAAGGCGCTCGTCGGCGGAAGCGCCGGCCTCGGCGGCGAGGTTGAATTCCCGGATGGCGCCGTCATGGTCGCCGACCCGGAGCGCGGCATAACCCCCGTTGTGCCTTGCGTCCGTTAGCCCGCGGGCATTCTCACGGTCCGAATAGATCGATGCCGCGCGCGCGCTCAGCCCGCCGGCCTCTTCCAGGTGCCCCGAATTCTCCGCGCAGACCGCGAGGTTTGTGCAGACGGACGCGACCAGGTCCTGCCCGCCGCCGGCAAAGGCGTCGCGCATTTCGTCCATGATCGCGAGGGCGGCGCGGAAGTGCTTTTCGGCGTCCGCATCGCGGTCGAGCAGCAGGCACGCGACGCCGAGATTCGCCTCGAGCCGCGCCACGCCCGGCTGGTCTCCCGCCGCCGCGCGCAGGTCGCGCGCTTCACGGAAATTCTCGATCGCGTCGCCGAAATCCTCTTCGCGCGCCCGCACCAGTCCGAGGTTGTTCAGGCAGCGCGAGAGCGGGTGGGGGCGACCGGACTTGCGAAGGGCGCCGAGGGCCTCGAGGTGGAGGCGGAGGGCGTCCTCGTGGCGGTCTTCCGACTGCGCAAGCAGGCCGAGCCAGTCCTTCGCGATGCCGACCAGCGCGGTTTCTCCGGCCGCCGCGCCGTGCGCGACGACCCGCTGGAATTCGACACGGGCGTTGGCGTGGTCGCCGGCGGCGTCGTAGGCCGCGCCGAGGTCGATGCTGCACTGCGCGAGCAGCCGCGCGTTGCCGGCGAGGCTGGCCTTCTCACGGAAGAAGCGGTATTCCTCGACGGCGCCGGGCGCATCCACCGGCAGCCGCCGCTGGAGCTTCGCATAGTCCTCGGAGAGGCGCGGTCCGGCGTCTTCTGCGGGCGGAAGCGGTGCAGCGGTCGCGGCGGCCGAGGGTGCCGGGGCAGGCGCCGGTGTTGCGAATACCCACGTCGTGGCCGAGGGGGGAACGATGACAGGCGGTTGCACGGGAGGAGGAAGCGAAACCTCGGCGATCGGCGCCACCGGGACTTTGGGCTCCGCCAGCGGGGCGACAGGACCGGATTCCGCAGGGACCGGATCCAGCACCAGCTGGGGCGGCGGCGGAAGATCAGGGATGGTCGCGGGCGGATTCGAGTCGGGCTGGCCGGGCTCGGCAACCGCCGCGGATCCGGCCTCAGGAGCAGGTCCGCGTGACGCCGGCGGCAGCGAGCTGCCGAACGGCCGGCCGCTCCTCTTCTTTTTTCTCCCGCTCATTTTTTGATCTCCAATCCCCAGGACCGGGCGCGCAGCCGCCATTTTAGCACGCTTTGGCGGCCGTCATTCCAGTGCCTTGACCAGCAATTCCATTGCGATGCCTGCGTTCGCCTTCCTTTGGCCCTCGACCTAGACCGAGACCAGATGCTCCTCCAGTCGAAGAGAGTGGAAGGGCGGGATTTCGCGAGATCTTGTTGCCTGGGTCGAAGTCCGAGCTTCCGTGAGCAACTCGCCTGCCAACGCCGCCTTCCGAGCCTCCCCGATCCTTGAGAAGAGTTCCTGAGCGCGTTCAAAGAGCGTGATCGCCTCGAGATGCCTGCCAAGTCTGAGTTTGACGATTCCCATGTTTCCAACAGCCGCAGCAACGGATGTAAAGTGAAACTCAAAGTCACCAACGGGAACTTGAATCATGATTCTGTTGACCATGTTGAATGCCTCTTCACAGGCAGCGAAGTCGCCGAGCTCTAACGAAATCTGGCAGATCCCGCTCCACGCGCTGATGAAGTAATTGTCCAGCTTGGTCTTGTCATGGAATTTCCAATTTCGGTTCTCGTCTACGGCCGTAGCACTGCGAAGTGTCGTCAACGCGGCCCTCTGATTCCCCGATGCAAGGAGCGTGCAGGCTTCGTTGTACTTCGCTCGAATCAGGCCTTCGATGTAGTCAAGTTGATCTGCAAGCTTGATCGCCCTTTCAAAGTACGGAAGAGCCTTCGAGTAATTCCCTTCCAAGGCATGGGTCACTCCGATCATGTCCTGGCTGAGACTTACGGCCATGTTTTCATGCAGCTCCTTGGATTGAGTTTCCATTTCTTCAAGTTCGCGCCGAGCGTCCTCGAACTTCCCGAGTCCGGTCAGCGCAAATGTCCTTAAGGGGAAAAACTGCATTCTCTGTTTTGTCAGCCCGAGCGCAGCCGCCTCGTCGCTGTACTTCCTCGCGAGATTGACCACCTCCTCTAGTTTCGGGCGATCTATCACACCAAGGTGAATTGCACCGCGAAGCTGATTGCGAACTTCGTCGAGCTTGCCCTCAACGTCAAACTCCAGATTTCCAACAAGCAATCGTTCAACTACTACTGCGTTTGCAGTGCCTCTTTTCAATTTCATGACCGTTCCGATCAGTCCCTTGACCGCGACCTTTTTGCCCCCACGGTAGTCTTCGACAGCCTTCTTGTTCGACTCCAACGCTCTGCGCACGTCGTTCACGAGGTCCCAAGGATCGTCCACCTGTTCGAGTTTGTTCGATCGGATGTACTCACCGAATTCCTCGTCTGAATTCGTTTTCAGAATCCAAGTTAGGCCCGACCGAGCAATCTGCTTCGTAATTTCCTTCCTCTCCAACATCTTTGCGGCCTCGGCAATTCTACGAACGTGCGGCAGGACATGCTCAGTGTGCAACTTCAGTTCATTCATCACTGCGAGCACGAAATTCATCACCCAGTTGGAAGCGACCTTTGGCGCGAGCCCTTCCCCGCGCAGCTTGTCGAACAGGGCCGCGAGTTCCTTGTCGCCCGTGAGGACTCCGGCGTCGTAGGCGGGGAGGCCCAGGTCCTTCACGTAGCGGTCGCGGCGCGCGGCGGGCTTTTCGGGAAGCGCCTGCCGGATGCGCTCGACGAAGGCGGCGTCGGCGTTGATGTGGACGAGGTCGGGCTCGGGGAAATAGCGGTAGTCGTGAGCTTCTTCCTTTGAGCGGAGGATGACGGTCTTCTCGGCGACGGCGTCCCAGTTCAGGGTGACCTGCTGGACCTTTCCGCCGCCCTCGATGATTTCGGCGTGCCGGTTTGCCTCGTACTGAAGGGCCTTCGCGACGGACTTGAAGGAGTTCAGGTTCTTGATCTCGGTTTTCACGCCGAGTTTTTCGTCGCCCGGGCGGCGGATCGAGACGTTCGCGTCGCAACGAAGCGAGCCCTTCTCCATGTCGCAGTCGGAGATGTCGACGTACTGGAGGATTTCCTTGAGGGCGGTGAGGTAGGCGTAGGCTTCGTCGGGAGAGCGCATGTCGGGCTCGCTGACGATTTCGGCGAGGGGGACGCCGGCGCGGTTGAGATCGACGAAGGAGACGCCCGAGGAGCCCTCGGTGTCGGGGTGGATGAGCTTCCCGGCGTCTTCTTCGAGGTGGATGCGGGTGATACCGATGTTTTTTTTGCCTGCGGGCGTCTCGACTTCGAGGCGACCGCGGCTGTTGAGCGGCCGGTCGTACTGGCTGATCTGGTAGCCCTTGGGCAGGTCCGGGTAGTAGTAGTTCTTGCGGTCGAATTTCGTCACGCCCGCGACCTCGCAGCCGAGCGCGACGCCGGCGCGGACGGCGAGCGCGAATGCCTGGCGGTTGAGGACCGGGAGGACGCCCGGGAGGCCCAGGCAGATCGGGCAGACCAGGGTGTTCGGGTCGGCGCCGTACTTGTTGAGGCAGCCGCAGAACAGCTTCGTGCGGGTTTTGAGCTGCACGTGGACTTCGAGGCCGATGACGATTTCCCAGGGGGAGCTCATAGCGCGGGACTCCTCTTCCAGAACTCCGTCTCCCGCTCGTAAGCCCGTCCCGCCCGAAGCAGCATCGCCTCGCTCCATTCTTTTCCGAGCAGTTGCAGACCGACCGGCAGCCCCTCCCCCGTGAACCCCGCCGGCACCGAAATGCCCGGGATCCCCGCCAACGGCGCCGTGACCGTCAGGACGTCGCACAGGTACATTGCGATCGGGTCGTTCGCCTTCTCGCCGATCCTGAACGCCGGGATCGGGCTCGTCGGCCCCGCGATCACGTCCACTTTCTTCCACGCTTCGTCGAAGTCGTTCTTGATCAGGCGGCGCACCTGCAGCGCCTTCTTGTAATAGGCCTCGTAGTACCCGCTCGACAGCGCGAACGTTCCCAGCAGGATCCGCCGCCGGACTTCCTCGCCGAAGCCTTCCGTCCGGGACTTGCGGTACATGTCCACGAGCCCGTCGAACGACTTCGCGCGGTGCCCGAAGCGGACGCCGTCGTAGCGCGCGAGGTTCGAGGACGCTTCACACGGCGCGATGACGTAGTACGCGGCGATGCCGTAGTCCGTATGGGGAAGCGAGATCTCGACGAGCGTCGCGCCCTGTTTCTGCAGCAGCCTGAGCGCGGCGTCTATCGCAGCGCGGACACCGGGGTCCGTTCCCGCGCCGAAGAACTCCTTCGGCACGCCGACGCGAAGCCCCTTCACCCCCGCCTCCAGCTCCTTCTCGTAATCCGGCACTTCCGCCGGCGCCGACGTCGAGTCGAGCGCGTCGTGCCCCGCGAACGCCTGCAGGAACATCGCCGCGTCGCGCACCGTCCGCGCAATCGGGCCGATCTGGTCGAGGCTGGAAGCGAAGGCGACGAGGCCGTAGCGGGAGACGCGGCCGTACGTCGGTTTCATGCCGACGACGCCGCAGAGCGCGGCGGGCTGGCGGATGGAGCCGCCGGTGTCGCTTCCGAACGCAAGCGGCGCCATGCGCGCGGCGACGGCGGCGCAGCTCCCGCCGGAGGAACCGCCCGGGGCGCGCGTCGTGTCCCACGGGTTACGCGAAGGGCCGTAGGCCGAGTTTTCGGTCGAGGACCCCATCGCGAACTCGTCGAGGTTCGTGTGGCCGACGGGGACAGCGCCGGCGGCGAGGGCGCGGAGAAGGGCCGTGGCGTCGTAGGGAGGGCGGAAACCCTCGAGAATTTTCGAAGCGCAGGTCGTCGGGATCCCGCGCTGGCACATGTTGTCTTTGACGGCAAGCGGCACGCCGGCGAGCGGGCCCTTCGAACTGGATGCATCCACGCGATCCGCAGCGGCGCGTGCGCCGGCGGCGTCGACGTGCAGGAACGCGTGCAGCTTCGGGTCGATGGCCGCGATGCGCGCGAGGTGCGCCTCGACGACTTCGCGGGCCTTCCACTTCCCCGCCCGCACGCCATCGCGAATTTCTGCCGCGGTGAGGTCGATCATTCCACGACCCTCGGGACGCGGAGGAACATTTCGACCTTGTCGGGAGCGTTGGCGAGCGCTTCGTCGCGCGAAAGGCTGGGCCGCGGCTCGTCGCTGCGGAAGGCGTCGACGAGGCCGGTCGGGTTCGAGAGCGGTTCTACGCCCTTCGTGTCGAGTTTGTTGAGCGTCTCCACCATGGTCACGATCCGGCCCAGTTGTGCCGCGACGCGATCGGCGTCAGCCGCGGAGATTTCCAGGCGGGCGAGGAGCGCGACTTTTTCGACGAGAGGACGGGAGATGTCCATGGGGAGGCAAAGGATAGCGGCTCGGGAACGGTTGTCATGGGGAAAACGGCAGGGACAACGGCAGGGGATGGGGAACGGACGGGCTGGGGATTGGGGGGGCTTGGGATCGGGATGGGGATGGGGCGACCTGCAC
>JBBTCT010000001.1:473916-539436 GCA_038060895.1 Planctomycetota bacterium
CCCCCCGCCCCCCCCGATCCCATTCACGCCCTTCCCCATCCCCTGCCGTTCGCCTTTCCGGGAACATCCACCCCTCTTCCATCGTTCTCCTCTCATGCACTCATACGCGCTCCAGCGCCCCGAAAAACTTGTCCGCCTCCGTCGCCACGCCCTATAGTCCGCGCTCTTCAGGGGACCGTTCCAGCCATCCATTTCAGAGGGAGTCCAAGCCATGCGCTTCACGTCCGCACTGCTGTCCCTGGCCCTCGCCGCCACAGCCTTTGCCGGCGACACCGTCAAGATCGGCGTCGCGGGACCGATGACCGGCGACCAGAAAGAAACCGGGGAACAGCTCAAGAACGGCGCCGAGCTCGCGGCCGATCACATCAACAAGGCCGGCGGCGTGCAGGGCAAGAAGATCGAGCTGGTGTTCGGCGACGACGAAGCCAAGCCGCCGCAGGCGAAGGTCGTCGCGGAGAAGTTCGCCAATGACCCCGAAGTCATGCTCGTCGTGGGGCACTTCAATTCGAGCTGCACCCTCGCCGGCCAGACGACGTACGACCGGGTCGGCCTCGTCGAATTCAGCCCGGCCTCGACGAACCCCACCGTCTGCGAGAAGTCGCGGTGGACCTTCCGCAACCTGTACCGCGACGACTTCCAGGGGCAGCTCCTCGCGCGGGTGGCAAAGGAGATCCTGGGCGCGAAAAAAGTCTGCGTGTTCTTCGACAACGACGATTACGGCACGGGCCTCAAGGATTCGTTCGTCGGAAAGGCGAAGGAGATCGGGCTTGAGGTCGCGCAGATCGAAGCGTACACGCGCGACACCGCCGACTTCAGCGCGACGCTCGACGCCTTCAACGCGAAGAAGCCCGACGCCATTTTCATCAGCGGCATCTACAACTCGGCGGCGGCCATCGTGCGGCAGGCGCGGTCAAAGGGAATGAAGGCGCTGTTCCTGGGCGGAGACGGCCTCAAGGACGATGCGCTCATCAAGAACGCGGCCGACGCGGCCGAGGGCCTCGTCCTGACGAGCCCGTTTTCGATCGAGGCCACGAGCGCAAAAGCCGTGGCATTCCGCAAGGCGTACAACGACAAGTTCGGACGCGACCCCGGCACCTGGGCGGCGCAGGTCTACGACGCCGTGATGCAGGGAGCGGAAGCGATCAGGAAAGGCGGGCTGGACCGGAAGAAGATCCTCGAAGCGATGGAATCCATGAACACGAAGGAAACGGGATACGACGGCGTGACCGGCGTGACCTGGTTCGACAAGAACGGCGACTGCGAGAAGCCGGCGTTCGTGGAGGTCGTCAAGGACGGCGAGTTCGTGCCGCACGAGAAACAGCTGAAGTGAGGCGGGCGAAGGTGCGGAAGGCAGGCAGAGGCTGGCGAAGGCTTCGATGAACAACGGCCGCGGGAAACCGCGGCCGTTTTGTTTTCGCCTGGAAGGAGGCGCCTGTCGCCAGCAATTGCAAGTTGCTATCGCTTCCGTGAGAATCCGCGCAGATGCACTGGTCCGAGATCGCGCCGCAGCTCGTCAATGCCCTCTCGCTGGGTGGCATCTACGCCCTCATCGCCGTTGGCTACACGATGGTCTACGGCATCCTCAAGCTCATCAATTTCGCGCACGGTGAAATCTTCATGTGCGGCGCCTTCGTGGGCGTCATCGCCCTGTCCTCGGGCTGGTCCCTCATCCCCTCCATGGCCTGCGCCTGCGCCTGCTGCGCCGTCCTCGGCGTCACCATCGACCGCGTCGCCTACCAGCCCCTCCGCTCGGCGCCAAAACTCGCCCCGCTCATCACCGCCCTCGGCATGTCCATCTTCCTCCAGAACCTCGCGATGATGACCTGGGGAAGCGGCGTCCGCCCGTTCCCGAAACTCTCGCCGACCTACGAGATGACGCTGAAGAAGGCGCCGGACAACAAGGCGGCACTGCTGGACGAGCTGGCCTCGAAGCTCGAGAAGGTTCGCGATGGGAAATTCGATGAGGCCATGAAGGGGGTGTTCCTGGGGGGGTACCGGGTTGCGAAGGGGCACCTGGACGAAGAAAGGAAGCGTGACCCGAAGTCGAAGGAAATCGGCGGGCTGGAGAAGAGGGTTGCGGAGGAGCTCGACCGGATCCCACGGGTCACGTCGATCGAGCGGAGACCGGACGGGTTGCTCGTGGCGTTCCGGAATGGGTCGGGGGATGCGCTTCTGACCCTGAACACACTTCGCAAGCAGGTCCAGCTGGACCTGGGAATCGCGCGGACCTCCGTGGAATGGAAGGTGGAGCCGCGCGAGAACGCGATCGACCGGAGCTTCAGCCTGTTCGGCGTCGAGGTGCAGTGGAAGCAGCCGCTGACATGGGTTGTGACGCTGACGCTCATGCTGGCGCTGGAATTCATGGTGAGGAAGACACGCGTCGGGCGGGCGATGCGCGCCGTGTCGCTCGACCAGAACACTGCGGCGCTCATGGGCGTGTCGGTGAACAACATCATCCGCATGACCTTCGCGATCGGGTCGGCGATGGCGGCGGTCGGCGGCGTCCTGTACGCGCTTCACCTCGGCGGCGGCGTCGTCTTCACGATGGGAACACAGGTCGGGATCATCGCGTTCTCGGCCGCCGTTCTCGGCGGCATCGGGAACATCCGCGGCGCGGCGCTGGGCGGGCTCGTGATCGGCGTGATCACGCAGCTCGCGACCTGGAAGCTGGGCGAGTGGGGCATCGGCGGGGTCTACGGCCCCGCGGTGGCCTTCCTCGTTCTCATCGGCGTCATCCTGGTCCGCCCAACCGGCCTCCTCGGCTCGTCTTCCGTGGAGCGCGCATGAAAAAGTGGCGCGAGTGGATTCCGCTCCTGGTGCTCCTCGGCATCGCGCTCCTGCTCCCTCTTCTGCCCTTCTCCGAACCCGTCCACAAGCGGCTCGTCTCGGTCAGCGGCATCGTCTTCCTCTACATGATCTTCGCGCTGGGCCTCAACGTCGTTCCGGGATGGACGGGGCTCCTCGACCTCGGCTACGTCGCCTTCGTCGCGATCGGGGCGTACACGTTCGCGATCCTGTACCGGCAACCCTGGATGCAATGGGAAGGAGCCTGGCTCGTCTGCCTCGTCGCGGCCGCCCTGCACGCTGCGCTCTGGGGCACCATACGGATGAGCTACGTCCTCTTCCTCGCCTTCGGCTTCGCGTGCTTCTGGTTCCTCTTCACCCGGACCTGGATGCACTTCCCCGGCGGCACGTTTCTCGCCCTGGTTCTTTCAACCTCGATGACGGGCGCCGGCGTCTACCTCTTCCGCCGCGTGCTCACGACTCACCTGATCGGCGACTACTACGCCATCGTCACGTTTGCGTTCGCGCAGGTCCTCCTGATCTTCATCCAGAACGCCACTCCCGTGACCAACGCCGCGCGCGGCTACACCGATTACCCCGGCGTCCGCGTCGGCGGCCACGCAACCGGCGTCGGCGTCCTGCCACCCGGCAGTTCCGTCGATCTCGCGGGCGAAGTCCTCCGCTTCCCGGTCGGTGCGAGGCTCATCTTTCCGAGAAGCGGCGAAACCTGGGCGCCGCAGCTCGGCGTGCCGACGGAGGTCGCGGCGGACGTGAAGGTGTGGGAGGAAGGAACGCTGAAGTGGCGGAACCTGACCTCGGGGACGAAGGTCACGGTGCCGGGGCCGGGGTACAAGTACACGCCTCCCGGGAAGCTGGTGGACCCGAGCTCTCGGAGCTTCTATTACCTGCTCCTCTTCTTTGTCGTCGCCTGCGTGGTGGGGATGGCGCGGCTTCACGATTCGCGCGTCGGCCGCGCGTGGCTGGCGATGAAGGCCGACGAGATCAGCGCCAAGGCGAACGGCATCTCGATCTGGAAGTACCGGATGCTGGCTTTCGCGGTGAGCGGCTTCGTCGGCGGGCTCGGCGGCGCGCTGCAAGCGCTTCGGATCGAGATCGTCACACCGGGGAGCTACGACTTCTGGGTCTCCGTGCTCATCCTCGCCTGCATCGTCCTTGGCGGCCTAGGCTCGATCCGAGGCGTCATCGTCGGGACCGCCGCGCTCGTGTCGCTCGGCGAAATTCTGCGCGAGGGAATCGAGCTCAGCCCCGGCCTCTCGGGCTTCTTCCAGAACAACCTCCGCTGGCTCGAGAGCATCGCGTGGCAGGCCGCGGGCGACCAGGCCATGCTCAAAGTCCCCGACCAGGCCCGCTACCTCGTCTTCGGCGCCATCCTCGTCCTCGTCATGATCTTCCGCCCGCAGGGCCTGCTCCCTCCCAAGGGTGAGCGCGAGCCCTTCACTGAAGAAGAACGCGAGAAACTCCGGAACTCCCCTACGGCACTCTTCCGGATGGGGAATCCATGAGCTCCCCCACGAAGTACAAGCCGCAGCTCCACTTCGAGACCCTCAAGGGCCCGACGCCGATCCTGCGCCTCGAAAGCGTCGCCAAGAATTTCGGCGGCGTGTCGGCGGTGAAGCCGATCGACGCGGTGATTGCCGAAGGGGAAATCACGGCGCTCATCGGTCCCAACGGCGCAGGCAAGACGACGCTCTTCAACATGATCAGCGGCCTGATTCCGCCGACGCTGGGGCGGGTGATCTACTACGCAAAGACGGGGCCCGAGAATCTGTCGAAGCTGGGGACGCACGAAATCTGCGGGCTGGGGTTGGCGCGGACGTTCCAGAACATTCGCTTGTTCGGGGACTTGCCGGCGCTGGACAACGTGAAGGTCGGGTGCCATTCGCGCACGAGGGCGGGGCTGGGCGGGGCGGTGCTGCCGCTGAAGTCTTCGAAGACGGAAGAAGCGGAGATCGTGGCGGCGGCGTACCAGTACCTGGCGTTCGTGGGGCTGTCGGACCGCGCGCACGAGACGGCGTCGAGCCTGTCGTACGGGGAACAGCGGCTGCTCGAGATTGCGCGGGCGCTGGCGAGCCAGCCGCGGCTGCTGCTGCTGGACGAGCCGGCGGCGGGGATGAACCCGAAGGAAAAAGCCGAGCTCGTCGCGCTGATCCGGCGGATCAGGGAGACGGGGATCACGGTCTTCCTGATCGAGCATCACATGAGGCTGGTGATGGAGATCAGCGACCGGATTCTCGTGCTCGATCACGGCGAAAAGATCGCGGACGGGGCGCCGGCGGCGGTGAGGGCGGATCCCAAGGTGATCGAGGCGTACCTTGGGAGTGAAGCGGTGCATGAGGGGGAGGGTGGAGCTGAGAGGCCGAAGACGGAGGGTCAGGGAGTGGCGGGCGACGTGGACGAGGCGCTGCCTGGGTAGCCCGGAACAGCCAACTACAACTCACAAGTTTCAAGCAAACGACCAACTACAAGACGGCAAACTTCCGAGCTTTTGATGGGTCGGTGGTTGCCGTTTGAAGTTGACCTTTTGCTTGAGAGTTGAAGGTTGAAGTTCGCCGTTTTCCCCAAAGGGTCTCCATGCTGAAGTTGAACGGCGTGACGGCTGGGTACGGCCGCCTCGAGGTCCTCCACGGCATCACCCTGGAGGTCGCCGAGGGGGAGATCGTCACGCTCATCGGCGCCAACGGCGCCGGGAAGACGACGACCCTCAACGCCATCTGCTCCCTTGTCCGCGTTCGTGACGGCTCGATCGAGCTCGCCGGCAAGGACATCACCCGCGCCCCCACAAACATGATCGTCAAGGCCGGCGTCGCCCAAGTCCCCGAAGGCCGCAAGCTCTTCTCCGAACTCACCGTTCACGAAAACCTCGAGATGGGCGCCTATCTTCGCAAGGACAAGGACGGCGTCCTCGCCGACCTGAAAAAGGTCTTCGGGCTCTTCCCCATCCTCGAAGAACGCCAGTGGCAGGCCGCAGGCTCGCTCTCCGGCGGCGAACAGCAGATGTGCGCCATCGGCCGCGCACTCATGGCAAAACCGAAACTACTCCTGCTCGACGAGCCTTCCCTCGGCCTTGCCCCCCTCATCTGCCGCCAGATCTTCGACGTCATCCGCGAACTCAACCGCCAGGGCACCACGATCCTCCTCGTCGAGCAGAATGCCCACGCCGCGCTTCGCCTTGCTCACCGCGCGTACGTCATGGAAACCGGTACCATCAAGCTGTCGGGGAAGGCCGAGGACCTGCTCAAGGACGAAAAAGTGAAGAGCGCCTATCTCGGGGAATAACGCGAATCCGCTCGCACGCCCGGAACGTAGATAGCGCGGAGACAGAAAGGAGACTGCCATGAAATTGATGCTCGTGGGACTCGTCCTCGCCGGCGCGCTGATCGCGCTTTCGGCGTGCTCGGGCGGGTCGTCCGGCGATCCGAAGGAAAACGGTGCGAAGAAGGAGCCGGCCGCGGAGAAAACGGATGCCGCCGCAGTCCTTCCGAAAACCGAAGCCGAATGGAAGCAGAAGCTTACGGAGCAGCAGTACTACGTCCTGCGCGAGCACGGCACCGAACGCGCTGGAACCGGCGAGTACGCCAATCACCACGAAGCCGGGATCTACCGCTGCGCCGGCTGCGATGAGGCGCTCTTCAAGTCGACCGACAAGTTCGACTCCGGCACCGGCTGGCCGAGCTTCACGCAGCCCCTCAAGGACGGCGTCATCGCCTCGGAAGAAGACCAGAGCCACGGGATGGTGCGCTCCGAGGTGCACTGCGCCCGCTGCGGCGGGCACATGGGGCACGTCTTCACCGACGGGCCGAAGCCGACGGGACTGCGGTACTGCATCAATTCGGTGTCGCTGAAATTCGAGGCTTCCGGAAAAGAGTGAACTTCCCCGCGGCGCGGGCGCTCCATGAGCATGACCCGCGCCGCGATTCTTCTCCTGGCACTTCCCTTTTCCGGCTGCGCCACCGTCGTCATCCCCCCGGCCCACCTCGCGCACCCCTCGCCGGTCTTCATCGCTGACTACGGCCGCCACTCCAGCCTGGTCCTTTCGCGGGGCGAGGGTCGCCTGGTCGAGTACTCCTACGGGCAGTTCGCGTGGTACGCGCTCGAGAGAGACGAGTGGTGGCGCGTGCCGGCACTCCTGTTCGTCCCCCAGCAGGGCGGGCTCGGGAGAGAGGAGTGGGATGCTCCTGCAACGGCGTGGGGCGTGAAGCGGCGCCGGTGGCTCGAGGAACTTCTGCGCGTGGAAGTGGAGCGGGATGAGGTTGAGGCGTTGCTCGCACGGCTGGATGCACGCTTCGAGGCAGGTCGCGAGACCTCGTTCCGCAACAATAACTACGGCTTCGACTTCGTGTACGACGATGACCTCTACTGGGTGGGGCACTCGTGCAATGCCGCGGTCGCCGAGTGGCTGGAAGAACTGGGCTGTGAAGTTCCCAGCGTGGCCATTTCTGCCAACTACGAGGTCCGCCCTTCCCCATCCCCCCCTGAACCCCCACTAACCCGCCCTTGACGCATCGCCCGCGCCGCATTTCGCTGGGCCCGTGCAGCTCCTCTTCATCACCGGAACTCCCGCCACCGTCCGCGAAGGAAGCGGGACCTGGACCGGAATCAGCACGCTCGCCTCGGCGCTGCGCAATCTCGGCCACAAGGTCGCCTTGCGCACCCTCGAGCCCGGTCCCGGCGACTACCCGGCGCGCCGCACCGCCTTCAACGCTTCACTCCATTCCCTCGACCTCTCCCCCTTCGACGCCGTCGTCGGCTTCGACATGGACGGCCATGCGCTCGCGGGCCGCGGCGGCCCCCCGCACATCGCGTCGATCAAGGGAGTGATTGCCGACGAGGCGTTGTTCGAGGAAGCGGGGACCCGGGCGTGGATGGAGGCCCAGGCGGCGCTCGAGGCCGTGCATTGCCGGCGCGCGGACCTGGTGGTGACCACGAGCGCGTATTCGGCGAAGCGGCTGAAGGAGCTGTACGCACTCGAACGCGCCCCGGTGATCGTGCCGGAGCCGATCGACCTGGCGCGATGGAGCGAGCGGCTGTCGGCCGCGCCCGGCGAAAAGCGGCCGGGCTTCACGGTGCTGTGCGTCTGCCGGCTGTACCGGCGAAAGCGGGTGGAGGTGCTGCTGAAGGCGGCGGCGCTGCTGAAGGGCCGGATCGCAGGGCTCCGGGTTCGCGTGGTCGGCGACGGCCCGGAGCAGGGCCGGCTTCGCGAGTTGCACGCCTCGCTCAAGCTCGACGGAACGGTCGACTGGCTCGGGTATGTGCCCCCCGAAGAGCTGGCAGCGGAGTACCGCAGCTGCAACGTATTCTGCCTCCCGTCCGTGCAGGAGGGATTCGGGATCGTCCTGCTGGAAGCGATGGCCGCGGGGGCGCCGATCGTCGCCTCGCGTGCTGCGGCGATTCCCGAGGTGGCGATGGGCGCGCGCCTCGTGAAGCCGGATGACGAGCGGTCGCTCGCGGATGCGCTTCACCATCTCTCCAGCAAGCCGGAGATCCTCCGCCAGTTCGGGGAGGTCGGGCGGGCAGGCGTCGCAAAGTACGACGCGCCGGGCGTCGCTTCACAGTTCCTGGAAGCGATCGAACCGGTTTTTCTCGCCTCGTCGTCAATTCCTCACCGTCCGCGGGCAATGCCGACATAATCTGGCGCATGGCCTGGGTGGCAGGGATCGACGAGGTCGGGTACGGGCCGATGCTGGGGCCGCTGGTGGTGACGGCGGCGCTCTTCGAAGTGCCGTCGGCCGACTCGTGCCTGTGGGATCTGCTGTCGCCGGCGGTGTCGCGGAAACCGGGAGGCAACCGGGTCTCCGTCTGCGACTCGAAGGAGCTGCACAAGCCGGGGGACCCGGCGCTGATCGAGCGGACGGCCGTGGCTTTCTGGAGGGCGCGCGACGGCGCGACGGAGGCGTCGTTCCTCGAGTTCGTCGCGGCGCACGCGTTCGGCGCCGACGCTCTCGACGGCTACCCGTGGTACCGCCCACTCGCGCTCGGGCTTCCCTTCGCCAGCGACGCCCGCCCGATGGCAGGCCATGCGGCGTCCGTACGAAAAGCGCTCGACAAGGCCAAGGCCCGCTTCGCCGGCATCCGCTCCTCGCTCGCCGACGCGCGCGAGTTCAACGCCGGGGTCGAGAAGTCCGGGAACAAGTCCGATTATCTCTTCGAGATTTCCGGCCGCCTCTACCGCTGGCTCTGGGAAACGACGGCGGGCCCGGAGCGCATCGACGTGTTCGTCGGCAAGCAGGGAGGGCGGGCGTTTTACGCGGACAAGCTGCAGGCGCTGTTCCCGGACGCGTTCGTGATGATTGCAGAAGAGTCGCGGGAGATCAGCACGTACATGATTGAAGGGAAGAAGCGGCGGATGCGGATGTCGTTCGTAGCGGATGCGGAGATGAAGCACTTTCCGGTGGCGCTGGCGTCGATCGTGGCGAAGTACACGCGGGAAGGGCTGATGGAGGCGTTCAACCGGTGGTGGGGAGAGCGAGTGCCGGGGTTGAAGCCGACGGCGGGGTATCACGGGGACGCGGGGAGGTTTTTGAAGGAGACGGAAGACGCGCGGAGGGAGTTGGGCATCGAAGAGGGGATGCTGGTGCGGTCGAGGTAGGCGCGAAAGGACTAATGATTAATATCGAATATCTAATACATAATAGCCAATGTGACTTAATTGCCGGCACGACTTCCGCGCCGTTCATTGGATATTTGATATTGGATATTCGATATTCAAAATTGTCGTCTCCTGCCGTCCCCCCTCGAGGTTTCTCCCCATGAAGTCACCCTTCCTCCGTTGGCACCACGACGCCGTCCTCGTCGACGGCCACATGGACACGTTCTACAAGGAACTCGACGAGCACCGCAGCTGGTTCACGCGCCAGCCGAAGTGGCACATCGACTTCGCGCGCCTCCGGAAATCCGGCACCGATCTCCAGATCTGCGCGATCTACACGCCGCCGAAGTTCGAAGGCGCCGACGCGACGGTCTGGGCCGCACGGATGATCAATCGCATCTACGAGGCCGAGAAAGCCGCGCCGAAGCAGATCCGCATCATCCGCAGCCGCGCCGACCTCGACCTCCCCCGGCGCGTCACCGGCCTCCTCATCTCCATCGAGGGCGGCCTCCCTCTCGACGGCAAGCTCGACATGCTCGATTACTTCTACAACACCGGCGTTCGCGCCATGGGACTCACGCACAACCCGCGCAATCTCCTGGCCGACGGCGCTTCCGTCAAACACGCCCGCGGCCTCACCGCCTTCGGCAAGGCCGTCGTCCGCCGCATGGACGACCTCCGCATGGTCCTCGACGTCGCCCACCTCCACCTCGCCGGCTTCAAGGACGCCATCCGCATCGCCCGCCGCCCGATCGTCACGTCGCACACCGGCCTCTGCCGCTTCCTCGACCGCCCGCGCAACATCACCGACTGGCAGATGAAGAAAATCGCACAGACCGGCGGCGTCATCGCCATCGATTACCTCACGGAGCACCTCACCGGCGGACCCGAGCCCGCTTCCGTCAAGGATGTCGTCGACAACATCGAGGCGGTCGCGGAGTTTGTGGGCGTGGATCACGTCGCGCTGGGAAGCGACTTCGACGGATACAACAGCGTGACGAAGGGGCTGGAGGACGTGACGGGCTTGCCGAACATCACGCGGGAGCTCGTGAAGCGTGGCTGGGGGGAGCGGGACGTGAAAAAGGTCCTCGGCGCGAACTACATGCGGGTGCTGAAACAGGTTCTCGCGTAACCGCTGGTCACGAAGAGGCGCCGGGTTCGGCCGCCGCCGCGTCGATCTGCGCGTCCACGGCGTCCAGCTCCTTGCCGACGGCGGCGGCCTCGTCGGGATGCCCCGTTGCTTCGAGAGCCTCCATCAGACACTTCAGCGCGTTGGACTGGTCGTAGAGCGCGCCCGATTCGCGGAACAGCGCCAGCGCTTCCCGGACAAACGGGATGGCTTCTTCGTTCTTCGCCTCGGCGAAGGACACGCCTGCGAGTTCGAGAAGCGACCGCCCGATTCCCCAACCGTCCTTAAGCTCGCGCCGGATCGCGAGTGACTCGTGAATGGCAACCCGGGCGCCCGCGATGTCGCCCTTGCCGAGAAGCGCCTTTCCGAGGTGGATGTGGCAGGAAGCGATCCCGAGCCGGTCGCCGATGCGGAGGCGGATGGCGAGGGCTTCCCGCGCGAGGGCGATCGCGCGATCCCACTCTCTCCGGCCGGTCATGATCATGGCCTGGTTGTTGAGTGCGTTGGCCTCGCCGGAGGGAGACTCCATGCTCCGGAACCGGTTTGCGGCGTCGCGAAGGACTTCGAGGGCCTCCTCGTCGCGTCCCTGCCGGGCGAGCCCCGCTCCGAGATTGTTCAGGCAGCCGGCCATGGAGGCGAGGTTTCCGGTGTCCCGGTAATCCGCAAGCGCTTCGCGGTACAGGTCCAGGGCCTCGCGGGTTCTTCCGAGCCGGTCGAGGACGGCGGCCATGCTCATCCGGACATTGGCGACGTCCTTGCGCGCTCTGCCCTGGGCGAGGTCCAGAGCCTTCTGGTGGCACGCGAGAGACTTCACGAGCCGTCCGCGGCTGCGCTCGACGGTGCCGCGCTGGATCCAGACACTCCCCAGGATGGATCGGCGGGCAGGTTCCGGGAGCGCTGCGGTTTCGGGTTCGACTACGGCGAGCGTCTCCAGGGCCTCGTCGTACCTGGCCATGGACCCCAGCGTCACCGCAACAACCAGGCGCGCCCGGGCCCGGTCCTCGGTGTCCGTGCATCGTGCGACCGCTTCCGCAGCACAGGCCAGCGAGGCCGGGTAATCGCCGGTGCGTTCCAGGATCTGCGCACGAAGGCCCGGGATCTGCCACGCCGCCCCCGGGAACTCCGCCCCTGCTGCCTCCGCGGCGCGGACGGATTCCTCGGACTCGCGAAGCCGGCCGAGCTGATGAAGGGCCCTCGCCGCCGTGAAGTGCGCGAGCGCGGCCGGGGCGCAGCGGGCGGACTCTTTGCAAAGAGAGAGGGTCTCGACGGGCAGTCCTTCAGCGGCAGCGCCCTCTGCGGCCTTGAGCCAGAGCGCGGCGGCCTCGGCCGGCTGCCCGGCTGCCTCACGGTGCCTGGCGGCGAGGGCAAGAAGAACGCGCCCCTCAGCGGCCGCGCGCTGCTCGAGCAAGATCGCGGCGGCGAGGTGGAGGCGGGCCCGGTCCTTCCTCGTCAGCAGCGAGTAGGCGGCGTCGCGAAGCAGCGCGTGCCGGAACGAAAATTCCCGGTCGGCCGGAAACCGCGAGCCCTCGCCCGCGCGCACGAGGTCGCGCCTGCGCGCCTCCTCGACCGCCTCGTCGACCTCCCGTTCCAGGACGCTCGCGAGAAGTCCGTTCCAGAAGACGCGGCCGAGAACGCTGGCGCCCTTGAGGGCCTCACGGTGGGAGGAGCTGAGGGAGTCGATACGGGCGACAAGGAGGCCCTCGAGGCCGGAGGGAACGCGCATGGGGCCGGGAGCGAGGGCGCGCGGTTCGCCGGCGATCAATCCTTCTTCCAGCAGGTAGCGGGTGAGCTCTTCGGCGTAGTACGGGTTTCCGCCGGTGGCCTCGACGAGAAAGTCCTCGAGCTCCCGGGACAGCGGCGCGCGGACGATGGAAGCGGCAAGGCGGATAACGGCGTCGCGGGCGAGCTCCGTGAGCGCGACGACCTTGAACCCCGCCGGCCGCCGGCCGCCGGGGCGCGCGGTCGCCACGACCATGAGCGGGCGGCCGGAAGGCGCCGCGGCGAGGGACTCGAGGAGGGCCAGCGTGGCTTCGTCGGCGACGTGCAGGTCTTCGAGGACGAGAAGGGCCGGCGCGCGCGCGACGAGCCAGCGGGACCAGGCGTTGCGGATTTCCGCCTCGAGCCGCGCGGGGCCGATTCCCGAGAGGCGCTCGCCGGGCGCCGCCAGCCCGAGCGAGAAGCGGATCAGGTTCACGAAGGTCTCCCGGGTGGCCGCGTCGGGCTCGACCTGCGCGAGGATCTCGTCGAGGCGCGCGGCTTCGGTCGCGCCCGGGTCGCCGCGCATCGCCTCCGCCAGCGGCGCGAGCGGCGCGCGCACTCCTTCAACCGCCCGGCCTGTGACGACCCACGCCGATGGCGCCGCCCGGCGCACCGCGCGCCTCAACTCCTGCGCGAGCCGGCTCTTCCCCACCCCCGCTTCTCCTTCGATCACCACGAACGCGCCCTTCCCTGCCTCCCAGAGCGCCTTCAGTCCGGCGAGCTCCGCGTCGCGGCCCGCGAAGGGCGACTCGACGGGGGCCGTCATCGTCTCGGGACGACCCTCGTGCGCGTCGAATGCCTCCAACTTTTCCGCGCGGCCTTTCAGCTCGACCTGCTCACGGCGTTCGAATCGGAAGCGCTTCCGCGCGGCGCGCGCGGTGGACAGGGAGACGTGAACGGCGCCGGGCTTCGCGGTGGACTCGAGGCGCTGGGCGACGACGACGGCGTCGCCGGTGACGGTTGCGCGCTCGCCGCCGATGGTCCCCCATAGCGCGGAACCGGTGTTGATTCCGACGCGCATCTTCAGGTCGAGGCCGCGCTCCGTGTTGAACAAGGTCAGCTCGCGCTGCATCGCAAGCCCCGCCGAAACGGCCCTCGCGGGGTCGTCCTCGTGCGCGACCGGGGCACCGAACACGGCCATCACTGCGTCGCCGATGAACTTGTCCACCGTTCCCCCCCGCGCTTCGATGAGCGGGCGGAATCGGCGGAACATCCCGTCGACGATGTCAGTCAGCTCTTCGGGATCCAGCAGCTCGGACATCCGCGTGAACCCGGACAGGTCCGAGAACAGGACGGTGACGGTGCGGATCTCGCGAGGGTCGGTCGGCGGCACGCGCGGATAATACGGGCGGCGAGAGAGAAAATCCCGCGCATGATCCTGGCGCTGCGCGCCCGGAACTTCAATTTCAACTTCAACTTCAACTTTCAATTTTCAAGCAAACCGCAACTACAAACGGACAACGACAAGGTCCTGATTCCGGGGGGCTGTTTTCCGTTTGAAGTTGCCGGTTGCTTGAGAGTTGAAAATTGAAGTTGAAAGTTGAAGTTGTCGTTCCCCGCGCCGTGATACCTTTCCTTCCAGCCCGGGGGGGCCGCCCAAACCGCATATACTCGGTGCCCCTCATGCCCTACCTCCTCGCCCTCGTCTTCGCCGTCAGCGGCGCTTCCGCCCTCATCTACGAAGTCGCGTGGGTGCGCATGCTCGCCGCCAGCCTCGGCGCTTCGTCGTACACCATCGGCACGGTCCTGGCCGCCTACATGGGCGGCCTGGCGCTGGGGGCGCGGTGGATCGGGAAGCGCGCCGACCGGGATTCGCGGCCGCTGGCGACGTACGCGAAGCTGGAGTTCGGGATCGCGCTGGCGGCGGTGCTGGTGCCGGTGGCCTTCATGGCGCTGCCGGCGCTGAACCGGGCGGCGTACGGGGTTCTCGAAGGAAAGTTGTGGGCGCTGACTCTGGTGCGCTGCGCGCTGGCGTTCGCAATCCTCGTGGTGCCGACGGCGCTCATGGGGGCGACATTTCCCGCCATGGCCTCGGCCGTGGCGTCCGAAGGGAACAAAGGCTGGCGCGTCGGGCTCGTCTACGGCGCCAACACGCTGGGCGCCGTCGCGGGAGTCCTGCTCGCCGGGTTCTGGCTGATCGGGACCTATGGCCTGCGTGCGACGACATGGATCGCCGCCGGCGCCAACCTCGCGGCCGCGCTCGCCGCCTATGCCATCGCTTCCGGCCAGAAGCCCCGCGTCATGATCCCCGCGGAAGACCTGACGACGGCTCCCGAGGAAGAAGCCTCGCGCGCCGAGCAGCAGATGGCGCTCTTCGCGGCGGCAGGATGCGGGTTCGTGTCGCTGGGGTTCGAAGTGCTGTGGACGCGCATGTTCAGCGTGCTGTTCGCGAGCATCACTTATTCGTTCGCGATGATGCTCGCGGTGTTTCTCCTCGGGCTGGCGGTCGGCGCGCCGATCGCGGGACGCGTGTCGGACGCCGTGAAGCGCGCCCGGCTCGAGCTCGCCGGGGTGCTGATGCTCGCGGTGGCGGTCGCTTCGCTCGGCGCCTACCTCGTCTTCCCGCATCTCCGCACGCAGACCGGCACGACGTCGCTGGCCTTCGGCGGCCCGTCGTGGCCGACGTACCTGCGCAGCCTCGCGGGCGACGCGGCCGCCGTGATGCTCTTCCCCGCCTTCCTCATGGGCTGCATTCTCCCCGTCCTCGCGCGGATCCTGTCGCACGGCCCGACCGCCGGCATGGCGTCACGGCTCGGCCGCGTCTACGCCGCGAACACGCTGGGCGCCATGGGCGGCTCGCTGGTGACCGGCTTCATCCTCATCCCCTGGATCCATAACTTCGCGCACGTCGCCGTCGTCCTCGCCGCGCTCTCCGCAGCCGGCGGCGCCGCCCTGCTCTTCCGCGGCGGGCACTGGCAGCCGATGAACCGCTGGCTGGTGACGGGCGTAACAGCAATCACGCTGGCCCTCATCGTCATGGCCGGCCCGTTCCGCGAGAAAGTGCTCCTCGAGAAGGCCGGACTGCAGAAGCCGGGGATCGCGCTTCTCTGGTACGACGAAGGCCCGTCGCTGACGGTCGCCGTCGTGGAAGAGGAAAAGTCGCGGGACCGGACGATGTACACGGACGCGTTCAAGGTCGCGGGAACCGGCGACACGTACGAATACATGCGGATGATCGCGCACCTGCCGATGCTGTTGCACCCGGAAGCGAAGTCCGCGTGCGTAGTCGGCCTCGGCACGGGGACGACCGCCGGGGCGCTCGCGCTCTGGCCGCTGGAGAAGCTCGACATCGTCGAGCTCTGCCCCGAGGTCGCCCGCGCCACGCCGTACTTCAAGCGCGCCAACCGCGGCCTCATGGAGCGCATCGGCAAGGACCCGCGGCTCCGGCTGCTCTTCGACGACGGCAAGGCCTACCTCCGCTCGACGCGCCGCTCGTATGACGTGATCGTCGCCGAACCGCTCAACCCGCACATGACGGGCGCTTCGTCGCTCTACTCGAAGGAATTCTATGAAGCGGCGCGCGACCGCCTTTCGCCCGGCGGCGTCGTCACCCAGTGGATCCCGATCCACGGCGTGAAGCCCGAAGATTTCCGCTCGCTCTTTCACACGTTCACCACGGTCTTCCCGGAAACCGCGGTCTGGTACTTCAAGGAAGCCGTCCTCCTGACCGGCCACAACACGAAGTTCGTGCTGCGCTACCCGGCGTTCAAGGCAGCGCTGGACCGGGGCCAGACGCAGGCCGAGCTGATTCCGCTCGGGCTCGAAGAGGTCTACACGCTCCTCGGCTGCTTCGTCGCCGGCCCTCGCGCGGTCGCCAACTACGCGCGCTACTCCCCCGTCATCACCGACGACCTCCCGTCGATCGAGTACTTCCGGTCCGGCCAGCCCGTCGCGTTCGCCGAGCGCGAAAATCTCGACGGCCTCGCGCAGCACCGCGAGCAGATCCTCTCCTACATTTCATTCGCCGGGCTCGACCCGAAGGTCGCTCACTTCCAGTCCAGCTACTTCATGATCGTTTCCACGAACCATTACATTGCCCGCGGTCTCTACATCGATGCCCGCAAACTGGAAATGGACGCGGAGCGCGCCCGGGCCGCCGGCGACATGAATGCGGCAAAGAGCTTCTACTCGCAGGCGTTCGACAAGCTCAAGGCCGGTGCAAACGCGGCGCCCGAGGATCGGTATCTCCAGCGGCACCTCAAGAGATACGAGAAGAGCCCTACCCCCGACGACAAGCTCACGGTCGAGAGGGCGGACCAGATCCGCAAGTGGTCCAAAGGCAACGTCACCGAAAAAGTCCGCGCGTGCGCCCTCCTCGAGCACTTCGCCGACTGGCAGGCCGGTGCGGTCATCGAGCCCCTGCTGACTGATCCCGACCCCAACGTCCGTTACTCCGCGGCCAAGGCGCTCGGCCCGATGGGCGCCAACGAAGCCACGACGCGGCGCGACAAAGTCGAGTCGGACTGCGCGGAGCTGCTTAAGCAGGTCCTCGAGCGCCACAGCCGCGAATCCAAGGAAGTCCTCCACCAGGCGATCGCGTCGCTCAAAGTCATCGGCCCCAAGGGCGCTTCCAGCCTGATCCCGATCTTCATTCTCAAGGGCCCCAGGGGCCAGTCCGGCTGCGACGACGCCGAGATCCGCGCCGAGGCCGTGGTCGCGCTTCGCGAAATCGGCTCGACCGAATCGCTCGGCTACCTGTTCCTCGTGCTCGACGACCCCGACAAGGGCGTGCGCGGCGAAGCGGTCGTCTCGCTGGCAAACTCCGGATACCCGTGGGCCGTCCCGGGGCTCCTGCAGGCCCTCAAGGATCCGTTTCCGCCGATCGCCCAGGTCGCAGCCGAGGGCCTGAAGAAAATCACGGGCCTCGGGAAAGACTGGTCGCCGACGGCGTCGGCCGAGGTCCGCGGCGCGTGCGCGCTCGAATGGGAGAGGTGGTACGACTCGTGGCGCAAACAGCGCGACTGGGCGATCGAGTGCGGCGGCATGCCGACGGCGGAAGTCGAGTCGTCCATTGACGCGCTCATGGTCCGGCGAAGCGACGACGAGCGAGCCGCCTGGGAGAAGGTGCGCGCGCATTACGCGGCCTTCCGCGCTTCCGAGGACAAGTCCACCTGGACCGCCGAGCGCCTCAGCAGGCCCGCCGACCTCTTCCTCAAGGCGATCAAGGACGACGCGAAGCTCTGGTTGGCCGTCGTCATCCTCGAGCAGAAATCCGGCCTCCTCCACGGCATCGTCCCGCCCGACCGGATGCAAGCTCCGAAATGATTCGAGGGACGCTCTTCGTCGTCGCGACGCCGATCGGGAACCTGGAGGACATCACCCTACGGGCGATCGACGCGCTGAAGACATGCGAGGTCATCGCGGCGGAGGACACGCGCACGGCGAAGAAGCTCCTGGACCGTCACGGGATCGCGACACCGCTGGTGTCGTTCCACGAGCACTCGGGGCCGGGGAAAGTGGCGGACCTGGTGAAGCAACTGGAGGCCGGCAAGAGCATCGCGGTCATCTCGGAAGCAGGGACGCCGGGGATTTCGGATCCGGGTGAAGGGCTGATCCATGCCGCGGCGGCGTCCGGGATCACGGTCGTGCCGATTCCCGGCGCGGCGGCGTTCGTGGTGGCGCTTTCCGCGGCGGGATTGCCGATGGAGCGGGTCGCGTTCGAGGGATTCCTGCCGGCGAAGCCCGCGGACCGCCGCAAGCGACTGGCGTCGCTCGTCCGCGAATCGCGCACGATGGCGTTCTACGAAGCACCGCATCGCATCGCCGAATCGCTCGCCGACATGCGCGACGCCTTCGGCGCCTCGCGGCGTGCCTGCGTCGCGCGCGAGCTGACGAAAATTCACGAGGAATTCGAGCGGGCAACGCTGGGCGAGCTCGCGGAGCGATGGGAGAAACGCGAGCCTCGCGGCGAGTTCACGGTCCTGGTCGAGGGAACAACGGAAACGGAAGAAGCAAAGGCGGAAGACGTGGAAACGGCGCTGAGGGCCGCGCTCGCGGCCGGGAAGAGCGTCTCAGCCGCCGCGAAGGAAGTGGCCGCAGCGCTCGGCCGTCCGCGCAACGTCGTCTATGCGCTCGCTCTGAGGCTGGAGGGCCGTTCGTGAGCGACGAGCTTCCTTTCTCGAATCTCGAGTACCTCTACATCGGCTCGGCCGACACCGACCGCGACGCGAAATGGTACGTCGAGGTCCTCGGCGGGAAGCTGGCGTGGTTCTTCGACCGCTTCGGCGCCCGCGTCGCCGCGATCCGTCTGTCGCAGGGACCGCCGGTCGTCCTCGCGAGTCACCGGCCAGCGGGGTCGTGCATGCCGATTTACGCGGTGCAGGATCTCGCCGCAGCGGAGAACGCGCTCTCGGCACGCGGCTGGAAGTCCGACGGCGGCCTGGAATCTCCCAACGGTTTCGCCCGGACCTTCGCCGACCCCAGCGGCAACCGCTGCGCTCTTCTCCAGAACGACCGCCCGTGGGCGATGGAAGAGGCCTGGGCGAATGCGAAGAACGAATCCGCGGTGCGACCAGCCTGGGGCCCGCAGACGCCCGCGCCCCCGCCGCCGCGCGAGTCCGATCTCGAGGACGACGCGTTCGTGGCGGCCTTCGAGGCAAAGTCGCTTCCGTTCCAGACCTGGACGCACCGTTCGCACATCCGGCTTGCGTGGAACTACCTGAAGCGGCACGGGTTCGAGGGCGCGGTCCAGCGGACGAGCGCGGGGATTGCCGCCTTTCTCGCGGCCAACGCGGTGCCGGAGGGACCGAACATGGGGTACCACCAGACGATCACGACCGCGTGGCTGCGGATCGTGGACGCGACGATGAGAGTGCAGGCGCCTTGCGCGACGTCGCGCGAATTCTGTGACGCGCAGCCGCACCTGATGAAGCGCACGGTGCTGCGGCTGTTCTACTCTCCGGCGCGGATCATGTCGGCGGAGGCGAAGAAGGCATTCGTCGAACCGGACCTTGCGCCGTTGCCCCGTTGACCAGGGCCGTCGGAAGTGACCATCAGCTGAGCTGCGCCGCGAGCTTCCGGAATTCGCTCGTTCCCGCCCCATGTCCCAGCGCAGCCAGCACGGGCGCTCCCGCATGCCGTCCGAGCACCTCGAGATTCGTTCTCTCCGCCAGGCCGGGGCGCGCCTTTGAAGCGAAGCTCACCACGATCCCAAGCACCCTCAATCCTCGAGCCCGCGCCGCTTCTACGGTGAGCCGCGTATGGTTGAGTGTGCCGAGCGCGGGGCGAGCGACGATGAGGATCGGCAGCCGCAAGCGCTTCGCGTAGTCCGCGACGGTCTCGCGGTCCGTCACCGGGACGAGCAGGCCGCCCGCTCCTTCCACGACGGTGATCTCGTGCCGGTCGATGACGCGCCGCGTCAATTGCGCCGCCCTCGCCACCGAAACCGGGCGCCGCTCGCGCTTCGCCGCAACCGAAGGCGCGAGCGGGTCGCGGAACAGATAAGGGCAGACGTCCGCGATCGAATCCCCCGTCCCGCTCGCGGCCATCAGCGCTTCAACGTCCGGGTGCGACCCGCGCACCGCGCCCGAAGCGAAGGGTTTCACAACCCCGACATCGCGCCCCGCGGCGCGCCACGCCCGCGCGAGCCCGCATGCAACAAACGTCTTCCCGACGCCCGTGTCGGTCCCCGTGACAAGCAGCGCCCGGCCCCGAGGGTGAACTCCCTTCGTCACTCCCCACTCCCCCCTACTCAATCCTCAACACTCCCGACTCCCGACTATTCCGCCGTCGGCGCGCCACTCGCGCCCCCGCCCTCAACCGGCGCCTCGGCCTCCGCCTTGACCTTCGGAATCGGCTTGGTGCTCTTGCACGCCGGGTAGCGGGAGCACCCGAGGAACGGCCCGCGCTTGCCGCGGCAGACGCGCATCGCCGCGCCGCAGATCTCGCACTTTTCGTTCACGACGATCACCTTGTCGTCCTTGCCTTTGACGACGTTCTTCGTCGTCTTGCACTCCGGGTAGCCGGTACACGCGAGGAACTGGCCGAAGCGCCCGCGCTTGAGCGCCATAGGCTTCCCGCACTTCTCGCATTTCTCGTTCGACAGCTCGACGGGCGGCGGATCCTTCGGCTTCGTCGTCTTGCACTCCGGGTACCCGCTGCATCCCCAGAATCCGCCCCACTTGTTCCAGCGCAAAAGCATCGGCTTGCCGCACTTCTCGCACGGCGGCGCGTCCGGCGAAGTGGTCCCCTTCTCCGAGACCATCTCCGTCTTCGCCTTCTCGATCTCGCCGACGAAGTTGTCGTGGAATTTCCTCAGGAGCTCGTGCCAGTCCTTCGTTTCTTCTTCGACCTGGTCGAGGTCCTCTTCCATCTGGCGCGTGAAGTCGGTGTTCACGATTTCGGGGAAGTGCTTTTCCAGCTTGTCGTTCACGATCACGCCGAGCTCGGTCGCGTGGAGCGAGCGGTTCTCCTGCTTCACGTACCCGCGGTCCTGGATCGTCGCGACGATCGGCGCGTACGTGGACGGGCGGCCGATTCCGTTCTGTTCGAGCGCCTTGACGAGCGAGGCTTCCGTGAAGCGCGCCGGGGGCTGGGTGAAGTGCTGCGTCGCGTCGAGGCCGAGGAGCGTGACGACCTGGCTTTCGGTGAGCGGAGGGAGAATCTGCTCGTCCTTCTTCAGGCGGTGCCCGGCGACGCGCGTGTAGCCGTCGAACGCCATCACGCGGCCGCGCGCGCCGAAGACGGCGCGGCCGGCTTCGATTTCCGCGGACGTCACGTCGTACTCGGCCGGCGCCATCTGCGTCGCCACCGTGCGCTGCCAGATGAGCTGGTACAGCTTGAACTGCTCGTCGTTCAGGTACTCGCGCATCACGTCCGGCGTCCGGTCAACGCCCGTCGGCCGGATCGCTTCGTGAGCTTCCTGCGCACCCTTGCGCGCCGCCCACACGCGGGGCGTCGGCTCGAGGTACTTCTCGCCAAAGGTCTTCACCACGAACTCGCGCGTCTCCTTCAGCGCGTCCTCGCTGATGCGGAACGAGTCCGTGCGCATGTACGTGATCAAGCCGACCGTGCCCTCGTCGCCGATGTCCACGCCTTCATACAGCTGCTGGGCGACCGCCATGGTGCGCCGCGTCGCAAAGTGCAGCCGCACGCTCGCGGTCTGCTGCAGCACGCTGGTCGTGAAGGGCGACGGCGGATTGTCGCGCCGCGACCTCTTCTCGACCTTCGTGACGCGGTACTCGGCGCCCTTCAGCTCCTCGACCAGCCCCTGCGCCGTCTTCCCGTCCTGCACGAGGAATTCCTTCTTCTCCTTCTCTTCCTCGTCCTTCTCGGCGCCGGGCCCCTTCTCGTCGAGCAGCTTCTCCTCGTCGAACACGTCCGTCTTCGAGTGAAGCTCCACCTCGGTCGCGTCCTTGACGCGCTTCAGCTCCGCCTTGAACGCCTCCGGCGCTTCTTCCACCCCGGGCTTCGTCGTGACGCGCGCGATCAGGCGCCAGAATTCCTCGGCCTTGAACGCGGCGATTTCCTTCTCGCGGTCCACGACGAGCTTGGTCGCGACGGACTGCACGCGGCCGGCGCTAAGGCCGCGCGCGACTTTCTCCCAGAGAAGCGGGCTCAGTTTGTAACCGACGATCCGGTCGAGCAGCCTCCGCGCCTGCTGCGCGTTGACCAGGTTCATCATGAGCGCTCGCGGCTTCGCGAATCCTTCCTTCACTCCGCGCGGCGTGATCTCGTTGAACGTCACGCGGCGCGCGCGCTTGCCGATCTTCAGCGCCTCGGCAAGATGCCACGCAATCGCTTCTCCTTCGCGATCAGGATCCGGCGCGAGAAAAACCTCCGGCGCGTTGTTCGCCAGCGCCTTGAGCTCGGCGAGCGTGTCCTTCCGGTCCTTGATCTCGATGTAGACCGGCTCGAATCCATTGTCCACGTCGATCCCGAACTTCGACTTCGGCAGGTCGCGCACGTGCCCCATCGACGCCTTCACGACGTAGCCCTTGCCGAGAATCTTGTTGATCGTCTTCGCTTTCGCGGGCGACTCGACGATGACGAGCGAAGCGCCGCTGCGGACCTTCGGGGCCTTCTCTTCCTTCTCCGCGGCCGGCTTCTTCGCTGCCGCCTTCTTCGCCGGCTTGGCGACCTTCTCCGCCTTGGCGCCCTTTGCAGGCTTGGCGGGAGCCGCTTCAGGCTCCTTGGCCTTCTTTGCCGGGCTCGTCTTGGTCTTGGCTTTGGCCATTCGGCTCCAGGGGATCGGGCGAGCGGCGGATTATAGGAGTGCGGGAAGCGCCGTCAATCCGGTCCGGGGGGACATAATAGAGGAAGGGTTTGAAAGAAGCACAAGGGGGATTCTGGGGAAGCGGTCTCCAATATCGACATAACATATTGCTGTATATAGCTTTAAGATATTTCATTTTGACCGATTGCCGGAACCGCATTCCGCTCTCCGGCCGACGCCAGAAACCCGGGAGCAATCCGGCCCCGCTGTCGTACTCATTCTTCATGTTGAAACGCGCCGCCGTCGCCACCTTCGCCTTCGCCGCCGGACTTACCGCAGGCTGGTTTGCAATCCAACCCACGCCTTCTGCGCCGCCTCTCCCTCCCGCCGGACCCGCCGCCGCGACCGCTGCTCCAGAAGATCTGCCCGCGATCCAGTCCGAAATCGCTTCGCTTGAGGCGGTTCGCGCACCAAAAGCCGCCGCGCCCCCGGATCTCAAGGCGAAGGCCGCTGAACTGTGCGCGAAGATTCCGGCGCTGCGAGACGCCGGAGACAAGGAAGCTCTCTACAAGCTTCTCCAGGAACTCGCCGCGCTCGGCGAGCCCGGCTTCCCCGGCGCACTCGAGATCGCCCTGCTTCTCGGAAACGACGAAGGCTCGCCGCTGCGCCTCGTCGATGACGACCCGCGCTTCCCCGAAGTCTTCACCCCCGGTCTGCTCGCGTTCGCCGACTGGGCCCTGAGGAAGCGCGACGGCGTCCCCCCCTGGCTCGCGCGCCTCTCGATGCGCGGGCTGTCGCGCGCCTACGACCGCGATCCGGCGCCGCCGTTCTTTGCGTATCTTGCGCACTGCGGCGATTCCGCGAACGCCGAGACCGCGGTCAATTTTCTCCGCGGCCTTGAAGTGCCGTCGCTCGCGCCGGCGATCGCCGACGCCGTCCGCGGGCAGGCGAAAAATGCGCGGCTCGCGTGGGAACTCCTTGAAGGCCTCGGCCGGATCAAGTCGCCGGTTGCGCTGCAGCACTTCGAAGCGCTGGCCGCTTCATCGGACCCGGCCGTCGCCGCGCTCGGCGCGCGAGGACTGGCGACGGTGCGGCCGCCGCCCGAGCGCGCCGCGCTGACGTTCAACGGGGACACGACGTCGTTCACGCAGCCGTACGGCCTCGACTGGGGCGACGTCGTCGTGTCGCTGGACGCGACGACGCTGACGAGCGTGGACCACCTGAAAGATCTCTACGCGAAGGCGCCGGACGGGACGCCGCAGATCCTCACGATCGAGCGCGACGGCAAGCTCATGCGCATCCGGGTGACCCACTACAAGGGCGGCGGCTCGATCGAGCCGCTCCTCCCCAGCGGCAAGACGGCGATGGAGGAATGGAACGAGAAACAGGAGAGTGAGAGATGAAGACCGCCGCCATCGTGACCGCACTCGCCTTCGCCGCCGGCGCGCTCCTTGGCGCGCTGGCCCGCCGCGCGGCCGCCGCGCCGCAGATCGAAGCGACGCAAGCCGTCGATCCCGCGGCCGCCGCTCCTTCCGCCGCCGCGCGCTCCGAGCTCCCGGAATTCAAGGCCGCCGTCCCAGCCTCGCCCGCCGCCCCCGCCCCGCCCACCGTCGCCGAGCTCCGCGCCCGCTTCGACAAACTCGCGGCCGCCCGCGACGGCGAAGGCCTCCTCCAGCTCATCAGGGACTGCCAGGCCGCCGGCCCGCACGCCTACCCCCTCGCGCTCGAGATCGGCGTCCTCATCGAGAACGACAGCCGCCACGGCCCCCGCACGCTCGGCCTCAACTACCGCCACTCCGACCGCCTCTACTGGGGTGGGCTTTACTTCGCGGCTTCGTGGGCCCTCGCGCACCCCGAGGGCCTGTCCGACGAGGTCATGGCCTACGCCGTCTGGACCACCGGCCGCGGCGCCGAGTCGAAGCGCCCCGGCGCACTTCAGCTCCTCCTCGCCTACATCGAGTCCGCCCCCGCCGGCGAAAACCGCAAGCAGGCCGCAGGCTTCCTCTACTCCGCCACCAAAGACTCCGCGCCGGAAATCCAGGCCTTCATCCGGCGGCACCCGGACGAGCCCGCGATGGTGGACCCGCTGGTCAGCTCCCTCATCTGGCAGGGCAATCCCGAAGCCGACGCCCTCATCGAAGAACTCGCCCGCACCCCGCGCGACGAGAAGGCCACGATCTCCCTGCTCGACCTCGCCGGCCACCGCGCTTCGGACAGCGCCGTCGCGCTCCTGAACGGGTTCGCGTCGGATCCCAGGCCTGCGGTGCAGGAGGAAGCGCGCTTCCAGCTCATCCGCGCGCGTCCGCCGGTGCAGGGAAATCTTGTCGAGAAGTGCGATCCCGCAGGAAAAGCCCACGCCGCCGGCCTGCGGCGCGGCGACATCGTCACCGCGTGGAACGGGGTCGAGTTCTCAACGCAGGATGAACTCCGGAAAGCGCAGAAGCCGACGATACGCGACACCAAGGCCTCCTTCCCCGTCGTCGTTCTGCGCGGGTGTGAGAAGGTGACGCTCACCGTAACGTGGGGGGAGTTCCATGACGGGGCGAGCTCGCGGTTCACGAGGGAAACAAAGTAGTCGATTCCGCGCTCGCGGCACTGCGCTGAGGCGGTGATGCAGCCAACCTGTTGCGGGCGGTTAGTCCCGCTCCCTGCAGTCGATCCCAGACGCCTGATCTCTCCCCTGTTGCCTGAGTTCCCGATTACTGGGACTGCTCGAAGTACACTGACGGGCCTCCAGGTAGAAGCAGGGTGGGAACATTTTGAACAATCCTCCGAATCGCCATCTCTTCGGCAGGGCCGCCGCTTGCGCCGTGGGAATCCTCGGCGCGCTGGGGCTCTGTGGCTGGATTTCCGGGGTTTCGATCCTCAAGACACTGATCCCGGGTCAGCCTTCGATGAAGGCCAACACGGCTATTGCGTTCGTGTGCTGCAGCCTTGGCCTTTTCCTCGTGCGCGGAGGCTTGAAGTCACACGCGCTCATCACGCTGGGTCGAGCGGCAAGCGCGCTGGCGACGCTGATCGGTATCGCGACGCTCATTCAGTACTTCACTGGTACGAGCCTGGGGATTGACGAACTGCTCTTCCGCGACTCCGACCGCGCAGTCGGGACGCTCACTCCCGGTCGAATGTCGCCGGCAACGGCTCTCGCCTTTGTGGTGGCAGGGTCGATTCTCGCAGCGGGACGAAGGAGACCCTTCCTGGAGGATCTGCTTTCGCTCGCCGTCCTCAGCCTTTCGATGATCGCGCTGGTGGGACACCTGTTCGGGGCACGGACGTTTTCCGCCCTGGGCTCGAGTACTGCCCTGGCTCTTCACACGGCGGCTTCGTTCCTCATCACCGCGACGGCCCTCGTGGCCACAAATCTCGAAGGACCGGTCTCGCGCCTCTTCGGAAGCGAGTCCCCCGGCGGAATCCTTGCTCGCCGCGTCGTCCCCGCGGCGATCGCGATTCCTGTGCTGCTCGGGTGGCTTCGGCTCATGGGCGAACGAGCCGGGTACTTCAATCTCGAGTTCGGCCTGGCGCTCATGGTGACCGGGCACATCGTCCTGCTCGGATCTCTCATTCTCTGGGCCGCGCTCTCGATTGATCGCCTGGACCTGGATCGCGTTTCTGCCGAGAAGGGGCGCACCCTGGCGGAGTCTCGCGTGCGCAGCCTTCTCGAGTCCGATCTGATCGGAGTACTGTTTCTTCGCGACGACGGGACAATCCTCGACGCCAACCCGGCACTTCTCAAGCTCCTCGGTTACTCCAGGGAGGATATGGCCGCCGGTCGCATTTCCTGGACGGACGTCGTGCCCGTCGAGAATCTCGCCCGGGAACAGAAGCAGCGCGCGGAAGTCGCGTCCATCGGGCTCGGCCGGCCCCTCGAGATGGAGCTCGTCCGCAAAGACGGCTCGCGCGTCACGACGTTGCTCGGCGTCAGCCGCGTCGCCGACGAGCCCGACACGAGCGCGGCCTTCGTGCTCGACTTGTCGGACCGCAAGCGCCTCGAAGCGCTTCTCCTGCAATCCCAGCGAATGGAGGTCGTCGGGCGGCTGGCAGGCGGAGTCGCGCACGATTTCAACAACCTGCTGACGCCGATCATGGGGTACGCGGAAACGCTGATCGACGATCCGGGAATCGGCGACGGCCCGCGCGAAGACCTCGAAGTCGTCGTCAAGTGCGCCCGCCGGGGTGCGGATCTCACGCGACAGCTGCTGGCGTTCAGCAGAAAACAGGTGCTTCAGCCCGTCGTCGCCGATCTGAACGAGCTCATCGGCCAGTCCCTGAAGCTGCTTGCACGCATCATCGGGGAAGACGTAAAGCTCGCCTGTTTTCCCGCGAAGGAACTGAGGCTGATCCGGATCGATCCCGCGCAGCTCGACCAGGTTCTCCTGAATCTTGCCGTCAACGCGCGGGACGCGATGCCGCGCGGCGGAACCCTGACGATCGAAACGGCCAATGCGGACCTGGACGAGTCGTATTGCCGGTTGCATCCGGAGGTCACGCCCGGCCCTTTCGTGTCCCTGACCGTGAGCGACACAGGCACGGGTATGGACAAGGAAACGCTCGCGCACCTCTTCGAGCCTTTCTTCACGACCAAGGCCAAGGGGAAAGGCACCGGGCTCGGGCTGGCGACGGTGCACGGCATCGTGAGGCAGAGCAACGGGTTCATCTGGGTCTATAGCGAAGTAGGTCGCGGCTCGACCTTCAAGCTCTACCTTCCCCAGACCACGGACGCTCCTTCCCCTCCCGCCCCCGTGGACAAACCGTCGCCCGCGACCGTCACAAGCTCGACGATCCTGGTCGTCGAAGACGACGATTCGCTCCGGCAGTTCGTTCGCAAGGCCCTCGAGGCGCGCGGGTATCGAGTGCTCGACTCCCCCGACGGCCAGTCCGCTCTCCGGCTGTCCAAGACTCATCCCGAAGGAATCGACCTCCTCCTGACCGACGTCGTCATGCCCGGCCTGAGCGGCCGCGAGCTGGCCGCGCAGCTCCTCGCCAGCCGACCCTATCTCAAGATCCTGTACATGTCCGGCTACACCGAAAACGCGATCGTTCACCACGGTGTGCTCGACGGTGGAATCATGCTCCTGGAGAAGCCCTTCAACGCGGAATCGCTCTGCGAAAGAGTTCGGATCGCTCTCGCGGCGGCGCATCCGGCACCGTGAACCTGTTCGTCGCCCCGCGTGCGACCGAGGCAAGGTGACTCAGCATTGCCGTGCTAACATGCGCCCATGCTTCCGCTTCACCTTCGAATACGTCCTCGCTGAAGCGCGTCCCTTCCGGGCGCGCTGTCCTGCGGGCCCGTAGCTCAAAGGTTTAGAGCGGGGGACTCATAATCTCCTGGTTCCTGGTTCGAGTCCAGGCGGGCCCATTGGCAGATAAGGACTTACGACGCGCGAGTTTCTGCGCCCCCGTTCTGTGCCGTACTTGTGCCATTTGACCCCGGTTTCCGGCCAGAATCGAGCAGGTCCACCGCTGCCTTGAGGTTCGAGGGGCAGAGGTGCGCATACCTCAGGGTCATCGTCATCGTCTGGTGCCCGAGCAGTTCCTTGATGGTCTGCAACGCCACGCCCTTCTGGGCCAGCCGGGAAGCGAACGTGTGCCGGGTCGTGTGGAAGCAGACGCCGAGCAGCCCGGCCTTCCGCGCCGCCCGCAGGAACGTGTGGCTGACATCGACGTACTTCTCCCCCGTCGCCGGGTTCGTGAACACGAAAGCCGCAAGGCCCTCCGGCCCGACGGCGTGCGGCACGGCCTTCAGGTTCTCGAAGAGCGTCTCGTTCATCGGGACGAAGCGGGTCCGATGGTTCTTCGCGTGGGCGAAGCAGACCAGCCGCCGGTCGAAGTCGATGTCACCCCAGGTCAGCCCGAGAACCTCGGACATCCGGCCGCCCGTATTCGTCGCGGTCTTGATGATCGGGCGCAGGAAGTCCGGCGCGAGGGAGAGGACCCGGGCCTCTTCGTCGGCCGTCAGCCAGCGGATACGGTCGTTGTTCTCGGGGAGCAGGCCGACGCCCGAGCCTGGATTACGGTCGATGTACCCCCGCCGGGCCGCCTCGGAAAGCGCCCCCTTGATGAAAGCGAGTCGCCGGTTCACGGTCGCCGGACGAATCGCACGCCCCGTCCGTGTGACGTTCGACATCTGGCGATCCACGAAGCGCTGCACGTCGCCGGAAGTGATGGAACGGAGCAGCATCTTGCCAATGGCCGCGATGGCGATCTTGGCGTTCTTCCCGTCCGCCTCGAACGTGCGAACGGTATGAGTCGCCTGCGCGTGAGACAGGTACTCCCCTTCCACGAACTCGGCGAACGTCATCGGCTTGAGCGCTTCCAGCGAATTGACGCCCGTAATCCGCGCCTTGGCGATTTCCGTCTGCTTCGCCCGGAGGACCATCAGCGCCTCTTCCTTGGTCGAAACGTTCGCAAGGTCGCGATGCCTCCGGCCGTCCAGCCCGACGTAGGAGACGATCCACGGTCGGAGCCCGCCCTTTCGCTTCCGCGAGTCCTGAAACACCTTGGCCATTGGTCTACCTCCCCTTTCCTTTTGTGTCCGGCGACTTGAGCGTGTCCTCGATCAAGAGCCGCAGGTAGTCGCTCACGGTCCTGCGGTCCTTTTCCGCCGCTTCCTCCAGCGCCCGGCGAAGCGCTTCTGGCAGACGAAAAGCTACGAGCGTGTCCTTCATGGTCTTGCCCTTTCGTGTTGGCTTCATGCAGGCAATTGTATAACGTCGTTATGCGAAGTCAAGCAGAATCCGGCGAACAGGTGATTCGGCTTTGGAGAAGCGGTTGCTTTGCGAGCGCTGGGCCGGGCGAGAGTGAAGCGAGCGGGCCGGTGCGCGTCCCCTGTCGCACGCCCTCGCGTCCAATAACGCAAGGCCAGGCCGCTCGCTCCGCGCCGAGAGTAGCACGGGGTGCAGATCGGGATTCAAGCGTGAACGTAGAGCAAACCGGCAGGCTTTGCGTGCGGGCGAAGGGGGAGATTTGCCCCGTTCGACCTGTGCGCGGGACCCGTTCACGAATAGGTAATGCCCGACCATCATTCGCTAGAGACCGAGTCCTCTGGGAGTCTCGGGCTGGGGAGGTCAGCCGCTTTCCCGCCTGGCTTCACGCGATGCCGTAGTACGTCCCGGGAAAACAAAGCGTCGGCAGGTCCAGCGTGATTTCGCGCGACGGGACCGACGGTAAGACGGTCGCGGTCATCAGGTACATTCACTCCGGAGACGAAGGGTCCATCGGTGGATCGTTCCACTCGCTCCAGGGAGGTCCCTTCGGGTGAGAGCGCAGGGTCGCGAGCAAGTCGGGAGGCTCCTGTTCCGGTTCTTCCGTGAGCATCTCGGCGATCTGGAACACGTCGATACGCTCGCGATGTCCGTCAGGAAACATGACCTCGTCCGTTTCCCCCAGGGGGCTGACGTTGGTAACGATGGCGATGCGGCCGTCCAGCATCCGGACGACAGTCCCGACATTTGGCATCCAGCTCATAAGTCACCTCGGAGCGGGTAGGACTCGAACCGGGTTCCCTAGACGGGGAGTGAAAATCTGACCGACGGGGACAGGGTACTGCGGGAGGGAATTGCCATTTGTGAAGCACCCCGCCGATCAGGTCGGCGAGCCTAGCGAACGAAGCGAAAGCGTCAACGAATCGTAAGGCGTTCGAGCAGGTCGTTTCCCTATCGCGACGCTCCCCTCCCGGCCGGATCGTTCCTCGGGAGACTCCCGGGGAGGGCCGGAATCGGTCGCGCTTCAGGTGGATCAAGGGGGCGAACGGAGTCAGGGTTCGTTCAACGAAGGCCGCGCTTTTCGGGACGGGCGGCTCGAAAACACTCGGCGGTCATCAGGTGCATTCCCCGCGAATTTGGTTCCATCGGCGAGGAATCGTTCCGCCGAAGCGGACTCTCACGGGACTACTCTTCCCGAACCGTGCCAGGATTCGCCGCAATGATCGCCCGTGGAAGCCCAGAATGCGGGAAGCGAATCACGATGATGTTGTCCTTTGGCGAGCAACGGACAATCTTCGTAGGTCGAGCCCAGTTGTCCGCGAAGTGCCCAGTAAGAACCGCCGCGCCTGCGACAAGGGCGCAACACGCAGCGGTACCCCCTAATAATGCCGATGGTTCTCCCCGTGACTGAAAAGCGTAGATGAGCAGCAGGCCGACTCCTAACAAGAACGCAGGAATGGCCACGAACAGGGACTGTCGGAATCGCGAAAAAAGTCGCCACTTACATTTCGCACAGGACGGTAACTTCAGGCTCGTCGTAGTGGAACCGACGCGGCCGAAAAAAAGCGGAGCGACATTCAGTTCTTCAATCCAAATCGTAATGTCGCGGTCGGGAGAGCCACCACAACCGAAGCACACTAGAGGCATCCGGACGGGAAGCCTGATGGCCAACTCGATCGATGCTGGTCGCTCTTGTGGTGTTCCTGCTTCGAAATTCGACAAAGGTGGCGGCGAGTCCCTCGGAGTGTGGACTGTCGCTTTGGACTTCGACAGGTCGCCTCTCCCTTCAGGAAGTCGCACTTGCGAACCGCAGGAGACACAGAACCCTTCGCCCAGAACGACTCGTTCGCCGCACTTAGCGCAAAACATGCGAATTCTCCGAATGACTTCGGACAGCTAGCTTCGCACTCACTCGATGCAGCGAGGACAAAGCGTCGCGTCGTAGAAGAAGCCCTTGGAGTCCACGAATCTCTCTTCCCGTACTTCGACTTCGTTGAGTTCGAAGTCGCTCGCGTGATCGCCCTTTCCTGGTAGGAGGACTGATGGGCAATCCTTCCGAGCGTGGACGATCAGGTTGTTGTAACGAGACTGGAGAAAGACCTTCGTTCCCTTCAGTCGCTTGAGCCGCGCCTTATCTCTCTCTGCCTCTTCGTTTGCCATGCGCCCGCGGAGTTCGGCGGTCGTCTTGGGGTCGCGCTCGCCGCAACCGAACAAGCCCGCGATGACCAGAAGGCTGTACGCAGTGATGAGTCGCCGCATCTTGTCCGATCTCCTTTCGAGTCTGGGACGTCTACCGGAGCTTCAGTTTGGTCGCGATTTCTTCGAGAACCTCGGCGTTCGCGTCTACGTGGTCTTTGATTTCCGAAACGTCGTCCTTCGTTTCCGATACGTCGGATTCGACAGAGTCGAGCGTGCTGGTCATGAACTCAAGCTGAGATTCCAGGACAAGCAGCCGGTGTTCCTCCGCACTCTTCGAGCGGACCAAGAGCGCAAACGTCCAGCTAGCTAGCGAAACAAGCGCAAGCGTTTGCAGCAAGACGACCGCCTTAAGTGGCTCGCGCCTGCTCTGGTGAACAAATTCCACCGCCGAACCGAGACGTGTTCTTTGCTTGGCTGAAGAGCCAACCTCTTTCCGACCGCCACCATCTGCCGGAGTAGAAGTCTCTCCGTCGGCGGATGGAATCTGGATCGCTACACCACACGCGGGGCACTGCCCCGACTTCCCGAACAGGTCCGCGGCGACGGCGATCTTCTTGTGACAGGCGTGACACGCGAGAATCATCGGGAGCCTTCCAATAGGAGCGCCTTAACCTGCTCAATCGTCAGCCACGGTTTCGCGCGGTGGATCATGCGATGGCAGTTTGCACAAACGACCCCTAGGTCCTTGATGTGTGTCTTGTCGCCAGCCTTCAATTCAGCGACTGGCACCTTGTGATGGCACTCGATGAAGCCCTGGCCGCGGTCGCCGTATCGAGCGGCAAAGTCGAACCCGCAGGCCTCGCACTCTAGCTTGCCCAGGTCCTTCAGAACCTGCCTGCGCTTGCTCTCAACGAGTCTTCGATTTCGTTCTCGGACGACGTGACTTCGAGTCAGGAGCCGCCCCTCTGGTGCTTCCTCGATGCCTTCCAGCGATTCCGCACCGTCGCTGGGAGCATCAAGCTCTCGATCATCTAGGCTGGAAATGATTGTCTCGCTCACTTCATGGCACCGCCGGGGATCGCTCGCGAACTCGATCCAGACTTCCTCTTCACCCTTCGCCCCTTGCTGTAGGCCCTTCTTTCCTCCCGCCGTATATTCAGGATCAAGCCTTCGGAAGTTCATCAGCTTCATGTAGATGCCGTTGGGATTCCGGAAGGTCGCTAGGCGTGCGGCCGGTGAGAACAGCTTCTCCCCTAGTCGGCGAATCGTGCGGCTCAGGGTGAGAATCGCCGACGAGGTCTTGCCCGGTGGATTCGGTCGATGGGACAAGTAGAAATCCAAGACGACAATGTGTTCGTCGCGAGTCCAGTCCGGATTCTCCTCGGACTTCGTTGGCTGGGCGGGGAGTCTGTGTTCTACGAGTTTCTTCCCGCAGTGAGCGGCCCACAATTCCTCTAGCGCTCTTACTGCGACCTCGTTCTTGACCTCGGTTCCAGACGAGTATGGAGTCCACCACTCGCCCTTGAGCCTGGAATCATTCAGGGTCGCGACGTCTAGCGGCGGATGAGCATCCGGATCGAGCATGGCGTCCCACTCCACCTTGACGTACCACGCCAGGTCGCCCGCCTCTTTTCTGGAGCCATCCCAGTGAGGTCCCTGGTAGGAAGCTCTCGTCACCCGTCCTGATGCGATTACTCCACGAGGCGGCGCGCCTTGCTTCAACAGGAACACCCGGTCTCCTCGATGGATGTTCTTGCTTCCGCCGCAGCTCCACCGGCTCTTCGCGCTTCCCCGCTTCGCGATGTCGGCCGCAAATTCCGCCGCGTCCAGGTCAGGCCAGAGTTCCGGGTTCCAAGTCAGCAGAATCGTCCGCATCTCAGGCACTCCTAGAGAGGAGTAGTGCTATGAACTCGCCGCTCACTCGGCGGCGATTCGTTTGCAACACGTTTCGAGTCTAGCTCAGCGGATCGGAATGTCGTCGCGGGACGCTCAGGTTTTGTTCCCGCGAGCTTGGTCGCATCGCCGAGAAATCGTCCCACTTCTCCGCGAGGCAGAGTCAGGGCTTTCTCTTGAGGCTGGGCCGTTCCTCCTTGATCAGAATCTCAACGACCACCTGACCAGACTTGGGCGGCTTCCGTTTCAGTTCTAGCCCAACCTCCAGCCCCGCGATCTGCTGGTCTTCGAGGCAGTTGGCGAACAGGTGCGCGTAGCAGCGGGCGGCCTTTCTAAGGGACTTCATGTCGGCGCGAGCGTCGTACTTAGGGTCGATCTCGATCCGATGGAGTATTCCTTGGCGCCTTTCATCGATCTTCTGAATTCCGGTTTCGTCGATCCGGTACGCAGCCATAAGTCGCGCAGCTTCTTCTGTGTTGATCGAGGAACAAATCGAGGTCACCAGGCCGATCAGCTCCAGCAGCGTCATCCCTTTTCGGCATGACGCGAGAAGTTTGCCGCGAACTACTTCAGTGGGTGAAGTAGCAAGCGCCTCCTGCAAGGTCACCGTCTTTCCGCCGTACCTGCGCCCGAAATAACTCGGAGGAGCGACTCGAATCGCACTCTCGGCTAGGTCCATCATGAGGGATTCGAAGACGGCGTGCGCTAGAACCAGGGCGAGACTGAATTGAGTCGGCCGGATGCCCTTCATCCGATTCTCCGTCCACGCCTCCGCGATGGCGTCGATGTTCTCGGGCCTGACCGGCCCGAGTAGGTGCGAAGGAACGTTGACTGGTCGTAGGTTGGGAGCGAATTTGCCTCGGAACAGAGATCGCATCTGGTCTTCGAAAGCGATTTGCTGCCTTTCAATTCCCTCTTCAACAATGTCGAAGTGATCATCAAGGTTTAGCCAGTTTTGCTCGAAGAACGCCCAGGCCTTCTCAAAGTCCGTGTTCAGTCCGAGGGCCTTCAAGACGGTTTCATTCGGTTTGGCCATGCACGCGATGGTAGGTTCAAGACCCGGCGGGGATCAAGATTGAGTCCCACTGAGCTACGGAGAATCCGATGAGACTCGAAGGTCGTCCACCTGGCTTTAGCTCCATGAAGCAGCTGATCAACCGGCTGCACGCAGACCCCGTCAAGCAGCGAGAGGACCTAATCAGCATCGATAACGAGGACGTTCCGAACTGGCAGCGCCAGACTGTTTGGAACGAGGACGAGATGGGGCTTCTCGCGGCCAGCATCATCCTCAACTACCCAATCGGAATGATCATCTTGTGGAAGAAGACCACGGATGGAGTACGCGTTCCAATCGACGGTCGCCAACGCCTTACTGCGATCAAACACTTCGTAGAAGGCAGGATCGCGATTCCTACCGTCAACATGGTTCCCGACGAACTCAAGGGCAGAAAATACATTCTGCTTCCGGGCGATCTGGAGAAGGGAATCAAGGAACTAGCGATCAAGGATCGGGACAACTTCGACGGCTACGAACTTTCGATTGTTCAGTACGAGAAGATCCCCGAGCCAATCGCGATGGACATCTTTGTTTGCCTTCAGCGCGGCAAGGTCCTGACCAAGACGGAAACTCGTGCTGCTCTCGGCGGGCGTCTGTGTAATTTCGTAACGAAATTGACTTCTGCTCCTCGGTTGACAGGCGAGGACGAGGAAGACGACGAAGAGTCACCGAGCGAATCGCTGCATCCGTTTTTCAAGCAAGTGAACGTCAGGAACAGCCGCAAGGCCCATCGCAACCTCTGCGACGTCATGCTTCACGAATTCCTAAATCCAGGGCAGGACAAGCACTGGTCGAGCCTAGAGTCGATGTACCGGGACAAGGCACAGACGTTGACCGCGGCCGACGAGGACGGTTTTCGGACGAGCCTGGGCAAGTTCCTGAAGGCCTTCCAGAAGGGCAGGGGGTTCGCCAAGAAACTGGTGCCTCAACTGCGAAGTGCCTTCCTGATCCTTACTGTCTTTCGCGCATGGCGAGAACTGACTGATCAGTATGCTCTGCCGGATGACTTCTCTTTCGCCGACTCATTTTGCGAGTTCGAGCGGCTGCGCGTAGAGAATTCAGATGAGTCGCCTTGGCAGTCGTTCACAAACGAGTTGAGCAACGCAGGCTACTCAAAGAATCGCATCGACTCTCGGCACGCGATCTTGATGTCCTTCCTCCTGCGGAAGTGCGAGGGCGCGACTCTTCGAGACACGAAACGGACTTTTTCGGAAGAACAGAAGCTCGCTATTTGGGACCGAGCGGGCCATCAGTGCGAGTGGTTAGATGGGGCGAAGAGATGCAAGAAGGTGCTGGAGAATTTCCGCGAAGGTGACGCTGACCATATCGTGAAGTGGAGTTCGGGAGGCCCGACTAGCCTGGCGAACGGACGGCTCCTCTGCCAGAAGCACAATCGAATGCCCAGGCCCTGACTTGCCCTCCGGCAAGGAATCTCCCTCTTACGGAAACACCTTACTAAGTCCGGCGAGGGTTCCCTTCGGGCACTTGCCCATTGCTTCGAGACAGCCCAGCGCGTACCTCTCCAGCTCTGAGAGACGCTTCGTCACCGAATCGTCCTTCACTTCTTTGGCAGTCGGGGTCTGCGTCGGCTTGCCATTCTTCGCGAATCCCGCCGTGATGTAGCGGACGGTCCGCGAAAGCTGATACAGGGCGCTGTAGTTTGCCCAAACCTCCGGCGGGAGTGATCCCTCTCGTTCGACCCATTTGTTGCGTTCAGAGTGCTTGTCGAAGGTCACGCCCTTGGCGCTTGCGATGGCGTCGATGAGTTGCAGCGCCGTGTAGAAAGTGGCGGTCGCCATCCAGTCCGGGAACTCGTCCTTGATTCCGGAGAGGAACTTGCGGTTGTGCGCCCACTGCTTGAGGTGGTCCTCGCTAGTGCTCTTCGCCAGGGAACACCTTGACCGAAAATTCGGGATCAAAGAAGGCCGACATATCGTCATCATCCGACGCCGGGATCTGACAAATCTCCCAGTGGTGCTCAGGAAACTGCCTGCCCATTTCGCGAACTACATCCGCGAGAAGCGGCGCAAGTTCAAAATCGAACCCGTCCTTGACGGGGACCACAAACGCCGTCAGGGAGCCTTCGTGAACGCAGCCGTAGCAAGCCTTCACCGACGCGCCCAGCTTCTTCATTTTCTGGTGCAGGACGACGATCATCTGCTCGAACTGAGCCTGAATCCGCCTCCGCTGTTCATCGTCGATTTCTGCCTTTGCAAGAATCTGGATCGCTTGACCCACGGTGATTCCCCAGCGATCACCGTCAGGAGCGTGAACGAACACCATCCTCTCGGCCTGCTTGAAAAGCAAGTTGATCGGACGCGCCACGAGTTCCTGGTACGTCTTGCTCATTTGGATACCTCAGGTCTGGGTGTTGGCTGGGAACTATAAGTTCCAACAACTCCCTTTCCATCAGAATTCTATGAAAATGATACAAGGAACGGAAGTTCATTCCTCCTAACGACTTATCGGCAGGCGGTTGACTGAACTGGTGCGAACTCTTGATCGTCTGGCCTTCGGTCGCGGTTCGACAGTTTCGTCCGCCCCGTGGTAACGGTGCGAGAGCCTGAGCTACGAGCCAGCGTACGACCTCGCCGCTCGACCGCAGGCTGCTCCGGATTCTAGACCCCGCCGGTCGCCTGGGAGTCGCTGATCCACCGAGGACTCAGCGCAGCACGGCCTTGAGCAGCCCCAAGACCATCTTGGCCGCGGCGAGCTGACACTTCTCGCTCGACTCGTCATCGAGGAACCGCAGAATCGCCCGCTCGAAAGAGTCCGTGAACGGCAGGCACCGCCTCACTTCCTCCCACTGCGGAAGCGCCCGGACCCTGCGGAAATACTGCCGAGCGACGGGGACGTAGGCGGGCAGGGAGTCCTCGATCTCCTGGGGCGGGGACGATGGTTCCGGGTTCGGAAGCGACTCGGGGTCGAGATCGGTCTTCATCTGGAAAAGCAGGAAGTCGAATAGGACCTGCACCCCCTGTTGGCGGCGCATCTGCTCAGCCCGGGAGAGTGGTGGCACGCCTACGCCCCCGCCGGTCCAGCGGCCCGGCGAGTATGGGTCCGGATGTACTTCTGGATCGAGGCCAGGCTGACTCGCCAAGTCCGGCGGACGCGCGTCCCTTCAAGTTCTCCGGTCACCAGCATCCGGTAGATCGTCTTCTCGGAGACCTGCCAGACTTCGGCGAGGTCGGAAACGCGAGCCCAGTCCTTCACTCCGGAATTCGACTGTTCGAGCGGCATTCGGCGAGCCTCGAATGAGAGTACGGGGTCCTGCGGTCTACTGCGGTCAAGCGGTAAACGTTCGTTCCGGCACTTCGCGGCGACAAAGGTCGAAAACTGCAATCCGGGTAGACCACCTTCCCCGGCAAGGTCTTCGCTTCACCTGCCGCGACACCTTTTCGTGTTCGAGGTCCTTCCCTGATCGGTTGTGGTCATCTCAACTTCTCCGAGCAACAACAACTCAACCTCCCCCCCCGTTAGGGGGGGAGTTGTAGTTGTAGTTATTCTTCTTCATCGGGCTTGGCCTTGTAGACCGTCCCGCCGCCACGGCCAGCACGTTTCTCCGCGAGGATCGTCCCGGTCCCGGCCAGCGCCTTGAGTTCGTCCCTGGAGTTGTTCTCGCTGCATCCGACCTTCTCCGCGACGTCCTTCGCCGTCCACGTCCCGGCCGGGTTCTCGGACGTCATCGCCTTCAGCGCCGCCAGGATTCGCCCCCGGAGCCCGGCGGGGGTCGTCTCGGGCTCCACCTGCCAGACCGCGATGACGTCGAGGTCATAGGTCACCTTCCACCGAGTCGGCGGGGCGTCCTTCGAGTTCGACTCCAGCGCGAGCGTCTTCTCCCCCGTGCGGTCGAGGAGCAGCAGGGTATCGGCCAGTCCGCCGAGGACCGACGATCCCCGGGCCATGTCAGCGACGGAGCTTCCACCCTTCTCCCCCTTCCTCTTGTGATGCAGGAGAAGGATCGCGATCCCCGTCTCGTCCGCGACACGTCGCATGGAAGCGCACCACGGCTGCATCTGGGCGCTGGAGTTCTCGTCCTCCACGTCGGTCGTGTAGACGATCACGTCCACGATCAAGAGCAAGAACCCCTCGGCCTTCACCCACGCGATCAGCGCAGCCTCGTCGTCGGGGAGGGTGAAGGTCGGGGCGTTCTCGGAGCCCCAGATCGCGGGCAACTTTCTACCGGGAATCTGGCCCGCGTACTTCATCAAGCGCCGGGCGATGCGCTTCTTGCCGTCCTCGAAGTTCACGAGCCCGACGTGCCCGGCCGCGGGGATGGTGAAGGACCCGCCGGGCCAGACGCCGTTCTCGACGGCCAGGGCCAGCGCCGCCGCGAGCGAGGACTTCGCCCCCTTGGGCCCGGCGTACAGCATCGTCACCTGCCCCTTCGCGAGGATCGGTTCCACGACCCATTCGAGCGGGAGGACCGCGAGGTCGAGGATTTCGCTGACCGGAACCGGCGGCCCCGGCGGCCAGCGCCGCACCGCGTTCGACTCACCCACCGTCAGCTTCGCGGCGTTCTCCACGTCCTCGATTCCCCTGGCCCGGTCCCGGGCAAGCGCCTCGACTCTCCTGCTCTTCTCGATGTGCGCCCGGCGCACGGCCATCTCGTTGACGGTCGTCGCGTGGAAGTCCACGTTCGCCGACGTGGGGACCGCTCCCTGCACTTCGAGGATGTACTCCGGCCCCCCGGCATCCGCGAGCGTCCCTTGCCGCTCCAATTCCGTGCGGAGGGCGACGGCCTCGACCTCGATGCCCTTCCGGCGAAGGGCGTCGATGCCCGCGCAGATGCGCTGATGGCGGCCACAGTAGAACGCCCCGGGTGGAAGGGCCCTGGGTCCCGGGTCCGCGCCGAGCAGGAGGGAGCCGAGGTAGCACTTCTCCGCGTCTAGGTCGTGTGGAGGCGGTTCAGGGATGTTCACGGCTGCGCCTCCTTGCGGAGCCAGTCCGTCAGCCGGGCCATGTCGAGCCGGATCGTGCGGCGGCCCATCCTGGCGATGCAGGATGCGGGGATCGAGCCGCGCCGAATCGCCTTCCGGAGCGCGTCGGGAGTCATGTCGAGCAATGGCGCGGCGGACTTGATCGAGGCGAACTTAAGTGCCGCGTTCATGACCGCTCCCCCGCGCTGCGCCGGGCCTCCTCAGCGAGCAGGGCGCGAACCTGCGAGACCGTCTCCGGGCTCCACGCCAGCGAGTTGCCGACGTGAAACGGCGCGTGTATGCGGTCGGGATACTGCTCCCGGAGCCTGGTCAGGACGTTCCGGGAAACGCCTGCCCTCTGGCAGAGGTCGCGGGTCGGGACGGGCGAAGCATCGTTGTTCATGGGGTAGCCTCCTACCCCAACACGCCGTGTTCCTTCGATTCCTTGCTAGGGAAGGAATCGCCCTAGGTGGAGGTTCTCAAGGAATTGCTTCCGCATTCCTTCACCACTTTTCGCGAGCGTCGCCGGGCCCCCGCTTCCCACGCTTCGGCATGTCAACGTCGCCAGCCGCCTTACGTCCGGCGTCCAGCTGCTCCCTCTGTCTCTGGAGGTACCGACTGAACGTCGAGCGCGAAATCCCGGCCGCCGCCGCGCATTCCCCGTCCGGACGGTTCGGGTCCTTGCTCTTGTAGTCGAGCGCGACCAGGCAAAGGCGGTCCGTTTCGTCCGTGGTACGGCGCTTCCGCCGCCGCGGTTTCCCCTCGATGTCCGGCACGACGATGGACCCCGGCTTCAGCGTGCTGGGTTCGTGCGGCGGCAGGAGGTCAATCGGGAATTGCGGTCCGGGAATGGCACCGCTCAGGATGCCGTCGGCAAGTTCGTGCGCCTTCCGTTCGGCCTCAGCCGTCGCGATACCGTCTTCCGCGTACCCGAGGATCTCGAAGAGCTTCGGGAACAGCGACGACTTCGCCAACCTCACTTTCTGCCCGGTGTATCTCGGATCGCGTACCATGTCCGGCCAGCTGGTGGTGAGAGCGGCGAACGCGACGGCGGCCTTCCACCGGGTCGGCGTCGGGAACCGCTCGTTCACGAAGAGGTTCGCGAGAGCCTCAAGGACACGCCAACGGGTGTCTCGATGGTCCGGACGGCACTCCGGTCCTCCCAGGAGGAGCCAGTGCTGCAACGCCCCACACGCTTCGGCGCAGAGCGACCTGCTGCCCATCGTCCGCAGGACTTGCGCATGGATGGAGTGAAGCAGTCTCATCGCATCCTGCACGCCGCTCGGGACGGTCAGGTTGCGGAACGACTTCGGCCCGTTGATGGCGTGAGGCTGCTTCAGCTGCGCGTCCAGCTGGTTACAGCCACGCCAGAGCATCTCGTCGAACTCCGTCCTCATGTCGGCGGCCCACCTCCACAAAAGTGCGGCTCGGGAGGCGAGGTCGAGTCGGCGTCCCGTCGCGCTAAGTTCGCGAGTTTCGCCCGCTGCACGCGTTCCCCCCTACGGAAAAGTTTGTGCCGTACTTGTGCCATCCTGCGAGTCCGCGACGGTCCGCGCCGCTCCAGTCTGGGCCCGATCAAGGCAGAAATAAGACGGGCCGCTAGAGGGAAGAATCCTCCAGCGGCCCGCGTGGTACTGTCTGGGCCTACCTTCGAGCCCGACTCATAATCTCCTGGTTCCTGGTTCGAGTCCAGGCGGGCCCATGCGATAAACCCTGCATGACAGATCCCCGACCCGCTGACGGATCTCCCTCCTCGCGACCGGCCGAGACGGCCGGCCTCAGGGCGCTGGTCGTGATCCCGATCCTCGTTGTCCTCCTCGCAGGCGGCACGTTTGCGATCTTCGGGTACTACGCGTGGTCGGGCCACACGCGCGACACGCCTTCTTCCGATGAACTCGAGAGGATCACGGTGCTTCGGGGCGCGATCCTGGCCTATGCCGAGGAGCGCGGAGCGTTGCCACCGGGCCCGAGCTCGGCGCTGGTGCGCGCGCTGGCGACGCCATCGAAGCGCGGGGCCCCGTATCTCCAGATCCCGGCGCATGCCCTGACCGCGTCGGGGGACCTGCTCGACGGGTGGGGCTCCCCCGTGTGCTACCGCGTCGTGCCCGTGTCGTCCTCGCCCGGCAGCCGGGGGTTCGAGCTGTATTCCTTCGGCCCCAACAAGAAGGACGAGGGCGGCGCGGGGGACGACGTCTGCGTCGAGGATTGATGCTCGCGGTCCGCTGGACGTCTCTGCTGACGTGGAATTCTCCCGTCGGACCGGTCCCGACATCCCTGCGGGCCATGCCATGGGCGCTCACCTCGGAAACTGTGTCAGCACAACGATCGCCCAGAGTCCGAGGACCGATGCGCCGACCAGCGACAGGCCCAGCAAGACGGCGAAGCCGATTCCGGAGGCCAGGTTGCCCGCGAGTGAGCCGGCGAGCGCCGGGGCGACGGACCGGCGCGGTGCGAACGATCCGCCGGCGAGTCTGGCATTGCCGAAGTAGCCGCGGCGGGCGAGGACAGACCAGCGCGTGGGGAAGAAGTTGGGCGGGGCCTGCCGGCACGCCGGGGCGACGGCGGACGGGGGCGGCGAGATCGCGGGAACGGGGTGCGGGAAGAGCGGGGTGAAAACGGCCGTGTCGTCGGCGGGATTGGAATGCCGGCGCGGGCCGGGGACGACGGCGTCGTGGCTGGCGGCGGGGCCGATGCTGGCGTCGGGGTCGGAATCGATTTCCATGGTGAGGACGACGGCGGCGCAGCGGGGGCAGCGACCCTGGCTACCGTGAGGGGCTTTGGAATAGCGGATTTTCTGACGGCAGCCGGGGCAGCGGACCTTGATCGCCATGGGGCACCTCTTTAGTGAGTGAACGTTCACTCACATTTTACGCCGCTACGGAGTGAGTGTCAAGCCTCCCCTGGAGATTTCCGGGCTCGGCCCCCGTCCTACTTCGTCCCCGCCGGAGCATCCCATCCCGTCGGACCGAGGAACCCCGGAGGGCCCTTGAGGAACGGGGAGTCCTTCGGGAAGTTCTCGACGCGCCCATCGAGGAAAAGCACGTTCACATCGCCATCGAGGTGATTGGAAGTCAACGCCAACTGGTCGCACGCGACGGGGAGATCCCCGGGCGAACTCTTCAGGTCGGCGGAGGTCATGAAGGTATAGGCCTTACCTCCGAATTCCGGGCGAGAAGAGGCCCAGGTGCCTCCGCGAACGACGCCCCAGTAATGGGTGCCGGTCCCTGCCTTGCCAACATGGGGGCAGCGAAAGAGATTTCCGTCAGTCGCCATGTCGGCTCGCCAGAGCGACGAGAACCAGGTGCCGCTCCCGGTTCCGAACGGCGGGTAGGAGCCGAACTTGTTCTCATAGAGCTTGAGGTAGATACCGATCTGCTTGAGGGAGTTCTTGCAGTGGCTCCCGCCGCCGCCGACGCCGCGTACCCTGGCGAGGGCCCCAAGCACCAACGCGGCGAGCACGATCACGATCGCGATCAGGATGACCGATTCCAGAAGCGTGAGCCCGCTTCCGCGAGAAGAGCATTGGCCTCCCCGCTTCATACCGGCCTGCTCATCACCCCTTCAAACGTCCGCAGCGTCCGGTTCTCATCCTTGCCGTCGTAGAACTCTTCCCAAAGGTACTGGAACCCCTCGAGCAGCCTCTCCGGGCTCATCAGCTTCGGCTGGTACACCACGTTCCCCGTGTTCCACAGGTCGTAGTTCCGGTGCAGGATCCGCTTCTCTACCTCCAGCCTCTGCCCGAACGGCGTGCCGGGGAAGGGCGTCTCGATGTAGAACTCGGCGAGGTCGATGCCGGCCTCGCGGCAGAACTGGATGATGCGCTCGAAGACGCCCTCGTCTTGGTCGTCGGAGCCGACGCCGAAGGAGCCGAAGAAGTGAATGCCCGCGTCCTCGATCATGCGGACGAGGTCAATGCCCTCCTGCCATTCCTTCGGCGTGCACTCCTTGCTGAGCAGCGCGCGGGAGAGGCGGTCGAAACCGAAGACCGTGTACATCGACGACGTGCCGCCGCGCTTGAGCTTCCGGTAGTACTCGGGGTCCGGGAACATCATCATCGTCGAGGCGAGGAAGATGCTCAGCCCCTTGCCGGCCGTCGCTTCCATCAGGCTCATCAGGTACGGGAGAATGCGCCGCTTGTTCGGGAGCATGACCGTGTCGTCGATGATGTAGAACTGCTTGAAGGGCATCGCGTCGATGTCTTCGATCATCTTGTCGATGGGGCGGAAGCGGATATCGAGGCCTTCCTTGAGCGGGATCGGGCAGCCGGTGCAGCGGACGGGGCAGCCGCGCGTGGCGAGGACGAGGTGGGCGCTCCAGCTGTAGTTGTCGCCTTCGAAGATGCTGCGTCTCGGAATCGGAAGCCGTGCGAGGTCGTACTCCCCCACCGGCTTGTAGACCTTCTTCAGCGTCTCGGCCTTCGTGTCCGCAAGGATCGCGTCCCACACCGGCTCGACTTCGCCGACGCAGACGGAGTCGGCGTGGAGAAGCGCTTCGTCCGGCAGGCAGCTCGGGTGAATCCCGCCCATGATGACCTTCGTGCCGCGGCGGCGGAATTCGTCGGCGATGGCGTAGGCGCGGGCGGCTTGCGGCGTGAAGAAACTGAGCGCGACGAGGTCGGGCTTCTCGTCGTAATCGATCGGCTGGCCGATGTTGTCGTCCGTGAGGTTGACTTCGATCTCGGGAGGCGTCAGCGCGGCGATCAGCGGCAGTCCCAGCGGCGGCGGCATCGTGTAGTTGCCGACCTGGTGTTTCTGGATGAGCGGCTTGAGCCGTTCGTGGCCTTCCAGAAACTTCTGGAAGCGCGGGTAGATCAGTCGCAGCTTCAGGTCGTGCGAAACCATGGTCTCCGCCCCAAGGAACCACCGGTTGGCCGCGGACTCCCCGAATCCCGCGGATGGACTGCCCGGAGAATACCGTAATTCCGGGCCGGGCGAAGCGCGCGATGGAATTCAACGGCCTATAATTGACCGGCATGACGGACGCGAATACTCCCGCGGAAGTTCCTGGCGAAGCGGCGACGGGGCAGCCCCGCCCGATTCTCCCGATTGGCCTGATGGCCCTGGTCCTCGGGCCGATCGTGATCGGGCTGCTCCTGGTGTGTCTTCTCGTCACCATCCTGTGGCTCGGCGGAAAGAGATGGAATGAATCACACGAACGGTCGGCGTCACAGGCCAGCCTTCAATATTTGTGTGTTTCGCTGAAAACGTATGAGGCCAGCTTCGGCGTCTACCCTCCTGCGCTCAATACGGCAGTGTTCGACTCCCTGCAGAACATCTCTCGCCCGCCACTATCGCCCTCCGGAGAATTCCTCGATCACTGGGGCAGACCCTGGGTGTACAAGTACAGGAAGGAAACGGATCGCACGTTCCGGCTCTATTCCATCGGCCCGAATGGAGTCGATGAGGACGGAAAGGGAGACGACATTTCGGTTGAACATTGACTTCGGCGCGGCTCGACCAGGCGCGCTGCCTGACCTGCGTCAATCTGTTGATCTCCGTCCGCCCGGTGTCTCCTGAGCACCTCGTAGAGCATCACACCTGCCGCGACACCGACGTTCAGGGAGTCGGCGCGTCATACGATCGGGAGGCGTGCGATTTGAGTGCATGCTCCGCCTTCTTCATCTGCCGGACGCGCTTCGCCGCGAACGAATTCGTCAGCAGCACTTCGCTCGGGACGATTGTGTGGAACTCGATCCCGGCGTCGCGCGCGTGCAGCACGCTGCGCACTCCCTCGACAAAGTGCAGCCCGCTGCGCTCGCGCTCGGGCCTCCGTCCCAGGTTCCTGATCCAGCCCAGCCATTCACGACGGCACGACGCTTCCGGTGTTTTCATTCTCCTGCCGCCAAGGCGGCGTTGCGAAGGGACGCTTCGGGGTGCCCCCGTGAATCGGACGCCCGAAGACCGAAGTCCGGGCACTTAACCAGAACCGCTACACTCTTCGCATGGCGTCACCCTTCCTCCTCTATGGCGCGACCGGGTTCACGGGCCGCCTCGTCGCGGCGCGCGCGGTGGAGCTCGGGATGCAGCCGGTCGTGGCCGGGCGGAACGCGAAGGCAGTGGAAGCGCTGGCGCAGTCGCTGCTCTTGCCGCACGCGGTGTTCGCGCTCGAGGACGCGGCGATGATGGACGCGGCGCTCGAGGAGACGGGGCTGGTCCTGAACTGCGCGGGGCCGTTCTCGAAGACGGCGATGCCGATGGTGGAGGGGTGCCTGCGCGCGCGGCGGCACTACGTAGACATCACGGGGGAGATCGACGTCTTCGAGAAGATCTTTGAGCGGCACAACGCCGCGACCGCGGCGGGAATCACGCTGCTGCCGGGCGCCGGTTTCGACGTCGTGCCGAGCGACTGCCTGGCGCGGCACCTGAAGAAGCGGCTTCCGTCGGCGACGAAGCTGACGCTCGCGTTCCGCGCGAATACGAAGCTGTCGCCCGGGACCGCCCGCACGCTGCTCGAGCGGATGCACGAACCCGGCATGGTCCGCCGCGGCGGCGTTCTCACGCCCATCACTGCGGGGTCGCTCGTGCGCGACATCGATGCCGGTCACGGCGATCGCTTCCCCGCCATGGCCATCCCGTGGGGCGATCTCGCGACCGCGTGGCGCAGCACGCGCATCCCGGACATCGAGACGTTTGCGGCAACGACGGGGGCGACGCGCTTCGGGCTGAAACTGTCGCGCATCCCCGTGATGTCCTCGCTCCTGCGCGCCTTCATCCGCTTCACGTCGACGGGCCCTTCCGCTTCGACGCGCAAAACCGCGCGCGCGCTGCTCTGGGGCGAAGTCTCCGACGCCGGCGGGCGGCACGCGGCCACGCGGCTGGAGACGCCGGAGCCTTACGCGCTCACGGTCGAAGCGTCGCTCGCGGCGGTGAAGAAGCTGCTCGCCGGGGATGCAGCAACCGGGGCGCAGACGCCCGCCATGGCGTTCGGGAGCGAGTTCGTAATGGGGATCGCGGGAGTGAAGCGGGAGGATCTGGGTGGGGTATAGTTGGAAATCGAAGAACACTTCATGACGCCTCCCCTATCACCCTTGACGCGGCCCGGGCAACCAATCCCATCCGGTGAACGGCCGGCCGGCGACAGCGGCGCTCGCTCCGCACGTGCCGGCGGAGATACCCACATCGTCGCTCCCGCGCTCCCTTCCGCCGAAGGCCTTCCCCCGGAAGTTGCCAACGCACCCCCTTCGGCGCTTTTCGGGCGCTTCGTACGGGTCGCCCGCCTGGGGGCCGGGGGCATGGGCGAGGTCTACAAGGCGTGGGATCCGTCGCTTCGCCGCTGGGTCGCCCTCAAGGTCCTTCTCCGCGGCGCCGAGGAAGTCGCGCCCTGGTTCAAGCGGGAGGCGCGCCTCGCTGCGCAGCTTCACCACCCCCGGCTCGTCGCCATCCACGAGGTCGGCGACGTCGATGGCCGGCTCTTCATCGCGATGCAGTTCGTCGAGGGAAAGACGCTCGACCGGCTCCGCGGCGCGACGCGGGAGCAGCTCGCTTCGCTGGTGCAGGAGGCGGCGGCCGCGATCGGGCACGCGCACGAGCAGGGGATCGTCCATCGCGACCTGAAGCCTGAGAATCTGATCGTCGAGAGCCGGCCCGTGGCGACGGGGGCGCCGGAGCCGGCATGGGAGCACCACATCTGCGTCCTCGACTTCGGCGTCGCGCGCGCGATGGGGTCTACGATGAAGCTGACCGCCGGGTGGGCGGCCGTCGGCACACCGCTTTACATGTCGCCGGAGCAGGCGCGCGGAGAAGCGCCGGAGCCGTCGAGCGACGTGTACTCCCTCGGCGCGACGCTGTACGAGCTGCTCGTCGGTTCGCCCCCGATTCGCGGCATGAACATCCAGGAGACGGTCAAAATGGTGCAGAGCCTGGAGCCGGTGCCGCTTCGTGCCATCGACCCCACCATTCCCGCCGGGCTTGCTGCGGTCGTACACCGCTGCCTCGCGAAGGACCCGGGCGACCGTTACCCGAACGGCAACGCGCTCGCGGAAGATCTCGGCAGGTTCCTCGGCGGCGAGCCCGTGGAAGCGTCGGAGCGCGGACGGGCGTGGGGGGCCTGGAAATGGATCATGCGGCGGAAGGGCCGCATCGCCGCCGCGGTGGTCCTGCTCGCGGTAGCGGTGATGGCGGGATTCACGATGGCCGGCTCTTCCCGCAAGGAGCGCGTTTCGCTCGAAAGGGTGCGCCGGCTCGATGGTCTCCATGGAATCGTTGCCGGAGACCTGAGCGAAGCGGCGGCGTGCTGGGCCGTCGGGGACGCGGCCGGCGCGGGTGCGGCGCTCGCGCGGGGGCAAGCTGCATGTCGCGAGGAATTGGCGCACGCGGAGACGGCTGAGGCGCGGCTGCTGCTCGGGGAAACCGCTCTTGCCAACGGCGACCCTGACGCGGCGGAGCGCGAATTGACGCGTGCGCTCGAGCTTGATGCCGGACTGCCGGGTGCGCGGGTGCTGCGCGGGCTGGCGCGGACAACCCGGAGAGACATCCTGAAGCGCCGCACGATTGGCAAGATCGGCGACGGACGGCTGTCACCGGGCCCTGCCATTCGGCCAACGACGGAAGAGCTGGAATTCAGTTTCCCGGAGTTGGGAATCCTGCGAAAGGGCGCCCTGGAGGATCTCGAAAACCTGGATGCCGCCGCCCGGCGCCTGTCCACGGAGCAGTTGGCGCTGGCGCTCGCGGCCCGGTCGCAACTCGGTTCCGACGCGAGTGGCGCGATGAATGCCGTGCGCGCGGCGATCCAACGTCCGCGCCCGTCGGCGGACCTTCTGGTCGTCGCCGCCAACGCCTCCCTTGAACTCGGGGATGGAGACGGGGCGAGGATGCACTCTGCCCGAGCCGTCGCTCTCTGGCCTGGATATGCAGGCGCCTGGCTCGCCCATGCGCGCGTCGCGAGCGCCTGCGCTGGAACGATCGATTCACCTGAACGGCGTGAACTCCTGCGGATGGCTTCCCAGTCGGCCGAGAAGGCGCAATTGCTGGGGGCCGAAATGCCTGAGGCCGCGCTGGTCCGCGGCACCGCCGATCTGATGCGGAAGGAGTTTGCGATTGCCGAAGCCGCGTTCACTTCCGCTCTCGGGAATGACCCCGACTGCGTGCTGGCCCTTCGCGGCCGCGCCGAGGCGCGAATCTGGCAAGGCCGAACCGGCGACGCCGTTCTGGACTACAAGGAAGCGCTGCGGCTGCTCCCGGAATCCTCCTGCCTGCGCAAACCCCTCGAGGATTTCCTCGCGGCGCAGCCTGGAGGACGATGACCGGAACAGCGATGCAGGATTTCCCGGCATCGCCGTCCGGCCTGGGCCCCTGACCTGGCGGTTGGAGGAGGGAGGCCTACTCAGCGGCCTCCGGCCTGCTTCCTCCCGGCGAGGCCGGAACCCCGTCTTCCCTCTTCCATTTGAAGCGGAACGAGCTGGCCATCCCCATCGACGTCCGCGAGAACGGCCACGCTTCCTGGAACGTAAACGTCCGGCCCTCCGAGATCAGCTCGACTTCGCGGAACTCGAGCGTCAGCGGCCTGTCGGGGTCATACGCGACGCGGAAGCTGACGGGTTTGTTCGTGAAGGTCTTCTTGCCGCGGAAGACGCCGAGCTGCGCGGTATAGACCTCGGTGCCCCCCCTGCGGACCGTCATGACGAGGTCCTTCGGATCGTCGGAGAGGGCGTTGCGGGTCCAATCGGCCGAGTCGAGCAGGACGGATTCAAGCTCGACGCGGTACATCCCTCGCGCCATGGCGGCCTCTTCGGCGCGATTCACGACACGCTCCGCCGCGTTCCCCACAGGGGTTTCCCTTGCGAGCTTCTCGTAAAGCATGCCTCCCAGCATGCCGAAGGTCACGATGGCGATGAGTCCGAGCGTGCACTTGAGGAAGGTCTTCATGGTTCGATCCTCCAATGGCGGCCACGCGGATCGTGGCCGCGATTCTCGAGGATCAGGAGAGCAACGCGCGTGCCGCAGGCTCCCTGCACATGGGGCCGCGGCGACGGCCAGGACCCGGCAATACTTCCCTGCCCCGGAAGTTGTTACAACTCGACCCCAGAGCGTGAAACAAATCTGGTGGGTCAGGCTGCGTCGGCCCCGTGGTGGTTACTTGCCGGGTTCTTCTTTTTCGGGCCGACTCCGCCCGAGCCACCAGATTTTTTTCACGCTCTGGGGCACAGCGACTTTTCTGAACGGATTGCCTGAAGCCCGCCCGATTGTTTCACGAGCTCTTACGGATTCCTTCGGCAACTCTCCAGCGCCAGCAGGAACTCCTCCGCCCACGTCGCGGCCGTCGTGCGGTGGACGACCTTGAGGAGTTTCCCGTGTCGCTCGAGACGTTCGGCCGGCGGCATCCGGAGCGCCTTGTCCAGGTCCTTCGCCATTCCATCGAGGTGGTAGGGGTTCGTCAGGACCGCATCCTGCAGCTCTTCCGCGGCCCCCGCAAAACGTGACAGGAGCAGGACGCCCGGGCTCGCGGGGTCCTGCGCCGCGACGTATTCCTTCGCGACGAGGTTCATGCCGTCGCGAAGCGGCGTGACGTACCCGACGTCGGCGGCGCGGTAGAGCTGGGAGAGCTGGTTGCGGCCGTACGAGCGGTACAGGTACCGCACCGGCACCCACTTCGCTTCGCCGAATTCCCCGTTGATGCGCCCGACGGCGGTCTCGACCAGCGACCGCTGCTCGGCGTAGTCCGGGATGTCGGCGCGGGACGGGACGGAGACCTGCACGAGCGAGACCTTGCCGCGCCACTCCGGGAAGAGCTCGAGCATCCGGCCGAACGCGAGCAGCCGGTTCGGGATTCCTTTCGTGTAGTCGAGCCGGTCCACCCCGAGCACGAGCCGGCTGGGCGCAATGGCCTGGATCAGCGACGCGATTTCCTCGGCCATCCCCGGCTCCGGAGGTTCCTGGAACCCCTCGGGAATGATTCCGATCGGGAATGCCGCTGCGCGGATCCGGCGGCCGCGGTGCGCGATCGCGTCGTCCCCAAGCCGCGCGGGCGACAACACCCCGACGCACTGCCGGAAGTTGTCGACGAATCCCTTCGTATGGAACCCGATCAGGTCGTGCTCGAGCATCCCGTCGAGCAGCCGGTCGGCCCACGGGATCATCGAGAAGAGGTCGAGGCCGGGAAACGGGATGTGCAGGAACAGCCCGAGCGGCCCCCGGTGCCCACGCTTCCTGAGCGACGCCGCGACGAGGAGCAGGTGGTAGTCGTGGATCCACACCGGTACGTCGGGATCGACGAGGCGCGAAGCCGCTTCCGCGAACGCTTCGTTCGCCTTCAGGTAACACTCCCATTCCCCGTCGGCGAACTTGACGCGGCCGGGGAAGGAATGGAAGAGCGGCCAGAGGGAGCTGTTGGAGAAACCGTTGTAGTACTTCTGCGACCACTCTTCCGGGAGGTCGATCCAGGCGAGGGGCGGCACGGATTCCTCGGCGAGCGAGACGGGCGCCGCGGTGTCGCCCCGGACCACGCGGCCGCTCCAGCCGAGCCAGAGCCCCTGGCGGGAGACGAGGGCGGGCTCGAGGGCGGAGACGAGCCCCCCGACGTTCGATTTCCTGGGTGTTCCCGGGACGTCCGGTGAGCGCTGGTCCGGGAGACGGTTGGAGATGGCAAGGAGGCGATGAACGGACCGCGCCGTCTGGACGGGCCGGGCCGGCGCCATGGGCCTGGGAAGCACGCGGGGCGCGGGCGTCAGTGATTCGAGACGGGCCGCCAGGATCCACTTCAGGAACTCCACGGTCTCCGCAGGCCCGTCGAGCCTCCATCGCGCGGCCGTGGCGCGCCACCGGTCGCCGCCGACCTGGACGCCTTCGTCCGAAGGGGCCAGCTCCCGGAACATGTCCTCGTCCGTGAGGTCGTCGCCGAGGGCGATGATGCGCGCGCCGGCCCCGGCGCGTTCGTGGATCCACGGGACTGCCCCCGACTTGCGGACCCGCCGGGCGCGGACCTCGAGGGCGTCCTCCCCCTCGAGGAGCTCGTAGCCCGTCCCGCGGAACGCGACGAACGACGCGTTCGCCTGGACGAAGAGACCGGTGCGCTCCCGGGGACGGATGCCGCGCGCGTGAAGGACAATCGACCATGTCTTCTTTTCGACCCAGGCTTTCTTGTACTGCGACGCGATCCGCTCGAAGTCGGCCGCCAGCGCGTCCAGCGCCCCGGGTTGCGCGGGGACCGGCGCCTGCCACGCCCCGTCCCCCCGCAGCCAGCCCCCGTGCTCCGCGACCAGCCAGACCCCCTGGGCCTCCGAGAAGAGCCCTTCGAGCGACTCCCGTGCGCGGCCGGAAACCACCGCGAGCGACAGGCCTGGAAGCGCCGCCATCTGCGCGAGCAGCGCTACGAGTTCCGCGTCGGGCCGGGCTTCCTCGGGGCGTGCCGCGAAGGGAATGAGCGTCCCGTCGAGATCCGTGAGGATCGCGAGGGGAGTATGGCGCGCCAGGGACGTCCAGAGCTCAGCGTTGTTCAAGCCGGAACCAAAAGAAGTAATGGGGGGCGAGGGTGAACAGGACAGGATCGGTTCCCACGGGTGGGAGGGGGGCGCGGCCGATCAGCTCGACCGGAACCCGACCGAGCCATTCCGAGAGGTCGACGCGCGCGGGCTGAATGTAACGCGAGAGGTTGTTCAGGCACAGCACGGCCTGCCCTTCACTCTCGCGCACGAAGGCGAAGACCTTCGGATTGTCCGTCGGCAGCACGCGCATTTTCGTGCCTCGGAAGAGCGGGTCCGCGCGGTGGACCTTGATCATCCGGCGCAGCCAGTTCAGGAACGACGTCGGCGTCCTCTGGTGGGAATCGACATTGCGGCCCGCATAGTGGTACTCGGGATCGCTGATGACGGGCGCGTACAGCTTCTCAGACGCCGCCTCCGAGAATCCCGCGTTCAGCCCCGTCGTCCACTGCATCGGCGTACGAACGCCGTTGCGGTCCCCCAGGCGCAGGTCGTCCCCCATCCCGATCTCGTCCCCGTAGTAGAGCAGCGCGCAGCCTGGCAAGCTGAGGATGAGGCCGTACAGCAGCTCGATCTGACGCCTCCCGCCCTGCAGAAGCGGCCAGAGTCGGCGCCGGATGCCCAGGTTGAGCCGCATCTCCTTCGATGCCGCATACGTGTCGAACATGTACGCCCGGTCCGCTTCGGAAACTGACTCCAGCGTCAGCTCGTCGTGGTTCCGCAGGAACATCGCCCACTGGCAGCCCTCGGGAAGCTCCGGCGTCGCTTTCAGCACGTCGAGAAGCGGTCGGCTGTCTTCCCGGCGTATCGCCAGGAACATCGCCGGCATCAGGGGGAAGTGAAACGCGAGGTGGAACTCGTCGCCCGTTCCGAAATAGGGGGCCAGGTCTGCGGGCGGCTGGTTCGCCTCGGCGAGCAGCACGCGCGGCGGGGAGTACGAGTCCGCAACCTTGCGGATCTCCTTCAGGAAGGCATGCGTCTCCGGGAGATTCTCGCAGGTCGTCCCTTCCCGCTCGAACAGGTACGGCGCCGCGTCCACGCGGAATCCGTCGACCCCGAGGTCGAGCCAGAAGCGGACGATCTCGAGCATTTCCCGGCGGACTTCCGGGTTGTCGTAGTTGAGGTCGGGCTGGTGGGGATAGAAGCGGTGCCAGTAGTGGAGCCCGCACTGCGGCTCGAGGGTCCAGTTGGATTTTTCCGTGTCGGAAAAGATGATCCGTGTCCCGGCGTACCGGTCGGGCGTCGGGCTCCACACGTAATAGTCGTGGTAGGGATGCCCGGGGCCCTTGCGCGCCGACTGAAACCAGGGGTGCTGGTCGCTGGTGTGGTTCACGACGAGGTCGGTGATGACCCGGATGCCGACGGCGTGCGCCCGGTCGAGCAGCTTCCGAAAATCGTCCAGCGTCCCCAGGTCGGGATGGATCTTGCGGAAATCCGAAATGTCGTACCCGTCGTCCCGAAGCGGGCTCGGGAAGATGGGAAGCAGCCAGATCGCGGTGATCCCGAGGTCGCGGATGTACTCCATGCGTTCGGCGAGACCGGGCAGGTCGCCGATCCCGTCACCGTTCGAATCGCGGAATGCGCGGACGTAGACCTCGTAAATGACCAGGTCCGAGTACCAGGGAGGCTTCACCCGGGGAATTGTCCCCGCGACGGCCACGGGATGCAAATCCATCAGGCCCTTGGGGCGCTTCCGGGACGGTGGCTGACGAACCACACCATCGCCACGAAGAGCGCGCCTCCGAGGATGGACCAGAACACGGGGAAGGCCGTGCCGCCGATGTTGAGCATCAGTATCTCAGGCAACCCGAGCCCGCGGGCGAGCCACGTCCCGATCATCGCCCCGACGAACCCGATGGCGATGTCCGTGATGCAGCCTCCGTAGGAGTAGCCGGTGATTCCCTGGCTGACGGCCCCCGCAATGGCGGCGACCAGCAGAAGAAGAAGCAGGTCGATGACGGTCATGGCGCTTTCCTCCCGATTCCGGGGTGGCGTAATTCCGGGAGAAGCCGGGAGGAACCTGTGATCGGCTCCTCCCTACTTCTCCGCGACCTTTCGCGCTGCCACCGAGATTCCGAAGTGCTCCGTCGCCTTCAGGCCGTCGGGCCCCTCGACCGTGATGCTGGCCATGTGGTTGCCGACGAGCCTGGCGTCGGGAGCCGCGTGAAGAGTGAACACCTCGCGATCCTTGCCGGCAGCGATCGGGTTGACGCCGATGACGGAGATGCCGGCCGGGAGATTCTCGAATGCGACGCGGACGTCGCCGTCGAAGTTCTCCCTTCGAATCATCACGGGGATGTCGTTCGTCTCGCCCTGCTTCAGGGCCTGGTTCGCGGGCTTGAAGAGCGTGAGCTTCCTGCCGCCCGGGACTCCGGCCATCGACTTCTCACAGCCGATGCCGGCGGCCAGCAGCGCCAGGATGGCGAATCTCGTGATCGTCTTCATCGGATCTTCCTTTCTGTTCGCTCATGACGGACAGGAAAGACGTGACTTCGCTTTCCGGACCGCTACTCGACCATCGGGCCGGGGAAAAACATGGGCGTGTCTTCCATCTCCTCGAAGTGCGAATGGCCGGGTTCGCGGCCGCGCACGAGCTCGCGCATTCCGGCGACCGCCTCCCGCACTTCCTCCCCAGCGGCAAAGCCGAATTCGCGCGCGCCCTGGAGCGCTCCGCGCGACACGGCGAACACCGCTTCCGGGACGCTCAGGCCAAGCTCGCGCGCCCCCTCGGCCGCTCCCGCGACGAGGCCGCGCGTGGCGGCACCGATATCGCCGCCGGCCCGCCCGACCTGGCGGATGACCGACCTCGAGCTCACGGCCAGGGTCGTGAAGGCGGACCCGAGCTCGGACTTCCTGCCTCGAAGCACCCCGAGCGCAATGCCGCGGGCGGCTTCCACCGCGTCGTGGCCTACGCTGACCACGGCGCCGATCACGCCCGCCACGATGTCGACGAGGACATCGCCTGCCTCGAGTGCCTCATGTCCGGCCTCCTTGATGAACTTCGTCGTCGACTCGGCAACGGCGCTCAGGAGGTCGCCGGTGTCATTGACGACGCGAAGGGCTCCCTCCTTGAAACGATGGGGACCCGGTCTTTCGTTGCTGGAGTCAGTCATTTCGCTCTCCTTTGTGAGAACCCACGGATGGGACCGGAAGTCGCAAAAGGCGTTCCTGCGCGAATCCGCCGGCATCGATGCGTTCGAGACTCGAGAGGGAATGCAGACGGGAGTCTCGCTCTTCGAGACAGGCCCTGGCGTCGGCAAGATTGACCGGGAAGTCCCGTTGCAGGGTCCAGAACGGGTACTTGTTACCGGAGCAGGGGTCTACGGGACCGGCAAGTCGCGCGTCCCCCACTCCTTCAGCTTGTTGTAGAGCGTCTTCACGCCGATCCCCAGCATCCGCGCGGTCGCCGTCCGTTTGCCACGGCAGGATCGAAGCGTCGCCAGGATGAGAGCGCGCTCCGCGTCGGCGAGCGAGGTGCCGACGGCGACCGGGATGCTCGGGACGCCTTCCGCCGCGGGCGTGAAAAACACCGGGCCCGGCGCGGGCGCCGCAACCGGACCCGCCGTCGCCGGCTGCCCTCCATTCTGCTTCGGCATCAGCGACAGGTTCTCGGGCCCGATCTCCGCGTCCGCGAGAATCCAGGCCGCCTGCACCGCGTTGCGCAGCTCGCGCACGTTGCCCGGCCACGCGTGAGACTCGATGCGGGCCAGCGCTTCCGGCGAGAACAACTTCACCTCCTCCTTGTCGCAGTTCATCTGGCCCAGCGCGTGCTCCGCAAGAAGGCGTACATCGCCACCGCGCTCCCGAAGCGCGGGCATGCGGATCTGGAACCCGCGGAGCCGGTAGTACAAGTCCTCCCGCAGCTTGCCCTGGGTGATCGCTTCGGCCGGCTCGCGATTCGTGGCGGCAACGATCCGCGCATCGACGGTCGTCTCCTTTTCGCCGCCGATCCGCAGAACGCGGCCCGTCTCGAGAACGCGCAGCAGTTTCACCTGCAGTTCCGGCGACATCTCGGCGATCTCGTCGAGCAGCAGGGTGCCGCCGCTGGCGCGTTCGAAATAGCCGGCGTGCTTCTGGCTCGCGCCCGTAAAGCTGCCCTTCTCATGGCCGAAGAGTTCGCTCTCGATCATGGTCGAGGCGACGGCGCCGCAGTTAATGGCGAGGAACGGGCCCTCGGACCGCGGACTCATCTCATGAAGCGTCATCGCGGCGAGCTCCTTGCCGGTGCCGCTTTCGCCTGTGATGAGCACGGTGGCCTCGGTCGGCGCGACGCGGCCGAGGAGGTCGTAGACCTGCTGCATGGCGGGCGAGCCGCCGATGAGCCGACCGAATCGCCCGAGCTGCCTCAGCTCGTGGCGCAGTTCCCCGATTTCCCCCCGGAGCCGGAGCGTCCGGTGAACACGGGCCAGTGCACGCCGGAGCAGAATTGCGGACACCGGTTCATGAAGGACGTCGAACGCCCCGGAACGCTGGGCGTCGAACGACTCCTTGCCCGCGGGCGCGAGCGCGACGGCTTCCACCCGGGGAAGCTCGCTGATCTCCCTGACTAGATCGAGCCCGTCCCCGTCGGGGAGCTGCGGATCGACAAGAACGGCGTTGGGCGCAAAGCGCGCGAGGGAGTTCCTTGCCGAACGCAACGATCCCGTGACGGACACCGAGTGGCCTTCGTTTTCCAGCGCCGTGCCGAGCGCCGTGCGCTTCGATTCATCCGCCTGGACGACCAGGATGCGCATTCTCATCACCACCTCCGTCAAACACGCTCCTTCGCCTTGCGGCGGAGAAGCGCTTCACACCGCGTCGCGAGCGCGGTGGACACGGGAATTTTACTTCGAAGGAGAAGGCATGGATTTTCGATTCTCGATTCGGTCAGATTTTCCGGGAATCCCCTAGAGGCCACAGGTTAGTGGATTCTATGAGCCTGGATTCGGGGGGAGGGCCCGATGGTTTTTCGCCGCGGGGTGTCGTATTCATTGTCTCGCCTGGTATCGGAGCCACGAGTTCGATTCCAAAGGAGAATTCATGTCGCTTCACGAGAAGATGTTCGCTCGCGTGGACTGCAGGCGGGAGCGGGTCAGCGCCGTGCTCGACGTGCTGCGTGGCTACCCGGATGCGGACTTCCGGATCTGCCAGGGAAAGCTGTCAAGGTCGGGAGCCCGGCTGGACCTTCTGCTCGCGGGCAAGCGCACTCTGATCGAGGAGGCGCTCTCATTGATCCGCAACCTCGGCGCCCGCGTCGAGATCATCCCGATGATGGAGCCCGACAGCCGTGTTGCCCTCAGCACTACCAATTGAAGCCCTGCCGCGTGAAAGAGAAGCTGCGCTCCTGCTCGCGGTGTGACGGCTGGGGATTCTGGTACCCCAACTCCACGAACGTGCACATCAACTGGCACATGGCCGCGCGCGTCCTCCCGGAAGAAGGGCTCCTCGGGGCGCCCGGCTTCCTGACGACGCTGAGCATGCGCCAGCCCGTTCCCCTCGTGTGCCCTGAATGCGGCGGCAGGCCGGGTGAAATGTCGCCCCGGTTCAAGGGCTAGCGCTCCGGGAAATGCCTGACCGCGTGCGCCACGAGCTGCGTCGCGTTCTCGAGCCCGAGCTTCTCCTTGATGTTGGCGCGGTGCGTCTCGATCGTCTTCACGCTCAGGCAGAGCCGCCGCGCAATCGAGCGCGTCCCGATCCCCCGCCCGATCAGCTCGAACACTTCCATCTCCCGGTTCGTCAGGCGGCCGACCGGCGACACCGAGCCGCCCGCAGTCCGGCCGGCGACGGAGGCAATCAAGGTCTCGTTCATCCGCGGGCTCACGTGGATCCGCCCGGCGAGGACCTCGCGCGCGGCCGACCGAAGAGTGTCCGCCGCCTCCTGTTTCATCACGTAGCCCATCGCGCCAAGGTGCAGCACCCGCTCCGCATAGAGCTGCTCGTCGTGGATCGACAACACGAGGACCGGAATCCCCGGGTGCCGGGTGCGCAGGTCCTTGAGCAGGCTCAACCCGCTTCCCGCCCCGAGCGAGAGGTCCAGGATGACGAGGTCGGGAGCCGCAGCGGGAATCCTCTCCAGCGCCTGCGCCGCCGTCGCTGCTTCGCCGCAGACCGCCATGTCTGGCTCGGCCGACAGAAGCGACGTCAGGCCGGCCCGCACGACTTCGTGGTCGTCCACCAGGAACACTTTCGCCCGGGCCCTGGTTTTCATGCCTGGCTCCCGGGAAAGTTTTCCTGCAGGACACAGACGACCTGGGTTCCCCCGTTCGCACGCGGCATGAAGACGATTTCCGCGCCGATGAGGCCCGCGCGGTAGCGCATGTTGCGGATCCCCGCGCCGCCCTGTTTGGGACCGTCCTCCGGGAGCCCGCGGCCGTCGTCTACGATCTCCATGACCAGGGTCCCCCCACAGTCCAGGAGCCCGACCGCAATTTCACCGGCCTCGGCATGCCGCACGGCATTCGTCACCGCTTCCTGCGCGATCCGGAAGAGGTGCCAGGCGGCGTCGCGGCCCTGGACGATTACGTTTTCGGAATTCTCGAAGCGGACGACCAGGCCTGAATCGCGGGCAACGCTGTCGGCGAGGTCGCGAAGAGCGCTGACGAGGCCCTGGGGTTCGACGTCGACCGGCACGAGGCCCCTCGCGAGGATGCGAGTCTTGTCGAGGGCGCGGCGGGCCCCTTCGGCGAGGTGAGATGCGTCGCGCGCGTCCGCGCCGCCGCGGGCAGAGAGCCGCTCCGCGAGCGCCCGCGCGAGGCACGTCAGGCCAGTCAGCTCCTGGCCCAGGTCGTCGTGCAGCTCACGGGCGATGCCCTTGTGCCACTCGTGGAGCTTCTCCGAATATTCCTTCTGCAACCGCCGCCGCTCAAGCACCTCCCCGATGGTGCGCCCGATGTCCGCCATCGTCTCGTCGAACGCGTCCGGCGGATCGACGATCGCGTCGGAGAAGAACTCGAAGATCGCCACGACTTCGCCATCCACATCCGCCGGGTAGGCCGCCGCCGTGCAGATGTTCGCTTCCTCGGCCTGCTTCTCGCGTCCCGGAAGCGCCTCGAGAATGTCGCTGGCCCATCCCAGGACGTTCCGACCGCGGGCCGAGTGGAGCATCCCCTTGTCTTCGTGGAGATTGATGCGGAAGGAAGCGGCGCGGAAACGGGCGCGGGCGGGCGTGAGTTTCGAATACCACACGACGGCGGGGCCGGCGGGGCCGCCTTGCCCGCGATCCACGATCCAGGCATGCGCCCAGCGAAAGCCGGCGTACTTGCCGATCAGCGGAAGCACCGCGTGGAGCGCTTCGGCCGCAGACTGGGCCTCGTTGGCGGCGTTGCTGACCGCGCGCAGCAGGCTGAGCCGGTCGGTGGTCAGGATCGCCCGGGTGCGAAGTGCGTCAGACCGGGCGCGCCAGACGGTTTCGCGGCGCATGAATTCGTCGCGAGTTTCGCGGAGTTCCCTGGATTCCGTTGGATGGGCTGCTGCGCCGGGCGTCTCCGCCGTCCCGGGTGCCGCCGGAATGGGCCACGGAGTCTTGCCGTCCGCTAGCCGGGAGGCGTCGGTCGATTCCGTTTCGCGCCTTCTGTCCATCGGCTCTCCGGTTCGCGGTGCCATGCGGCGTCGTCCTTCTCGAGAGCGGGCGGCGGGACTCATTTTATTTTAACACGCCTTCATCCGGGATTGTGTCGCAACGAGTGGCCGGCCATGCGGCGGGTGGAGCAAAGCGCCACCACCGCCGCAGGCCCCCACTTCCCGGAGCGGCTCCGAAGAGCTGTCCGGGAACTACCCTGATCACTTCGGCCATCGCCGACGGCGTCACCTGAGTCGCGAGATCAGCAGACGCCATCCGTCGCGAGCCTCGGATGGAAAGACATGCGGCAGAGAGGGACGCCCCATTGGCGAACCTGCTCTGCCGCACGGAACCCGGCTGTTTGGGGATGTGGCTTTCGCCTTGAGAACACTACGGCATGGGCCCCCCCCGAACCATCGGGCACCGGCAGGAAACTTGCATCGGGAATTACTGCACGCGGGCTAGGGGAATCCCCTAAGCCGGGCCGAGATAGTCCCTTCTCGTGCCGCCCCTCCTGTCGGCCCGGCTTACCCTGAGCGAGCCCGTAGGGCGAGTCGAAAGGTCCGGACGAACGAGCGCCTGCACGGTGATACAGGACTTACCCAGGTTCGCCTGGCCATCGCCCTCACTGGCAAGAACAGTTGACCTTCAGCCAGTAGCGCGCCAGCAGGCCCACCGTCGACACGAACTCCTCGAACTCGAGCGGCTTCACGACGTAGCTGTTCACTCCCAGCGCATAACAGACCTCGCGATCCTTCGGCTCGCTCGACGACGTCAGGATGATCACAGGCACCCGCTTCAGCTCCGGGTCGCTCTTTATCCTCTTCAGCACCTCGATGCCGTCCACAAGAGGCAGCTTGATGTCGAGAAGCACCGCCTTCAGCGAGCCTGCTGAGCCGGAGCCGCCTTGCGGAAAGAGGAACGTGAGCGCCTCCGCCCCGTCCTTGACCCGATGCAGCCCGCGGGAGAGCTGGTTTTTTTCGAGCGCCCAGACCGTCATCTCCGCGTCGCAAGAGTTGTCCTCGACGAGGAGGATTTCCTCAGGCTGGCTTGCCGGCATGACCCTGACCCTCCGTTGGAAGCGAGAAATGGAACGCGGCGCCTGTTCCCATCCTGCCCTCCGCCCAGACGCGGCCGCCGTGGCGCAGGATCACGCGCTGTACCAGCGCGAGCCCGACACCGGTCCCTTCGAACTCTTCGCTGGAATGAAGCCTCTGGAAAACCCCGAACAGTTTGCTTGCGAACGCCTCCTCAAATCCGACGCCGTTGTCGCGAATCGTCCAGACCGTCTCCCCCTTCTCCTGCCGGGAGCTGAATTCAATGACCGCGGTCTCGCGCGGCCGCGTGTACTTCACGGCGTTTCCGAGGAGGTTCGTCAGCACCTGCCGAAGAAGGGCCTTATCGCCCCACGCGGGCGCCAGGTCCCCGATCCTGAAGTCGATTTTTCGCCCCGCGTTTGCCGACCGCAGCTCGTCGCTGACGGCGCGCGCCAGGGTCGTCATGTCCACGCGGGACCGGTTCAGCTCGGCCCGGCCCATCCGCGAAAACGCGAGAAGGTCATCGATCAGCTGGGCCATCCGGCGCGTGTTGGTCAGCACGACCTCAGTCAGCCGCCTTCCCTCCGCATCCAGGCCCGCGGCGTGCCGGTCGACGAGGCGCCGCGTGAAGCCTTCGATGGCGCGAAGCGGCGCCCGCAGGTCGTGCGAGACGGAATAGCTGAAGCTCTCCAGCTCCTTGTTCGCGGACTCGAGCTGCGCCGTCCGTTCGCTCACGCGGCGCTCCAGTTCCACGTTGAGCCGAAGCGCTTCGACCGCGGCCCTTTTCGCCTCGCTCACGTCCCGGGCCACAGCGTAAATCAGCCGTTCGCTCGGGTAAGGCGTCCCCGTCCATGCGAGCCACACGTAGTCGCCCCCCGCCCGCTGGAACCGGTTCTCGAAGGAAATCGCGCCCGGCTCCTTCTTGAGCCGCGCCAGGGCTTCCCCCGTCGAGGGGCGGTCGTCGGGGTGGACGAACTCGAGGAACGGCCGGCCAGTCACGCGAGCGGGAGTCCATCCCAGCGTCTCTTCCCACGGAGGATTTCCCTCGCGAATATTGCCGTCGAACCCCGCGATACAGATCAGGTCCGGGGAGAGAGCGAAGATCCGGTTCCTCTGCTCCGTCACCTGCGCCAGCAGTTGGCGGTGCTGCCGGTCCTCCATGCGGCGCAGCTGCTCCGCCTGGATCCTGACTTCCCTCATCGTCCGCGCGAGCTCCACGAAGACCGAGACCTTCGAGCGGATCGCCTCCGCCGAGATCGGCTTCATGATGAAGTCGGCCGCACCCACCGCGTACGCGTGCTGCAGGCTCCCGGGCGACGATTCCTCGGCGGTCAGGAAAATGATCGGCGTCGCACGCGACCGCTCCCTCTTCCGGATCATCTCCGCCGTCTCGAACCCGTTCATCCCCGGCAGATGCACGTCGAGCAGGATCGCGGAAAAATCGCGGTCCAGAAGGCACCGAAGCGCCTCCTCGCCCGACGAAGCCTTCACGAGCTGGACGTCCAGGTCTCCCAAGATCGCCTCCAGCACCATGAGGTCCTCCGCCCGGTCGTCAACCAGCAGGACGCTGATCCTCGAGTCGCGCGGAATCCTGGACGCAGCCGGGCTCGAGGCCTGAGCCTTCGTCCTGCCTTTGACCGGGTCGATACTCTTTCGCGCCATCAGGCCTCCACCCTCTTGCTCTGGTAAACCCAGACCCGGACCAGCGACAGCAGCTGCTCCGTGTCCACGGGCTTCGGGATGTAATCAGAAGCGCCCGCCTCAATGCACCGCTCGCGGTCCCCCTTCATCGCTTTCGCCGTCAGCGCGATGATCGGAAGCGCCTTCAGGTCGTCCTGCAACCGGATCTGCCTCATCGCCTCATAGCCGTCCATCTCGGGCATCATGATGTCCATCAGGACGAGATCCACTCCCTGCGACCGGCTCTTGAGCAGTTCCACCGCCTCCTTGCCGTTCTGCACGTAGGCGACCTTCAGTCCGTGTCGTTCGAGCACCGACGTGAGGGCGAAGATGTTACGGATGTCGTCGTCGACGATCAGGACGCGGCGATCGGTGATCAGCGGGTCCATCTGAAGCGTCTCAAGGAGCATACGCCGCTTGTTCTCGGGCAGCGTCGCGGTGACCCGGTGAAGGAAGAGGGCGGTCTCGTTGAACAGGCGCTCGGGGCTGTTGACGTCCTTCACGATGATGGCGCCGGCGTGCTTGCGGAGCTGGGCCTCCTCCTTGCGCGAGAGCGATTTCCCGGTGTAAACGACGATCGGGAGGTGCCCCAGGCCGGGATTCTCGCGGATCTTCCCGAGAAGGTCGAACCCGGTCATGTCCGGGAGACGGAGGTCGAGAACCATGCAGTCGAAGGGCTTCGTCTCGAGCGCCTTGAGCGCCTCCGCCCCGGTGCCTGCGGCGGTGACGTCGACGTCCTTGCCGCCGAGCATTTCAGAGAGGCCGCGCCGCTGCGCTTCGTCGTCTTCCAGGACGAGGAGGTGCTTCACCGGCTTGTCGATGAAGCTCCTGAGCCGCGTGAGCGCTTCACCGATCGATTCGCGTGAAACGGGCTTCTGCAGGAACGAGAACGCCCCGAGTTTGAGGCCTCGTTCGCGATTGTCATCGGCGGTCACGATCTGGACGGGAATATGGCGGGTCTCCGGGTCGTGCTTGAGGCAGTCGAGGAGGGCCCAGCCGTCCATGTCCGGCATGCGCATGTCCATCATGAGCGCGTCGGGCTTGAACTTCCGGGCCATCTGCAGGCCGACCTCGCCACCGGATGCGATGAGCCCTTTGAACCCGTTTTCATGGGCCAGGTCCAGGAGGACATGGGAGAAGGTGTAGTCGTCCTCGACTATCAGCACGACCTTGTCGCCCGGCTGAGTCGCTCCCCTGTCGTCGTGGACTTCGCGGAGCATCGAGTTCATGGGAGAGGTTTCCACGGTTTCCTGCACGCGGCCATTGTCGGGCCGGCCGGACTCCGGGCTGCTTTCGTGGACTGTCGTCGATCCCTCCCGCAAAGCTCGGTTCTTGACCGGCGCGAAGTTGAGCGGGAGGTAGAGGGTGAAAGTGCTTCCCTCGCGCACTTTGCTCACGAGCCCGATTTCGCCCCCGAGCATCTTTGCGATTTCGCGGCTGATCGACAGGCCCAGACCCGTCCCGCCGTACTTGCGGCTCGTGGTCATGTCGGCCTGCTGGAAGGGCTCGAAGATGATCTGCTGCTTGTCCGCAGGAATCCCGATTCCGGTGTCGGTCACCGAGAAGGCGATGACCGTCTCCGCGCTGTTGAGGATCGGGTGGTCCTTGCTCCAGCCGGACTGCGCCACCGTCATTCGAAGCGAGACGCCGCCCTTCTGCGTGAACTTGAAGGCGTTCGACAGGAGGTTCCTCAGCACCTGCTGCAGCCGCTTCGAGTCCGTCATCATCGCGGACGGGAGCGCCGGGTCCAGCTGCATGGCAAAGTCGAGTTTCTTGTTCTGCGCGATGGGCCGGAAGCTGGGCTCGTTGTCGGCCAGGATGTCCTTGAACGACACGGTTGCGACTTCGAGCGCCATCGTCCCCGACTCGATCTTCGACAGGTCGAGGATGTCGTTGATGAGGCTGAGTAGGTCCGAACCGGACCCGTGGATCGCGCGCCCGAACTCGACCTGCTTCGGCGTCAGGTTTCCCTCCGGGTTCTCGTAGAGCATCTTCGCCAGGATCAGAAGCGAATTCAGCGGCGTCCGGAGCTCGTGCGACATGTTCGCGAGGAATTCCGACTTGTACTTCGAGGTCAGCGCGAGCTGCTCGGCTTTTTCTTCGATCTCCGCGTTGGTCTGCTGAAGCTCCTGCGTCAGCGCCTGCGACTTCTTGAGGAGGGCCTCCGTGTTCATCGTCGCGGCGATGGTGTTGAGCACGATACCGATCGACTCGGTGAGCTGGTCGAGGAAGTGAAGGTGCGTCTCGTTGAAGCTCTTGAAGGAACCGAGCTCGATGACGGCGCGGACCTGGGACTCGAAAAGTACGGGGAGGACGACGATGTTGGAGGGAGTCGCGTTCCCGAGTCCTGAGGAAACGCGCACGTAGTTGTCGGGGACGCGGTCGAGCAGGATCCGCTTCTTTTCGATCGCGCACTGGCCGACGAGCCCGTCGCCTACGTTGAAGCGGGTAGGAAGATCCTCGCGGGCGGAGTAGCCGTAACCCGAGACGAGGTTGAGCGACGAGACGTCGGAGGATTCGTCGAGCGCGTAGAACACGGAGTGCTGGGCGCCGACGAGGGGCGCGAGTTCCGAGAGGATCTGGCGGGAGACGGATTCGAGGTCGCGCTGGCCCTGGAGCATGCGGGTGAACTTGGCGAGGTTGGTCTTCAGCCAGTCCTGCTCCGCGTTCTTCTGCGTGGTTTCGCGGAGGTTTCGGATCATTTCGTTGAGGTTGACCTTCAGGTTTTCGACTTCGCCGGCAGCCTCGACCGTGATGGACCGGGTGAGGTCCCCCTTCGTGACGGCGGTGGCGACGTCGGCGATGGCGCGGACCTGGGTGGTGAGGTTGGCGGCGAGCTGGTTGACGTTGTCGGTGAGGTCGCGCCAGATTCCGGTGGCGCCGGGGACGCGCGCCTGGCCGCCCAGCCGGCCGTCGACGCCGACTTCGCGGGCGACCGTGGTGACCTGGTCGGCGAACGTCGCCAGCGTGTCGATCATGTCGTTGATGGTGTCGGCCAGCGTCGCGATTTCGCCGCGGGCCTCGAGGGACAGCTTGCGCTGAAGCTCACCCTTGGCGACGGCCGTCACGACGACGGCGATGCGGCGCACCTGGGTCGTGAGGTTGGACGCCATGAAGTTCACGTTGTCCGTCAGGTCCTTCCACACGCCGGCAACGCCTTTCACCTGCGCCTGGCCGCCCAGCTTTCCTTCCGTGCCGACTTCGCGCGCCACGCGCGTCACTTCGCCGGCAAACGCGTTCAGCTGGTCCACCATCGTGTTGATCGTGTCCTTCAGCTGCAGGATTTCGCCTTCGACCTTGACCGTGATTTTGCGCGAGAGGTCGCCGCGCGCGACGGCGGTCGTCACGTCGGCGATGTTGCGCACCTGGCTCGTCAGGTTGGACGCCATGAAGTTCACGTTGTCCGTCAGGTCCTTCCACACGCCGCCGACGCCGCTGACCTGCGCCTGGCCGCCCAGCTTTCCCTCGGTGCCGACTTCGCGCGCGACGCGCGTCACTTCGGAAGCGAACGCGTTCAGGCGGTCCACCATGGTGTTGATCGTGTCCTTCAGCTGAAGGATTTCGCCTTTCACCTCGACCGTGATCTTGCGGGACAGGTCGCCTCGCGCGACGGCGGTCGTCACGTCGGCGATGTTGCGCACCTGGCTCGTGAGATTCGACGCCATCGAGTTCACGTTGTCCGTCAGGTCCTTCCACACGCCGGCCACGCCC
>JBBTCT010000002.1:0-264297 GCA_038060895.1 Planctomycetota bacterium
CGCCCGCATCCTCGAAGACCACGAAGTCGCGCACGAGGTCGAGGAACCGCCGCGGATCGAACAGCCCCTCGATCGTGACCTGCAACTCGGGCATGTGCGCGTTGGCGAGCTTCTCGCCCCTTATCGTCCGCCACGGTTTCATCCACTCCCGCCCGGCCGTCAGCGTCCCAACCCGTGCCTCGACGCCGTCCGAGACCAGCAGCACTTCGTTGAACGCGAAGAGCGTGGGCAGCTCGTCCTTGTAGGTCTGGAGCTGCTGAAACGCCGTCCAGATGGTCGCGTCCTCATCGGCTGCGTTCTTGAGCTCGACCACCGCCAGCGGCAGCCCGTTGACGAACAGCACCACGTCCGGCCGCCGGTTGTGCTTGTTCTCGATGACCGTGAACTGGTTCACCGCGAGCCAGTCGTTGTTTTTCGGATCGTCGAAGTCGAGCACGCGGGCCTGCGCCCCGCGGATCGTGCCATCGGGCGCGCGGTACTCCACCGTCACGCCCTCGACCAGCAGGCGATGCACGACCCGATTGCGCGCAGATAACTCCGCGTCCTCGAGGCGCGTCAGGCGCCGTAAGGCATCCTCCAGCGCCTCGGGGGGTAGAACGGGGTTGAGCCGTGCCAGCGCGTCGCGGAGACGCGCTTCCAAAACCACTCGTGCGTAGTTCGCTCGTTCGGCTCCGACCTCCCCCGGCGCGATCTCGAGGCCCTGCGTGACGCGCCAGTCGAGGCCTTCGAGCCAAGCCAGCGCGGCTTCCTCCACGACGGTCTCCGAGAACCGATCATCGTTCATGGCTCGTTTTGCCCCCCAGTCTCCCACGTCGATTTGTCCGCCGGGCTGCACAACCGCCCCCCAAGATCACGGTAGGCGGCGTGGTCGACAGCGAAAAGCAACTCACTGGCGTAGTAACTCTGCTCACCGACTTCGATGATCCCGTAGCGCGCATCGATGGCGATGTCGAGAGTCTTCTCCGGAGCGGGGGGTGCTGGAGAATTCTTGGCGACAATCGCCTTGTCGAGCGCGCTCTCGGCATCGCTGACGTCAAACAAAACTGAGAACACCCAGAGCGCAGCATCTCGAATGATCTTGAGGACGGCCTTCTCGGGCGTGCCCTTGAGTCCTCCGTGATATTGCTCATTTCGATGATCGTGCGCCCAAATGATCTCTGCCTTGGCGACGACCCACGTGAGGGAGCGTGACGCCAGCTCGGCTTCGAGGAAGTCAAGTTTCGTGTGGTAGTTATTCAGCCACTTCTCAGCATCGACCTGCGGATAGGACCGCTTGCCGCGTTGGATCGGGTTCAGCGTGAGGTAAGTCGCGACAGCGACTTCAATGGCGTTGTCGAAACTGATGAGGGCAATTCGCCGGTCGAAGTCGTCCCCGACGCGAAGGTGCCCCTCCGCGTGAACAAGCAGTTCAAATGGACCATTTGCCCATGGCGGAAGAGGGCTCATCGTCCCCCCTCGGAGATGAGCTCGGGGAACAACCTGTTACCGAGGGTGAACAGAAGCCGGGTTTCGAAATGCGACATTGGCTCAGGGCCTCATGAATCCAGTTTTCGCCGGCTCGCGGCCCGGAAGAGCTCCGGCGAGCCCTTCACCAGGTCAAGCCCGTACCTACGTCGATCCAAGATTTCGAGAAAGTCCATGATGCGATCGCTTTCCACAATGAGCTTTCCCTTGGACTCTTTGACCTCGACGCCTGTCTTCTTACAGAGCCGCTTGAGGGCACTCTTGTCGATGTTCTTCGCCTCGTCCTGTCCTCGAATCGATGCCAGGTATCGCGCAGCGCGCGGATGCGCGCTGGCGAAGACCTGGACCGCCGCGAAATCCACGAATGCCAGATCCTTCTCGATTGCGGCAATGTTCAGGGGGACGGCCTTGAGGATCGCCTCCTGAAGATGACAGGCGAACTCGAAGCCGCTCGGTCGAAGAATGTGGACGTTCTTGGCATCCACTAGTAGGTCGAAGTCGTTGTCTAGCCTGAACACCCGTTCCTCGATGAGCTGGAGTGCGTCCGTCACAATTCGCATTAGGCGATGACGGCTCTTCAAAACTCCCTTGAATTGGGTTGACCTGCGCAAGGCGGTGAGGCGACGGCCCTCCTTGTCCTTCATGCGCACGAAGTAACAGAAGACCGTGTCCGGGTTGGCGAGTGCTTTGGCATCGAGAGGTAGGTTGACCGCCTCATGAAGTTCTCGGATCGATGCTGCCAAACTGTCGTTCAGAGGCAGGTGCAAGTACTCGGTGCTGCCGTGCTTGTCGGACGGCTCGTACCTCGGCGGATCTTTTGTGTCCCGCTGCATTTCCTCCCAGGTCGTTGCTACGATTTCGCGCAGGGCCTTCTTCACATCTGGGCCAACGGTCAAGGAGACAAACGTCTGCTTATCTTCCTCATCCCGCCCGACGCCGAACTCGGTCATGGTCACGTTCTCGAAGTCGAAGTCCAGCTTCATTTGTCGATCTCCAAGTACACCGTGTCGCTCAGCCGGTAGGCGGTGATGAGTTCTCCGGATGTCAGGCTCGCTCGGTGGGTGATGAGCGCGAACCTCGCTCTTCCGCTGAGCGGATTGCCGTCACTTGGTGGATACACGGTGAACACTCGGTAGCCGCGCACAGCGAAAAGCAGGTTCATGTAGTGGAGGTTGAGATGCCAGAACAGGAAGACAATGAACGCCAGAGCTGCCACCGTGGCGCCGAAGTAGCGCCAGCTCGCGACGTCTTGGCGGTAGAACGGAAGGAGAATGGCGAAGAGGTATGCCAGGATGTGGTCGCGGTGATCATCCGCCTTTCCGACCGTAAGTTCCCGGGTCTCTTGAAGCTTTCTCGCGATGCAAAGACGCAGCCACAGGAACCCGTTGGGCGCGACGACCATCAGCGCGCAGGCCGAAATTAGGTAGCGGTCAGGGATGAGGTTGTTTCCACGAATTGCCCAAAGGATGAAGAGCGGTGAAATGCTGCTCAACACCATCAGAAGGCGCGCGATCTTGAGCCCTTCGTGAGGGCGTCCCGCAGGAGCGTGCGCCATCACGCAGGCCCTCCGAGAAACGCTGCGGAGTTCTTCACGTGCAGTTGGCCGGAGACAAGCTTGGGAAGCAGCGCATCGCGCAGGGCCGCGAGACTGAGGGTGCTAAGGCAGCAGGTTTTGATGCGATCGAATATCGGGCGCGCCACAGCAAGGTAAGACGCAATCGCATTCGCAGTTGGACAAAGTAGGGGCAGGTCGTTGACGTTGTTCTTATTGATGTGCTGTTGAGCGCCGCCTGTCTGCCCCGCGATCAAGGGAGTAATGTTTTCCTTCACCCAGAAGTAAACGTACTCGTTCGGTAATGTGTCGGAACCAATGACCCCGACAACCGACTGATTCGCACAGGTCTCGATCTCAGTGAGACTGACCTGCCCGAGGGTGGCGCCGGTAATGGCGATGACCGTTGTGCGCAAAGGAAGCGATTTCGTGGCTGAGCACTCGAGGCCTTTCCGGGTGATGAATTCGCTCGGTTCGACGATGCGAAATTCATTCGCTTTTCCGGAGTTGATCCAGGGAATGTCACCCCCCCAGTAAGACGGCTCGTCGCGAGATGGGGTTCCGCCGAGTAGCGTCATGGCTTCTCGCCCAATCGTCGATTTTCTCCACCCCCGCGGAATGTCGCCCAACTCCGAGTCCTCGAAGGAATCCGGGAACAGGTCGGCGATGGGCTGGGGCAGGCCGGGGTTGCGGCCTTCGGCCTTGGCACGGACGGGGTCGAAGTCCACGAACCACGACTTGAAGAGCGCCCGCGCCATCGCCTCCAGCGTCTCGTTCATCCGCCGGTTCAGTTCGATCTTGTCGTCCAGCGTGCCGAGGATGTGGGCGATGGCGCGTTGTTCGAGAAGTGGCGGGAGGAGAACTGGAAGTGCACGAATCGTCGGGAGATTGAGTCGTTCAGCTACGGTCCCGTCCCGGTAGCCGTGAATGTGCGACGCCATGATCGGCGAGTTAAGCCAACGACTAAGGAATCGAAAGTCAACCACCCCGGGCTTCGGCCGGATCAAGACCATCCTCTGACCGAGACATAGCCGAGTCTGCTCCGGCACCTCCGCCGCAATTCCGAAGTAAGTGCCCTCGCGGCTGTACAGGAGGTCACCCCGCGCGGGAACGACTCTCGACGTACGTTCCTTGTACGTCTCCTCGGAGACGCGTGCCGCCTTCTCCGTTCGAAATACACCCGTGATGATGTCCTGACTACGAACGACGAATGGGCCGGCATCAACCAGGCATGGCGTGGAGTGGGGGCAATCGAACACGCCGTCACATGCGTCATCTAGCCTCCGCCACGTCCACCCAGGCGGCAGGTTGGCGAATCTCGACGGCAGGTGCAGCGGCTTGTTTTCGAGAACAGCGTCATCCGCCATACCCAAGCTCCTTCAGGTTGGCGGCGATGGTTGCGTCAAGCTTCGCGGCGTCGGCCTGCTGCCCGCGCAGCGTCGAGGTGAGCCGCTTCATCTTTTCCTCGAACGGCTCGCCATCGTCCTCGACGTCTTCGGCGCCGACGTACCTCCCTGGTGTGAGCACGTGGCCGTGCTTCCGGACTTCTACCAACGGCGAGCTCTTGCAGAAGCCGGCGACGTCGGCGTAATTGCCCGCGCCCTTCTCGCCGCGCCAGGCGTGGTAAGTGCCGGCGACGCGGGCGATCTCCTCGTCGGTCAGGTCCTTGTGCGTGCGGTCCGCCATGCGGCCGAGCTTGCGGGCGTCGATGAAAAGCACGTGGCCGCGGCGGTCGCGGAATCCTGAGCCTGCCGAAGGGCCGTTCTTGCGGTCGCGCGCGAGGAACCAGAGACAGGCGGGGATCTGCGTCGAGTAGAAGAGCTGGCCCGGCAGCGCGACCATGCAGTCCACGATGTCCGCTTCGATCAGACTCTTGCGGATCTCGCCTTCGCCGGACTGGTTGGACGACATCGAGCCGTTGGCGAGCACGAAGCCGGCGACGCCAGCGGGCGCGAGGTGGTGGATGATGTGCTGTACCCAGGCGTAGTTGGCGTTGCCCGCGGGCGGCGCGCCGTACTTCCAGCGTTTGTCGTCGCGAAGGCGCTCGCCGCCCCAGTCCGAGATGTTGAACGGCGGATTGGCGAGGACGAAGTCGGCCTTGAGGTCGGGGTGGCGGTCGTTGTGGAACGTGTCGCCGTGGGCGATCTGGCCGTCAATGCCGCGGATGGCGAGGTTCATCTTGGCGAGGCGCCAGGTGGTGTAATTCGACTCCTGCCCGTAGATGCTGATGTCGCCCTTGGCCTTGCCGCCGTTGCCGTTGCCCCCGGCGTGCGCGGCGATGAACTCGACCGACTGCACGAACATCCCCGAGGAACCGCAGCAGGGGTCGTACACGCGGCCCTGGTAGGGTTCGATCATCTCGACCAGCAGTTTCACAACGCAGCGCGGCGTGTAGAACTCGCCGCCCTTCTTGCCCTCGGCACCGGCGAACTGAGACAGGAAATACTCGTAGACTCGACCCAGCTCGTCCTTCGCGCGGCTTGCCGCATCGCCGATCCGGATGTTGCTGACGAGGTCAATGAGCTGGCCGAGGCGGACCTTGTCGAGCGCCGGGCGCGCGTAGTCTTTCGGCAGCACGCCCTTGAGCGCCGGGTTGTCGCGCTCGATGCCGGCCATCGCATCGTCCACGATTTGGCCGATGGTCGGTTGCTTGGCCTGAGCCTTCAGGTTCGCCCAGCGCGCTTCCGGGGGGACCCAGAACACGGGATGCTTGGCTCCGCGGTACTCGTCCGGATCTTCCGGATTGGCGCCTTGCCCCTTCTCGGCGACCAGCTTCGCGTGCAGCTCTTCGAAGGCATCGGAGATGTACTTGAGGAAGATCAGGCCGAGGACGACGTGCTTGTACTCGCTGGAATCCATGCTTCCGCGCAGCGCGTCGGCCATCTGCCAGAGTTTGGCTTCGTAGCCGACGTTCGCGGACGTGCTCTTGCCGGATTCTGAGTTCTTTTTCGCTTTCGCCACGACCTGCCTCCTGTGACCAGCACACTCGTTCCGATTTCACGGGGCATTTGTGTACGCACAGGACTCCGCGTCGCCCCAAAGCACGATCTCAGAGAATCCTTCCGCCGCGGGGAGCAATTTGTGCCTTGGCAATGTTTGCCGAGGTGTCCGGCTTCTTGTGTGCAAGCACCTTGATCCAGTATGGGCTCCGGCCCTCGGTCAGGTAGGCGGTGACCTTGTAGACCAATCCACCCACGATGATGTCGGTCTGGCCCTCTCTCGTCGGATACCCCTTTTGCGACGGGCGCGTCTTGCTCATCGGGATGATTGCGCCTTCGATTCGAATAAACGTAGCGAGCCCGTCTGGTAGCGGAACCCCGTTCTGCGCGTAGTCGTAGAACGCGTTTCCTGCTTTGCTTTCCTTGATCTCCACGGCCACCCGAAACGGTCGCTGAATGTTGGAGGAAGCGAGGCCGGTCGAGGTGAGAAACGCGGTGCCAAGGTCGACTAGTCGTACCGGACTTCCGTCCGCTCTCAAGAACTCAACCGTGATCGATTCGGGCGCAGCAGACTGCTTGGGCATTACAAAGCTCCTCACTCGAAACTCATCGCCCTCACTAACGCCACACCTACCCGGTCCGACAGACTACCAGACTCGGGGTGGAAACGAAGCAGGCCAGCACTCGCATACCGGCCGATCGAATTCTCTTCACGGAGTCCAGGCGAGCTCCCGACCTCCCCGAGGATCGCCGCCCCGTGCCTCCACACCACCCGCGCTTCTCCCCCCCCTCCCCGATTCCGCCAGCAGCAGTCCCCACCCGCACGTCCGGAGCCCCTCGGCGCCGCGGCCGCGCACGTCGCGGAGCTCCGCTTCCGCCGGCCGGCCCGCGCGAACTACTCCTTCAGCCACCGCATCCGGGTCACCACGGCCCCGGCGACATCGTTGTCGAGGTCCCAGGGTTGAAGCTCTTGCGCCCATGAATCTTCGGGGGCGAGGGTCGAGTCCTCGGGCCTGCCTGGCTGGGCGATGCGGTAGGTGCGGACCGCGACGCGCAGGGGCGGGGCGTCGTCCGGCCAGGGCGGCGGCGGCGGGGGGTCGATGCCGAACCCGGCGTCGGCATCTTTGACGGCGCGGCGCAACCAGTCGGGGCCGAAGCGACCGAAGAGGTCGTTGCCGAAGAGGGTCCAGCCGTCCGCTTCCGGCTTGAAGATGTGCCAGCGGGCGATGCCCTTGATGCCGGCGATCCGGCGCCACTCGCCGAAGAGGGCGCGCTCGCTGGGCCTGGCGCCAAGGGAGGCGAGGGCGAGGGGGACGTTCGCGGGGTCGGGCGGCGGCAGGGGGGCGTCTCCCGCCGGCATGCGAAGCACCCGGGCGCCCATGGCCGCGGCTTCCTCGTCGGTCATGGTGAGCGGCGCTTCCTCCCTCGGCAGCCAGGGGCGGACGCGGTGGACCTCGGCCAGGCAGGCGGCGAGCGCTTCCTCGCGCGTCGATCCTCCCGCCGCGGCTTCGCCGGAGAGGGCATCCGCCGCCGCGAACCAGGCGTCCGCGGGGATCCGGTTCTCAAAGAGGGCCCGGCCGAGGTGCCGGCGGCCGAGGAACCAGAGCCACTCGAGCAGCGGCCACGGCGCGACCCGCTCCGCGGCGTCCGCGTCCCTTCGGAACAGCTTGAGCCGGCTGCCGCCCCCGGGCTCCCCTGAGCGAGCGGAGCGAGTCGAAGTGGCGCGCTCGACCCAGGCGGCGCTTCCCATGAGGTCCGCCACCTGCTCGAACAGCATCTCCGCGTGCAGGCGCGTCGGCAGCGCGTCGCGGATGGCGTGGACGATGCGGAAGCGGGCGGCTTCTTCGGGGAGCATGGTCTTACCCTACCACCGTGCCAGTGGGCTCCTGTTCTTGCTCACGAGCCGTCCGCCCAGTATCGGTACGCCTCGACCCATTCCCACCCTTCGGGGACCGGGGACGGCCTCGGGAGGTCCATGACGCGCACGCGCAGTCGCTCGCGGCCGCGGAGGCAGACAAACACGAGGTCGGGGCGCTCGGCGACTTCCACGTCGATGACGGCGGCCGGGGCGCCGAGGAGAATCGCGCGGAACGGATAGGCCAGGTCGTTGCCGAGGATCGTGAAAAACTCCGCGAGCTGCTCGATCTCGTCATGGGCGCCGGCGGTGGCTTTCGCGACGAGGCGTTTCAGGTCGGATTTCGAGAGGCGCTTCACGGGGGCATCGTAGCGAACACCATGACTCGAACATCGGGCAAGTCCTTCAGGGCGCCCTGGACGAGCGGCTGGACCTCCGACCAGTTCAACCCGCCGTTGCCGCACCCGAGTTGGGGAATGGCGATCGACCGGATTTCGAGGCGGCGGATCGTCGCGACAAGATCGGCGAGACCGGATTCGATGTCGGCGAGCCGGCTGGGGTCGCGCCAGTGCCCCTTCGTCGGGAAGTGGACGATCCAGCGGGGACCATCGACGTGGCGTGGCAATTCGCAAACGAAGACTCGGCCCAGGTGGAGTTCGCCCGCCTTGCAGGCGCTTTCGTAGGCCTTGAAGACGTCGGGGTACGCATTCTTGAATTGGAGGGCGATTCCCTTGCCCATGACGCCGACGATGTTGACGGCATTCACGAGAGCTTCGGCTTTCGCAGCGAGCAGGTCGCCGTACACGTACTCCAGCATGGTTCCTCATTGCAGCCGGGGAATACAAACATAATACTGAAATTAACTTGACATAGCACTAACATAGCGTATGATTCAAGGGTTGCCCGCAGGCACCTGTTCGCGAGGCTTACTGCTGAAATTCTCCTGCGGGTTCTCGCGCCTTCCGATTCGCAGCCGCTCGCCTCGATCGTTTTCCGTCAGCGGCCTGCCACTCTTCGACCCGTCTTGCGCAGGCGGGAACTCGCACCGCGAGCGCTTCCATGCCTCCAAGTCCCCACTCACTGACGATTCCGAATCTTCAGGCGCTTGTCGCGAAGGGAGAAGGGCCGACCCTCGAGTTCAAGAAGTCGACGGGAGAAATGAAGGAAGCCATGCAGTCGCTTTGCGCCTTCCTGAACGGACAGGGCGGGGCTGCGCTGTTCGGCGTTGCGCCCGATGGAACGCTTCGCGGCCAGCAGGTCTCCGACGGCACCCTCCGAGACATCGCGCAGGCGCTGGACCGGTTCGAACCGCCGGCGAGCATCCCGATCGAGCGAGTCACGCTGCTTTCGGGGGCTGAGGTTGTCGCCCTCGTCGCGCCCGCACTCGCGGATTCGATTCCGTTCACGTGGGACGACCGACCCTACGAGCGGGTGGCCAGCACGACGCGCCGGATGCCGCAGGAATCCTACGAACGACTCCTGCTCGCGCGCGCACACAGCCGGCGGCGGTGGGAGAACCAGCTCGCCGACGAACTCACCACCAAGGACATCGACCGCGACGAACTGTTCCGCATCGTCGGGATCGCCCGCTCTCACGGCCGGCTCTCGGGTCCCGTGGGTCGCAGCACGGCCGAAATTCTGTCCCGTCTGGGTCTCTACCAGGACCGACATCCTCTTCGCGCGGCCGTCGTCCTCTTCGGCAAGAAATTCCTCCCGGAGTATCCGCAGTGCGAATTGCGCATGGCGCGGTTTCGCGGAACGGACAAGACCGAATTCCTCGACCAGCGCCAGCTCCGCGGCCCGGCTTTCAAGCTGTTGGAGGAAGCAGAGATTTTCTGCCAGCGGCACTTCCCGATGCCCGCGAAGATCGTCCCGACCCAGATGCGCCGCGTCGAAAAGCCGCTCATCCCGCCGGACGCGATGCGGGAAATCCTGGTCAACGCGCTGATCCACCGCGACTACACCATCGCGGGCGGTGCGGTCTCGCTGGCCATCTTCGACGATCGAGTCGAGATCTGGAGCGCGGGAGAATTCCCGAAGGGGATCACGGCCGATGCGCTGTCGAGGAATCATCCTTCGGTTCAACGCAATCCCCTGATCGCGGAGGTCTTTCATCGCAGCGGACTGATTGAGAAATGGGGTCGAGGGACCAATCGCGTCATTTCCATGTGCCGGGAAGCCGGGATCGCGCCGCCGCAATTTGAGGAGATTGCCGGGGCCGCCGTGGTGACGTTCGTGGTTCCGGTTGGCGAGACCCAGCAAGTCACTCCCCAAGTCACCCCCCAAGTCACCCCCCAAGTCGCAGCACTGCTGGAAGCCGCATCTTCTGTGGAGTCCTCCCGTGAACACCTTCAGCGCGCTGCCGCCATTCGGGACCGCAAACACTTCCGCAAGGCCTGGCTGGAACCTCTTCTCCACGCCTGCTGGCTGGAACGGACGATTCCCGACAAGCCGAACAGCCGGCTCCAGAAGTATCGGCTTACTTCCCTTGGCCGGGCAGCCTTGGAGGAGTGGAGGCGGGGGCGGTCGTCGTGATGTTCGGGGTTGAGGGCTGCGCGCTCCAGCTTCCCCAGCCTCGCGTCCTCCACCCCCGCCCTCCTTTGGCTTGCCCCCGCCCACCCCCGACGCTGAAATGACCGAGTCCCTTTCGCGGAGCCGCCCATGCGCAGGACCCTCGCCGTCCTTTTCGCCGCCGCCCTCGTCTCCTGCTCCTCGTCCGCTTCGAAGCCGGGCCCGGCGCCGGCGAACGCCGCTTCCGGCGTCGAATCGCTCTGCCCGGCGATGAAGGGTGGGACGGCGCTGGGAGGGGGGGTCGAAGTGGTGGACGTCCGGCGCGACGACGCGCGCGGGGGGACGCACGTGGTGCTGAAGGCGGGGCGGGGGATGAAAGCATATTTCGCGGCGCGGTGGTTCTCGGACGGGAAGCTGGCGCGGGAATTCCGGACGGAGGACGGGTGGACGGAGGTGATGCTGGAGGCGGGGAAGGAGAAGCGGCTGTGGATCCCGGCGCCGTATCCGTTCGCGCCGGTGCTGGGGCTGGACGTGGCGGCGAAGAAACCTGCGGGGCTGGCAGGGGAGGGGAAGGCGCTTCCCGGCAGGATCGTCGTGACGCCCGAGCAGGCGGCGAAGCTGGCGTTCTACCAGTACCCGGACCTGGAGCTGTCGATCGTGCAGAGCCGGAAGCACGCGAAGGCGCCGAAGCTGGCGGTGTGGCGGGACGGGAAGGGGAAGGTCGTGGCGGCGCTGGAAATTCACGTGAAGGAGGGCGCGAAGGCGGACGCGGGGATCTCGTTCCTCCACACGAACGGCAAGCGCCAGATGGGGACGTCCCTGGCGTACGCGAATACCTCGAAAGGCGCGCCGTCGGGGGACGGGTGGGAGTTCATGATCTTCCGGCAGGGGGACGGGCGTGAAGTGGCGGTGCCGTGGAAGCCGCTGGTGCGCAACGCGTCGTTCCTGGGCGTGTGCGCGGGCGGCGCGGCTGGGCTCGACGCGGCGCTTCTCGGCGACACGGCGCAGATCGGGACGTTCCTCGAGGACGGCACGTCGGACCTCGAGACCGCGCCGTTGCGCGCGCCGTCCTGGTCGATGGCGAACCCGACCGGCGGCAGCCTGTCGAGCGGCGCGCCCGTGACGTGCGAATACTCCGGGGCGCGCTCGCAACTCTGGACCGTCTCGCTCCAGGATGACATGACCTTCACGCCCGCCGCCGGCGGCGGCGCGGCGAAGACGTGCAGCGGGACGCTTCCCGCCGGCACCGGCGCCGTCGATCTCGGGACGCTGCGCGCCGTCCGCCCCGGCTTGCACCAGTTCTTCTACAGCGCGCAGGACCTGGAAGAGGACCCCGCGTGCGAGGACCGGCTTCTCGCTTCCGACGGCCCGGTCTGCCCCGGGGAGGCTTCCTCGGCCCCCGCCGAGATCCTGACCGAAGCGGGCCACGGCTGCACGGCCGAAGTCCCGGGAAGCGCTTCGACGCCCGCGGGCGCGTTCGAGAAGCTGACGATCCCGTGCTCGGCGGCGGGCGGGACGGCGCTCATCGCGGTGAACCAGAAAGACGAAGAGCCCGGTTTCGTGGCGGTGGCGTGCGACGGCGAAGAGATGGACGAGGACCTGGAGTTCACCGCGGTCCCGACCGAGACGATCCCGATGGGCCACGTGTACATCCAGATCGACAACGGCGGCGGCGTCATCAAGGACGAGGGCGGCCCGGAGGTGTTCGGCGAAGTTGTGGACGACACGTGCGACTGCAAGCACTGCCGGCTGATCGTCATCTACGGCCAGCCCCGCCGCGGCATCGGCGACCGGAACTGGACGGCGACGCGCGATGAACTCGACGAAATCGCGGAGGTCTCCTTCGGGAGGCTCAGCCACCGCCGCCTGGACAACACCCCGGCGATGAGCGCCCGGCGCCAGCACATGCTGGCGGGCCCCGAGCCCTTCTACGACCCGCACGGTACGTGGACGCTCGACGTGCCGATCTTCGTCGCCCAGAACTTCGCGCGCGAGATGGCCAGCGCGCACCCCGACGCCCGGTACCACGTCATGCTCGTCCCGGGCGCGGACGGATTCGAGGACCCCTGCACCGTCCTCAAGCTCGGCCGCAACAACCGCCGCACGGACGACAGAACCATGCGACTCCACCGGCCCGGCACCGGGGACTCCCTCGTGCGGCACTTTGCCCACTGCCACAGGTGGGAAGAGGTCCTCTTCATTTATCACGGCAGCGCGACCGCCTTCACCTCGGTGGTGGACGCGTTCATCGCGATGGTCCGCACGCCGGTCAAGCGGATCGTCTTCTGGTCCTGCTGGGGCGCCGACCGGATCGACAAGGACGGCGACGATTTCGACCGGCTCAAAGCCCACCTGCTCTCATCGAAGTGCAACTGCCCGCCGCGCGGCGCCCCGCCCGCGGACGACACGGACACGCCGGCAGCGCATCCCGCTTCCACCGCATGCTCCGCCTGCCCGCTCGACCCGGAGCACTGCCCCTACGAGGGAACCGTCATCATCACCGCCGCCACGATCCCCGTGGACGCGCGCGTCCGCGACACCGACCCTCCCCGGTTGATCGACGTCTCGACGCCCCTCAGCATCGACTTCCGCGGTGGCCAATGGGTCCTCACCTCCGCCGACGGCCGGGTCCGCAAGATCACCATCTCGAAGGAAGGCCGTGTCACGGAAGAGACGGTCAGGGGCGACACCGCCATCGAAGGGGTGCCCGTCGGCACCGACGACAGCCTTCGCCGCCGCGCCATCCTGCGCAACATGCGGCGGCTCGCCGAAGGCCTCGGAAACGAGGCCGCGCAGCGGATGGCCAACAGGATTCTGCCGAAGTTCGAGCAGAGGTGAAGCCGGAGCCGGCGGACGGCCTCGGCACTCCATCTCGCGGAATTGTGTCTCACGTCGCTTCCCGATGCCTGAGGCGTGGATCAACGTGCGCTACGTCCTCTTCCCACCCCCGAATCCCTGCGGACCCTTAAGATCGTCCTCCGCGCTCTCGCGGATCGGCCCGCCGCCCGATTTCGCGTACAGCTCCGCAAGCGAAGTCTGTTCGGTGACTCCGTCCGCTCCCTTCCCCTTCGCTCGCAACCACGCTTCCGCCGCTTCACGCTCAAACAGCGGAAACCGGATGTTTGCGACGCACCGCCCCGGCCGCACGAACGCCGGGTCGATCCGCTCGACCTCCTCGTTGAACGTCACCAGGAACAGGTCTTCCCTTCCCTGCCCGATCAGCCCGTCCGTCATGTTGAGCAGCCGGCCGAGCACGTCGGAGCCCTTGCGGTCGTCGCGGACCAGGAGCGGCGCGGAGTCCTCGAGGATGAACAACCTCCGCCGCGGGGGCTCCTTGCCGCCCTTGCCGAGCGCTTCCTCGAACTCTCCCGGCAGGTCCGGATCGTTCATCGCCTCGTCCCGCGAGTCGCTGGCGAGATCGAAGTAGTAGTCGGGCTTCTCGGCAAAGGTTCCGGGGTCGGCGAGGACGGTGGGGAGGAAGCGGTCTCGCCAGGCGAGCATGGCGGCGCGCAGGGCGAAGGTCTTGCCGGTGCCGGTGGGGCCGTGCCAGAGGATGAGCTGGCCGTGGCGGCCGAGGTCGGGGAGGGCGATGAGGGCGTCGAGGGCGGCGCGGGTGGCGTCGGGGTAGTTGTCGCGGATGGAGGGCCAGGCGGGGCAGCGGATGAACTGCGAGCGGCTCTCCGTGCCGTGGCGGCCGGAGACGCAGAAGTCGGTCCAGACGCCGTCGTTGCGCTCGGGGTCGTCGGGGCGGGCCCGGGCGCCGAGGGCTTTGAGAGTTTCGGCGAGGAGGGCTTCGGCGCCGAGGCCGGTGTCGAGCGCCTCGACGCGCGTGCGGCCGCGCTGGCAGTCGATGCCCACGACGTGCGGGCCGCGCCTGAGGATCAGGAGCCAGCGCGGGTTGTCGTTGGCGACCTTGACGACCTCGAAGCCCGGGAGAAGCGTCGTGATGTCCTGCCATGTCGCGGCCGGGTCGAGGTCGATTCGGCCCTGGGCGCTCGAGCGGGGGACGAAGTCGCCGAGGAACTCGACATACGCGCGATTGCGGAGGAGGTCGGACCAGTGTTCGGCGGTGAGGGTGAGGCGGTCGGGGGTGGGCATCGGCGAATGGTACGAGATCGTGGGCGGAGACTTCGTGGTTACAACGGCCAGGGAAAGCAAATCACCGAGGCACAGAGGCACAGAGAACGACTTGACCGCCCTTGAATCTCCCCCGCCGCCCTCGCGTCCGTTGCGTCCTCGACAAACGAGAGTGTCCAACCGCCGGTACTTGATTCCGCCTTACGGGCTTGGTTGAGTGAAGTGCAACGCGGGAGAGAACCATGGGAAAACCGACGCCGTCCCTTGCGGCCGAGACCGAGGCACTTCGCCAGGCGTACGCCGCCCTCAACCTGAACGACATTCCGGGGTTCGTGGCGGCCTTCGACCCCGGGATCGAGTGGATCGAACTGGCCGAGTACCAGGGAGGCGGGACCTATCGCGGGCTCGCTGCGGTAGAAGCGCACGCTTCGCAGGCGCGCGCGACCTGGGCGGAGGGACGTTGCGAGCCGGAGCGGTTCGTGGTCGAGGGCGACAAGGTCATCGTGTTCGTCCACGTGCGCGTGAGGCTGAAAGTCGAGACGGAATGGCGCGAAGGTCGCCTGGCGGATGTCTACACCTTCCGCAACGGGAAGGCCATCCAGTTCCGCTCGTTCCTCGACAGGAAGCAGGCGCTCGAGTGGGCTGGAGTCAAAGACGCAGACGGAATCTAGCCCTCGCCCCGCGGAGGAAGGTCCGACTTCAGGAAGCGCTTCAAGACGACTCCCCGTTCAGCGGTTCGACCCCCGCCTTCGCGCAATTCTCCCGCATCAACTTCGTCGCACCTGTGAGGAGGGACTGCTCGCGCTTCCGAGTCGAGCGGCGATAGCCCGGGCGGGCGCCCACCGGACAGCGCTTCGATCAGCTCGAACGCAATCCCGTGCAGCCGCGCGCGGTCGCCCGGCAGCTGAAGTTGATAAGCAGCGTCCCGGAGAAGCGCGTGGCGGAACAGGTAAGCGGACTCTGCGAGCACGCGGCCTACTCCAGCGCTTGAAGCAGAGATCGTAGAATCCCCGGATCGACGCCGAGACCCATTACGTCTTCCGACATGCCCTGCTGAGAGATGCGGCCTATCAACTTCAGTTGCCGGGCTGGCGCTTCTCCGCGCAACGGGGCTCGGTCCGGAGCTGGCGAAGCGCCGCGCGGAGCTGGAGGCGGCGTTCGCGAAGGCGAGCCTCCCCGCGCTTCCTTGAGGTTAGAATGCCCGTTCACGAGTTTCGAGGATCGCTCATGGCCCGGCTCCTCTCCTGTTTGGCGGCGTTCTGGCTCCTTCTCTCCGCCGCGGCGCACGCTGAGTCCGCTTCCGGCGTTCCCGACGGATACGTGCCGGTGTTCAAGACCGGAAAGATCTCCGTCTACGCCGCTTCGAAAACGGCCCTCACGACCGAGCAGCAGAACAGAATCCTGAAGGCGCTGAAGGGCCTGCAGGACCGCTACACCTCGCAGTACGGCCTCGACAAGGAGACGTACGCGCCGGGGTCGCTGAAGTCGTTTGACATCCCGAAGGACACGGTGGACCTCGTGATTTTTCCCGACCTGGAGAAGTTTCAGGAGTGGTGCGGCCACAAGGGGGCCGGCGGACTCACGGCGCACGTCGGCCGGCACGAGAACGTCGTGGGAGTTCCGCTGGAGAACGGGGACATCTCGGCCGGGTTCTGGTGGGTGCTGGCCCACGAGTTCTCGCACGTGTTCTTTGCGCACACGCTCCGACTTTGCGGGCCGATCTGGCTCAACGAAGGCCTGGCGGAGTACTTCGCTTCCACCAGCAAGCTCTACGTCGCAACGGACCACGCGAACTTCAAGGAGATGCTCGACAGGCTCGATGTCGGCCGAAAGAAGCTCGGAACGGCGAACAGGGTTTCAGAGATGATCCGGAAGGCGCAGGACGAATTCGGGCGGCAGGAGTACGACGAAGCGTGGCTGCTGACGCATCTGCTGGTCACGGAGTGCTCGACGCTTCTCAACGACCTCGTGACGGCCACGCGGGAGATCGAAGCGAACGCGGCGGCGAACCTGGCCGGGTTGCAGTCAGACCTGAGGAAGTACGCGGCGGGGATTCTCGAACTGGCGTTCGGCGGGCCCGACAAGCTCCAGGCGGCCGTTGATGCGCACCTGGACGAGATGCTCAAGAATCCGGTCGAGCCGGCGAAGATCAAGCTCCGGCCCGTGGGGATCGTCCGGAACCCGGACGATCCCGAGATCGAGCTGAGAGTGCACTCGACGGAAGACCTGGTCCAGGACGACGACGGCAAGATCTACAAGGCGCGCGTGTCGACCGGCAGCCTGAAGCACCGCGCTCCGTGGCCCGCGACCGTCACGATCACCATCGCCGTCGGGGACGAAAAGGGCAAGTGGTCCGAGGAGTACCTTGTGAAAAAGCCAGCCGAGATGAAGGCCGGGGACAAGCAATCGTGGGAAAAAGAGATCCTTCCCAAGTTCAAGGGAAGGCGGGTGGCGCGGATCACGGCCGAATGGGTTGTCGAGGGGGGCGGCACCTACCGCGCTTCAAAGGTGTTTCAGGACAAGTAGGGGGTAGTCGCGGCGAGACTTCTGCGTGTCACGAAGTCGCTGGACTGAGCCCCGTCATGGCCGAGTCGGCACGCATCTCACTCATTGCGTCATGAGCACTACGGCCGGTTGATGAACGATCCCGACGGGGCCGCCCGTTCTCAGAAGGGCTTCGAGGGAATTGTCTGTACACTCCTCTCCTGGATTTCGAGGACAAAGGAGGCGTGGTGGCTCGCTGGTGCGCCCTGCTTTGCGCGGCTCTTATCACAATAGCTACGACCGCTCTGGCTGAAGAAGCGGCGGGAGTACCCGACGGATATGTGTCTGCCTTCAAAGTTGGCAAGATCACTGTCTACGCGAAGTCGGCCCTCTCTTCCGACCAGCAGATCGAATTCCGGAAGTCGTTGACCTCCCTTTACAGCAGGTACAACGCCCAGTTCGGCCTGGACAAGGAGTTCTACAAGGCCGACGCCCTCGACGCATTCCCCAAGCCGAAGGACAGCGTCGACCTCGTGATTTTCGACTCCCTCGAAAGTTACCAGGGATGGAGCGGGGGCACCGACGCCGCGGGAGTCACAATCCACACGGGACTCCACGAAAACGTCATCGGTGTTCCCCTCAATGAAGGCGCCATTTCGCCGGAATCCTGGTGGACGCTGACACACCTGATGTCGGACGTCTTCTACGCGCATATCCTGGTGCTGGGCAACCCGGAATGGCTCAAGGAGGGCTTGTCGGAGTATTTTGCTTCGACAAGTAAGCTGTACGTCCCGACTCAGCAGGCCGCCTTCAAGGACAAGCTCAAACGCCTGGATGACCGCAGGAAGGCTGAGAAGCCGATCAAGGTGACAGCGCTCCTGCGCATGGATTCGCGGGAGTTCGGGAGCGAAGAATGCGACCAGGCCTGGCTCCTGACGCACCTGCTGGTGACGGAGCACGCTTCCCTGCTCAACGACCTGGTCGGGGCGACGCGGGCATTCGAGTCCGACGCCTCAGCAGACCTGCCAGGCGTGCAGTCGGACATTCGAAAGTACTCGGCGAAATTGTTGGAAGACTCCTTTGGCGGCGCCTCCAAAGTCCAGGCGGCAATGTTGTCGCATCTGGAGGAGTTGATCGCGAATCCCGCGGATCCCGCAAGGCTCAAGCTTCGGCCGACCGCGATTGCCGCGGGCTCGATCGCTCCTGAGGTCGATTGCAAGATCGTCAATTCCGTCAGCACAGTTGTCGACAGCGATGGAACGGTCTCCCAGGCACGCGCTTCCAACGGAACCCTTCGTTACCGCGCACCGTGGCCCGCGACCGTCCGCATCCTCATCACCGTGGGCGACGACAAGGGGCATTGGTCCGAGGAACTCCTCCTGCGCAACGCCGGGTCAATGAAGGCGGGCGGCAAGGAAGCCTGGGCGGACGAGCTTCTGCCGAAATTCAAGAATGCGCGCCAGGCAAGGATCACGATCGAGTGGAAGGTCGACGGCGGCGGAACCTATCGGACGGTCAAGGTGATCCGGGACAAGTAGAGCTCGAAGCCACACGCGTCCAAAGCATCTGCTACGATCCGCCGCTCATGCGCTCCGTCGCGATTCTCGGCTCCACGGGTTCCATCGGCAAGAGCACGCTCAAGGTGCTCGAAGAGCTGCCGGAATTCCGCGTGCAGTCGCTGGCCGCCAACGGCGACTGGAAGACGATGAAGCAGCAGGTCGAGCGCTGGAAGCCGGCGCGGGTGGCCTTGGCGGACGAAGCGGCGGCGGCGGAGTTGCGCAAGGTGGTGAAGGTCGAGGTGGCCAGCGGTGCGGCGGCGATCAAGGACCTCGCGGCCGATCCGGGAGCGGACACGGTGGTCGCGGCGATCACGGGCGCGGCCGGATTGCCGGCGTCGGTCGCGGCAGTGTCCGCGGGCAAACGCCTCTGCCTCGCGAACAAGGAAGCCATGGTGATGGCCGGTCCGCTTCTCACGGCCGGCGCGATGGAGACCGGCGCGACGATCCTGCCGATCGACAGCGAGCACTCGGCCGTATTCCAGGCGATGCGCGCCGGCGGGCAGGACGAAATCCGGCGCGTCATCCTCACGGCCAGCGGCGGGCCGTTCCGGGAATGGACGAGAGAACAGATCGCGAAGGCGACGCCCGAACAGGCCCTGAAGCACCCGACGTGGCAGATGGGCGCCAAGATCACCATCGACAGCGCCACCATGATGAACAAGGCCCTCGAGGTCATCGAAGCGCGGTGGCTCTTCTCGCTCCCCGTCGAAAAAATCGCCGTCGTGATTCACCCTCAATCCATCGTGCACTCGATGGTGGAATTCCAGGACGCTTCGACGATCGCGCAGCTCGGCTACCCCGACATGTGCATCCCGATCCGGTATGCACTGACCTTCCCGAAGCGCGCGCCGACGTCGTTCGGGTTCTTCGACCTCACGAAGGCGCACCGGCTCGATTTCCTGCCGCCGGACGCCGAGCGTTTCCCCGCTCTCGCCCACGGTTTCGAAGCTGCGCGCCGCGGAGGCACGGCGGGCGCGGCGCTGAATGGCGCCAATGAAGCGGCCGTGGCGCTCTTCCTCGACGGCAGGATCGCCTTCCCGAGGATCACCGACCTTGTTGCCCGCGCACTCCTGGCGCACTCGTTTCTCCCGTCGCCCTCGCTGGACGATCTCCTGGCGACCGACGCGTGGGCGAGGGGGTACGTGGCGGCGGAAGCGGTGAAGTAAGAAGTCCTTATCCGCGTCCGTTTCCGCGTATTCCTTTCTGAATTTCGAAAACTGCATACGCGGATAAAACCGGATTTGGCGGAAACGGCCGCGGATAGGACCCTCCCATATCGCCGGTTCCCCCCGGCTCTGAAATTCGGTTACGATCCGCCCCTCACATCACCCTCCGGAGGCCCGATGGACGTGCTGGCCCGCATCTGGTTTTCGCTCGAGATCCTGCTCGGCATCAACTTCATCATCTTCGTCCACGAGCTCGGACATTTCATGTTCGCAAAGTGGCACGGGGTACGCTGCCCGGTCTTCTCGATCTGGATGGGGCCGCGGATCTGGGGTGTGAAGCGCGGCGAGACGGACTACCGGATCAGCCTGCTGCCGCTGGGCGGGTACGTGATGATGGCGGGAGAGAACCCGGACGAGCGGACGGGTGCGCCGGACGAGCTGACGTCGAAGGGCGTCTTTGCGCGCTTCCAGATTTTCGTCGCCGGCACGGCGATGAATTTCATCTGGGCGTTTCCGATCATGATCCTGTCGTTCCTGGTGGGGAAAGAGGTGGCGGCGCCTGTGGTGGGGGACGTGCGGCCGGACACGAGCACGTGGGAGAGCGAGCTGCAGGCCGGGGACGAGCTGGTGTCGATCGGGGGGACGCCGGTGCGGGCGTTTGAGGATTACGTGAAGGAGATCGTGCGGCGGCCGAAGGGGGAGAAGCTGGAAGTGGAGTTCCGGCGCGCCGGGACCGCGATGAAGACGAGCGTGACGGTCGGGACGGCGATGACGATCGGGATGTCGCCGGTTTCGACGGTGGTGGCGGAGGTGGAGAAGGACAAGGCCGGGGCGAATTCCGGTCTGCGCAAGGGGGACGAGTTCGTGACGATCGACGGGATTCCGGTGTTCGACGCGAACGAGATCTCGGACCTGATCGACCGGAACGCAGGCAAGGGCCTCGCGGTGGTCGTGCGCGACAAGGCCGGCGCGAGCCGCAACCTGACGATCACGCCCGCGCTGGGCGAGGAGAAATGGGTCCTCGGGATCGGGCGGGAGACGACGCCGGCGGTGATCGGCGTGGTCCGCCCGAATTCGCCGGGCGCGAAGGCGGGGCTCAAAGCCGGGGATGAAATCGCCACGATCGCGGGCGAGGCCGTGACCAGCTTCGGCGTGCTGACGCAGATCGTGCGGCCCCGCGGCGGCCAGACGGTGACGGTGACCTGGAAGCGCGGCACGGAGGCGATGTCCGCGGAGATCCTCATCGGGAGCCAGGGTGGCCGCGGCTTCCTCGGCGTCATGCCCGAGCCCTCGAACCGGCTCGCAATCGTTCCGGCGGACTCGTCGCTCGCCAGGGCGGGCCTCCAGCCCGGCGACCGCGTCCTCACGGTGAACGGCAAGGAACTCAAGATCGTCGCCATTCCCTCGGCGGACGACCGCAAGCGCGCGGTGAAGAGCGAGATCTACCTCAGCCTCGACCAGGTCGAAATGGAAGCGCGGGCCGGCAAGGGCGAGCCGTTCAAATTCTCCGTGAAGCGCGGCGACCAGTCGCTCGCGGTGGACGTGACGCCCCTCAAGAAGGCCGACGGCGACCTGAGCATCCGGCTCCAGCACAAGACCATCATGCTGCGCTCGGGCTTCGGCGAGGCGATCCAGCGCGGTTCTGCCGAGGCGATCGACGTCTTCGTCCTGACCGGGCAGATGCTGAGGAAACTGGTCGTGAGGGAAGAAGAAGCCTCGAACCTGTCCGGCCCTGTCGGCATCGTCTCGGCCGCCTACAAGAGCGCCACCGAGGGATTCGGCAACCTCCTCTGGCTCCTCGGCATGATCAGCATGAACCTCGCCGTGATCAATCTGCTCCCCATCCCCGTCCTCGACGGCGGCCACATCTTCTTTCTTCTCATCGAAAAGGTCCGTGGGAAGCCGGTGCCCCCGAGGGTCCAGGGCTACGCCGCCGCCGGAGGCGCCCTCCTCCTCCTGTCCCTGATGCTCTTCGTCACCTGGCACGACATCGCGAGGATGTTTTAAGCAGCTCCAGGTTGATTCTGTGCCATTCAGCCGCCGCGAATTTCGGCGTCCTGCAAGGAGGAGACCGGAACTGGAGCGGAACGGAGCTCCAGCGAGGATCGACGACGACGCAGGACGCCGAAAGGTGCGCGGATGGATGGCACAGAATCAACGTGGAGCTACTTAATGAGCGGCGAGGCGTTCCAGGCGTTCGTCGGCGTCGACGTCGTAGTCGACACGACTTCGAGCTACGTCTTCATCGGCCGGCTGAAGGAAGTCACGGCGCTCGCGATGACGCTCAGCGAAGTCGACGTGCACGACCGCGCGGAGACCTCCTCGACGAAGGAGCGCTACATCATGGAAGCGAAGAAGTTCGGGATCAAGTCGAACCGGAAGGCGGTGACGGTGAGGCTGGAGACGGTGTTGTGCGTTTCGAAGCTTGAAGATGTGATCGAGTACTAGTCCTTATCCGCGGCTGTTTCCGCGAGATCCGCCTTTATCCGCGTATTCCTTTCTCTGCCGAAAAACTGCATACGCGGATGCAGGCGAATTTCGCGGAAACAGCCGCGGATAAAACGACTCCCTCCACCAATGCCCCCCCCAAACCGCCTCCTCGCCCTCGCCCGCCTCCTCCGCGTCCAGAACGTCTTCACCGCGGCCGCGGACGCGTTCGCCGGCTACGGCTGCACGGGCACCTGGGACTGGAAGGGCGCCTGCGTCGCCGCCGCAGCGTCCGCGTGTCTGTATTCCGGCGGCCTCGTCCTCAATGACGTGTGCGACGCCGACCGCGACCGGACGCTTCACCCGAACCGCCCGATTCCGTCCGGCGCCGTCCCGCGAGGGTTCGCGCTCGCCCTTGCCGCGGTTCTTCTTGGCACGGGCATCCTGGTCGCCGCCTGGATCGGGCCGCGCGCCGCCGCGATCGCGGCCCAGATCGCGCTTCTTGCCGTCGCGTACGACGCCTTCCTGAAGCGCTGGCGGATTCCCGGGGCGCTGGCCATGGGAAGCGCGCGCGGCCTGAACGTCGCGCTGGGCATGGCCGCCGGAGGCGCGATGTTCCAGAGTCCCCACGTGTTCCTCGCCCCCGCCGGGAACGCCGTGTTCATCTTCCTGGTGACCCTGCTCAGCACCTTCGAAGAAGGCCGGCGCACGCGCGGCGCTGTCACGGGGCTCGTGATCCTCGCCGTGGCGGCGCTGCTCGCCCCGCTCGCCTGGCTGCGGCTCACTCTTCGCGCAGCCGTCCCCCTCGGAGCCGCGGCCGCCATCCTCCTGCTCGTCGGCCTGCGCGCCGCGCAGAAGGACCCGGAACGCTTCCTCCCCATCGTCGTCCGCACCGGCGTGCGAAGCCTGATCCCGCTCGACGCCGCGCTCCTGCTGGGCACGCTCGACGATCCTGCTCCAGGGCTTGCCGTCCTCGCCTTCCTGTTTCCCACCTGGGGACTGGGTGCGTTTCTGGCGGGAAGCTAAGTAACTCCACGTTGATTCTGTGCCATCCATCCGCGGGCCGCCGAAATTCGCGGCGGCTGAATGGCACAGAATCAACGTGGAGCTACCTGAACGGCCGCCGCTTCCGGCTTGCGCTCCCGGGCTTTCGTCGTCGATGCTTCGTCAAGCCGCCGGTGGAGCCGCGCCATGGCGACGGAAGCGAGGCCGAAGAGGAGCGCGGCCAGGATGTAGACGGTGGGGATGCCGTAACCGGTCAGGCCGATGCGGGGGTGGTCCATCGCGAGGACGATGACGGAACCGATGGCGGGGCCGAAGAGCCCGCGGATGCCGACGCAGGCGACGTGGGCGCCCATGTAGGCGGAGGCGTCGCGTTCGCCGGCGAAGCGCATGGCGCCGAGGGACCAGGCGGCGTTGACGCCGGCCATGCCGAGGCCGAAGAAGGCGAAGCCGGCGAAGGCGAGGAACGTGGAATGGAACACCGCCGCGGCCGCGAGCGTGGCCGCGTAGAACACGAGGGCCGCGAACGAGAACGACGCCAGGCGCGTCGCGCCGATCCGATCCATCAGGCGGCCTGAGAAGCGCGACGCCACGCCGATGAGGATCTGCACGAGGACGAGCTGACACGCGGTGTACGTCCAGTAGTCCATGCGCAACTCGTCCACGAGCAGGAACACGTGCACGGGCTGAACGATCATGAACGCCATGCCGTAAAACATGAAGTTGCGCTCGAACCGGTCGAAGTCGCGGTCGTTGCGCAGGATTCTGAAGAACTCGCGCACGGCGCCCACGGCGGCGGCCTTTGGGACGGCTGCCGCGGGCGTTTCGCGACGCCGGATCCGGATCGCCGCGTACTGGAAGTAGGCTAGCGTCCCGATCACTCCCGCGGCCGGGAACATCCACAGGTACGAGTCAGGCCGCCACTTCAGCATCAACCCCCCGCCGATCGCCGCCGCCAGAAACGCCAGCTTAGACAGCCCCGTAATGGCTCCGAACACGCGGCCGCGGATCGAATGGTCGTAGTTCGCCTGGAGAAGCGCGTTCTGGGCGGGGATGAACAGCGGTTCGGACAGCGCGTAGAGAACGCACAGCGCGATGAAAAGCGGCGGCGACGTGGCGAACGCCATGAGCAGAAGCGTGGCGCGCCCGACCAGCGCCGACGCGATGATGAATGGGCGCTTCGGACGGCCTTCCATCACGTGCGACCAGAAGATGGCGGTCAGGTTCGAGGCGGCGCCGGCGGTCACCAGGATCGTGATCCCGATTTCTCCCGTGCCGAGGCCTTTCCGCGCGACGACCCCGGCCAGCCCGATGATGGCCGCGAAGACGTTATTGAGCAGCTCGGCGCGGAGGTGGAGAGTCCGGGTGTAGCGCGCGACTATCGGGAGCTCCGCGCGATCGGCGGGCGGAGCAGAGGCTGGCGTCATGGGGGCGCGGATTGTACTCCCTGAGCCCGAGCAAAAATTCTGCGAGGCAAGCTGCGTCGGCCCAGTGATGGTTTGAGATTGGCTTTCCTTTTGAGGGCCGCCTCCGCCCGCCTCGCAGAATTCTTGCTCGGCCTCCCTGAAGCAAATCCCAACTCCAACCCCAACTCCAACTCCAACCCAAAACCCCACCCGGAACTCTGAACCCGGAACACAACCTCCGGAACTCCAAACTCCCAACTCATGATCATCTAGTTCTTGACCTGCCCCCCCGCTCCCGGCGCACCATACGGGCGATCGACATGGAGGAACGCGCATGAAGGCCACGATCGTTCTTGCGGACGGCGGCGAAGGCGACCGCAAGATGTTCATGGAAGCCATCAAAGGGACGCCGTACGAGGTGGTGGGCGAGGCGGCGCACGGCGACGGGATGATCGAAGCGGTCGAGTTGCTCAAGCCGTGGTGCGTCGCGATCGACCTCAAGCTTCCCGGGCATGCGGCCAAGCCGGGCGACGGCGGTTCCAACGCGGTCCGCCACCTGGTGGACAAGTACCCGAAGGTCAAGGTGCTCATCCTCCACAACGCCGACACCGTGCACCTTGTCATGGGGGCCGTGCACTCAAGCCACGGCGTCCGCGTCCGCAAGCCGATCAAGCGCGAGTCCCTTCTTGAAGCCCTCACCAAGCTCGCTTCCGGCCAGGAAGGCGAGCTCGGCATCAAGCAGATCGGCGTGAAGCTGAAGAAGACGATGCTGATGACTTACAAGCTGACCTCGGACGGATTTTTCACCAAGAAACGCGAGTGCCTTACCGTCGAAGTCGGCGACGCGGGCTTCCAGGTCCAGCTCCAGGAGAAACTCGCCAAGGGATCCGTGCTCGTGGTCGAACTCGATCTTCCCAACGAGCAGCCCGTCAAGGCGAAGTGCCAGGTGACGAAAATTGACCCCGAGCCGACGACGACGCGCTTCAACGCCGAGTTGAGTTTCGTGGAGATCGCGCAGCCGGAACGGGACCGGCTGAAGGGGTTCCTGCGGCGGCTGATGGAGCGCGGGACCGGCATCATCAAGGCTTGAAGGTGCGCGCGGACGTTCGGTCAATCCAGGCCAGGAAGGCGCGCCCGGCGGCGGCGTGGATCGGGAGCTGCGTCCAGCGGTAGAGCAGCATTGCGAGGCGCGGGCGGAAGCCGCGGAGTTCGACGCGGATGCGGCCTCCTTTCCGGACGAAGGACAGCGTGCCGCCGTGACGCGAAAAAAGGGCGTTGCCGATCGTGAGGGACTCGCGCCCTTCCTCGCGCCGGAGGGCGCCGAAGCGGATGAGGGGGACGAAGAGAAAGCGCACCGAGGCGGCGTGTTCGGAGAACGTCGTCTGCACTGCCAGGTATCCGCCGAGGCGCGCGAGGCGACGGAAATAAAGGGCGGCCAGCTCTTCGGGAGGGTTCGCGCAGGGTCCCTCCTGGATCGACACGACCGCGCCGCCGTGGATTTCCGTGTGGTTCGTGGTCGCGCCGCGCCGCAGCCAGGGCGCCGCCGTCCAGAGGAACCACAGCGCGAGCGCACCGGCGCCGATCGGCCACGGCACGGGCTACTTCGTCCAGCCCTTCACGGTCTCGGTGACATCGGTGGACTCCGCCGACTCCAGGTCCACTCTCTCGAATCGCCGGGTCTCCGTTTCCCCGAGCGGCACGAGGGCACGTCCATTCCCGAGCCACGCCGGGACCAGGGGCCCGCTCTTCTCGTACGCCGACTTGTCCTTGAGCATCCTCACGGTCTTGCCGGTTGCGTCGGCAAGGTCGAGGTGCGCTTTAATGTCGCCGCCGCCCTCAGGCCGCTCGACGACCAGCGACAGCATCCGCTTCCGGTCCGGCGACAGCGTGAACCAGGCGATTTCCGAAGTGCCGAGCTGCTCGACGGCGCCTGTGGATTTGGAAGCGCGGAAGAGACCGAAGCGCATGGACTTGAACGGATCGCCCTGGGGGGCGGCGGGAAGCTTCGCGATCGCGGAGGTAAAAAGGACCTCGTCCTCGGAGAGCGCTTCTACGAACGCCATCTCCGCCACGTGGGCGAGGACGACCGGGTTTTCGCCGTCAGTCCAGCGGACGAGGCGGCCGAAGTGCGTTTCTCCTTCGGACTGGAGGCCGTAGAGCTGGACGGCGAAGAGGGCGTCGCCGGAGGGTGTCCAGCCATAAGCGGGGGACGAATCCTCCAGGGCCGTGAACGTCTCGCCGGTCTTCACGTTGTAGATGCGCAGCAGGCCGGCCATCGGCCCGTCCTTCCGCGACTTCTCCACGAACGCCAGGCGGTTCGAATCCGGGGACCACGCGTTGTAGAGGAACTCACCGGCGTTCGCGGCAATCTTCTTCTGTGTTTTCGTGGCGCGGTCGATGAGCCAGATTTCGTCGCTCTTTTCCGTGTTGTAGACGACCCACTTTCCGTCGGGCGAGATCTCGACGATGGCCGGTTGCTCCGCCGATTCGTACTTCTCCAGCGCCTTCAGGTCGGCATCCGCTACGACGACCGTCTTGCCGCAGTAACCGGCCAGGAGTTTTCCATCGGGAGTGGCGGTCCAGTGATGGACGAGGCAGCCGGGGCAGACCGCGAGGGCGAACAGCAGGAACGCGAAGCGACGCATGGCAGGAGCCTCCAGGAGATGGGTCGCGACTCTACCGGGAACTCGACCCCGGGCCGGGCGGAATTCCCGGATAGCCGACCCGGCCGCCGGCCTTGCGAGCAATCTCGGCGCGGCGCGCCGCTTCTTCGGCGGAAAAACCAAGCTGGCGCAGCATCTCCGCTTCGGAGACCGCCCAGTCGTCGTCCATCACCGCCGCGATCCAGGCGCGTGGAGTCCGGACTTCTTCGGACGAAGCGACGACAACCCATTCGCCGGACGGAAGGCGCAAGCCGACCTCGGCGCGCCACGAAGCGTCCGGCTCGACCGTGAAGTAATGCGTTCCCAGCGGATGCGACGCCACGATTTCCGCGACGGGCGTGCTTCCATGGAAAAGACGCACCCGCCACTTCCCCGTCGCGAACACCCCGGGGCCGTACCGCTCGGGGACCCACTTCGCGTGCGGCCCGGTCAACTCCCAGTACGCGAACGCGCACCAGGGGTCGCGGACCATCAGCCGGAGGCGATCCTGTGCGTACTCGTCCGGCACCGGCGGACCCCAGTCGAGCCAGACGCCGCCGGGCTGGGGAACGGGCTCGAGCCGGCGCTCCTCGTGAGCGGGTTCGAGGGAGGTGGGCAGAGTGAAGTGCGGCTCGGGGGAGGGGGACACGGGAGGCATCGTATGGGGAAAAGGAGAACTTCAACTTTCAATTTTCAAGCAAACTGAGAACTACAAACGGCGACCTCAATCGCACGGGGGTGTCCTTGAAGTTGCCGTTTGTAGTTCTCAGTTCGCTTGAAAATTGAAAGTTGAAGTTCGCCGTTTCTCCGTCAAGGCCGTGGATTGACCATCACCTTCTCATAAAGCGCCGCGTATTCCTTCGCGCTCCGTCCCCACGACCAGTCCAGCTTCATCGCCGCCTGCATCATCACTCCCCACTTTTCAGGGCTCCGCCACGCCTCGATCGCCCGCCGGACCCCCCGCACCACCCCCGCCATCGCCGCTTCCTCGAACACGAACCCCGTCGCCCCGTCCTCGACCGAATCCGCGAGCCCGCCGGTGCGCCGCACGACCGGGAGCGTCCCATAGAGCTGCGCGTACATCTGCGACAGGCCGCAGGGCTCCCAGCGGGAGGGCATGAGAAGCGCGTCGGCGCCCGCGGTGATCTCGTGCGCGAGCCGGTCGTCGAAGCCGATCTGCACGGCGACCTGGCGCGGCCAGCGCTGGGCCGAGGCGACGATCGCGCGCTGGAGTGTGTCATCGCCCTGCCCGAGGATCACGACCTGCGCTTCCATCGCCACGATTTCCGCGAGCGACTCGACGAGCAGGTCGATCCCTTTCTGGGCGACGAGGCGGGACACGACGCCGAAGAGCGGCGCGGGAGATTCCGGGAGCCCGCGGCGGCGCCGAAGGTGCGCGCGGCAGGCGGCTTTGCCCTTGAGGTCCGCGGCGGTGAAGCGCGCCGGGATGAGCTTGTCCTTCGCGGGATTCCACTCTTCCGTGTCCACGCCGTTCAGGATGCCGGACACGTTTGCTCCTCGGTCTTTCAGGACGCCTTCCAGCCCGCACCCCAGCTCGCGCGACTGGATTTCGCGCGCGTATTGCGGGGAAACCGTCGTGATCCGGTCGGCGAAGACGAGCCCGCCCTTCATGAAGTTGATCGATCCCCAGAACTCGAGGTGTTTCCAGTTGAAGAGCGACCAGTCGAGGGCGGCGACGTGCATGAAGTGGGATGGGAAGACGCCCTGGTAGGCGAGGTTGTGGATGGTGAACAGGGTGCGGATGCGCGAAAGCGCGGCGTTCTGTGCGTGCGTGGTCTTGAGGTAGACGGGGATCAGCGCGGCCTGCCAGTCGTGGGCGTGGATGACATCGACGGGGAGCTGGAGGGCCGTGACGGTCTGGAGTACGGCACGGCAGAAGAGCGAGAAGCGTTCCGCGTTGTCCGGGTAGTCGCCCATCCCGCCCCCGTAGAGTCCTTCACGATCGAAGAGCTCGTTCTGCTCGACGAAGAAGAACTCCCCGTCCGGGATGTCGGTGCGCCAGACGCGCACCCGGCGGTTCGTTTCGCCGCACTTGACGTCGAATTCGCACGCGACCTTCATGGACCGGCGCGCGTCGCGCACCTTGCGGTAGAGCGGCATGATCGCCGCGACGCGGTGGCCCAGCTTCTCGAGCGGTTTTGCGATTCCGCCGACGACGTCGCCGAGTCCGCCGGTCTTGGCGAACGGCGCGATTTCAGAAGAGGCGTGGAGGATGAACATGCGGGTCGAAAGTCGAAGGTCCAAGGTTGAAGGCATCCTGAACCTTCGACCTTCGACCTTAGACCTTAGACCCCCGTGTTCGCGCGCCGACGTCCGTCCTACCCTTCCTGCACTTCCCGCAAAAACTTCGCCGCTTCTTCCGGCGGCACCGAATTAATGTAAAACCCGCTTCCCCACTCAAACCCCGCCACCTTTGTCACCCGGGGAATGATCTCGATGTGCCAGTGGTAGTACGGCGCGCTGGCCGTCGAGAACGGCGTGGTGTGGATTACCATATTGTACGCGGGACCGGCGAGCGCGGACTCGATCCGGCGGAGCGTCGCGCGGAGGACCTGCGCGAGTTCGCCGAGGAGGTCGTCGGGGGTTTCCTCGAAGCGGCCGAGGTGCGGACGCGGGAGGATCCACGTCTCGAAAGCAAACCTGCTCGCGAAGGGCTCGATCGCGACGAAGTTCTTGTCCTCGAGGACCAGGCGCTCCTGCAGCCGGACTTCCTGCTCGACGATGTCGCAGAAGATGCAGCGGTCGCGGAACTCGTGGTACTTCTTCGCGCCACGCATTTCCTCTTCGACGAGGAGCGGGACGATCGGCGTCACGATGATCTGCGAGTGTGAATGCTCCATCGTCGCGCCCGCCGCTTCCCCCTGGTTCTTGAAGACCATGGCGTAGGCGAAGCGCTGGTCGCGTTTGAGGTCGGCCATGCGTTCGCGGAAGAGCCAGAGGACGTTGCGGACGCCGCTGACGGGGAGTTCGGTGATGGAGAGGAGGTGTTGCGGGGCCTCGATGACGACCTCGTGCGCGCCGACGCCGTTCATGACGTCGTAGAGGCCCTGGCCGCGCTTGTCGAGTTCGCCTTCGATCCGCAGCGCCGGGAATTTGTTAGGGACGACTCGCGCCTGCCAGCCCTTGCTGTCCCTCGGCCCGCCCTTGGGCCGGATCGCAAGGATCTCGCGGGGCGTCGCGCTCTCGTGCCCCTCGCAGAACGCGCAGGGTGCGCTTCGCGCGGCCGGCGAGGCGGGCTTGAAGTCGTTGGGGCGCTGGGCGCGCTCGGAAGCGACGATCACCCAGCGGCCGACGACGGGATCCTTGCGGAGCTCAGGCATGGTGAGCCCGCGATGCTAACCGTAGCTTGTGAGGGGGAGAAGAGGGAGTGCTCGCATCGCGGGAAAGAGCAACTTCAAAACCGCGAAATTCAAGCAAGCGACAACTTCAAGCGGCAATACTGGTTATTCGGTGGCCAGCCGGTAAATCTTGCCGTCGAAACAGGTGACGTAGAGTTCGCCGTCCCAGTCCTCGCCGAAGCTCGCGATGTTCTTGGGCTGGTGAAGGACTTCCTTCCAGGCCGTGACCTGCTTGCCGTCGTAGCGGAGCGCCCAGATCGTGCCGAGGACGTAGTCGGCGTAGAGGTAGGCGCCGACGAGGTCCTTCATCGCCTTGCCGCGGTAGACGTAGCCACCTGTGATGGAAGCGCCGTCCTTCCGCCCGTACTCGATCACGGGGTCGATCAGCGGTCCCCTGGCCGTCTCGTTTCCGAATCCGTGCAGCCCTTCGCGGATCCGCCAGCCGTAATTGCCGCCCTTCACGATCAGATCGACTTCCTCGTACTTGTCCTGCCCGACGTCGCCGCCCCAGAGCTCCCCCGTCTGACGGTCGAACGACATGCGCCAGATGTTGCGCAGCCCGTATGCCCACGTCTCGGGTTTCGCGCCGGCCGTCTGCGCGAAAGGATTGTCTTTCGGGATCGAGTACGGCTTTTTCCCGTCCGGCTTGTCCACGTCGATCCTGTGGACCTTCGCCAGCCACGAGCCGAGGTTCTGCCCGTTCTTCTGCGGATCGCCGCCGGCGCCGCCGTCGCCGACGGAGAAGTAGAGAAAACCGTCGGGGCCGAACAGGACCGTGGAGCCGTTGTGGTTGCCGTACGGTTTTTCAATCTCGCAAAACACCGTCTCGGAAGCGGGGTCGGCTTTGCCGGCGTCGGCGGCGGAGACCTTGAAGCGAGAGAGGACGTGGCGGCGCGGCTTGTTCCGGGTGTACCAGACGTAGAAGTAGCCGTTCTCCTTGTACTTCGGGTGGAACGCGAGGGCGAGAAGGCCTTCTTCATTGTGGCCGGTGAACGTCTTCGAAGCGATGTCGAGGAAGAGTGTCGCCTTCGACGGCGCCGGCTCCGGATGGAACCAGGAGACCCGGCCGTCCTGTTCGACAACGAAGAGCCGTTTTGTCCCGTCCGGCGGCGTCGTCAGCCAGACGGGCTTGTCGAACTCGAGCTTCGGGAAGGCGTCGAGCATCCTGACCCGGGGGAGTTCGGCGGTCTTCTCTGCGGCGGGCGGTTTGTCGCGGAAGCCGTCGTGCGAAGAGCCGTCGCCCTTGGAGTCACAGGCGACCAAAGCGGAGATGAGCAGGGCGGCGAGGAGGCGGCGCATGGGTGAGATGATACGGAATGCAGGGGTTAAGGGGCGCTCCGCGCACGCGGAAACGCGCTGGAAGGGCCGCTGAGAGGCGCTGTCAGGCCCCTGCCTGGGCGCTAGACCAGCCAATGCACCCGCTCGTCCTCCTCCGCGGGGACCTTGACCGAGATGGGCAGCCTCGCCGGCACGCGCTGGGACGCGGGGCCCGCCGCGGCCTCGACGAAGAACTCGAGATTTTCGCCGGCGACGACGTCGAGTTCGCGCAGGGGGATTGAGATCTCGAGAATGTCGCCTGCGGATGCGGTCGCGCCGCAGCCCGAGGCCTTTCCGCCGGCGACCACGGTGACGGTCTGGCGGTCGGTGTTCATGAAGATCAGATTGACGCAGCGCGTCAAGAGCCCTTCCTTCGCTGAGCCGGAAGCGTCGATCCGGACGAGGAGGTGCTTGCGGTCGAATCCAAAGAACACGTCGCGGATCCAGGCCGAGGAGCGGTCCATGACGTCGGTGTCCTTCGCGGCGTCGTAGTGGCCCGCGCTGATCCACTCGTAGTAGTCGGAGCGGCGGCCGTCGATCTTCACGTCGAGAAGCGCCCACGGCTGGGTCCACGACGGCGCGGGGGCGACGGCGCCCTTGATCGGGCGCAGGAGCGCGGAAGGGACCGGGAGCCCCAGCGCGGAGTACACGTTCTGGAGATGCGTTCGAAAGAGAGCGTCAAAGATCCCCGCGACGGGGCTGTAGTGCTCTTCCCCGAACCACCAGAACCAGTCGCTTCCCTCGGCGGCGAACATCGATTCCCACGCGGCGTCGAGACCGTCCTTCGGGATGGAAGCGAGCGATGCAGGCGGCGGTGCTTCCCGCGGATCGCGGCCGGCGGCCTTCGTCGCTGCCAGGAGCGAAGCGCGCGCCTGTCCGAGCAGTTCCCAACCCGCGTTGTCCTCGGGGTGGCCGACCCAGATCTGGAAGTTGCGGTGGATCCACGAACCCGACCAGAGGCGCTCGATGCGGCGCTTCGGCGGGTGCTTCTCAAGCTCCTCGCCGAGCAGCACGGTCCGGATGTCCTTTGCGTCTTCCAGCCTCCGGTAGAACGCGCGCAGGAACGGGACGCCGAGCCCGGGAAAATGTTCCCACGCGTTTTCTCCGTCGAGTGCGAGGGTGATGAGGGTGTCGTGCCCGCCCGCCCTGCCCGCGGCGCGGATCCGCGCGACGAGGTCGTCGGCGGCCTCCTCCGCGTTCGCGCGCTTGTACTCGAACCCCACGAGGTCGGAGACCGCGTGGTCGCGGAACACCATGGCGAGTTTTCCGCCGGTCTGCCACGGCGCGTAGAGGCCGCGCGCGTCGCGGTGGAAATCTGAACCGAGCGACGCCTCGAGCACGCCTTCGTCCGACGCCATCCACCGGAACCCCGCTTCCTCTACCAGCGGCACGATGTCCGGCGAGACCGAGCCCTCGCTCGGCCAGAGCCCACGCGGGTCGCGGCCGAAGCGGTCGCGGTAGAGCGCCACGGCGCGCGCGAGGTGGGCGCGCGCGTCGTCTTCCATGTTGAGCGCGGGGGCTTTCGGGAGCACGACGTTGGCCATCGCGACGCGCGCGCTCTCCATCCGGCACAGGAGCGGCAGGATCGGATGCCAGTACGGCGTCGTCGTGACCTCGATCTGCCCGGCGTCCTGCATTGCGCGGTGCGCGGGGACCACCCCGGCGAGAACCTCGCGCTGCGCGGCCAGCACCTTCTCCTTGTCGGCTTCCGAGAAACCGCGCTGCTTCGCAAACAGTCCCTTCACCACCGTCATTTCCTCGCGCAGAAGCGGATGAAACCACGCGAGGTTGTGCCACACCTGCAGATCGCGCCAGTCCTCCGCAGAGAGCGCTTCCGGCCGCCATCGCGCCGCGCCGCGCGCCTTCGCGAGAAGCTCCCCGTAGCGCTCGTTGGCCCGCACGAGGTTGTCTTCGTGAGCCATGAAAAAGGTCTCGAGGATCGACTTCTGGTCTTCCGGCCGCAGGTCCTCCGCGGGAATCCGCGCGAGCCGGAGCCAGGGGTCCGGCATCCCCGAAGCGGCCGCTTCGATCTGGAGGATCAGCCCGGGAACCAGGTTGACGTGGGCCTTCACGCCGGGGAATTCGCGCAACAGCGCCGGCATCCCCCAGTAGTCCTTGATTCCGTGCAGCCGCACCCACGGCATCGCCGCCTCGCCGCGCCTCAGGTCCGCGTAGCAGGGCTGGTGCTGGTGCCAGAGGAGCGCGAGCCGCGTCACCTCTGGCGTCGCTCCACCATTTCCTCCCACTTGCGCAGGTCTGACTCCGACGGGTCCAGCACCGACGGCACAATCCCGACGAGGCTCTGGAACGAATGAAGCGCGGACTGTTGCGCGATCTGGCTCTGGTCGTGGAAGAAGCTTGCGAGCGGACGCACGGCGGCTTTCGTTCCGCAGCGGCCCAGCAGCTGGACGCACGATACCCGGTAGTCGGCGTCCGCCGACTTCAGCCCTTCGAGCAGGTCCGGCTCAACCGAACGGTTCTTCAGGTCCGCGAGCGAGTCCCGGGCCGCGTCGCGCACGTCGCCGGTGCGGTCCCTGAGAAGCGGCAGCAGCGGCTTGGCGGCCCGTTGCTCGGAGAGCCTGCCGAGGGACCGTGCGGCCTCGCGCCGGACCGCCGCTTCCTGTGACGAGAGGCTTTCGAGAAGCGCGTCGGCCGAAGCGACGTCGCCGCGAATCCCGAGCAGGCGGGCGGCGCGCCATTGTTCGCGAGGCGTTCCGCTCAGGAGCCGGCCGCGGATCATCTCGTTCCCGGAAGGCGACAGCTTCGAGGACAGGGCTTCCTGCAGCCGGCCCCAGACCTGTTCTTCGGGGTCGTCCAGAAGCGGCACGAGCCGGGCCTCGAGATCCGCCGGTGCGAGCCTGGCGATTCTTGCGACGGCCATGGCGCGATCCGAGGCGCGCGGCGAACGCAGTCCCTCTTCGGCCTCCTGCTGGGCCGAGGCGCGCCATTCATCGGGCTCTTTCGTCTTGTTCAGGCCCCACCAGAACGCCCAGTCCTTGTGGAGTGCCGCCCTTTCTCTCTCGATGTCCTCCCTCGTCCGGAACGCGCCGACCCTTCGCGACAGGTGGCCCGTCAGGAGGCGCAGCTCCGCGTCGATCCAGGGAAGTTCGTTCGGCGGCGTGGTCAGGAGATCGTCGATGAGCGCGGGTATGCCGGCCTTCGGGTCCCGGGCGACGACGCTGTGAAGCGTTTCGTGAAGCGTCGGGGAGTCGATCTTGTGGATCAGCGCGATCAGCCGGGTCGCAAGCGCTCCGTCGCCGGAGGCCGCGATGGCGCGCAGCAGGGCTTCCCGGCCCTCGAGGTCCACTTCGCCGCGCTCGATCTGTGACAGCCAGCGAGACGCATCTTTTCCTGACGCCGTCTTCCCGAGCGCGTCTGCCGCTGCAGTGCGGATTTCCCGGCGCTCCTTCCGGACGAGGGCTTCCAGCGCCGCAATCGCGCGAGGATCCTGGCGCCCACCCAGACTCTCGATCGCCAGAAGCCGGATGGCGCTCGACCGGTTGGTGGCGGCCGCCACTTCGCACAGCGCCTTCAACGCCTCCGGTCCCGACAGCGCGGCCAGCACTTCGATGGCCAGCAACTGGGCGCCGGGTTCGAAGCGCGGGAGGGCCGTGACGATGCTCTGGGCGAGGGAGGCTTCCCGGCCGGCGCCCGGGGGAAACTGCGGAAAGGTGGCGCGGGCGAGGTAGAGCGCGTTGTAGATGCGAATCGGTTCTCCGCTGCGGAGCCCCGCCGAGACGGGCGCGACTGCGGCGGCCACGAGGCCTTCATCGACGAGCACCGCTGCGATAAAGTCCGGCGCGAAGGACGCCGCCCCCATCGCATCGGTGACGGCGGCGCTGAAGATGCTCTCAGGGTGGCCTCGAAGCGCTTCACGCGCGGCGTTACGGACTTCGGGCGACGGATCCGCGAGGGCGGGCCCCGCCGCGCGCGCCGCCGCCTCGGTGTGAATCCGGGCGAGAGCGCCGAGCGCATCCTTTCGGCGCCCTTCCGTGGTTCCCACGACGCTGGCCGACAGGAGATCGATCTCCTCTTCACCCGCCGAGGCCGCGAGGATGGAAAAGAGTTCGTCGGGGATGGGTGCTTCCCTGGCGCGGGACGCGATGGCGGGCGCGGCGCGGCGTCCGAATTTCTTCAGGAACGCGAGCGCGTCTTCGGGCAGCTTGTCGGGCGGCGAGAGCACGATCTCGAAAACCGCGGCCCGCGCGTACAGGTCCGGTCCGCGCTTCGCCACATGCGCCGCCGCCGCGACCCCGAACGAGGCGAACGTGATGGCGGCGACCGCGACGAGCGGGCGCATGCGCCGGGGAAAGCGCTGCCTCATCGCGCCGGGGCGTCCTGACGCGCCTGCCTGATCTTCGCGTTCAGGCGCTCGATTTCGATGGTGAGCTTGTAGATCTGGTCGTTGGTCTTCTCGACCAGGTCCTGAAGCTCCAGGAAGCGCGCGATCAGGGCGGCTTTTTCTTTCTCGAGGCGTTCCGGGGAGGGGTCGCTCATGGGGTTCTCCGGAAGGCCATTGTACGACCGCGCAGGGGGGAGGGGTGAGTATTGAGAATACAGATCTCGAGGGGGGCGCGCGTGCCGCTACTGAGGCACCATAAAGACGCTGATATTCCAAAGGGTGTGCGCAACGACGCAAGTCCAAAGGCTCTTCGAAAAACGGAAGAGCAGCGCCAAGATCAGGCCGAAGGCCGCCGCGTGCGCCACGCCCCCTGCGCCCTGGTAAAGGTGGAAGGACGTGAAGAGGGCAATGGACGCCGGGATGCCGATCCAGGGCCCGAGCAGGTCCCCGAGCCGGGTCTGAAGGTGTGCCCGGCAGGTCAGTTCCTGCCCAAAGCAACTGATGAAGGTGCAAATGACGCAGAAAAACGCCTCGGAGGCATCCTGGACGGGAAGAATGAAGCCCCCGCGTTCCTGCCATCCGACTTTCACCAGGAGCGGATTGAGCCCATGATAGGCGGCGAGGCACAAGAGCATCCCGATGACCCCGAGCCCCAGGTCGGATTTCCAGCGCGGCTTCCGGACTCCGAAGTGCGGGGGCCCCTCCGGGGCCACGAGGATCAGCACTCCCGCAGGGAGGATCCAAAGCAAGCTGAGGACAAGTTCCAGGCACAGGAACGCATAGTCGAATCGCCAGTAGTCCGCCTCCGTCATCTCTTCTGGCGCGGGCAGGAAGCAAAGTCGAACCGCAGGGAAGATCGCAAGGAGGACAACGATCGCGATTTCGATCCATTTGCGGCGGCGCGACGAGACGGCCGGCGCCTCAGTCGGAGCACTTTCCCCTGGATCATCTGGCACCGCTCGCTCCGGCATCGGCGACTCTCCCGGGGGGTGGTCGCCTCAGTCTAACCGCGCCTGCTCAGGCAGGACCTGCAACCGGGACGGCCGCCTCCGGCGTCGCAACCACCAGCCTGTCGAACCACTCATGGTCCGAGTCAAAGATCAGGCCGACGTGGCGCAGCTTGAGGTCGGGGGTCTGTTCGCTGTACACGGCGCGCGCGTGGAATTTTTCCTCTCCGGTCGGGAAGTTGATGCGGCCATCGAATTCGCGGTCGAGTTTGGAGTGGAAGAACTCGTGGAAGCGGCGCATCGCCTCGAAGTCGTGTTTCGGGGCCGCGAGGACGCCGTGGCGGGAGAGGGCGGAAACGCGGATCTCGGTGAACTCGGCGCCGATCTGGACCAGCGCCGGGACGTCGATGTTGTGGCGGTTCCAGGCGGCGGGCGAGCGGCCGAGGGCCTGGCGCAGGGCGTCGGACATGGATCCGACGCGAATCGGTTTCCGAAGCGCGATGAAGGGGCCGGAGGCGGGCTCTTCGCGGAACAGGGCGACCATCGGGAATCCAGGGAGGAGATGCTGGACCTCGTCGATGAGCGGCATTTCCTGCTCCGGCTCGCCGACGTCGAGGACGAGCGCGTCGAAAAGGCCCGTGTGCAGCTTCGCACGGGCATCTTTCAGTGTCGGGCTGATCGAGACGTTGCAGCCTCTCCCCAGGAGGATGGACTTGATCAGGAAGCCGGAAGTGCGCTCGCGGTCGAGGATGAGGATGTTGTCCATGGAAACGCTCCTTGGAGGGTGAAAGCGACGAAAGTCCGCTTCTATCCTCGGCTTCTGGCGGTCACCACCTTGACTTAACTTTTGTATGTGCTAAAATTAGGCGAAGATTCTCGCGGCCCGGGGGCGACCAACAGCAAATCCCAACTCGAACTCCAACCCCAAACGAGAAGGCATGATTTGGGATTTGGAGTTGGGGTTGGAGTTGGGATTTGTCGTTCGTCGTATTTCACCCGGCCTCCCTTGAGAGGGGAATCCTCGTGCGCACGATCGCGATCACGAACCAGAAGGGCGGCGTCGGCAAAACCACCACCGCCGTCAACCTCGCTGCCTCCCTCGCTCATTTCGGCCGCCGAGTGCTCGTCGTCGACTGCGACGCGCAGACCAACGCGACGCTGTCATTCGGGATCAACCACGCGAAACTCGACGCGACCGTTTATGACATCTTCACGGGCGAAGCGAGCGCCCAGGAAGTGATCGTGCGCTACTCCGACCGGCTCCACGTCATCCCGGCGACGCCGGACCTGGCGGGGGGCGAAGCGGAAAAGTCGCCGGCCGCATCGCGGGGCCAGGCGCTCAAGCAGGCGTTGTCGGGGCTGACAGGCTACGACTTCGTCATCGTGGACTGCCCGCCGACGCTCGGCCTGATCAACGTAAACGTCCTCGTCTTCGTGGAAGAAATCATCATCCCGATGCAGTGCCAGTTCTTCGCCCTGCAGGGGATTTCGCTGCTGCTCAAGACGATCGACCTCGTCCAGAAGCGCGTCAACCCGCGGCTGAAAATCACCGGCGTCCTGCCCTGCATGTTCGACGGGCGCACAACGCTCTCGAAGGAAGTCCTCGAGGAGATCAAGGGGCACTTCGGCGACAAGGTCTACAAGACCCGCATCCGCTCCAACGTGCGCCTCGCCGAGGCGCCGTCCTTCGGTAAGCCCGTGATCGAGTACGACCCCGGTTGCAACGGCGCGCACGACTACCTCGCGCTGGCCCGCGAGGTCCTCGGTCTGGCGGAAGACGCCAAGCCGCCCGTCGCGGAAATGCCGAAGCAAGAAACGGCGTAGAGCGCGGGAAGAGGGTGTCGGTTCAGGCTGCGTCGGCCTGGCCTCTCCTGAAGCGCGGCCATTTGTTACACGGGCCGACTCCGCCCGACCCGCCTCCCTTTTCCCGCGCCCTAAGCATGTTCAGACCAGGACGAGCGAATTGACAGCCCCCCCGCCTCCCGACTACGATTCCCCGTTCGCGATCCCGGGTCGAGCGTCCTTTCCCGCTTCCCATTCGGAGATCCTGCATGAATCAACCCCAAAGTGCCGTCAGAAGGTCGGGCAAGGCGAAGGCGAAGAGTCATGCGGTGCATGCGGGTTCGGCGCACACGCATCCGGAGGTGGTGGACGCGCTGATTGACCGCGCGAAGAGCCATCCGCTCGGGACGGAGTTCCTGTCGCAGGGGGCGCTCGACAGCGTTTCCGCCGCGTTCCAGGCGCACGCGTTCACGGTTGAGGCTGCGCGGGAGAGGCTGCAGGGCGAAGGAATCGCCGAGTGAGCTGGAAAAAGGTCCCGAAGAAAGTCGAACTCGCCGACATCACGGTGAGGGACGGGTTTCAGCATGAAGAGAAGCGGATCCCCACGAACGCGAAGCTGTGGATCTGCGAGGAGCTGCTGAAGGCGGGGTACAAGCGCCTCGAGGTCACGAACCTCGGCAGCAAGCGCGCGATGCCGCAGTTCGACGACGCGGAGGAGGTGCTCAAGGACCTGCGCACCGCGAAGCGCTTCCAGGACAAGATGAAAGGCGTCGAGCTGACCGCGGTGACGATCCGCGAAAAGGCGGTGGACCAGGCGATTGAGCTGAGCCAGAAGGGCCACGGGCCGGACCGCATTCTCATGATGGTGTCGACGTCTCCGTCGCACATGAGGAAGAACTCGGGGCTCGAGCACGACGGTTACTGGGATGAAGCGGCGCGCTGCATCAAGAAGGCGCACGCGGCGGGTCTGAAATTCAACGGGACGGTGAGCACGATCTGGGGCTGCCCGATCGAGGGACCGACGAAGCTCGAGGACGCAGTGACGTTTACGAAGCGGTGGTTCGAGCTGGGCGCCGACGACGTCGAGCACGCGGACCACGACGGCTCGGCCCCCCCGAACAAGGTGTTCGACTACTTCTCCATGGTGCTCGAGGCCGTGCCGGGCCCGCAGAAGCACGTCGCCCATTTCCACGTCACCCGCGGCTGGGGCCTCGCGAACGTCGTCGCCGCTCTTCAGGCCGGAATCGTCCGCTACGAGAGCACGCTGGGCGGCATCGGCGGCCAGCCCGCCAATTTTTTCGAGGGCTCGCCCATCAGCGGGACGGGGAGCTACTACTACCAGGACCCCAACCACGTCGGCCTCATCTCCACCGAGGACCTCGTCGTCATGCTCGACGAGATGGGCATCGAGCACGGCCTCGACGTCGACCGCGTCCTCGCCACCGGCAGGATGGTCGAGCGAATTGTTGGCCGCAAGCTGCGCAGCGAGTCGATCAAGGCCGGCCGGGTGCCGAAGAAGCCGACGAGTTTCTGAGCCGGGCCTGAACGCGCCGGAATCCCGGTCCCCGGCATAGAATCACCCGCGATGCCCACCGAGACCCGACACCGCAAGTCCGACCTTCTCTTCGCGCTCCTCGCCCAGCAGATGGCGCTCATCTCGCGCGACCAGCTCCTGGAGGCCGCCAATCTCTGGATCGAGGACCCCGTCCGGCCGATGGGCGACCTCATGCAGGACCTGGGCCACCTCGGCCCCGACGAGGTCGCGCTTCTCGCCGAAGCCGTCGAGATGCACAAGACGCCCGGGGGAAGCGACACCGCGATGGAGCGCGCGACGTCGATCGACCCCGAAGTCCGCCAGGCCCTCATGGCGCTTCGCCCACCGATGGAAATCCGCCAGTGGCTGAACCGCCTGCGCGAACGCCGCCCGGCCGGCCCTGCCGTGCCGAAGGCCGCTTCACGCGAAGGCCGTTACGAGCTCGGCGCCGAGATCGCGCGCGGCGGGCTGGGGATGGTGCTGGAAGCGCGGGACAAGGATCTCGAGCGGGATGTGGCGGTAAAGCTGGTGCTGGACGACGTGGCGCCGGAGGCGGCGGCGCGGTTCGCGCGTGAAGCGAAGCTGACGGCGCGGCTGGACCATCCGGCGGTGGTGCCGATCCACGATTTCGGGAGTCTTCCAGGGGCAGACGGGAAGGCGCGGCTGTTCTTGTGCATGAAGCGGATCCGGGGGCGTGACCTCGGGGCGATCCTGCAGGGGCTGGCGGACGGGGACGCGGAGCTGCGGAAGAAATGGACGCGCGCGCGGCTGCTCGGCGTCTTCCAGGACATCTGCCTCGGGATGGCGTATTCGCACTCGAAGGGCGTCATCCACCGCGACCTCAAGCCCGCGAACATCATGATCGGGGACTTCGGCGAAACGCTGATCGTGGACTGGGGGCTCGCGAAGGAAATCGGCGGCCCGCCGGACGGCGGCGAGACGAAGCGGATGGTGCGCAAACCGAAACCCGACACGCGAAGCGGGAGAATCACGCTGGACGGCGACGTCGTCGGGACGCCCGCCTACATGGCGCCCGAGCAGGCCGAGGGGCGCACCGCCGAGATCGACGAGCGAAGCGACATCTTCGCGCTCGGTGCGATCCTCTACGCGATGCTGACGCTTCAGCCGCCATGGGAAGGCGAAACCGCGACCGCCGTCCTCGAAAACGTCCGCGCCGGACGAATCACTTCCCCGTCCACCCGAATCGCCCCGTCGTTCCCGCTGAACGCACCGCCGGCCGCCCCCTCCGTGCGCGCGACCGATCCGATCCCGCCGGAACTCGACGCCATCTGCGTCCGGGCCCTCGCGATCAACCCCGCGGATCGTTTCAAGTCCGCACTCGAGTTTCACCACGAAATCCAGCTCTTCCTCGAAGGCGTCAAGGAGCGTGAGCGCAAGGCGCGTGAGGCGGCGGAACGGCTGGCGGAGGGAAGGAAGTGGCAGCTGCGCCGTGCGGAACTTGCGAAGGAAATTGAGGCGCAGTCGGCCCGCGTCGAGGTCTTGCTCGACACGATCGATACGTGGCAGGGCGTGGAGGAAAAGAAGCCGCTCTGGGAAGCCGAGGCCCGCCTCCTTGCAATGCAGGACGAGCGCGTCGAGCGGGAGGCCCAGGCGCTGGCCGCCTATGGCCACGCCCTCGCGGCGGACCCGGCCTGCGATGCGGCGGCGGACGGGACATGTGAATTGCTCTGCGAGAGGTTCGTGGAGGCGGAGACGGCCCGGGACCGGAAGGGAATGCTCATGGCCCGCAAGACGCTGGCGGAGCATGACCGGCGCGGCGAGTTCACGGCGCGACTGGACGCGCCGGGAACGCTGAACTTGGGGGCGCACACTTACGATTGCGATTGCCTGCGTCCCGTGGCCGTCCCGGGCTGGAGGGTGGAGTTCGGCGGGCAGGCCGAGATGCCGTGGGAAAACGGCGGCCCCGCGCGCGGACGGCCGCTCGCCGACAAAGACCGGGCCATCCCGAGACTGGCGACGTTTCCCGACGGCGCGCACTTCGGCCACGCAGCGGACTGCCCGCGGCGTGCAGCGACGGGCGTCCCCGTTTTCCTGGCGCGCTACGAAGAGAAGGAGAAGCGCCTCGTCCTCGGGCCTGAGCGGGAGCTGGGCACGACGCCGGTCACGGGCGTCGTCCTTCCCATCGGGTCCTACCGGTGCGTCCTGCGACCGGCGGACCGGCCCGAAGTGCTTGTTCCGGTGAGGATCGAGCGCGGCAGCCGGTGGGAACAGGATGTCCATCTCCCCGCCGCCGCCGACATTCCCCCGGGATTCCGCTTCGTCGCCGGCGGGCCATTCACATTCGGCGGCGCGCACGCCGGCGGTTCGACAATCGAAAAGCTCACCAGTCAGGATTTCTTCTACGGCGAGTTCCCCGTCACCTGCGCCGAGTACCTCGAATTTCTCCGGTCGCTTCCTCGCGAGGAATCCATCGCCCGGTCGCCCCGCGAGGGCGACAAGCGCTTCTGGATCCAGGACGACGCAGGCGTTCGCCTCCCGAGGCCGGGCGAGGACGCGCGTTTCGACTGGGACCCGCGTTGGCCGATCCTCGGCGTCTCGTGGCTGGACGCACTGGCTTACTGCACCTGGCGGTCGGCTCGGGAGGGGCGGCTCTTCACCCTGGCCCACGAAGAGCAGTTCGAGAAATCGATCCGCGGTGTGGACGAGCGGGCCTTTGCCTTCGGCGACGAGCACGACGCCGCGTACGCTCACTGCAACGGGTCCCTCCACGGGAAGCTCACGCCGCTTCCCGTCGGCTCGTTCCCCACGGACGAGTCCCCGTACGGCATCCGCGACCTGACCGGCGGCGTCGGGACCTGGTGTCTCAATTCCGCGCCCGCGCCCTATCGCGAGTGGCGGTCGCTCCGCGGCGGCTCGTGGTCCACGACTGGCGCCGGCGGCCGCGCGGGGCTGCGCATCGGAAACGTCGTCGCGCGGACGTCGTGGGCGCTCGGATTCAGGCTCTGCGTGAACGCGTTTCGCTGGCCGGAAGGCCAGTAGGTAGGGTGTAGTTGGTAGGGGGTAGGAAATGCCCCTGTCCGGTCCGTCTTTCCTACCCACTACCTACTACCCCCTGCCGCGCTTCGGCGACTCACCTCTCGAAAACGCCAGCGCCTGAACGCGGCAACTACATGTCCGGCGACACGCCCTTCACAAGCCGCTGAATCAGCTCCATGTGCTCCGTCTCGTCGGTGATCAGCTCTTCGAGTTTCACCTGAAGCGCCGTCTCGCCGAGCTCGTTCGCTTCATCGACGCGTTCGGTATAGGCATTCACGGCGTCGCGTTCGATCTGCAACGCGTACTCGAGCATCTCGCGGAGCTTGGTGGGGCGCTTCCAGGGTGGAACTTCGAACGACGGCGTTCCGCCGAGGGCGATGATCTTGTCGGCTAGGAACTCGACGTGCTTGATCTCGCCGTGGATTTCCGGCTCGAGGATTTCGCGCAGTTCGTGTCCGCGGATCCCGAAAGCCATCGAGCGGATCCACAGGTAGAGCATGATGGCCTGGAGTTCGCGGCCGAGGTCCTGGTCGAGGTGCTCAAGGAGTTTGGACTTGGTGATGGCACGGCGCATCCGTCGGTCTCCGAGTGAAAAGGGGGGCGGACATCATACCGGGGAGTGACACGGTGAGAAGATGGGACGGGTGTTCGGAGTCGGGAGCGACTCGCCGGCTCAGCGGGCGGAGCGAACGACCGAGGGTCCTGCGTCGGAGACCGCGCGCCTTGTGTCGGCCGACACCGTTGGATCGCCCGCCAGGACGCGGCCGATGAATCCTTTCAGGCGGGTGCGGTTAGGGTCGTCCATCTCGAAGAGGGCCACGCCGTAGTCGAAGGCGGCGCCCGGGGAAGCGCCCGCTTCGCGGACGACCTGCCCGCGACCGCGGATCGTTGAGTGATCGGGCAGCTCGATGTCCACGTGGACGACGCTTCTCATCGGGAGCTTTTCCGGAACGCTTGCCAGGAGACCTGTTTCGCTCAGGTTTCGTGACAGGCCGACGCGGGCCACGGAGGTATTCGACCCGCTTGACGTCCGGTACCGGAGGGCGAGGGAGCGCGGGATTCGGCGGGAGCGCGCGTGAAAGCGTTGCGGGGGGAGGTCGGAGGCCGCGTGCCGGAGCGCGGCCAGGATTTCCTCGCGGAGGTACGGTTTTTCGGCGAAGGATCGGACGCCGGCGCGAAGCGTGCCGGGTACGAGGCCGACGAGTTCGGTGCGGAAGGTGACGATCGTGCGGAGCTGCGGCGCGATCTCGAGCAGTTGCGGCGCCGTCGAGGCCCAGCCCACGTTGGGAGCGGCGGGGTGGTCGGGAAGCGAGAGGTCGAGCGCCACCGCCCAGGGCGAATACGTGAAGAGCGCGTCGAGGAGGGCCTTGCCGTGGGAGACGCTTCCCGCGAATGCGAACTCAGTCCCGCGAAGGGCGCTTCCGAAGGCGACAGCAGCGCGGTCGTCGGGATCGGCGACCAGGACGCTGAGGGGCATGCGCGGGGCCGGCCTAGCTCACGGCCGTCGAATACTGTTCGGAGGCCAGGGCGCGCGCGATGAACTGCTTGAGGCGGTCGCGGGCGGGGCCGTCGAGATCGACGAACGCGAGGCCGTGCTCGGTCTGGCCGTCATTGTGGCGCGACGCGCGGACGATCTGGGCGCGGCCGCGGATGGCGACGCGGTCCGGGAGATCGATCTCGAGCGCGACGACGCTGCGCACGGGCATCTCTTCGGCGCTCTTGAGGCAGACTCCGGTTTCGCTCAGGTTCTGGACGAAGCCGACGTGGCGCGTGGGAGGGTTCTGGTTGGAAGCGCTGTAGCGGGCGGGGAGTTTACGGCTGAGGCGGCGGGCGCGGACGTAGAAGGTCATGGGCGGCGCGTCGGCGTGGAGGTGATTGAGGGCCTGGAGGATTTCGCCGCGTGCGAACGGTTTCTCGATGTAAGCGCAGGCGCCGGCGGCGAGGGCGGCCGGGACGAGGTTGCGCGTTTCGGGCGTGCAGGTGACGGCGATTTTGAGCCAGGGAGCGATTTCGCGGAGGTGAGCGGTGGCGGCGACCCAGCCGACGCCGGGTGTGTCGGGATGATCAGGAAGCGAGAGATCGAGGGCGACGGCCCAGGGAGTCAGGCGCCAGACGGCATCGACGAGCGCCTTTCCGTGGGCGACGGAGCCCTGGAAAGAATAAGGCGTGCCGCGAAGCAGGGTCGCGAAGGAAACGGCTGCGACCGAATTTGGATCAGCGACGAGGACGGTTCTGGCCATGTCGGCACTCCCTGTTCCGGTAATTAAGCGGAGAATGTTGGCAATCCGAGGGACAAAACACCATAAGAATCTTGAAGTTATGGGCCGAAATTCCTGAAAAATCACTGACGACATAAAGTATTGATACAGAACGACTTACGATTTTCTGATTTTTAAGCTTGTGCAGCATTGCACTTTTGAGCGGGTTCTTGACGCCGCTGACTGCAAATCGAGCCGAAATCCCCGTTCTCTTGACCGCCGTCCGATAACCATCAACTCCTGGGCCTGAGCGAAATTCCTGCGGGCATGCTGCGTCGGCCCGAAGAAGGAAATCTGATCCCAAACCAATACCGGGCTGACGCAGGCTGGGCACGCGGGACTTTCTCTCGCCCTCTCCTGTCTTTTTCCTCCCCGGCGCGTAGAGTTCCTCTTCGTGAGCCATGACCTCGCCAACCGATACACCCGCGTCCATCTTCTGATCTCCAACGCCATCCCCGCGGGTGCCGACCTGCACGCGCGGATGAAAATCGTTTCCGACGAAATCTGGTCCGAGTTTGGAAACCACTGCCCCGTCTCCTGGGTGGGCTTCTATTTTCTCGGCGAAGGCGAAATGACGCTCGGCCCGCGACGTGACAAACCTGCTTGCTCGCCGATCGGTCTTCACGGCGCGTGCGGCCGGGCCGCGCTCTCCGGGAAGTCCCTCGTCGTCCGCGACGTCAAGGACCTCGGCGAGAACTACGTCGCCTGCGATCCGCGCGATCGCTCGGAAATCGTTGTCCCGGTCCGGGGAAGAAACCGCAAGGTCGTCGGCGTGCTCGACCTCGACTCCCACTCCATCGGCGCGTTCGGCGCCATGGATCGCAAGTCCCTTGAGAATATCGTCGCCGAGTACCTGAACGGGGTCGACTAAGTAGCTCCACGTTGATTCTGTGCCATGCAGCCGCGCGCCTTTCGCGGCGGCTGCTGGCACAGAATCAACGTGGAGCTACTTCGCGGTTCAGGACGTCGAAGCCGCGAGCTTCGTTTCTTCCGCCGCGGCCGCACGGGCATGAGTCTTCTTCAGCCACGGCCACAGCGCCACGGCCACGGTTGCGACCCCGATCGCCACCCACTGGGAGGTCGAAAACGGGCCAAGCCCTCCCCGGTCCGGGTCGCCACGCGAAATCTCGATGAGAAAACGCGAACCCGCGTAGAGGAGAAGGTACGAGAGAATCCCCTGGCCGTTGAACCGTCGTCGCGGGTGCAGCCAGAGCGCGAAAACGAAAATGAGGATCCCCGCCGCGGACTCGTACAGCTGGCTCGGTTGCCGCGCGAGCGCATCGACCTCCGGCATCACAATTCCCCACTTCGCAGGCTTCCCGTAACAGCAGCCGTTCAGGAAGCAGCCGAAGCGGACGATCCCGTGGCCGATCGCGACTGACGGGGCGAAGCAGTCGATGACGGGCCAGAAAGGCATCTTGTGATGTCGGAACACGAAGGGGATGGTGATGAAGCAGCCGATGAGTCCTCCGTAGAACGTCAGGCCCCCTTCCCAGATCTTCACGATGTCGAGCGGGTGGCGACTGTAATGCGCAGCCCACTCGTCAGGCTGAAACACGAAAAACAGCCGCGCCCCGATCACCGCCGAGAGCATCGCGACAATCGCGGCGTCGATCACCCCTTCGCCTTTCAGCCCCTCCTTCACCGCGAGTTTCCGGATGTGCCAGGCCGAGAACGCAAAGGCGATCGCGATCGCAACGCCGAACGCGTAGACGGGGAGGCCGAAGAAGTGGAAGAGGATGGATCGCATCGCGGCGCGATTATGTCCAAACCGGACAAAGCGCGCGCGGTGGAATCACCGCGCGCGAACGCCGTAGCGCCGGCCATCCCCGAGCTTCATGCGCTCCCACCGGCCGAAAATGGGGTATCCACAGTCCGCGCATTTCGAATCGCGGATCCTTATCCGCGAGATCGCATACCCAGACCGGTCGACCAGCGTCGCATTGCATTTCGGGCAGTACGTGTTCTCCAGCGGATGGCCGTGCACATTCCCGATGTAGACGTACTCCAGGCCGTGCTTCTTCCCGATCGCGTGCGCTTCCTCGAGCCGCTTCACGGACGTCGCCGGCAGATGCGCGAGGTCGAGGTACGGGATGAAGCGCGTGACGTGCCACGGGGTCTCGCGCCCGAGCTTCGTCGCGATCCAGTTAGCCATCCCGTTGAGCTGTTCGTCGTCGTCGTTCACGGTCGGAGTGACGTTGGTCACGACCTCGACATGCATCCGGTACCGGAACTTCGCCATCTCGGCGACGGAAAGGATTTCATCAAAGCGCGCCAGTCCGCCGCTGATCTTGTGGTAGGCCTTGCGGTTGAACGCCTTGAGATCGAGCCGGTAGATGTCGAGGAAGGGGGCGATGATCTTCAGCGCCTCGGGCGTGATGTAACCGTTGGTGATGTACGCGGTGTAGAGCCCGCGCTTCTTCGCTTCCTGCGCCGCTTCCAGCGTGTGTTCGAACCAGATCGTCGGCTCGTTGTAGGTCCAGCAGATCCCTTCGCAACCTTCCCGGACGGCCATCTCGACGGACTCGAGCGGCGACATCTTCTCGAGGTTCGAGCCGTCCTCGCTCGGTTTGTCGTGCGAGATCTCCCAGTTCTGGCAGCCGGGGCAGTGGAAGTTGCACCCGCGCGTCCCGGCCGAGAGGATTTTTGTCCCGGGGTAGGCGTGGTTGATCGGTTTCTTCTCGATCGGATCCACCGCGATCGAGCTCGTCACGCCGTAGATGAGCGACCAGAGCTTCCCTTCGCGATTCAGCCGGGTGTTGCAGAACCCCGCCTTGCCGGGGCGCACCGTGCAGCGCACCTGGCAGAGGTTGCATTTGATGTTCCCCTGGGGAAGGGGCTCGTAGAGGACGCACTCTTTCATGGGGATACTCTCTCAACGTCCGGCGTGAAGCGCTTAATCCACGAACTCGATCAGCCGCTCCGATTTCACGCGGACTTCGCCCACGATCGCCGAGTGCGGAAACCCGTTTTTCACGAGGTCGCGCACGAGCGCGTCGGCGTGGACGGCCTTGACGCTGAAGAGCAGTCCCCCGGAGGTCTGCGGGTCGAACATGATGTCTTCGAGCGGCTTGCGGACGCCGGCGGCCGTCCGGTACTTCGGGCCCAGCCATTCGCGGTTCGAGACGTCACCGCGCGTCTTCTGGCCCTTGGCCGCGAATTTCTCCGCTTCCGGCAGAATCGGGACCTTCGAAGTCCGGATCACGATCGTCACACCCGAGGCTTCCGCCATCCCGGCGCCGTGACCCGCCAGCGCAAAACCGGTGATGTCCGTCGCCGCGTGGATTTCCTTCCCCTCCGCGGCCGCGACGCCGCCGGCGTTCAGCTGCTCCATCTGCGCAATGACTTCCTTCGCGTCCTCCTCGCTCATCTTCCGCGCCTTCAGCGCCGTCGTCAGGATCCCCGTTCCCAGCCGCTTCGACAGCACGAGCACGTCCCCCGCCTTTGCCGCCGCGTTCGTCCAGATCCTGTCCGGGTGCACCAGCCCCGTCACCGCCGCCCCGAACTTCAGCTCCTGGTCCGTGACGCTATGCCCGCCCAGAAGCGCGCACTTGGCCTCCACGTACTTGTCATTCCCGCCCTGGAGGATGTCATGAAGCACTTCGTGCCCCAGCACGTCCATCGGGTAGCACAGGATGTTCAGCGCATTGATCGGCCGTCCGCCCATCGCGTAGACGTCCGACAGCGCGTTAGCGATCGCGATCCGCCCGTACGACCGCGGGTCATCGACGATCGGCGTGAAAAAATCCACCGTCTGCACGAGCGCCGTCTGCGCGTCCAGTCGATACACGCCCGCATCGTCGAACGTCCCCGCGTTCACGAGGACGTTCGCGTCGGTCGGCGCCGTCAGCCCTTCCAGGGCTTTGTGCAGGTCCGCCGGACCCAGTTTCGACGCTCAGCCGGCGCAGCTGGACATGTCTGTCAGCCGCGGGCGGGCCTTGCTGAAAAGGGCCATGGTCAATCCTCCTTGGTTGCGAACATCCGGACTGTAGCCCTTGGAGCTTCGGTGCGGAAGTGGCGACCGGCGGAAACCACGGGAGGCGAAGGCGTCAGGAAACCTCCTGGTGACTAACAATGATCAAACTTTAACAATCTACTAACTGGACCTGAACTTTGTGTAAACTCCGCGCCGACGTGGGGTCGATACAGGAAAAGGACGGTATGGGGAAGAGAGACTCCGTTCCAATCCCGGGGTCTCTGCGCGGCATCGGCCGCACGCCGTCCTTTCGGACAAGCGGATTGGTTTTTCGGGAGGAGTCCATGCGACTTCTGACCTGGCCTGCCGCGGCGCTAGCTGTTCTGCTCGCCGCCTCACAGGCCCCCGCCCAGACGGGCAGTCTCGAGGACCGCGTCAAAGCGCTCGAGATGAAAGAAGAAGAGAAGGCCAAACCAGGGGGAGGCGGCGACGCGGTCGGCGCCTACTTTGACGACGGCTTTCGCTTCAAGACCGATAACGGTTCCTTCGAGGGCCGGATCGGGGCGTACGCGATCGTGCATTACACGAGTTTCCCCCGATTTAATGAGGGGGACGGGTACACGGAGAACTTCTCGATTCGTGAAGCCGGGGCCGAGCTGTACGGCCGGCTGTGGGGCGCGTGGGAAGTGTACGTTCGGCCGAGAGTCATGCCGGGCGGCACGGACCTGTACTACGGCTGGGTGGAGTTCAACAAGTGGGACTGCCTCAAGGTCCGCGCGGGGCTCTTCAAGGAGCCGTATTCGCGGGAGCGGCTTGAGGACGTGAAGTGGATGGACATGCCCGAGGACTCGATTCTCAGCATCATGACGCCGGGGCGGGACCTGGGCGTGATGATTCACGGGTCGCCGCTGGACGGCGTCGTGAACTACGCGGTCGGCGTCTTCAACGGCAACGGAGTCGGCGGTGACGAGAACAGCGACAAGGACATCGCCGCACGGGTGTCCATCCGGCCGGGTGCGAAGATGGAAAGCGACATCATCAAGCACCTGTCGATCGGCGGCAGCCTGACCTGGGGCAAGGCGGAGAGCGACAACGTGACGCCCTTCGAATTCCGTTCGCCCGGGACGGGCACGATCTGGAACGGCAACACGGGTTCGGCGGTCATTTCCTCCTGGGAGAACAACGACACCGTGCAGCGGCTGGGAGCGGACCTGTCGTGGAACGTCGGCCCGGTGTCCTTGAAGGCAGAGATGTCCGCCTTCAAGAACAAGGTCGAGTTCAACGACTCGGATCACGAGACGTTCCGCGCGAAGGCGTGGTACGGGCAGGTCGGGTTCTGGCTGCTCGGCAGCACGCGTCTTGACGGCCATCGGCCGGACATCAAGAAGCCGCTGTTCGGCGACAAGGGCGGATTCGGCGACGTCCAGCTGATCGGGCGCTACGCGTCGCTCCGTATGGGCGACACGTATGAAGAGCACGCCGGCCTGGGCGGAAGCCGGAGCGTGACGGAGTGGTCGGTCGGAGTGAACTACTACCCGAACGCCTACGTCCGCGTTTCCGTGATGTACGTGAACTACCGGTACGATCGCGAGGATTCGCGCAGACTCTTCACGGCCAACGGCCATCGCCTTGACCGGGAAGACGCCTTGATCGTCCGTGCCCAGATCGATTTCTAGACGGAACCTGAAATGAAGGGGCCGCCCTCCGGGGCGGCCTTTTTTTTTGGGATTTGCGGGACCCGGGGACTCATTTTCCGAGCCGGCGAAGCGCCCCGGGCGACAGAAGCAAAAGCAGGTTGCCCTTGGGCTGAGGGGTGAGCACGTCCAGTTTTACGAAAGCCATCCCGGCTTTTTTCAGCCGGATCGCGGCGGAATCCACTCCCGACACCAGGAACGACACGGCCGCTGAAAGCACCGGCTCGTGCCCCACGAGGACCGGCGCCTTCTCCTTCAGGTCTTTCAACACTCCCAGCAACTCCGCCGCCGAGGTTCCCGGGAGAAGCTGGTCTACCTGCCGCGGGCGCGGAAGCTCCAGCACCTGCGCGAGGATCTCAGCAGTTTCAAATGCGCGAGGAAGCGGGCTGCTCAGGACGGAGTCCAGTCCCAGATTGAGCTTCTTCAGCCCCCGGGCCGCCTGGCGCGTTTTCCGGCGACCGTCATCCGTCAGCGTCCGGGACTCCTCGGCAACTCCGGGCGAGCCGGGCTCCACTGCGATTCCATGCCGGAAGAAGCACACGTTCACAGGCGCCTCCGAGACTTTCCGAGCAGGACGGTCTTAAGGCGGACCAGTTCCGCCATGGCCTCCAGGAATCGCTCGGTATCCGCCCGCATCTCTCCGGCCAACCGGCGACGAAGCGCGCCTGCGGCGATGCGTAGTTTCGGCCGGCGCTGAAGGGCGGCGGCGAGGCGGTCGATCTGGTAGCGGTCGTGCCAGCCGCCGGCGGAGTCCTGCAGGCGCATGAAGACATCGCGCAGGGCCTCCGCGTCAAATTCGGTGTACGCGGGGGCGATGGACTCCTGCTGGTACCTGAGGTTGCGGATTTCGCGCCTGAGCTCGTGCGCCTCCCGGGGGTCCGCCATCGGGGCCGCGCGCCGCGGAAGCCGCAGGATGGCACGAAGCGTTCGGTCGAGAGCGCCCGGTCCGGGAGGCTCCGCGTCCCCGCGGGCTTCCGAAAGAGCCTTCGACAGCGCGGCCTTCACGCGCTTCACACGCCCCGCCGTCAGCCATTCCGCCAGTTTCTTCCGTCGCGACTTTGACTCCCGGCGCAGTTCTTTCGTGAGCGCCTGGCGTGCCGGCGATTCCTCGTCCGTGCCGCCGGCGAGGAAGGCCGCCGCAACATCCGCGTTCCTCACGCGGCCGAGACGGCGGACGCACTTTTCAAGCCGGCCGCGCAGCTTCTCGCGCGGCTTGCCGGTCTCGAGCCAGATCTCCGAAGCGGCGGCCAGTCGCCTCGCGGCAACCCGGGCGTCGTGAATCGCTTCGACATCGGCCGGATCCTTGCGGATCTTCCGCAGTTCCTCCAGCAGCCGGGCCGCGGCCGGCGCCAGCGCCGCACGAGGACTCGGAGGAATCCGGGGTGTCGCGCTCATCGCTGGCTCACCCGCGCCTCATCGCTCTTCCCGCTTCGCCACCCGCAGCTTCAGGTCGCGGCCGAAGGCCTTGCGGAAGAGATCGGCCCGCCGTGCGGCGGTGTAGACCTCCAGTTCGGGATCGGAGGTCGCCCGGATCTCGAGCGTGACGTCTCCTCCCTCGGGAATCAGCCGGATGTCGTCAATGAGCGCCGCATGGCTCCTGTCGAGGCCATCAGCCACCCGCAGAATGGCGCTCAGCAGATCGACGCGCCGGCGCTGCCCCTTTCCGAGCCTGGAATAACCCTCGTGGTCGGGGCGGGGAAGCGATCCCCGGTGGTAGCGCGCGACGAGCGCGATCAGGAGGCGGTCTTCATCGGAGAATCCCTCGATCGCGCCGTTCATGATCAGGTAATAGGCGTGCTTGTGGTGTTTCTCGGCGCTGATCCAGTACCCGGCGTCATGCAGCAGCGAAGCGTATTCGAGGATCTCGCGGTCGCCGGGGCTGAGGCGGTGAAGCGGCGCGAGGTCGTCGAACATGCGGAGCGAGAGGCGGGTCGTGTGGGTTGCGTGGAGGTCGAGCGCGCCGAGTCGGCGGGCGAGGACGTGGACGCTTCGGCGGCGGGGGTCGGCGATTTCGTCCTCGCGGATCGAGAGCCGTGCGGAATTGCGCGCCGCGTAGTCGGCGACGACGCCCTCGCGGAGCGCGCGGTCGCACGGAATGAGTTCCTCGAGGTCTGCCTCTTCCATGAAGACGCGGACGACCAGCGATCCGGGGCCGATCGTGTCGGCCCGCGCTTCTCCCACGGGGCCGAGCCCTGCCAGTTCCTTGCGCGGCGAGGCGAGCAGGCGGTGAGACAGGTCTTCGAGCGGCTCGCGACGGATGGTCTCTCCCTCGCCACGCACGCCGAGGAGCTTGGCGAGGGTCAGGATTGTCCCGCTGGTACCGAACACGGACGTCGGCGCGCGGCGCTTCACGTCCCTGGCGACCGGCTTGAGTTCCCCGCGGACGTGGTCTTCCATGTCTCCGCGGTCCTTCGGCCGCGGAAATTTTTCCGCGAGCCGCAGCACGCCGAGTTTCAGGCTCTTCACGAACGCAGGTTTTTCCCCCTCCCCGACGATCACTTCCGCGCTTCCGCCGCCAATGTCGATGACGCCGATCCGGCCGGAATCCGGCGGCAGCCCTTCGCGCACGCCGGCATAAATCAGCCGCCCCTCTTCCTCTCCCGACACGACTCGCACCGCAAGCCGCGCCTCTTTCTCGACCCGTTTCACGAACTCCCCGCGGTTCCGCGCGTCCCGGACCGCTGACGTCGCCACCGCCAGCACCGCTTCCACCCCCTGCGCTTCGGCGATCGCGCGAAATCGCCGCAGGACCGCGATGGCGCGATCCATGTCGGCGACGGGGATCGATCCGCTGCGAAAGGTCGCGCGGCCGAGCTGGAGCATTTCCTTCGAGCGGTCCAGCACTTCGCGGATGCCGGGCGCGAAGAGCCGCGAGACGACGAGGTGGACGCTGTTGGCGCCGATGTCGATGGCAGCGACTTTCATGGGGGTGGAGAGGGTATCCGGGGAGTGTTGGGGTTGGGTAAAGAACAGGGAAAGTCGGGGCGAAGAGCGCACATTCTAGGAAGGGACTGCCCGAAACCGGCAACTACAAGACCGCGAACTTTCAAGCAAAGTGAGAACTACAAGACGACGACTTCAAGGCGACAGGAAAGGGTGCTGCTCGCTGTTGTGCTTGTAGTTATCCGTTTGAAATTGCCGCTTGCTTGAGAGTTGAAAGTTGAAGTTGTCGGTTCCATGGAGGGGGTCGCGCCGCCCGCCCAGTCCTTCCTCGCACACCGCCGCAATCGCCCCCCGTCCTATCTCCAGCCATACCCCCATATCGACGCCGGCGCCACGCGCTCCGCCGGCGTCTCCCCCGCGAGCCGCAGCAGATGCGCCATCGGCGCTTCCCCGAGGTCGTCCGGACGGGCGTTGTACTGCGTGCCGCCCCAGCGCGTCCCTGCCGCGATCATCTCGAACTCGACGAAGCGTTCTTTTGCGAAATCCCACGTCGCGGTCCCGAGAATCCGCGCGTCGAACCCGCGCTTCTGGTCGTTCGCGGTCGGGTCGAAGCCGTTTACGCGCCACTTGCCGACGGCGGTCGCTTTCGTTTTCCCGGCGAAGCGAATCCGCGCGCGGCCATCCTTCACTTCGTCCACGATTGCCGCCATTTCCGCCGTCGCGATCTCCGCTTCCTGCCACGGGTAGGTCTGGCCGCGGACGTTGTCGACGAAATGAAAACGTGCGAGGCGGAGGACGAGGTCGCGGGGGACGTCGTAAAGCGCGCCCTCCTCGATCGACTCCGGGAGAAAGCGGCGCGCTTCCTCCCTGCGGAACCACGCATAGTCCAGGTTCCACGCGTCGCGAACGGGTTCGTTGCGGGGGAGGTCCCGGGACCAGTCCTTGAGCACGAGCCCGTCGGCCGGATAGAGGCGTTCCCAGCGAGTGCGTCCGCCGGGATCGGCAGCCAGCGCTTCTTTGCTGAGCCGCTCTTCAGGCTTGAGTTCTTTCCACCGCGTCAGCGCCTTCTCCATCATTCCGGACATTGCCCCTGCGTTCGTGGTGTTGATCGACGCGAGGAGCACGCCATTGGGGGCGCAGGCGTAGATTCCCTGCCGCGTGCTCGTCGGTTTCGTGCGTCCCGCGTAGTGCCCCTGCTCGGCGACCTTCCGGAACAGGTCGGCCTCGGGTCCTTTGACCATTTGCAGGTGACCAACCTCGTCCGCACACGCCACGAACTCCTTCGCCAGCTCCTGCACTCTCGCATCGCCCCAGACGGACCGCCGGGCGGCAACGCCGTTGTTTCAGGTGCAGGCGAGCGGGTGGCCGTTCATCGCCCAGAGTAGCACGGGCTTGTCCGCTTTCTGCGCCTCGACGACAGCGTCCCAGAACGAGGCCCGCCAGTCGACCGCCGTCCAGCGGAGCTCGTCGGGCGCCGGCAGGACGTGGTCGCGGATCTTCGCAAAGGTCTCGTCGGTGAGTTCCTGCGCCCCGAGCGGCGCGGCAAGCAGCAGGGTCAGGGCGATGGATGCGCGGCGCATTTGTCCCATGATAGCCGCCGCTCGCTCACTTTCCCGCTTCGAGCTGTTTCCACTCTTCATACAAGTCCTCGCTCTTCTTCTTGAGCCCCACCTTCTCCTTCTCGAGCTCGTTCAGCTTCCGACGGTTCGTCGCGATCTCCGGCTCGCATTGCTTCTTCGTCACGTCCTCGACCTGGCGCTCGAGCAGCGTGATCTCCTCCTGGATGCGCTCGATCCGCCGCCAGCGCCGCCGCGCGTCCTTGTGTTCCTCCTGCGCGACCGCCTGCGGCGGCGGAGGAGGCGGCTTCGACGGCTGCGAGGAAGCGGCGCCCGCGCGCTGCGCCCGCTTCTCCATCACGCCCGTGTAGTCCGTAGGGTAACTCACGACGTGCCCGTCCTCGATCGCGAGGATCCGGTCGCACACGCGGTCGAGGAAGTAGCGGTCGTGCGAAATCGTGATGATCGTGCCGGGGTACCCGTCGAGCGCTTCCTCCACGGCCTGGCGCGAAGGAATGTCGAGGTGGTTGGTGGGTTCGTCGAGGAAGAGCGTGTTGGGCCGGTTCAGGAGAAGCTTGGCGAGCACGACGCGCGACTTTTCGCCGCCGGAGAGCGTTCCCACGATCCGGTGCACGTCGTCGGCCGGGAAGAGGAAGAGCGCGAGCCAGGACTGCATCTGGCCGCGGGTCATGGTGAGGTCGACGGACCAGATCTCGTCCATGACCGACTTCGAGAGGTTCAACTCGCCCAGGTTCTGGTCGTAGTAGCCCGGCTCGACGGAAGCGCCCAGGATCGCTTCGCCGCTGTCCGGCTTCTCGCGCCCCAGCAGGATCTTGAAGAGCGTCGTCTTGCCGGACCCATTGGGCCCGATGAGGCCGACGCGCTCGCCGCGTTCGATCGTGAAGGAGACATCGCTGAAGAGTTTGTGGTCGCCGTAGGCCTTCGAGACCCGCTTGGTGACGATGGCCGACATCGCGCTCTTGTGCACCGGCCCGAACCGGACGCGCAGCGCATGCGCGGGTCCGCCGGGGCGGTCGAGCCGCTCGAGCCTCTCGAGTCGCCGCTTGCGCCCCTTCGCCTGCCGCGCGCGCTGGCCGGCGCCGAAGCGACGGATGTACTCCTCGGTCTTTGCGATGTGGTCCTGCTGCTTCGCGAACGCGACGCGCGCCGCCTCGGCGCGCTCTTCCTTGAGCTCGACGAAATCGCTGTAGCTCCCGACGTACGCCGCGCACTTCCCGTTCTCGACCTCGACGGTGTGCGTGGTGACGCGGTCGAGGAAGTACCGGTCGTGCGAGACGACGATGACGGCGCCCGGGAATCCGTTCAGGTAGTCCTCGAGCCACTCGATCCCGACGATGTCGATGTGGTTCGTGGGCTCGTCGAGAAGCAGGAGGCTCGGCTTCACCAGCAGTTCGCGCGCCAGCGCCGCGCGGCTCCGCTCGCCGCCGCTCATCGTCGCGACGCTCTTGTGCAGGTCGTCGTCGTCGAACCCGAGCCCGTGCGCCACGACCTTGAGCTCCGTCTCGTACTCGTACCCGCCGCCCGACTCGTACTCGTGCTGCAGGTTTCCCCACTCTTCCAGCAGCTCCGGCGTCGACGCCGACTCCATCTCGTGCGCCACCCGCTCCATCTCGCTGTGCAGCCGCAGCAGATTCTCGAACGGCTCCAGCAGCGCTTCCTCCAGCGTCGCCGCCCCGCCGAGCTGGTCCGTCTGCCGCACGTAACCGAGCCGCGAGCCCCGCGCGAGCTGGATGTCGCCCCAGTCGGCTTCGATTTCCCGGGCGAGGATTTTCAGAAGCGTCGTCTTCCCCGCGCCGTTAGCGCCGACGAGGCCGACACGCTGGCCCGCGTCGACCTGGAAGTCGACGTTGTCGAGGACCACCTTTCCGGGGTAGGCCTTGGTGACTCCGTTGAGGACGGCTACGGGCATGGGGGGCGGATTATAGTGCGGGGAGAGGTTGACGGGGGGTTGTGGACGGTAAAGGCCAGGACAAATGCAAAATCCCAACTCAAACTCCAAATTCCAAGGGGTCATCGCCCATGACGGATGTCCGCGTAAATCTGGAGCACGAGTTGCCGCAAAGCGGGCAGGACCAAATCTGGAAGGGCCTGCGCGAGTTCACGGAGTCGATCGCGGGGCCGAAGAACAACCAACCCCTTCATGTCGTCGCTCGCGCACCCGACGGCGCCATTCTCGGCGGCCTCATCGGTGCTTCCGCCTGGGGATGGCTCTTCATCGACGGCCTCTGGGTCGAGGCGCCGCATCGCAACGCGGGCCTCGGCAGTCGACTCATGGCGCTCGCAGAAGAAGAAGGGCGGAAGCGCGGCTGTTACGGTGCGATGCTGGAGACGTTCAGCTTCGAAGCGCGGCCGTTCTACGAGAAACTCGGGTACCAGGTGCACTCCGTGCTCCAGAATCAGCCGCCGGGTCACCAGCGCCTCGGGCTCCACAAGGTCTTTCCAGGAACCTGATCTGCCTGGTATTTCCGAAGGAGTTCTTCCATGCCGCTCGCCCTCTCCTCACCCGCCTTCAAGTCCGGCGGCGAAATCCCCGCGAAGCACACCAGCGAGGACAAAAGCCTCCCGCCCCTGCTGGATTTCCGCGGCGCGCCCCCGGGGACCGCTTCGCTCGTGCTGACCGTGACCGATCAATCCGCGGCCAGAGGCGAGCCGGTCGCCCATTGGATTGTCTACGACATCCCCGCAACAGCCGGCGGCATCGGCCCCAGCGGCCTCCCGCCGCCGGGCTCTTCCGAGGGCCTGAACGACTTCGGCAAGACGTGCTACACCGGCCCGATGCCGACCGAGACCGAGCACCGCTACCAGTTCAAGCTCTACGCCCTCGACATCGCGCTCAAGGGCCTCCGCCAGCCGCCGCTCGCGCAGGTCGAAGCGGCGATGAAAGGCCACGTGCTTGCTCACGCGCTGCTGATCGGGACGTACACGAAGAAGCGTAAGCTGCTCTGACGTAGAGCCATGGCGTGGGAGGTCTGCTCGGCCCGCTGACGCTCCTTGGTAGGATCCAGGTCATGGCGCGTTTCCTGCTCGTCGCCGTGATCCTCGTCGCTTGTGCGGCCCTGCTGGCTGCGGCGCTCCTGGGTCGCAGGAAACCTGTCGTGTCACTTACGCAGCCGGCTCCAGTCTCGCTGGTCGAGAAGGAAAGCGCGCCGCGACCCCTTCCGCCGGATCCGCCTGCAGCGGAGACGTCGAGAGGGACTCCGGTTTCACAGGAGCAGGCTCCCGCGGATCCTTTCTCCGACTACCTCGCGGTCCGCGACCGGACCCTGCGCCGCTGGCGCGACACCCGCGTGGACATGCGATCCGGGACGCTCGCGGAGATACTGGCGGACCTGGCGTCGAGATTTCGCCTGGAGGCCCGGGCGCAGGAAGCGATTGCCGCGGACCCCGAACGCTGGCAGAGCGGCGCATGCTTCGATTTCCAGGACGGAACCATGGAGGCCGCCGCGCTTCTGCAGGTGCTGAACGATCGCGTCCCGGTCACTCTCTCCTGTCGCTTCGGGAAACTCTGGGCGCGCCTGACTCCTGATCATTAGCGAGTTCCCCTGCAGGCCCCCCTCGCCTCTTCAAGCGTAAGATGGCAGCGTCCCCCTCAGGAGCCCCCGCATGCCCCTCTCCCTCTCCTCCCCCGCCTTCCTGAACGGCGCTTCCATCCCGCGCCAGCACACCTGCGAAGGCCCCGACCTCTCCCCCGCCCTCGCCTGGTCCTGCGTCCCCGCTTCGGCGAAGTCCCTCGCCCTCATCGTTGACGACCCCGACGCGCCCGACCCCAGGGCCCCCAAGATGACCTGGGTCCACTGGGTCCTCTACAACATCCCCCCGGGCACCGCCGGCATCCCCGAAGCCAGCTCCCCCGCCGGCGCACTCCCCGGCCTCAACGACTGGAAACGCACCGGCTGGGGCGGCCCCTGCCCCCCCATCGGCCGCCACCGCTACTTCTTCAAGCTCTTCGCCCTCGACGCCGCCCTCCCCGATCTCAAGAAGCCGACGAAGGCGGAGCTGGAAGCGGCGATGAAGGGGCATGTGGTGGAGAAGGTGGAGATGGTGGGGACTTATGAGAAGGGGAAGTAGGGGCGCGCGTCCGCGCCAGGAGCCGCGCCGAATTCAGGATGAAGGCCAGCTCCGAGCCGACGTGGACGAGTGAAGCGAGGATGGGGGTGAGGACGCCGAAGGCGGCGAAGGCCATGGCGGCGGCGTCGACGGCGAGGGTGCCGGCGAAGTTGAAGTGGATGATGCGGAGGCAGCGGCGGGCGGTCGCCGGGGAGTTGATAGGCGGCGTCGCGGAGGAGGGCGCGGCGCGACATCCGCGAATGTTCAGCCTTTACGCGGGCTCCTCGTCGAACGGCGGCACACCGGACTTCGCGCATGAGGCGCGCATGTCCACGGTGGAAGATTGAAGGGTCCGGTTGTCGTGGAGTTGCCGCAGGATGTTTGCGGCCTGCTGCCAGGTCTGGCGCGCCCGAGCGATCTTTCCCAGGGCGAGCAGGAGAAGCGCAAAGTCCCCGAGGCGCGTCCCCTCGGTCTGGCGGTCGCCGACTGCCCGGAGGATCTTGAGCGACTGCTCATACGTTCGCTTGGCCAGCTCGACGCGGCCGGTCTCGCGGAAGATGCTGGCCAGATCGGCCAGGGCGATGCCTTCGAATCGTCGATCGCCGACCCCTCTGTGAATCGCGAGCGCCTGACCGTGCGTCCGCTCGGCAAGTTCGAGGCGGTGAGTATCCCGGTAGACAAGGGCCAGGTTTCCCAACGCGATGCCCTCGCTTCGCTGGTTGCCGACCTCGCGGTGGATCGCGAGCGCCTCCTCGTAAGACTGCTCTGCAAGTTCGAGCCGGTGAGTTTCCTGGTAAACGAGAGCCAGGTTTCCCAGTGCTACGCCCTCGCTTCGCCGGTTGCCGACCTGGCGGTTGATTTCAAGCGCCCGCAGGTACGTCCGCTCTGCCAGTTCGGCGCGGTGGGTCTCGCGGTAGAGACTGGCCAGGTTTCCCAGAGCGACTCCCTCAAACCATTGATTTCCAGACCTCTTGTGGATCGCAAGCGCTCGGCCGAGCGCCAGCTCACCCATCTCAACACGGCCAGTCTCCCTGTACAGGTTGGCCAAATTCATCAGCGCGACACCCTCACTTCTTCGGTCGCGGCGCTCAAGATGGATCGCCAGCGCCTGGTCGTACATCTGCTCTGCCAACTCGACGCGGCCGGTCTCGTGGTACACACTGGCCAGGTTCAGCATTTCGGAGCTTTCGGCCCGGCGGTCGCCAAACTCGCGGTAGATCTCCAGCGCCTGGCCGAATGTCCGCTCCGCCAACTTGACCCGGCCGATCTCCTGATAAAGGCTGGCAAGGTTCCCCGACGCCGCACCCTCCAGGCGGCGCGCCCGGACTTCACGCGTGAGCTCGAGCGCATCTCTCAGCAGTCCTTCGGCCACGACGGTTTGCCCTCGTTTCCATGCGACCACACCCGCACGACGGACCGCTTCCGCACGATGAGCGCCTACCAGCAGACCTGACAGCTTCTGCCAGCACTCCTGCGCAGATTCAAGGCGGAACTCCTGCTCTGCAACTTCCGCGGCACGACGGAGATACAGCACGTGAGCGCTTCTGAGCGAGCGGGACTCGTCCAGGGAGGCAGCGCGACTCGCGTGGTCGGCGAGTTCGTGCGCGACCGCATCCGTCGCGTGCGCGACGAAGGTCCTTTTTCCTGCCGCGTCAAACGGAGGCGGCTCAAGCGGGCGTCCACCCGACAGACCTTCGATCAGCTCGAATGCCAACCCGTGCAGCCTCGCGCGATCACCGGGAAGTTGGAGCTGGTAGGCGGCGTCCCGCAGAAGTGCGTGTCTGAACACATAGACCGATTCCGTGGAGGTCATGGTCCGATGCTATGTCAGGCGTCGCCCTGAGCGAAGCCTGACGGCCGCCGGAGCCGCGCTTACGGCCCGAGTCGAAGAGTCTGCGTCGTAGCGGTGTCTGCCGTTGCGGAAGTCGCCAGCGATCCGGGCGTTCGGGTGCAGGAGTGCGTCTACGTCACCAGCCACCTCGCCCGCGTCGCCCACGCCGATCGCGGCCACTTGTCCGACAGCTCTTTCCACGCAACCTTCGCCGCTTCGATCCCGCCGGTGCGGCGGAACTCGCTGACCCCGAGCCAGTACATGGCCTCGGGGGCGCGGTCGTGCTGCGGGGCGCGGCCGACGGAGTCGCGGAGGAGGCGGCTGGCGTTGTCGAAGTCGCGGGCTTCGAGGGCGGCGCGGGCGAGGCCGTAGGCGAACTCGGCGAGGAAGTCGGCGGGGGGGAGCCAGCCGATGGTCTGGTGGAGGATGGAGCCGTCGGGAAGCGCGGCGAAGACCGTGGGCGTCCAGATGACGCGCAGCTTCTTCGCGAGGTCGCGCTGCTCCTTGACGTTCACCTTGAGCGCGACGTAGTTCTCTTCCACGAACGCCGCGACTTCCGCCGTTGGATACGTATCCGCATCCAGTTTCGCGCAGGCGGGTCAGTTGGGGGAGAAGGCGTCGATGAGAAGCGGCCGCTTCAGGGTCTGCGCTTCCTTCACGGCTTCGTCGTAGGATGCGGCCCACTTCATGGAAATCCTCCGAAACTTGAGGGGGCGGGTCGGGTTTCTTCTGAGCCCTTCGTATCAGACCCTTCCACAATAAGGAAGCTGCCGATGCGGACCCTTGCCCTTGCCCTCGCCCTTGCCCTGCCGGTCGCTGCGGAAGGCTGGACCGCCGAGCAGAAGGACGTGCAGATCCCGATGCGCGATGGCAAGTGGCTGGCGGCGGACCTGTTCCTGCCGGCGAAGGAGGGCGAGTATCCCTGCGTCCTGGTGCAGACGCCCTACAACAAGAAGCACATGGGGACGGTGATGACGCTCGCGAACGTTCCCGCCGGCGAGACGGGGCGCGGTTCGACGAACGACATGAAGGTGCTGATGGACCGCGAGCACTACGCGTACGTGTTCGTGGACTGGCGCGGGTTCTACGGGTCGAAGGCGGCGACGAAGGCGATGGCGAAGCGCGGGCTGGACGGCTACGACTGCGTCGAGTGGATCGCGAAGCAGGCGTGGAGCGACGGGAAGGTGGGGACGTGGGGCGGAAGCGCGCTCGGGAAACAGCAGCTGGACACGGCGGTGGAGCATCCGCCGCACCTGGTGTGCTGCGCGCCGCTGATCGCCGCGATGGGGCAGGACTACGAGTCGTACTACGAGGGCGGCGTGCTGCTGGAGGGGCACGTGAAGCGGCTCGACCAGCTCGGGTTCGGGGTGAGCGAGAAGGTGATCGGGGCGCCGCTGTCGGGGACGCCGCTCTGGAAGTTCGCGGAGAAGGCGACGTATCACCCGGAGGCGATCGATGTGCCGTGCCTGATGATCACGGGGTGGTGGGACAACTACCCGGACGCGATCGTGAGGACGTTCGAGGACATCGTGGCGAAGGGCGGCGACGCGGCACGGTCGGGGTCGAAGCTGCTGATCGGGCCGTGGGACCACGTGAGCATCGGCGTCACGGAGCAGGGCGCGCTGAAGTTCGAGAAGGCGTCGCTCGAGTCGGCGCGCGCCGCGAAGGTGTTCTTCGACTTCTGGCTGCGCGGGATGAAAGACAACGGCTGGGACAAGGTGGCGCGCGTGCGGTACTGGCCGGTGAACGAGGAGGAGTGGAAGAGTTGCGAGGCGTGGAGCGGCGTCAAACGCGAGACGAAGTCATTCTGGCTCACCGCCGAGGGCAGGCTCGCGACGGAAAAGCCGCAGCAGGACGCCACAAAGTCGTGGACGTTTGACCCGGTCGATCCCTCCCCGACCCTCGGCGGTGCGAATCTCCCGCCGATGAAGCACGGGCCTACCGATCAATCCGAGCTCTCGAGTCGCAAGGACGGAATGTGGTTCACGACGGGAAAACTCGAGAAGGCCCTTCGCGTGAACGGCAACGTCGAGCTCACGATTTCCTTCGAAGCCAACGCTCCTGACTGCGACTTCACCGCGCGCCTCTGCGACGCGGGCCCGGACGGAAGACCCGTCCTGATCGGCGACGCCGTCGGCCGCGGAAAGCTGCGCGATGGAACGGCCGCGGCGAAACTTCTCCAGCAGGGTCAGACGTACGCGCTCACACTGCGCTTCCCCGCGACGGCCGCGACGTTTCCGGAGGGCCACGAGTTGCGCGTCTATCTCTCCAACACGAACTGGCCGCGCTACGAGCGCAACACGGGGACCGGCGCGGATCACTGGGATGAGAAGACCGCGCAGCCGGTGAAGGTCACCCTGCACCTGGGGGCTTGCGAGATGCGGTTGCCAGTGGTTGCGGAATGACCATTGGTTCCAGTAGCCGTATCCGAGAATTCCCTTCTGATTTTGAGACAAGGACATTCGCGGATGAAAGCAGATGACGCGGAAACAGCCGCGGATAAGGACCTGCAGAAACTCGGACCCGGGTAGGATCCCCCCATGGACTTCGTCGCCTTCCTCCGAGGCGCCAACGTCGGCGGTGCGCGCGTCTTCAAGCCCGCCGCGTTCGCGCTGAAACTCTGCGTCGGGAACATCGGCGCGGCCGGGACGTTCGTTGCGCGGAAGCGATCCTCGGCCGCTGCCGTGAAGAAGGAGTTCGCATCAGCGCTGCCGTTCGAAACCGAGATCCTCGTCTCTACCGCGGCGGAAATCGCGGCGCTCGTGAAGCGCGACCCCTTCCGGAAACTCCCGGCCGGCGCGAAGCCGGTCGTCACGATCCTCGCCGCGAAGCCGAAGTCGGTCTGCGACTTCCCTTTCGACCGTCCCGCCGGGCCGAAGTGGGAGGTGCGACTGTTCGAGATCGACGGCGCGTTCGTGCCCGGGTGCTACCGCGTTTTCGGAAAGCTCGGCCACTACCCGAACGAGATCGTTGAGAAAGTGCTCGGCGTACCGGCGACCACGCGCGGCTGGCCCACCTTCCTGAAGATTCACTCCAGGCTGCAGTCCGGCTGACTCGCAACCCGCAACTCGTAACTCGCAACTGTTGCGGCGAGGGCGAGCCTGCGATAGAACGCCTGCATGCCTCCGAAACCCGTCCCTCTTCCCCCCATGCCCGACTTCGTGCGCCAATGCGCGTGGGAGATCGACGAAGCACTGATCCTGGTCGATCTCGTCGGGACGATGGCGTGGGCGAACAAGCGTGCGCAGGCGCTGTTCGGGTACAACGAAACCGAGCTGCTTGGCCGGCCGGTGATGATGCTCTACAGCGCTTCCAATTCGCCGTCGCTCTCGAAAGAAATCGTCGAGGCGACACTTTCCGGCGGGTGGCGCGGCGACATCATGAACGTCATGAAGGACGGGACGGAGTTCCCGTGCCAGATGACGACGACGCTGATCAAGGACGCCGAGGGCAATCCGGTCGGCATCGCGGGGGTGCTCGTTGACCTGAGGCGCCTGTGGGGGCGGACCCCCGAAGAGGACGGCGAGGCCGCTTCCGGGCGGATGCTCTCGCGGCTGATCATGGGTGCGGAGGGGGACATCGCGGCGCTGGCGATTGCGGGCGGGCTCGGGATGGACGCGGTGGCGCTTTTTGATCCGAACGCGCAGATGGCCGGGTACGCGGGGGACCCGTTCCTGAAGGACGAGATGGCGAAGCGGCCGTTTCCGCAGGTGGAGGAAGTGCTGCTGAAGGAGCTGGGGGCGCGGTGTTCGCTGCAGGGTGTGGGGGAGACGGGGAGCGTGGTGGCGGTGAGTTTTGAGAAGAAGGAAGTGGACGAGGCGGTGAGGGCGGTTTTCAGGGCGATGCTGAAAATTTTGAGGGTGGATGGGACGACATAAGACATGACGTGGCAACAGGTTGCGGTTGTCATTCAACAGTCGGGATGAGAAAAACCGGTGGAGTGCCTTGACCCTAGCAGGATCGCGGGTTATCATGTGAGTGAACACTCACTCGCGACAAGGACACCATGATCCTCGACGAATCCAAGCAGGACACCAAGCTCCCCGCCATCTTGAACGCCGCCATCCGCCTCTTCGTCGAAAACGGCGTCGCTTCCACCACCATCCGCGACATCGCCAAGGCCGCCAAAGTCGCCGAAGGCACCCTCTACCGCCACTACGACTCCAAGGAAGAACTCGCCCGCGACATCCTCCAGACCAACCTTGCCACCTTTTCCGATTTCCTCGACCGCGGCGCGCGCACCAAACCCAACCTCGCGGGCCGCCTCGAAGGCATCGCCCGCGCTTTCGCCGAGGCCTACGAAGAAAATCAGGACGTCGCCCGCTTCATCCTCTTTTCCCACGCCGCCGAAATGGGACGCCTCCCGAAGTCGATGCGCCTCCCCCGCCACGTCGTTCTCGACATCCTGAAGGAAGCAGTGGCGGCGCGCGAGTTGCCGGCCTCGGCGGACCTCGATCTTCTCCAGGCGATGATCATCGGGGCGTGCTCGCGGCTGCTGCTGGCGAAGGCTTACGGCGAGGTGAAGGGAGACCTGCGCGAGAAGGCGCCGGAGATGGGTCGCCGGCTGGCGCGGCTGGTGGAGGGGAGATAGATGCGCGATACGCGGCGACATCTGCGGGCAGGCTCGGCGGAGGCTGGGAAGAGAGTTTTGTTTTCGTCCCACGAGCGAGTGAATGTTCACTCACTTAAGGAAGAGCCGAAGCCGAGTTCAACACGGGGCTCGCTCAATGCCGCCATCGGCTGGACCGGCATCGCCGTTGGCCTCGTCGCCGCCCTCTGGATCGGAATGTGGGCGTTCGCTGGCCCCATGCCAGCCCCCGCCGGTTTCGAATCCTACGACGCCCTCCCCCGCCGCCTCCTCCGTCTCGCGCACATCGCCGCCATCGCCGTCGGCGCGCTCAACGTCCTCCTTGGCCGCGAACTCCCCCGCCTCGCGCTGTCGCAGAAATGGAAAACCGCGTGCTCCTGGCTCGCGATCGCCGCGTGGCCCGGACTCACGCTCGTCCTCGCCGCCGCCGCGGTCGCGCCGGAAGCAAAGTACGCGCTTCCCGCCGGCGCGCTGGCGCTTACCGCTTCCATGACCATTGCCGCCGCCGGAGCGTGGCGGAATCTTTCCAGGAGACCCTGCGAATGATCAGACGACTCTCCCTTCTCGCTCTCGCTCTCGCCGGCGGCTGCAAGGCCGATCCTGGCGATACCCCGCTCAAGGCATGGGACCGCCTCCGCGCGGCCGTCGCCGCGGACGACTCGGCCGCGGCCCTCGCGTCCGTCAGCGCCGCGACCCGCAGCAAGGAGCTGGCCGGCGCCGAACTGCTGCGCCACCTGCCGCCGAAGTCTCTTCCGCCGTCGCTTGCCGCCAGGGCGAAGCCGGACGAAACGGTCCCGTGGAGTGCGGAACGGATCGCGGGGGAAACGCTGCTGCTCGCGTACAAAGGGCTGTGGCAGGTCCCGCTGGCGGAATCGGCCACCGTCGAGACGGTCTCCGCCGGCAGCGCCGCGGTCGTCTCCCTGAACCCGCGCAACCGGGTGCGGTGGGCGCTCGTCCTGGAAGACGGCGCCTGGAAATTCGACATTGCCGCTTCCCACCTCGCCCCGCGCGAGCCTGGCTCCGCCACCGGTTCGACAACGGAGTGCGCCAACCGCCTGCGGCAGACCGGCATCGACATCGCGCTGTTCGAGTCGAAGTTCAAGGGCTACCCCTCCGACTGGGCCGACCTCCGCGCGTCGGGCGTGCAGAGGTCCGATGCCTGCACCCGCTGTTCGTTCGGGGAGACCGCGCCGTTCGAGTACCGCTTCCCCATCGACGGCGACCACGCGCCCCCCGATTGGCTCATGGCCTGGGACCCGGAGCTGCACGTCGACGGCAGGCGCAACATCCTGTATTTCCAGGGTCGCGCCGACCTCATCGCGGAGTCCGAATTCCAGAAGCGGCTCGAGGCGCAGAACAAGAACGTGGCCGGGCGCATCCAGGCGGCGCTGGAGGCCGCGCGGAACGCGGCCGCCGCTTCGCCGGGAAACGCGGTCCTCAAACGCCGGGTCCGCGGGCTGGAAGAGCTGACGTCCCGCACGTCGAAGTGAAAGGAGTGAAGGATGAAGATCGCGCTCATCGCCGTTTCGGGAGTTCGCGTGCGCAACACGCTGCTCGACGTCCATAACGTGACGTTGCCGGGGTTCGTGCACCGCGGGAAAACGATTGCGAGCCTGCCGTCGCTTGGCCTCCTGACGCTCGCGGGCCTGACGCCCGCGGGACACGAGCTCCGCTACTTCGACATGCCGGAGCTCGACACGACGGTTCTCGAAGGGGAACAATTCGATCTCGCCGCGATCAGCGCCCTCACTGCAAAGGTCGACGTCGCCTACGCAATCGCCGGAGCCCTCCGCGCCCGAGGCACGAAAGTCGTCATCGGCGGCCTGCACGCGAAGATGCTCCCGCGCGAAGTCGCCCGCCACGCGGACGCCGTCGCCGTCGGCGAGGGTGAAGACCTCTGGCCGCGCATCGTCGAGGACGCGGCGCGCGGGACGCTGAAGCGCTTCTACGTGGAAGACGCGCCCGGTACCTACGACCTCGCGCGGTCGCCGCTTCCCCGCTTCGACCTGCTCGACATGACCCGCTACAACCGCATCACCGTCCAGACGTCGCGCGGCTGCCCGCACGACTGCGAGTTCTGCGCGGCGTCCAAGCTGTTCGGGAGGTACCGGAGGAAGCCGGTGGATCTCGTGTTGCGCGATGTCGACGCCGTGCGCGCCCGCTGGGAGCGGCCGATGCTGGAGTTCGCGGACGACAACACGTTCGCTGATCCGAAATGGGGTCAGGAACTTCTGCGCGGCCTGGCGGGGCGCGGAGTCCGGTGGTTCACGGAAACGGATTCTTCCCTCGGCCGTCATCCGGAACTGCTGGATCTCCTCGCGCCCGCCGGGTGCCGCCAGCTCCTGATCGGCTTCGAGTCGCCGCGCGCCGCTTCGCTCCAGGGCCTCGACGCGCAGAACTGGAAGCTCCGCCAGCTGGACGGCTACCGCCGCGACATTGAAGCGATCCAGTCTCGCGGCGTAAGCGTGAACGGGACGTTCATCGTCGGGCTGGACGCCGACAATCCCGACGTCTTCGAGAAGATCGAGCGATTCGTGCGCGAGTCCGGGCTCGCCGAGGTCCAGGTGACCGCGCTCACCCCGTTCCCAGGCACGCGCCTCCACGCGCGCCTCGCCGCCGAGGGCCGCCTCCTCACGCGCAAGTACTGGGACCGCTGCACGCTCTTCGACGCCACGTTCCATCCGAAGAACATGACCCTCGAACAACTCGAGGACGGCATGAACTGGCTCTTCGGAAAACTCTACAACGACCGCGCCGTCGCGGAGCGGAAGCGCCGCTTCCTCGCGATGGTGCGGGCAAGGAGGGCCGGATGAATCCCTGCGCGATCATCATCGCTCTGCTCACCGCCGTGATTCTGCTTCAACCGCTGGCGCTGCCGGTCCTCTCGGCCGTTCGACGCAAGGGACCGGCTGCCGCATTGTTCTGGTTTCTGCTTTCACTCCTGCCCGCGTGCTGGCCCCTGGCGATCGTCGCGGGGCTGAGCGCCGGCTGGGAGGATGTCCTCACCCCCGGCCCCGCCGTCCATACGGGAGAATTCATGCTCTTCGGCCCGGCAGAGGAGATGTTCCCCGAGCTCGCGCCGATCCTGGCGCTCTTTGCCCTTCCCTCGCTGATGTTCGTCGTCGCCGTCCTTCACGACCGGAGGCGCCGGCGGCTCGAGCACGATAGACCTGCCCTCACGATCGGAGCTCACTCATGACATCGAGTCTGCAGACCGCTCCGCGACGCGCTCCCTCGCCTCACGAACTTGCGTGGCTCGCCGAGGAACTCCCCGCGTGGACGCGCGACGGCCTTCTCACCGAGGACCAGGCCCGCCGCATCCGCGCCCGCTACGATTTCGCCGAAATCGATCTCGACCGGCACGCCGGCCCCGGGCGCTTCGTCCAGGCGCTCTCCGTTTTCGGCGCGCTCCTCGTCGGCGCCGGCATCCTCACGTGGATCGCCGCGAACTGGGACGGCATGAGCGACGCCCTCCGGCTCGGGATGATCTTCGCGTCCGTCATCGGCCTCCAGTGGGGCGGCTACGAGCTCGCCTTCCGCCGCGGCAACCACCCGCACGTCGGCCAGGCCCTCCTTCTTATCGGCAACCTCGCCTACGGCGCCGGCATCTTCCTCGTCGCCCAGATCTTCCACCTCTCCGGCCACTGGCCCAACGCGTTCCTCGCATGGGGCCTCGGCGCGCTCGCGGTCGCCGTGGCCGTCGAAACGGTCCCCGTGTTCGCCCTCGCGGCCGGCGCCCTCACCGTCTGGGGAATCGGCGAAGCGGCCGAATTCCACGCGACCGGACTCTGGAGCCTGGCCGCTGTCGGCGCACTCTTCGCCGTGTCGTACTGGCGGCACTCGAAGAGCCACCTCGCCATCGCCGTGCTCGCGCTCGGCGCGTGGCTGGGCGTCGTCCCCTTCGGATGGACGCATTCCGCGAGACTTCTCCCCGCCGTCTGGCTCGCCGGCGCCGGCGCGCTCGTCGCCGCCGGGGTCCTCCACCGCTCGCTCGGCCGCGCCGACCTCCAAGGCCCGTGGCGCCTCGCCGGCATCGGCGGCGGGATGTTCGCGATCTTCCTCCTCAGCATCCGCCCCGTGGCCGGCGAATTCGCGTGGCGCGAAGGCGCCCGCCCCGATGTTGGCGCCGTCTGGGCCATTCTCACTCTCGCGGCCGCGGCCGCGGGCTGGGCCCTCGTCGTCGCCACCGAACGCCTCTCCCGCCTCGAAGCCTGGGCCGCGCTCGCCGCCGTCGGCCTCGGCGCTACCTGGCTGTTCATAGGCACCGACGGAAGCGAAATCCCGATCGCCCTCCTCTTCAACATCGCTCTCTTCTCGGGAAGCGCGGGTCTCGTCGCGCTCGGCCTCCACGACCGCCGCCCGTCGCTCGCCTACTCCGGCCTGGGCTGGTTCGCGATCGGACTCTTCGCCCTCTACGTCGACTTTGGCTGGGACCGACTCGACCGTTCGCTGTTCTTCACCGTCGGCGGCCTGCTTCTTCTCGCGGGCGGATTGGCCCTCGAGCGCCAGCGCCGCCGCATCGCCGCAACCCTTCAGGAGGGCCGCGTATGAAGCGCCCCATCTTCTTTGCCGCCGCCGTCGCCGTGCAGGTCGCCGTACTCGCGTCCATGACGATGTCGCATTCCCGCGACGTCCGCGAGGGGACCCGGGTCACGCTACACGTCGTGCCCATTGATCCTGAAGACCTCTTCCGCGGTCAGTACGTCCAACTAGGCTATGACCACTCGCGCCTCGACCTCACGAAGATGTGGGAAGGGCCGCGCCCGGTGGACGGTGGCGAGATCTGGCTGCGGCTCGAGCCGCGGGGAACCGCCTGGGTGCCAACGGCCGCGCGGTCGACCCGTGGCGAGCCGATGCCCGGCGCCGTCTGGATGCGCGGCCACTGCGGGTATCTCAACGGCAATGTCGCGTTGACGCGCTTCGGCATCGAGCAGTTCTTCGTCCGCGAAGGCCGCGGTCCTCAAATCGAGAGCGCTGTTCGGAGCGGAGCGGTCTTCGCCGAAGTTGCCGTCGGCGCGGACGGGACATCGACGCTGACGGCGCTGATCGTGAACGGGGAGAGGATCGAATGATCGACGAGGCTGGGGCCAACCAGGAGCGAACGAAGGCGGTTGCCTTTGCTCGAATCCTGGCTCTTGTCACTGCGTGGGCCCTCCTGATACCGCTGCTGCTGATCTACCTCGACTGCTACGGTCGCGCGGTTCCGGGGGAATACGCGCTCGCCATCATCCTGTTCGGTCCGGCGGTCTCTCTCGGCGCATTGGCACCCGTCCTGTTTTCAACAGTCGGCTTTCTCGTCTCTGGCCGACCCGGTGCGCTTCGCGGTTGGTCCATCGCCGCGTTCGTCGCGCTGATCGTGCTCGTGATTCACTCGTACGGCATGTTCGTGGAATTCCTAATCGCACTCATTCCCATCGTGCCGTCGGTCCTGCTCAGCGGACTGGCGGTCATTGATTGGGCGGACCTGTCGATCCCAGAGCCGGACCCGACACGCCGAATCGAATCCGACGCAGGTCACGACGAGTTGGGACTGGCGCGAATCGGTAGGTCGCGGTTTTCGCCGAAGTAGTGGTCAAACGAGGGAGGAGGCCAGGGTGTTCGCAGAATCTGAGATTTCTGCCTCAACCCGCTATGAGTCGGCGACTCACATGCCGTCAGGCTGCGCACTGGTCATCGCAGCGGGCGTCGGGACTCCACTGCTGTTCCTTCTGACTTGGGTGCTGGGAGGAGAATCGCTGCTGGGACCTGTTGCCTGGGTCTCGGGCGCCGTCATGACTTACGTGGGTGCCGCGATTCTCGGCTGCATTTGGCCTCGTGCTGCGCCTCTCAGCGGCCTGCTGCCGTTCGCCACAACGCCTCTGGCCGCGCTCGTTCTCTCAAGGGAGAACCCCTGGACTTGGCTGTCGAGCGCGCCTCTCCTGTGCATTGGGCTCTTTCCGTTCGCGTTGCTCGGCGGTTTCGCGGGACGGCGCGCAGCCGGATTCGAGGTGGAAGTCTCCCACCCCGATTCGCGTCCGCTCAGGCGTTACAAACCGCGGAAGGGGTTCTCTACCGCAACTCCGTCGTAGACCCTGCCGTGGGCCGGCCGGCCGTTACCTTCGACTTTCAACCTTCGACTTTCGACCCGCCGTACTACGGGTGCAGCTCCACATCCCAGTACCGCTCGCTCACGAACCTCTCCCAGCTCGCGCGCTTGGCACCCAGCCGAAGCGAGATGAACGGCGTCCAGGGCGGGCGGATGGGCGACTTCTTGAGGAGCATCATCGCTTCGACGGGGGTGCGGTTCGCCTTGCGGCGGTTGCAGTCGACGCATGCGAGCACGCAGTTTTCCCACGTGGACTTGCCGCCGCGGGCGCGGGGGAGGATGTGGTCGATCGTCAGCTCTTCCGAGCCGGGCTGGTGGCTGCAGTACTGGCACGTGAAGTGATCGCGCTTGTAGAGGTTGCGCCGCGAGAACACGACTTCCTTCTTCGGGACCTCGTTGTAGAGGGCGAGGATGATGATCTCGGGGACGCGGATCTGGATGTTGACCGAGCGGATGCAGGGCTCGCCCTTCGAGACCGCCAGGTCGGTCCACGACTCGAAGTCGTAGGTTTCGTACGAATCGGGGGAGATGGCGCGGGCGAGGCCGCGGTACATCCAGACGAGAGCCTTCCGCACGGTCGTGGTGTCGATGGCGACCCACGAGCGGTTCAGGACGAGTGCGCGGCTGTCGAGTGCGGTGTTCATGTCGATCCCATTATCCCCGAAAGGCACCGAAATAATAACGCTGACGGCACGGACTTTCTATGAGGGAAAAGGCGATCGGGTTTGGGAATTCTCGGCGGCGGGGCGGAAAAGTGGTAGCCGAATGTTAGCGAAGCGACGACAGGCTCGCTGGAGCGGTCCTTGCGCGCGGAAAATGGGGCCGCTAGAATCCGCTCGACCGTGGGGAGTAGTGTAACGGTAGCACGGCAGACTCTGGATCTGCCTGTCAAGGTTCGAATCCTTGCTCCCCAATTGAAAAGGGCTGGATCGTGAAATGCGGGGTGGCACGAACGGCCGCGCCACCCCGCATTTCACGATCCAGCCCTTTTCAATTGGCGGGAATGCCGGCGGGCTCGCCTCGCTCGCCCGTCCACGGCCACGGAGGAGAACATGGCGTTCGCTTATCCGACGGCGGGTGAAGTCCCGGCGGCGCACTTTCAGCCGGAATACGCCGGGTCGCTTCGTTACCTGGTCGACGGGCAAGTCAAATCCTGGAGCGGGAAGGCGGAGCCCGTCGAGAGCTGCATCATGCTCCGGCCGGACGGAGGCGGAGCTCCCTTGCGGCACCGGATCGGGATGCTGCCGCGGATGGACGAAGCGGCGGCGCTGACGGCGCTCGACGCGGCCGTGCGCGCGTGGGATCGCGGGCGCGGCGAGTGGCCGACGATGCCTGTCAAGGGACGCATTGACGCGGTGCGTCAATTCGCGAAGCGGATGGTCGAGAAGCGCGCTGAGTGCGTGCGGCTTCTGATGTGGGAGATCGGGAAGTCGCTCAAGGACTCGGAGAAGGAGTTCGACCGGACCGTGGATTACATCGAGGCGACCGTGAACGCGCTGAAGGATCTGGACCGCACCGGCAGCCGCTTCGCTATCGACGGCGGCATCGTCGGGATGGTCCGCCGCTCGCCTCTCGGTGTGACGCTCTGCCTGGGTCCGTTCAACTACCCGCTCAACGAGACGTTCACGACGCTCATCCCCGCGATCATCATGGGAAACCCCGTCGTGATGAAGCTGCCGCGCTACGGCGCCCTGTGCGCGCTGCCGCTTCTCGACGCGTTCCGCGACAGCTTCCCCAGGGGTGTCGTCAACACGCTTTCCGGCGACGGGCCGACGACGGCGGGGACAATCCAGAAAACCGGCAAAGTCGACGTGCTTGCGTTCATCGGTTCGTGCCGCGCTGCCGACATTCTCAAGCACGACCACCCGGCGCCGCACCGGTTGCGAAGCGTCCTCGGGCTCGGGGCCAAGAACCCCGCGTTCGTGCTGCCGGACGCGGACGTGGATCTCGCCGCGGCCGAGGGACTTGTCGGTTCGCTGTCGTTCAACGGGCAGCGGTGCACCGCGCTCAAGCACTTCTTCGTGCACCGTTCGATCGCCGAGGCGTTCGTCGCGAAACTTGCGGCGGGGGTCTCTGGACTCAAGGTCGCGCTTCCCTGGGAGGACGGCGCGAAAATCACGCCGATTCCCGAGCACGGCAAGGCGGACAAGCTGTGGGGCTACGTCGAGGACGCGGTGAAGCTCGGCGCGAGAGTTGTCAACCCGGGCGGCGGCGAGCGCGAGGGAACGTGGTTCCGCCCGGCGGTCGTATTTCCCGTCGTCAAGGGCGCACAGCTCTGGTCAACCGAGCAGTTCGGACCCGTCGTGCCCGTCTCGGTCTACGACCGCGACGAAGAACTCTTCGACTACGTCGTCGAGTCCCCCTACGGCCAGCAGGCCTCGATCTTCGGCCGCGATCCGAAAAAGGTCGGCGCGCTCGTCGACGTCCTCGTGAACCAGTTCTGCCGCATCAACCTGAACGCCCAGTGCCAGCGCGGCCCGGACTCGTTCCCGTTCACGGGGCGCAAGGACTCGGCCGAGGGCACGCTCTCCGTCACCGACGCGCTGCGGGTCTTCTCAATCCGCGCGATGGTCGCCGTGAAAGAGGGCGGCGAGCAGATCGTGAGCGACATGCTGACACAGCGCGCTTCGAACTTCGTCAGGACCGATTTCCTCTTCTGACTTCCCGATTCCTGCTGAAGAAGATGAGACCGGCGGCGTCATACAGGTGCAACGGACCTGAGTGAACCGGCGGATCGCAACGCTTCCCCGAACCCCCGCGGGGCGTGGCGCGACCGCCGGTATCTCAACCCGGCAGCTTCATCTGTGTCGTCGGCGAGCCGCCCTTCGCCGCTTCCTGCGGGAACGTCAGCGTCACCGTCGTCCCCTTGCCCGGTGTGCTTTCGATGGTCGCTTCCCCTCCATGGAGCGCCGCGACGCTCTTCACGATCGCCAGCCCAAGTCCTGTGCCGCCCATGCGGGAGTTTCGCGCGGTGTCGGCTCGGTAGAAGCGATCGAAGACCTTGGACAGGTGCTCGGCGGAAATGCCGGCGCCCGTGTCGCGGACCTGGACGAGCAGGCGGCCGGGCTCGTGAAACGCGCGCATCGTGATCGTGCCGCCCTTTGGCGTGTACTTGAAGGCGTTGGTGACGAGGTTCGAGACGGCGCGCTGGAAAAGGGTGCGGTCCACGCGAGCCGGGAGCGGCGCCGGGCAATCGACGGCGAGGGCGACGCCGGCCTCCTCGGCCTGCGCGGCGTGGTAGTCGCGCATCGAGGCGAACTCGGTTGCGACGTCGAGGTCTACGGCCTGCGGTTTCGTCCGGTCCGCTTCGGCGCGCGCGAGGAACAGAAGCGAATCAACGATGCGTGTCAGCCGCTCCGCTTCCTCGAGGCACGACGCCAGGACGTCGGAGTATTCCGTCGCGGTGCGGTCGCGGCCGAGGGCGACCTCGGCGGTGGTGCGGAGGTTCATGAGCGGGGTGCGGAGTTCGTGGGCGATGTCGGCGGAGAAGCGGGAGATCTGGTCGAAGGAGCGCTGGAGGCGGTCGAGCATGGCGTTGAATGTGAAGGCGAGGTCGTAGAGTTCGCTGGGGAGTCCGTGCAGGGGGATGCGTTCGCCCAGGGACGTGGAGCGGATGTGCTCCGCGGTGGCGGCGATCGCCGTGACGGGGCGCATTCCGGCGCGGGCGATGATGTCGCCGGCGAGGGCGCAGGCGAGGAGCGCGAAGGCGCCCACGACGATTGCGAACTGCCGGAACCTCGACGTGAACTGGGCGTCGCGGCCGCGGTCCAGGATCGCGTGCAGAGTCCAGACGCCGGCCGCTTCCGAGAATGTCGTGACCGACACGCGGAGTTTGCGTCCGTCCCCTGAAGTGATGTCCGCGGGGCCGAAGGGCGGCCTGGGCATCACTTTCAGGGCAAGGCGAGCCGATGCGCCCGGTGTCTCGTAGATGGCGCCCGAGGGCGAGATCGCCCGCAGGTAGAACGGCTCGGATTCGCGCGTGCCGGCGCCCCGCTCGATTTCCTCCAGGAGCGTCACGGCGTCGCCCGGGCGGAGCTGGATGCGCGCACGGACCTGGTCGAGCCGGTCGCGCAGGAACTCGTCGTCCTCGTGCTCGAGGGCGCGGGCGAGCGTGAAGTAGCACGCGACGACGACCGCGAGCACGACCGCGAAGGACGTCCCCGCGTACCAGAACGAGAGACGGATCGCCAGCGAGCGACGGCGCTTCCCGGCCGCTCGCGGCGCTTCAGGCGTCGAGGGCATAACCCACCCCGCGGACGGTGCGGATCAGCTTCTTGTCGAAAGGATCGTCCACCTTTGAGCGCAGGTGCCGGACATGCACGTCGATGACGTTGGAGACGCCGTCGTACTCGACGTGCCAGATGCGCTCGCTGATCTGCGCGCGTGAGAAGACCTGGCCGGGGGCCTTTGCGAGGAGCGACAGAAGCGCGAACTCGCGTGGCGTGAGGTCGAGGGTCTTTCCGGTGCGCGATGCCTTCTGCACGGATTCGTCGATCTCGAGGTCCGCGACCTGGACCTTGGTCGGGCGCGTGCCCACCCCGCGGCGCACGAGCGACCGCAGCCGCGCCACCAGTTCCGCGAACGAAAACGGCTTCACGAGATAATCGTCCGCGCCGAGTTCGAATCCCTTCACGCGGTCCGGCACTTCGTCCCGCGCCGTGAGCACGAGGATCGGGGTTCCGCGCCCTTCCTTGCGCAGCTCCGTCAGCACGCTCCACCCGTCGCGCTTCGGCAGCATGATGTCGAGCACGATGCCGTCGTACGCGTGCTCGCGCGCCAGGCGCAGCCCTTCTTCGCCGTCGGCGGCGTGGTCCACTTCGAAGCCGCTCTCGCCAAGCCCCTGCTTGAGCGCGGCGGCCGCCTTTTCTTCGTCTTCGACGACCAGGAGTTTCATAGGGTCGCCCGCGATTGTACCGGGGAAGCGATCATCGGGGGCTGCCCGGCTTCGTCCGGTTCTGCTCCCTCCACTCCTGCCACTGCTCATACGTGGAAAGCGACAGTCCGGTGGATTCCTGCAGGGCCCTCAGGGAGCAGGCCCGCGCGGCGTCGAGGGACGCCGAAGTTTTTGCTCCGGCGGGCAGCGGCCCGAGGATGGCGACCAGCGGTTCGATCGCGGCCGGATCTCGGGCACGCAGGGCCTGGATGGCCGAGTAGATCCGAAGCGACGGGTCTGGTTCGGCGCTCCACCACTTGCGCAGCGGGGCGATCGCCTGGGGAACTCCTGGTTGCGCGGCGTGAGTGCGCCCCGGAGCGCCGGCGACGGAGCCATCGGCGTTCTTTGCGATTGCGAGCCCGCGCTTTGCGAGCAACTCACGGCAGTTCGCGAAGGGTAGTTTCAGGGAGATCGACGGATTGACGACATTCCCGGGCGCGGGATCGGCGGGATCCCAGTACTTGTCAAGCGAGTCGAGTTCTGCCGCCGAGGCAAAGAGCGCGTTGACCGCCGACTTGCGGACGAAGACCTGCCGGTCCTTGGCTAATCCGGACAGCAGCCGGACGGAGTCCACGGTGCGAAACCCGTTCCAGGCGAGGATCTCTAGAAGCCGCGCAAGCTTGATGCGCTTCACGTCGTTCGCGACAGTCGTAGGCCACAGCTTCAACACGGGCGGAACAGCGGCGGGCCCGAGCCAGGCGGCGTGCGGGAGCAGGACATTAAGGTCTGGGTCGGGCATGAACAGCGCGGCTTCGTACGAGTCGAGCACGGACTTATCCTCGGACGGCAGCGGTTTCTTGCTGCAGCCGGCGACGATCACGGCGGTGAGCAGGGCGAAGGCGGGGCCGCGCAAGAGCACTTCGGGAATTCTCCTCAGGGTTTCGACGGGAGAATACACGAGGGCGCAAGCGGCCGCACCATCGACCGTCAACGCGCGCCGCGCGTCATTTCTGCGCGCGCTTCTTCGCTTCCTTCAGCCGGTCCAGGTACCCGCCTTCTGCCACGGGTGGTGCTGGCTCCGCAGGCTTCGGCAGTTCCGCGGGAAGTTCGATTTCCGGCGCCCGAAACCCCGTGGGCGATTCCGCCGCCGGTGGCGCGGGTTCCCGTGCGGCCACAGGAAGCGCGTGCGCCTTGGCCGAGCGGAGCCGTTCGACGACGGCGTCCGCTTCCGTCACGACGGCCTTGATCCTCTTCCTGAGCCAGGCGTCGGGAATCCCGAGGCGGCGGGCGGCGACGTCGAGGAAGAGGCAGGAGAGGGCGAGGATGAGGAGGAAGCGCCAGAGTTCCTGGGGGACGCGGGCGGGGGCGGCGGTGTGGCGGAAGAGATCGGGTTGTTTTTCGAGGAGGATGGGGCGGCCGCCGGTGAGTTCGGCGAGCCGCTTGAGGAGGGCGTGATTCGGGGAGGTCGCGCGGAATTCGGCGGGATAGGGGATCAGGATCGGGATGCTGGCCTTCGGCGCCCACTCGCCGCCTTCCTCTTCAGCGATCGTCACGAACCACGAGCCCGACTGCGTGGCGGGGACATCGACTTCGTAGCGGCCGGGTCCGGTCTGGCGGACGGGGACTTCGAGGGAGCCGGCAGGCCCCGCGACGAATGCGCGAAGCTTGAGGAAGTCGCGGAAGCGGCCGTCGGAGCCGACGGCATCGACGCTGAGGTGGGCGCCGTTGGAGGTCAGCGAGGTGGCGACGGAGTAGGCGTCGGACTGCTGTTTCCGGAGGAGCCACCGCACCATCTGCGGCCAGAGCGTGCGATACCCGGGCCAACCGACCCAGTTGGCGGACCAGCGCGAGGTCGCGTCCGAAGTCCACGCGATGGAGCGGCCCAGGCCGTAGTGCCATTTCGCGAGAAGCGGATCGTTTTCCTCGGCCTCGAGGTGAACTTCCGCGGTCGGCTTCGGCACTGTTGAAACCCAGCCGAGAAGCGACGGCGTCGAGTCCCATTTGACGCCCTCCATGAACTGTGCCGGCCGCGTGATCGTGGGCGTGAATTCTCGTTCGATGATCGTGGAGCGGGCGGCGGTGACGGTTTCCTCGGAGAAAAGCCGCGGGAGGTCCATCGGGTCGTCGGTGATGTAGTAGCGGCCGCCGCCCAGGGCCGCGATCGACTCGAGCCAGGCGGCGTCGCCGTCGGTGGGCTGGCCGATCGCGACGACGGAAAGCGTGATTCCCTCCGCGCCTGCAAGCCGGATCATCTCCTCGACGCCCTCGTGCTCCTCGGCGTCGGCCGCGTCGGCGAAGAGAATGGCGTGTCGCGCCTGCGCGGTGGCGGTGGAGAGTTCCTCGAACATGTCGCGGATCGCGGTGGCGCAGTAAATGCCTCCGCCTCCCTGCTGGAGGCTCATGATCGTCGCTTCGATTCCTTCGCGATCGTCGATCTGCTGAAGCGGAATGAGCCAGGTCGTCGCGGTGTCCGTCGTGCAGACGGCGATCTGGTCGCGTTCGTTGAGGACGCGGAGGCATTCGGTCGCGCCTTCGCCGGCGAGCTCGAGTTTCGTGCGGCCGTCGGAAACCCTCGCGGACATGGAGCCTGAAGAGTCGATCGCGATGGCCATGGCGAGCGACGCGAGGCGCTTGAGCTGGCGGACGTCCATGTCCACGGGGAGGCACGTCTCGACAGCGGTGCGCTGCCACGCGCCCGACCCGAACGAGGCGTCGCCGCCGATCATCGCGAAGCCGCCGCCGAGGTCGTGGACGTACTGGCGGATCGCTTCGTGCTGCGCCTTGGAGAGCTGGCGCGAGTGGATGTCGCACATGAGGATGGCGTCGAACGCGTCCATCTCCGCCAGCGAGAGCGGAAATCCCGCCGGACCGCGCACCTCGACGTCGATCCCGGCGTCGCGCAGGCAGCCCGCGAGCGCGTCGGCTTCGCCGTCCTTGCCGGCCAGGAAGAGCACCCGGCTGGGGCCGGAAACGCGGGTGTGCGCCCGGCCGACGTTGTTCTCGCGCCACGAGTCGCGCCCGTCGGGGACCTCGATGAACACCTCGAAGTCGAGCGCGCCGCCCGCCTCCTCCTCGGTCGCCTTCAGCGCGAACGTCTGCGGCCACGTTCCCTTTTTCACCGTGCGCTTCACCGGGGCGAGCGGCACGCGGTTTTTCACGATCCGGAAGACCGCTTCCGTCTCATCCGACGCCGTCACGATCGCCGTCAGCTCGTAAGGCTCCTTCGGCGACACGCGCGTCGGCGACAGCACGCGGTCCACCCGCACCTCCGCGCGCGACTCCCGTCCCAGCGCCGCCGTCCATACCTCCGCACCGCGCGCGCGCGCCGCCAGCGCTTCCGCCGCGGCGTCGCCCGAGTTCTCGTTCCCGTCGGAGAGCAGCACGATCCGTTTCTGCGCCCATTCCGGGCACGCCGCGGCGGCAAGCCGCAGTGCGCGCGCGATGTCGGTCGATTCCGGGGAGATCACGGAGTGCACCTTGTCGAGATTCAGCCGCGGCGCGGGCGAGACCTCGACGGACGCCTCTTTCCCGAATACGACCAGCCCCACCGACTCGCGCCGGCCGGCTTCCCTGGCCGTCTCCTGCACCCACGCAAGTGCGCGCGCTTCGTCCTCCGTCGTCACCGAGCGCGAGCGGTCGATCACGAAAATGACGGCAAGCTCGTCCGAAAGACGGACCTGACGGAGCCCCGCCACGGCGAACGCGAGCGAGATGACCGCAACGGCGCGAAGGACGCTCGAGGTCCAGAAGCGGCCAGGGACGAGGCGCAGGCGAGTGGACCGGGCGAGATAAATGACGGGGACCAGCGCGAGAAGCGCGAGCAGGCCCCAGGGGCGCGTGAAGTCGAAGGGAATCATCGGCGCACCCGGGCTTCAAGCGCGGAGACGGCGCCCGCGAGGCTCGCCGCGGCGATGGCGGCCGAGGCGGCGAGGAAAATCAGGGACGCCAGGAGGTGGGGCTTCGCCATCGATCCGTCCGACGCCGCCGAGACGCTTCGGAGAATGATGCCGAACGGATTCAGCGACGTCAGCAGGGGGGCGCTTCCCCGGAACGGCAGCGCGGCGAGGGAAGGCACGGCCCAGAGGACGAAGAGAGATCCGGCGGCGGCGGCGGCGGCGCGCTGGGGGCGGCCGACGGCGAGGGAAGCGGCGCAGGCGAGGGTGAAGGGGACGACGAGTCCGGCGAGGAAAGCGGCGGCGGCGAGGGGGCCGAAGCGGCCGAGGGTGACGGCGGCGAAGGCGGCGTGGAGGAGGGCGACGGCGAGGGCGGGGGAGATGGAGCGGAGGGACGCGAGGACTTTGCCGCGGAGGATTTCGCGAGCGGGGAGGCCTGTGGCGAGGAGGATGGGGAGGGTTCCCTGGTCGCGTTCGGGACCGAGGGTGGAGGCGCCGGCGCCGATGGTGAGGATGATGGCGATGAGGAGATCGAAGGTGAGGAGGAAGTGTCCTGCCGCGGGCGGCGCGGCGCCGGAAGCGGCGAGACTGATGACCCAGTAGAGGCCGTTGGCAGCGAGAGAGCCGCCGCAGACGATGGCGGCGAACACGGTGAGCACCTGGCGAGCGGGACTGTCGTCGAACGCGCGGTCTTTCCAGTACACAGGATTCCCGCTGATGGGGAGGCGGGAGTTGCGCCAGGGCGCGAAGGCCGGTGAGGGCGGCGCGACCGCCGGGGGACGGGGCGGGCCTGAAGCCGGCTGGGCCAGGGTGACCGGCACCATGGCGTTCGCCGGTGCCGCCGGGCGCGCGAAGAACGCCATCGGAATTGAAGGCGAGTCCTTGCGCGGCGGAAGCGCGAGCCCGCCGCGGCTCCGGGGAGAACGCGCGTTCCGGAGAACGGTCGAAGCGATGGCGAGCGCGCCGGCCGCTTCCGCCAGATGCGCGCCCCACGCCAGTCCCCTGTCGATCCAGGTCACGGAGCGGGCCATGAAGGAGTCGCGGATGGCGACGGACCAGGGGCAGAGGAGCGAGAAGGCGGGAAACGCCCAGGATTTCCCGGCGAAGCCGCCCACGGCCGCCATGGCGAACATTCCCAGCACGGCGGAGAGCGCGCTGAACATGATGAGCGTGACGAGGGCGAGGCCGGTGGCGGTGCCGGCGCGATCGCTGGAAGCGGACATGAGGATGGAGATGGAAGCGGCGAAGAAGCCGTGGAGCATGAGGCCGATGGTCGTGGTGAGCAGGAGGAGCGGCGTGGTGCCGCCGAGGAGGAGGGAGGCGACGCCGACCGGAAGCCCGGCGGCGAGCGTTGCGGCGGTGAGTGCGCCGTTGGCGACGAGCTTCCCGGCGACGATGTCGAAGTCGGTGACCGGCGCGACCGAGAGCAGGTCGAGCGTCGCGCGTTCCCGCTCCCACGCGATCGCGGGGGCCACCATCGCAGGAATCAGCACGAATCCCGCGACGAACTCTGACCAGAAGAAGATCTGGAAGAGCGCCTGCCCGCGGACCTGGAAGCCGGACGCTTCGCCGGACCAGGGCCACGCGATCGCGGCGGCCGAGGCGAGGAAGACGGCGAGGCCGGCGCGCAGGGCCCACGTCCGCGGGGAGCGGGAGAGGTGGATGAGTTCGCCGGCGAGGATGGGGGATCGCATCAAGCGCGCATTCTCCGCTCCATTCCCCAGGTCACCAGCAGGAAAGGGCCGACGGACGTGGCGAGCGTCACGGCGAGGAACAGGGCCGCGGGATCGTGCGGAACTGACAGCGGCGCGCCGCGCTGGAAGATTTCCGTCATCAGCGCGAAAGGCTGTGCATCGCGGAAAAGGGTCTGCGCGCGCGGCCAGGATTCCGCGATGAGCGGCGGCACCCCCCAGAGCAGGAATGGCAGTACGAGGGAGAGCGGAAGCGCCAGTCGCTGGCGCCGCGCAAAATAGGAAGCGCAGACGGCGATGCCCGCGACGGAGGCAACCGTAAGCCCGGCGATCAACGCGAGCACCGGCCCGAGCCACCCGACGTCGATCGTGATGAGCCCGAGGTGCAGAAACGTCACGAGCCCGATCGGCCACGACTTGAGGAACGCCGCGCGCAGCTTCCCGGCCAGCACGCGGTGGGCGGGGTACCCGGTGTTGAGGAGAAGCGAAAGCGTCCCCTTTTCGAACTCCGGCGCGAGCGTCGAGGCGCTGTTCAGGGTGACGATGAGCGCGAGCAGGGCCGTCTCGAAGACGATGCCGCCGTGGCTGCCTCCCCACAAGGCGCCGCGGTCGTAGCCCGGCGAAATCGCCGGGATGATGCAGATCGCCGCGACCGCGGCGGCCCAGTATCCGACGCGCGCGTTCTCGTGCTCGTCGTGTCGCAGCGTCTCGCGCCAGTAGACCGGATTTCCCAGGATCGGAAGCCGCGGCGTCCAGAGCAGGCCGGGGCCTCGCCCCGGACGCTTCAGCGCCGCGTGCGGCAACGGCTTCTCCGGCTCTTCTTCAGCAGGTTCTTTCGGCTTCACTCGCGCCTTCGCCGCTCCCGGCCGTGCGGCGACGGCTCGTCCCTCGTCTTCGCCGGAGGATCGGGTGTGGGCGGAGAGGTGCGAAGCGATGCGCGGATCGAGAAGTCCTCGCAGGACGATGGCGATGGCGAAGAGATGGACGAACCAGGCGGCCTGGATGCGGAAGGTTTTCGGAATGAGGGCATCGACGGCGGCGCGCTTGTAGATGAGCCAGGGACAGAAGAGTTCGAGGAAGAGAGGATCGGCTGGGAGACGGGATCCGTAGCGGGTGGGTGGTTTGGAGTCGAAGAGCGAGTAAATGACGATGGCGGCGGCCGTGGCGGCGAAGGCGGCCACGAAAGGCGCGCGGCCTCGGAACCAGGCGTAGGCGGCCATGCCGATCAGGAATCCCGCGACGAGGAGGGAGATCCCGGTGTACGCCGGCTTGCCGTAGGCCGTGACGACGGCCCCGAGGATCCAGGTGACCAGGAACAGGCCGCCGTTGAGGAGCACGGCCGAGCGAGCCGCGTTGGCGCTCTTCGAAGCGGTGATCGAGACGCGGATCGCGATGGCGGCGGAGAGGCCGGCGGTGAGCGCGATGCCGACGCAGGCGAAGAGGGCGCGATCGAGGCTGATGCCGCCGAAGGCGACGGCGGCGAAGCCGAGGGGGAAGAGCGCGCCGAGGATGCCGGCGGCCTGGGCGAGCTGTGAGCCGTACTTGCCGACGAGGACGTCCCGTTCCGTCTGCGGGCATGCGAGAAGCAGTTCGAGTGTTCCGCGTTCGCGCTCGACGGGGATGTCCGTCGCGACGATCGCGGGGACCACGAACAGCGCGAGCGCCATCTCGGCCCACCAGAACACGGGGAACAGGCTCGCGAATGCCGCGTCGATCTGTGAAGCCTCCGCGCCCCACGGAACGCTCAATGCGGCGATGGCGAGGGTGGCGGCGAAAAGGACGGAGCGGGTCACGGTGGTGCGCGGCGCCTGGCCGAGGCGGGTGAGTTCGTGGCGGAGGAGGACGAGGCGTGTCACCGGCGCACCTGCTTTTCGAGCGAGAGCGAAGCGGCCAGGGGCGGAAGGAGGCCGCAGGCCAGGGTGACCGCGGCAAAGAGCTGCAGACGCAGGAACGCCATGTTTCCGAACCAGCTTGTTTCTTCGAGGCCGCGCAGGTCCTCGAGCACGACGAAGGGGTTTGTGCCGCCCAGCCAGTCCAGGTGCTGCCACCGGCCCGCGGAAATCGCCGGCACGAACCAGATCGTGACGAGCGCGCCGACGGCGGCCGCGAACGCGAGGCGGGGCTTGCGCGTTCCGGCGGACGTGCCGACGGCGATGCCCAGGGACGAGAGCGCGGTGGCGGCAACGACGAAGGTGATTCCCGCGCCCTCGGCGCCGGAGGACAGGATGATGGCGCCGAGCTGAATGGCGACGGGGATGAACACCGGCAGGCACCAGCGCAGCGCGGCACGGGCTTTTCCGGACACGATCCGGAGCGCCGGGTAGCCGGTCGAGAGGAGCACCGGCAAGGTCCCGTCGGCGCGCTCCTTTGAAAGCGTCGTCGATCCGGCCGCCAGCGCGACGATGGTGACCAGCAGGAGCGACAGGTGGACGTCCAAACGTGTCTCGTACTGTCGCCTCCCCGCTGTTTCCAGCACGACCGCCCCGATCGCCACCATCCACGCGCCGACGATCGCGGCGGTGCGCAGGCGGTTGAGCGCCGGGAAGCGCGGCCACGACGTCTCCATCCAGTAGACCGGGTCAGGGCCGACGGGGAGGAACGGATTGGTCTTGAGAGGGTTCGTGACGTCCGCGCGCGGGTGAAGCGCCAGCGTGACGACGCCTTCGCGATCGGGCTCGATCCCGAGCTCCCGGTCCCGGCGGCGCCGCTGTTCGCGCCAGGAGGACCTGAAGTGTTCGATGCGCACCTGGCGCTCGGACGCGGCGGCGCGCGAGCCCAGGAGGAGCGAATCGGAACTGCCGCTGCGCGCCGCCTGGGCGAGAACAGCGATGCTGGCGGCGGCGTGGACGATCCAGACGAGGACGATGGTGTTCCTCTCCAGCGGAAGGGAGCCAAGGGCGTCGTCCTTGTACGCGAACCAGGGACAACCGGCCGGGAGAACCCAGTCCCAGCCCATCGTAAGGCGGGGAAAATTCATGCCGCATACGAAGGCCGCCATGATGAGGAGCCCGGCTGCGACGAAGACACAGCCTTTCGGAAACTCAGCGGTCCATTTCCAGCGGAGCCAGATTCCGATGCCCAGCACCGTCGCGAGAACGGCGATCGGAACCTCCGACTTTGTCACGAGGACCATCTCGATCGCGGTGAAAAGGAAGAAGCTCGCGACCACGATCACCACGTGCGTCCCGACCGCCGAAGCCATCGCCGCCACGGCGCTTCCCCACTTCAGCGAACTTCGCACCGCGATGCACGACGCGAATGTGGCGGTCATGATGATATGAACGCACGCGGAAGCGGCGCGTTCGAGCGGAACGCCGCCGAGGAGGACGCTGGCGAACGCGACGGGGAAACCCGCGGCGAGCACGGCGATGACGAGAATCGCGTGCGACGCGAGTTTCCCCATCACGAGGCGCCCTTCCGGCTCCGGGCAGGTGACGAGCAGGTCCAGGGTCCCCGCTTCGCGTTCCGCCGGAATCGCGGGGGCGACGAGCGCGGGGACGACGAAGATGGCGAGCAGCATTTCGGCCTGGAAGAACACCGTGAAGATCTCCGAGCTGCTGCTGAGCATTTCCTGTTTCCCGGCGGCATTCCAGGGCCAGATCATCGCGGCGAAGGCGAGGAGGATGGCGACGAAGAGCATGCGGACGAGATGGGGGCGCGGGGCGCGGGCAAGCCGGGAGAGCTCGAAGGCCAGGTGGGGGCCGCGAAGGAGAAACGAAGAGGGCGCCGTACGCGGGCGGATGGTCATGAGCGCGACACCTGCTCGACGGAAAGCGACGCGATGACGAAAGCCGCTGCCGCGATCGTGACCTGGCACATGAGCCAGAGGGGCAGCCCCGGCATTTCGGGGCGGGACCAGGGACGGTGGCCTTCCAGCGTAATGAACAGCATCCCGACGGGAGACAGCCAGCTTCGGTCGGTCTGCGCCTTGTCGAGCAGCTCGAGAAAGAACGGACCCGCCCACAGCGCGATGCCTGCGACGAAGGAACCTGCGACGGCGGCCCGGGGATTCGGGATGAACGAAGCGACGGCGACGGAAACGAAAGCGAGCGCGGCGATGGACGTCGCGAAAATCGCAAGGGCCGAGAGGCCGTCCTTCGGGCTTCCGAGGACACAAAGGCCGATCCTGAGAAGGGTCAGCACCACGGGCGCGCGGAGGTGCCAGAGGACCGCCAGGAACTTTCCCAGGACGACGCTTCGCGCCGGGTACCCGCAACTCAGCAGGATGGCAAGATTCCCGGAGTCGCGTTCCTTCGAGAAGACGGAGGCGCACATCGGCGCCACCACGAGGCCGAGAAAGGCGAGGTCGATTACGAGGGTCTGGTGGACGCCACGGGACCTGTTTCCTTCGAAGAGGACGAGAAGCATCGGGATCGTCAGGAGGCCACAGATCGAGACGACAATCCCGATGAGGCAGCCTGAGACGGGATTCTTCGCGATCCGGACGTCTTTCCAGAGAACCGGGTTGTCCCAGACGGGAAGTGCGGAGCTGGCGGACTTGCGTCGCTTCCAGTGGGCCTGTTCCGAATCGGCTCCGGCCTGCGGTTTCGCGGCGGCGCGGAGGTACTTCGGCCTGGGGCCGTGAAGCGCGTCGCTGGGCGAGATGACGCCGGCGTCGAAGAAGTGGACCTTCGACGGTGCGGGCGGCGGCGGCGCGGATCGCGGGGCGGGGGCGCGGACTGCGGAGAGGTTCAGGGGCCTGCTCGGGGCCGGGCGATCCTCCGGGAGGATCTCCAGGCCGCGTTTCAGGACGATGCGCCGCAGCACGAACAGGGCGACGACGCAGAAAACAAAGTGGGAACCCCACGCGAGGTGACGGGCAATCGGGTCGAGAGGATTCTCGAACGCAAGATCGGAAACGGAAGCTCCCCAGGGGCAGAGAACCGCGAGGAACCGATCGACAATCGGGGACGAGACCGGGCTTCCTCCCATTCGAAACGACACCTGGATCCAGCCGATCAGCCCCGAGAGGCCGAGAAGAACGGCGCCGACGGCGCCCGCAACGCGGACGCGGACCATCACGCCGAGCAGCGCCGCAAGGGCGCCGACGAAAAAGAACCCCAGCATCCATTCCTGGTTTTCCCAGGAGGACCAGAGCGACAGCGCAACGTAGCTCACGACCGCCCCAAGGCCCGTGATGCTGATGAGCCAGGTGAAGGCCGTCGTCGTGGCTTCCACCGCCGTGCGCCCGGTCACCGACGACGCCAGCGCCACCGTGACCGAAAAAGTCCCCATCAGCGCCGCATGCGCCATCGCCATCGCCGCCAGCTTGAGCGGCGCGCCGCCGATCACCATCGCTCCCACCGCGAAGGGCGCGCCGGCCAGCAGAAGCGAAAGCCCCCACGCCGCGTGCGACATCCCGCGGCCGAAGACGAGGTCCGAGTCCGACTGAGGGCAGGCCGTAAGCAGGTCCAGCGTTCCCTTCTCCCGCTCCCCCGCGATCGCCGGCGCCACGAACGCCGGGATGAAGATCGCCGCCGCGATCAGCTCCAGCCACACGAACGCCAGCATCATCGAGCGCCCCGCCGTCGGGGACAGACGGAGCCCTTCCCACGGGAAAACCAGTGCCGTGATGAACAGCAGCACCCCCACGAACGCGAACCGGACCCCGTGAGTGCGCCAGCCCCGCGCCATGCGGAAAAGATCTTCCCGCAGCATCGTCGAACCGATCACGTCACCTTCCCCTTCGTCAAAGACAGGAAGGCTTCTTCCAGGTCGGCAACCGCTTCCTTGAACATCGTCACCTTCAGCCCCGCTTTCACCAGCGCGTCGGGGACCAGCGAGATGTCCCGGTCGGGCCTGTCGAACTCCGCGCGCAAAAGTCCGTCCTCGTTCCAGACCCGCTTCACGCCCTCAATCACCCCCGCCGTGTCCAGCGCCTTTTGCGGATCGGCGGCGACCTTGAATTCGACGACGAGGCCGGAAGCGGCCATTTTCAGCGCGTCGGAGACGGGGCCCTTGTAGACGAGGCGGCCGGCCTCGATGACGGCGATGGACTGGCAGAGGTCGGACATCTCGCGGAGGATGTGGCTGGAGACGAGGATCGTCTTTTTCATCTTGCCGAGCTCGGAGATCAGGGCGCGGATCTCGATGCGGGCGCGCGGGTCGAGGCCGGAAGCGGGTTCGTCGAGGAGCAGGACCTCGGGGTTGTGGACGAGGACGCGCGCGAGGCCGAGGCGCTGCTGGTTGCCGCGCGACATCGTACGGATGAGGGCGTGCTTTTTCCCGGTGAGGTCGGTGAGCTGGAGAATTTCGTCCACGACCTTGTCGCGGCGGTCGCTCGCGATGCGGTACATCGCGGCGAAGAAGTGCAGGTACTCCTCGACGAGCATGTCTTCGTACACGCCGAACGTGTCGGGCATGTAGCCGAGCAACCGGCGGACTTCCATCCGGTCGTGCGACACCGAGTGGCCGCCGATCGTGGCGTCGCCCTGCGTGGGCTGCAGGAGAGTCGCGAGCATCCGGATCGTCGTCGTCTTCCCCGCGCCGTTGGGGCCGATGAACCCGCAGATCTCGCCCCTTTCCACCGAGAAGTTCAGCCCGTCCACCGCCGTCAGCGCGCCGTAACGGCGTGTCAGTCCCTTGATCTCGATCACGGGGCCTTCTCCAGATGGAATCGCACGAGAAACAGGGCGCGGGCGGGCGGGTCCTCGCCGATGACGGGGGAAGCGGCGGGGCGGTCGATCCAGCCGGTCAGGATCGGGTGGTCTTCGGTTCCCTTGGCTCCGCGGACGATGCCGGCCACCGCGTTGTCCACATCAAGTCGGAACCAGTCCATCGCTGCGACCTCGAACCCCTGCGGGTCGAAGGACTGCTCCGGTCCTTTCTGCAGAGGCACGGTGACTCCCGGCGCGATGTCGCCGAGGTCGCGGGAGTTCGCACCGGCTTCGAGGCGGCAGTGGCGGAGGATGGCGGGCGCCTGGACGACGAGGCGTCCGCCTTCCGAGCGCACCGAGAAGGACCCCGCCGGCAGGTCCGACGTCGCGGCGATCGCGTACGGGTCCCAGCCGTGAACCGGCAGCCCGCGCGCCGTGGGGCGCGGGCCCCACGCCATTTCCGGAAGGGCCCCGAAAGGATCCTCCCCGCGCACCGCGCGCCGCTGCGGCGCGACGGCCGGCCAGAGCCGCGCTTCCGTCGAGCCCGTCGAGATTTCCTGGTCCCCGGACAGCGGCGCGACGACGAGGTAGATTGCGTTCTCCCGGATCGCGTCCGGGAAGACGTCGATCGTCCCGACGGCGACGATGTGCGAGTCGCGCGCGCGCGTCCGCGCCGACATCCCCCACGCCGCGGCGCAGAACGCGATGATCGCGAGCGGAAGCGTAACCCAGGTCCACGCTTGCCGGCGAAGCGCCTTCAGCACGAAGTAATCCACCGGCCCGATCACGATCAGGTACGCGACGAGCAGCGCGAAGAACCACCCGAGCGCCACCGTCTTGCCGGCCAGCGCGAGGTTCCCCGCGCGCTTGATGCGCTCCCCTTCGCTCCGGGCGAACTCATCCTGCGCCGCCCGTCCCGCACTCCGGGCCGCGCCGTACCAGCTGCGCCGCGCGACTTCGCCGCCCTCCGGCGGATCCGCGTCCGCAAACTCACTCGCGCGAAGCGGCAGCTGGATCTTCCAGAAACTCGCGAGGCCGCCCCAGTCGGCGACCGGGCGCATGAGCGGATCGAAGCCGAGGAAGAGGACCTGGCCCAGCCCTGCCCTGCCGGAGGCCCCGAAAGGCGCAGGGTCCGTACCCCGGAGTGGCGAGGCGTCCGCGACCGGGAAGGGCGCCGCGAGGGCTGCCGTCAGCCCGCCGATTTCCGCCAGCGACGTGACTTCCTTCGTCCCCGCAATCGTTACGGGAAGCACGCTCCCCAGCCGCGAGTCCCGCGCCTCCGCCGCCCCGATCCCCGCGCAGACCGCCAGCACCCCGCCGTCCAGCGTCCTCCGCCGGATCGCTTCCGCGGCGGCGGCCGTCAGCACGGTATTCGGGAAGCGGACGACGACGGCGTCGAACATCGCGTACGCGTCCGAAAATTCCGGCAGCTCGCCGTCGCTCGCCAGGATGTTCTTCCAGAGTTCGTGCTCCGGCAATCCGAGAGGCGCGTCGGCGATCACCAGGAACAGGCGCTCGCCGCCGGTCGTCGCCGTGAGGCGGATTTCCTCCTCGAACAGCTTCGTCGTGGCGCGCGCCACGAGGCACTTCATCCGGTACTTCGCCCGCACCGGCATCCAGAACCCGTGACGGCTCCCCGCGGGGACGACGACGTCGCGGACGGAAGCGGCGCCGTCGCCCTCGATGCGGATGTCGAAGTGCGCTTCGGCGTCAGGGTTGTTGATCTCGACGCGCACGGCGGTCCAGTAGCCTTCGCGGGCGATGCCGCCGAACGCGGGGCGGACGGTGACCGTGGTTTCCGCGGAGGCAACGGAAGCCGCCAGCGCAAACCCCACGATGAGGACCCGGCACACGAATCCGGAGACTTCCGAAATCGCGAGACGAAGTCGCTCGAAGGCTCGGCCAGGCAGAGCCCCGCGACTCGCTTCATCACTTCGCCCATTCACCTCGGCCGAACGAAGCGAGTCGAGGGGCGTCGTCTGGCCGAGTCTTCGAGCGACATCGTCTCGCGAGTTCAAGCGATTCTCCGATGGAAACAGGCCCATTCGACGATGAAGAGCCCGAGCGCCGCGAACGCGAGCCACGGCCAGAGGTCGCGGTTTTCGCGTCCCGCGTTGGGGGACGCCTGGACTTTCGACTTGCCCGCGCCGAGGGTGACGGGCGGTGTCAGGTTGGATTCCGTCTCGGACAGCAGATTCACGCCAAAATCGCGCGCGCCGGCGGAGGATTCGAAGCGGCCGAGGCCGGCGTGGTCGCTCCCTGCCCACACAAAGTCTCCGGCCGCCGAGGCGGAGACCTGCGTTTTCACCCCATCGGCGCCCGTGACGGTCGCTTCCGTGATTCCCGGCACGACAAAGCGCGCGGCCCGGCCGGCGATGACCTGCGGCGGCACTTCGGAAGCCCGCGCATCCGCGACGGCGCGAACAAGGTTGGAAAAGAAAATCGGGAACGAAGGCCGGAGCGGCCAGTCCGATTCACCGGCGCGAAACCCAATCGCGATTCGAAGCCGCCCGCGCTCGGTCGTCGAGACGATCATCGGCCCCGCGCTTCCCTGCACGAGGATCGTGCCTTCAGGGGGCGGCGTCAGCCGCGCGGCGCGGCCGACGTGGACGTCGGTGAAGCGGGCAAAGCGGAGCAGCGGGTGCGTCTCGTCCCAGGACAGGACGCGCAGCCGCTCCGTTTCCTCGCCCGGCACGATCCCCGCCACGGGTTTGTCCGGCCGGAACCATACCGCATGGGCGTCCGGCGGCGCGTCGAGGGCCGGCCCTTCGCAGATCCACAGGTCCGGCCTCTCCGCCACGAACACCACGCGCGGCCGCGTTTCAAGGAAGGCCCTGAGGAAGCGGTTCTCGCCGGCGAGCTGGATCGAGACCTGCCCGGGCGAAGGGAGCCGCGTCCACGCGCGGTCGTCGGCGGCGAGCGCGTCGGGTTCGTCGAGCGCGACTTCGCAGGCGGCCTCGCCGGGCAGCATCGCCGAGAAGCTTGCGCCGCCGGTTTCGCCGGGCTCGAGCTCGATCGAGCGCGCCGCGACGGCCTGTCCGTCGATCTTGAGCGACGCGTAGACTTTCTTCTTCGTCAGCGAGAAGTTCGAGACGCCCGCGAAAACCGAGTAGGCGTAATGCGTCTTCCCGCCCTCCGTCTTCGACCGCACGCGCCCGTCCGGCTCCGCCACCGTCTCCGCCCGGAACGCCGTGATCCCAACGTTGTCCGCCGCTTCCCCCGTCTTCACCCACGTCAGCCCTTTTTCCAGCACCGGGTGCGACGGAATTTTCGCGCCCGCCCCGTCCGAGAGCAGGATCACCGCGGCCCCGTCGCGCTTCTCCACCGCGGCGGCCGCCAGGAGAAGCGCTTCGTCCATCGATGTCTCCGTGTCATGCACGATGAGCGAATCGAGCGTGCGTTCCACGGCCGCGCGGTCCCGCGTCATGCCGCACGCGACGCGCGCGGTGTGCCCCGCTTCGACGACCATCGCCTCGTCGCTGTCGCCCATCGACGAGAGCACGCGTTCGGCTTCTTTCTTCGCGAGCGCGAGCCGCGTCGAAGAGCCTTCCTTCGCTCCCATCGACGCCGAAGTATCGACCACGAGCACCACGACGCGCCCCGGCGACGACGTGCGCATGAGCGCCGGGCGGGCGAGGGCGAGGACGAGCAGCGCAAGGAGGAGCAGCTGCTGAAAGAGGAGGAGGTTCGCACGCAGGCGCTGGAACGGCGCGTTCGCCTGCAGGTCGCGCACGGCCTTCGTCCAGAGGAGCGTCGAGCTGATCGTAACGTCCTTGCGGCGCAGCTTCAGGATGTAGAGCAGGATCAGCGGGATGGCCAGCGCGCCGAGCGCCAGAAAGGCGGGGGTGAGAAGGCTCACAGTGGCTGTGATGATACTCCCGGGGGGCCCTTTCCCTCTCGACAGAAGGTCGTTCTGGCCGGGCCGTATCCGCGGCTGTTTCCGCGAAATCAGCCTTTATCCGCGTATTCCTTTGCCGTTCAAATGTCGTTCCATCAAACGCAACAGAATACGCGGATGAAAGCGAATGACGCGGAAACGGCCGCGGATACGACGCGCTACACCCGCACTGCCTCCGCCATCATCCTCTCCAGAAACCCCATCAGCGGCGCCGGGTCCGCCAGGCTTTGCAGCGCCAGGTCCGGACCGCACGCCCGCAACTCTTCCATCCGGTGACCCCCCGTCGCCACTGCCACCGCCTTCGCCCCATGCGCCCGCGCACAAGCCACGTCGCGCGTCGTGTCGCCGATGACGATCGTGCGATGCGGATGGAACTCGCGGCCCCGCTCGCGAAAGCGCCGAAGCGCGTGCGGCAGGAGCTTGTTGCGGTCCTCGTCGTCGCTGCCGTACGCGCCGGTCGCGAAGTAGTGCCAGATCCCGGCCGCCCGGAGCTTCGTCTCGGCGCCGTGGTCGAAGTTTCCCGTGAGCAGGCCCGAGCCGATGTCGTCGCGTTTGGAGAGGACGTCGAGAAGGGCGGGCAGCCCGGGTTTGAGAGTGATCTTCGAAGTGGCGAGCCGTCCCGGAAGTGCCTTCCTGTACTCCCGGTCGAACTTCTCCATCGCCGTCGGAAACGCTTCCGAGATCCGATGCCGTTCGTATCCCTGTCGAAAGATCCACGGGTCCGTGCACCCGGACATCGCGACGTCTTCAAAGGCGTCCGGGATTCCGAAGCACGCCTGGAAGGCATCGTTCATCGCCTTCGTTCCGGCGCCTTGTGACGACATCAGCGTTCCGTCGATGTCCCAGAGGATGCAAAGCATGGGAGGGGTCCGAAGTGGAGGATGCGGCGATGGGGTCGAAGGTCTAAGGTCGAAAGTCGAAGGTCGAAAGACCATGTTAGGGAGGGGTGGTCGGCGTCACAAGTCGCTCTCTGAAAAACATTGGGAGTATATTGACTTGTAAACATCAAAAGCGATATTAGATATACATCCTATACGAGGAGGGCGCGATGCAGAACTTCAGGAATCTTGTTGTCTGGCAGCGGGCGCATGAGCTTGTTCTCGAGGTCTACAGAAGCTCCGCGCGTTTCCCGACGGAGGAACGGTTCGGAGTGACGTCGCAGCTTCGAAGAGCATCCGTTTCTGTGCCGGCGAACATTGCCGAAGGCGCCAGGCGGCGATCTGGAAAGGACTACGCGCACTTCCTCAACATCGCCCAGGCATCCTTGGCGGAGGTTGAGTACCTGCTCCTCCTGTCGCGGGATCTGGGGTATCTCCAAGTCCCCACGCATCAGGAACTGGAGGCCCGGATGCGACCTGTCGCAGGCATGCTGGAGGCCCTTAGGCGTCGTGTAGAAGCCTCGCGAACGGACCATCTGGGCCGCGTCTCAGTATTCATCCTGGCCGGCCTAAGCTTGGCCGCGTCAGCCGCCCTACTCTTCACCGTCTGAAGCCCTAAACCTTCGACCTTAGACCTTCGACCCCGCCACCCACACCGCACTCCAACCGCCCCCCTACCGCTTCACGTACATCCCACCGCTTTCATCGGCGAGCCGCTGCATCAGCTTTTCGTCATGGTCTCCGATGCCGACGCAGTGGACCCGGATCTTGCGGACCGTGTTCCACACCTTGACCTTGTCCGCGATGACCGTCGGGTCGACCGATTTGCCGATCGTGGGCTTTCCGTCGGTCATGAACAAAATCGTGTCCACGCTCACCTTGTAGTTCTCGTCGACCTGCATCTTGGCGCCGCCGGCGAGCTCGAAGGCTTTTTCGAGGGCGTCGTAGATGTTCGTGGCTTCCTGCGGTTCGAGCTTCTCTGCAAACTGCTGCGCCTGGACCTTCGTCGGCTTGGTCGCTACGAGCATCTTCGCTGGGGAGTAGACCTTCACGTCTGAAGAGAACGTGATGATGTTGAAACGCGCGTCCTCAGGCAGCCCGCCGATCGCTTTCGAGAGTTCCCAACGGGCGATGTCGATCTTTCGCTTTCCCTTGGGCCCCTGGCCCGCCGGCGCGCCGCTGTCAGCGTTGGGCACGTACTTGGCCGGCTCCGCCATGCTGCCGGAGACGTCCACGACGAAGACGAGGTTCTTGGATTTCGTGCGGATGCCGTAGAACTCGACGGTCGTGCCGCCCGGTGCCGGATCGGCGGGAGGATTCGGCGCCGGGTCCGGCGGCTTCGGCGGGTCGGGCGGCTTGAGACCGCCGCCGCCGACATCTTTGCCATCGTCCTTGCCGCCGGCGTCCTTGCCTCCGTCCTTGGGATCTTCCTTCTTCGGCTCTTCCTTCTTGACCAGCTCGCCGCTTTCCCACTTCTCCTTGTTGATCTGCCACCAGCCCTTCCAGCCCAGCGCGTCCGCGTTGAACGTGAGCCCCGTCAGCTCCTTGAGCGCCTTGTCCAGGTCCTCCAGCAGCCGGCCGCTCTCCACTTCCATCCGCGCGATCAGCGGCCCGACCGTTTCGCGCAACTGCAGCACGCCCAGCGCCTCGCAAGCCGAAACGCGAACCTGCCAGCGCTCGTCTTCCAGCGCCTTCAGGATCAGGTCCTTGTGCTCCTTCGCGCCCCGCCGGCCCAACGCTTCGATCGCCGCGCCCCGCACCCGGCCGTCCTTCTCCGTCGCGACGGCCACGACCGCGGGCGTCACAAGCGCGTTGTCCGCCGGCGCATACCCCAGCGCCCCCGCGACCGCCATCCGCGCACGCCAGTTCTTGTCCTTCAGGCCCTCTTCAACCAGCCACTTCACGGCATCCGCATCCCGCGTCTTCGTCAGCGCCTCGGCGACCGCGTGCGGCACCAGCAGGAGCGCGTTGCACTTCTCGTTCAGCGTGTCCATCTCGAGCTTCTTCTTCTCGAAGATGTCCGCTTCACTCTGCGCCACCATCCCCTTGCCCTGCCGCGCGAACTTGTTGATCCGCTCCACGGCCGCCAGGAACTCCGGCTCGAACTTGTCGCGCGCCGCCTCTGCCGACTCCAGTGCCTTGTCCGGCATGTTGATCAGCAGCACCAGCAGCTTGACGCCGTCAACGCAATTCGCCGCCCCCACCGCCTGCGCCGCTTTCACACGCGCATCCCCGTCCGTCGTCGAAAAGGCCCGGCGGGCTTCGCCTTCGATCTGTTTCCACTCGGCGGGCGTGGGCTTTGCGAAAAGCGGAAGCGCCAGAAGTGAGGTCAGCGCGAAACGGAAAGCCGCCTTGCGAAGCGACATGAAGACCTCCGGAAAGAAGGTGGGGGGAGGGTGGATCGTAGAACCGGGCGGGGGTGCAAGAGAAGGGTTATTCGGAGCGTACCTCCCCGTCCGTCCGTTCCACCGTCCCGGCAACCGAGGCCTTGCGCGCTTCCAGCCGGCTGCCCACAGTCTGCGTCCGGCTGTGGATCGGCGGCATGTCGTTGCCGAGAATCGGGTAGAACGCGAATGTCGGTCCGGCGGCGGGCTGGGAGTTCACGCCGGAATCGTAGCGCGCGGTCGGAAGCGCGGCGCGACTTGCGGACCGCCATCCCGTTTGTGGCCTTCCACGGGTCCGGTCGATACGCTTCCCCCCGGAGTTTCCCCGAGGTGCCGTCTGGTTCCCTCTCCCACTTTTGGAGTCTCTCGATGCGTGTCGTCCTCTTCTTCGATGGCAAGAACTTCTACGCGGGCTGGAAGGATCAGGCGCACGGGCGGGACGTGGATTTCAAGAAGCTGTCGCAGTGGGTGGTGAGGGCGGTGGGTGGGTCGCACCTCATGGGGGCGTACTACTACACCGGGGTGGACGACGCGATTCCCCGGACGCCCGGGCAGGAGAAGCTCGACGGGTTTCTCGACATGCTGGCGCAGCAGCCGGGATTCTTCGTGCAGCGCTTCTCGCAGCGGAACCGGACGCACGTGTGTTCGCAGTGCCAGGCGCCGCACACGTTTTCGCAGGAGAAGGAAGTCGACACGACGATCGTTGCGGACATGCTGCGGCTCGGGGCGGTCGGCGGGTTCGACATCGCGGTGCTCGTGTCGGGCGACGCGGACCTGACGCCGGCGGTCGAGGGCGTGCGCGCGCTTGGAAAACAGGTCTACGTCGCGAGCTGGGGGCAGTCCGGGCTGTCGTCGCGCATCCGGCGCGCGGCGTTCGATCACGTCGATCTGATGCAGGGGCTTCCCGAATTCGCGCGCGGCTTCGGGGACTTCCCGCAGGCGGAGCACGGCCATCATTTCGGCTCGTCCGCTCCCGCCGCACAGGCCTCGCATGACCCTGAGTCTTACGTGCAGGCCAGCTACGACGAGCTCAAGCGTGCCCAGGCCACCATGCCGGGCGGCTACATCGGCGCGCACTTCTTCGTCACGAAGTGGCGCAGCAGCGTCCTGCCGGAGATGGTCGATCTGCGCCGCCGCGCGCTGGACCTGCTGGTCGAGCGCGGGCAGGCGGAGGTGTATCTGACGGACGACGGGATTCAGGCGGTGAGGTTGAAGGCGTAGGCCTGGGTTTGAGATCGGTGGTCGGGGCAAGGAGTGCAGTGGGTAGGGGGTAGTTGGTAGGGGGTAGGAATGCCTCCTTTTGCAACGGTCGTTCCTACCCCCTACCTCCTACCCACTCCCTCGAGGTGAGACGCTACGGGCCTGGCGGACTTGGCGAGTGAGGGCCGGAGTTACTTCCCAGGCGGTGCGGCGAACGGATCCCGGAGTTGATCTTCTCAAACGACCGCGTCATGCCGATCGCAGGACCCAGGATTACCGTAGCAATGGCTGCGAGGACCAGGATTCTTCCAACGAGGATCCCGGTTTTGAGGCGGCCCCGGCGTTTTGGATCTTCTATTTCCACCGGGCCAGACTACCAGACTGAAAGGGACCGCTCACTTTTCCAGCGGCGGTGCGGTAGACAGGTATCCCTTCGCCGCGTCACGCGCTTCGTCGCGTTCCTTGAGAAGCCGCTCAAGAGATGCCACGAATGTGGCTTCGACTTCAATTTCGCCGAGGCGTCGCGGCGCGTGCGAGTCGGCGGCGTCCGCTTTCGGCTCGGCGTAGCGGGCCGCTTCCGGGACGAAGCAGTTGAGCCGGTCGTCTTCGACGTTGAACGAGATGTTCGCGTCCGGCAGGTGAATCTCGCGGATCCAGTGGCCGCCGCCGTGGATCATGTCCATCGCGCCCTCGACGACCCAGACCTGGTAGACGACGGCGCGGTCCTTTTTCTCCGGCTCGCTGCCCGCGAGGAGAGGAAACATGAGGCATAGGAAGAGAATTCCGGGAAATCGAGGCATTCGGACCTCCAGCGAGGGTTGGCGTTGGGGGGGCGAGTCTGTGGAGGAGACGTCTGCGGTGCGAGGAATTGCAGTCTCAAATTGACAGTACGCGATGCGACATCTGCGCGTGTCTGCGTCGATCGCGTTTTATCTGCGCGACGCATTTCCGTTTACTCACGTGTCTTGCGAGTGCCGGAGCGCATGCCCTCCGTCACGCTGCGCAGGCAGGTGCAGACAGAATCACGCTTCCAGCATCACCACCCGCAGCGTCCTGAATACAAACTCCTCGAAATCCGCGTTCGACGCCGCAAACGCGCACGCCATCGCGTGCTTCGTGCACCAGCTTTCGACTTCCTTCTTGAAGCCCTCGACGCGGGCGCGGTAGGCGCGCACGACGGTCGCATTGAGCGAGAGGTCCACGGCGGTGCCGGTCTCCGCGTCGATGTACCTCACGTCGTCGGCATCCTGCGGGTCGAGCTCCTCCGGCGCGAGGATGTGGATGACGGCGGGCTGGAAGCCGCCGTGGGCGAGCTGCGCCAGCGGCTTTTCCCAGCCCGCGGGATCGAGAAAATCCGTCAGGACGAAGACCGGGCCGCGGCGCGGGTTCCGCGCGAGGAAACTCTTCACCGTCCCCGTGAGCGACGTCTGGCCCGAGGGCTCCAGTCCTTCCAGGAACTTCAGCAGCTTGAAAATGTTCGCCTTGCCCCGCTCCGGGCCCAGCTTTTCTCCCTGCTCCGCCGCGTACGGCACGATCGTCACGCGGTCCAGGTTCGCGAGGCCGATGTAGGCGAGCGCCGCGGCACAGCGTTTCGCGAACTCGAGCTTCGGCGGATTGCCGAAGCCCATCGAAGCGCTGGTATCGACCAGGAAATGCACGCTCAGGTCCTCTTCCTCGACGTAGAGCTTGAGAAACAGCCGGTCCATGCGCGCCGCAGCGTTCCAGTCGATGTAGCGCGGGTCGTCGCCCGCAACGTACTCGCGGTAGTCGGCGAACTCCACCGAGATGCCGCGCTTCGTCGAGCGCCGCTCCCCCTGCATGCGGCCGGCGAAGGCGCGGCGGACGCGGATGGCGAGGCGCTCGAGGCGGCGGATGAAGGGTGGGGAGAGGAGGTCGCTCACGAAGCGCTCACCGAGGGCGCGGGTTCTTCCGCGGGGGGATCGGGAGCGACGACGGGGCCGCGCGGGAACGCCGTATCCGCCGCTTCGATGGCGTCGCGGTTTGCCCTTTCGCGCTGGAAATCGGCGGCGAACCCGACGATGGCCATGAGGCCCCCGAGGCCGGCGTGGAAGATGATGAACGGCCAGTAAACGGCGCGGTGGAAACCGATTTCGGGCATCGGGTAGCCGCCGGAGCCCGGCGTGCCCGGCCAGGAGACGGCGAAGAAGACTTTGTAGAGCAGCCAGGGGTAGCACATGTACCCCGGCGCGTCCCACTCCAGCCGGTCGTCGTAGGGGTAGCTCCCGTAGGCCGCATACTGCCAGACGGCGCTTCCGATCGGGATCGCCGCCAGCGTGAACGCCGCGAGGGCGCGGGCGAGGCCCTTGGGGATGGGGAGGGACGACAGCCAGAGGCAGAGACCGCAGGCGAAGACGATCTGCGACATCGCGATGGCGCCGGTGAGCCAGAGCGCGGCGTCGGGCTGGTCGGCGTCGGGGGCGAGCTTCGACGTCGCGATGGCGCCGCCGATCGCGAGCGCGAATGCCGTGGACACGAGGGCGAACGCGAGACCGCGGCGGCCGCCGGGGGCGAACAGATGCAGGGGGAGGAGAACGCCCTTGAGGCGGGCGAGTTGCTTGAAGAGCCTTTTCCCTTCAGGGACGGCGTCGGCGGCGAAGAAGGCGAAGAGGATGCCGGCGACCGACACGAACATCCACCAGGTGTAGAGCGACAGGTAGCGCATTTCCACGTCGCGGATCCTGAAAAAGCTCGCGAAGTTCATGAGGGCGACGCCGGCCGCGATGGGGAGGAAGCAGAGCGCGAAGATTCGCAGCGCGGTGGTTTTGTTCGAGCCCCAGGGCTTCAGCCGGTTCACGGCCATGATGAACAGGAACGAGAACGGCGCAGCGAAGGCGTAGAGGGCGTCCAGGGTAAACAGGCCGGCGTGCTCCGAGACCGCTTCAATGATTTCGGTCAGGTCGTCGTGGCCGCGCATTGAGCTGTCGATGACCTCGATGAGTCCGGCGCCGACGGGGAATCCGACCAGGAAGACGGGGATGTAGGACATGCCGACGGCGCGGGCGATCGATTGCGCCGTGGCACTTGCGTAGATCCCCCAGATGGCGATGAGGGCGGCGAAAAGGAACAGGCCGGCGTACGCGACGACCGGTTCCCAGCCTGAAAGGCCGCCGTACCAGATAGGGAGGGCCATGAGGGGGAGGCCGGCGAAGAGGTAGACCGCGACGTAGCCGAGCGCGGCCATGAGCTGTCCCCAGACGATCTGCCAGGGCCGGATGGTCGTGGTCATGAGGAGCTCGAGCGTGGATTTGTCCTTCTCGCGCACGATGGACGTGCCGGCGAAGCCGGGGACGAGAAGCGCGATCAGCCCCGCCTGGATGGTGACGAGGATCCCGAACGTCGCCTGGCCGATCGTGTTTCCCGGCGCGCCTTCCTGCTCCATGCTGAAGGCGCAGGTCCAGAGGATGAAGAGCGCGATTGCGAGAGCGGCGGTGAAGAACAGGACGAAGCGCCACCCGCGGAACGTCGCGCGCAGCTCGCGGGTCTGGATCGGCCCGGCGGCCATTTCGTAGAGGAAGCTGGTGAAGCGGTTCACTGGACCTCCCCGCGGGTGATCCGGAGGAAGAGGTCCTCGAGGTTTGCCTTTTCTTCCTCGAGCCCGAGGATCGGGATGCCGGCGACCGCGAGGGTGTGGACGATGCCCGCGATTTCCTGCTCATCGCCCATGTGCCGGAAGCGGACAGCTTTTTCCAGTGTCTCGACAACCTGGACGCTGGTGAACGCGGCGAGCGCCTCGACGGCTTTCGCAGGCTCGAAGGTCTTGAGCGCGAGCGTGCGGCCGGGATTCATGCGCTCGATGATCTTCTGGATGCTCCCCGCCGCGACGAGCGCGCCCTTCTCGAGAATCCCGACGCTCGAGCACATGTCGGCGAGCTCGGTGAGGATGTGGCTGGAGACGATGATCGTCTTTCCCATCGCGCCGAGCTCCTTGAGCAGGGCGCGCAGCTCGATCCGGGCGCGGGGGTCGAGCCCGGCGGCGGGCTCGTCGAGGATGAGGACCGCGGGATCGTGAAGAAGCGTCTTGGCGAGAATGAGCCGCTGGCGCATGCCCTTGGAGAGGCTCGTCGCCAGCTTGTAGCGCAGCCCGCCGAGATCGGTCAGCTCCATCACTCCTTCGATCGTGGATTTGCGCTTCGCCCGCGGCACGCCGTAGGTGCCCGCGAAGAAATCGAGGTATTCCCAGACGTCGATCCCCTCGTACACGCCGGAGTAGTCCGGCATGTAGCCGATCATCCGGCGGACCTGTTCCGGGAACTCGAGGACGTTCATGCCGTCCACGCGCGCCATGCCGGTGGTGGGTTCGAGAAGCGTCGAGAGCACGCGCATCGTCGTGGTCTTTCCCGCTCCGTTGGGGCCGATGAAGCCGAAGATCTCCCCGCGCGGCACCGTGAAGGTGATGCCGTTCACGGCCGTGAAGGGGCCGAAAGTTTTGACGAGGTCGAGGACTTCGATCATCAGCGTTCCTTCTCCACCGGGAGGATGATGACGGTCCGGTCGCTGACCACTTCCGCCGGAGCGCCGTCGACCGTCGGCGTCGGCGCAGTGCCTTTCAGGAGCGCGACGACGGCGACTTCCGTCGTGCGCATGAACTGCGGATCGAGCGAGCGAAGCAGCGTCGCCGTCGGCGATTCGTCGGAGAGATCGGTGAACGGCGACTTCGCCCCCCTGCTGAAGGCCGGCAGTTTTCCCGCGAAGCTCTTCCCCGACGGGATCGCCCCGAGCTTGAGCACGCGCGCCCCCGCTTCGTAGTACCACGCTTCCTCGATGTCGTACCGCGTGCCGTTGACGACCGTCAGCCCGGTTCCGATCCGCGCCGTGATGGTCCCGATGTCGCGCCGGCCGATGACGTAGTAGTACGCGGGCTCATTCGGCTCGAAGGCGCGGCGGGTCGCGTTGCCGTCCGCGCCGCCGTACGCCATGTTGCCGCGCACCTGCACGCGCCCGCCCGTCATCTCCGTCATGCGCCCCGTTGGCGAGTCGAGCAGCGCTTCGCGCCGCTTCCCCGCCACCGCGACGATGTGCTCGCGCGCGAGCCAGCGGTCCCCCGCGTCCGGCCTGAGAATGGTGACGCGGTTGACCTGGATACGGTTGTCCCGCACGAACCATCCGCCGACCAGGATGAGTACCGTGACCGCCAGCCCTGCCGCCGGGACGGTGAGCACCGTCAGCGCCGGCGCATGCCGGCGGCGCAGGAGCCAGAAATTCGCGGGGCCGATTCCGAGGACGTACACGAAGAGCCCCAGGAGAACACCCGCGGTCGCGGGGTAGCCGACCACGCCCTGCCCGAGCGCGACCATGAAACCGCGCCAGTACCACGTACCGTGAATGTCGGAGTACTCGGCCCAGGTGAGGGGTTTAAACGGAAGCGCGTTCAGGATGTCCTCCGCGAACCCGGTGAGTCCCCGGCGCGTCGGATCCGGTTTTGCCAGCGACGGAAGCGTCGTGTCGAACGTGACCGCCGCGACGCGCCCGCGACCGACGCTCCAGACGTTGGTGAGATTTCCGGATTGTGCAAAGAGCGGCCCGTCGCCGCCGGCCTCGAAGGACATCACGGTTTCGGGATTGTTGTTCCCGAAGTAGAGCTGGCGGAGATCGGGCTCGGCGTCGGTCACGCGCCCCATGTCCACGAGTTGCTTCACGCCCGGCGACTCGAACCACTTCCGGTCCGACCCCGGCAGGAGCAGGACTTGCCCCCCGAGGTCCACCCACGCGCAGAGCGAACGCCGCTGCTCCTCGGACCACGCCCCGAGGTCAACGCCCGCGAGCACGACCAGCCCCGCGGTCGTCCAGCCCTCGACGTGCTCGGGGAGGTGAGCTTCCTCGGCATCCCACCGCTGGTATCGCCCCGCCAGCTTCGCGAGCGTCAGCGAAGCGAACAGCACCGCCGGCTGCTCCGGCCGCGACACAACCACCAGCGTCTTCTCCGGTCCACCGAGCCAGGTCCCCGGCGATTTCTTCTGCACGATTTCACGCCCGCGCGCATCCCGGAGCCGCAACACGAGTTCCGCCCGCACGCCGGCGCCGTTGGCGAGGACGAGGAAGAAGCGCTTCTTCGAGCCCGGCGCAATGGCGACGTCGCGGCGTGCGGAGGTCCCGGTCGCGCGGAAGCCGGGCAGTTCGACCTCGAGCGTCCCCTTGAACTCGGTAGAGTCGCTGTTCTCGACCTCAGCCCACGTCTCGATCCAATGTTCGGTCGAGCGAGGGGGGAGGCAGAAGCCGCCGTCGACGGTGGGGGTGGCATGAGCTGCGGCGGTGAGCGCGAAGAGCGCCGCGGCAGCCAGACCGGGGAGACGCCGCGTGGAGCGGACGGAATTTGAAATGGGTGCTTACCTAACAGCGGGGGGCCTGGGTCGGAGGGAAAACAGAGAACTTCAACTCACAATTTCAACTCACAATTTCCAAGCAAACGGAGAACTACAAGACGACAACTTCAAGTTCCTGCGTCGAATGGCTGTTCTTGAAGTTGGCTTCTTGTAGTTCTCCGTTTGCTTGGAAATTGTGAGTTGAAGTTGTGAGTTGAAGTTGTCCGTCCCCGGAGGCCACCCCATCCGCGGTCGCAGCTACTTCAGCGAGTCAAAGTAGTCTTTGACCGCCCGCCGGTACTCCTCAGGGTACGCCTCGTCATCCATCGCTTTTTCCATGTCCGCTCGATACTTCAGCAGCACCTTCTCGAACGGCACGCTGGCCGTTCCCTCTTCGGCGTCCGCATACCCGCCGTCGCCGACGACTTCGCCGGGGTCGCCCGCCCCCGAGGGGACTTCCACCTGCTCGTCGTGGAACTCGACCGGCTTGCGCGCGCGCTCTTTTCCCATCACCTTGTTCTTGTGCCCGCCGCCGGGACCAGGGCCGCCTTCGCCGTCCTCGACCCACTCCTCGTCGTCGCCGCCGTCGTCACCTTTGCCACCTGCCAGCTTGTTCTGCGCCTTGCGCGAAGCGCGTCCCGCCCGGCCGAGCGCCAGTTCCCCTTTCGATCCGAGGCCGCGAATCCAGCGGCCCATTCCGCCTCCACCCTTTCAGGAACCGCCGGGACAGTTCTTCTGCAGCTCCTCGGCGAGCTTCTTCAGGTCCTCTTCCGACATGTTCTTGAGCATTTCGGCGAGCTTCTTCAGCTCCTCCGTATCCATCTCCTTGATCTTCTCGATGAGCTCTCTCAGTTTCTCGTCGTCCATCGCGTTCTCGTCGCCGCCCTGGCCGAGCTTTCTCGAAAGCCGCGCCAGCCGGTCCAGCGCTTCCTGCACGTCTTTGTCGTCCCAGCCCTTCGCCTTCAGCAGCTTTTCAAGCTCCTTGAGCAGCTTCTCGTCCATCTTGCCCGCGTTCTTCTTCCGGTCCTCCGCGTCCCTCTTCGCCTGCTCCGCGCCGTTCTTCGAGAGCCCGTTCCAGCGCTCCCGCGCTTTCTTCATCGCTTCTTCGAACGCCTTCTTGTCCCCCCGCCGCGCCGCCTCCGCCGCTTTCTTCAGCGCCTCCGCGAGTTCCTTGTCCTTCCCCGCCGCCTTTGCCGCCCGCTCCAGCGCTTCCGCGAGCTTCATGTCGTCCGCCGGATTCTGCCCCAGTTTCGCCGCCGCATCCGCCGCCGCCTGCGCGCCGTTCCCCTGCGACGTCCGGTGCCCGAGATCGTGCGACCCGGAATTCTCCGCCATCAGCGCCAGCGCATCCTTCCGCGCCGCCGCCTTCTCCTTCTCCTCGCGGATCTTCTCGCCCACCTCGCCGATCCGCGCCAGCGCTTCCTTCCGGTCGATCTTCCCTTCGCGCCACGCCTCGTCGATCCGCTCCAGTTCCTTCCCCAGCTCCGCCAGCCGCGGATCCCCGTCCTCCGCCCCCGCCTGCCTCAATTCCTCCGCAGCCGCCAGCATCTCCGGCGGCGCTTCCAGCCCTTTCAGGTCGCTGGGCAGCCCGGCGATGGCCGGAAGCGACCGCTCCGGCACGAGGAAGAGCAGCGCGGCGATCACCGCGGCTGTCACGAGGGACCAGCGCGACAGCCTCGGGAAGCGCGTCGCGAACATCTTGCGTTCATCCGGCAGCGGCCTCGAAGCGGCATCACGCTCGACCAGCGCGGCCCACTCCGTGCCCTCCAGTTCCAGCGCCGTCGAGAAGCGGTCGTCGCTTCCGGTCGCGCGGTCCGCCGCGCGCGCGACATCCGCCAGAGGGATCTTGCTCATCAGCCTCACCGCAAACGCGATCGCCGGCACCGCGACAAACGCCCCGGCCGCGATCCACATCGGCTGCGGCCAGTGCCAGAGCTTCGCGCCCCCGACATACCCCGCCGCAATCGCCGCCCCGCCGAACGACCCGAAGACCGCCGCGCGCACCGCAGCCTGCATGCGCAGGCGCTTTTCCCAGGCATTCAACCGGTCGCGGAGGATGGCGTTCATGGGGCTCCCCATTATAGGTACGCCGGCACGGACTTCGTTCGGCCTATCTTTAGACGCACGGGACGCCCCAAGGCTCACATTATTCGCCAAAAATACGGATTGAAGGCCCCCCACGTTTTCGGTACAAACCCGTCTGTCGTTGCCGTACCTCAATCTAGAGGGGTGGTTCTCGAAAGGGTTCGCCGGGCCGGAGCCCTTCGACTCGCGTCACCAGCTCACGCAAAGATCGAACGCGTGTGTCGCGAGTCGAAGGGCGGAGATCCGGCGAAACCTTTCGAGAACCACCCCTCTAGATTGAGCCCCCATCGTCTAGCGGCCTAGGATACGAGATTCTCAGTCTTGGGACCGGGGTTCAAATCCCCGTGGGGGTATGAAAAGGCGCGCCCAAACCAGGGCGCGTTTTTTTTTGCCCCTGGCCCTCACTCCACCCGAAGCGGCTGCTTGCCAAACTTCGCCCGGATTCCGTTCAGCGCCCGGTTGACCGCGGCCCTCCTCACAATCCACCGCTCCAGCGCGCGCACGCCCGGGATGTCCGTGAGCATGAGGCCCACGAGGATCGTGAGCACGCCCTGTCCCGGGATTCCCGGGAGCGACAGGACGATCCCGACGAGGACCAGAACGACGCCCGCTACGTTTTTCAGGATCATGACGAGGACGTGCTTCCACGTCGGCCCCGGCGGCTTGCGCCCGCGCACGAAATAGTCGGCCGGCATCCGGACGATCAGGAACGTCACGAGCGCGAGGCTGACGACGAGCGTCGCCACGAAGATGAGCACGAACGTCCAGATGCCGGCGTTGGAGAGGCCGAGGCGCTGAGGAAGTTCGCGGAGAAAGTTCATCGCGGTCGGCCGTGCCTAACCCACGAGCTCAAAGAGTCCATCGACGATCTGGTCCACCGCCGCCTCTTCGACTCTTCCTGCTTTTCGCTTCAGGCGATCGCTGTCCATGGTCCGAACCTGCCCGATCTTGACCCACGAAGGCTTGGGAAGAGTCCGCTCCGGGAGTGCAGCGACGAGTGGGAACCCCGCCTTCGGAGGCTGACTGGTGACCGCGAGGGCGATGACGGTGCCACCGGCGTTGAAGGTCTCGTGGCTGATGACAAGCACGGGCCGGTCGCCGGCCTGTTCATGTCCCCGAACCTGTCCGATTTCGGCCCACCACAGATCCCCTCTCAATACTCGGGCCACGTTGTCTCTCCCTTGAGCCGCTCATTGGCGAGTGCCTTCTCTCCGCGGCGGCTCAGTTTGGCTATCTCTCGCGCGAGCCGTGTGCGCTTGCGCCGCTCGACCGTCTCGCGGACAGCCTCTTGGATGGCGCGGCTCCGGCTCGGAAATCTGCCCTCGGAGACCCAGCGATCGAGGAGATCGAGGAGGGTGCGGTCGAGGGTGATGGCGATCTTTGCCGCGGGCATCGGGTCGTTCCCTGATGGGTATGACAGATTATCATACCACGATGGATCGAGCAGACCAACCTATCGAGCCGCCTTCCTCGCCAGCTCCGCAACGGCTGCCCGCTCGACGGTGGAGAGCCAGGCCCCTTCCTCCCGCTCCAGGGCGGAAAAGTCGGTCAGCAGGCTCGGCGCGGCCTGCAGCGCCTTTCGCCACCACGCGAGGGCTTCTTCCTCGTGACCGAGGCGGAGTTCGCAAAGTGCCATGCCAAGCCAGACATGCTTGCGCAGCACCGTGCTCTTGCTTTCCTGAAGCAACTTGAGGACTCCGAAGGACTCTTCGAATCGAGTCAGGTCCCACAGGAGATAGGCGAAGTTGAGCCGCGCTTCCTCGGAAAGTGAAGCGGTGTCTCGGTTTCTGAAGGCGCGTCGGAAGTCCGCTTCAGCCTCCGCAAGCTGTCCCATCTGATGGAGCAGGAAGGCTCGATCCGTGAGGATGAGCTCGGCCGAGGGCGTCGTGCTCGAAACGGCCCGAGAGAGAGTTGCGGAGAAATCCAGGAGGGCTTCTTCCAATCGCTTCAGTTTCCAGAGCGCGCGCCCGCGGCAGAATCGCGCCGTGAAGTGATCAGGATCAAGGGCGAGCGAAGCGTTGAAATCTGCGAGCGCGTTGTCGTCGTGGTTGAGAGCAAAGGATGCCAGCCCGCGATCTACGATGGCCGTCGCGTCGAGGGGTCTCAACCTGCAGGCGGTTTCGAAATCCGCGCGGGCGAGGTCCCAGTGACCTTGCGCCATCGAGGCCCGCCCCCGTTTGCCAAGGGCGTGGCCGGTGACGTGGCGGAGAAGGAAGGGTTCGAACTCAATCCGCGCTGCCTCGGCGGCGTCGAGGATGCGCGAGAGTTGCTCGATGGCCTCCTGGTACTTTCCCGCGAAGAAACTCCGGTCGGCAGCGGCCATCGACCCCGGGAGCGGCTCAAGTTGGCGGCGCCGGCGGACCTCATCATGCTTCTCTCGCATATCACCCAAGGGGTCGAAGTAACGGTTGGGGTCTTCACGAACCTCTGAGAGCCGCGCGATCGTTCGGCCGAACGCATCGCCGGAGCTGACGGAGATCCAGCCCGGATCGAGGTGAATCGCGGGGTCGTTCACCTCGACGCCGTCCTCGCCCCACTGTCCGCTCAGCACCAGCACGAGGTAGAGCTTCTTCATCGCGAGCCGTCGAATTGCGTCGCGTGCGGCGTCGGGCCCACGGTGCTCCCTGACGCCAGGCATGATCAACAAGTCCGCATCGCACGCCGCCGCGCGAAAGGCTGTTTCCGCCGAGAAGAGATCCCCCACCTCAAGGTAAGCGTCACCGAGCGCCATCTGGATCGAAATCGACCGGGGATCCATCCCGGCGGCCATCTGCAACAGCTCCAGGCCGAGTGCGGGCTGGCCGCACTTCACGAGGTCGCTTCCGCGCATCGCGAAGTCCTCTGCGTCTGTGGCTGGCGGAACCTTGGTTGCCCGCCCCGAGCAACCGACAGCCGACAGGAACACAATGGAAAAAAGGATAGGCCTCATCCGGGGAACGATATCAATTCTCTACCCGCGGCAAGGCCCGCAGTTTTTTGGCGGCTCCCCTGCTTCCGCGCCGCTACATTCCCTTTCATGCTCTCCGTCCGCACAGGCTCCTATCGCTCCCTCGAGGAAGAACTCGTCGGGCGGTTGCGCCTTCGACCGCCGCTCGAGCCGGCGTGGGTCGTGGTGCCGTCGCGGCACGTGCGCGGGCGGTTGCAGCGGGCGATGGCGGCTTCGGGCGGGCTCGCGAACGTCTTCCTGCCGGATTTCCATGCGCTGGCGCGGATGATTGTCGAGGAAGCCGGGATCGACATCCCGCCGCTGGTGGAGGACGTGGGGGAAGAGGAAATCTTTCGCGCGTTCCTGCGCGAGCCGGGGGCGTCCGAGCGGTATCGCGTGCTGGCGGACCGGCCGGGGGCGGGAGCGCTTCTCAGAACGGTCGCCGACCTCCGCGCGGCCGTGATCGCGCCGCCGCTTCTGCGCGAGGTTAAGGAGGAACTTCCCGAGGACGCGCAGCGGCTTGCGGAGCTGGCGGGGCTGCTGGAGGCCTACGGGAACTTCCTGAAAAAGCTCGGATACATGACGCGCTCGGACGTCGCGCGCGTGGCGGCGGTGGAAGCGGAGAAGTCGCGGCTCGTGAAAGAGGCCGCGGCGTGGAACGTGTACGGCTTCTACGAGTTCCTCGGCGAGCAGAAGGACCTGCTGGACGCGCTTTCGCGCGAGACCGACGCGACGGTGTTCATCCCGTACCGCGAAGGCCCGGCGTACGCCCTGTCGGAGCGCACGCTCAACGAGGACTTCGGCGCGGCGCGCGCCCGGCAGGGCGGGTTCATCGCGCCGGCCGAGGGCGGAGTGGCCATGGAAGCGCTGAGGACGAGGGCGCCGAAGCCGAAGATCCTGAAAGGCGACGGCGCGCCGAGGACGGGGATTTTCCGCGCGACGGCGTTCACGCAGAGGCTGTTCGACCCGGGCGAAGCGCCGATCAAGTCGGGCACGGCGATCCCCGCGGTGACGTGCGGGGGGATGGCGGACGAGGTCTGGTACGCCGTGAAGGAAGCGCGCCGCGTGCACGAGTCCGAGGGCGTCGCCTGGCGCGACATTGCGATCGTCGCGCGCACCCTCGACCGCCGGCTGCACCTGGCCGCGCGTTACTTCCGCGAAGAGGGCGTGCCGTGGTGGACTCCCGCTTCCCAGCCGCTGGCCGAACGGCCGCTCGCGCAGGCGGCGTCGCTGGCGGCGCGGCTCCTGCTCGACGAGGCCTATCATCTCGACGTGCTCGAGTGGTTCTCGTCGCCGCTGGTGAAAGAAGAAGCGCGGGCAGACCGGTGGGGGGAGATCGCGCGAGCGCTGGGGATCGTTTCGGCGGACGACTGGAAGCGGCTGTCGGCGGCGCGCGGGGCGGATCTGGCGGACGTGGACGGCAACGTGGTCGCCGCGGCGGAAGCGGTGGATGCGTTCGCGGGCGCCGTTGACGCACTGCGTCAATCGCTGCCCGGGGCGGAAGGAAAGCGCGGCTGGGCCACGCTCGCGGCGGCATGGGAACGCTTCCTCGGCGACCGGCTCGACGCGAAGAAGGACGAGGCCGCGTGGAAGTCGCTCCAGGACATCCTTCACTCGCTGGCCGCGCTCGAGAACGCAGGCGCGCCGCCCGACGGGCGCTCGTTCGCGGCGGCGTTCGCGCGCGGGATCGCCGCGGAAAAGATCCCGGTCCACCCGATCCCCGCCGACGGCGTCGCTTTCCTCGACGCCATGCAGCTGCGCGGCCAGCGCTTCCGCGTCGCCGTCCTCCTCGGCCTCAACGAGCGCGACTGGCCCGCGGTGCCGCGCGAAGACCCGTACCTGCCGGATGCTTCGCGCCGCAGGATCGCCGGTGCGACCGGATGCCGGCTGCGCGAGCGGATGGAGCGGACGTCGGAAGAGCGGATGCTGTTTGCGTTCGCGCTCGACTGCTGCGACCGGGCGGTGCTGGTGTCGCGGCGGGTGGACGACGAAGGGCGCAAGGAAGCGCCGTCTGCGTACCTGGACGAGATCCGGCGGGTCGTGCACGTCGAGGACAAAGCGGGCGTGCCGCGGCTGGCGACGAGGAAGTTCGAGCGGAAGCTCGGCTGGCTGACGTGGACCGAGCAGCGGCTGCGCGCGATCCTGACCGGCGGCGTCGACGCGGACCCGGCGGTGCTGAAAGCCAAGGCCCTCGAGGACTGCGGCGGCTGGAACGCGTTCGACCAGCTCTCCGCGCCGCCGCAGGCGCACATCGACAGAGTCGCCGAGCGCGGACTCTCGCCGACCGCGCTTCAGAACCTCGCGACCTGCCCCTTCCAGTACTGGGCGCGCAACGTGACGAAACTGGAGGTGCTCGACCCGCGCGAGGCCGAAGAAGACGTCACCGCGCGCGAGGTCGGCTCGGTGCTGCACGAAGCGCTCGCGGACCGGAGCGGCGCGGACCCGGTGGAGCTCGCCCGCGAGATTTTCCGGCGGCGCGCGCAGAAACGTCCGCCGCTGCGGTACGCGGTCTGGGAAGCGGCGCGCGATGCGGGTCTCAAGGCGCTGGCGGCGCTGGTCGCGCAGGACCGCGCGGAGCTGCAGTCCGGCGGATGGACGGTCGCGCACGCCGAATTGGCTCTGCCGCTTCTCGCCGGGCCGAAGCCGCTTCCCGGCCTGCACGGCCGCGTGGACCGCGTGGAGACGCGGGAGACGAAAGGCGGGCTGGAGTTCCGGGTGACGGACTTCAAGTACAAGCTGTCGAAGAGGCCGCCGGTCGAGGGGAAGGACGAAAAGGTCGAGGAGAAGACGCTCGACGACGTGCTGCGCGGGAAGCAGGTGCAGCTCGCCGCGTACGCGCGGCTCGTGGCCGCGCACCTCGGGCCGAAGGCAACGTTCGCGGGGGCGCACTTCTATTTCTTCGGACCGCGCTTTGAGCCCGCGCGGCGCGGGCTGCTCGCGCGCAACGGCGAGGAGGAGCTGTCCTCGCTCGCGCCGCGCGCCTGGGAAATGGCCGCGCAGGGCCGCTTCGTCGTCGTCGACGACGACAAGGTCTGCCCGCGGTGCGAGATCCACACGGTCTGCCGGCGGGGGCACTTTGCGACCCGCACGCGCGCCCTGAACGATCCGCGCGCGAAGGCGTTCGCCGACGGGAGGTTCGCGTGACCAGCGACGCGGGCGCGAGGCGGGACGCGGTGGTGCGCACGGACGAGAACGTCGTCCTGCGGGCGAGCGCCGGCACGGGCAAGACGACGGTGCTGGTCGAGCGGATGGCGTGTCTGCTCTTGCGCGAGAAGCTGGACCCCGAGCTGCTCGTCGCGATCACGTTCACCGAAATGGCCGCGGCCGAGATGAAGACGCGCCTGCGGCGGCGCCTGATGGACGCGTTCCGGTGGGGCATGGGCGAGGACCCGAAGAACGCGTTCGACGAGACAATCCTCTCCGCGGGGCGCGACGCCATCGCCGAGCGCGCGCACACCGCGCTCGACCGGCTCGACCGCGCGGCGATCGAGACGATGCACGCGTTCGCGGGGCGGCTGCTGCGGATGTTCCCCGAGGAAGCCGGCGTGGACGCGGCCTTCGCGATCGAGGACACGACGGCCGTGGAGGAAGCGCTTCATCGCGACTGGGCCGCGTGGTCGCGCGAGGAGTTCGCGGCCGGCGCCCCGAATCACGCGCGCTGGCGCCCGGTCCTCGCGACGCTTCAGTGGATCAAGGTGCAGGAACTCGCGTTCCGGCTTGCGGACTGGGAAGACATCCCGACCGATCCGGGCGCCGTGCCGCAGGACTCGAAGGCGTGGCACGAAGCGCTTCTTGCCGGGATGGAGCCGCTCGTCGCGCACGCCGAAGGAAAGACGAAGCGCGTGACGTCCGTGATGCAGCAGGCCCGCGCGGCGATGGAGATTCTTGCGAGGGTGAAGGCCGGCGGCTGGCGGCCCCTGGACACGGCGGACGACCGCTTCGAGGATTCGTTCAGCGACAGCTACAAGTCCACGGGCTGGACCGACGACGAGTGGATGGCCGCGAAGGCCGCGTACGACGCGGCGCGCGCGTGGGCCTCGACGCGCACGGAAGCGGTCGAGGCCGTGCGGCTGCTCACGGGCTTCGCGACCTTCCACCGCGAGCAGAGCCTCAACGCAGGGCGGCTGTCGTTCAACGCGCTGCTCTTCCTCGCGCGCGACCTGCTGCGCCGCAAGCCTCACGCCGCGCGGCGTTTCGAAAAACACCGCTTCCTCGTGGACGAATTCCAGGACACGGACGCGCGGCAGGCGGAGATCGTGCTGCGGCTTTCGTCGCCGCCGGCGGCCGAGCCGGAAGCGGACTGGCGCGCGCTGCGGCCGCGGCCGGGCGCGGTGTTCATCGTGGGCGACGGGAAGCAGTCGATCTATGCGTGGCGAAGCGCCGACCTGGGCGTGTACGACGCGGTGAGTGAGCAGTTGGTCGCGGCGGGAGCGCTGCCCCGCGAGCTCTCGGACAATTTCCGCTCGCAGCCGGCAGTGATCGACGCCGCGAACCGCGTTTTCGGGACGGCATTCGTGGAGGAGCCCGGGATCCAGGCGGCGCCCGCGGATCTCGTCGCGGCGCGGCTGCCGAAGCCGCTCAACGGGCGCGTGGTCGCTCTTCGGACCGCGAAAACCGATGGGAAGGCGCCGGCGCTCGCCGCCGCCGAGGCCCTCGGGATCGCCAACTGGATCAACGACGTGCGCGGCAAGCTGCGCATCGAGGTCGAGGACGGCGACGCGACGGTTGCGAAACCGATCCGCTTCCGCGACATCGCGATCCTGCTCCGCGCGTCCACGTACCTGCCGCAGTACCTGCAGGCGCTTCGGACGGCGAAGATCCCTTACGTCGTGACGCGCGAGCAGCACTTCTACGAGGCGCAGGAGGTGCGCGACGCGATCAATCTCCTGGTCGCGCTCGTGCGCCCCGACGACGCGCTCGCGCTCGCGGGCGTGATGCGCTCGCCCGTCGGCGGGCTGACGTTCGACGACGTGCACGCCGCCGGCCGTCCGGACTTCCGCAGGAACGCGCCGGGAAAAGCGGGCGACCTCTTCGCGAAACTGCGCGACCTGCGATCGCTCGCGCTGCGCCTGCCGGTTCCGGAAGCGGTGGACCTCGTGCTCGAAGACTCCGGCCTGCGCGCCGCCGCCGCCGCTTCGGCCCACGGCGAGCAGGCGTTGGCCAACCTCGACAAGGTCGCGGCGCTCGCCGCGCGCTGGGCGGCGCCCGAGCTGACGCTCGGCGCGTTCGCCGACCGCCTCGGCCGCCGGCTGCGCGACGTCGAGCGCGAGGCAGAGTCGCCCCTCGGCGAGCCGGACGACGAGGTCGTGCGCGTCTCCACGATCCACGCCGCCAAGGGGCTCGAGTGGCCGGTCGTCATCCTCGCCGGGCTTCACTCCGTCCCGCGCGGCGCCACCGTGGACGATCCGGTCCTTTCCGACCCTTCCGGTTTCGCCGCGAAAGCCGGCGACGCCACCACGCCGGGCTGGGCGTTCCTCGCCGACCGCCGCCGCCGCCGGAGCGAGGCCGAGAACACGCGCCTCTTTTACGTCGCCTGCACGCGGGCGCGCGAGGCCCTCGTCCTGTCGCGTGCGGGCGACAAGCAGGGGCCTTTCCTCAAGAATCTCCCGGCGGGAATCTTTGCGGAAGAGGACGCCGACATCGCGCCGCGTCCCTCCGGCACGATCATCCCACCGGTCGCGTTCCCGCCCGAGGAGGAGCGCGAGAAGTGGGACCGGGTGCGCTCGGACTACGAGAAACTGATGAAGCTCCCGTCGATCGATTCGCCGACGGGGATGATGCACCGCGAGGACGACGCGCCCGACCGGCACGGCCACGCGTGGGATTCGCGCTCTGCGAAACAGATCGGCGTCGTCGTGCACTCGGTGCTCGAGAACTGGAAGTTCGAGGGCGACGACCTCGACCGAGCCCTCACGCGCGCCGGCGCGGATCTGCGCGCGACCGACCAGGCGGCCGTGCTTCCGCGCGCCCGCGAACTGCTTCAGTCGTTCCTCAAATCGCCGGACGCTGTCGAGATCGCCGCTTCCCAGATTCTCGGCCGCGAAGTTCCCTTCTCGATGCCCCTCCAGGACGGCCGCTGCATCATCGGCGTCATCGACCTCGTGTTCGAGAAGGACGGCAAGCTGCACGTGCGCGACTACAAGACCGGCGGCGAGAACCGGAAGTACGAGACGCAGCAGGGAATCTACGTCGCCGCGATGAAGAAGCTGTTTCCGGGGAAGGAGATCGCGTTCCGGTTCCTGTACATCGGCGGGAGCGGAGTTGCCACGCCAAGGGCGTAGTTGGGGGTTTGGAGTTCCGGAAGTGGAGTTCCGGGATCCGCGTTCCGGGTTCCGGGTGGGGTTTCGAGTCTCGTGTTGCGAGTGTCCCCGAGGTTCGGCTGACTCTGAACTGAACTCCAAACACGCAACTCACTCAACAACTCAGAACGCCGGACTCTCAACCCCACTCGGAACCCGGAACACGGATCCCGGAACTCCACTTCCGGAACCCCAAACTCAAAACCCCGCAACTCCCCCACCCCAACCCCCGCCCGCCGCAGTATCATCCCCCCCGTGAAACGGCTCCTCTTCTTAGCACTGGCGGCCCTTCCCTGCTTCGCCGCCACCGACACGCTCGAGCCGGTCAAAAAGGGCCTCGCCGCCGATGCCGCCCGCTCCGCTTGCGAGGAAATGCGCTTCCGCATCAAGGGGCGCTCGCTCGCGATCGCTCCTTTCCGCAACGATCCCGACGGGCTGGTGACGGCCGCCTTCAAGGAAGCGATCTCGAGCAAGGGCGACTTCGACGTGAAGGAACCGTCCACGTGGCGCGAAATCTGGGACAAGATCGTCGGGAACGACAAGGACGCGCCGCTGACGTGGAAGCAGGCGGTCGAGCTGGGGACGAAACTCGACGCCGAGTGCGTGCTCTTTGGCCGCGTCGAGACGCTCGCCGTCGACGAAGGCCGGTCGCACGTGGACGTGAAGATCCGCATCGTCTACACGAAGGACTCCGGTACGAACCAGAAAGCCGGCGACGGCCTCTTCATCGGGCGCTACCAGACGAGCCTCAAGAAATCCCTGTTCTCGATGCCGTACTTCCAGGTCTGGATCTTCGACACGTCGAAGTGGGTGCGCATCCTGATCTGGTGCGTCGCGCTCCTGATCCTGCCGTTCCTGACGCTGCTCGCGCGCGAATCCCTCTCCCAGGCGCCGCCGATCATCCCGATCGGGCTCGTGATTCTCATGACCGGCATGGACATGTTCCTCGCGCTTCTCCTGATGGGCTTCGAGGCGGGCTCCATCGTCTCGTGGCTCCTCCTCGTCGGCGCGCTCGCGGTGTCGATCTTCTACAACCTCACCATCCTCGCGAAGGTCGCCCAGCTGCAGCTCCCGGGGCGCGACTGATTTGGAACGCCAACACCTCGCTTCCCTCGGCGCCGCCGCCCTCCTTCTTCTCTGCGGCATCGTGCAGATCGTGATGTTCGCGACAAGCGATCCCGACCTCCTCGCGCTCTGCCTCCAGGAAACCGCCGCGACCGTCGAAGTCCCGGACCAGCCCGCCGCGCTGCGCATCGCGGTCTTCGCGCCCGCCGGCGAGGAATCCGGCGCCCTCGAAAAAGCACTCCGCGCGCGCTTCGACGAACGCGCCGACTGGAAAGTCCTCGACCGCGAGACCCAGGAGGAAGCGCTCAACGAGTACGCCGATGTCCCGCGGAGGCCGAAGTCGGATTCAGAAGCGCTCGCCGCGGCGAAGAAGCTCGGCGTGGAAGCAGCGTTCTGGACGGACGCGCGTACGTTCCGGCAGGGCGAGGAGAAGGCCGAAGTCGATTTCACCTGGGGGCTCGTCAAAACTCCGGGCGGAGACAAGGTCGCGGGCGGCTCCGCGGCGCGCACGATGGAAAAAGGCTTCTTCGCCCTCGACCGCTACCGCGCCAAGGTCGACGACACGTCCGCCCTCTTCCGCGTCTTCTTCTGGATCGTCGCCCTCCTCGTCCTTCCCGCCGCCCTCGCCCCCGTCAACGAGCTCGTCCTGGGCAAGCGCACCAACGCCGCCGCCGCCGCGCTCATCTCCGGCTACTCCGCCCTCGCTTTCGTCCTCATGCTCCTCCTCAACGGCTTCCGCCTCTTCTCCGTCTTCTGGGCCATCGGCGCCCTTGTCGCGCTCGCGGCCGGCGCGCTCTACACGCTCGCCGTGCTGAACGCGATGTCGGAAGGGTAAGCCGGCACCGCCCGACTCAGCGCGGCCCCACCTTCAGGTCCACTTCCCTCAGCCGCACCATTCGCGCCGCGCCTGCCTTGTCGAGCTCCGCGCCCAGCGCCTCCGGGGATTCCGGCGTCGGGGCGTCGTCAGCCCCGAGGATGACGTCTCCGATGCGGAGGCCCGAGGCCCGCCCGCGCCCCGACCAGCCCGCAGCCGTGATTTCCCATCCGGAAACCGCTTCACGCGAATGGAATCCTTCTTCCCCGAGCCGGTTGACCCAGAGCTGCCACCCAGGCACGAGGTGCTTGCGGGGATCCGGCAGAGCGCTCGTCGACAGGCCAAGAAACGTCACGCGGCCGTCCGCGGCGATGGAAAAACGGTCCGCTTCGTAGCCACGCGCGCGGGCAGCGGCCTCGACGCAGGCGCGCCATTCATCCCAGGTGCGCGCGGCGAAGAGCTCTGCGGAGGCGCCGTCCGCGGCGATTTCGCCTTCGACGGATCCGTCGGCGTAGAAGCGAACGACGAACGCGAGCGTGTGGCTTTCCTTCTCGCTCTCCGAGGAGATGGAGAATTTCTGCGCGTCGCCGCCCTGCAGATCGCGACGCTCGAGCTCGCGCAGCACCCGCCGCGCTTCAGAGCGAAGTGCGGGGTCCGTGGAAGTGGCGGCGGCGCGGAGGGAAGTGACGACTTCGCCCTGGCGCCCGGGGTTGCGGCCGATCGAGAGGAGTCGCGCCGCGGCGTCTGCCCGCGAATCGGGCACGGCGAGATTCTGCATCGCGTCGCGGACGTCGGGCGCCACGGTGTCGGGCGCGGCCACGGGCACCGGAGCCAGAAGCGGTTCCGGCGGTGCGCTCGAGCAGCCGGCCGCGAAGAGGGCGGCAGCGGCGAGAGTGGCGAGCCGTTTCACTTGCCGCCTCCTGCAGAAATCGGGAGCTTTACGATTTCCGCCCGCGCGACCCGGACCACGGTCGCGCCGTTCAGCAGGCTCTCCAGATCCCCGATCGATTCAGCTTTCGCGCCGCCGATCTGCAGAATCACGTCTCCGCGGCGCAATCCGCACGAGGACGCACGACCGTCCACGGTGCGCGCGCCCACGATCCACCCGTTCCGGTGGCGGTCGACCCACAGTCCCCAGCTCTTCACGAGGTGCTCGGCGGGATCGGGACTCGACGCGGTCACGGGACCGATCGTCCACATTCCACTCGGGTCGACGTGGAAATGGTCTCCCTCGAGCCCCCGCGCTTCCGATTCCTCGTTCACCATCTCCGAGAGTTCGGCAAACGACGCCGCGCTGAACGTTTCCGTGTTCCCGTCGCCAAAACGAGCGTCCATCTCCGCTGAGCCGTCCGCGTAGGTCCGGAACGCGAACGCCATCCCCACCTTCGTCCCTCCCCACGTGAACGTCGTCTCCATCCGCCCGCCCCACGGCGCCAGGGCTTCCGAACGGTTCAGGATCCGAAGCGTCTCCCCGGCGCGGGCCCTGGCTTCGGCGTCGTCTGCGGTCGCTCCCGCGCGGAGTGCTTCGACCACCTCGCGTTGCCTCACCGGGTCGGCACCGATCCGCAACAGCTCGGCTGTCGCGCGCTCCCGAGTCGCGGCTTCCTCGTTTCCCAGTTGCGCTACGAAGTCGCGAACTTCCGAGGACGTCGTCGCCGGCGCAGGGCGCGGTGCGGGGCGGATCGCCTCAAGATCGGGCCGGCCCGCGCAGCCGGCGAGGAGTCCGACTGCGAAGATCAGCGCGCGGGCGGAAGTGAAAGTCAGGCGGGAGCGAGCCATCGGGTTCCAGATTAAGGTGTGAGAGAGCGCGCGTCATTTTAAGTTTCCGCGTCGCCCCGGGCGGCCAGACCGTTTTTGGAAAAAAAATGAAGGGCCCGGCTGACCGTCCGGGCCCTTCTGAGGTGGGCTGCCGCATTTGAGTGCGGCAGGTGAGGAATCGGGATTACTTCGGCTTTTCTTCCTTCGGCTTCTTCGCGTCGAATTCCCGCTTCATGTCCTCCGGGCCGTCCGGCTTGCCGCCCATGGCGTAGGCATCAAAGAGCTTGTCGTACGCGCAGTTGCGATGCGCGCGCAGCGTCAGTTCTTTGCCCCCGTCGAAGGCGTAGACGGACAGGCGCGGCTTCGTCGAGTCGCTGGAATCCCAGATGTAGATCAGCTTCTCGTTGGCGCCGGTGGGCGGCGTGGCCATGATGAAACCACTGGCCGTGTCTCCGGGAGGGGAAGCGAAGGCCATGGGGCTGGAATGGCCCATGAGGTACCCGGCTAGGACGAACAAACCGCCGGTGAGGATGCCAGCAAAGTAGGATTTCGCGTTCATGACGGATCTCCTTACTAGAAGAGGGGTTGTGAGGAACCACTCCTAACAGTAGTCCCTATCTGCAAGAGGCGTGCCCTGCCGCATGATTCGCAAGTTGTTTCAGGACAATGACTTGTGGAAGTGGTCACCCGCCTTCGGCGTCCTTTTGTAAGGACACTTCCCAAAATCATGTCAATTTGCGCGGAAGTGCACGTATTGCCAAGAAGATTGACGCCTATCTCGTCGAAAAGTTCCCTTCGGGGATCGGCTCGACCATTGGATACTCTTCCAGCGGCGGCACCTCTTCCAGTCCGCGCGGCGGCGCCTGCACTACCAGATAGCAGGACGGGCACCTCACGGCCCGCGAGCACAGAGTCTCGGAGACTTGAAGCAGCCGCTCGCAACAGCGGCAGCGGAAACGCACGAGAGGTGTCACATCCATGCCTGTGAGAACGCAGGAGCGCGCGCCGGGTTCGGTTTCAGTCGGCCGCGATGACCCCAGCGACACCGCCGTCCCGGGTGATGTTCACGATCCGCGACTTTGAAAGCCGCGCGAGCATGGCGACGCCCCGCGGCGTGCCGGTGAATCCGCCGATCGTCACGCGCTTTTCCCACGGCGTGTCCGCGTTGCCGGTCGGGTAGATCTCCTCCACCGGCGAGGCCAGGGTCTGCGCGACCCAGCCCGGGGCTTCGCGGACGGCGCGCTGGATCAGGCGGTCCCAGGCTGCGGGTTTGATCTCGCGGCCGAAGTTGATCCCGTGGCCGCCGTAGTCGCGGTTCGGTTTCAGGACGAGGCGTTCCCGCGCCCGGCGCAGGAATTCCGTCATGTCGACTTCACGGCCGTCGGGGCCGTCGGTCTTCACTTCGCGCACGACGCGCGTCCAGGCCACATGTTTCCGGAAGATCGCCACGTCGGCGGCCGAAAAGCGCTTCCGCCACCGGGCACTCGTGAGGATCTCCAGCGCGCCCTTCTGGTCGAATTCCCCCGCGAGCCCGGAAACGACGCGGTTTTCGCGGAAGGCCCACTTCACGCCCGACAGGTCCCGTCCTTCATCGCCCAGCTCGAGCAGGTTCACGGCCGTCGGATCGCGATACAGGAAATCGACCGCCTTGTCCCCGGCGTACATCCGGCCGCGCTTCACGCGGATCTCTCCCGGGTCCGCCGTGATCACGTCGTGACCGCGCTTCCGCAGCAGCTCCGCCATCCGCACGAATTCCGCCGGCCCCGAGTCGCAGTCCTCCTCAAGCAGGCACACGCACGCCGCGCGGACGCCGATCGCGGCGCCGTGGTCGCAGACCTGGTTGAAGATGAGGTCGAGCACGTCGTCGTCGGGGCGGAAGCGGCGGCCCGGGAAGGCGCGGGTGAGCCAGGGGCCGACGACTTCGTGGACGATGCGGGAGGCGCACCACGAATAGTAGGAAGCGCCGACGCCGACCATGTTGGTCTCGAGGACGACGAGCGAGTCGCGCCATGACGGCGAGCCGAGGTCGATCGCGCAATCCACGCGTCCGAGGAGCGTCTGGGGCCGGTGGAACGGCGGGCCGAGGAACGACCGCATCCAGCGGCGCTCGCGCGTGTCGAGCGGGAGCAGGAACGAGGCGTCGCGGTCAGAGTGAGCGAGTTCAGGAAGCAGGCGCGTCGCGCGGTCCAGCGCGAGAAAGACCCGCTGCAGAAGATCGTGCTGCGGCTGGGTGCGCAGCCAGGGCCGCGCCGTGACGTGGATCGGCCGCCCTTTCCCGGGCGTGGGGAAAAACTCCATCCCGTAACGCTGCGCCAGAACAGCAATTTCGTGCGCCCAGCGCGCGAGCTCAGAAGCGGGGACCGCGAGAAGCGCTTTTTCGAGCGACGCTCTGGGGACAAAGTCCCTAGGCGCGGAAACGGCCATCAGATCAGGACTCCCGACCGCGTCATAACTCCCATCTCCCGACTGCATTTCACCTCTGCCCGGGAATCACCTGAAACCTCACCGTCTTCCCCTGGTCGCCCTTCCCCATCGCTCGGCCGTAAGCATGCTCGAGCGCCTCCCGTTCCTTCTCGGGCGACGCCTCGGAGAGGGCCCACGCGCGGCCCGCCGTCGTCAGCTTCTGGCGGTGCTCGCCGTCCGTGACGATCTTGCGGATCGCGTCGGCGAGCGCCACGTCGTCGCGCTGCGGGACCACGATTCCCGTCTGGTTGTTGCGCACGATGCCGCGCAGCCCCGGCACGTCGCTGACCACCACCGGCGTCTCGCAGGCCATCGCTTCCACCACCGACGCCGGCCCGGCTGTGCGCCAGGCGGGGAGGGCGAGGACGTCCATGGCGTTCATGACTCGGGCGAGTTCGCCGGCGGTTTTCCAGGGAATTAGCCCGACGGCCTTCGACGTCGAGGGGTGCGCCTTCTGCCAGCCGGCGACGAGATGCGCGTCGTCGCGTTTGAGGGCTCCGGCCAGCAGGAGCTTCCACGATTTGTCTTCTTCGAGCAGGCGGCCGAGCGTCTTGAGCAGCGTCACCAGTCCCTTGCGCTTCTTTGCTTCTCCCGCAAACCCGATCACCTTCGAGCCCGCGAGGCCGAGCTTTGCTTTCACTTCGGCCGCATCCTGCAGGCGCCGGAAGATCCCCGCGTCCACGGAGGGCGGCTGGAGGTAAACGGCGCGGTCGCCCGCGAGCGTGTGGACTTTCTTGCCGATCTCGACGGAGGGCGCGGTGACGGCTTCTGCCTTCTCCAGCGCCCAGAGGACGATCGACGTCCGGGCGGGATCGGTGATCGAGCTGTCGAGGTCGGCGCCGCGGGTCGAGACGACCGCGGGGATGCCGCACCAGCGTGCGGCGTGGACGGCGGCCCAGGAGCTCCACGAAGCGGACAAGGCGTGGAAGATGTCGAGCCCCTGTTTTTTCCTCGTCGCGACGGCGAGGTCGTTCCACTCGAGGAGCGTTTCGCCCTGGCTCTTGTGGACACCGAAGCGCGTGACGGTCACGCGGTCGCGCGTCTCGTGCGCGGCGTCGCCCGCCGGCAGCTTGGGCGACGGCGTCATCACGAAGACCTCGTGCCCCGCGCGCCCGAGCATCGAAGCGAGGCGCTCGGACGAAACGGCGAGGCCGCCCGCGTCCGGGGCGTACTTTTCGGTCAGGATGCCGATGCGGAGACCCATGAGGAGCGAGAGGTTAGCGTTCAGCGGGGGTTGTGTCCATTCGGACGGGGGTTTGGAGTTGCGAGTTCCGGAAGTTGAGATCCGGGTTCCGAGTTCCGGGTGGGGTTCGGGGTTGCGAGTTTCGCGTTGTTCCGTGAGTCCCGGGTCCGGGGTTCAGTTGCGGGTTGAGCGAACCAACTCTCAACCGGCGACTCCATCAACATCTCGCAACTCGAAACTCAAAACCCCACTCGGAACACGGAACCCGGAACCCGGATCTCAACTTCCGGAACTCCAAACCCGCAACCCCAGTCCTTCCCATTCCGGAGGCCCCTCGCTACCCTCGCCCCATGGCCGCGAAATCCCCGCCTCCGATGAAAGAAGTCCGCGGCCCGGTCGGCTTCTCGACCGAAATCTGGATCACCGCGCCGCTTCCCAAGGTCTGGCAGCTCGCGACCAAAGGCGCCTGGCTCGACCAGTACTTCACGACCGCCACCTCCGGCAACCTCGACGCCCCCGGCCGCGTGCGGCTCTCGTGGGGGGACATCAGCGAGGACGTGGAAGTGCTGTCCGCGGCGTGGGAAAAGAAGACCGTCTTCCGCTGGATCGCCTACCGCCAGAAATACGCGACGCGCGTGACGTTCGGGTTGAAGGCCAAGGGCAACATGACGCTCTTCAGCATCGCGGAGTCGGGCTGGAAGCGCGACCCGTCGGGCGTGGACAGTTCTCTCCATCACGCCATCGGCTGGACGCATTTTCTCGCGCAACTGAAGGCGTTCGCGCAGTTCGGGGTGCAGCTGAGGGGGTGAACGCTCATGCCCCGAATGCGATAGAATGCGATCGGTTCGACTCAGGAGACCGACCATGACGGTGCGAGGCACCATCATCAATGGAGTCGCCGTCCCCCAGAACGGGCAGCCGCTTCCCGAAGGCTCGGCTGTCGAAATCACCGTGCTTCCGGAGGGATCAGGCAGTTCCGATTCGGCGGACCTTGCCGTGCTTCTGCGGAATTGGGCGGGACAGGCCCTCGGATTGCCCGCGGACCTCGCGGAAAATCATGATCATTATCTCTACGGGCTTCCGAAGTCCGAATGATCGAGGTTTTCGCGGATTCCTATTTCTACCTCGCGCTGGCGAATCCCGAGGACACGGCGCATGCCCGGGCCTTGGCGGCGCTCAAAGACGTCCAGGGAACGCACGTAACTCATTCCTGGGTGCTCAGCGAAGTCGCGGGTGGACTTTCTTCGCCTGCGAACAGGCCGAAGTTTCTTCAGCTTCTCGCATTTCTCAAGTCAAACAGCCGCGTCGTTCTGTTGCCGCCGACCCAGCAGTTGTTTGACGCAGGGGTTGAGCTCTTTTCGAGGCGTCCCGACAAGGACTGGTCGCTCGTGGACTGCATTTCATTTCATGTCATGACCTTGCGAGGCATTCGAATGGCCCTGACGGGAGACAAAGATTTTGAACAGGCCGGGTTTCAAGCTGTCCTCCGGAAATCCTGAATTCCATGAAGGCTACTCCGCTCAACGCCTTCACCATCGACCTCGAGGGCTGGTACCAGTCTCTCCGGCCCGACCCCGACCCGGTGCCGCTGGCGAAGCAGAAGGACGGGATTCGCGAGGGGATCGACCGGCTTCTTGCGCTCTGCGGGCGCCGCCGCGTGAAGGCGACCTGGTTCACGCTCGGGGCCGTGGCGGAGCTGATGCCCGCCGAGCTGCGCGCGATCGCGGACGCCGGGCACGAGATCGCTTCGCACGGCTACGGCCATGACGACGTTGATGCGCTGGGACCGGAGGGATTTGCCGCGGACCTGGCAAAGTCGGAGGAGATCCTGGAAGCGGCGTCCGGGCAGAAACCGCGCGGGTACCGTTCGCCGAAGTGGTCCGCCGGCCGCGCGGGGACCTGGTATTTTGACGCACTGCGTCAACGAGGCTACGCCTACGATTCCTCGCTCAACCCGGTGCCGATGCTCGGCGCCCGCGGCATGCGCCACGACGTCCACCGGGTGCGCGGCGTAGCGGAGCTTCCGCCCACCGCCGTGCGCACACTCGTCGGCTGGCTTCCCTGCGGCGGCTCGCTCGGCCTCCGCAATTTGACGCACCGCGTCATTGCGAAGCGCGTCGCGGGACTGAACGCGACCGGAGAGCCCGCGATGTTCTGGGTGCACCCGTGGGAACTCGCGCAGCGCCGCCTCGCCGGCCGCATGCCGTTCGCCACGCGGCTCGTCTGCAATGTCGCTCGCGTGGACCTCGAAGCGCGCCTCGAGCGGCTCTTCGGCGAGTTTCCGTTCGGCACGGCGCTCGCCGCCCTCGCCGCGCGCGAGGCCCGCGGGCCGCTTCCCGAAATCGAAAACCCCGCCTTCCGCGAGGCCGCCCGATGAGCCGCTGGGTCGCCATGTTTCCCGGGGTGAGCGGCGTGCGCGCCACCGCTCCGGAGGTTGCCGCCGCGCTGGCCGCTGCCGGCCCGCTCTCCGAGAACGGCCGACTCCAGGTCGAGACGTACGGCGCTTCCGTCGCCGGCTACCGCGCCCTCGGCGCCGAGCCCGCCGCGATCGCCGAGCACTCGATGGGCATCTACGCCGCGATGACCTGCTGCGGTTCGTGGAGCTTCGAGGACGGCGCCCGCGTCTGCGGCGAGGCCGCGCGCCTCATCGACGCTTCGCCCCCCGGCTCCGTCGCCGTCAGCGTCGGCATCAGCCGCTTCAAGGTCGAGGAACTCGCCGGCGCCGCGGGCGCGTTCGTCGCCAACGACAACTCCGAGCTTCAGCAGGCTGTCGGCGGCCTTCCCGATGCCGTGGATCGATTCGAGGCCGCCGCGCGCGCCGCCGGCGCCTACGACGTCGTGCGCGTCCCGCTGCGCGGTGCTGTCCATACGCCCATGCTCGAGAACGCCGCGAGAAAACTGTTCGAATTCCTCTTCGACATCGAAATCAAGCCCCCCGTGATCCCCTTCCTCAACCACGTCGACGTCGAGTGGTGGACCTGCCAGGAAATGTTGCGCCAGCACGTCGCGGGAGCGCTCGAGCGTCGCGTGCGCTGGCGCGAATCCGCCGAGCGGCTCATCAACGAAGGCTACGACGCGTTCGTGGACGTCGGGCCGGGGGACGTGCTGGCGAAGCTCATGAAGTGGATCAAGCGCGACGCGAGGATTGGAAGCGTTGCGGCGGATTTCGAAGGCGCAACCAGGCTCATCGGAAGCTGAACATGCGCCTCGGGCCCCCAGGAGATTACCTGCTGCCGCTCCCCGACGGCGTCGAGCACGTGCCGGACGTCCCGATCGGGCGCGGCGGCACGCAGACCCTGCACGCCGAAATCGTCCGCCTGCGTGTCCGGCCGGCGGCCCCTTCGCCGGTGGTGATCTGGCTGCACGGCGGCGGCTGGGCGGAGGGGAATCGCCGGCGCATGTTCGAACGCGTGTTCCATCTCGCCGCTGCCGGCTACGTCTGCGTCGCCGCCGAATATCGGCTGTCGGGAGTCGCGCCCTTCCCGGCCCAGCTGCTGGACGTCCAGTGCGTTATCCGCTGGATTCGCGCGCACGCGACGGAGCTGGGCGTTGACCCCCTGCGCGTCGGACTCTGGGGAGCTTCGGCAGGAGCCCACCTGGCCGCGCTCTCCGCGCTCAGGCCCGACAGGGGCTACGACGGCGACGAGTACGAAGAGCCTCACACGTACGTGCAGGCCGTGGTCGACTTCTTCGGCCCGACCGACCTGCTCACGGCGGGTGAATTCGAGGGCGGCGTCGTTTCGCGGTTCGAGCACCGGAGCGCGAATTCGTTCGAAGGGAGATTGCTCGGCGGCGACTTGAAGGAGTACTTTCCCGCGGCCCACAAGGCCAGCCCCCTCAACTGGGTCGGACCCGGCGCGCCGCCCTTTCTCATCATGCACGGCGCCAAGGACGACGTCGTTCCCGTCTCACAGAGCCGGAGACTGCACGAGAAACTGCTCGCCGCGGGTGTGGACAGCACGCTCGTCGTCATCCCCGAAGGCACCCATGGGACGGCGGAATGGGAACCGGTGTCGCTCTCGGCGCCGAAAGCGTTCTTCGACCGCGTTCTAAAGGGCTGAGCGAGGGCCGCTCCGCGGCTTATTCCTTCTTCGCTCGCCACACCACGTGGCAACCGTCCTCCGTCTCCACGACCACCCCCATCCCCACCTTCAGCCCCTTCGCCGCCGCCGCCACCTTCTGGCCGATCTTCTCCAGCCGCGCGGCGTCCGCCGCCCCGCCCACCGCCTCGTCCGCCTCGTCGTCCCCCACCGCCGCCGCTTCCGCCATCGTCGCTTCACCCTTCTTCACCTGCAGCAGCAACTTGTCGGCCATCGACTTCACCTCGAGCTTCGTGCGCGCCGGGCCGGAAGCGGGCTTGATCGCGAAGAAGACATGGAAGAACTCCGGTTTTGCGGCAGCCGCTGCGGGGGCGAGCGCGTGGTCGGGCCTTTTCGGCAGGATCTTCTCGCTTCCCTTCGAAGCGCTGTTGAGGCAGTGATCGAACGCATCGTTCGCGTAGACCGCGTCAGGGAGCTCGTGGTCGAGGTCGGTCATGACCCAGGTCGCGAACCCGTCGCCGCACTTTGCGATCGCCTTGCGCCATTGCGGAAGCGCCGCGTAGTTCCCGTCGCGCGTCCCGATGATGAAGACTCCGCGCCCGCCCTTGCAGGCGTCGCCGCGTTCGCCGGGGGCTTCCGTCGCGGCACAAGTGACGAGTCCGGCAAAGCGCGCCCGCGAGTTGCCATACGAGCGGCACGCCGCGGCGCCGCCCATCGAGAACCCGAACGCCAGCACGCGCGTCTTGTCGACCGGGTAACTCGCCAGAACGTAATCGAGAAGCGCCGGGACCTTCGGCACATCCGCTTCAAGGTTCCAGACCCGCATCCCGTCTTCCGTCCCCGTGCCCTGAAGCGCGCACCAGATGTTGTCGCGATGCGCCGCCAGCGGCGCGCCGAAGCGCAGGATGTCGTCGGGCTCGGTGTAGTTCCCGTGGAACGCCATCACGAGCCCCTTGGCCTTCGCGCCGCCCGCGGGCACGAGGACCTTCGCGACCGTCCCCGATTCGAGCGTCACGACGTCCCACTCGCCCTGTTTCACCACCGACTTGGCTTTCGGCGTCTGCGCGAACGCCGGGAGCGACAGAAGCGCAACGACGGCGAGTATTCTCATGGCGCGTATCCTCTCACGATCGTTTCCCCCCGTCCCCGAACGGTGATCATGCCCTCCGCATTCCCCCAAGTGAAAATCGTCGAAGGCCTCGAAGGAGCAGCCGGCGCTTTCGGCCACGTCGTCATCATCGACGTCCTGCGCGCGTTCACCACGGCGGCCTACGCCTTCGCAGCCGGCGCCGAGACGATCGAGCTCGTCGCGACGCCCGAGGAAGCGCTCGCGCGCCCGGGCTGGCGGATGGGCGAAGTCGGCGGCCGGCTCATCCCGGGGTTCGACCACAACAACTCGCCGTCGCAGCTCATCGGGAAACGCGTCCCGCCGCGCGTCGTCCAGCGCACGGGAGCCGGCACGCGCTGCGCGGTTCTCGCTGCGCCCCGCGCGGAGTCGCTCTGGCTTGCCTCGCTGGTGGTCGTTTCCGCGACGGCGCGCGCATTGAAAGGCCTCAACCCGGTGACTCTCGTCGTCTCCGGCGCGCCCGATGAGGGCGAGGAAGATCGGGCTTGCGCTGCACTCCTGGAAGCATTGCTGACGGGGACGCCTCCGGACTTTGAGCAGGCCGTTCGCGAAGTCCGCTCGAGCCGAGCCGCAGCGAATCACGCTGCGGGGGATACGGACCGGCCGCTCGAAGACATCGCGGCCGCTGTCGACACGGATCGATTCCCCTTTGCCATGCGTGCGACGCTTGCCGATCGTCGGCTGAGCGCGACCTGTGTCCAGGCCTGAACGGACTACGCTGCTGGAGCAGGCCGGTCCAGAACGTACCGCGCCCATCGGATGATGGCCTGAACCATGAGCGCTTCGGGAACCCCCGCGAACCTGGTTCCGCCCTTCCGAAGAAATGACGCCTGATCGCTCGTCGTTCCGCTGCCTTTCTCGCCAGGGAGTTTTCGCCGTGCAGACTCCTCGGCTTCCAGCAAGTCCCACAAGAAGGCGTTGTACGGGCGCGCCTCGAGCCACCGACGGGCCTTCACCAGGTCAGTTCGAACGAGGTGGCCGAAGAAAGTTCGCAGGGACCTCAGCACATTTCGCGAATGCCCTGGGTACCGCTGCCAGAACCATGCCAGGATCCGTCCCCGGGCGCGGTTCGCCGAGGCTTCGACAACCGAATTTGAACGCAGGGGCCGGACCGTGCCGAACATCCTTCGCGCCTTGATTTCGCTGTCAAGCGCGTCAAAGAGGCGTGGGTCAAGGCCGTCCAGCGTAGCGCCGGCGGGGATCCAGAACATTTCTCGATGATATTCCGTCAGCGCCCGTTGCCGGCCCTCTTCGTTTCCCACAGTGCGCTCACCGGAACCGCGTACAGATTCGGCCCAAAGGGGAGGATCGTTTCGCCAGCGTAAAGCACGATGCCGCGCACGAACTTCTTGCCCGCCGCTTCGGCAAGCTGGCGGAGTCCGCGGAAGTCGTCGGATCTTGGCGAAGCCGTCTTCTTGACCTCGATGCCGACGACGCGGCCGCGCGCGTCCTCGAGAACGAGGTCGACTTCGTGCTGCTTCGGGGTGCGGAAGTGGAAAATCGAGGAGCGCGCGCGGCTCCACGAGATCTGCTTGAGGAGTTCGGTGGCTACGAAGGTTTCGAGCACGGCGCCGGACATCAGTTCGTCGTTCCGGAGTCGGTCCGCGTCGAGGTTCAACAGGTTGCAGAGGAGGCCTGAATCGAACAGCAGGACTTTGGGAGCCTTCGTGAGGCGCGAAGTGAGATTTCCGCTCCAGGCCGGGATCGTCGTCGCGAAGAAAATGGCATTCAACAGGGCCATGTATCGCTGGAGGCTGGTCAAGGGGAGTCCTGCATCGCGCGCGAGGTCGGAGACGTTCAGGACGCAGGCGCTGCGCGCGGCGATGAGCTTGAAGAGCCGCGGCAGTTCGCGCAGGGCATGGATGTTGGCGATATCCCGGACGTCGCGCTCGAGGATGGACGTCACGTACGAATTGAACCAGGCCCGCCGCCGCGAGGCGTCAGACCGGGACACAGCGTCTGGAAATCCGCCCCGGACGATGCGCTCGACGAGCGATGGCCAGCCTGAACCGGGGATCCGGCCAACCGTGAAATCTCCCGAGAAGCAGGCGTCGACAAACCCCTCTTCCGTGCCGTGGAGTTCCCCCTGTGACAGCGGGTAGAGGTTCAGGATCTCCATGCGCCCCGCCAGCGACTCAGACACCTTTGGAAGCAGGAGCGCGTTCGCCGATCCCGTGAGCAGGAACCTTCCCGGCGACCGGCGCCGGTCGATGCTGCGCTTCAGCGACCGGAAGAGGTCCGGCGCCCGCTGCACTTCATCGAGGATGACGCGTTCTGGAAGACCGTCGACGAATGCGTCGCCGTCCCTGGTCGCAGAAGCGAGATCGGCGGCGTCGTCGAGCGTGATGTAAGCCGCGTCGAATCCCTGGCCGCGAAGGCTCTGGACGAGGGTGGACTTGCCGGACTGACGGGGCCCCTGGAGGAACACGGCGGGGGTATCCGCGAGGGCGGCGAGGATCTGCGAAGTGATGTGACGTCCGTGCATGGGTATATTTAACCCACCGAGTGGGTGAAAAACAACCATAAAGTGGTTCAAATTCACCCACAAACCGCTCCCGGCCGGCGTCACCCGGACGTCCGCGGCAAACTGCACTGCTTTCTGGATAAGATGGCTGTCGATCTCTCTTCCGGAGTTCCCGATGCCCCGCGCCGCCGCTGTTCTCGCCCTGGCCCTCGCCCTCCTCCCCCGCCCCGCCTCCGCCCAGGCCGACGAAGCCCTCCAGAAACAGATCAACACCGCGATCGACAAAGGCGTGGAGTACCTCAAGGGCCTGCCGCTCAAGGACGGCGAAAACAAGGGAAGCTGGCCCGACGGCACGAACCCGATGTACGGAGGTGGGAACGCGATGGCGTCGGGCAAGATGTACCTCGCGACGACGGCGCTGTCGCTGCTGACGCTTCTCAAGTGCGGCGTTGACCCGGAAGAAGACTGCATCAAGGGCGGTCTCGCCTGGCTCGACAAGGTGCTGCCGAAGGAGTACGGCGAAACGAAGAAGGGCCGGCCGGATCCGTCGATCATGGGGCAGACGTACCACGCGGGGATCCTGCTCATGATGTACGAGGCGCTCTACACCGCGCGCGGCGACAAGCAGATGAAGGCGGACGGGAAGGACCCGGCGAAGGACGTGCGACCGGCGCTGAAACCCGACGCGAAGGATCTTGCGGTGATCACGCGGATCGTGAAGTGGCTGAAGGACACGCAGTCGCGCAAGGGCGCGTGGCGCTACGGCTCGCCGGTCTGGGATTCGCCGGGCGGGATCGAGGAAGACCCGAGCGCTTCACAGGTCGTACTTCTCGGCCTCTCGAGCGCCGGCCGGCTTGGCGTGGAGGCGGGCGACGACGTCTGGAAGCAGGCGGCGGGGTGGTTCCTGGAGGCGCAGGAAAAGAACGGCCCGGCGGTGAAGGGCAAGGCGGCCGGTGCCGTCGGCGGGACCTACTCGGTGCGCGACGGCGACCGCGCGCGCGGCTGGCCGTACCTCCGCCGCAGCGCCGACAAGAAAGAGGAGAAGGCCATCGGCAGCATGACCGCCTGCGGCATCGGCTCGCTCGTCCTCTGCAAGGGCGCCCTCGCCAAATCAAAGACGTGGGGCAAGAACCAGGTCGCCGCCGTCGACCGCGGCATCTACGACGGCCTCGCCTGGATCGACCTCCACTACACCGTCGCCAGCAACCCCGAAGGCTGGCGCAGCCACTACTACTACCTCTACGGCGTCGAGCGCCTCGGCACCCTCGGCAACTTCGAAAAAATCGGCGACCACCCCTGGTACGTCGACGGCGCAAAGCTCCTCGTCGCCGCGCAGGCCGCCAACGGCTCGTGGAACAACCACGACGAGATCGAGCCGTGCGACGTTATGGACACGTGCTTCGCGCTGCTGTTCCTGAAGCGGGCTACGGTGCCGGTCGGGGTGACGTTGACGCGATGAGCGATGATTATTGCGACCCGCTCTCCCATCTGCCGATACCGAATCTGGACCCGGGCACCCTCCGGCAATTCTCTCGTGAGATGGCCAGGCAACTGATTGCCACGGAACGCAATCGTCGCGCCCGCCTTCGCGAGGAACGACTGCGCGGGCCCGCACCGAAGCCCGATCACCCGAAGGGTTCGATTGAGTCGGCCATCCAGGACGAGCTGGAACGGCTGACGGATGAAAACGCGCACGAGGTTCGGGCGAGATTGAAGGACCTGCACCGGAGTCAAAATGAAGAGCCGGGGAGCGAACGCGTGATGAGCGGCGACACGGACGACTGGACTCAGACAGTCGGTCGACTCGGAACAGCAGCCTGGTATCAGGCCTTGAAGCAGGATGAACACGTCGCGCGACAATGGGAGTCGGCCTACTGGAACCTGATGCCGCCGGGGGTCCGGGAGACCATGGAGAAGGTCGAATCGATACCAACGGACTGGCACGTCGGGCCGGTCGGAATGCTGATGCTGACCCGCGCAGCTCTGGCTGATCCGAATGTGCAGGATCTGTACGTGAGGATTCGCGAAATCGTCGCGAGGTCCAGCGCGCGAGAACGGAAGGATATGGTATAGCGACCTTCTCGCCTCCGAACCTGTTCGCGCTTGACGTGAGCCCGTCAACAGGCCCAGAGTGGCCGTTCTTGAATCGCTTCGACCGCGCATTGCCCGCCGACCTGCCCGGATCGACCCTCGGGGGGAGATCCCGGCAAGTCCAGGGCGCAAACCGCCCCGCCGGCTGCGCTGAGGGCGGTTCTGAAGTTCGTCAGAGGAGTGGCGAGACAGGGCTATGAGAAAACTCGCTCTCCTGGCGTTGCTGGCGTGCGCGGTACTTCCTGCTCGCGCCGACCCGCGCGAGGACCTTGCCGGAGACTGGTGGGGCATGATCGCCGAACGGCGGTTGTCGCTCTCGGCGGACGGAACCCTGACGGAGTTCCGGCCGACGGACACGGAGGAGCGGAAGGGAACCTGGGAAATTGACGGCAACAAGATCTCGATTCAATTCGAAGGCGAGAAATCGAAGGACACATTCACTTTTGCCATCAAGAAGGACGACTTGACTCTCACTCAGGAGGACGGGCGAACGACGCGGCTCGTGAGGGAGGCGCGCGCGGACCGGGAGAACCGGTTGGGAGACAGGATCGTCGAGATGTTTCGAAAGGGTGAAGAAGCGGCGGAGGAGCCGGACCAATTCAAGCGAGAGCTGCTTCAGAAGGACGCCATGCGTTTGTTCGAGGACGCGGAGCCGCTGGCACGGTCCCTTTTCGGCGACAACCGCGAAAAGCAGCAGGAAGGGTGCGAACGCCTGGCCAGGACGAGGGACGCCGAACTCGTTTCGCGCATCAAGGGGGCTAAACCGGACCGGGCGAAAACGAACTGCAAGAACGCGCTGAAAAAGATCAGCATTTACCTCGCGCTTTTCGAAGGCAAATTCAAACGGTATCCAAAGACCATCGACGAATTGAAGCGACCGAACTTTATCGAGGAAGAGTCCCTGTTGAACTGTCCTGCGGCTAAGGAGGGTGAGAAGCACCCCTTCATCTACGTCCCGCCAAACGGCGACGACGCTCCGGCGAATACGATCGTTGCGTACGATCCCGTCGCGCACGACGACGGACTGCGAAACGTCCTGACCTTTCAGGGCAGGGTTGTGACTCTGAATGAGGAGAACTTCAAGGCCGCCCTGGCGTCGAAGGGTAGCGTCGTGAGCGATGTCGGGCCGAGGGCTCGCGACGTCAAGGCGCGGCTCGCGGTCAGGAACGGCAAAGTCGTCGTGACGATCAACGCGAAGATCGACGGGCTGCGCGCCGGGAGCGTGGATGGCAAAGAGCGGGTCCATGCGCGGGTGACCATCCGCGCCCGCGTGCAGGAAGAGAAGCAGAACATTGAGTCGGGCGTGCGCGTGATCTCAGGAGAGCCCGACACCGCCGGACATGCGATTCAGCTCACCGTGACACTTCCAACTTCGGACCCCGACCGCCTTGCTTCGCTTGTCCTGTGGATCGACGACCGGGTCACCCACGAAGTCGAGGAAACGCAAATTGAGCTGGAGGCCGTCGAGAGGAAATAGACGGCGACGGCCTTGCGAAATCCGGGTCAGACACCGCATGACCGCAGATCACTGCGACAGAGCTGGACGGCGAGCGGGAATCGCCGCCTAGTCCGCGAACTTGAACGACTTCTCGTTCGCTTTCCACCACGCCTTCCAGGCGGGGGCGTCTTCGATCGCCTGTCCCGTGAGCGCCTTGAGCGCAAAATGGCATTCGTCGCGGATTTTCTCTCTTTCCTTCGAGTCGGCGCCGGCGCTCGCGGAGTTCCGGGTCAGCAGGTCGATCAGGTAGGGGATGTTCGACCGCTCCCGGATGCGACCCAGCGCCGCAATGCGGAACTCGGCCCCGCAGGTCTCGATGCCGTCCTTCAGAAGCGGAATGAGCGAGGCATCCGCTTTCGCCGCGACGAATCTCCACGCATAGGGGGCAAGCGGCGCCTGCGGGTTGCGCTTCAGCCAGCCCGCCAGCATCTCCTGGCCGAGTTTCTCATCGATTCCATGCGCTTCCTGAACGATGTACTCGCGCACCTTGAGGCTGCGCCCGTCCATGCCGCGCCCCAGCGCCGGGAACGACCTCGGGTCCTTCAGGGCCACGACCTTCTTCGCGAGATGGAACGGCTGACGGATGAAAACGCGCGTGAGGTTCGGGCGAGATTAAAGGACTTGCACCGGAGTCAGGATGAAGCGCTGGAGAGCGAACGGGCGATGCTCGATGACTCGGACGACGGGGTGAATCCACAAACCGGGCCTCGAACTATTCTTCCGTTTCCAGCGGGAACTCAAGCGCCAGATCGCCGCCTTGAGGCTTCGGATTCCATGAGCGGTCCGAAGGTGATGCAGACCACAGGCCGTCTTCCCATGTCGAGAATACGATTCCTCGTCCAGCGGCCTGCTCGTGATCGACCCAGTCGCCGGTAAACGGATCGTGCGGCCAGTGTCGGTCCCACCCACGGTTCCAACCCCAACGGAGCTTTGCGGCCGACTGCACCAGCGCCAACCTCGCTTCAATTCTCATGAATCCGAGTCGGGTCTCAAGTGGCCCTCTGGAAATAGGCGCCGCGATCGGGTCGGACTCAGCGCGCAATTCGAGTTCTCTCCAACGACGGTCTGCCGGCATTGCGTCCAGCCGCGCTCGAAGCGCCGCCATGACGCCATCTTTCCATTCCGGGATCAAAGTGGGAGGCGGATCAGGGAACCGCACATTCCTTACAACATCCACGGAGAGTGCGGCCGCTCTTGCGATTGCGAGCCGCGCGCATCCGCCGTGCCGCCAATGCAACGGATTGACGGGCAATGCCGAGTACCAATTCGACTCCGCAGCTCGCCGCAGGTCGGAAAAGTACGCCAGCCTGGACCCTTCGAAGTCGCAGAAGTAGTAGGGGAAGTAGAAGTCGGCCCGGTTCAGGAGACTGTCGAGATCCCTCGCGGCTTCCGCGGAAAGGTCGGAAGCCTGGACCAATCGCTTTCCGGTTTCGATGGCGCTACTGATCGCATCCGCCCCGGCGAGCGAATCCTGGTAGTAACCCACTGACGCGAGATCCCTGCCAATCTGCACTTGTACTCGAATCAAATCGAGGCAGGACTGGGTGTCCCCCTTTTCTTGGCTCAGCAGCGCAGCGGCGAAGAGAAGCCGTAGCCCGGTTCGCATGTTTCTCAACCAAGGATGGTTTTCGTCGCTCCGGCCTCGCGAAGGGTTACTTCGATAGGTTGAGCTGTAACACTGGGCACCGCGCTGGAGAAGCTCCGTGATTTTCCAGCGTGATTCGACGAGGCCTGAAACAGCCTCGAGATCCACCTTCGTTTCTCTTTCCTGGTACACGTGTTCCAGGAGCTTCGTCTCCCGCTCCGGCATTGCTTCGATTTCCCTGCATGCCGTGCGGTAGAAATCCCAGGCGTGCTCTTCGCCTTCGTCGGCCGAACCTTGGCCCGGCCACGGGCCGTAGGTGTCGAACCAGCAGATGTCCCGGTCCAGATCGCGACAAAACCTGTTCCAGCGAACCGCGGAGTACACAGTGTTTCCGGTCAGGAAAGCGACGAAGACCGCGACCAGGCCCGAAACCACTCGCTTCCATCGCTTTGGACGACGCGGTGGGCCGGAGGCGGACTGATTCCGCGGTACGAATTGGGGAGAGTTCGACTCCAGTTTCGGATTTTCTTCCATCGACTTGCGAGCCTATCACGCGCGCGGCTTGCGTAAACGCGCAATCAGGTTTGTCCCGCGTCTGTTGCGAAATTCCGCCGAATTCGGCGTCGCCGTTCCGGAATCCACGCCCGAAACTTCGGACCCTCCGGGGTGTTCCAATACCGATCCCAATTTGCCCCGGAGGCCGCCGTGTTGCGTTCGACGCTGTTCCTGCTGCTCGCCGCTGTCGTCCCGGCCTTCGCGCAATCCGACCCGCCGCAGAAGACCAACATCGTCGTCATCGTCGCCGACGATCTCGGCTACGCCGAACTCGGCTGCCAGGGCTGCCCGGACATCGCGACGCCGAACATCGACTCGATCGCCCGGGACGGCGTGCGATTCACCGCGGGCTACGCGACCTGCGCTGTCTGCGCGCCGACGCGCGCGGCGCTCATGCTCGGCCGGTACCAGCAGCGATACGGGTTCGAGCACAACCCGGGCCCGCCTGGAAACTCCTCGCCGGTCTTCGGCCTGCCGGAGGGCGTGCCCACCCTCGCCGAACGCCTGCGCGACGCGGGCTACTCGACGGGGATGGTCGGGAAGTGGCACCTGGGGTACTCGAAGGGCACGCGCCCGCTCGACCGCGGATTCCAGGAATTCTTCGGCTTCCTCGCAGGCGCGCATGACTACGACCCGGAAAAACCGCAGAACGCCGACCCGCTGCGACGCGGCGAAGAGCCCGTGACCGAGAAGGAGTACCTGACGCGCGCGTTCTCACGCGAGGCCGCCGCGTTCATCAAGAAGCGCGCCGGGGAGCCCTTCTTCCTTTACATGACCTTCAACGCCGTCCACGCCCCGATGCAGCCCGACCCCGCCTGCGCCGAGCGCGTCGCGGGAATCAAGAACGCCGACCGGCGCAAATTCGCCTCGATGCTCACCTCGCTCGACGACGCCGTCGGCGTCATCCTCGCCGCGCTGCGCGAGCACAAAGTCGAAGAGCGCACGCTCGTCTTTTTCATGAGCGACAACGGCGGGCCGACGCTTCAGACAACGTCGTCGAACACTCCCCTCTCCGGACAGAAAGGGATGGTCTACGAAGGCGGCATCCGCGTGCCGTACCTGGCGCGCTGGAAAGGACGGTTGCCCGCGGGCAAGGTCTACGACGAGCCCGTGAGCACGATGGACATCCACGCCACCGCGCTCGCCGCGGCGGGCGTGAAGCTACCCGAGGATCCCAACCTGGACGGCGCAAGCCTGCTCCCCTTCCTCGAGGGAAAGGCCGAGGGCCGCCCCCACGAGGCGCTCTTCTGGCGGATGGGCGCGCAGGCCGCCGCGCGCGTCGGAGACTGGAAGCTCGTGATGGAGAAGGGCGAGCCGGACGCGCTGTTCAACCTGAAGGAAGACATCGGCGAACGGGAAAACCTCGCCGTCGAGAACGCTGAAAAACTCAAAGAGCTTCGCGCGGCGTACGCCGAGTGGGAGAAAGGGACGATCGCCGCAAAGTGGAAGCGGGGGGCGGGGAAGTAAGCGCGGCCCTGATGGCCTGCATGAGCAAGATCGCTCGGCTGACCAGATGGGAACCTAGGTGAGCCTTAACTTTCCTGGTGTATCCCGGCTCCGACTGCTGGAGCAGATTCGCTCGAGTCATGCAGTTCCCACCGCTTGCGCTGAGGATCCTCACCGACGCGATTGAAAGGCCTAGAGAATCGCGGCTGAAGGGCTCGTTTTCAGCAGTGCGACGATTTTCAATACTGCTTGATTCGCCGAGTCCCTGGCCTTGGCGGCAAACGAGGAAATTGACTCATCATCAAGGACGCCGTCCCAGCGGAATTCGGCTGGAATGAATGGTTCCGGCAAATTGGCAATCGGACCCTTCCCTTGGACGATTACTGACTCCAAGTCCGCGTGTTGACACCTCCCTCGGAGATCTCGAATCCTGTTCAGCCAGCCAAGGGTCCCCGGATCGACCAAGTGGTTCTTGATTGCGCATGGCTTGGAGATCGCACGCTCTATCAGGAAGAGATTCACACCCTTTGGATTGAGCCCGAGATGGTAGACGTCATTCAGAATGCGAGACAACCCATCTGTCATGTTGGAGCAGCCCGCGACGAGGCCATCAAAGGTCAAGTACACGAAGGAGAGAAGTGCCGGGAGACTGGCGAGCGAAATCTCGCAGTCCTGATAGACGAAGGTCGACCTCAGTCTTCCGCTCGGCTGAGGAGATCCAAGGTCATAAGCTTCGCTCCACTTCACGCTCTTCAGAAACTCAAATTGAAAATCGATGAACTGGGAGCGGCGAATAATCCCCTTTGCCTTCGCGGAAATTTGGCTGACTTCATGAGCTGGAAGAGAGTTACGCCTGCGGAGCGCCTCGACCTCGAGGAGGGGAACGAGGGCATCCAGGTCCTGTTTCACGGTGTTCAAAAGTCGAGCTCCGCGTCATCCGCAAGTGAATCATCGATCATCCGTTGGGCCGAAGCGCGAAGCTCCTCGTAGAAATTCCGGACTCTGTGATCGGCCTCATATTCTTGCGCGAGTTTGGTTGCCCTCTCCTTGTCCTTGACCCATCGCGGCGGCGGTTCTCCGAAAGAGGAATTCCAGCCACTTGAAGACGCTGCAGAGTAGAGATAGCTCATGACTGCTTTTCGCTCTTCATCCGGCAGGAGCTTGTACGCGCGATGAATGATGTCTGCAACCAAGTCATGGGCGTCGTAGATGACATCATGCCCCTGACCGGCGACAACTTTCGCCACCATCTTTATGTGTGAGGAGGACTCTCGGAGGAATGCCTCCAACGTCGGCTTCAAGTTCGAGAACTCCGGAGCGACCGAATTGATCAGTTGTGGTACCCACTGGGAGTACCTCCAAGAGCGCTTCTTCATCAGAAGCAGCGCACCAACCAAGCTCCGCGTTACCTCAGGTCGAAGCGCGTCTTCGCCAAGGTCGAGCATGGCGACGGCATCACTCGGCAAAGGTTCGAAGGCTTTGTTCCCGGCGGCCTCGCATTTCTGAGCCCCCTTTGAAATCCGACTCAGGAACAGCCTGACCGTCCTTGCCGGACGGATGGACTTGGCAGCCTTGAGGAAAAGAAAGATATGAAGCGACTGATGACTGATCCCCGGCAGGTTCTCAAGGCGTGCGAGAAGCTTGTCAACCTGTGATTTCTTGAGCTCGGAATAACGGATTCCGAGCGTGTCGTGAAAGACGCTAAGTTGCCCATCAACCTCTTCCTCAGTCCTGCCGGACAGGCTCATGACTAGGGGAATTGACTCAGCAGGATGTCCCTTCGCAAGTCGGGATAGTGCGTGGAGCGCTGCGACCCTCACGTTCAGGTCCCTGTCGCGGCACAAACGTTCAACGGCTTCGTACCGCACCAGATCATGGTCGCCGGGCTTTGACATCCACCGAATCGACTCCGCGGCTTCACGTCGAATCTCTCGCGATCTATCAGCGCAGAGAACAGTCAGGGCACTCTTGAACGCTTCTGGTGAGGTACTCCGCAAGTCGACAAGAGACTGCGTGATGCCCGAGTAGAGCAGCCGGAGGCGCCGTGAGGTGATGGCTTTCAGCATTTGGACCGTGCGCCCAACCTCACTCCTTCCCAGGGCTGTGAGAGTGTCTTGCAGTGCCCCGCGGGTTATGTCGAGGTATTTGCAGAGCTCCGAGAGGACGACGTTGAGATGCTCCACAACGGCTTCGATTGAGCCCGCAGCTTCCTCGAGCGTGGACAGCGCTTGCTTGAGTCCCGCCAACTCGACCGCTAGAGCTTCCGGCGTCCTGGGCATCCAAGATTTTCGTGCAACGAACTGGAATAGCGCGTGATCAGGCCCCGCTGGAACTGCTTCCGCGGCAGCATGGATCGCTTCCAGAGCATCGGGCCAGCCCGCCTCTTCGTGATTCAAAAGTCGGTACTTGATCGCAAAGCGGAGCGCGGCATTCGGGGTCCTGCTTGCGATTGAAACCAGGCGTTTCAGCACGTCCACCACTTCGGGGAACCATGCATCAAGTTCCTCTTTGTCGACGCGGCGAACGAATGAGGTTTCAGGCTGATACAGGAGCCCTGTCAAGGTGGTCAGTGCCAGCTTGGCGTTCGTGGCGTCCCCCTTGCTCACTAGCTCCGCCAACAGGTCTAGCGCCAACGCTCGATGTGCTCCCAATTTGTCTGCGAGTTTCGCCATGGACCAAGGACGAATCGTCAGATTGGAAGCGGTCGAGGTGACCTGTGAAATCTCCCGCTTGAGTGCTTCCTTCAGGACATCGAAGAGCCAGTCAAGGTCATCAGGCTCTGTCATCCTTGTCCGGGCGAAGGTCGCGACGGCATCGAGCGTCGCCGCTGAGATCGTAAGAGCGTCCTCTGTTCGGAACAGGAACCGGTGGTCGTACTGGACTGCCTTGCGAAGCGCGTCAAGCACGGTGTCGGGAGTTCCCGATTTCACTCCGAGGAGTTGGATCAGTTCGCAGAGTCGAGTTGCTGCGATGGCTGCATGTTGCGGATGAAGCAACACGAGGGATAAAAGGGCCGGTGCACGATCGAGCGCGCGAAGCGGATCGTCCTTGACTCCCCACATGTGGGCGCTTGCATCTCTTGGAGCCCGAGGGCCGTGGGTCACGATCTCAAGGATCTGTAGGATCGCCTCGGGCTGGAAGATGGCCACTTTCTGCAGTTCTGTCAGGAGTTCCCACCGAGCGATGTTCGTCATTCGCGGAATCTGGTTGAAGGTTGACTTCCAGAATTCCGCGAGTAGCACGTTGTCAACCTGAGCGTGGGTCCGAAATCGAAGTCGGTACTCGAGATTGCCTAGATTCTCAAGGAGGTTTCCGAAGAACGTCTTTCGGAAAGCTTCGAGCCACAGATCCACTATGCCCGTGGGCTTGTCCATTCGGTTGAGAGCCGACTTCAGGACTAGGTGATCCGCTAGTACGTCAGGCAGGATGCGCACGAGCCTGCCACGACGCAGAAACAATCCTGCACGCTCGAGGTTTCCAAGCGTCTGGACGAGTTCTGGAGCGCCAACCTTTAGAAAGGTCGCGAGCAGATCCACGTGGACCTTGTCTTCCGGTCTGAACGGTGCGACCGCGGCAAGCGTTCCCAGCAACGCATCCGTGTTAAGGGATTGCGAAATCCCCGCCCGAACGTCGTCGCTGATGATCCTGTCAAGCGCTGCAGAGCGGAACGCGCTTGGATCCTCTGCCAAGAGATTTGGAGGCAACAGTCCGCGAGCAAGGCAAGCGCCGCCGACCGTGACGATAAGCGGAACTCCGTCGGAAGCTGCCACCAACTGGTCGGCGAATCCGGCTGCAGCTTTGCCGAGCGCGGCCTTTGCGAGAAGCAGCTGATCCGCCGGATTACTGAGCGGGCCGAGGCGAACGGCATGCGATAGCTTGCCGTCCTCAACGACTCGCAATTGCGCTAGAACCTGCTGCATCCCAAGAGGTCTTGTGGAAAGAATGAACGCACAGTCTGGCCGAACTCCCAGCACGGCTGCGATAACCTCCTCCAGGTCGTCGCGATGATGCGCGTCGTCGAACACGATGACCACCTTGCCTCCGGGCAACTCTCGTAGGTGTTCCCTGGTCCACTGAGCACCTGAGGAGACGAGCCGGACCGTCTGTGCTCCGAGTTTGACCTCGATCCTCTTTGCGACTTCCAAGAGAAGGCGAGACTTTCCTACGCCGCCGGCTCCCTCGATCAAGATCGCCCTGCGGCCGCCTAGGATCGCCATTTCCACTTCTTGGGTTTGTTCTTCCCGGCCGAAGAGGGCAAGCGAGTGATTGAACACGTTCGTCGAATCGAGGTAAGGCGCGAAGTGGTCGGTCAGGATCTGAAAAAACCGCGGCGTCTGACTCCTAGTCAGATAGCCCGCAACCGACGCCAGGCAGCTTTTCACGACGTCGGCAAGCGGCACCGAGTCCCAGACACAGGACGCTCCGACTTCCCGCCTGAATTCTGCGACCGGCACCTCGTCGCCCTTCGACGGCGGCGGTGCATCGGCGATGACACAGACGAACACTGGTCTCTTGATAGCCCTTGCTGCCTGGAACTCGCTGTGAGTGTACGAGAGCGTTGAGTTGGGAACCCGCGAGCCATATCTGGTGCCGAAGAGGAGGACGACCGCGTCAGACTCACGAACGGCCGCCAGACATTCTTCGAGGGGCGGGTTCGGCCTGGAGCCAAAGTGCTCTTGCATGATGGGCTGATGTCCCGACTTGGCTAGCCCATTTGCGAGGTCCTTTCGGACATCTTCCAGGCCTTCGATCACCGAACTGATGAAAACCTTCATTTCGCGTGTACTTCCTCGTTTCAGCGAGTCTCAACCAGAAGCTCAGGGTCTGGCACAGTCACTGAATTCACCTCGTCTACTCAGGACAGGGACCTCGCGCTCGAGTGAATCTGCTACTTGAATTTTGTCACACGTGAGGCGGCGAGCAACTCTTCAAGGGTAAGGGACCTTGAACCCATCGTTCCAGCAGTGAAGCGGTTCTTGATCTCAGCTCGGCTCAGTTGGTCTTTCGTGACCGGAGCTGGAAACACGAGGTACGGCGGTCCGAGCAGCATCACCAGGGTTTCCTTTCCTCCCATGTATCTTCGTACGAGTTCGGAGACTCGGAGGTAAGCATCGACGCCGTTAGCGCGAAGAAACGGGCGAAGGTCTGACATTGGCACGACCTGAATCTGCTCGATTCTTGCGAGGTATGAGATCCCCTCGCCGAAAGGGACGACCGTGATCTCCTTAAGGGCCCATTGCGCCCGAGCCGTGAAATACGGCGCGAAGTACAGGTTCCCCTGGGCAGAGTTCAAGAATCGGGGCTGGCAGGTCCAGATCTGATGTCGGAAGAACATCGTCGCCGACTCAGGGTCGCTTACATCTCTCGTGTAGATCTCCTTTGATTCGTTCTTGGTCATGCCTTCCGCCTCCAAGTGGGTCAGCAAGTCGCAGGCGATGCCGTACCCGACAGGATCCGCTTTAGCAGGAGATCGCAGGCCTCGAATCCGTGAGCAAGCGGCCGCAATGTCATCCCAGGTCCTGCGCTTCAGCCATTTCACCTGCCTCGCAAGCGTTCGGCTGAGATCACTCAAGCCTTGAGCATGCCACGAACCGTCGTCCACGATGACCAGCCCCGGCCGCCGGCCATACTTTTTACGGACGCTCCTGACGTAGTCCTCGAGCTGGTCGAATCGCTGCCGAAGCCCGAGCTTCCCCTCGAGAACCACCGGGTCACGCTCGGAATCGAAGAGCAGGTCGAATCGGTCTCCCTCGTCAGTTTCCTCGACCCGCACCTGGTACTGGCGATGGTTCCGGAGTCCGAGGGCGGGAAGCAGCGCTTCGGGAAATCTGCCGCAGAGAAAACCCAGAGCAGCGGTGAGCCGTGTCTCGCGAACGCTGCCGAGTGCCGAGAGGAAAGAAGTCACTTGCTTGTCAGCGCGGAAAACTGAGAGGGGCATTCGCGTCTCTTCGATGAACTACGAATCGGGTCCGATGCTGAGGTTGGATCGGATGGTACCGAAATCGAGGAGGCGACCATCACGGGAGGTGATCTCCCGGCCGGAGTTGGAATCGCGCCGGGAATCCAGAATCTCGCCGCGCCCTCCGGTAGGAAGGGTGTCAGAAAACCGAGCCGAGCCCGGCCAGTTCTTCGTTGCCAGAAAAGTAGCTCCCCAGGGAGGACTCGAACTCGCATTCAGCTTCCAAGCCGTACCAATCCGGCCTACCAGGGATGACCCCTCCCGCGCCGTGGGTTAGAGTGTCCGCGCCATGGCCATCCTCCCTTTCCAGGACCGTGTCGCCCTCGTCACCGGCGCTTCCCGCGGCATCGGCCGGGGCATCGCGCTTGCGCTCGGGCGCGCGGGAGCGACGGTGGTGGTGAACTACCGGACGCGCGAAGCGGACGCCGAAAAGGTCGTTTCTGAAATAAAAACATCGGGCGGGAGGGCGCGGGTCTGGCGCGCGAACGTGGCGGACCGGGAGGACGCGCCGAAGATGGTGGACGGGGTGGCGGCGGAGTTCGGGCGGCTGGACATCCTGGTGAACAACGCGGGGGTGCTGAAGGACGGGCCGCTGATGATGATGAGCGACGCGCAGTGGGACGACGTCGTGCGGCCGGCGCTGGACGGGGCGTTTTTGTGCTCGCGGGCGGCGATGCGGCCGATGATCGAGCGGCGGAGCGGGGCGATCCTGAATGTTTCGAGCGTCAGCTGGCGGGTCGGGGTGCCGGGGCAGACGAACTATGCGACGGCGAAGGCGGGGCTGGTGGGGTTCACGCGGGCGCTGGCGGCGGAGGTTGCGCGCTTCAACATCCGCGTGAACGCGATCGCTCCGGGGCTGGTGGACACGGAGATGTCGGAGCAGGTGCCGGAGAAGATGCGGAAGAAGATCCTGGAAATCGTGCCGCTGGGGCGAGCGGCTACGGTGGACGAAGTGGTAGGGCCGGCGATGTTCCTGCTCGGGGATGGGGCGTCGTATATCACGGGGAAGGTGCTGGATGTGGATGGCGGGATGAGTTAGCGGAAACAGCCGCGGATAGGACCTCGAAGTAGACTGGTGAGAGATTCATGACACGCCCCCGCATCCTGGTCACCGGAGTAGGACTGATCACGGCCCTCGGCCCCGACGCCGAGGCCTGCTGGTCCGCCATCGTGCGGGGCAAGTGCGGGATCGGCCCGGTCGATCTCTTTGACGTCTCGCCGTACGTGGGGAAAGTCGGCGCGCAGATCCGGTTCCCGCTTCCCTTGCCCAGGCTCTCCCGGGCGGACCAGCGGCGCCTGTCGCGCTGCGACCTGATCGGGCTGGCGGCGGCGGAGGAAGCGCTGAATGACGCCGGCAACCCGGTGCGCGACGACCGCTTCGGCCTTGCCGTCGGCGCTGGTGCGGGCGGGATGTTCGACGCGGAGCGGTACCACGAGCGGTTCGTGAAGGACGGGCCCGGGACGCGCGCGCCGCTTCGCGACCTCTCGTCGTTCCTGCCGGACGCGACTGCGGAGTGGATCGGTCGGGCGTTCGGACTGGCGGGGCCGAGGGTCACGGTGGCGACGGCGTGCTCTTCGAGCGCGACGGCGATCGGAATCGGGGCGGACTGGATCCGGAGCGGAAGAGCGGACCGGGTGCTGTGCGGCGGCGCGGACGCGCTGTCGCGCGTGACGTGGGGCGGGTTCAATGCGCTGCGCGCGGTGGACCCGGGGCGGTGCCGGCCGTTCGACAGGGCGCGCGGCGGGATTTCGCTGGGCGAGGGCGCCGGGTTCCTCGTGCTCGAGCGCGAGGATCTCGTGAGAACGAAGCCGCGCGCGGTGTTCGGCGGATACGGCGTCACTTCGGACGCCTTCCACATGACCAACCCGCACCCCGAGGGCGCGAGCGCTTCCGCCGCGATCCGCGCGGCGCTTGCCGATGCGGGGATCGCCCCGGGCGACGTCGATTACGTGAACGCCCACGGGACCGGCACGCCCGCCAACGACACCGCGGAGTCGAAGGCGATCCGCGCGGCGCTGGGCGAAGCGACGCGCGCGTGCGTCTCCTCGACGAAGTCGCAGGTCGGCCACACGCTCGGCGCCGCGGGCGGCGTCGAGGCCGCCGTCACCGTGCTCGCCGTCGAGCGCGGCGTCGCGCCCCCCAACGTCACCACGTCCGAAATCGATCCCGCCTGCCTCCCCGTCGACGTCGTCCTCGGCGAAGGACGCCCGCTGGCCATCCGCCACGCCGTCTCGAACTCGTTCGCGTTCGGCGGGAACAATTGCGCGCTCGTCTTCTCGAAGGTGGCGCCATGACGCGCATCGTCGCGACCGGCGCCGGCGTCCTCGCTTCCCCAGGAGTCGGGCGCGAGGAATTCTGGAGAGGAATCCTCGCAGGCGGGCGCGGGCCTTCGAAGGTCGCAGGATGGACGCTTCGACCCGGTGCGCCGGAGCTCGTGTTCCAGGTGCCGGAATTCGACACGAAGACGTGGATCGCGCCGGCGGCGATCCGGCGGCTGGACCGCACGGGGATTTTCGCGATCGTCGCGGCAAAGCTCGCGCTCGCCGATGCGCGGCTCGACCTGCCGCTTCACAGGGTCGCGATCGTCGTCGGGGCGGGAGGCTGCGGCGTCACGACGACGACCGGCTTTCACCGGCGCCTTGTCGAGACCGCGGGCACCGACCCGAATCCGATGGCGTTCCCGAACACGGTTCCCAACGCCGCCGCCGGCCAGCTGGCCATCGCGACCGGGATCACCGGCTTCAACACGACGCTCGTCCAGACGGGAGCTTCGGGCGAAGAGGCCCTCGTGCTGGCCGCCGATCTCCTCGCGCAGGGGCGCTGCGACGCGGCGGTCGCGGGCGGCATCGACGAACTTTCCTCGATGATGCACCACGCGCTTCACCGCCTCGGCGGACTTTCGCGCACCGCCTGCCGTCCGTTCGACCGCGCGGCCGACGGGACGATGCTTGCCGAGGACGCGGGGCTCATCGTGCTGGAGCGGCTCGGGGACGCGAAGAAGCGCGGCGCGCGCGCGCTGGCCGAGCTTGCCGGCTACGGGCGCGCCAGCTCGCCCGCCCGCCCGCTCGCGTACGGTCCCGCGGCCGCCGCTGCCTCAGCCATCGAATCCGCGCTCGCACGCGCCGGTGTCGCGGCTTCCGACGTCGCCTGGGTCAATTCCGCCGCGAACGGCGTCTCCGACGCGCGATGCGCGGCGGCGATCCGCGCCGCGTTGCCGCGTGCCGCGGTCTCCTCGGTCGCCGGAAGCTGCGGCGAGGGACTCGCCATCGGCGGCGTCCGGGCGGCCGCTTCGGTGTGCGCCGTCGCGGAAGCGACGATCCCGCCGGTTGCAAATCTGCGCGAGCCGGCGTTTGAACTCGACTTAGTTCGCGAAGCCCGCCCGCTGAAAGGCGCCGTCGTGCAGCACGGCGCCGGGACCGGCGGCGTGGATCTTGCGATTGTCTGGAGGAGCCATGCCTGAAGCGAATCCGCACGTCACGGAAGTCCTGGTCAGGCTCTCGGAAACCGACGAGTTCGGCGTGGTCTGGCACGGGAATTACGCGCTGTACTTCGAGGTCGCGCGGACCGAGATGGCCCGCGCGTTCGGGCTCACTTCCAGGGAATTGAAAGCGCTCGGTTTTTTCCCCCCCGTCATCGAGCTCGCCGTCCAGTGCCGCCTCCCCGCGCGCAACGACGACGTTCTCCTCGTCGCCTGCACGGTCGATGTGCTCGAAACCGCTTCCATCACCGTCCGCTACCGCGTGACGCGCAAGGCCGACGGCGCGCTCATCGCGACCGGTCACACGCGGCAGGCGGTCGTGAACGACAAGGGATTCCTGATGTACGAGCTCCCGGAAGCGCTCGCGTCGAGGGTCCGGGCGCTCGCCGAGGCGCACTCGACCGGGAAGTAACTACCTCAGCAGAGCCGCGATGACGTCGCGCGCCAGCCTCGGGTCGCCGGCGCAGCGGCGGTGGATGAAGAATCCCTTCGGCCGCGAGTAGGCGAAGTGCTCGGACCCGACGGCTTGCGCGGATTCGCGCGGGACGACGACGTCGCCCTCGGCCCAGTAGTTCGTGATGGGCATCGACGTGGTCGAAGGGTCGCCGGCGAGCGACGCGAGGAAGTCGCTCGCGGGGCGGCAATCGGCGGCCTGGAGCGGGTAGGGAACGATCGGCCAGAATTTGCCCCAGGGCGAGCCGATGTGCGGCGTGGCGATCGCGAAAAGGCGCGCGATGCGGAGACGCCGTTCGCCGTGCGACGCCCGCGCGGCCTCGCGCGCGACGAGCCCGCCGGCGGAGTGCGCGACGACGTCAACCTCGCCAAGAAGCTCGCCGGCCGCGAGAACTTTTTCCACGGCCGCCGCCAGCCCTCCCGGGCCGCGCAGGTCGAGGCAGACGATTTCGCGCTCGCAGCCGCACGTCGAAGATTCGAGGAAGTCGCGGAAGCGCTTCCAGTTCGAGGGCGGCTCCATCCAGCCGGTCAGGAGGAGGACGGGGCGGCGAAGCGGTTTGGGCGCCTCCGCCATCGATTTCAGGTCCAGCTCCGCTTCGCGCTGCTCTGCGGCGACCTCTCGCGACCGCTTCTTTTCTGCGGCCGTGCATCCCGAGAGGAAGATCCCCCAGGCGAGGACCAGGACCGCCAGCGTGGCGCGCTTCATTTCCCCTCGAGTTTGACTTCCTCAAGCTTCACGTCGGCGGGGACCTTGTAGAGCGTCTCGTCCACGCCCTTGTTCATTTCGAATCCCGACATGCGGATGTCGATCGTGTCGCCGGTGACCTCGAGGACGAAGATGCGCGACACGACCCACTCCTTTGGATCGACCTCGATCCGCAGTTCCTTGATGAATTTCTTCAGCCGTTCGGAAGTCGGCGTCAGCTTCAGTTCCCAGCCCTTGCCCTCGGCCGGCTTGCCGGCCAGTTCCACGCCGAAGGACTTCTTCATCCCCGACAGCGAGCTCCCGATGGCCAGGAACTCCTGGACCTCGAACTTCCCCTTACCAAGGTCTGTCCACTCGCCCGCCTTTTCGTCGAGGCTGTACGAAATCAACTTGCTCTCGTCGCCCAGGATCAGCATCCGTTGCGGCGCGCTCTTTTCGCCGGTGTCCGGGTCCGATTCCCAGGACTCCCAGCAGATCCGCGTCCCCTTCTCCGCCTTCTTCACCGAGATGTTGCCCTTCACCACGATCGGCCGCTTGAGGACCTTCATCGTCTTTTCCTGCTTGAACGCCGCCTTGAGGTCCTTGAGCGTTTCGGCTTTCGCATCGACGTTTTTGAAGACGCTGTCGAGGTCGGCGGCGTCGTCGGCGCGCGCGGGGAGCAAGAGGGCGAGAAGGGCGGCGGCGGCGAGGAGGTTTCTCATGGTGAGATCCTAACAAAGGGGGAGAGGAGGCTCTTCCCGGGAAGTTTGGGATCTGCGGGCTTGCAGGGACAAACGAAAGGAAAAACAAAAAACGAAAAAGGAAAAACGAAAAGGGAAAGGACCACGCGAAGCGGGGGTTTTCATTTTTTGTTTTTCCTTTTTCGGTTTTCGTTTCGTTGTAGCCCTTTTTCCCGGCGCCGCCCCATAGAATGCCGTCAACGCTGCTTTGAAGAACAAACCAATGCTGAAACTGATGTGGGGAGCCTGCCTCCTCCTCGTCGCGGTCGTCGTGGTCGCGATCGTGTGGCCGGCAACCACGGGCGCTCCTCCCGGCGCGTGGGGCTCCCTGACGTCGGGCTCCCCCGCCGCCGGTTCCCCCAACCTCATCCCGAACGGCGGCTTCGAGGGCGAACGCCTCGCCGGCTGGGCCCACCGCCCGCACGTCCATGTCCTTCCCTCCCGCCTCCCCGACCGCACGATGGACACCGAACTCCCCGAAGGCCGCATCGACCCGAGGGGCGGCCGCACCGGCGGCGCGTTCCGCTTCGCCGACCAGCGCGCCAAACGCGCCGACGTCGCCGCTTCATGGTCGCGGCCGATCACTCACTGCGACTGGTTCTTCGACGGCTACGCCCGCGCCGCCGCAAAATCCGGCAAAGGCTGGGTCGGCATCGAGTTCGTGTTCGAGGGCGAAAAGGGCGAGCCGATCGCCTCGTACTTGTCCTGGCGCGGCCTGAACGGCGGGCGGCCGGAAGAGCGGCCCGGGCGGCTTCTGCTCGAGATGGCGCCGGCCGACGGAGGCTGGGGACGCGTCCCTGTCCGCACTTCTCACGACGTCCAGGCCAACGGCCTGGCGATGCCCGCGAAACCGTCCTTCCTCACCGTGAACCTCTGGCTCTCCCTCGAGGACGCCCAGGCCGACGCCTGGTTCGACGACGTCGACCTGCGAGACATGGGGACGGGGCGATGAAGCGACTCCTCGCGGCCACGCTGGCGCTTCTGGCGGGCTGCACCGCGGGCCCGGAGGCGCCGAAGCCCGCCGCCGACCGTTACCGCGAGGCCTGGACCGGTTTCGACATCGAGGCCGAGGCGATGCTTCGGGCCGCCGGGCGCAACCGCCTCAAGGTCGAAGCCTGCGCCGGCCGCGCACGCGCCGCCATCGACGACATGAAGTCGCTTCTCGACGCCGAACCCGCCGCGCGCCTCGCCGCGATCGGCGACCGCTTCACGGCGCTCTCCCGCACCATCGCCGCCGACAACGCCCTCTCCTCCGGTCAGGAACGCGCCGTCGGCTCCGTCCGCGACGAGATCGCGCGCGACTACTCCCCCGAAAAGGTCGCCGTCGTCGCGCGCGAACCCGAGCCGCCGCTTCCCGCCCCGCCCGGCGCGATGAAGCTCTGGGAAGCAGCGCATGCGCGCTTCGAGGACCACGCGCGAGGGAACGAAAGCGCACGGGTTGTGCAGGATTATTCGGAAGTGCGCGTCGCGATGGAGGGGATGGTGAAGACCGACGACGACCGTCTGCGCGTGGAGAGATTCCTGAGGGAGTACGAGCGAGTGGCGGATGTCGTGCAGGCCGGAAAGGGAACGGAACAGGATTTGAAGGGGTTGTCCGTACTCGCCGCCGATATCCGTGCGGCCTTCGGAGAAAAGTGATGAGCGTTTACGACAAGAGCCAGTCGCAGAAGAACGGGTTTGAGCGTCTTCTCGCGAAAATCCCCGGCTTCAAGGGCTACCTCAGCAAGGAGTGCCGGCGCGAGAGCGACAAGATCGAGCGCGACCTGGTCGCGAAGGCGTTCGACGACGCGCGCGAGCCGCTCCGGCGCACGGTGCAGAAGGTCGCCGACACCGGCAGCTTCGACTCACTCCGCTGCATTTCCGGGATGGACCCGCTCGAAAAGCTCATCGAAAAAGTCGGCAACCGCATCCGCTTCGCCGACTACGGCTACTCCGGTTTCTTCGACACGATCAAGGTCGACGACGCCGCGCTCGAGAGGATGTACCAGTTTGACCTGGGGCTGTACGAGAAGGCGGAGCAGCTGTCGAAGCGGACGCGCGAGCTGCCGGGCCTTGCCGGCGACGCGGACTCGCTGAAGTCGGAGATCGAAATGCTGACGCAATTGATCCGCGAGATCGACAAGGAGTTCGACCAGCGGGAGAAGGTGCTTCTGACGTAATATTCCCCCGGCCCGTCGCCGCGCGGACATTCAAACTTCAACCCGTCCCGTTCAGAAAAGGCACACCGAAATGGCCATCCTCGACGTCATCCAGTACCTCGACGAGTCCGGCCAGAACCTGGCGACCCGCATCGGCCCCTCGACCGTGAACATGGGCTCGCAGCTCATCGTGCGCGAAACGCAGGCCGCGATCTTCTACCGCGACGGCAAGGCCTACGACACGTTCGGCGCCGGCCGCTACACGCTCACCACGCAGAACATCCCCCTTCTCGGCGCCGTCATGCGCATTCCCTTCGGCGGCGAGACCCCGTTTCCCGTCGAAGTCATCTTCCTCAACATGCGGGACATGCTCGACCTCAAGTGGGGCACGAAGGAGCCGGTGACGTTCCGCGACGCGGAGTTCGGCGAGATCGACCTCAGGGCGTTCGGAAAATTCAGCCTGAAGATCCGCGACCCGAAGCTCCTCGTGGGGACGATCGTCGGGCAGAAGTCGGTCTACCGCGTGGGCGAGCTCGAGGAATGGATGCGCGACATCATCGTGCAGCAGTTCCTGGACGCGCTCGGCGAGAAGATGACCTCCATGCTCGACCTCGCGAAAAACTACAACGAGATCGCACAGCTCATCAAGTCGAAGGTCTCGACCGACTTCGAGCGCTACGGAGTCGAGATCACTGCGTTCGTGCTCGGGGCGATCACGCCGCCGCCGGACGTGCAGGAAGCGATCCGGACGCGGCAGAAGCTGGGAATCCTGGGCCCGAAGATGGGGTTGCTCCAGCAGAAAGCGGCGGCGGACGCGATGGTCGAGGCCGCCAAGAATCCCGGAGGCGTCGCCGGTGCGGGCATCGGGCTCGGCGTCGGCATGATGATGCCGCAGATGATGGCCGCGGGGATGCAGCCGATGCACCAGCAGCAACAGGCCGCCGCGGCCACGGAGCCATGCCCGAAATGCAAGGCGCCGTACGCGAAGGGCGCAAAGTTCTGCGCGAGCTGCGGCGCGCCGACAGCAACGCTCTGCATCGCCTGCAAGGAGCCTCTCCCCTCCCCCGCCGCGAAATTCTGCGCGGCCTGCGGGAAGCCGCAGACGGCCAGCTGTCCCAAGTGCAACGCGGTCCTGGCCGCGGGAGCCAAGTTCTGCGCGGGGTGCGGAAGTCCCGCTTAGGCGAGAGGCTGTACCTGCTTCAAAAAGGAAAAGGCCCCGGCATTCACCGGGGCCTTTGCTTTTCTCCCGCTGCTCGCACCTATCGCTTCTTCTTGCCCTTCTTCTTAGCCGGCTTCGCCTTCGAGGACTTCTTCTTCTTCGAACCGCGCGATCCGCGGCCTGAGGGCACGATCCCCAGCCCCTCACGCGCCACCACCGACAGCACGTCGCGCACGCTCACCATCCCCATCAGCTTCTCGCCGTCAATCACAGGAAGGTGACGGAAGTTCCCGACGTGCATCTTTTCGCAGAGCGAAGCGAAGCTCTCGTCCGGCGGCACGCTGATCAGCTTCCCCGTCATTGCCTGGTCCACCGTCGCGCCGCGCGGGTCAAGCCCTGTCGCAACCACCCGCTTCAGCAGATCGCGTTCGCTGAAAATTCCCACCGGGCGCCCCTGCTCCGTGATCACCAGCGCTCCGATGTTGTGGAGGTGCATCTCCTTCACGGCGTCGAGAAGCGGAGTTCCTCGCTGAACGCTCTTCACGTTTCTCGACATGATGTCCGCCACCGATCTCGGCACCATCAGACCACCCCCGCGTGTGTTGTCGTCATTGGGATCCGCCTTCGCTCCTTCGGAGCTGCGGCGGGCTGTCGCTAACGGCCGTAACGCAACCGCTCGGCCAGGATTTCCGGAAGTCCTGCCTTCACAATTTTCCCGGCCGCCTTCTCGATATCGTACGGGATCCGGAAAATTTCCATCGCCCGCGTCGCTTCGTCATAAACCGCGTAGGCCGCGTCCGGGTTCTCGTCGCGCGGCTGCCCGACGCTTCCTACGTTCACAATCGTCTTCGCATTCGGATCGACGTTGATCTTCGGTTCCATCGTGAACGACACCGACCGCTTCTGGATGAACGTCACCGGCACGTGCGAGTGGCCCAGGAAACAGATGTGCGTCGTCATCTGCTCGAAGGACAGGTGCGCGTCGTAGGACGTCTGGATGTACTCGAAAAGCTCCGGCGAATGCAGCGTCGCGTGGACCAGCGTGCAGTCGTCGATCAGTTCCACCAGCGGCAGACTCGCCAGCCACGCCTTCTCCTCTTTCGTCAGCATCCGCCGCGTCCAGAGAGCCGCTTCCCGCGCGTAGCTGTTGAAGAAGTCCACGTTGATCTTGTCGATCGTCGCGAAATCGTGGTTCCCGGCGACCGTGGTGGCGCCGATCTCGCGGATCTTCGCGATGCAGGAGGACGGATCGGCGCCATACCCGACGACATCGCCAACGCACATCAGCTTGTCGGGTTTGTGCTTCTCCATCGCGGCGAGGACCGCTTCAAGCGCCTCGAGATTGCCGTGGATGTCGCCAAGGATGCCGTATTTCATCGGTGCTGTGTTTCCCCACCCCGCCGGTCAGCGGATCTCCTTGCGCGAGAAAAGAGCTGCGCCCGCGACGAGAACGAGCGCCGCGTAAGCGAAGCCATAACCCGCGCTCCAGCAGACGTAGGAGAGCGAGATTTCCCGGCCGGCCGCGACGAGGGATTCTACACGGGAATTTTCGAGATTGGGAAAAACCGCGTAAAAAATCCGCGCCAGCACCCGGACGGCCGCGGAATGGGCGGGCGAGTCGAGGGCGCGAAAGACGTAGTTGGAGACATGCCCGAGGAGAAAAATGAGGAAGGACACGGCGCCGTTGACGACGAGTGGGAAGTGAGGGGCGAGCGAGGCTGCAAAAGCGAGGAGGATGGCGACGCGAAAAACCGCGAGGAGCGAGCCCTTGGCGATCTGCGCGGCTTCGAAAGTCCAGAAGCGCGCCCAGGCCAGTTGTGCGGTCCCGTGGCGGGACGGTGCGAGGCGGACATCGCCTGAAGACGGCGGAAGTTCTGCGCGGGCCCGGGACCGGTCAGGGGGCGTGTCAAGCGGCGTCCCGCCAGGCGCGAGCCACGGCTGTCCGATGGCGACGAGGATCATGCCGCGGCCGCCCTCGTTCCAGCTCTTCAGGATAAGCCACTTGCGACCCTCGACCTCGAGCTGCCCCTGGGCGAAGCGGCCCCCGTCGGGGCAGCCTGCGAAGCGTGCGGCGCGCGAATCGGCGGCCGGGAGCGAGCGCGAGAGCGTCACTTCGGCTGTGAAGGGACAGTCTTCCGGGACTCCCTTGACGCCCTCAATCGCCGCGACGAAATCCCTCTTGTCCTTGAGATCGGATGAATCGTGAAACGTGACCTTTTCTACTGTCGAGAGTTCTTCGAGCCGAGGGCCCGCTTCCTTCTGCCAGAGAGTCGCCAGCAGCACTCCCGCAAGGACGAGGCTGGAGAATCCGACGGTCAGCAGGATTCCGGCGTACTTCCCCGCCAGGAACTGCGCGCGGGAAATTGGTTTCGACAGCACGGTGAGGGCGACTAGAAGTTCCATGTCGCGCGTGATGACGAGCCACGAGAGCAGGACGGACAGGAGGGCGCCGCAGAGGGCGATGGAGGAAATCCCCATTTCGCGGAGGAGGGTTCCCTCGAGAGATTCGTCGAGGGTGAACATCGTGAAAAACTGCGAAGTCCAGATCATGGCCGCGAAGCCGGAAGTGAGGATCCAGAAGAGTGGCTGGCGAAGAGACTGGTGCGCCGTGTGAATCGCGACAACAAGGATTTTATACATAGTTTTGCTAGGATCTCACTGTAAATGCAGAGAATTCACCCGATGGATGTCCAGAAATAGCCTCGTGACTATCTACATATCGAGACATTGTCGTCAATAGATTGTTAAGAAACTCCTTCGTGACAGCCTCCTCCGCTTCAGCAACACACCGGACCGAGCCGTCAGGCTCATTTCGCACCCAGCCGAGCACGCCGAAGCGGGCGGCCGCCGCGCCGGCGCGGGCGCGGAACCCGACTCCCTGGACGCGGCCGCGGAAAACAAGTTCGAGTCGGGAAGCGGGCATGGAGGTCAGCATGGTATCAGGGTAGTGACTGCACGCCAAGGCGGGCTGGAAGGTCCCCTGGAAGCTGTAGCTGCGCTCCGCCGGGATGAGGCACGAGAGGATTGCGCTGTTCGTGGAGAGTTTCTATAATGACGCCGCATTGACGTATTTAAGCATCTTTTTCATCAGCAAGGCTGCACACATGGGGTATGTGCTCGCGATCGCGAATCACAAAGGCGGAGTCGGCAAAACGACTTCCGCGATCAACCTTGGAACACTCCTCGCCTTGACCGGACGCAAGACCCTGATCCTGGATCTCGACCTCCAGGGAAATGCCACCAGTGGCCTCGGAGTCCGCAAGGAGGACAAGCCAGGACTTGCCAGCATCCTCCTTGACAACGCACCTCTCGCGGACGTTGTATGCCCGTGCTACTGCGACGACCTGTTCGTCCTCCCTCTCGGCCGGCGCTCAGGAGCCATCGAAGAAGAAATTCGCACGCAACCACTTCTCATGGAGCGCCTAGAGAACATCCTGGATCAGATCGCCGCCGCCTGGGAGTACGTCATTCTCGACTGTCCCCCGGCCTTCGGAATACTCCCGAACTCAGCGATCCGCCTGGCTCAATACACGCTCATTCCTGTCCAGTGCGAGTTCTTTTCCATCGAAGGATTGACTGCCATGCTGAAGCGCCTACAGGAGCTTCAGACCAGCGGTTCTCGGAGTCCGCGCACGGGAGTCGTTCTGACCATGTACTCACCGGATGATGAGCACTCAGCCCAGATTCGAACCGAAGTCGAGCGCCATTTCTCATCGCTACTTCTGAAACCAATCATTCCTCGCGATCCCATCCTGTCCCAGTCGACCTCGCTCGGCATTCCCGCCGTTATCCAGGCACCGGAATCTCGCGGCGTCCGGGCTTACCTCGAACTCGCTTGGGAGATCCTGAACAATGAAAGGCAAGAAACTCGGTAAGGGGCTTGATTACCTGCTCGGCGAAGCGCTGGGTTCCCCCTCAGAGCCTGCAGTTGTGTCCGCCGCCTTCCCCGGCAGTCAGGAGATCGCGCTCAAACAGATTCGGCCAAATCCCTTCCAGCCACGAAAGACCTGGGACAACGCCGAAATCGAAGAACTGGCTTCCAGCATCCGGGAGCAAGGGCTCATCCAACCCATCGTTGTTCGAAAGGTTGGTGAGAACTTCCAGATTGTTGCCGGCGAGCGGCGCTTTCGTGCGCTTCAGCACCTGGGCAGGGAGTCCGCCCCCGTCGTTGTGCGCGAGATGGACGACCGGGGGATGCTGGAAGTAGCTCTGGTTGAGAATCTGCAGCGAAAGGACCTCACGCCCATTGAGAAGGCGCAAGCGTTCAGGGCCCTGATCGATCGCTTCCGCCTGACTCACGAAGCCGTTTCCGCGCGCCTGGGGATGGATCGATCTACTGTCACTAATTTCCTCCGACTTCTCGATCTTCCAGAGCTGATTCGCGAGGCTGTTTCACGTGGAACAATCTCGATGGGACATGCGCGGAGCCTGGTTGCCCTGACCTCACCGGCGGAACAGCTCGTCCTTGCGAAGAGGATCGAGCGCGAAGGGATGTCGGTGAGAAAGCTCGAGAAACTGGTCCAGCATCTAAAGTCTCCGCCGCTTCCCAAGGCTGCGGATAGCGGCCCAGTAAGCGCCGCAGTGGTCAAAGACTGGGAAGAGCGACTTCGCGGTCACTTTGAAACGAAGGTGCGAGTCCGAATGGGGAAGAATCGTGGCGCCATCATCGTTGAGTTCTACAACCTGGACGACTTCGAGAGAGTGGTGGGCAAGATGGGAATGGCTTGAACTTCCGCCGACGAACGACAGTTCGGACAGATGAGGTGGTGAGAAGCCCCGTCGAGGCCGATGCGGAACGGCTTCGCAGAATTTCAGGACAGCACATTCATCAATAAGCTATATATACATATTAAATGACGCTGCATACTGCATATAAATGTTATATCTTCACCAACCCCTCCCCGCGCGGCTTCGCGCCACTCGGCCTGTTCCGCGCTACTCCGAGGGCCCTCCGCAACAAAACAAGAACGCCCGGGCTCCGTCGGATTCCTGCTCGGAAGAAATGAGCCGGTGCCCCAGCACGCTGAAACTCGCCGGGACCCGTTCCCAGGCCGGCGGAAAATCCAGAATGACCTTCAGGCAATCCCCCGGCCCGAGATCCTCCATCGCCAGCCGGGCCTTGATGAAGGTGTAGGGGCACTTCTCACCCCGCAAGTCGGCGACCCGGCTCGCGGGGGAACGCGGCGCCTTGGCAGCGTGGACGGCAGGGTCGTGGGATTCGGGCATGGACGCGCGAAAAATGCTACCGGGGCGGTCCCCGGGATACAATGCCCGGTCATCGCGGGCCAGGCCCGCAGGAATTGACGCGGTGCGTCAATCAGCTACAGGGGAGAGGGAAACGACCATGAAACCACTGTTGACCGCAATCTTCACCGCCATCCTGGCGGCCCCGGCCGCGTTTGCCGAGGACTGCACTTCCTGCAAGCCGGGAAAAATCTGCCCGCCGCACGACGGGGCCGACGAGGCCGCCATCAAGGACGCCACACCGCTTCTCAGGGACAAGGACATGGAGAAGCGCCGCGAGGGGCTGGACCGGCTTGCGATCGCGGCCGCAAAACATTTGAACGCTCGTTCAAAGAAAATCACGAACGAGTTCATGCGGATGCTGGCGGACCCGGAGGCGACGGTGAAAGGGTACGCGGCGGAGCGGCTTGGCGCGTGCGGCGAGGAAGCGACCGCGGCCGGAACCCTGGCCGCGGAGGTGGCGAAGATGGAGAAAGCGCTGGCGATGGACAAGCCGAATGCGGAAAAGAAGGAAGCGGAGCTGAAGAAGTGGGAAGAGCAGCTGCGGACGCTGTCGAACTTTTTCGTGGGACTCGCGAAGCTTACGACGCAGCCTGCGGCGGCAGCGGCATTCGAGAAGGGAATCAAGAGCGCGAACCCGTGGGTGTGCAAAACCGCGGCGGAGAACTGCAAGGGCTTCAAGAAGAACAAGGCCGTTGCAGGCGCCCTGATCACCGCGCTGGCGTCGTATTTCTCGAAGAACGTGACGGAAGGGAACAGCGCGGCGTGGACCGCGGTCTCGATGGCGCTTCCCGAGGTGTCGCAGTGCAACGACATCCCCACGCAGAAGGACGGGACGGACGCCGCGCGGTGGAATTCGCAGTGGCAGAAGTGGTGGCGGGACAACGAGAAGTCGCTGAAGTAGCGGATTGACGCGGTGCGTCAATCCCTGCCGCTCCGCTACTTCTTTCCGAGGCGTTCCGCCAGGTACTCCCCGTACGGGTCGTAGCCCGTCTGGATCTCGTGCGGGTCCTGCCCGAGACGCGTGTACTTCTTCATCTGGTCGTCCGTCAGGACCTTCTTGAACTCGCCGTTCAGCGTCGCCTTCTCCGCCATGAGCCGCGCGAGGTAGGTTTCCTCCGTGCCGGGGATCTTGTCGGTGAAGAGCTTCATGAAGGCCGCGGTCGCCTTCTCCTGGGCGTGCTCGGGGTCCTGCATCGCCAGGACGATGTCGTCGAGGATGTTGGTGCCGTCGTTGCGCGGCGTCGTGACGATTGCGAAGCAGACTTTCTGGGAGGCATTGATCGCCTCCGCCATCTGGTCTTCCTGCAGCTCGTTCAATTCCAGATCTTTGGAGATTTCCGCAAGAGGGACCTTCTTGTCGTCCCCGAAGAGCCCGCCTTTTTTCTGCTTCTGGCCGGCAAGTTTTTCGTCAACCTTTTTGGAAACGATGTCGTCGATCGCCGAAGGGTCTCCGCCGGCGCCCCCGGCGGCCAGTGCGTTCTTCTCCAGCGCGTCGAGGCGGCGCGCGAGCTCTTCAGACTTCTCGCCAACCGCTTCGTCGACGGCCTTCCGGGCAGCTTTGACGGCGGCCGAGCTGACGCTTGCGGGATCGGAGGCGCCCGGGTCGACGCCCGCCTTCTTCAGGATCTCCGCCGCTCCTTCGGGCGTGGACTGCCGCGCGACGGTCGCCTCGAGGTCGCGAAGTCGCGCTTCCTGGCGCCGGATCAGAAATCCCTCCGCGACCGTGATGGCGGTAAGGGCGACGAGGACGAAGGCCAGGGCGGGCTTCATGGAGATTCCTTTCGACAACGGGTCCGTGGTGAATCCTACAGCACGCGGCGCCCGGAGGTTTCGCGAATCCGCCGGAAACTCTGAGCGTGAGAGAAAACCCGGGTTGCTTACGCCGTTTTCCCAGGGCGCGTGAAAAGAGCGAGCGACGGCGCGAGGCTCGATCGCGCGATGGCGCTCGCTTTTTTCTCGCGCTCTCAGTGGCCGGCGGAAGCGCGCGGCGCGGGGGCCACTGCAGCACGGAGCGAAACAGGGACGTCGAGCCGCGGGAGCTGGGAGCTGATCTCGAGGACGGTCGTGCCGGTCGAGTGAAGCGTCGTGTCACCGCAGCGGAGTGTGCTGGAAGCGACGAGGGTGTTGTAGCAGTAGAGCTTGTTTCCCGAGGGGTCGCTGTACTCGACGCCGATCGCGTGAGCCGGGCTGCCTTCGATTTCCCAGGCCACCGGTCCCTCCGCGGTCTCCGCCCGGAAGGTCCGCTTCCAGTCCGCCCCTTCAAGACGCCCGCCCGCGAGGGCGCCCAGCGTATTTCCGGGCCAGACGCGTCCGCCCCATGCGACGCCGACCGAAGCGACGATCCCCGGGCCCGGGGAAACGGCCTCGGCGAAACCGGGGCCCTCGGCGAACTCGGTCGCGTGGGCCCAGGTCCAGCCCTTGCCCAGCGCCGGAGTTGCGAAGTGTCCCTGGCAACCGGGGGCGTTTTCCAGGTCATAGGTGCGCCCGGCGATGGAAACGGTCCCGGTGAACTGCGTCCGCGGGGTGGGAATGGAAAAGTGGGACGCCGAGAACGCGCGGACGAGAGGCGGCGCCGCGAAATACGTGACGGGGTAGGGCTTGAAGCGCAGGTTCCACGCCGCCAGCGCGGTGCCGCGGATTCGGGCGGTCGCGTGGTCTTCGGTGAAACGGCCGGGCCCGATATGCAGATCAAACGCGAACGGGTCCGCGCGGAATTCGCCCTCTCCGAAGATCTCTCGTGCCGCGGCGGGCGGAGCATCCTGCCGGAACTCGAACGCCCACAGCCCCGCGAACGCGGGGCCCTCCAGCGGGGAAACGAGCGTGTAGCGCAGCCAGAACGCCGCGCGCGTCTTTGGATCGTGGATGATGAAGTACCACGACTCGAGCCAGCCGCGGCGCTGTCCGTCCCAGAGCATTCGGTTGTCGGGATTCACGGGTGCGGGAGTTTATGAGCCTGGCGTGATCTTGGGAAGCGAGGGAGCGCGCTCCTCCGCTTCCCAAGACATCCCGCCGTCGCTACCCTTGTGAGCCCTTTACCGGAGTGACCATGCCCGATCTTCGCGGCGCCGTGATGGCCGCACTTCAGACCGTGAACGACCCCGAACTCAACCGTGATCTCGTTTCGCTGAACATGGTGAAGGGGGTTGCCGTGGACGGCGGGGCGGTGGCGATCGACATCGAGCTCACGACGCCTGCGTGCCCGCTCAAGGCGCAGATCGAGAGGGAAGTGACCACGGCGGTAGGCGCGGTTTCCGGCGTGAGCTCCGTGAAGGTGAAATTCGGGGCGCAGGTGCGCGTGGCCGCGACGGCGCAGGGCGGAATCCCCGGCGTGAAGCACATCATCGCCGTCGCTTCGGGGAAGGGCGGCGTGGGAAAGTCCACGGTCGCCGCGAACATCGCGATTGCGCTCGCCATGGAAGGCGCGAAGGTCGGCCTGCTCGACCTTGACCTCATGGGTCCCTCGATCCCGCTCATCATGGGGCTGCACGGGCAGTGGCCCGAGGCCGATCCGCAGGGGCGCGCGATACCGATCGAGCGGCTCGGCGTGGGCGTGATCTCATTCGGGTTTTTCCAGCCGGCGCAGGATGCGCTGGTCGTGCGCGGCCCGATCCTCTCGGGATACGTGAAGAAATTCCTGCAGGACGTCGTCTGGGGGGAGCGCGACTACCTGATCGTGGACCTCCCGCCCGGCACCGGTGACATCCAGCTTTCGCTCTGCCAGTCGATCCCGATGAGCGGCGCGGTCGTCGTCACTACGCCGCAGGACGTCGCTCTTCTCGTCGCGACCAAGGCCATTTCCATGTTCAACCAGCTCAAGGTTTCCATCCTTGGCATGGTCGAGAACATGTCGTCGTTCGAGTGCCCGCACTGCCACAAGACCACCGACATTTTCGGCCACGGCGGCGCGCGCGAGGCGGCGACGCGCATGAAAATTCCCTTCCTCGGCGAGATTCCCCTCGACGCCGCGATCCGCCACGCGGAAAACGACGGCGTCCCCGTCGTGAAGGCGATTCCCGACGGCGCGCAGGCGAAAGCCTTCCGCGAGACGGCCCGGAACCTCGCGGGCCGCGTCTCCATGCGCGTCCTCGGCGGAGACGACCTCGACCGCGTCATGACGAAAGCCCGCACGCTCTTCCGCGCCCCCGCTTAGTTCATTCACGGAGACTCACCTTGGCCACTGACCGCGACGTCCTCCTCGTCGTCGACAAAGCCCAGCGCGGGCCGATTGACGAAGTGCGCCTCGAGTTCGATCCGCTCGCCTACAAGATTCCCCCGCACATCACGCTCGTGTACGGCGACGAAGGCTCAAAACTCGGCGCCGCCAGCGTCTCCCGCGCCGCGTCCTCGCTCTTCCGCATGGTCCTCCGCTTCGATCGCATCCAGGTCGTCGGCGAGCGCAATGTCTGGCTCATGGCGGATGAAGAATCGGCAGCGTACGTCGAGGGAATCCGCAAGCAGCTGCTGGAAGGGAAGTGCAACCCGCGGATCGTGCTGGGCCGCGGCAAGGACCGCAACGAGGCGGAGAAGATCCGCGAGCACGCGATGAAGAAGCTGCGGCTTCCGTGCGTGATCGAGTTCAGCGAGGTGCTGCACGAGGAGGTCCTGGTCGACGGGTCGAGCCGTGCGATCGGGAAATTTCCGCTGCGGCAGGATCTCCTCGTTTTCCAGGCGACGCGCGCGGCAAGGTGGCTGTGGAACGTCTGGCCCTTCGAAGCGGGGAGCCCGCTGGACGTGAGCAAGACGGCGTATCGCCTCCTGACGCACCTCGTGCCGCTCGAGGAAGAGACGATCAAGGATACGACGTGGGCGGGGGTGCGGACGCCCGATGAGCCGCTGGAACGGTTTGACATGAAGGAAGTGGTTTCGGCGGGGAGCCGTGCGCTGGCGGTCCTGAGATGGGATTCAAAGGAGAAGAAGCGGTACGTGGAAATCCACGCACACTCGCTTCCCGCCTCGGCGAAAGTGCGGGATGCCGAGGGAATGGTCGAAGCGACGCGCAGGGAATTCGAGGGGACGCAGTACTCGGCGATCAAACTGTTCCTCTGGGGAGACCGCCGCGCGGACAAGACGCCGGGCGACCTGTGGCACTTCGATTCCGTCGAGACGCTCGGGAAGATTCCCGAAGAGGTCGGGTACGACGTGCCGCCTGGGCTGGAGATGAAGCGGGAATCGAACGTGGAATTCATGGAGGATTACCGGCAGCTCTACGAGGATCACCGGAAGGCGCACCCGAACGTCGCGGAGTTTGCGGACGCGGAGATGATGCGCATGAACCTCTCTTCGGGCGGCGTGCTGACGCTTCGCGACGCGGGCACGGTCCTGGGCGTGGTGGGCTGGCAGCTGGCGCCGCAGCCGCAGTGGGACGTGACGTGCCACATGGTGGACGACGTGATCGTGGCGGGGAACCGCCGCTGGCGGGGTTTCGGGAAAGTGCTGCGCGCGGTGGCGGCGAAGGCGATGGACAGGCGGATCAGCGAGTACCAGGCGGGGAGGATCCGGGCCTACAACATCGCGGCGCTGTCGGGCGCGCTGGAGAATGGAAGGAGCATTGTCGCGACGGAGATCTGGGTGGATGCGAGCGCGAAGCAGGGGTGGAGGCGGTACTCGCTCGACGCGTAAAGACGCACATCAAGTACTTAATTTATAATTATAAATTATAAATTTCCTGTCTGTGGGCTCGTCGCGGTTCGCGCCGGCGACGAAACGGTCATTCCGCGTCGAGCGCCTCCAGCAACGCGCGCCGCAGTCCTTCGAAATTCTCGGCGTCCAGTTTCCCGAAGTCGATGCGGCCCGCGTCGTCTTCCGACGATTTCCGGAATTCGCCCGCGAGGCCGAGGTAAGCAGCGATGCCGGACCGGAGTTCGGCGCGCGACGCATTTGACTTCGCGATCCACAGCCGCAGCAGTTCCGCGTCCTGCGCGCCGCGACGCAGCATTTTCAGGCGCAGCGTTGCGTAAGGGCCGCGCGGGAGCCCCGGCTTTGCGGGGAGAAGAAGCGCCGTGTCCACGGGCTTCGACCAGGCGTCCTGCGTGCCGATCGCGAGCCACGGCACGACGCCGTCGCACCCGTCGAGGAACGCCTGGACGCACCACGCGCGCGCGGACTGGCCGTTCGCGCCGGGAGCAGGAACGCCGCCGTAGGTCCACACGGCCTCGCCGCGGTCGAAGACGAGCTGCGGGTGCTCGCGGTAGACGGCCGAGATCACGTCGAGGCCGACGAGCCCGTCGAGGTGCCCGCGCCGCCACTGCGGGCGCGACAGGTCAACGCGGAATTTCAGCGGCGAGCCGGGGACTTGCGCGAGGGCTTCCCGGGTCAGCCGCCCGAAATACGCGATCGCCAGGAAGTCGTCCCGGTACGCCGGTTCGTCCAGCAGCCACCACGAGGAATTGCGGTCCGCCTTCCAGTAGCTGCTCTTGTCGTTCAGGTAGAGCTGGAACATCGTCTTCGGCCACGGCAGGCAATGACGCGCTGCGTCAACGACCGCCGCCCGGAATGCATCCCCGTACTCCTTCGGAAACCCCTCCTCCACCGGCGGCGCTTCACGCCAGTGGTCCTCCAGCTTTCCCTTCCACTTGTAGCTCCCCAGGATCGGGAGAGGCCAGTTCTCCGAGAACGGCATGTAGAAATGGTCGATCGGCGCGCCTTCGCGGGGAAGCCCCTGGAAGGCGGTGCCCTCGAAGTACGGCGCCCAGCGGGCGTCCCAGGCCTCCCACGAAGCGACTTTCCCGTCCTTCAATTCCGGCGCAAATCCTTCTTCCATGTTGCCGTGGTGCGAATACGGCACGACGGCAATCGTCGCGCGGTGCTCGTGCGCCATCCGGTGGAACGCGCGCTCGAGGTCGAGGAAGGGCCGCGAAGCGGGCTTGTCCCCGAGCGTGGACCCCGGCGAGGAATAGCAGTTGAGCGACACGTGGAATGCGAGCTGGCCGGGGATCACGGCCTTGTGCACGGTGAGCAGAACGGGCACGTCCTCGCCCGCGATCGAAAGCGTGAGCCCCGTCTCTCCCGGCTTCGCCGACCATGGAACATACCGTTCGACATGGAAAAGGCCCGGCCCGGAGTTGCCGGGGACCAGGGGGTCCGCTGCATCGCCGACTTCGAAGACTTTCGAAACGGCGAAACCCTCGCCGGCGATCTGGCCCTCGACATCGAGAGCGACCTCGAAGCCGACGTGCTCGCCGCGTGCCGCGTGCAGCACGATCCGGCGGCCATCCCAGAGCCGCCGGGCGACCGGCGCTGCCGCGGACCATTCGCCCTCATGGAGGATCCGGAAGCGACCCTCCGGTTGCGCGGGCGCCCTCACGGCGAGGATGCGATTCAGCAGTTCCGGCGACCGATCGGTCACCGGCTGGCCGGGCGCGAACTTGAACGGGCGCGCTCCGGAAGCCGGCGGCTCCGCGTCGCTCCACTTCTCGACGAGCACGTACGGCGCGCTCGCGTTCTGCTCCCGGCTGAACACGTCGTTGTTCGCGCGCGTCTGGCCCTTCTCATCCGATACCGCGAACCCGAACGAGTTTCCTTCCGCCATCGCGTGGAGCACGCGCGTCGGAAGCGGCACCGAGAGCCAGCCGTCCTTTTCCTCGCGGATCTCCACGGCGTCCCACACCGACCCGCCTGCGCCGAAGGCCGCCCCGAGGAAATCGCTCCCCGGCCCCGCCCAGTCGCGGTCGTGGCGCGCGGCCTGGAGAAAGCACGACTCACCTTTCGCGGCCGGCGCGTCGGCGCCCGCACCTTCGCTCCAGGCAGTCGCGACCGTCGAAACTCCCAGGGTCTTCAGCCGCACTTCACTCGAAGCGCGGACCCAGAGCCGCGCCGATTCGACCGTCTTCCCACGGATCGCAGACACATCGACGTCGAAGAGCAGGATGTGCTCGATCCCTTTCACACGCAGCCTCGACTTCGCGCCGGCGTTGTTCGCGCGCTCGCTTTCCGCGATGCAGATCGACGTGTCGGCAGTGACGGGGAGGCGAAGCGGGTCTGCGGTTGCCGAGAGAACGCCCAGCGCGGCCAGCGCCACGGCGCGTACGATCACTTTTCGAACACCAGCAGTTTCGTCCCCGCGGCCACGGCAATCCGCTTCCCGTCCGCGCTGACGGAGACGCCGGCGGCGCTTTCCGTGGTGACGGTGCCGCGCCATTTTCCGTCCCAGATTCTCACGCCCGCGCGGTCGGCGACGGCGAGCGCGCCGGCCGGGGTGAAGTCTGCGGCGTCGGGGGACATGGACTCGACGTGGTCGGCGCCTTCGTAGACCTCGAAGGCGGCGCCGTTGCGCAGGGACCAGCGCTCGCCGCGCGGAGCAAATTCGGGAGCGCCGGCGGCGCCGCGGAGAATGGAGGCCTTGAGACCCTGCTCGAGGTCGTAGAAGCGCACGCCGTCGGACCAGGCAAGAGCCATGCGGGTGCCGTCAGGGGAGAAGGCGAAGGGCGCGCCGCTTTCGCCGGGGAGGGCAGCCTCGGTGGTTTTGAGGGCGGAAATGCCGTCCTCATTGAAGAGCCGGAATTCTCCGTTCCCGGTGAGTGCGGCGACCATCGCGCCGCCCGGGTGAAACTGCAGGGCGGCGAGAGGCCCGCGGAGATCCGTGGACAGCGTCTTCCTCTGGCTGGTCACGTCCCAGAGCGCGAGGGCGCCGTTGTCGAACGCGACGGTGCGGCCGTCCGGCGAGAGCGCGATGTCGGTGGCACGCGCGGCGCTCATCCGGAAGGGTTCGCGGTCGCGGGCGAGGTTGAAGACGACCGCCTCGCCATCATCAAGCACAGCGATCGAGTCGTTGGCGAGGTCGAAGGCGTCGCAGGCGGGGAAGTCGATCACCTGGCGGCCGGCGTTTGCGTCGATGACGTTGAGTCCGTGCCCCGCGCGCACGACCAGCCAGCGGCCGCGGGCTTTCACGGGGCGGCCGGCGCCCTTCATCAGTTCCTTTCCGCCGGCGTCGCGCAGCGTCCAGCTGGCCGCGCCCCATGCGGCCACGGATTCGCCTGCGCACAGCACGCCGAGCACCGGCGCGGCCTTCGGTTCGCCGCAGGAGACGTCGGATGCGCTCGCAATCGTATGCGCGACCGGGCGCCCTTCGCTGACGAACAGCACGGTGTCGTCCTCGAACGACGCGCAGATGCCGGGGAGGCCGGTGGAAGGATCGGGAGCGTCGCCGTCGGCGCCGGACATCGCGCCGTCCTCGGCGCGGATCGCGGTCCCGCGGCCGGAGGCGTCGCGAACGACGATGATGCCTTTACCGGTGATCGCGTCGGCCGCGCCGCCGATGTCCTCGGGCTGGCCGTCGCCGCTCGCTAGCTTCCACAACGATCCGCCGCGCGGGCCGCCGCCGACTGCCACGCGGTTGTCGTCGCTCGCGACGAGCCAGGTGGTCCCTTCCACGCCCGGCCAGCGCTTCTCGACCCGCCCCGACTGCGCGCTCGCCAGCGCGAGCTCGCGCCCGCGCGCGACGAGCAGCTTGCCGTCGCGCCGCCAGGCGACCGCATCGGCGCCGCCGGAGACGCGGCAGACCTCGCGCTCGTCGTCGAGTGCCCAGACGAGCACTTCGTCGCCGTCCATGAGCGCCACCCGCCGCGCGCGCGCGTCGGCCCGCGCCCCCGCATACGGGTCCGCCGCCGGGTCGGCGTCGCGCCGCTCCCAGCGCTTCTTCCTCGTCCGCACCTCCCCCGCGATCTCGTACTCGTTGAGCTGGAGCCCGCTGGCGATCTCGCCGTCGCGCTCTTCCCGGTCGCGCCGCACGAGTACGAGGCGGTCGCCCTCAGGCGAAAACAAAACATCGGAAGCGCCGGTCGCGGGGAGGGGGTCGTCAAGGATGCGGGAGCCGTTTTCGACCCGCCAGACGGTCAGGACACGGTCCTCCGTCACGACGGCGAGGAACGCGCCGGTGGGCGACCACCCGATCGACCGGACGGGGCTGGGGCGCGCTTCGATCTTGATCCGCTCCTTGCGCGTCGAAGGATCCCAGATGCGCACCGCGCCGGAAGAGTCCCCCGTCGCGACGAGCCGCGCGCCCGGGCATCCGGCGCCCGCGGTCACTTCCGATCCGTGCTCCGCGAATTCGCCCTTCGCGTCCCCGCTCTTGAGATCGAAAAGGGACACCGCGCGCCCCGTTCCCCACGAAAACCCGATCCCGCCCCTGGCGATCCCGACGCCGAGCGGAGCACCCATAAAGGGTTCCTGGCTGGAAACCTCCCGGAATCCGGGATCCTGGGCGGAGGTGTCGAGTGCGGCGAAGAGCAGGCAGGCGGCGAAGACAATGTGTCTCACGGTGACCTTCCGGCGCATGAAGCGCCGCACGCCCCCTGTGGCAACCCGAACTACTTCGTCTCGACCCACAACTCGTCGAATTCTACACCAATCCCGAAGTCGTCCGCCTTGCCGAAACGCACGGGGCGGCAGACCGCGTTGATGCCCGAGTAAGTCTTGCCGGACATCTTGACTTCGATCAGGAAGGGCTTCGCCGGGAACGAGTTTTTCCCGAGCTTGAACTCGCCGAGGAAGGCGCCCTTGAGGGAGACGTTTTTCACCTGCGCGGTGCCCTCGTCGATCATCTTCTTCTTGTCGACGCCGAGGATGCGGACCTTGGCCTCGATGGAGACCTCGTTCCGCTTGTAGCGGCGGACGTCCTGCAGCTCTTTTTCGAAGAGCGTCTTGAATGTTTCGACGTTCACTTCCTTCGTCATTTTCTCGGCTCCCTCGTAGGACGGCGGAGTGCGTTGTACGGAAAGTCCGCAGTTCGATCCAGCATATCTTGGAAGAGGCTGGCGGGTTGCGGAGGCTGGTGGGATGGTACGCACTCGAAGTTCCCGAAGTAGTCGCACTTCAATCCCCGGACGCCCCCCAGAAAATGGTCGTTAGCCTTCGCCAGCCTGCCCTGAGCGAGCGAAGCGAATCGAAGGGCCTCCTCACGCATGCGCCAACGCCCGCTCAAGATCCGACAGGATGTCGTTCACGCTCTCCAGCCCCAAAGACAGTCGCAGCCCTTCTCCTTCCAGCCCACACGTCCCCTGGTCCGCTTCCGACAAAGTCGCATGCGTCATCTGCGTCGGGCTCTCGATGAGCGTGCGCGTCTGGCCGAGTGAGACGGCGAGCGTGACGGCGTAGGCGTTGCGCGCGATGTAGTTGAGGATGTGGTTCGCGTCGCCCTTGACGGTGAAGTAGAGCATCGAGCCCGGCGCGAACGCGCCTGAGTAGTCGGTCATCTGCTGGCGCGCGAGCTCGTACTGAGGGAAAGATGGCAGGCCGGGGTAGGCGACGCGACTCACGCGCGGGTGGCGCTCGAGGAAGTCGGCGACGCGGCGCGCGGATTCCTGCTGCTGGCGCATGCGCATGTGCAACGTCGGCAGGCCGTAGACGAAGATCGGCCACGCGGATTTGGGCGAGAGGACGCCGCCGAAATCTTTGCGGTAGAGGAGGATGTGGGAAGAGAACTCCTGGCGGGTGATGACAGCGCCGCCCATGTCGGTCCCGAAGCCGCCGAGGTTTTTCGTGAGTGAGTGCACCACCATGTCCGCGCCCAGCGTCAGCGGCCGCTGGCAGTACGGTGTCGCGAACGTGTTGTCGATCACGATCTGCGGGCGCGGATGGCCCTTTCGCGCCGACTTTTCGCACGCCGAGCGCACGGCGCCGATGTCGATGAGCTCCATCGTCGGGTTCGCGGGCGATTCGAAGTAGACCACGCGCGTCTTCGGCGAGAGCGCCTTCGCCAGCGCACCGGGCTTCGTCAGGTCAGCCGCCGTGACCTTGATGCCGAGGCGGGGGTACCAATTCTTGAAGAGCGAGTACGAGCAGCCGTAGAGCGTGCGATGACAGACGATCTCGTCGCCCACCTGCAGAAGCACTCCCAGCCCGCCCGATACCGCCGCCATCCCCGTCGCGAACGTCGCGCAGAAGTCGCCGCGTTCTGCTTCCGCAAGCGACTCCTCCAGCATGCCGCGCACGGGTTCGTCGAGCCGGTCGTAGATGTAGATCGGTGACTGCTTCGACGGTTCCAGCCCCTCATGCGCGAAGCTGTGGAATCCCAGCGCCCCGCGCTCCGCGCTTCCCAGCCGGTACGCCGCGCTGCTCGAGATCGGCGGTACCAGGTGGTGCGTGTAGTCCCACTTCTTCGTGTGCGCCCGCCCGTGGACGAGGAACGTCTCCATCCCGTACGCCGGGCGGTGCGGCGGCGCGGGGTTCGCCGGCTTCTTCGACTTCTTCCCCTTTCCCGTCACTTGGCCGCCGGCTCGATCTTCACCAGCGTCCCGCACTCCGGCATCCCGCCCTCGCAATACTCGATGCAGAGCTTTTCTTCCTCAGCGGGCTGCGTCCATTCCTTCTTCGTGCACTCGCACTTGTACGTCGCGATCTGGCCCGCCTTCGAAGGGTCCACGACCTTCCGCGTCACCTTGGGCTTCTCCTTCTCCGGCTTCCGCTCGCCGTCCTTCTGCGGTTTCGGCATCGAACCGCTTCCCTCGCCCGCCTTTGACGGCGTGCCTTCCGGCTTCTTCTCCTCACACCCCGCGAACAACGCCACCGCCAGCACCAGCGCGAGCTTTTTCATGGGTTCTCCTCGAATGGAGAAGCGAGTTTATCACCCGCAGCTATCGCGCGACAGGGCCGGAAGCGCATCTATGATCCACAGTCCGAACCAGAAACGGAGGTCGTCTCCATGCCGGAACGCAAGAGCTTCAGCTCCCGCCTTCACGGGCGCCTTACCCGGTGGGAATCGGTGCTGGCGATGGTATTTCTCGTGGACCTGTTCGAGGACCGCATTCTCTTCCGGTACCAGCACATCCCCGACTGGGGCAAGGTGCTCGTCAAGATGGCCATCATCGTCGGCCTGCTCGGCATCCTGTTGCACCTCCTCAACAAGCAGATCGACACCGGCCTGTCCTTCACCCGCGGCGCCGGCGAGCGCATCATCATTCCCCGCATCGCCATGCACGCCCTTCTGCTCGCCGCCGTCTTCACCGGCTTCTACTGGCTCAAGATCGGACACTGGCCCTGGGCGTCATAGCTGCGCATCGGGCGCTACTTTTTCGCCGGCCGGTCCTTCACGATCACCTTCGTCTCGGGCACCGGTCCCAGCTTCGCCTTGCGCGTCAGGGGCAGAAGCGCCATGTCCTTCTTGTGAAATTCGCGGATCGCGCCCCAGCAGGATCTCCCGGGGGGGCCCTTGTGGTCGCCGTCGTCGCAGAGTCTTGAAGCGGTCGGGTCGCTGCTCATGATGCAGTGCTTGCAGTTGTCGCAGTGTTCGGGCCTGTGGTACTTGAAGTGAATCAGCTCGTGGAAGAACGTGTACGCGAGGATTTTGCCGGGGGCCTCGATGGTGTCCGCCAGCGTGATCGCGTAGTACTCGCCCGGCTTTGCCTTCGTCAGGTCCTTGTTCACGATCGTGAAATCCGCCGGTCCGCCATTGTCGGTGATCGTGATCTGCGACACGTACATCTGGCCCTCGGTCAGTTCCCACATGAACTGCGAGGCTTCCTTCGTCCGCTCGCCCCAGGACGCCAGGAACGCCGCGTCCGCGTCGCCGCGGTAAGTCGCCGTCAGGACCCAGGCCTGCGCCGGGTGGCGCGCCCGGCGGACCGCCGCGATCGCATCCGGCGAGGACCATTTCCCCTCGAAGAACTCCAGCCCCTTCGCCTTCTGCTGGTCCTCAAACGTCGTCCAGCCGTCTTTTCCCTTCTTGTCCCCGAGCGCCTTCCGCGCGGCCTCGTTCTCCGCGTCCAGGTCCACCGTTTTCCGCCACTCGATCCGCGCCTGCCAGGTCAGCCCCTTGTCGCGGCACCAGTTCCCCAGTTTCAGATGCCCGTCCGCCGTGTCTTCGAACTCGCCCTTCTTCGCCTCGTAATCCTCGTACAGCGTCTTGCCCGCCTTGCGCGCCTTCACGTCCGACAGACGCACTTCAACCGGACCGTCCTTGTACGTCAGGACCGTCAGCCTCTCCTCGTCCTCGCCCGCGATCGTTCCCACGAGCTTGCGCCCGTCGGCCGTGAGGACCTCGTCCGCCCGGGCGACGGAGGAAACCAGCGACAGGGCGATCACGGCTGCGACAACACGGCGCATCGGGAACTCTCCTTTTTGCCTGCCCGGAGTCTACGGGCAAACCCGGGGCTTTCTTCCGGAAGTCACTGGTAGAATCCCCGCATGCCGCGACGCTTCCTGATCGTCCTGCTCACGTTCCTCGCCATCCCGGGCGCCGGACTGTTCGCGCAGGCCCCCGGCGCTTCGAGGGAATCCGAGTATCGCAAGGCGATTGGAACGGCCTGGGAAGGGCTGGCGACGTGGTGCGTGAAGTGGAAACTCAGGGACGAAGCGCGCGCGGCGGCGGAGCAGGCGCTGGACGCGGACCCGAACAACGCGAAGGCGAAGACGGTGAAAGAGACGGTGGGCGCGAGCGAGGCGAAGGACGAGGTCCGGAAGGAGTACCAGAAGAAACTCGAAGCGACAAAGAAGACGGCGGCGGGTCACTGGAAGTCGATCGCCGCTGAGTGGCACGCCATCCCGGACATCGAGGCCTACGACGTTTTCTGGGGCCGCGCGCTCGAACTGGACCCGAAGTCGATCCTGCCGGCGCACGAGGCGGAGTTCAAGGCGGCGCAGGCGAAGCAGGACTGGAAGCGCGCCGCGCGGTTGCTGGCGCAGCAGGAGAAGGCGCTGCCCGCGGACCCGGCGCGGACGAAACTGTGCCGCGAGCTCGAGGCGAGGGCTTCGGCGATCGAGCCGCTTTTGCGCAAGGCCTCGACGCACGAGATGCGGTACTTCCTGTCTCTCCCCCCGGGCTGGACTCCCGACAAAACGTGGCCCGTCCTCGTCGCGTGCGAGGGTACCGGGTGCAACTTCAAGGACCAGTGCGCGCGCTTCGCCAGTTTCCGCAAGGACGTGCCCGTCATCATCGTGACGCCGTGCACGTTTGCGAACACCAGCGGCCCGAAGAAGGAAAAGCATCCCTGGTACACGGAAGAGCTGATGAACCAGTGGACGAAGAACTTCATGGACTTCGACGATCCCGGGATCATGGCGGCGCTCGCGGACGTGAAGCGCGAATGGGGCGGCGAGGAGAAGTTTTTTATTTCGGGCTACTCCGGCGGCGGGGTCATCTGCTTCTGGGAGATCTTCCTGCGCCCGACGCAGCTACGCGGTGCCTTTCCCGGCGGCGCCAACTACGTCGGACACCCCACTCCCCCCGGCGCGGGCGGCCGTGACCTGCCGATCCGCGCGTTCCAGAGCCAGAAAGACGAGTACTTCGCGAGCCTGACCGCCGCCTGGGCGGACGTGGAGAAAGCCCTGAAGAAATTCAAGTTCACGAACTTCACGAGGACCGTGCTGCCCGATGCGGAGCACGCGGGGTGCCACGAAGCGATCTTCGGGGAGATTGACGCGATCCTGAAGAAGTAGAGGACCGCTGACCCTGTCGCTTCACTGACTGGCGGACTCACCGAACGGCGGGACTCCTGCCTTCGCGCATTCCTCCCGCATCGCCTGCCGCTTCCGCCGCGCTTCCTCGTCGTAGTGATGAAGCTCCAGGAAGGAAATTCCCTCCAGCCAGAGGCGCCGCGCCTCGTCTGCGCGTCCTTCGCGCAGGCGCATGATGGCGAGCTCGCACCGGAACGTTCCTGTCGGGTTTCCGCCCTCGACGCGGCTGCTGGCGGCGAAGCACTCCTCGAAACAGCGAAGGGCGTCGGCCGTGCGGTTCGTGTCGCGATAGAGGCAGGCGAGGTTGCCGAGGGTGAGTGATTCCCAGTGCAGGTCGCCGACTTCGCGGTGGATGGCGAGCGCCTCGAGGTAGCAGGTTTCAGCCTCTTTCGGGCGGTCGGCGGTCTGGAGGTGGTGGGACAGCGTCGCGCGCGCGACCCCCTCGTACCGCCGGTTGCCGATCTTCCGCAGGAGAACCAGCGCTTCCTCGAGGGCGTTCAACCCGAGCGCGGGGCGGCCCGTGCCGCGGTAAAGGTTCGCGAGGTTTACGAGGACGACCGGCTCAACGCCCCGGTTTTCCTCGGACCGGAAGATCTCCAGCGCTTCCTTATAGTGCCTCTCTGCCTCGTCCAGCCGCCCGCTCTCGTAATGCACCATCGCGAGAGACAAAAGAGGCGGTGCTTCTCCCGCCCGGTCGCCGGAAGCGCGTGCGGCGGCCAGCACTTCGCGGTGGACCCGCTCCGCCTCCTCGAAGCGTCCCTCGTTGATGTCCGCCTGCGCGAGCCGGGCGCGCGTGTGCAGCTCGGCGCGTCGATCCCCGATTTCGCGGGCGATGGAGAGGGACTGCTGAAGCGCCTCCCGGGACTGCCGCGCGCGGCCGCTGTTCCCGTAGAGGAGACCGAGGGCATCGAGGGCCGACTGCTCGAGATCCCTGCGTCCCGCGTCCCGGAAAAGCTCACGGGCCTGGAGGAAGAGCTCCTCAGCCTCGCTGGTGCGGCCGCGAAGGCGGGCTGAGTGGCCTGCGCGACGGAGGGCGGCGCCGCGGGCAGCGCCCGGAACCAGGGCGGCGAGTCGCATCGCAGCCTCCTGCGCGGTTTCGTGCTGGAACTGGCGCGAAGCGACGTCAATCGCGCGCTGCAGGTAGCGGGATTCGCCGGGGACGTGCGCCGCGCGCACGTGCCCGGCGAGCTCGAGGGCGAAGGGATCGGTCGGGTGCGGCTGGAAAGGAGGCGGATCGGCGAGGTCGAGCCGCGGAGGATCGGGCGGCGGCCCTCCGCAGAGTGATTCGAGGACGGCGAACGCGAGGGCGTGGAGTCGCGCGCGGTCGCCGGGGAGCTGCAACTGGTAGGCGGCGTCTCGCAGCAACGCATGCCTGAAAATGTAGGCGAGGTCGGAATGCACTCCGGAATCCTATGGCGCAGGGCAGGAAAAGCGCTTCCAGTTTCGGGCTACGTTTCCGGGATCGGCCCTGTGCCCGGCTCTTCGCACACTCTCGTTACTCACCTCCCGCCTCAGCGGGGGTTGACTTCCGTCACCGTGAAAGGCAGCGGGTGATCGTGGACGTTCAGGAAAGTTTTCCAGTTTTCATCCGTGGAGCCCGTGCGGAGATACGTCCGCTTTGCCCCGCCCTTTTCAAATGCGAAGCAGGTTTCGTTTCCGCTCCACGGGACTCCATCGGAAACGAACCAGACGGTGCTCACGGTTGCGGTGGCCCCGACAAGGGAATTGTCTTCGTTCATCGTCTTCGCGACCGGCGTGACGATCTGGTACCAGACCTCGTTCTCCTCCCTGACCTCCTTCTTCCCGAGGTCCTTCCGCGTCAGGACATATTTGTCGGCGAGCACGACGACCTTGTCTTCGCCCGTTCGAAACCACTTCATTCCCGCCGGCGCCCTGGCTTTGCCGTTTTCCAGATCTGCCAGGCTCGGAGCCGGAAACTGCTCCGTCTGCCCGGGCGTCATCACGGACTCGAAGCGGATATCGAAATGGCGGCCGAGTTTTCCTCCGTACCAGGTGAGGCGCCAGCGCATGTCTTTCGACATTTCGTTCTTTGAGGTGACCTGGATGACGCTGAAGTCGCCACGGCGCACCACCTTGGCCGTCACGCCTTCGAAGCCGTGCGTTGTCGCGCGTGCGGCCATGGCTTTCGCGGCCTTCTCGAGGTCCGCGGGCTTTGCGTCCGCCGGCCCTGCGAGGTAGAGCTCATTCGGGTTCGCGGGCGCCTCAGGCTGCACTTTCCCGCCGTCCGCAGGCGGCTCCGGTTTCGGGTCCGGCCTGTCCGGCCCCGGCGGCGGCTTACCGGACACCTGCGCGTCCCGGCACAGCTTCCGAAGCTCGTGAATCGAGGTCTGCACATCGGCGAACTGCGTCCTGAAATCGGGATAGATCTGGATCGCATCCTCCACCTCTACTTCCGGATCGAAGAGAAGCTCCAGCGCCGCCTTCATTTCCGCGTTCGGGTTCGCCGAATTCTTGCCCGCCTCGTACCTCGCCTTGGCCTTCTCGATATCCCGCCGAAGCTTCTCGATCATGGCTTCCGGCTTCGGGTACACGGTCTTCACGTCGGATTTCTTCACGACGAGGCCTTCCGGATGCGCCTCGTTCTTGATGCGGAGCGAGTTCCCGAGATCCGTCACTTCCCCGATGTACCGCTCGCCGTTGTTCATCAGGACCGCGTCCGCGGACACGGAGGCTCCCAGCAAGCCGAGAAAGAGCACGGTGATGATTCTCATCGTGAAGGCCTCGAGAGAAAAGTTCGCGTAGGAAAGATGATAAGCGAACGGGGGAGCGAAGCGGACGCGTTCCGGGTGAGATGGAGATTCGTTCCAACCTGCGAATCGAGGTTACCCCTCCTCACCCTTGATCGTTTAGTCTCCAGGCAGCTGCCGAGGGAGGAAGCGGTTCATGATGGCTCTTCGACTGGTCACCGCAATCGTCGCGTTCGCGGGCGCGTTCTGCGCCACATTTGCCACGCGAGCGACGCCGCAGGGCCGCGAAGTCGCCGCGCCCGGAACCAGGAGCCATCCGGCGGCGAGGGCACAAGTCCCGCCGGACGCCTCTCTCGATCCCGCCGCGAGCGATCCGCTCGAGCCTCTCCGCCTGCAGGCCAGGTCTCTGCGCAAGCTCACCGGAGCGCTGACGGTGGAGGAGCGCCGCGCGAGGATCGAGGAGTTGCGCCTCCGCATGCCGGCGCTCATCGAGGCGCGTGACGGAGCCGGGCTCGTTCAGCTGATGAGGGAACTCGCCGCGCTCGGGCCCGACGCGTACGCCGCGGCGCTTCAGATCGCCCACCTGTTCATCGAACCGGGCGCGGGCGTGACGCGCGTCTTCGGCGTGAGGCTGGAGTGGTTCCGCGAGCACGCGTTTTCGGGCCTCGCGGCCCCGATGGTGACCTGGGCGATCGAGATGCCGGACCTGGCGCCGCCATGGTTCCGCGGCTTCGCGACCGACCGGCTGGTGCGGCACCGCGGGTGGTGGCCGGAGCGGAAGAACTGGATGCTCGGCAGGATGCGCGTCGAGGACGACGACGCGGTGGCGCGGATGTTCGGCGAGCGCATCGGGGACTTCGCCGCGATCCGCGACATCGAGACACTCGGCGATGTCGCGCGGCGCGCCGACGGACCGGGCGGACGCGCCGGGGCGACGGAAGCGCTCGGTCGCGTGGAGCCGCCGTGGGGCCGGGGAGAGCTGGAAACGCTGGCTGCAAGCGGGGATCTGGAAGTGAGCGCCGAGGCGAAGCGCTGGCTGGGAGCGGGAGCGCCGGCAGGGACGCGGATCCTCGATGTCGCGTTGAATTCGCGCGCGGAGAAGCTCGGCCTGCGGCCGGGCGACGTCGTCCTGAAGATCCAGGGAGAGTCGTCGAGGGGAAAGTGGTCCTCGGACTTCCACAAATTTGATTCGAGCAAACACCCCGACGAAGTGGAAGTGATTCGCGGCGGGTCGCGGCTCAAGATCCGGATTCCGAAGGAACTCTGGCGCGACGAAGCTCCATGGGGCATCTCGGGGCGGCCGTTCTTCGAGGAGGCCCCGAAATGAAGACGACACTTCTCATCGCGGCGCTTTCCGCCTCGCTCGGCGTTGTGGCCGGCCGGCTGGTTCCGGTGCGAGAGCCCGTGGCGGCTCCGTCGGAGGCGGCCGGCCCGCCGATCCCGGCAGAGCCGGCGGCGACGGAGCCGGTGGACAGCGCGAAGACGGAACAACCGGCTGCGGCCGACCCGGCCCTGGAAAAGAAGGCACTGGAGGCGGAAATCGCGACGCTTCAAGCAGACCCCCGCACCTGGAACGCGGAGCAGATCCAGCGCCGCAAGGAGGAGTTGCTGGAGCGGCTCGATAAGGCGCGCCGCGGGCACGACCCAATGGCGGTCGTGGACATCGCCCAGGAGTTGGCGCGGCTCGGGCCGGCGGCCCGGCCCGATGCTCTCAAAGTCCTGACCGATGCAATGGATTCGTTCAAGTACGGAACCGGTGAGAAGTTCGACGAGTTTCTCGACGCCTGCGACGGCGCCGTGCTGGACGTGATGCAATGGGCGCTGACGGAACCGAAGCTGATGGATTCGGACGACGCGCGCATGCTGGCCGCGCTTGCCCTGACGCGACACTTCGACCAGGACGACCGAATCGCGCCGCTTCTGCTCAGGACGCTCTCGACCGAAGCCTCGTCCGACATAGCCGCGATCCTCGCCGGCGCGATCCCCCGGATGTTTCCGGCCGCGGTCATCCCGGACTTTGCCGCGTCCCTTCCCGTGAACAAACGCGGATCTCCCGACGCGCTGCTGGCCTACTTCCGCGGCCTGCGCCTCTCGGGCTGGACGGACGGCGAGAAGTCGCACGTTCTCGACCACCTCGCCGGCAGCTCCTCCGCCGTCATCCGGGAAGTCGCAAAATCGGCGCAGGAACTTCGCGCCGCGTCGGGGACCGGATTCGCGCTGGAGTGGATGGCCCCGAACGCTTCCTCCACGCTCGGCGACCTCAGGGCCGGCGACGTCGTGCGCTCCGTGGAGGGCGAGGTTCCGGGAAGCGGCGACCACCTGCTGGAAATCCTGTCGCGCGTGAAAGTCGGCGAATCCGTTATCCTGACGGTCTGGCGCGAAGGACAGGAATTTGCTCTCGGGTGGTCGGGACGCGCGCGGATGGACGCCGACATCCGCGGCTTCGCGCTCCAGCCGGGGGAGTAACGGCACGGCATCTCCCGCCGGGGCGGAGGCTCCCGCGGGTTCTCATTTTTCAGGAGCGATCCGATGCGCCCCGCTCTGTCTCTCGCCGTCGTTCTCCTTCTCGCAGCCTCCTGCAAGGCCGATCCTGCGGAAGCGGCGCGGCTGTGTCAGGAGGGAGCCGAAAAGTACATGAGTGGCGACCTGGCGGGTGCGGACGCCAAGTTCACCGAAGCGCTGGCGGCGGGGCCAGGGGAGGAGGATCGTGCGACCGTTCTGGGGAATCGCGGAGGCTGCCGCGGAAGGATGGGAAAGCACATCCTGGGGCTCGAGGACCTGGGACTGGCGCTCGAGATCGTCGACCGGCTGAAGCTCGACAAGCGGGGCTATTGGGACTGGATGCAGTTCCGCTGTTTCCTGCTGTCGCAGCTTGCGCGCTGGCAGGAAGTGGTCAACGGGTGCGATGAGCTGCTGAAGGTCGTCCCCGGAGATGCCGTCACGATGGGACTGAGATCCTGGAGCCTCGGGTACCTCGGCCATGTCGACGAGTCGATCAAGCAGCTGAAAGTCGCGCAGGCGAACGACCCCAGCATCGCCGCGTGGGTCGCCGACATCCAGTACCTGCAGGGAGACTTCGACGGCGTCATGGCCACCTCGAAAACGCAGGGCTGCCGTCCCGATGTGGTGAACACGCTGCTGCGCGCCCGTGCCCAGGTCGAGTGCGATCTCGGCCACCTCGACGATGCGCTCAAGACGGTGCGAGAGGTCCAGGTCCGCACCTGGACGGCCGACGTCTCCTTCGCCCAGGCCTACATCCGCGCGACACCCGGCTACTTCAAGTACGACTTCAACGACGCGATGGTCGCTTACGCGGATTTCGGCGCCAAGATGGACCATGTCTTTGCGATCAGCCACAAGGCCCGGGCGCTCTTCCTCGCCGAACGCTACGTCGAGTGCCGGGACTTCCTCTCGACGCGCGCCCCGCGGACCGACTTCTTCTGCATGTTCTGGCTCGGCGCTTCCCAGTGGAAACTCGAGCAGTTCGCCGAGGCCCGCGCCACGCTGGCGGACGCCCGCCGCCTGAACCCGTATCTCACGGCGTGGGCGAAGCGCATCGAAGGGCTGGAAGCGTTTGTTGCGCCGATCGACGAAGAGATCACGGCGGAGAAGGGCGGGGACACGGGCCGGCGGCTGCGGTACGAGCTCGCGACGCACCTGCTGTCGGTCGCGGAGATCGAGACGCTGGTGCGGCGGTACGAGTTTGCGCGGGCGGCGGGAGAGTACGGAAAGCTACTGCCGAGCCTCGTGTCGCCGGTGCGCAAGAAGGAAGTCGAGACGCGCCTTGCCGAGATCAAGGGCATGGCGGCCGCGCTCGACAAGCTCATCCTCGCCATCAACAACAAGAAGGTGAAGCTCAACGTCAAGGTGTCCACGCAGGACCTGGCGATCGCGAAGGCCGACAATAGGGCGTTCGAGTTCACGTTTCCCAAAGGGTCAGGCAAGTTTCCCTGGGCGTATCTCGACCCCCTGGACTTTTTCAGGTTCGCGAACCAGCAGGCCACGACCCCCGAGGAACATTACGCCCTGGGAGTTCTCCTCTGGGACGTGGGGGAGTCCAAGGCGGCCCAGCAGAACATCGAAAGCGCCGCCAAGGGCGCGGCCAAATTGAAAGGCACGATCGACAACCTGGTCGCGCGTAAACGCGGCGTCGCGACGCCGAAGGGAGGATTCGTCCTCTACAAGGGAACGTACGTGACGCCCGAGGAGAAGACGAGTCTTGAGAAGGGGCTCGTGCGGTACCAGGGGAAGTGGGTCACGCCCGCGGACAAGGTGCAGCTGGCGAAGGGGCTCATCCAGGTCGGCGGGAAGTGGGTCAGCGGTGAAGAATCGAAGCTGCTGGCGGCCGGTTACCGGAAGTACAAGGACCAGTGGATGGGCGCCGAGGAATATGAGGCGTTGCGTTCGAACTGGGAAACGGCGTACGAGGCGGAGACGGAGCACTTCAAGATCCGCACCAACGCCGGCGAAGGCTTCTCGAAGGACCTCGCCGCCCTCGCGGAGGTCGCGTACGGGGAACTCAAGACCTTCTACGACGGACGCGAGCCGAAACTGGGCAAGGAGAAGATGACGCTCTTCGCATTTCGCTCCTACGAGGACTACCGGAAATACTGCGTCGAGAAGAAGGCCGAGGAGAACCTCAACGCGGCCGGGTTCGCGTCATCCGATTCCAACGTGGTCGTAGGCTGGAACAAAACCGGGAGCCACTGGCAACTCCTTCAGACCATGACGCACGAGGCCGCTCACCTCTACTATTTCCGGATCTGCTCGCCCGCGTCGCTTCCCTCCTGGCACGCCGAAGGCATGGCGACCTACTTCGAAGGGTTCAAGGGCGCGGGCGCCTCCTGGAAATTCAATTACATCAGCGAGTCGCGGCTCGCGTTCGCGCGGGAGGCGATGCTGGAGAAGAAGCACATTCCCCTCGCGGAGCTGCTGGCGGGAGATGCGCTCAAGCTCATCAACAGCGACGCCACCCGTGCGAACCTTTTCTACAGCGAGTGCTGGGCTTTGAACTACTTCCTGTCGCAGACCGATAACGCGAAGTACCGGGACGGGTACAAGGCCTTCAGGAAAGCGGTCGAGACAGGCAAGCCCGAGCCGTTGTCGAAGTTCATTCCGGAGCAGGACAAGCTGGAGAAGGACTGGACGACGTTCATCACCAGCCAGTAACGGCTTCGGCCCGGCAGTATTCAAACTTCCGCTCGGCGCGCTCGCCCCGACGCCCGCAAGAGGGGTCGGTGTCTTTCGGGAAGAGACGCGGTAACATTTCGTTTCATGGGAAACTACTCGTACCTGCGCGCCACCGATCACTCCGGCCCCTCTGCGGACATGGATGGCGTGGACGTCGCGAGTTCAAAATACAGCCTTCCGATCGGCTGGATGATCGCCTTCGATGCGTCGGAGCTCATTGAGGTTCCGGAGGCAGAGGAAGACTATCCCGGCGCGATTTACCGCGCTTCACGGCTCCACGCGATCGAGAGACTTTCGAATGCGATCTCCGTTCTCCGGGCAGACGAGTACCTCTGGTGGATCTTCCGTCACCTGGAGGGACTGCACGCCGAAGTGTCGGCTGCGAAGGCAGAATTTCTGGAAGCAGACCCTCGCGAGGTCTTTCTGATGGGGGAGGAGGGCGGCGACTTTGACGTTCAGTCCCGAAAGGCGCCCGGGACGCTTTCGGAGTTCCTAAATCGGATGCGCTCAGGGCAGCGGCCGCTCGCTCTGGACGCCGTGAACTCGTTGTGCGAGCTGAGCGGAATGAAACTGACCGGTTCCCGGGCTTCGGACGAAGTGGCGTGGACGGGCGACATGCAGGTGATGGGGATTCCGGATTCGGAGGCCCTCTGCCGGTTCTGGGTTCGCGGAGTGCTGGCTTCCGAATAGGGGTGCGTCGGCATTGCCGGCAGGCGCGCCGTGCATTTGGCGCCACGCAAAAAAACCGGGCCCCCAGGGGGCCCGGTGACAAGTGTTCTCGATCGCGACTAGCGTGCCGGCGTCCAGCTCGACCTGGACGCGGGGACGACCACGAGGTTGACCTCCTTGAATTCCTTCCAGAGACCCTTCATGGCCACTTCGTGCTGCTTGAGTTCCGGATTCTCGGCGCCGAACAGGCCTTTCTCACGCCCGTGGTCGAGCGCCAGCGCCTGGTGCGCCATGTTGTCGACGATGCGGTTGGCGAGGTCGAAGAAGCGGCCCGCGTCGGCGTTCAGCTTCGTCATCGACGAATGCAGGTAGCGGACGTAGCCGGCGTTCAGGCGCTCGGGATGACGGGCGAGTTCCCGGGCCTGGTTGCGCACCATGTCGCGCGCGCCGTTGAGGCGGTTCATCGTGTCGAGCAGGTCCATCCAGAGGAAGCCGCCCCAGCTGCCGGCGGTTCCGGCCTTGGCGCCCAGCTTGTCGAAGGCGGCCTGAAGCGTCGCACCGGCATGGTAGTAACCGTAGGTCTGCTCCGCGCGACTGGCGTATTCCTCGAGCACCTGCGCGTCGGCGTTCAGGAGCCGGATGGCTTCTTTAGCCGTCATGCCCGCGCCGTCCACGGGCGGAAGCGGCATGTCGCTCATCCAGCGGTTCGCTTCCCGCATCGAGGCTTCTTCGCGCATGAGGTACTGCGTGAGGAGGATGGCGTTCTGGATGCCGTACTGTCCGCGCCGGAACTCCTCGGCGATGGCCCAGCGGGTCTTGATGAGCGCATCCTGCGCCTCGTCGGCGATCCGGCGCGCTTCGGCGATCCGCTCAGGATTTTTCGCGGCGTCCGCGGGCGTCAGCGCACGCAGGTCGCGGGCGGCGTCGCGATACTCGGCGACGCGAAGGCGCGCGATGTTCAGATCGTCGGAAGCGTCGGCGGAGGCGAACAGAGGGGAGAGGAGGGAAAAGGCCGAGAGCGCGAGAGCGAGGGCAGCGGACGTGATGATCCTGGAAAGGGTCATGGGAGAATCTCCTTGAGTTGGATGTCTTGAATAGAGACATAGCAACTTGGTGGCCAGGAACGATGAAATCGCATAACTTACTTCTAAATAACACTTTATGATCTCATTGGCGCTCGGACTGGCAAGTTGTTTGCGAGCGAAAAGAAGTCGTGATCGTATTTTCTTCGTACTTGCGACCGGAGTCCCGCTGCAGCGAGTCGGGATCGAGGCGGCCGTCCTGCTTGCGCCAGCCGCGAGTGCCGTTGGAGCACATGTTTCGTTTGTGCGGCCCTACGCGCTAACTGCCTCCTGCCCCCGTTTTTCATGGAAGCCCGTGGTCTGGCCGCACGGTCACTCAAGACCTCTCATCGTCCAGATGAAATGGACCAGGAAAAATGCGAGGACTACGAGCGGCAAATAGCCGAAGCGAATCAGCGCGATGTCAGTCCGGGTTGGAGTCCATGGCCATCGCCAAATCAAGACGAGCGCGCCGCCCCAAATCCGACCAATGCGATTCCACAAATGCGCGTCGTATCGCCGCCATCCAGGATGAGCCCACTCAGGAGACCGACAAGAACCTGCAACGCGACCGCCTCGAAGATCGGCTTTCGGTAGCTCGGAGAGATAGGCAGTGAGGGTGTCATGGGTGTGGCGCCTCTGGCTTCCGGTTCCCGCGGCGATCAAATCGGTCGAGCGCTTCGGCTTCGCTCGACACGTACTCCACGCCGAGCAATCCGCAAATACACTGAAGTTTCGAATTCGTCCCCACGACCATGACGCAGTCTCCTCCGCGGGCCTCGAGTTGCTTTCGCGCCCATTCATCGAATCCGAACGCAAGATCGTTCAGGTAACCCATTGCGCTGACGTCGGCCACTATGAAGTCCGCGCGCTTGGATAGCGACCGCAAGTACTCGAACGCGTTGCCGTCAGCCCCCGTCTCGGTTCCGCTCGCCGAACCTCGCATGTGGATTCGAAGGAACCGCATGCCGCTCGGCGAGAGGCCCCAGGACTCGAGAATCTTGAGGGGCCCAAAATCCCGGGAGCAGGGAGCAAGGTCTGCCACATGTCTGATTCTAGCGGATTGCGACTCGCCCTCTTCATCGCGGTTTTCGGTGCCTTTCGTCCGAGACGATCGGCGCCATCCACGCGGGCGCCGGGGGCGCTTCTTTGGAATCGAGCAGTTCCTTCCACTCCGCGTCCGTCAGGCGCTTGCTGTCGGAAAACTCCCTGTAGGGCATCACGGCGCCGCGACAGAGGACTTCCCCGTCCTTCCAGGGGAGAAGGACGTAGAGCGCGCGCGGCCGGGCGATGCCGACCTGGAAGTACGCGGTCGCGGCGGGGTCGCGGTGATCCGCCAGGATCGACGTCGCGCGCGGCGCGTCGTCGCGGGGCGACAGGTACGAGTTGCCCTCGTAGAACATCGCGGCGGCGAGGACGTGGCCGAACTCGAGCAGGACTTCGCGCTCTTCTTCGTCCCAGGCCGCGCCCCGCAGCTGCTTGTGCGCCATCGCTTCGAGCCGGCGGCAGAGGCGCTCCAGGTTGCGCCAGGTCCGGGTGAAAGGCGGCGTGTTGGCTTCCATGCACAGAGCCAGCTTCTCCGGGAGCGGATCCGAACTTCGCAGGACGCGCACCGTCTCGTCCAAGGTCTCGAGCGAGTTCATGACCGCGCCCGGCGTCAGGGTCTCCTCGAAACCCGACCGCAACCGCCGCCCACGTAGCACACCCACGAACCACTCCGCGCGATCGACCATCCCGAGTTTCGTCATGTCGGATTCCAGCGCGCGCCGCGTCTTGTCCCCGCCGCCTTCGCGCAGGAAAGACGCGTAGTCCTGGAAGAGCCACAGGAGTTCGTGGCGGGAAAGCGCTTCATCGAACGCGCCCTGCGCCTCCATGAGATCGCAGCTCGACTCGACGAGATCGGCGAGCCGGGAGAAGAACGTCGGGTCCGGCTCCACGAATCCCGCCACGACGCTGTCGAAGCCGCCATACGCCTTGTTCTCCCGCGCCTGAAGCACCCAGGTGTGCCTCAGCTGCGCCCAGCCCGCGAGGGCGGCGTTCGTGCTCTTGCTCTGCCAGGCTTCGGAGGCGAAGAGCGGCGGCGCGGCGGGCTCGGGAGCATCGAGAAGCGCGCTGATGCACCGGAGGTAGCGCGAGTACAGTCCGCCGCCCTGCGTCATCGCGGCCGAGTTGTCGATCAGGCCCGCGAGAGCCTTGTCATCTCCCGGGGCGCAGCCGCGGAGAGCCTGCTGCCGCGCGAAGGCTCCGCCCAGCGCTGCGGCGACGAGAAGGCCCGACGGCCGGCGCGTGCCCGGCGACTTCGGCTCGCACCAGCGGTCGAAGATCAGCGCGTCCGGCAGGATCGTCGCGGGCAGGACGCGCAGGCCCGGCTCGATGCCGTGAAGCGCGTCGGCCGTGACCGAGGGACCTTCCTTCGGCGAGTTGCACGCTTCCCAGCTCGCCGCGCAGTACCGCTTCCAGGTCCCGATGTTGGCCCTCGTCCACCGTCCGCTTTCCGTCACACGCATCTCGAGCGGGATGTCCCCGAGGAAGCCGAGCAGTCCCCGCCATGCGGCGGTGAAGCTCCTGTAGTGCTGCCTTGCGTCGCCGTGGTCGAGGGCTTCGGACAGCAGGGCGGCCGTGAAGAGTTCCCGTTCCTGCGAGAGGCGCATCGGGATTTCCTGCAGCCAGCTCACGGCCCGGAAGTAAGCCATCAGGCGCTCGTCGCGGACGTAGAAGCCGCGTGGCGCGAATCGCGTGTAGTCCACGAACGGAAATCCTTCGTCCGCCGGGCCCGACCACTCCGGCCGCAGCCGCTCCTTCGCCGCCACGACTCGCGACATCTCCGCGTCGATCAGCTTAGAGACCTTGTCCGAAACCCCCGGCGTCTCCCCGCCCAGCAGCCTCAGCGCCACTCCCAGAGTGATCTGCGCCCGGCGCACGACGTCATCGAAGAGGTCCTCCGGAAGGTCGAACTTCTTTTTCGCGTCGGGAAGTCCGTTCCACATCGGAGTGAGCACGCCGGAAAGTTTGCCGGCGCGCGCGCGCTCGAGCCGCACGACGCTCTCTTCCAGGAGCACGTGATACGCCGTGAGAACGGAGTCCGCGGTGACGAACGTCGGGACCTTTGAGCTGTCGTAAGGCTCGAAGATCTGCCGGTAGTCCGGTCCCGCAACCAGGAGCTTCTGCTTTTCGAGGAGATCGACTTCTGCGTCCGACAGCCCTTCACTCCGTGCGTGCGTCCGCCAGTCTGCCGCCTTCGCTTCACCGTCCTCCGCCCAAGCCGAACACGCCATCAAGGCACTGGCGACCAGAAGCGGGAGGTTCGATCTCATAGTCATCTCCAAGAGTGCGGGGTGTCCGCGAGACCCGGTCAGGGATGCAAATCGCCTGCCGCGTCCGATGCCCGTGGACGCCCACCCTTGCGCGACAGCACGGGGCATCCTGCCCGGAATCATGCCCCTCGCGGTCGCACCGGGATTTTCGCTCGGCCTGTCTGCTAGACTTTCCTCGAAGCCGCATCGAGGGAACCCCTCTGCTCAAGTCCGCGATCGGGTTGCTTGCAGGCGCAGCGTTCGCCATTGCGACCTGGGTCCTTCTCGGAGAGCGGCTCGCGGGACGTCCGCCGTCCGAAACTGCCGCACCGCCCGCGCCTGCGGAGGCCGCAACGTCCGGAAAAGACGGCGCTGCAGCGACGGACCCAGCCATGCCGGCGCTTCAGGCTGAAATCGCGAAGCTCGAGTCCGAACTGGCCGCTCTCAAGGCACGGCCGGCCGGCACCGTGGACCGGAAGCGGCTCTCGTTTGCCGACCTCGCGAAGAGACTGGTGCCCGCATTCGCGGAGGACACCTGGATCTGGGAAACCGACGACGAACGGACCCAGGCGCTGATCGGGCCATTCCTGGAAGTGCTTCGGGAGCAGGCGCTCGAAAAGGGAATCACGCTGTACGAAGCCGCGCAGGGTCCCGACGGCGTCGCTGCCCTGGCGATCGCGATGATGGCTGCGATGGACCCGCCGCCGGACGCGGAAAGGATGAAGAAGCTCGAAGAGGCGCGGGCAGAGCTGGGCAAGGAGTTCGACAGCTATCTTGCGAAGCGAGGCTCGCTGAGCCGGCTCGAGCAGTACCGGGAACTGCTGGGGCTGGGCAGCGCACTTTCGAATGCCGTGGACCAGGACCTGCCGGAAGCGGCAAGCGACATGTACTGGAACGCGGACAATTTCTGGGATAGCGCAAAGCCTGCGGAATATCTGTCTTTTCCCGGCACCTCCGCTGCCCCCGGCCAGACCTTCGACAAAGTCTGCAGCACTTGGACGGATTCCTGGAGCGCGACCATCGGCCTCGACCCGGCCCAGAAGCTGGCCCTCAGGCCGATCGTCGACGAATACGCGCGCGCCATCGCCGAACTGAACGTCGAGGCCGACAAGAAATCGACGCCCAGTTACCGTTATCCCCTGAACCGAAAGGACCAGATCGCGCTCATGATCAAAGCGACCCATCGCATCGCCGCCGAAACATCCCTGACCGAGGCGCAGCTCAAGGCGCTTCGCGACATGTCAGTGGTTCCGGGCCACGATCTGAAATCCGCGAGATGAAACACATCCTGGGCGGCTTCATAGCGGGCGCCCTGCTCGCCGGCATCCTGCTGCGATTGCTGGCCGGGGGCCGCCCGGGAGGCGTCGAGGAAACGCCAGCCGCCGCACTGCCTGCCGGCCGGAGTGATTCCGCCGATCCGGCGGCGGACGCGGAGGCCGCTTCCTTCCGCGACGCAACCGCGCGGCTCGAGCGCCTGCGCGCGGAAGTTGCTTCGGTGAAGGCCTCTCAATCCGGAAGCGCGGCCGCCGGAAACCGGATCCCCGCTAGCCGCTCCGAATTTGCCCGGTTGCTCTCCGGAAACCTCGACGACTTCCTCAGGAACGGAGACCGCAGGCTCCCGGCCAACGAGGACATGATCCTGCGCCTGCAGGCGCTCATGCGCCTTCTGGCACAGGAACTGGGCCTCGGGCTCGACGAGGTCGGCGCGTCGCCCGAGGGATTTGCCGCGCTTGCGCGTGAAGTGCTGGACGCGCTGGAGCCGAAGCTGGACGCGGGGGCGCGCGCGAAGGCGGAGGAGGCGATCGAGACGGCCCGGCGGGAGTGGGAGGACTTTGCGGCGAGGCGCAAAGAAATGACGCGGCTGGAGCGCGCAGGAAATGTGGAGCCGATGTTTGAACGGCTCGTGGAGGGGTTGAAGGAGTCACTCGAGGGCCGCGCGTACGACGCGATCGACTCGCTGGAGAGCCTGTGGTACGACGCCCAGCCGACCTGGGCCGGCGGCTACTGCACGTACATGGTGGCGTCGGCGGAGGACGCCGCTTCGCAGTGGACCGAATCCTGGAGTCACACGCTGCAGCTGACTCCGGTTCAGAAGATCGCGCTGAAACCGATTCTCGACGACTACGTGCGAGCGCTGACCGATCTGCACCTGGACACGACCGTCTATCGCAGCAAGGGGGCGTTCGAACTGATGGTCCGCACCCAGCACCGGATGATGGACACCCTCGACCTTTCTCCCGCGCAGCTCCAGAATCTCGACGCCCAGGTCACCATCTACGACTTCGCGATTCCGCCGAAGAAGTGAGAGCGCGCGAAAAAATCGAGCGCCGTCGCACGCCCAGGCCTCGCATCCCGCCGTCGGAAAGGCTCGACGGCGGGGCGCGAGGCCCGAGCGCGCGCCGTCGCTCGCTTTTTTCACGCGCTCTGGGAAAACGGCCTGCTGAAACAGGGCCACTGAAGCCAGATGTCCTGCGCCGATTCATGCCGGAACTGCTTCGTCGCGACTTTCGCAGCGCGGCGCAGGTAAAGAGTGAGGACGTCAGAAGTCGCGCCCGGATTCCCGGCCTCGGGTTCCGAAAGACTCCCGGCGGACTCAGACCCGATCAGCAGCCTGCCGGCGCGCCGCAGACGAGGCAGAAGGGCGGCTCGACCCGAGGTCCAGCTGGTCTCCGTTGAGCAGGATCGCGCCGCGCGGCGGCGCTCCGAGGCGGATCGCGCTCGGGTGGCTCATCGTGCGATCGGGTGTCTGCGCAGGGTTGTCTACTTCTTCAGCGTCTGCTTCGCATCCGTGCCGCAGCCTTGAAGCTCCGTCGTCGACTTCGAGCGTGTCTTGTCCATTTTGGATTCCAGTACGGATTTGACCAGCCAGCCCTTCCATGTCGGTTTGCCGTCCCAGGCCAGCCGTTCCATGCCCGCTTTCGCGACAGCGGAGAGGTCCTTTCCCTTGAAGGGCACCTTCTCGCCGTTCCACGAAGTCATCTTCGACTTCGATTCCATGCCGTTGAACGTGGACGTCAGCTCGATTTCGATCTTCTCGCACTCGTACTCCAGGCCACCCGCTTTGACCGTCTCCCTGGTTGCTCTTCCGGTACCCGTGGTGTCCGTCGAGGGTTTTCCCTCCGGCATTTTCGCGACTTTGATCTCCTTGCCCGTCTCGCCCGGTTTTCCCCACCACGCCTGTGTCACGAGCCCGGACTTTTTTGCGACCGCAGCGAGAACGACCGTGCCCTTCCAGGCCGGATTCCCGAGCGTGTACTGGGACGACTCGAACCAGATCGTCTCTGGCTCCGCGAGGACACAGGCGACCCGGTAGGACATGTCCGACATGGGCTTCCACTCACCGCTTCCCATCGCCATTTCTGAAGTCGTCCGGTACTCCACCCACTCGCCGCCCTTGAGCGATCCGAGGTCGTACTGGTCAAACGCGCGTTCCCCGATCGAAGGTTCCGTAGCTTGCCCGAGGGCCGTCGGGGGCAATGTCGCAAGCGCGACCAGTACGGCCAGTCCGGCACGCGTTCTCATGGAAGGCCCTCCAGAAGCGGATCTACCGCTTTCCGTTAACTCTAGGCGTCCGGAGGGCCGCAACTCAAGCGCGAACCCGCAGGGGGTTCGGCCTGCCTTTCGACTCTTAATCCGGCTCACGGAAGGGTTCCACCCCCGCCTTGGCGCACTCTCTTTGCATCGTCGTCATCGCCCTCTTGATCGTCTCGGCATCTCCCAGCGCGCGCAGGATCGCCACCCCCGTCGTCCACGCGCGCCGGGCGTCGTCGAGGTTTCCGCGCACGAAGTGCAGCCGCGACGAGTCGCAGAGGTGCGCGCCCTCGAACCGCCGGTTGCCGACCTCGTGGTGGATCGCCAGCGCGCGCTCGAATGCCCCGGCCGCTTCGCCGACCCGGCCGGTGTCGAGGTAGACGCTGGCGAGCGTGCCCTCGACGATGCCTTCGACGCGGCGGTTGCCGACCTCGCGGTGGATGGCGAGGGCCTCGAGCGCGATGCGTTCGGCGTCGGCGAAGCGACGCCGGTCGTGCAGGAGGCTGGCGAGGTTGCCGAGGCACATGCCCTCGGACCGGCGGTTTCCGAGATCGCGAAGGAGGGCCAGCGAGCGGGCATAGGTGGTCTCGGACTCGTCGAAGCGTCCCGCGTGCTGGAGCCGGATGGCCGCGCTGCTGAGCGCGACGCCCTCGGCGAAGCGGTCGCCGGTTTCGCGATAGATGGCGAGCGCTTCTTCGCCGAGGCGCTCCGCCTCTTCCGCGCGGCCGGTATCGCCGGCGACGAGCGACAGGTTTCCGATGGCCCTGCCCTCGAGCGGGCGGTCGCCGAGTTCGCGGTAAAGGGCGATGGCGTCGCGGATGAGGCGTTCGGCTTCGGCCACGCGGCCGAGGTCGTGGCAGAGGCTGGCGAAATTGCCGAGGACGATGCTCTCGAGCGGCCGGTCGGCGGCCTCCCGGGCGAGCGCGAGGGCCTGCTGGTAGAGGCTCTCCGCCCGGTCGTTGCGTCCGGTCTCGCGGCAAAGGGTCGCGAGGGAAGCGGCGGCCTGGCCTTCGAGGCGGCGGTCGGAGGCCGCGCGCGCGAGGCGCAGCGCTTCCTCAAACAGGTCCTCCGCGACCCGCGGGCCTCCGCCTGCTTTCACGGACTGGCCCGCCCGTCTCAGCGCTTCGCCCCGGTCCACCCCTCCAAGTTCCATTGCGAGAGACTGCCAGGCGGCGCGCGCCGCTTCGTGCCGGTAGTTCCTGTCGCCCGCCTCCGCGGCGCGGCGGAGGTAGAGGCGCCGGGCGCCCTCGAGGCGGGCCGCGCGGGCGTGTTCCGCGAGCTCCGTCGCGAACGGGTCCGTCGCGTGGGTGGCGAACCGGAACGGTTTCCCGAGTGGAGGCGGCTCGGCCGGACGCCCGCCGCACAGCGCTTCGATCAGCTCGAACGCGAACCCGTGCAGCCGCTCGCGGTCGGTGGGGAGCTGCAACTGGTACGCGGCGTCCCGCAGGAGCGCGTGTCGGAACAGGTATGCGGACTCAGCTTTCACGCGCACATCCTACGGGTGATTCCCCCGATCCGAATTCAGTAGAATCCTCCCGCATGAGAGCCGCCATTTCCAGAAGCGCCTTCCGGGTGCGAACCGGCCTGCCGCTGCTGGCCTTTCTTGTGCGATTCGGCGTTACGTAAGCGCGCCCCCACGAATTCCCGGAACTGAAGTCCCTTGCGTGGTCACTTCCCCGGCGTTCAGGCTGGCCCCGCTTCGAGTGACGGCTCTCCCGCCTTCTGGCAGGCGGCCTGCATGTCGCCGCGCAGGGACTCGGCCGCCTGATCGTCATGCAGTTCCGTGAGGACTTTCATGCCCTGGCGCCAGTTCTCGGCGGCTTCGCGCCTTCGACCCATCGCCAGCAGGCAGAGGGCGTAGCTGCAGTTGTGGATTCCTTCGAAGCGTCTGTTCCCCAGCTGACGGTGGATCGACAGAGCGTGTTGAAAGGTGCGTTCCGCCTGCTCGAGGCGGCCTGTCTCGGCAAATAGACTGGCCAGGTTTCCCAGCGCGACCCCCTCGCTCTGGCGGTCGCCGGGCAGCTGCAGCTGGTAGGCAGCCTCGCGCAGGAGCGCGTGTCGGAAGACGTAGGTGTTTTCGGCGTTCACGCGGAGTGGTATTGCCGAATCAACGCTTCTGCCTCCGAACGGCGTCCCCCGCAGCGCGACGGAGGGCGAGGGAGAGGTTCGGCTGCACCAGCCGCGCGGCCGCCTCCCGGGCTTCGGGAGTGTCGATGGCCTCCAGGAGGGCCAGCAACCGGACCGCGCGCCGATGCGGCCGCGAACTTGCGCCTGAACGCAGACTCACTCGTCTTTCCCCAGGGCTTTCAACTCCGCAGCCGCGCTTGTGTGCTGCAGGTAGTCCTTCTGGTTCGTCGCGACGACTTTCTGGAAGTAATCCCTGGCCACGGTCTTGTCGCCGGCAAGCAGGTGTTTTGAACCGGCGTAAAAATAGGCCAGGCACACTTGTCCGGATTCTGTCTTGGGGTTCGCATGCCGGGCGGCCGCCAGCAATTCGGGTTCGGCCAGGTCGCCGGCTTCGAGGGCGTCGTTGCGCCCTCGCAGGTCGGCATACTCGACAGCTACCGCGCGGACTTCGACCCGCAGGCGCTTCCCGCGGCGCATGTCGAGGTCAAGCTCCCTTAAGCGGCCGGGGCCGGGGAGTTACTTCAGCACCCGCCGCCCGGCCCGCCGCGCGCCCTCCTGGCTCCGCTCGACGAAGAGCTCGAATAACTCGTGAAGCGGCCGCGCCGCTTCCGCGCCCTCGAGGCGCTCGACCGCGTGCGCGATCGACTCGAGCGTCGCCATGCCGAAGGAGGGCCCCGTGCGGAGGCGCGCCGTCGGTGGATGCGGCGGCAGCGAGAGCCGTGGAAGGTGCTGCAGCGCGGGCACGCGCAGGAACATCCGCTTCGACTCGCGCCACGTTCCGTCGATCACCACGACCGTCGCGGGCCCCGGGGCACCCTCCGGGAGCGGATCGGCCCCGGGGTACAGGACCCACGCCCCCGGCGGCGGCTCGAATTCCATCCGGCTGTCCCGCTCGGCCCTGTCAGCCAGCTCGCAGTTCGTCATCGCCAGCGCCGCAATCCGCGCCGAATTCGTGCGGCGCCGCGACTCGTGCTCGTGGCGCAGAATGACGAAGCGCGTCCGGGTCTCGATGCGCCTGACGTCGCCGCAGAGGCACAGCGGCAGATCCAGGCGGCACCGCTCGCAGATCGGAGGCGTCGCCGCTACGCCGGCGCGCCGCCACTTCTCTGCCAGGCGCTCCAGCGCCGCGGTCTCGCCGGCCTGAAGGAGAAGCGACGCGCCCCGCGCGTGGCACTTCCGCGCCTCGTTGATCTTCCCCAGCTCCAGCAGTGCCGCGCCGAATTCTCCCAGGCGGAGGCCTTTGAGTCGCAGCGCCGCACCGCGCGTCGCGGGCGGTTCCGTTGAAGCGGGTGTCCGCCGTCCCAGGAGGTCGTCCAGCAGCGACTGCGCGTGCGCGAGAAGTCGCGCGCGCTCCGGCGAAATGCGGTCGTCCGCGGCGTCGAGCAGGGGAGGGTGTCGAAGCGGATCGGGGGCCCGGTTCACGGGCGCGTTGTCCCCAGCGATATCCAGTACCGCCGCTTCCGCACGGCCTGGCCGGGCACTTCCACCGTGTTTTCCAGCACGCCGCCGCAGGACTCGATAACTTTCCACGAGCCCACGTTGTCGTCGTCGCACGTCAGGAGAAGCCTGTCGATCCCGCAGGCGCGGACGAGCGGAAGAGTCTGCCTCAACATCTCGCGGGCGTAGCCTCGCCGGCGGAACGAAGGGACGACGCCGTATCCGACGTGGCCGCCGATGCGAAGGAGGAAGTCGTTCAGGCGGTGGCGAAATGAAACCCGCCCCACCCCGGCGCCGTCCACGACCCCGACGAGAAACGTGCTCGGGACGTAATTCTCGGGCAGCTCTTCGCCGCGCGTCCAGGCGGCCAGCCTCCGGACGTACGCCGGGAAATCGGTCACCCCGTCGAAGAAAAACGCGAAAGCCCACTCGGGATCGGAGACCCTGAACTCCTCGACGGCCTTTCGAAAGGAGGGCTCGTCGGAATCGGTCAGTTCGCGAAGCACCAGGGGCAAGAAGGGGATTCTCCTGAGAAACGAGCGCGGGCACGGAACAGTCTCGCTTGAGGCGCTCCGGAATTGAAACGAATAGACGGAAGGCCGGAGTCCGCGGCCTCTGCGGCAACAGCCCGGGCGAAAGACGCTTCCGTCGCTCAGCCGGTATTCCCATCGAACGCCGTCACGGAAGCCTTCGCGCACGCCGAGCGCATGTCACCGCGGAGGCGCTCAACTTCACCGGCGTCGCCCAGGCCCACGAGGATCGCGAAGTTCTCGCGCCAGAGCGCGGAGGCTTCAGCGACCAGTCCCCGCGCCAGGAGGCACAGAGCGAGCGCGCAGCCGTGGCTTCCCTCGGAATTCCTGTTCCTCACCACCCGGTGCAGGACGAGGGCGCTTTCCAGGAAGCGCTCCGCGAGGTCCGGCCGGCCGGAAGCGAGATGCAGCATGCCCATGTGTCCCAGGGCGATTCCCTCGAAGCGGCGGTCGCCGACGTCGCGGTAGATCGGAAGCGCCTCTTCGTACGTCCGCAGGCTCTGCGCGATGTCGCCCCGGGCGTTGTGCAGGAACGCGCGCAGGCCCAGGCAGTATCCCTCGGATCGCCGATGGCCGGTCCGGCGGTGAATATCGAGCGCCTGCGCGCAGGTCCGCTCGGCCAGTTCCATCCGGCCGAGTTGCGCGTACAGGCTGGCCAGGCTGCCCACGATGACGCCCTCCGAACGGAGGTCCCCTGTCTCGCGGAAATACGCCACCGTCTCGAGGTAGGTCTGTTCCGACAACTCGAGCCGGCCCGTCTGCCGGTACAGGCTCGCCGCGTTGACGAGCGTCGAAGCCGTGTACTGGCGGTCACCGACTTCGCGCAGGATCGCGAGCGCCTGGTCAAAACTCCTCTCGGCCTCCGCCAGCCGCCCGGTTTCTTCGTACAGGACCGCGAGCGCGCCGAGGTCGATCCCCTCGGAGCGCCGGTTGCCGACGCTCCGGTGAATCTCAATCGCCCGCCGCAGCATTTCCTCCGCTTCCGGCATCCGTCCCGCAGCCTTCTGCCGCCCCGCGAGGTCGCCGAGCGTCACACCCTCCCGGCGCACGTCCCCGCTCCGACGAAACTGCTCCAGCGCTTCCTTCAGCAGATCCACAGATTCCTGCGTTCTGCCGAGGGCGTAGGCGCTCAGCCCGGCGCGGCGAAGCGACTCGGCGCGGTCCGCCTCGACGGCGATCGCGGCCAGTTCTTTCCAGAACGTGCAGCCTGCGTCGAGCCGCAACGAAGCATCCGCGGTCTCAGCGGCGCGGCGCAGGTAGGCGACGAGCGCGCCGCCGTGCCCGTCGACGGATGCGCCGGACCGGCGCAGGTGCGCGACCAGCTCTTCCGCGAACGGATCCGTCGCGTGTTTCGGGAAGAAGGGAGGCGCCGCACAGTTCAGCGGAGGTGGCTCGGGCGGGCGGCCTCCCGCGAGCGCTTCGATCGCCTCAAAGGCATGGGCATGAAGCCGCGCTCGGTCGCCGGGGAGCTGGAGCTGGTACGCGGCGTCGCGGAGAAGGGCGTGTCTGAAAATGTAGGCGTTTTCGGCGTGCAGAGGAGTCAGTTTACGGGGGTGGCGGCCTTCTTTTGGTTGATGAACCGAATCTCAAACCAGTTCTTGCACCGCACGGTCAGCCTTCTCAAACTGAGCCAGTCAGAACTGGATTCGGAGTAACATCGACCTCGATTCGAATTGAGGCGCGGAGAAGCGAATGCGGCTTAGCAGGCTCTGGACGGCGCTCGTGGTAGTCGCATCTGTGTCATGTGGCAAGAAGTCCGAGCCGACGCCCGCAGTGCCACCAACGTCCCCCTTGGTGCCGTCCAAACCAGTTTCTACGGCAGCGAATTTCGCCAATGAAAGTGCGGCGCTGCTGAAAGTGGGGATTGAGAAACGGTTGGCTGGCGATCGGAAGGGATTGATTTCCGCGGCGGAGTCACTTCGATCCTTGTCGGCGCAGGCCGCCGAGGCGCGTCCCGCCGATCCGCTGCCGGACCTGGCCCTGGCGCGGATGGCGAGGGTGACCGGCGACGCAGAGGCGGAGCGGGCCGCGCTGGCCGCAGCCGAGCGCAAGTCACCCGGGAGCCCGGCCGTTGCCGATGAACTCTTCCTTTCGACGTTGGTCGACGCATGCGCCGCCGCGGCGCAGCAAGCGCTGCAGGCGGAGGTCGAAGAGTGGGCTTCGTTCGTTCTGGAGCAAGAGCCCGGTCATGTGCGGCCGCGCCCCGAAAGACCGCCGGCAGCACCTGCGGCGCTCCGTGAGGCAGTGACCGGAGTGCCCGCACTTGCGGCCGCGCTGAAGGCCTTCGCGGCGGGCGACCTCAAGGAGGCGGCGAGCCGGTCCGCCGCCGCCGAGCGCGAGATGCTGCCCCCCGACCCGGCGACGGCGCTGCGATTGCTGGCGGGCGACGCGATCGTGGGGAACCTTGCGAACGATCGGCTCGCGGCCATTCGCACCTTCGTCGAGGCGCGCGCGTCATTCCAGGGAGGAGTCCTCCTGGCGCCAGAGGACGTGCTGAAACAGCGCGAAAAACTCACTTCCTTGCCGGCGGAAATTCGGGCTCTCTTGTCCGCGGCTGCGGCCGCACGGGTGCTTTCACTGGACGCGCCGGGAGACACCGAAGCGCTTTGGAGAGTCGGGAACGTCGCACTGAGGGCATTAGCAATCAGCAGTCTTGCCGCGTCGCCCTGCACGCCTCCCGACAAGGGAGTTCCTTTGGCTGAGAAGGCGCTGGGGGACCTTCGATCCAGCAAGGAGTTGCTCGCAAAGGACCCGCGCTGCCTCATGGCGGAAGGTGTCCTGCTCCTGCGGCTTGCTGAAATCGAACCGGCAGGTCCAAAGCGGCGCGAGCGTGCCAAGGCCTGCCTCTCCTGGGCGGAGGCCGCGTCCTCCAGCCTGAAGACGCTTCACAAATTTGTCGAGTTGCGCGCCATGTCACGGCTCCTGGTCCGCGAATTCATGTGGACAGACGCGCCAAAGTCGGTGATCGACGAAATGCGCGCAGCTCGTGTCGCCGCAGCGAAGGAGACGAGTGAAGAATTGCTGAAGTCTCCCGGCTGCACGGCCTGTCTGACGATCAGGTCGTCCTCGCGCAGGTGGACTGATCCGGATCGCGTGTTCGACGATGTTCTTGAAGCGCGTAAGGGAGGCGCCGTGGCGCTCGATCATCTGCTGGAGAGCGCCAGGGGTCCCGGCGTCTACAGGGGCAGGACGCCGTCGACGGAAGACGAAGCGCGAAGCCGGAGAAGTGCCGCGGAAACCCTCCTCCGAATCCGTCCCGAGACATGGACCTCGCACTACACCCGCATGCAAGCGCTCGTGTTCGGAACCCTCTTCTGCAGAGCCTTCCCAATTGAAGAGGCCACGAAATTGGCATTGGAGAACCTGTCGGCGGGAACCGCTGCTGCTGGAGAGGAGAGTGTCGAGGTTTTCCTCTTGCTGGTGCGCCTGATACCGCTGCCTCCCCCGGAATCTCCTCGCGATCGCGCGGAGGCGCACCAGGTCCCCCTGGCGCGCATCGACGAGATGCTGGCGAGTCACCCTGAGAATTACGGTCTGATCCTGATGCGCGGGCGGTTCCAGCGGGAGGGCGCGGCTCTTCTAAAGGAAGTTGCAGACGACGCGCCGCACCTCTCGGCCGCCATTCGGGACCTGACTCGCGCTGCGGAGCTTTCGCCGCGCGCGCTCAGGCCCTGGGAGGAGTTGGGCGCTCTTCGTCACATGCAGGCGCAGGCAATTTCTGGAGGCGCGCTGCGTGTACCAAAGCTTGAGCAAGCCGCCGCTGCTTACGACGAGGCCGTCAAGCGAGCCCCCTCTCTGGCGCCCCTCCGGGACACTCTCGGAGACGTCAGGAACGAGCTTTACACGATCAAGCACCGCTTGGGCAAAGAGGATTCGAAGCTCATGCAAGCGGCCATCGATGACTGGAACGCAGCGGCGTCCCTTGATCCGCTCCTCAGGTCAATCGTTGAAGCCAAAATCAAAGGCATCCAGGCGGAATCCCGAAAGAAATGAGCCGGCCCGGGCGCGTTACGATGCACTTGCCGGACCTTCGGCGAATGTGCAGGTATTTCGCGCGGACGAAGAAACTCACGGATACGTTCAAGAGGAAGATCTCCATGCGCACGGCCACATTGCTGTTCGCCCTCGCTGCCTTCGCCCGCGCCGAATCCGCGCCCGAAGAACAAACGCTTCGGGATTCGACCGATTCCATCGTGAAGAGCGTCACGAGCATGGATCTCGAAAAGGTCGCAGGCGCATTCTCGAAGGACGCCGTCGCCTGGCTGGAATCTCCAGAGGGAGCTGCCGCGTACAAGCCGTACCTCGACGACTCCGACAATTGCGCGCACCTGCTGCGGATGAAAAGGGCTGAGGTCAAGAAGCTGGCCCCCGCGGCGTTCGCGAAGCGACTCGCCGCCGGATTCGTGGCCATGGATCCCGAGACGACGTCCAAAATGGCGTACCTCAAGTTCCGCGCCGACGGCGCCGAACGCGTCGTCCAGGTCGAGTCCACCGACCCGCTACGCGGCACCGGCCGCGGACACTACCGCTTTGTGCTCGACGGCGGCGCGTGGAAACTCACGAAGTCCTGGGTGTCGCGCCTTCATGAAATGTACGTCTGTCGCAGCCGGATCATGCAGGTCGGGATCTACCTGGCCCTGTATGAATCCAAGGAGAAGGACTACCCGGGTGACATCGAGGGGCTGAAGCGTCCCGACCTGATTGAGAAGGGAAAGGACGACGTGCTCGCCTGCCCCCAATCCCGCGAACCCTACGTCTACCTGTTTCCCCTCGAGGGTGATGTGACCCCGGGGGGGCGCTTCATGCTCTACGACAAGAAGCCGCACGCGGACGGGACGCGAATCGTTGTTCCGTTCATGGGCGCCGGCGCCTGGCTGGACGAGGCCCAGTTTCAGGAGGTGCTGCGCAAGGATCTCGACGCGATCCAGGCAAAGCTTCCCGAGATTGAGAAGAAGGTGCAGGCCGGGCTCAGCGACGCGGATGCGAAGAATAAGGCGGCTGCAGAGAGGTGGCAAAAGGGGTTGTCCGGCCTGCGGAGCGTCATCAAGGGCGCCGGGAAGTAGTGTCCGACGTCCCTATCTCCCGCCGCTTCGCATCGGCGGGCCGTCGTCTTGGATACAATGTGCTGAGCATGCTCTCGCACAATCTCGACATCCCTGAAGATGCCCTCAAAGCGGTCCAACTCGATCCGCAAGCTGCTGCCGCGGACGTGCGTATCGCCGCGGCCATGAAGCTCTTTAATATGGGCCGGCTTTCTTCGGGTACAGCGGCGCGCCTCGCCGGCGTTTGTCGAGTTGAGTTCCTCGACCGCCTCGCCGAGTTCGGTGTGAACGCTTTCGACATGACCGAGGATGAACTCGCCTCCGACTGCGGTAATGTCTGAAGTCTTCTGAAATAGCTCACTGGTCATCGGCGCACCTGTCAGGGCGCAGAAATCGGTGTAGATGTCGACTCTCGACGTTGTGCGGTGACGGTTCCTCGTGGCATCGGACTTGTTGGTGGCGAGAGGGTGGTTCTCGATAGAACCGGATTTCACGTCGGTAGTGGTACCTCAGGAATGACCATCCGTGATCTCAAAGTTCGGATTCAAGTAGCACATGCCGACACCTCAATCCTCCCGCAAACGCGTCTCCTGGACGGCAGCACTCGTCGTCAACGAGATTCGCAAGTTGCGAGAGCGCAGGATTTCTCCTTCTCAATCCTACGTTGTCGGGAATCACCCGGCGTTGTATGGGGCAGCCCAACGCCTGCTCGGCGGCTGGCGCAATGCACTGATTGCTGCCGGAGAGGAACCCGCGAAAGTAGCTCGGGAGTCCCGAGACGTCTCTAACGCGACGCGCACCAAGTGGACGCACGACTTCATCATCAAGACCCTTCAGGAGCGAGCGAGGCTTGGGAAACCACTCAACTTCCTGAAAATGAGAGATTCTGGATTCGGGGGATTTCTTCGGGCCGCGGCCCGCGTTTTCGGGAGCTACGAAGCTGCAATCCGTGCAGCCGGTCTCTCATACGCCTCGATCAAGAGAGGAACCGACTGGGTCTCAAATCCAGAGAAGGCAATTATCGGGGGCATTCGCGAACTCGCCTCTGCTAAGGTCGAGCTCAACATCAGTTCGGCGCAACATCACAGGTCTGGCCTGGTCACGGCAGCGATTACGCACTTCGGGTCGTGGGACTCCGCGCTTGTCGCAGCGGGCTTCGACCCCATAAACACACGGCTCGACCTCGACACTGAGGCGGGGAAGGGGCGTATTTTCCAGAATCTCTGCTACGACCTCTTCCAGGTGCTCCGTCCAAAATGGCGAGACGACCACCGCTGCAAGACCACGACAGGAGTGCTCCTCCCGGACGCTTACGACCCCGATACGCGCGAGTGGATTGATTTCAAGATTGCAGCATGGGGCATGTCCGTCCAGAAGAGCATCCGGAAGTACAGCGGATACGCTGACCACCTGCGATTGATCTGTCTGGCCGGACGGCGCAATTCAACCGAGCGCGTAACGTTTGAATCGATATTCGACTACGAAGGGGAGGCAATGACACCGACCCTACGCACGCTCTTTGAGAGAATGCGGTGCTTGGCAGCACACGACGTGCCGACGACCAGCTTCGAGGAGTGGGCGACACGCTGGACTCGCAGGGAAGTGATTCAAACCATCCAGAATCTTCCTCCGGACGAGCGCCACTCTCGGCACGCCCAACTTCACAACAAAGGAGCGTACAGCGCTGCAGTGCGGATGTTCGGTGGATGGTACGCGGCTGTTGAGGCGTCCGGCTTCGACGTAGAAGATGTGAGACGCCGCCGACCGGCATACACCAAGGGGGATGTTGACGCGTTCATCTCTGGTCGCTCCAGCTCCGGTCTTGGGCTGAGCGCGCGTGTCGCCACTGCAACCGCATCGGGCAGTGGTCTCTATCAGGCTGCGAGCCGGTTCTATGACAACTGGGCAGCCGCCCTCGCCGCAAATGGCCTGAAATACGACGACGTAAAACTGAAACCTGGACGCGAGCGATTCACAAAACAAGTCCTTGATCGCTTCATTCGCACGCGACACAACGCCCGCGAGAGATTGAACGCGACGACGGTTCGCGATCAGTTCAAGGGCGAGTATGGAGCGGCGTTTCGCATTTATGGCGGTTGGCGCCAAGCGGTCGAAGCAAACGGCATTTCATACCGTTCGGTCTCCGAGATCGTTCCTCCAAGACGAGTGACCCAGACCGAAGTTGATGCGTATATCCGGTCTCGGTCTCAGACAGGACTTCCACTGAACAGCCGCGCGGTGTGTCGGGACGACCGCCCGATTCACACAGCAGCATGCCGACGCTTTTACGGCAGCTGGAGCAACGCTTTGAAGGTCAATGGCATTGACTACGACACTGTCACGCTTCGCAGGAGGAGAAACCCACGGAGCCCTGGGTGATCGATGCCCATGGCCTCTTGATCCACCGACGCCCGCTCGATATCCTCATACACATGAAACGTACAAATCTTGTGCTGAGCGAAGACCTGCTCAATGAGGCAACCCGCCTCTCGGGAGCGAAGACGTATTCGGGCACGGTCAATATGGCGCTTCGCGATTTCGTTCAGCGCATCAAAGCGCGACGCATCCTGTCGCTGACCGGATCCGGGCTCTGGGAGGGTGATCTGGCGGCCATGAGAGGGGACCGGCCGCGCCGGCGCGCGCGGGGAGCGGGCCGGTGATTCTCGTCGATGCCTCCGTCTGGATCGAGACCTTCCGGGCGCGCAAGCCGCTCTCGATCGAATCGGTTCTGGAGTTTGACGAGATCGTCACCTGCCTCCCCGTCGTCCAGGAAGTCCTCCAGGGCTTTCGCGACGAGCGCGCATTTCGCATCGCGAGAGAATCGCTCCTGGCGCTGCCCATCGTCGAGTCGCCCATCACGGCCGGACTGGCCGAGGAGGCCGTGGGTCTCTACCGGGCCGCGCGACGGCAGGGAGTGACCGTGCGCTCCTCCGTCGATTGCCTCATCGCCGCGTGCGCGTTGCGGCATCAGCTTACCGTCCTGCATCGCGATCGGGACTTCTCTCAGCTTGCGCGAGTGTCGCCTCTGCAGCAGCGGAGCCTGTAGCGCGGGGAACTCCGCTCCCCATGCTGGCATCGCAGTACTGGCGCCGAAGGAAATTCCAGGGAAGGGGCAACTTCGAGCGAAGCGCCTGCGGTCAATATGGTTCTGGAAGGAGAAGTGGCTAATCAGACTTCTCCGGCAAGGCGAATCGCTTCATCGAGCAAGGCGTCGTCAATGAAGAACCCGTTGGTCTTCAGTTCGAGAAGGCGGTCTTTGACCGAGGGGACGAGCCCGCGCTTCTTGGCAAGCAACAACACGCCGACAGTACCCCGGACCGGAAGCCCGAAACTCCTGGCGCAGCGCCGCGCGGGGGCATCGTCGAGAATGACCTCGGCCACCGGCGTTACCAGCGCCAGGGCGATGACGGACGACTCTCCGGCACCCAGGCCCCACGCGTGTATCGCGGGCGCAATCTCGGGTTCCGACGCGCGGTCGCCCCACTTGGCCTCGATGAGCCGGCGCGCCGGATCCGAGGCGTTCCCGGCCAGAATCTCGCGGACAACCGCCTCCGGGACGATCACCCTGCCGCTCAACTTCGCCAGGAGGTCCTGCAATCCGATCGCGGCAAGCGCAATCAACGGCGATGCGTTGACGATCCGCACGTCAGCCACGTGACGCTTCTTCCCTCAACTCCGCGGGATCAGTCTGGAACGGCGACACGCCGAAGCGACCCAGCGCCTTCATGAAATCGGCGCGGCTCAGTCCCGCGACTTCCGCGGCGCGCTCCTGCGACATCTGGCGCATTTCGTACCACTTGACGGCCGCGGCCAGCCGCAGTTCGCGACCAAAGCCGCCCGGATCCTGCCGCACGGAAGGCAGGAGGCTCTCGTCGAAATCGAGGGTCACGCGCGTCATGAGTGCATTCTAGCATTCTCCACCTTCACTTCCGTCCACCAGCGGATCGCAGTCCAATCGGCCTCGGAGTCTCGCTTTCTGCAGGTGCGCGGAAGAGTTGAACGGCCCTGCCGAAGCGAACCCCGGGAGCGGGTTTCGTGCGTGGTGCCAGCCGGCCCTTCGCGGCAAGTTGCGCGCGCCATTACCAAAGGTAAACTGATCGTACTGAGGGATGGGCGCGCAGGCTCTCCAAGATTGGAATGCAAGCAGTGTCATAGCCGCCAACGAGTCGCATGGAATGGTCAAAGTCAAACCAACCACTCCACCAGGTCGTCTGCCACTCGATATTGGATTCCTTCACGGGCATGGCCTCCAGGATGAGGTCACGGATCTGTCCAACCGTCATTTCCAATTCAAGATTGGCGGGATTCTCACAGAATTCCTGTCTCAAGATGATCTCAGATTCATGAAGTGCATGAACTAGCAGGTACCACTCACTGGATTCCTGCTTCCACCCAGCCGATACGGCTTTGATGATGTCCCGGGCGACGCGGTCAGGACTCACGCTCATGGCGGCACCTCGACATTGTCACGCAAGTTCTCACCGGTCTAGACGCGGTGGTTCCTTCACAATTCGAACATTCTTCGGGTGCGAGTAGATGTTGAATTGCTGGGCGGAAGCGAAGCCGACCAGGGTGATCCCGGCGCGTTCGGCGAGGTCCACCGCGAGCGACGACGGCGCACCGACGGCGACAAGGGCGGGAAAGCGTGCGGCGGCTGCTTTCTGGACGATTTCGAAGGAAGCGCGGCCGCTGACGGCGAGAAGAACCGGGGCATTCAGCGAGCGCGAATCGAGCAGGAGCCCGACGACCTTGTCGACGGCGTTGTGGCGCCCGACATCCTCCGCGGCGGCGAGGAGTTTCCCGGAAGCGTCGAGGGCGGCGGCGGCGTGGAGGCCGCCGGTTTTACCGAAGGAGGGCTGGGCGGCGCGGAGAAGGGAGGGGGCGCGTGCGATGAGCGCGGCGGGGATCGGCGCGGCGTCGCGGGCGCGGCCGACGCGGTCGATGAGGTCCTGGACGGAGAAGCGGCCGCAGACGCCGCAGGCGGAAGTGGTGAGAGTGCCGCGGCGGGTGGCGGCGGGGTGGGCGTGGCCGGCGCGGAGGCGGATGCGCGCGACGTTGCCGCGAGGTTCGATGACAACCGTCGCATCTGCTGCGGAGCCGATCAGCCCCTCCGCGAACAGGAACCCCATCACCATCTCGCGCTCGAGCCCCGGCGTGCGCATCGTGACGGCGAGCGGGCGGCCGCCGACGCGGATCTCGAGCGGCTCCTCGACGGCGACGGCGTCGAGCTCGGGTTTCGGCGCAGCGCGGCCGACGCGGACGCGCCGGACCGCGCGGGCCGTGACGGGCTCGCGGTCCGGCGGGAGGGCTTTTTTAGCCAAGACAGCTGGCTCCCTGCATGACGCGCTGCGCCAGGACGCCGAGCGTAGCCTTGTCGTCGCCGCGGATTTCCTTGAGGGCGCCGGTGAGGAACGCGCGGGCGGTCTTGCGGCGCCAGGCGGCGGCGAAGTCGGTGTTGTCGAGCGGGCGGGCGTGGGCGGAGGCTTTTTCGGCGAACTCCTCGATGGCATCATCGGAGAGTTTTTTCCCGAGAAGCAAGGCGGTCTCCTGCACCTCGAGCGGCCGCGACGTCACCGCGCCGAGCACGACGCGCGCGTCCTCCACTTCTCCCGATTTCGCAAATCTCACCGAGGCCGCGACCGACAGCACCGGGAAGTCGAACGATCCGCGGCGGCGGAGTTTCCAGTACGTCGACTTCGCGCCCTTCGGAGCCGGCACGCGAATGCCGGTGACGATCTCGTCCGGCGCGCGCTTGAGGTAGTCCATGCCGTCGTCGTGGTAGAGCGCGGTGATCGGGATCTCGCGCTTGCCGCGTTTCTTCGAGACCAGCGTGACCGTCGCGCCCAGCGCCATGAGCATCGGGCCGCTGTCCGTGGACGACACGGCCCAGCAGCGGTCGCTTCCCGGCGCGACCCAGCAGGTCCCGTGCTTGCCTTCAGTGATCGCCGTGCCGTTCGGGCCGGGCGCCTTCATGCAGAAGCTGATCGACTGCCGCCACTCGTGGTTCTGGTTGTAGTAGTTGCAGCGCGTGTCGACGCAGAGGTTGCCGCCGAGCGTCGCGGTGGCGCGGATGAGCGGGGAAGCGATGCTGCCGATCGCGCGCGCGAGACCCGGCCAGTTCGCGATGGCTGGGTCGAGAGCGAGGTCTGCGAGCGTGGAGCACGGCCCGATCGTCGCCGCGCCGTCGCTGCCGATCGACACGCCTCGGAGGTCGTTCGCCTTGCGGAGCGACACCAGCACGTCCGGCATGAACTGCCGGCGCTTCAGGTTCGGCACCACGTCCGTCCCGCCCGCGAGCACCATGGCCTTCGGCCCGACGTCGGCGAGCACCGAGGCCGCATCCGCAGCCGACGTCGCAGCGTGGTACCTGAACGACGGGCATCGCATCATGACTTCACCCCTTCGACCTTCGCGCCGGGGGAGTCGGGGGCAAGGCGGAAACCGGACGCCAGCAGCTTGGACTTGCGCGGCTTCTCATTGGAAGCGGTGCCGTCGCCGCCCTCGGCCGGGGTCTTGACTTTCGACGCCTCAGGCCACTCGATCACCGGGAACGACTTCGGGCCGAAGCGCGCTTCGCGTCCGTGGTCCTTTTCCCAGACGGCCTTTGCGATTTTCTCGGGCGTGACCGGCGACTCGTCAACGCGGACGCCGATGGCGTCGTAGACGGCGTTGGCGACGCACGGCGGCATCGGGAGAAGCGGCCCCTGGCCGACTTCCTTTGCGCCGAAGGGACCGTTGGGATCGGGGTCCTCGATGAAGACGGTGTCGACCTCGGGCATCTCGAGCGTCGTCGGGGACTTGTATTCGAGCATCGACGGGTACTTGTGCACGAGCGCGCCGGAGAGGTTTGCGGGGAGGCGGCGGAAAGTCGACTCCTCCATGAGCGCTTCGCCGAGCCCCATGTAGACGCTGCCCTCGACCTGGCCGCGCGCGAGGATGGGGTTCATGACCTGGCCGATGTCGTGCGCGATCCACACTTTCTTCACGTCGAGGAAGCATGTGGCCTCGTCGACTTCGACCTCGACGACCGCGGCCGTGAACGAGTACGCGGGGCTTGGCCCGACGCCGCCGCCTTTGAACTTCGCGGGGGACGGGGGCGGCTTGTACGAGCCGGACGTGCCGAGAGTGCCGTGCATGGCTTCGCCGAGGATCACCGCGTCCTGGAACGAGACGCCCTTCGCGGGATCGGACGCATCGAAGACACGCGCGCCGGCGAAGACGATCCGGTCCAGCGGGATCTCGAGTTTCTTTGAGACGGCCGTGCCGATGAGCGCCTTCGCGCGCTCCGCCGCCTGGATCGCCGCGTGGCCCATCATCAAGGTCACGCGCGAGGAGTACGACCCGAGGTCCACCGGCGTGATCCCCGTGTCGCCCGTCACGAGCCGCACGTCGCGCGTCGTCAGCCCGAGCACTTCCGCCACTGTCGCCGCGAGCACGTCGTCGGATCCCTGCCCGCAGTCCGTCGCGCCGCAGAACGCGACCACCGCGCCCGAACGGTCGAATTGCAGTTGCACGCCCGTCTGAGGCAGATCGTTCCAGTAGATCGGCAGACCCGCCCCCGTGAGATACGTCGAGCACGCGAGCCCCACACCGCGCCCCTTCGGCAGCTTGCCCCACTTCTCATGGAACCCGGACCGCTTCACGACTTCCTCGATGCACCGCCGCAGCCCGCTCGTGCTGATCTTCATCCAGTTCGCCGTGATCGAGTTCGCCGGCGCCAGCTGCTTCAGACGCAGCTCCGCCGGGTCCATCCCCAGCGCCACCGCGATCTTGTCCATCTGGACTTCCTGGCCGAAGCGCGGTTGCACCGTCCCGTGGCCGCGCTTCGGTCCCGACGGCGGCTTGTTCGAGAACGTGCGGCAGCCGCGGAAGCGATAGGTCGGGAGCGCGTAGGTGACGGGCTGAAGCGCGCCGGTATAGAAGGTAGAAGCGACGCCGTACGAGCCGTACGCGCCGCCGTCGAGCAGCGTCTGCAGGTCCATGCCCGTGATCATTCCGTCCTTGTTCACGCCCGTTCGGAACTTCATCTGCACCGGGTGGCGCCCACGGTGGCAGTAGAAGACCTCCTCGCGCGTAAGGCAGATCTTCACGGGCCGCCCCGTCAGCATCGCGGCCTTCGCGACGACGATTTCGTGGTTGAAGGGGTCCGTCTTGCCGCCGAAGCCGCCGCCGTTGGGCGTCGCGACGACGCGGATGAGATGCGGCGCGATGGCGAGCGCCTTGGCCAGTGCGCGGTGGACGTAATGCGGTGTCTGCGTGGACGACCAGAGGCAGAGCTTTCCTTCCGTGTCCATGAGCGCGACGGCCGCGTGCTGCTCGAGTGGGAGGTGAGTGTTCCCCTGGAAGAAGAAATGGTCCTCGAAGATCCGGTCGGCGCCGTCAATTGCCGCGTCGACGTTCCCGAACTCCAGCGCGACCGCCTTGTGGACGTTCCCGTGGTCGCCGTAGTCGTGGATGCGCGGCTCGGGGTTTTTCAGCGCGTCGAGCGAATCCGAGATCGTCTTGAGCGGCTCGTAGTCGACCCTGACCAGGAGCGCCGCTTCGATCGCAATTTCTTCGGAGGTCGCCACGACTGCTGCGACCGGGTCGCCCACCATCCGCACCTTTTCGCGGCAGAGCGGGAACTCGTCCTGCGACACAGGGAGAATCCCGTACGAAACCGGGAAATCCGCGCCGGTCAGGACGGCCTTCACGCCTTCCATCGCGAGCGCCTTCGAAGCGTCGATCCCCTTGATCACCGCGTGCGGCTGCGTCGAGCGCAGCAGCCTGCAGTGCAGCATCCGCGTGAAGACGAGATCGTCCGCGAATTTCGTCTGCCCGAGGACCTTCGCCTGCCCGTCAACGCGGCGCCGCGCCTGGCCGATGACCTTTAGGGGCGTTTTCATTTCTTCGCTCCCGCTTCCATCTTTGCCGCGGCCTGCTCCACCGCTTCGAAGATCTGAATGTACCCCGTGCAGCGGCAGATGTTCCCGGCAAGCCCTTCGGCGATTTCCCGCCGCGTGGCGTGGGGTTTCTTGTCGAGAAGCGCCTTGGCCGTGCAGAGAAATCCCGGCGTGCAGTACCCGCACTGCGCTGCCCCGCAGTCGGCGAAGGCCTCCTGGAGAGGGTGAAGGCGCGCGTCGTTCGCGAGGCCCTCGACGGTGGTGACCTTCGTCCCATCCGCCTCGACCGCGAGCATCAGGCAGGAGAGGACAGGCTTGCCGTCCACGAGGACGGCGCACGCCCCGCACTCGCCGAGCTCGCAGCCGTGTTTGGTGCCGGTGAGGTTCAGTTCTTCGCGGAGGACCTCGAGAAGCGTCTTGAAGCCGGGGAAAGTGACCGAGGTCTTGTCGCCGTTCAGCGTGATGTCGATGCGCTGCTCGCCATTCTTCATGACGGACACGATCCGCGATTCGCGGGGAGCATTCAAGCGAAATTTGAACGGGTGTTCAAAACAGGAACACTCGTCAGGTCGTCCCCTCTTCGAATGCGCTCACGGGGAGTGTCTATCCGCGGGCCGGCTGTCCTTGATCGTGGCCTGTGAGGGAGTCTAGAGTGCGACGCGTGAAGATCGTCCGCAGCGTCGTGCTCGCTTGCCTCCTGGGCGCGGTCGCCGTAGGTTGCAGATCTTCCTCGGAGGAATCGGCTCCCCAGGAGACTCACGAGCCGGACCCGAAGCCTGTAGCCCGGGACGAAGCCGCGGGTCTTGCCGAAGCACAGCGCTGGCTCGCGGGTGAAATCGATTTGAAGGAGCTGGAGGTCGTCTTCGACCAGCCGGCCCTGGATGAGCCGGGGCGCTACCTTGAAGGCCCACCGCAAACTCTGCCGAAGCAGGATTCGGCTGTGCCGCGAAAGCAGGGGAACTCCGATGAAATTCACCGATCTGAAGCGAAAGATCCTGGTCGGACTGGCGCAACTGCGCTGCGGAGAGGGTGTGGACGGAGAAGCGTTCTTTCGACGCCTTCTGGCGCGGCGACGAGCGATGCCCTCGCGACGCTGTTCAGGGAAGCTTGATAAGCGAGAGCGTTATTAATCGTTCAGGCCTCTTCATTTAATAAGGACTCGCGCACCCAACCCCCCGCGGCGCGTCCTATAATCGACACACACCCATGCGCCCCAAATCCTACCCCCGCCTGACCACCCCGCTTGTCCGCGACGGCGGGCGCAAGGGCAAGCTGCGGCCGGCGACCTGGGACGAGGCGTTTGACCGGGCGGCGAAGGGGCTGCGCGCCGTGACGGACGCGCACGGGGCGAAGGCGCTGGGGATGTTCAGCTGCTCGAAGTCGACGAACGAGATGAACTTCGCGGCGCAGAAGTTTTCGCGCGTGATTTTCGGCTCGAACAACATCGACAGCTGCAACCGGACCTGACATGCCCCCAGCGTCGCGGGTCTCGCGGCGGTCTTCGGGGCGGGCGGGGGGACGAACTCCTACGAGGAGATCGAGAAGACGGACATCATCCTCCTCTGGGGCTCCAACGCGCGCGAGACGCACCCGATCTTTTTTCACCACCTGCTGAAGGGCATCCGGAGCGGCGCGCGGCTGGTGGCGGTGGATCCGCGGCGGACGTCGTCAGTGAAGTGGGCCGACATCTGGGCGGGGCTCGACGTCGGGTCGGACATCGCGCTCGCGAACGCGATCGGGCGCGAGATTCTCGCGGCCGGGCTGGAACACAGGGAGTTCATCGAGAACGCGACGACCGGGATTGAGGAGTACCGCAAGGGCGTCGAGAAGTACACGCTCGCATTCGCGGAGAAGGAAACCGGCGTTCCGGCGAAGGTCATCCGCGAGATCGCGCACGCCTGGGCGAAGGCGAAGACGGGGACGATCTGCTGGACGCTCGGGATCACGGAACACCACAACGCGGTCGACAACGTCCTTTCGCTGATCGACCTCGCGCTGCTCACGGGAAAGGTCGGCCGATACGCGACGGGCATCAACCCGCTGCGCGGCCAGAACAACGTCCAGGGCGGCGGCGACATGGGGGCTCTTCCCGACCGGCTCCCCGGCTTCCAGCACGTCGAGAACGACGCGTTCCGCGCGAAGTTCGACGCGAAGTGGGGCGTCAAGGTGCCGCCGAAGAAGGGCTGGCACCTGTCGGACATGTTCGCGGCGATGGGGCGCAAGGAGCTGCGCGCGCTGTACGTCATCGGCGAGAACCCGCTTCAGAGCGAAGCCGACCAGAACCACGCGCGGCACCTGCTCGAGGGGTTGGACTTCATGATCGCGCAGGACATTTTCCTGACGAAGACGGCAGAGCTCGCGGACGTCGTGTTCCCGGCGGCCGCGGGGTGGTGCGAAACGGAAGGCACGGTGACCAACAGCGAGCGGCGCGTGCAGCGCGTGCGCAAAGCGGTGGAGCCGCCGACGGGCGCAAAGGACGACCTCGCGATCCTCTATGCGCTGGCGAAGAAGCTCGGGCACGACTGGGGACCGCCGGATGCGGAAGCGGTTTGGAACGAGCTGCGCACGCTGTCGCCGGTGCACGCAGGGATGAGCTACGCGCGCCTTGAAAAAATGCACGGGATCCAGTGGCCGTGCTATGACGAGACCCATCCGGGGGAGATGTTCCTGCACAGCCGGTTGTGGGAGCGGCCCGTGAAGGGTCCGCGGGTGGCGTTCTTCCCGGTGGAGCACGATCCGCCGGTGGAGAAACTGTCGAAGGAGTACCCGTTCCGGCTCACGACGGGACGGCGGCTCATGGAGTACAACACGGGCGTGCAGACGGCGGGTTACCACTCGACCCTTCGCCGCGGCGAGACGCTCGACCTGTCGCCGGAGGACGCTGTGAAAGTCGGCGTAAAGGACGGCGACGCGGTCCGAGTGTCGTCGGTGCGAGGCACCGTGGACGCGCCGGCGCACATCGACGACGGACTGCGGCCGGGGCTGGTGTTCATGACGCTGCATTTCGCCGACGACGTCGCGACCAACCTCCTCACCATCGACGCGGTCGACCCGAAGTCAGGCACCGCGGAGTTCAAGGCGGCGGCGGTGAAGGTGGAGCGGATCGGAAGCGGCGACGCGCTGCCCGTTGCGAAGGCGAAGGGCGCGCACAAGCCGCAGGCGGAAACGGCGGGACATCACTGACCTTCGACCGTGCCTTATCCGCGGCCCTTTCCGCGAGATTCGCCTTTATCCGCGTATGCTTTTTTCAGAAAAGAAACGGCATACGCGGACAAAAGCGAATGACGCGGAAACGTCCGCGGATACAGCCAGGAGAACAACGACTTGGACCTTCGCCTAACCGGCCCTGAGCCCACCGATACCGAGCGCGCGTCCGTCGACAGCGTTCTCGGCTCGCCGGTCTCCGGCTGGGCGGGCGGAGAGCGCGATCTCGCCACGGAAAGCCACACGGCACTCACGGGCGGACACGAAGCGCGCTCGCGGCGCGACCTCCTGCTCCCCGCGCTTCACGCCATCCAGAACCGCTTCGGGTGGATCCCCCCGGGTGCGCTTCGCTACGTCTGCGAGCGCCTCACCGTCCCGCCTGCCGAAGCGTACGGCGTGGCGACCTTCTACCACATGTTCTCGACGACGCCGCGGCCCGCGGCGGTCGCGCACGTGTGCGATGACATCGCGTGCCGGATCAAGGGAAGCGAGAAAGTCTGCGCCGAGCTGGAGAAAAAGCTCGGCCCCGCCGGCCACGGCCATGCGGGAACGCCCGCGACCTGGCAGCGCAGCCCGTGCCTCGGCCAGTGCGAGCGCGGACCGGCCGCGATGATCGTGCGTGCGGGCGAGAAGCCGGAGACGTTCAACGTGCCGGGGACGGCGGAAGCGGTGCTTGCCGGTCTCAAGGGAGGCGCTTCCGGCGAAGACCTCGACTCGATGCGGCGGAGCGTGCCGCAGGCGGGCGACGCGGGTCTCAAACTGATCCAGAGGATCGGGCGCGTTGACCCCGCCAGCCTCGAGGCGTATCGCGCGAGCGGGGGCTACGCGGGGCTGAAGAAAGCGGTCGCGCTCGGGCCCGCCGCGACGATCTCGGAGGTCACCGCCAGCAAACTGGTCGGCCGCGGCGGCGCGGCGTTCCCGACGGGGCGCAAGTGGGACGCGGTCGCGAAGGAGCCCGCGAAGCCGCACTGGCTCATCTGTAACGCGGACGAGTCAGAGCCTGGGACGTTCAAGGACCGGCTGCTGATGGAGGGCGATCCGTTCGCGGTCGTCGAGGGCATGACGATCGGCGGGTTCGCGACGGGGTGCGAGCACGGTTTCATCTACATCCGCGGCGAGTACCCGCTGGCGGCGAAGCGCATGCAGGCCGCGATCGACGCGGCGCGCGCCGCCGGGATGCTCGGCAAGAACGTGATGGGGGCGGGCTTCGCCTTCGACATCGAAATCCGCCGCGGCGCGGGGGCGTACATCTGCGGCGAAGAAACCGCGCTGATCAATTCGATCGAGGGCAAACGCGGCGAGCCGCGCAACAAGCCGCCCTTCCCCGTGCAGGTCGGACTCTTCAACAAGCCCACGCTCGTGAACAACGTCGAAACGCTCGCGAATGTCCCGCCGATCCTCGCGGGCGGAAGCGCCGCGTGGGCGGGGATCGGGACGACAGGCTCGGCGGGGCCGAAACTGTTCTGCCTGTGCGGGCACGTCGTGAAACCGGGGCTCTACGAAGTCCCGTTCGGGAAAACGCTGCGCGAAGTTCTCACGCTCGCGGGCGGCGCTTCCGGGAACATCCAGGCGATCCTCCTCGGCGGCGCGGCGGGGACGTTCGTGGGGCCCGACAAGCTCGACGTGCCGCTGACGTTCGAAGGCACGCGCGCGATCAACGCTTCGCTCGGCTCCGGCGTCATCCTCGTCTTCGACGACACCGTGCGCATGACCGACATCCTGTCCCGCGTCGCGCGCTTCTTCCGCGACGAGTCCTGCGGCCAGTGCGTGCCGTGCCGCGTCGGCACGGCCCGGCAGGAAGAGCTGCTGACGAGGCTGCGCGACGGGAAGGCGCTGGGATCGCGCGAAGAGGAACTCGCGCTTTTCGCAGAGATCGCGCAGGCGATGCGCGACGCGTCGATCTGCGGCCTCGGCCAGACGGCCGCTTCGGCAATCGAGTCAGCGGTCGTGGCGCTGGGGCCGGCCGTGCTGGGAGGAACAAAGTGAGCGACTCCCCGATCTGGTTCCAGCCGCCGCCGAGGCCGACGAACCCGCCTGCCCGCCCGCCTGCCAGCCCGCCCGCACTCCTGGACTGCACGATCGACGGGAAGGCGGTGAAGGTGCCGCAGGGGCAGACGATTCTCGAGGCGTGCCGCGCGCTCGGTATCGAGACGCCGACGCTCTGCTACCTCGAGAACCTGACGCCCGTAAACGTCTGCCGCGTCTGCGTCGTGGAGATCGCGGGGGCGCGGGTGCTGGCGCCGGCGTGTTCGCGCAAGGTCGAGAAGGGGATGGACATCAGGACGGACAGCCCGCGCGTTCGGCTGTCGCGCAAGATGGTGCTCGAGTTCCTCGCTTCGTCCGTGGACCTCTCCACCGCGCCGACGGTGAACGAATGGATGACGAAGTATGGCGCGAAGCCCGGACGCTACGGCGCCGCCTATCCCGCCGCGAAGGCGAATGGGCGCGACCACCGCGAACCGGGACACCATCACGACGGCGACGGCCGCGCCGAAACCGTCCACCAGCCCGTCAAGGTGGACAACGACCTCTACGTCCGCGACTACTCCAAGTGCATCCTCTGCTACAAGTGCGTCGAAGCCTGCGGCACTGACGCCCAGAACACCTTCGCCATCGCCGTCGCCGGCCGCGGCTTCGACGCCCGTATTTCCACCGAACACAACGTCTCCCTCCCCGACTCCGCCTGCGTCTATTGCGGCAACTGCATCGGCGTCTGCCCCACCGGCGCGCTGATGTTCAAGAGCGAGCACGACATGCGCGCCGCGAAGACGTGGGACGAGAAGAAGCAGACGAAAACCGACACGATCTGCCCGTATTGCGGCGTCGGATGCACGCTGACGCTTCATGCGCAGGACAACAAGATCGTGAAAGTGACCTCGCCGATGGATGTCGAAATCACCCACGGGCACTTGTGTATCAAGGGCCGGTTTGGGTATGGGTTTGTGCAGGGAAGCTGAGAGCTGCCAGCGGCCCGTCGCCAGTGAAAGTCAACGAATCAGCTTCTGCGCGGACGCCGCTGGGCAAAACGGGGCTTCGCATCCGGCGGTGCAGTCGGCTGCACCGGCGCGGGAGCAGCGGCCGGCGCCGGATGCCAGAGCTCCCAGACGCAGCGCTCGAGGACCATGGCGAAATCGGCCGGGGTGGCGAACCGATGCGCCCGGTCTTTCTGCAGCGCGCACGCGACGGCGTTCGCCGTCGCGAACGACACCGCGGGATTCACCTGGTTGACCAGCGGCGGCACCTGATGGAGGTGCTGCTTGAGCACATCGTTGACCGTGTCGCCCGCGAAGGGCGGGCCGCCGGTCAGGAGGTGGAAGAGCGTCGCGCCGAGCGAGTAGACGTCGCTTCGGATGTCGATGTCTCCCGTGCCGCGCACCTGTTCGGGGGACATGTAGGCCGGCGTGCCGGTGAGCGCGCCGTCGGCGCCGCCGCCCTGGGTCACGGCGATCCCAAGGTCCGCGAGCTTCGCGGCGCCGTTGCGCGCGATCAGGATGTTGCCGGGCTTCACGTCGCGGTGGACGAGCCCGTTCTCGTGGGCGTGCTGAAGCGCTTTCGCGATCTGGATCGCAACTCCGAGCGCGTAGCGTTCGTCGAGCGGGCGGCCGGGTTGCAGGAGCCCGCGAAGCGTCGCCCCTTCGACGAATTCCATGACGAAGTAGTGCACGCCGTTGGCGCACCCCACGTCGATTCCCTGCACGACGTTCGGATGCGACAGTCGCGCCACGACCCGCGCTTCACGAACGAACTTCGACACGATGTCCGCCTTTTCGGCGAGTCGCGGATGCAGGATCTTGAGCGCGACCACCCGGTCCATCGAGATCTGCACGGCGCGCAGCACGCGGCCGGATTGCCCGCGCCCGATCTCCTCGTGGAGGCGGTAGCCAGGAATCTCGAGCACATCCTCGGCGGCCGACTGGACTTTTTTCACGACCGCGGCCTGCGCCGGGGAGATCCATCCCCTCACGATGAGCAGTTCGCCAAGCCGTACCGCCAGCGTCCCGCCCGCCTGCAGGTTCTGCTGGATGGCCAGCGCTTCATTCAGGCGTTCCTTCGTGATGAAACCCAGCCGGACCGCCACAGCGCCGAATTGTTGATCCGGACGCGGCGGCGTAGCCGGTTGCTTTGAATCCGACGGCCCGGGCGCGGGTTTCATTCCTCGCGAGTGTAGCTGTTTGCGCTTACTTCAAATGCTTCGCCGCCTTGTTCAGGCACATGAGGCTGTACAGAGTCGGAAGCGGCTCCATGTCCTCCATCCATTTCGGATCGCCGAGCCAGGTGCCGTCTTCCTTCTGGAGACTCTTCAGCTTCGCGACGAGCTCCTCCGCCCACTTGTGCGACTCGCCGTCGCCGTCCTTGATCTCGTCGAGGCCGGAGGCATGAAGCGCGGTCGAAAACGTGTGGTAGTAGTAGTACATCCCGCGAGTTCCCATGCCGGGGTTTTCGTCGAGCGTGTAGTTCTTCCCGATCCAGGCGAGCGCTGATTTCACTCGCGCGTCGTCTTTCGTGAGACCGGCGTAGAGCATCGACTTGTAGCCGGCATACGTCATCGACCCGTAGGAACGGATGCACTCCTTGCCGTTGGGGAGCTTCATCCTCTCGGCCTTGCCGTCGCCGGGACGGTAGAAGAACCCGCCGTCGTCGCCGACCACGACTCCGGCCTTGTCGAATCCGGGGCCGTCGTTCGATTCGCTGCGATTCTGGCAGCGCTCGAGGAACTTCACTGCCCGCTTCCAGGCCTCGCTGTCCCTCGGCAGGTCCGCGGCGTTCAGCGCTTCCATCATGTAGGAAGTGTTGGACATGTCGCCGCGCGGCTTCCCTCCGCGCTCGTCGTACCCGGCGCCGCCGTAGTTCGGGTCAGCGGGGTCCGCCTTCTGCGACCCGGCTTCCTGGCACTGGAAGGCGACCAGCCAGGCGCTTCCTTTCTGGATAGCCTCCTTGTACTTCTCCTTGTCCGCGGTCGCGAGCGCGACGACGGCGATCGCGGTCTTGTAGTTCGTCATCAGCGGAACCTTGCCGGCGTTGTGGATTTCGCCGTCGCTCCCCTGGTTTCTCACCAGGTAGGCGCACCCCTTTGAGATCGCATCGGCGTATTTCTTGCTCCCGGTTTCCGATCCAGCAAGCGCCGACACGGCAAGTCCCGTCATCGAGACGTCGGAGTCCTTGCCGGCCATCGGCATGCCCCAGCCGCCGTCTTCGGCCTGTTTGCCTGCAATGACGGCCGCGCCTTTGTCCCAGGTCGCCTGGAGGTCTTCGTTCGGTCCCGCCGAGGCGAGTGCGCCGGCAAGCGAGAGGACAACGGTCGCAAGCGAAAATTGGTTCATCCGGGTTTCTCTCCTTGTGAGCGTCAGGAACGGACGCGAGTCCGGCATTCTATCCCACGGCCTGCAGTGCAATAGCCGGACCACGGCGGGGGTGGTCGGAGCATCGAACCCGGCCGCGTGACGTCCGAGGGATGTTCGATTCTTGCCCGGACCCGGCCAAGAGTTCGCCACCTGGCGACTCCCCACGCGCACGACTCCCGGGCGCTTGGACTGGCACATCCGTTGCGTCAGGCGCATCACTTCTCGATCCAGGGGGAAGACAGCTGATGCGCCTCGCGCTCGCCGTGTCGTTCGTGCTGGCCGGTTGCCTGCTGGCGCAGGAGCCGGCGACGGGGAAGGACGACTCAAAGCCCGCGGGTGAAGATCCCGAGAAGAAGCCCGAGGAAAAGACGCCCGCCGACGGCGAAGCGAAGAAACCCGAAGGCGGGAGAATACTTGAACCTGACGCCGCGGAGAAAAAAGGCCTCATCATCTCCGCGACCCGCCTTGAGCGCCCCGATGCCGAGGTCCCCCGCGCGACCAACCTCATCGAACCCGAGGACCTGTGGCGCGACAACCCGCGCTCCGTCCCCGCATCGCTCCAGCGCCAGCCCGGCATCATGGTGCAGTCCACCGAATATGGCGGCGGCTCTCCCGCGGTCCGCGGACTCATTGGCCAGCAGGTGCTGCTCATGATCGACGGCGTGCGCATCAACAACTCCATCTTCCGCTTCGGCCCCAACCAGTATCTCTCCACCGTTGACCCGTTCATCATCGACCGCATCGAGGTCGTGCGCGGGCCGGGGTCGGTTCTCTATGGAAGCGACGCGCTGGGCGGGACGATTTCGCTCTGGACGCGGCACCGCGAGGAGTTCGGCACGCCGCTCGACGCACACATCCGCTCGAAAGCGCGCGGCGCTTCGGCGGACCGCTCGTTCCAGATCCGCGCCGAGACCGAGGGCAACCTCGGGCCGGTCGGATGGCTGGTCGGAGGATCGGGGAAGTGGCGCCAGGACCTGGACGGCGGCGACCACACCGGCCGGCAGCCCTTCACCGGATACGACGATTTCAACGGTGACATCCACCTCGACTACCACATCAACGACCACTGGACGCTCCGCGGCGCCGCCATCGCCGCGTGGCAGGACAACGTGCCGCGTTCGGACCAGCTTTTCATCGGCTACCGCAACACCGGCACCGCCGCGTTCCAGGAATTCCACCGCAAGTGGCAGAGGCACGAGCTGTACTACGGGAAGCTGGAAGGACGCGACCTGGGGGATGCGATCCACGCGGTTGACGTCACGGTGAGCGCGGACCATCAGAGCGAACTGCGCAACATCCGCCGAACCGGCTCGACGGTCCTGCAGCGCGACGAAGACGCGGTGCTGTCGGCCGGGCTGAGCGCCATGATCGCGAGCAAGGTCATTCCCTATAACACGCTCACGGGCGGCTTCGAGCTCTACAACGACTGGGTCAACTCCGACACCGAGTCCACGGACCTGCTGACCGGACTGGAAACGAAAGCGCCGCAGCGCGGTTCCTTCGCCGACGACTCCACCTACCGCACCCTCGGCATCTACCTCCAGGATGAACTCAAGCCGTGCGACTGGCTCTCCTTCGTCGGCGGTGTGCGCTTCACGCACATCCGCGTCGAAATGGACGAACTCGACCCCGTCCCGGGCGACGGCGTGGATCTCGGAGACCTCACGAGGACGTTCACCGACATTTCGTGGGACCTCCACGGCAACGTCCGCATTCCCATTCCTGAGATCAACCTCTGGGGCGTCGCCGGCATCAGCCGCGGTTTCCGCGCGCCCAACATCGACGACTTCAGCGTGTTCGCAGAAGGGGGCTCGTCGTTCGACGTCCCCAATCCCGACGTCAAGCCCGAGTCGATGATCCAGATCGAAGCGGGGCTCAAAGGCGGGAACAAGAAATGGAAGGGCTCGCTCTTCGCCTTCAAGTCGCACATCGACGACCTCATCACACGGCAGGACACGACGTTTGGGGGCTCTTCGATTTCTCCCTCGGGCAAACCGTTCAAGACCCGCGACAACAGCCGCCACGCCGCGATCTACGGAGTCGAGCTGGACCTCGAAATCGAAGTCATTCCGCACGTGCGCCCGTTCGTGGTCTTCACGTACATCGTCGGCCGCGACCGCGATCGGGACGAAGTGATCCGCCGGATGCCGCCGGCGATGGCGACCTACGGCGTCCGGTACCAGGAGGACAAGTGGTTCATCGAGGGGTACCTCGAGAGCGCGAGGGGGCAGGACCGGCTGAGCGCGGACGACAAGACGGACGTGCGGATTCCGAAGGGCGGCACTCCGGGGTGGACGACGTTCAACGTGCGTGGCGGGTACGAGTTCACGAAACGGATCAAGGCGACGCTTTCGGTGGGGAATTTGTTCGACAAGGACTATCGGTATCACGGGAGCGGAGTGAACGAGCCGGGGCTGAATGCGACGATGAGTCTGGAGGTCGGGTTCTAGGAGTTGCGGAGGCTGGCAGAGGCTGGCGGAGGCTGGCGGAGGCTGAGCCGGGTTGCTGGTCGGCGCTTTCGCTTCTTTCCTCACCTTTCCCCCTTTATCGTTAGCGGCGATGAACATTGCCGCCGTGATTCTTGCCGCTGGACAGGGCGTCCGGATGAAGTCCGACCGGGCGAAGGTCCTGCATGAGGTGTGCGGGAAGACCCTCCTGGCGCACGTCCTCGACGCGGTGCGGACGCTCAAGCCCGACCCGCTCATCGTCGTCGTCGGGCAGGGCGCCGAGGAAGTGAAGGCGGAGTTCAAGGGCGAGAAGGTGACCTGGGTCGAGCAGAAGGAACGGCGCGGGACGGGACACGCGTTGGCTCAGGCCGAAGCGGCGCTCAACGGATTCACGGGGCGGCTTTTCGTCCTCTGCGGCGACGCGCCGCTCGTGCGGGCGGAGACGCTGGAAGCGCTGGGCCGTGCCGCGAACGGCCGCGTCGCGACGGTGCTGACCTGCGAGGTCGAGGACGCTTCCGGCTACGGCCGGATCATCCGCGGCTCCAAGGGGGACGTCACGCGGATTGTGGAGCACCGGGACGCCACGGAGGAGGAGCGCGAGATCCGGGAGATCAACAGCGGCGGGTACGCGTTCGACGCGCCGGCGGTCTTTGACGCAGTGCGTCAATTGAAGCCGGCCAACGCACAGGGGGAGTACTACCTGACGGACGTGCTGCCGGTCATGATGAAGAAGGGACGCCTCGGCGCCTGCGTCGCGGAGGATCCCGCGGAAGTGCTTGGCGTCAACTCCCGCCGCGACCTCGCGCTCGCCACTTCAAAAATGCGCGACCGCATCCTCCGCCAGCACATGGACGCGGGCGTCACCATCGTCGCGCCCGACCTCACGTTCATCGAGTGCGGCGTCGAGATCGGCGCCGACACGGTCATTGAGCCCTTCACCGTCATCCGCAGCGGCGTGAAGATCGGCTCGCACTGCGAAGTCGGCCCCTTCTGCCAGCTCCGCGCCGGGGCGGTGCTCGAGGACCACGCCGAGGTCGGCAATTTCGTCGAGATGAAAAAGTCCCGCCTCGGCTCGCACTCAAAGGCGAAACACCTCTCCTACCTCGGCGACGCCACCATCGGCGCACGCGTCAACATCGGCGCCGGCACCATCACCGCCAACTACGACGGCGTGAACAAGCACCCGACGGTCATCGAGGACGGCGCTTCCACCGGCAGCCACACGGTCTTGGTCGCGCCCTCAACCATGAAGAAGGGCTCGAAGACCGGCGCCGGAGCCGTCGTGACACGGAAGACGATGGCGGAGGGTGAGACATGGGTCGGCGTCCCGGCTCGCCCGCTCGCCCGCGCGCCCGCGCGCCCGCCTTCCCCAAGTCCCGACAAACCGTTGACCACGCCTCCTGCCCGCAAGACACTCATCGCCCCAGTTTCCAAGAAACGGAGCGGCCCGCGTGCGTAAGAAGGAATTCCAGATCTTCGCAGGCACTTCGAACCCCTCGCTCGCCAAGGCCGTTTCGAAGGCGCTCAACCTCGACCTCTCCAACGTCGACCTGAGCCGCTTCCCCGACGGCGAGATTGACGTGAAGATCCAGGACGACGTGCGAGGCTCGGACGTTTTCATCGTGCAGTCCACGTGCCCGCCGGTGAACGAGAATCTGATGGAGCTGCTGATCATGATCGACGCGCTCCGGCGCGCGTCCGCGATGCGCATCACCGCGGTCATCCCGTACTTCGGGTACGCGAGGCAGGACCGCAAAGCCGAAGGCCGCGTCCCGATCAGCGCCAAGCTCGTCGCCAACCTCATCACCCGCGCCGGCGCCGACCGCGTCCTCACCATGGACCTCCACGCCGCGCAGATCCAGGGGTTCTTCGACATCCCGGTGGACCACCTCTACAGCTCGCCCGTGATCATCGACTACCTGAAAAAGAAGGACCTGGGAAAACTCTGCGTCCTGTGCTGCGACGTCGGCGGCGCGAAGATGGCGAGGGCGTACGCGAAGAGGCTTGGGGGTGCCGCGCTGGCGATCATCGACAAGCGGCGCACCGGCCCGAGCGAGACCGAGGTCGCGGAAGTCATCGGAAGCGTCGAGGGCATGGACGTCGTGGTCGTGGACGACATGATCTCGACGGGGACGTCGATCGCGGAAGCAGCGCGGGTCGCGCGGGAGCGCGGGGGCAGAAGCGTGAGGATGACCGCCACCCACGCGGTGCTTTGTGGCAAGGCGCTCGAGAAGATCGAGAAGAGCGGGTGCGAGGAACTCGTCGTCACCGACTCGATCCCGATCACCGGGAAAGAGCGCCCGTGGCTCAAGCAGCTTTCGGTCGCGCCGCTGCTCGCGGAAGCGATTCACCGTATCCATAAGAGCGAATCGGTGAGCAGTCTGTTCGTGTGAACGCGAACGGCGGGTCTCACCCAGTACGGTGCCCCCGCATGACGTCCGCCGAGACGGCCTACCAGTTCCGTCACGCGCTCCTGCGCGATGCCGCTCCGCTTCTGCGCCTCGGGGCCGACGTGCTGCGGCGCTCGGGGCGACCGAGGGAATCGGAAGGGCTGCTCACGCAGTCGCTGGCGCGGGCGCGGAGAGCCGGGGACCGCCTCCTGGAGGGCAGGGCGGTACAGGAGCTGGCGACGATCTGGAGGGAAACCGGCCGCACGGCGGAGGCGGAGGAAGGATTCGGGCGGGCCCTGGCGATCCATCGCGAGGTCGGCGACCGGACGGGAGAAGCCATGGGACTGGCGAACCTGGCGATCGTGTACCGGACGATGGGCCGGATGGCGCCGGCCGAGGAGCTGCTCCGGGGTGCCGTGAAGCTCTTCCGGCAGATGAAATCCCGGCGGCAGGAGGGTGTCGTGCTGTCGAACCTGGCGATCGTTCTGAAGATCACGGGACGCCTTCCGAAATCCTTCACGAACTCTGCCAGCGCCGACTCGCTTGCCCTGCTTCGGCGCGCGCGCGCATACTCGCCTGCGTGAGCGACCCCGACCGGCGCTGGGCCGAGTGGCGCGCCCGCATGGCCGACGACGGCCGCGCGTGGACGCTGTGGTACAGCGACACCTTCGACCGGGAGAGCGCGCCGAGCGAAGAAGTGCGGGGAACGGGGACCCTGCGGGCACGGGTGGAATTGTGGCGCCGGACGCTCGGCGAGGCCGTGCAGGAGAACGGGAATCCGTCGTTCTCGCGATTCTGGGTCTGGCTCGAAGCACCCCGGGAGCCGCTGTCCATGCACTTCGAAGACGGCCGTCCCCTGGGCGCGGCCGTGCTTCGTAGCTGGTGCTCGGATCCGGAAAGACTCGACCTGCTCGCGCTCGCCGACGTGGCTATGCAGGACTCGGACGGCGGCCTTTGCGGGCTGGCGGAAGCGGCGCAGGGGGACACGGATCTGGAGCGGCGCCTGCGGGAGATCGCCATGCGTCGCGAGCCGGCGCGATGAGGACGGGAGCGGGCGCGGCGTGCGCCGTGGCGAGCGCGCTCCTCTACGGAGCCGCCGCGGCGAATTGGCATGGGCGCCATGAGACGCTCCTTCACGCGGCCACGCTCACGCTTTTCGCGGCCTGCTTCCTGTTCATCGCGGCCCCGGCGATGTCGCTGCTGTTCTGGCGGTTCCGCGCTGGGGCGCGCCGTCCCGGGCCGCCGATCGAAGCGGCGACGGTCTTCCGGACGCCGCTTCGCTATGCACGGATCGAGTCCGGCGCCCTGGCCGGGGTCGAAGAGCTGCGGCGCGACGCCGTCCCGGCGTTCCCGGCAGCCTGCTGCTGCTGCGGATCGACGGAGGACCTCTCCACCTCCCGCGAGTGGATCACCCCGGAGAAATTCCGCCTCGACGCCGGGCACTCGCGCGTGCACCTGCACAAGATCCGGACTTACGTCTTCCTGCGCGTCCCCTACTGCGCCCGCTGCATCCTTCATCGACAGGCCCTCGCACGGGGCCCCTTCCTCGCGGCGCTGGCGTCCGCGCCGCTGGTGGCCGTCGCGGACCTCCTGCTGCGGCCGGGCGCCGTGCGCGCCGCGGAATGGGAAATCTCCGGCGCGGCGGTCTTCGCCGGCGGCGCGCTGTACGCCGCGTTCTCGTGGCTTTCCCCCGCCGCACCGCGGGCGCTTCACGCCGCCGGAATGGTGGTCGCCACCGCCGTGCTTGCCCTCGTCCACCCGCCGCTCGCCGTGCCGGTCCCCGTCGCGTTCGCCCTCGCCGCCCTGGCGCCGCGGCTCTTCGGCCTGACCGAAGCGGCCGGAGGCTGCTCGCACTGGCCGGACGGGCGGGCGGTCTCGGTCGGTTGCATGGCCGAGCCGGAACGCGCGCTTGAGATCGCCTGCAGCCGACCGGAATTTGCGAAGAGCATCGAGCCGCCTCGCGGGAGTTGACGCTCGCATTCCCGGCTCCTGGAGGGGGCGGACCCGATGGAGTATCGGGCGAGGCGTCTGGCGACCTGAATCACGTCGGATCCGGGTTGCGCCGTCGCCTTACTTCTTCGTCGAGAAATACTCCGACTTGTTCATGACCGTCACCGCGTTGACCGGTTGCTCCAGCGAATCCTTGAGGACAATCACGCGCTCCCCGTCGGGAAACACGACGACGCCGGCGATGCGATACTTTTTCTCCTTGCGGACATAGTCGTCGCCCTGGTCGTACTCGGAATACGTCAGCACGAGCAGGTCGCCTTCGAGCGCCCATTTCCCCTTGCCCGTTGCACTCCTGATCTTCGGCGCTCCGACCTGCCCGCTGGCGCTTCCGAACGTGTCGGCGAAGGAATCGTCGGCCTTGAGGCTCAGGGTTCCGCCGTAGGACACGATGCTGGTCGAGGTCGCGCCGGTGTAGATGTTCTCGAAGTCCAGCGAAGAGTAAGAGCCGTAGGAGTAGTCGCCGACCAGGGACGCCTTTTCGGCGAGCGGCTTGCCCTTGGCGCCCTCGCACTTGAGAGTCTTCAGGAAGACCTCGGCCAGGTCGGCCGTTCCCGGGAACGAGAATCCCGCCGACATGGAGCCGCCGACCGGGTTCTTGCTGTCGAGATCCTCCCACGTCTGGGCTACGACGACCGGTTGCCACGCGGAGCCGCAGTCGATGAGAAACACGGTGAACAGCGTGTCCCAGCTCCTGCCCTTCTCCTCGGCTTTTCCGCAGACGAATTGGGCGAAGAGCCCGTCGCCGATGTACCGGCGGAACACCATGCCGCTCGCCTTGCCCTGGAATTCTTCCGGTACGTACGCCTTCCACGCCGTCCGCAGCGCGTCGGTGAAGGTACCCGTGGCCGGCATGGCGGGCACGATCCGCACCTGCGCCATGGCCAGGTGGCTGCCCACGCGACTTTCCGCCACGTACCACCCTGAATTCTGCTTCCAGCCCTCCGGCACGGTGAACCCGAACCCGGGCGCGGCGCCGCCCGGCGCCGACGCCTTGATCGCGACCTCGGCGCCCTTCAGGCTGATCTGCTCCAGCTTCGCGCCGAGCAGGATCACGAACTGCGCCTCGGCGAGCGTTCGCAGGTTCTTCTTCGCTTCCTCATCCTTCACCGAGCCCGCCAGGGCGACGACCATCCCCGATGAGCACAGCGACCACTCGTAAAACTCCTGTTTCTCGCGGTCGGTCGCCTTGATCTCCCCGAAGGTCCTGCGGAAGCGGCCCGCCAGCGCGAGGAAGGCCGCGTCGTCCAGCTCGGACTCCTTCGCAACGCCGTACAGCACCGCGACGCTGAACGCCATCGCGGTCGCGGGATCGTTCGCCTGCTTGAGTTCCTTCGCGGCGCCTTCGTAGCGGTCGATGATCGAGACGATGGCCTGCTCCAGCGCCGACCTCTCCGCCGCGTCTTCCGAAACCGACTTCACGAACTTCTTGAGGAAGACCCGCTTCTCCGCCGGCTTGAACGCCCACCCGGGCACTTCCGCGGCCGACTCCTTGGTCAGCCCTTCGAGCCCGATCTTCTGTGAAGCGGCCACAAGCGGGTTGTCGGCGGTGAGCTGGGCGTACGACGCCGCGGGAGCGAGCAGGCAGAGGAGGACCAGGTGCCGGACGCTGGTTCGCATGGAGCGTCTCCGATTTCGCAAGGGTGCAGATTCAAGGGCGGATCCAGAGTCTACCCGGAGTCGGCCACGCACAGAGTCCAGGACCGCGGCAACGGCCTTCTGGAATTTCGTAAACTATTCAGGACGGAAACACGGATCCGTCAAATCGGAAGGGTCAGCAGCCTGTTCACACGCCTGGAACCTCTCGATGTCGGCGTTTTCATCGTCGGCGCTCTCGGCGTGCTGTCGTATTGCGTCTACATCCTCACGTTGCGGTGCCCGAAGTGTCGCCGGTTCCAGATTGTGGATCACGCGAAGTACTGCCGACGGTGCGGCGACGAGTTCGACGTGCTGACAGAACGCTTCCGGTGGCTCGGACGGGTCCCGCTGGTCGTGCTGCCCATTGCCGTGGTGACAGTGACCCTGTGTTTCTTTTTCCATCGTGGTCAGTTCGCCATGTGGTGCGGAGCGGGCAGCTTTGCGGTCATTGTGACGACGCAAATCCCCTGGGCATTTCTTTCAAATTGTGACAACTGTTCCGACTCGCCGATCGTCCTCGGAAGGAGGAACCGATTCCCTTGGAGGAACTGTTCCTATTGCGGTGCAAGGGTCGGATCGACTGGGGTCCCCCGCCGGCCGTCGCATTGCCCCTGAAGCGCGCCGCCTGCACACTGGCTCAGACGCCACGAATTCCTCAGCCGGTCAAAGTCCTTCGACGAACAACTTCCAGTCCGCTTCCAGCTTCCCGATGTCCTTCACGAACTCTCCCAGCGTCGCCGCCTTCCCTTCCTGCACCGCCTTGCGATAAGCGAGATACCCGTCCCGGTACTCCTTCCTGTCCGTCTGCGTAAGGAACAAGTTGAGCGACCAGCACTCGGCGTAGAACAGCAGCGCCTTGTTGTGGTCGCTGTTGATGAGAGCGAGCGCGTCGCCGAAAAAGACATCCTTGAGCGGGATGTGTTTTCCGGCGGCGACGGCGTTGCGCACGAACGGGATGCGGGACTCGCTGAGGAAATGGAAACGCCACGCCTTGCCGTCCCAGTTGAAGCCTTCGAAGTAAGTCGCCATGCCCTCGGCGTGCCAGGACGGCGGGCGGGCGGCGGGGGCGACGCGGTAGTAATAGAGGTGGGCGGCCTCGTGGACCATGGTCTGCAGGAACTGCTGGCGGTCGCCGGTTTTGTTCCAGCCGGCGACGACGTCGGAGTCGCTTCGCGCAAAGCCGGCCGCGTTCAGGTGATCCTCGGCCTTCGTCTCGACGCAGTACTTGCGGTAGTCCTCGTAGCCCTTGTAGGCGTACAGGGACATCTTTTTCCCCGCGGCGAATTTCGGCTCCCCGCCGCCGTAGAACTTGCGGAACTCGGGCCAGGCGGCCTCGATCAGCGCGCCGAGCTCCTTCGCGAACGCGTCGCCGGCGTTCGTGCGGACGGTCGCGTGCGCCGTCTCCTCGACGCTCGCCGCCGCCCACTCGCCGCGCATCGCGTCGTAGTCCTCGCGGCTCATCCACTTGCCGTCCACCCGCACGTACCCTCGCCGCCCGAGCTCCGCTTCGTCGCCCGGCACCCACTTTCCCGCGACCTGGATCTGCCCCTTCGCCAGCTTCTCGCGGTCCTCGCGCGGGACCCACTTGCCTTCGAACAGCACCAGCCCCTTCTCGAGATTCGCCTTCTCCTCCGCCGTCGCGTACGCGCCGCGATACAGCACGAAGCCGTTCGCCGGCACCGGCACGCCGCGCCGCCTGGCCACGAACGCGTCGACGCTCTTCCGAAGCGCGGGCTTGAATTTCGCTGCGTTCTCGAACAGTTTCACGGCGAGCGGGCGGTCGCCGGCGTCCCAGGCGAGGCAGCCAAGCCCGAACCCGTCGTCGGCCGTCGCGCCGGCGCGGTCGACGAGCTCGCAGAAAATGGCGACGTCGAGGTACGCCCAGGGGAAGCGGCCCTCGCCCTTGGGGATGGTGAACTCGAAAGAGTCGGCGTTGCCTTTCTTGATCGAGAGTTCGAGCGCGCCGAATCTGATCTTCTCCGCGAAGCTGCTCGTGCCGATCGCCTTGAGCAGCGTCTCCATCGCCCCCGCCATTCCGCGGACCTCCGGCAGCCGCGCTTCGACTTCCGAGCGCCGCGCCGCCGATTTCAGCGTCGGAAGGAGCAGCGCGTATTCCTCCGCCGCGCGCTTGAACTGGTAACGCCGCACCATCGTCTCGATTTCCGCGATCGTGAAGAGGTGCGTCCCGAGCTCCCGGCGCAACCCCGCGCGGTCCGCTTCCGGCCCGGCTTCCGCCTTGAGCGACGCTGCGATCTCCGCCGCGAACGGCCCCAGCCCCGCGATCCGTTTCGCGTGCGCCTCGAGATACGGATTCAGGCGCCACGCGTCCGACAGCGTCGCCCGCGCTTCCGCCAGCATCCCCAGCCGCCACTGCGCCGCGCCCATCCAGAAGAGCGACTCGAACGCCGTGCGCCGGCCGCGCGTCGCGAGGAAATCGAGCGCCTCGCGGTCGCGCCCCGCGAGCACGAGCGCGCGCGCTTCGCCGTGAATCACGTGCGCGAGCTGCGCGCCGTCGATCCCGTGAATCGCCTTGAGCGCCGCCTCCGTGTCGAAGTCCGCCCCCGCCTCCGGCGTCGCCGCCAGGTACGCGCGCGACAGCGCCGGCTCGATGTTGCCCGTGGCGCGGGCTTCGGCCGCCTTGACGGCCGCGCGGGCGTCGTCGAAGCGGCCTTGCTCGACGAGGGCGATGACCATCTGGAGATGAATCCCGAGCTGGACGCTGCCTGAAGCGAGTACGCCCTTAATTTCGCGCTCCGCCTCCGCCCACTCGGCCTTCGCCACCTGTGCGTGCCACACGAGATTGACGCGCGCGCCGCCCTTCGCCGCAGCCGCCCGCTGCAGCTCGAGGCCTTCGTCCACGCGCCCGAGCTGGATCAGGTCCATCCCGAGAAGCGCCGTGAAGTCCGGATTCCCCGGCTGAGCCTTGAGCAGCCCGCGCATCTCTTCTTCAGCTTCCGTCCAGAGATCGAGCCCCGCGTAAGTCGAATGCCGCCGGATCCGGAACTGCAGATTCGCCGGCTCGAGCTGGATCGCGACGCCGTAATCCTCCAGTGATGCGGGCAGCCGCCCCGTCCTGGCCTTTGCGTACCCGCGCCCCGCCCACGCCCGGCCGAACACCGGGTCCTCCGCCACAGCCCGGTCAAACGCCGCCAGCGCCGCGGCCCCGTCCCCGCGCGCGATCGCCGTGTCGCCGTCGGCGCAGGCTTTTTCCGCCGCCGCGCGGTCTGCGCGGGCGGGGAGCGACAGAAGGAGAAGGAAGATCGCGAGGGTGGGTGAGAGGCGCATCGGAGGCGGCGTCCACGATACCTTGGGACACGCGGCGGGCTTTGGTTGCAATTTCCGTAAGGCGTCGCGTTGCAGGACGGCCGCGGCTGCCACCACTCATAGAACCTGAATCGTCTTTATAGCCGCTCATTGAAGGCGCCTCGATGGAGCGACTTTGCCGCTTCCCGGCAAATTCCGTTTGCACCCCCCAAGGGCGCTCAGTAGACTCTTCGCCCCTTTCCGACCGACCTGTACCCAAGGAGCACTCCCGATGGAAATCCTCAACCTCGAAGCCGTCGCGCGGCCGAAAGTCGGCACGCGGCAGGGCGAGAAAGACCGCAAGAAGGGCCGGATTCCGGCGGCTGTGTACGGGCACAAGGAGCCGATGGCCAGCGTGACGGTGCCGTCGCTGGGTCTCCAGGGGATCCTGAAGGCCGGGACGCGGCTGGTGAAGATGTCGCTCGGCGGGAAGCAGGAGCTGACGTACATCCGCGAGGTTGCGCGCCACCCGATCACGGACGAGATCCTGCACGTCGATTTCGGCCGGGCGTCGATGACGGAGAAGCTGTCGCTGAAAATTCCGCTGAAGACGAAGGGCGTCTCGAAGGGCGTCGCGAGCGGCGAAGGGCAGATGGACATCCTGATGAACGAGATCCCGATCCAGTGCCTGCCGACGCAGATTCCGAAGATGATCGAGCACGACGTGACGGCGATGGACATCGGGACGGTGGCGAAATTGCGCGACCTGAAGCTGCCGGAGGGCGTGACGATCGACGGGAACGTCGAGCTGCTCGTCATCACGGTCCACAAGGCGATCGAAGAAATCATCGCGGCGCCCGATGCAGTTGCGGCGGCTGCGGCGGCGGAGCCGGAAGTTCTCACGGCGAAGAAGCCTGAGGAAGGTGAAGCGGCGGCGCCTGGTGCGCCGGCCGCGGCGGGCGCGAAGCCCGCGGCGGAGGCCAAGGGAGGCGCAGAAAAGAAGAAGGAATAGCGTCCGTGAAAGCGGTCGTCGGCCTCGGCAATCCGGGCAGGCGGTACGAAGGGACGCGGCATAACCTGGGGTTCATGGTGGTGGAAGCGGTCGCAAGGCGCCCCGGTGCGCACGCGACTGGAGCCGCTCGCGAACAGTTCGAGTCGCTCGTGATGGAAACCACGCTCGGCGACGAGAGAATTCTTCTCGTGAAGCCGCAGACGTTCATGAATCTCGCAGGTTCCGCCGTGCAGCCTCTTCTGGCGTGGCACAAGATAGCGCCCGCCGACTGCCTGGTGATTTGTGACGACCTCAACCTTCCGGTCGGGCGCCTGCGGTTTCGCGCAGGAGGATCCGGCGGCGGGCACCACGGGCTGGAGGACATTGAGAAGCGGCTGGGGACGCAGGAGTATCCGCGGCTGCGGATCGGACTGGGGCTGCCGGCGGGGTGGGTGGTCGAGAGTTTCGTGCTCGGGAAGTTCTCGGGCGAGGAGCTCAAGGCGATCGAGCCCGCGGTAAAAACGGCGGCTGAGGGCGTGGAAGTGTGGGCGACGAAGGGCGTGAACGCGGCCTCGAACCGCTTCAATGCCGGACCGAAGCCTCCGCAGGGTCCGCCGAAGCCCCCACGGGGCGAAGGCGGAAAAGACCCACCAAAACAGGACAAGAAAGAGGAATAGCGATGATCCAGACCGGAACCTACGAAGGAATGTTCGTCCTCGAGCCGACGCTCGCGGGCAAAGACTGGAACAAGGTCGTGGAGCACGTCCACGGCCTCGCGACCAAGCACGGCGCCGAGGTCCTGGCTTCGAACAAGTGGGGCGACCGCAAGCTGGCCTACGAAATCGGCGGGCACAAGCGCGGCGCGTACATGCTGCTGTACTTCAAGGGCGACACTCAGCTGGTGACGAAGATCGACCGGGAAGCGCAGCTTTCGGACATCGTGCTTCGCCACGTGATCGTGCGGGTGGAGGTTGTTCCTCCGCCGGAGGAGCAGGTAGCGCCGCAGCCGCCGTCGGCGGCGGACCGGAAGTAGCCATGGCCAGCGTCAACAAAGTGATGCTCCTGGGGCGGCTGACGGCCGATCCGGAGTTGCGTTACACGCCGAAGGGGACCGCGGTCTGCGATCTCCGGATGGCGATGAACCGGACGTACACGGATCCCGGAAGCGGCGAGAAGAAAGAGGAAGCCACTTTCGTGGACGTGACGGCCTGGGGCCGGACGGCGGAGATCAGCGCGCAGTACCTGAAAAAGGGGCGCCAGGTTTTCGTCGAGGGCCGGCTGAAGTTCGACCAGTGGGAGCAGGAGGGGCAGAAGCGGTCGAAGCTTTCGGTGACCGCGGACCAGGTGACGTTCGTGGATGGAGGCGGAGCCGGTAGTGCAGGCGGCGGCGGCAGTGAAGGGGCTGAAGGCGGTGGCGGGGCGCGGCGCGGCGGTTACCAGCGCAGCCCGGCTCCGACCCGTGGCCCTCAAAAGCCGAGCGCTCCTCCCCCGCAGCAGGAAGACGGCCCGCCGCCCGACGAGCAGCCGCCTTCGCACATGGAAGGCGACCCGCCCTTCTAGTTCGACCCAGACAACCAACCCAACGATTCAATTTCCGGAGAGACTGAAGACATGCCGAGAATCACACGCGACAAGCCGGACCGGGACCGCGAACGCGGCCCGCGCCGCGACGCGGAGCCCGATTTCGGACAGATGGGCGACGCCGAGGGCGGTGACGATCCTGCCAAGAAGAAATACCGCAAATTCAGGAAGGACAACCGGTGCCGCTTCTGCAGGGAAAAAGGGAAGCTGTCCCGCGTCGACTACAAGGACATCCACATTCTCCAGAAGCTCTGCACGGCCCAGGGCAAGCTGTTCAGCCGGAAGCGGAGCGGAAACTGCGCGCGTCACCAGCGCGCCGTGAAGACGGCGGTCAAGCGGGCGAGATATCTCGCTTTGCTGCCGTTCGTGGGCTAAGGGAGCAACCAAACATGGCGATCAAAGTGCTGTTGTGGCAGACGGTGGACAAGCTCGGCAAGCGGGGCGACCAGGTCTCGGTGTCGGACGGCTACGCGCGGAACTACCTGTATCCGCGGAAGCTGGCGACGCCGGCGACCACCGGGGCCGGACGCGAGTTCAAGGCGGCGGCCCGGAAGGCGGAAAAGCACGAGGGGGACATCAAGCGGCAGTACAGCGACCTTGCCGCGCAGATCGGCAACACCCACGTGACGATCGAGATGCTGGCGAACAACGAAGGCGTGCTCTTCGGAGGCGTGACGCCGTCGGTGGTTGCTGAGGCGCTGAAACGTGCGGGCCTCGAGGTGAACGGGAAGTTCATCACGATCGGCACGGCGATCAAGCGGCTGGGCGACTACACGGTAACGGTGAGGTTCCACCCCGAGGTTCAGTCGAAGCTCAAAGTGACGGTGGCCGCGAGCAAGGCGGAACAGTCGGCGGGCGACGCGGCGGACGAGGAGAACCCGTTCGCGAAGGGGATCTCGGTCGACGAGGCGGAGAAGCACGATCCGAAGATGCGCGGCAAGCGGCCGAAGAAGATGAAGGAAGGCAAGGAAGGGAAGAAGGAGGAAGGAAAGAAGGAAGGACCCGCGGCCGAGGGAGGGAAAAAGGCCGAAGTGAAGGAAGAGAAGCCGGCGAAGGCGGAGAAGTCTGAGAAGCCGGAGAAGAAGAAGGAGTAGTCGTCGGAGCGTTCGGAAAAACAAGGCCCCGCAGAAATGCGGGGCTTTTTTCATTCTGTCTGTGTCGTATCTGCGCCGATCTGCGGAGATCACGTTTTATCAGCGCAAATGCTGTTTTCGAGTTCAAGCGCGGCGTGGGACGCAAGGCGGGCCCGTCGGCGCCAGCCCGGCTTTTGAGTAAACGAAATGCGTCGCGCAGATAAAACAGGATCTCCGCAGATACGCGCAGATTCCCTCCGATGTCAGGCAGACCGCTCGAACCTGGTTTCCACCCGACGATGGGTTCCGACTTTCTTGGGCCCGAAGTTCAGCAGGAGCGCTACCGGGGTCTTTGCGAGCATCTGATATCCCCTCATCTGATCTTCGTGTCCGTCTTCGAGCGAACGGGCGGCCTTCACTTCGAGGACGACGGCTCTCTCGAACATGAAGTCGACGTAGAAACGCCCTACAAACTGACCCTCGAAGAACACCCGAAGAGGAGCTTCCCTCTCGAACCGGAGGCCTTCCTTGCGGAAAGCAATCTCCAGGGCGTTCTTGTAGACCACTTCGGGAAGCGCCGGCCCGAGAGCGTTGTGGACCCGGAACGCGCAGCCGATGATGCGCCCTGTCAGGTCCGAGTGGGGGTAGTCGTTGTTGTTCATATGAGTAAGATGATATAACACATCTGGAGCATGTCAAGGGCAAATCGCAGGAATTGCGTCGGCCTTCCGCGCTCTCTCATTGCTTCGTCCCGGACCGCCCGACTGTAGAATCCCGGGTCTCATGGGCTCCGCCGAAGAACGCATCCAGCCGCAGAATCTCGAAGCCGAGCAGTGCCTCATCGGCTCGCTTCTGCTCGACTCCGCCGCCATGCACGAGGTCGACCAGAAGGTCGAGCCGGGATCTTTCTACCTGAAGAAACACCAGACGCTCTTCAAGGCCATCCAGTCCCTCACCGACGAAGCGAAGCCCGTGGACGCGATCATCCTGCGCGAAGAACTCGGGCGCAAAGGGCTGCTGGAGGAAGTCGGCGGGCCGGAATACCTGCTCGAACTCGCGGGCAAGGTGCCCTCCTCCGCGAACGCCGAGTACTACGCCGACATCGTCCGCGAGAAAGCCCTGCTGCGCGGCTTCATCGGCGCCGCTTCGGAAATCCTCCGCAAGGCGTACGACCCGGCCGTGCACTCCGACGAGCTCTCCGTCGTCGCCGAGCAGGAGATTTTCCGCATCAGCCAGGGGCAGACGACGACCGCGACGCCGATCCACAAGATTCTCGGGCCGGTGTTCAGCCGCATCCTCGCGATGCGGGACCGCAACAAGCGGATCTCCGGCGTGGGGACGGGGTACTTCGCGCTGGACGACATCACGAGCGGGATGCAGGAAGCGCAGCTCATCGTGGTCGCCGGGAGACCATCAATGGGAAAAACGTCCTTCGCTCTTAACGTCGTCGAGCACGTCGCGATCAAGGAGACCCTCCCGGTCCTGATCTTCTCGCTCGAGATGCAGGGGCAGCAGCTCGCGCAGAACATGATCTGCTCGCACGCCAGGATCGACGCGCACCGCGTGCGGAAGGGAACCGTGACGGAGGAGGAGAAAGCGCGGCTGGTCGAGACCGCCACGGGATTCTCCAGCGCGCCGATCTACATCGACGACTCTTCGTCCCTCACCGTGAACCAGATCCGCTCGCGCGCGCGTCGTTTTCACATGAAGGAAAAGCTCTCGCTGATCGTGGTCGATTACATGCAGCTCATCGAAGTGCGCGCGGCCGAGGCCGGGAGCCGCTTCGACAACCGCCAGACGGAAATCTCCTACATCTCGCGCTCGCTGAAAGCGATGTCACGCGAGCTGAAGGTGCCGGTGATGGCGCTGTCGCAGTTGAACCGCGAGGTCGAGAAGCGGACGGACCACCGGCCGATGCTGGCGGACCTGAGGGAGTGCGTCACGGGGGACACCCTGGTATGCCTTGCCGACGGCCGGAGGTTGCCGGTAAGCGAACTGGAGGGCACGACGCCAAGGGTGATTTCCGTCGGGCCGGACGGACGACTGCGTTACGCGCGGGCGCAGAAGATCTGGCGCATAGGTAAGCGCGCTGTGATGAGGGTCGGACTCGCGAGCGGGCGTTCGATCCGGATTACGGGCGAGCACAGACTGATGGGGGCTGCAGGTTGGACCGCGGCGAAAGATTTTCAGGAAGGGGACCGAATCGCGATCACGAGAAGCCTGCCTGAACCTGCGCGGCCCGGGCGCTGGCCGGAAATGAGACTCGCCCTGCTCGGACAGCTCATTGGAGATGGAAGCTACCTGAAGGGCCAGCCGATGAGGTATACGACGAGCTCCGAGGAAAACAGCAGGATGGTGAAGCGCGCGGCTCAGAAGGAATTCGGGGCCGAAGTGAAGCGCTATCGCGGCCGCAGGAGCTGGCACCAGCTGCTGATCAGTGGAAATGGAGACCGCTGGCACCCGGCCGGTGTGAACAAGTGGCTCAGGGAGCTTGGGATTTTCGACCAGCGGTCCTGGGAAAAACGGATTCCGCGCGAGGTATTCAGTCTCTCGAACGAACAGATTGCCGTCCTTCTGAGGCATCTCTGGGCTACGGATGGAACAATCTCGGTCCGGCATACCGGCCGGGGGAGTTCGTCGATTCATTACGCGACGAACAGTCCTTTGCTCGCGGGGGATGTCGCGGCGCTGCTTCTCCGCCTCGGGATCGTCTCGCGAACTCCGGTCCTGAAGCAGGGAAAGTACAGGCCGATACACTGCGTTTCCGTTTCGGGGAACGACAACCAGCGTCGATTTCTCGAGTGTGTCGGGGCCTTCGGCCCCCGGGTTCCGCAGGCAAAGGCATTCAGGAAGGCCATTGCCGGTATCGAAGGAACCACGAACGTCGACACGCTTCCCCGGGAGGCATTTGCACGCGTTCGTGAGCTGATGTCCCGGAAAGGGATTTCGCAACGACGCATGACCGCCATGCGCGGCACGTCCTACGGGGGGACGTCACACTTCCGATTCAGCCCCTCGAGGGCAATGGTGGCGGAGTACGCCGAGTTGCTTGACGACGATGTGCTGCGCCGCAGTGCGACCAGCGACATCTTCTGGGATCGCGTGGTCGCAGTGGAACCGGCCGGAGTGGAGGAAGTGTTTGACCTGACTGTGCCCGGTCCGGCCTGCTGGGTTGCGGACGGCATCGTGTCGCACAACTCAGGAGCCATCGAACAGGACGCGGACCTCGTGATGCTTCTGCACCGGCCGGGGTATTACAAGGACGCGACGAAGGAGAACGACACGGATGCGCTGGTGATCATCGCGAAGCAGCGAAGCGGCCCGGTCGGGGACGTGCAGCTGACGTGGCGGAAGGAATACACGCGGTTCGACAACCCGGACTTCCGGCACGGCGAGGAGCAGGTCGAGGCGGAGGGGTAGTGGGCCTACCGGACGCTTCTCATCGCCCCTGGCCGTGCCCCGCGGGGGCGTGGGCGGTGCGGCAGGTCTGGAGCGCGCTGGCGTTCCTGCACTGGCGGCTGCCAGTTGACGCAGTGCGTCAAAAGATTCCCGCCGGGCTCGAGGTCGACACGTTCGATGGGTCGGCGTGGATCGGCGTCGTGCCGTTCCGCATGGAAGGAGTCCGCCTGCGCGGGTTGCCCGCGGTGCCCGGGACCGACGAGTTTCCCGAGCTCAACGTCCGCACTTACGTCACGGCGGAAGGCAAGCCTGGAGTGTGGTTCTTCAGCCTCGACGCCGCGAGCGCCGTGACCGCCGCGGTAGCGAGGACCTGGTATGGGCTTCCTTACTGGCGCGCGCGGATGGAGATGACCGAAGAGGAAGGGCGCGTTTCGTATTCCAGCGTCCGGACGTCGCACGGCGCGCCGCCGGCTGCGTTCCGGGCGCGCTACGCGCCTTCGGGGGCGGAATTCCGCCCGCGGCCCGGATCGCTCGAGTACTTCCTCGCCGAACGCTACTGCCTGTACTCCACGGGACGGGGCCGGGGGATTGCGCGCGCCGACATCCTGCATGCGCCCTGGGAGCTGCGGCCGGCCCGCGCCGTCGTCCTCGAGAATACGATGGCGCAGGCGGCCGGTTTCACACTGCCCGCGGAGCCTCCGCATGCGCTTTTTGCCCGGTCCATCGAAGCGTTCGCGTGGACGCCGGCGCCGCTCACGGGGGCCGTGTCATAATCGGCACATGAGCGATCCGCGATTCGTGCCCTACCGGACTCCCGCGATACCGGCTCCCGAGATGCTCCGGCGCGCCACGGAATTCCACGACGAAAGCGGCACGCGCCGCAGCGTCCGCCACTTCTCACAGCTCCCCGTTCCGCGCGAGCTCATCGAGATCGCCATAGCAACCGCGAATTCCGCGCCTTCAGGCGCCAACCGCCAGCCGTGGACGTTCGTGGCCGTGGGGAACCCGGAGGTCAAACGGCAGATCCGCGAAGCTGCGGAAGTCGAAGAGCGCGAGAATTACGAGGGCGGCCGCATGCCCCCGGACTGGCTCGAAGCGCTCGCTCCGCTGGGAACCGGCTGGCACAAGGAATTCCTGGAAGAAGCGCCGTGGCTGGTCGTGGTCTTCGCGGAATTACACAAGCCCTTCGAGGGAGGCATCCGGAAAAACTATTACGTCTCGGAGAGTGTCGGGATCGCGTGCGGATTGTTCATCGCGGCGGTTCATCACATGGGCCTCGCCACGCTGACGCATACGCCCAGCCCGATGGGGTTCCTGTCGAAGACTCTCGGAAGGCCGTCGCACGAGAAGCCCTACATTCTCTTCCCGGTCGGATTCCCGGCGGAGAACTGCACGGTTCCCGACATTCCGAAGAAGGCTGCAGAAGAGGTGACCGTATGGATCCCGTGAACTGCCGGAAGTGCGGCGCGGATCTCCAGGCCGTCGGGAAGCGGCGGGCGTTCATCAGCGTGTTCGCCCAGGGGGACGAGGAAACGATGTCGTGGTATTTCTGCGAGGCGTGCCGCGTGTGGATGATCGAGGTGTACTACGACCGCTTCATGGGCGACAGCGAGATCTCATTTCGCGGACCGTATCCCGAGGGGACCTGCGAAGCGGACGTCGCGCTTGCGAATACGTGCCCGTCGCCGGGGGACAAATGGTGCGAGTGCCCGGCGCACAAAAAGCTGGGGCCCTGCTAACGGCGCGCGCGCAGACCGTCCACGAACAGCTCCGCGAAGTCGGCGGCAACTTCCTCGCTCGTGCGCCTGCCCTTCGGCCGGAACCAGGTGATCGTCCAGTTCACGGCGCCGAGAATCGCGCGCGCGGCGGTCGCCGGGTCAGTCGAGCGGAAAACGCGCCGCTTCACGCCGTCCGCCACGATCGCCCGCACCTCGCGCTCGTAGCGGTCGCGCTTCAGGATGAGTTTCCTCCACCGCGCGCGGTCCAGCGCATCGGTCTGGATGTGCGCGGCGGTGCCGGCAAGCTCGTCGAGCATGAGGGCCATCTGGGCGCGAACCAGGTCGCGCAGGCGGGCGGCGGGCGGCGCGCCCGAGCGGCGGATGCGCGCGGCTTCAGAGAGGAGGCGATCGAGGGAGTAGTTCTGGCAGAAGAAGAGAATGTCGGATTTGTCGCGGAAGTAATAGTAGAGGGAGCCCTTTGTCATGCCGAGCGCGCCGGCGATGTCCTCGGTCGTCGCGGAAGCGTAGCCCTTGCGGCGGAAAACCGCGGCGGCGGCTCGCGCGATGTCGAGGCGGCGCTGGAGGGTTTTGCGGGAGCGGGGGTCGGCGGGCATGGGGAAGGAGGATGGTAAAGGAGGAAGGGAAAATTCCAACTCCAACTCCAACCCCAACTCCAAAACAACTACTTTGGGGTTGGGGTTGGGATTTGTCTTTCCCTCACCACCATCCACTTTTCCCGCTTGACCCGCTCCCTCCCGATGAAGTTCTCTGACTCCCATGTCCACCCGCAACCTCCTCGCGGCACTCCTTCTCCTGGCACCAGCTGTTCTCGGCTGCGAGTCCAAGTCAGGCAAGGAGCTGAAGAAGCGCCCCCCGTCGCGCGAGTCGAGCGCCAAGCTCGCGCTTCCCCCCGGCGGCACCTGGTCGTCGGCTGTGATGGTGACCGAATCGGGGAGTTTCGAGCGCGCCTACGGCGGGCGCGGCGGGATCGGCTCGGCCACGTTCTACTACGCCCGGACGACTCTTCTGCTCGCGCGCTCCGGCGGCGGCGAGGATCGCGTGCAGATTTCCGCGGGGAGCCTCGAGAACACCGATGCCAACGCGGTCCTCGAGGCCTCTGACCGGCAATGGCGGTTGGCGGCTCCTTCGGACGGCCGCGGCGTCGCGTATGCGCCGGAGCGGGTCGAGGAATGGCGCTGGGTTGCGCTCGAAAGCGCGAAGCCTTTTGCGTGTTCTCATCTCGTCCTGGAGGCCAAAGGCGGAGACCCTTGCGCTTCGGCGCCGCGGTGGCTGGACTTTGCCCTGGAGATGATGGCGCCGCCCGACCCGAAGCGTGCGCATCCCGAAGGACCGGACCAGAACGAGTGGCCCGAACTGGCCGCACTGGTGTCGCGCGATTGGGGCAACGAAGCGCTCCTGAAGGCGCTGACGGGCGCCGCCCTGAGGGAACGCTCGGGCCTCGCCCTGGCGGGAGTAGAAAGAGGGGCGCTTCAGGCCATCCAGAGCGCCGTGGCCTTCGATCTGTACCCGAACTCCGGTTCATTCAACGCGCACCGCTGCTCACCGGAGATTCGGGTCGCGGCACGAAGCAGTCTCAAACAATCGGCAAGTTCTGGATCCGTGGTTGCCTCGAATGCTGCCCTTCTGCTCGGGCACTCAAACGACGCGGAGGACCAGCGTGCGATGGCCGCCGCCCTGGTTTCCGAGGACTGGGCGCCGCCGGCGACCGTCGTTCGCGACCTGGAATGGCCGCGGGCCCTTGCATGGTCGCTCTCTGCTTCGGCGTGCTCGCCCCTCTCCCGGTTTCCGAATGAAGTGCAGGCGGCGATGATCGAGTGGCTCAATCGAGGGGCGGCCAAGCCAGAGTCCGCGCTTCCGCTCGTGTTCGCGCTGGTCGGCTGCGGGTCTGCCGAATCCCGCGCGAAGCTGTCCGCTCTGTCCGCGACCGACGCCGACGGCGAAACTCCGGCGAAGCCCGACCCCGTGTGGCCGGCGACGCTCGACGAACTCTGGCAGGTCGGCGTCGTGGATCACGGTGCGCTCACGCACCCCATCGACGCCTGGATCCGGGCGGCGCTGAAGGCGCGGAAGTAGCGCTCAGCTTCGTTTGCCGAGAACGGCGTTGCCCGCGACCAGCAGCGCCGCGACCGCTATGGCGATGATGAGGACGATCGGCTGTCGGTCTTCGTCCGCCACGTTTGCGGCCTCGGCGCGCGGCCGGCGCGCCGGCGCGGGCGCTTCAATCCCCTCCGCCAGCCAGCGAAGCGCGGCGATCGCCAGCGCGGCGTCCTCGATCCCGGTCCTTGCGGCGAAACCGTTCGTAAGGAAGGTCGAGTCGCCTGCGACGACGTACCGGCCCGGACCCGCGCGGCGCGTGGCGGCGACCAGGACGGGACCGGCGGGGCCGCGCCCGCCTGAGGCCGAAATGGCGTAAGCAGAAGAGGATGTCGTGGCGAGTTCGCGCACGTCGAAAGGATCAGACCCGGAGGATCTCGCTGCGACCCGGCACGCATTCTCGAAAACGACGCCGACGCCCGGCGGGAGCGCGGCGAGGATGGGGTGGCCGGTGGGCGCGAAGCGGGCGGCGAAGACGGCGCGCTCTTCGCGGACCGGCCCCGTGCGGGGCATGGGGGAAGGCTTCCCGGGAAGAGCGGCCTCCTGGTCCACGATGCGGTCGGTGCCGACGTTGGCTCCCGCGTCCTGCAACACGAGACGCAATCGCGCCAGGTCAACCCGGTCGTGCTCGATACCCGGATCGAGGCAGACCAGCAGCCGAAATCCGTTGGCGAGCAAGTCGCGCAGCTTTGCCGCGTCGTCTTCCGAGAAGTCGCGCTTCGGCCCCGCGAGGATCAGGACGGCGTTCCGCGGAACCAGGGCCGTGCTTCCCAGGTGCATCGTGTCGAGCTTCCATCCCGGAAACGCCGCTTCCAGTTTCTTGCGCATTTGGCTGGCGCCATCGGGGCCGCCGGATTCAAGGTTGAGCTCGTTGTGTCCAATGATCCAGAGGAGGCTCGGGGCATCGCGGCGGTCCACTTCCGCGCGCGCCGGCTCGGCAGCGGCGGTTGGAAGCGCCATCAGGAGCGCGGCGGTGCCGCAGAGTTTCAGAAAACTCTCGCGCACGCTCACGCTAGACCGCCGGCGAATCCGGCGCGCTCGTCACGACGGGCGTGGAAGCGCAGCCCGTCCCGCAGGCTCCCTGCTTCGCGCCGTGGTCTTCCTGGCGCGGGCCGTAGCGTTTCCCGACCTCGACGCCGACGGCGATTTCAGGCCGCGGCATTTCGGCGCGGATTCCCACGAGTTCGGAATCCGTGGCGTTTTCCGCGTGCTTCGCGTCCAGCCGGCCGAATTCGGCGCCGTAGGAATCGAGGTACGGAGCCCACTCATGAACCATCTGGCCGGCGTCGGGCGTGGTCTTGTAGACGCCCGCGCCCTCGACGATCTCGCGCAGCTTGTGCGGGTGGTCGATGATCATGCACGGCCGCGCGTCGCGCGCGTCGTGCGGGACCGCTTCGCGCATCTTCTTCATGAAGTCGCTCTTCAGGACCTCACGGATCGTCTTGTTCCGGATGTTGTCGACCGCATAGTGGATGAACATGCACGGCTCGACGTCGCCGTTGGAGTTGATGTGGATGAACTTGCGCCCGCCCGCCATGCAGCCGCCGACGAGCCACGATTCGTTCACGAAATCGACGAGGAAAATCGGGTGCGTCTTGCGGATGACCGCGGCGCGCTCGCGCATCCAGTAGCGCTGCGCCGCCGTGAGCATCAGCTCCTGCGACTCCACCGGGCCCGTCGGCATCAGGTTGATGTACCAGCCGTGCCCCGCGCCCGCGTCGATCATCGTCCGGATGAACTCGTCGCTCATCGTCGCTTCAAGCGTCTTGCGCGAAATCGTCGCCGCGAACCCGAAATACAGCCCGCGCTTCCGGCACTCCGCCATCTGGTGCATGACGACCGACCATGCCCCGGCCCCGCGGCGGTCGTCCGTGTACTCCTGCGGGCCCTCCACCGAAAAGTTCAGGTGCACGTTTCCCCACTTCGCGAACTTGTCCAGCATCTCCGGCGTGATCCGCGAGCCGTTCGTGTAGATGCTGAACATCACCTCGGGGTGCTTCTCCATGATGTCCACGAGGTCTTTCCGGAGGAAGGGCTCCCCGCCCGTGAACGCGATCAGCCTCGAGCCGATCGTGGACGCCTCGTCGATCAGCCGGTGGATCAGTTCCGGAGGCAGCTCCGCCTTCCAGTCCTCGCCGTCCGCGTAGCAGCCGTAGCAGCGGTAATTGCACACCGATGTCGGGCTCATCATGATCATCGGGGGCGAAGCGAATCCCTCTTCGTCGTAGAACTTCTTGCGGACCTTGTTCCCCTCGATGAAGAGCCCGATGACCGCGTTGCGGATGATCATCTTCCGCACGTGCGGCGACAGGTTGCGCGCGATCCGGCGCACCGCTTCGACGGCCGGGTGCTTTTCCTTCACGTACTTCTCGCCCATATCGAGCGCGTGCGCGTACCACTGCGCGGGCATCAGGGTCCGGAGGATGCCGATCAGCCGCAGGATCCCTTCGTCCGACATGTTGGCCGAAGCGCCGGCGGCGGCGTTGACGACCTTCTCGATCGCGAAGTTTTTGAGCCCGGAGAGCACTTATTTCTTCTCCGTTTGATGAAGCGCCTTGTCGTCGCGCGCGAACGCGTCGAGGACGGGGGCCATGGTGGTCATGAACGTGTCGCCCGACTGGTCGCGGGCGCCTTCCTCCTTGACGATCTCGCGGAAAACTTCGGGAACGTCCGTCACGAGGCAGGTCTTCTGCGGATTGGCGCGGATCCGGCCGTCGTCGCGCACCTTGCCGAGGAACTTCGAGCGCAGGACTTCGGTGAACGACTTCCCGTGGATGTTGTCCACCGCGAACTGCGTGAACATGCACGGCTCGACGCCGCCCTGCGAGTTCACGTGGAGCATCTTGCGTCCCGCGAGGCACCCGCCGGCCATCCATTCGTCGTGGCCGAAATCGAAGAAGAGAAGCGGTTTCGTCGCGCGCATTTCGCCCAGCCGGTCCTTGATCTGCATCTTCTGGAACGGCGTGAGCATGAGCTGGGGCACGGCGCACGACCCGACGGGCATGAGCGGGAAGAACCACCCGAACACGCACCCGGCGTCCATCATCGCGTCCATGAACGGTTCAGTCCCGACCGTGTCGAAGTTCGCCTTCGAGTACGTCGCGCTGAATGCCACCAGCACGCCCTTGTCGGCGAGCTTGCGCATCGTGTTCGTCGCCAGCGCGTAAATCCCGCGCCCGCGCCGCTCGTCGGTGTGCATCTGCAACCCTTCGACCGAAACTGACAGCGCCACGTGCCCCATCTTCGCCAGCCGGTCGATCTCCGCGTCCCCGAGCTGGGTCGCGTTCGTGAAGACGTTGAAGAACACGTCGGGGTGCTTGTCGAACAGGTCCCAGAGATGCTTCACCAGGAACGGCTCGCCGCCGACAAAGTGCACGAAAGGCGTCCCGACCTGCTTCGCTTCGCCGATCAGCTTGTCCATGGCCTCGAACGACAGCGTCGAATGCACGTCATGCCCTTCGGCGTAGCACCCGTAGCACTTGAGGTTGCAGACCGTCGTGGGACTGATCAGAAGCGTCGTCGGCGGCCCGAACGTCTCCTTCTCCCAGAACGCATACCGCTTCCGGTTCCCCTCGATCAGCGTGTTCATGACGAAGTTCTCGACGACCTTCTTGCGCGTCGTCTTGCTCATCACGCGCACGGCGCGGCGCACGGCTTCGACGCCGGGATGCCCGGCGCGGATGTAGTCTTCCATCGCCGCAAGTCCCTTGTCGTACCAGTCAAGCGACGACACGGACTTGATCAGCCCCAGCATGCGCAGCAGGCTGGCGTCGGACGAATCGGCCATCCCGACCAGTTGATTGACGACCGCGCGCGTCGCAGCGCGCTTGACGGATGCGACAAGCCCCATGAATTCCCCCGATGTTGTGCGCCCGGGTACGGCCCCCTGTGGGCGCAAGTGGAGGCAGGATAGGGGGTTTTGAAGGGCCGTTCAAGGGGAACTGCGGACGCCTCAGGGTATCCCCTACGGCACCACCACCGCCTCATACCCCGTGACGGTTTCCAGCGCCCGCGCGGCTTCCGTCGCCTCGCCCCACGTCGCATACCGCCCGGTGCGCACGCAATTCAGCGTCCCCTCCGGCACGATCTCCGAGTCGTACCCCTTCGCCCGCAGGTCGTCCGCCCGGCGGCGCGCTCCCGCCGGCTCCCCGAACGCGCCGACCTGGATGGCAAAGGCGCGGACGCCGGAGGAACGGATCGACCGCGCCTTGACGGAGTAGGGCGAATCAGGCGCTTCCTTGATCACCGACCCCATGTATGCCAGCCCTTCTTCCCAGTCCCCCGCCCGGATTTTGCAGACGCCCAGGTAGTACAGGCACTCGTCCTTGCGCACCCGGTCTTCGCCGACCCGGATCGCTTCCAGGAACTCCGCTTCTGCTTTCGCCGGCGCGCCGAGCATGTGCTGGGCGAGGCCTCGGGCGGCGTGGGCGTCGGCCTTGAAGGGGCGGTCGGGGGCGTTGGCGATGGCGTGGTCGATGAAGGGGAGGGCGCTGGCGGGGCGGTTCTGGGCGAGCCAGGCGCGGGCGATGCGGAGTTTGGCGGTGACGATGCGGGGGTCGTCGGGGTGGGAATTGATGAAGCGGTCGTAGGCAGGGATGGCGGAGGACCATTCACCGGAGAGGTAGGCGGCTTCGGCGTCGGACCAGGAGGTGTCCTTGGGCTGGTCATCCGGGGTCCCAGAGCATCCGGCAACTGCGAGAGCAGTGAGAAGGGCTACGGACAGGCGGGCGAGCGTCACACAAACTCCCTTCAACGGGTAAACCGGGTGATCACGTCAAACCGCTCGAGTGCCGAGATTCCCAGCAACCGGTTCCCGGCCCAGGCGACCGCGGCGCCCAGCACCAGGAGCAGCACCACCCCGGCCAGCATCGGCCCCAGCCAGGGCGACCGGAGCTTCGGCTCCTTCCACGTCGCCTTGAATGCCGCGTACTTGCCGCTGCAGTCGAAGCAGCAGAACTTTCCGTAGGGCGTCACGACTTCGCAGGCCTGGCAGTACGGCTTATGGTCGTGCAGGCACATGCCGACGGCCGGCTCGGAGACGTGGTAGAAGCAGAGGCGGTCTTTCATGGGGGGAAAGCGGAGCTTCTCCCGGGGGGTTTATCGGTCTGCAGCGCCGGAAACTTCAACTTTCAACTTCAATTTTCAACTCTCAAGCAAACTCCAAACGCAAAACAGCAAGGTCTGCGTCGAGCAGGAGGGAGCCGGAAGTTGTCGTTTGCGTCCTGGAGTTTGCTTGAGAGCTGAAATGTGTCGTTTCCGGCCGTCTGGCTACTTCCCGTGCTGCGCCTTCCAGTCATCCAGGAACTTCTTCAGCCCGGAATCCGTCAGCGGGTGCGCCAGCATCTGGTCGAACACCTTGAAGGGCATCGTCGCCACGTCGGCGCCGATCTTCGCGGCTTCGAGGACGTGGATCGGGTGGCGGATCGACGCGACGAGGATCTCCGTGGGGAAGTTGTAGTTGTCGTAGATCGTGCGGATATCGCGGATGAGCTGCATCCCCTCCGTCGAGATGTCGTCGAGCCGGCCGATAAAGGGGCTGATGTAGCTCGCGCCGGCCTTGGCCGCGATCAGCGCCTGGTTCGGGGAAAAACACAGCGTCACGTTCGTCTTCGTCCCCTCGGCGCGCAGGATCTTGCACGCCTTGATGCCCTCCTTGATCAGCGGCAGCTTCACGACGATGTTCTCGGCGATCTTCGCCAGTTCGCGGCCTTCCTTCACCATGCCGTCGCAGGTCGTCTCGACGACCTCGGCCGAGACCGGCCCGTCGCAGACTTCGCAGATCTCGACGAGCAACTTGCGGAAGTCCTTCTTTTCCTTCGCGACGAGCGAAGGATTGGTCGTGACGCCGTCGAGGAGGCCAAGCGCGGCGGCTTCGCGGATTTCGGAGACGGAAGCGGTGTCGAGGAAGAACTTCATTGCGGGAGGCTCCGTAGGGGAAGGAACCTTCATTATCCATGGGGTATGCGGTACCGCTCAAGCGTTAGGCGGAAGCGAGCGCGAAGCGCGAGCCCCTTAACCTTAACCTGTCGTTCTTCGTGCGGAACGGCAGGTTAAGGTTGAGGGACCGATGGCGAACCCGGGTCTACTTGAGCTCGAACGCCATCCGGTGCTCGGAAACCTTGTTTTCAATTTTGTCCGTCAGCCGCAGAACCATCGTGTACTTCCCCCGCGGCGCCTTCGGCATCACGATCCCGAGCATCAGACACACGTCGTTCACCGGCGTCCCGTACACGGGCGGGTCGTAGTCCCTCGCGAAATCCTTCACTTCCGGCCACGCCACGCTCGCGCCCTTCTCGTCGAGAATCTCGTAGTCGCAGCGCAGGGATACCCTCCACTTCCCGCCCTCGAGTTGTTCACACGTCGCGTTCCCCGCTTCGAAGTAGATCCACACCTTCTGCTGGGGGAAAAACTCCGCGCGCTCCGCCGGCGTGAACTTGTCGAACCCCTTCGGCGCCTGCAGGCAGAACGCGGGGCGGAGGATCTGGGGGGGAAGAGCCCTCCGCCATTTTCTCCGGATTTCCTCGAGTTTCTTCACGGCGTCGTCGTTCCGGCCGAGGCGGTACCAGAGCGCGGCTTTCGCGAGTTCCATCACGGGCTCGGGGTCAGCGCCGACTTCGAGCGCCGCGGCCGCTTCCGGATATCGCTCGGCCGCGAGGAGCAGGGCGGCGAGGCGGCGGCGTGAAGCGCGGTCGTCGGGGTTGCGGGCGACGAGTTCCTCGAAGTGGCGGAGGAGGGAAGCATCGTCCGGGAACGGTGCGGCGGGGAGTGAGGCGAGGATTTCCTCGCGGTACTTCACGCGCGCGGCGTCCTCGGCCTCGACGACGGCGCGGGCCCGGGCTTCGCGGGCATTTGCGGACCGGATCGGGAGCGCGGGGTTGGGGTCGAACTTCGCCAGCGCGTCGTAGATCGCGATCGCGGCGCCGTACTGGTCGGCGGCGTCATCGGGTTTCCCCGCGGCGCGCGAGCGGGAGCCTTCCGTAAACAACCGGTCGGCCTCGGCGACCAGCTTTGGCCCGATCGGGTCGGCCTTCACCTCGGGCCGCGGCTCGACTTCCGGCTCCGGCTGCTCCCTCGGCGGATCGGCGGGCGGCTTCTCCGGGGGCGCAGTCGAGCAGCCCGCGGCGGCCGCGGCGAACGCAAGAGCGAGCGAGAAGGGGAGGGTGCGCATGGGGCGGAGTGTCAGCGTACTCTTTCATCGGCACCGTGCGGCCCCCGGGTTAACCCCGCTACACTCAACCCGATGCCCGGAATCCTCGTCACCGACGGCTACTGGCGGAAATCCCTCGCCGCCGTCCGCGCCCTCGGCCGTTCCGGCCATCGCGTCGTCGTCGGCGAGAAAACCCACTTCAGCCCCGCCCTCTTCTCCAGACACGGCCGCGCCGTTGTCTATCCCTCGCCCGTCACGCGCCCGCACGACTTCGCCCGGTGGCTGCGAGAGGCTCCCGCGCTGCTCGATTGCGACGTGATCCTGCCCATGGAAGAGGACACGCTGCTGTTCGCCCTCGACCGCCGCGCGGAGATCCCTGCAAAGCTCCCGTTCGCTGCCGCTGCCCTCGTCCGCAACGCCGGCGACAAGGCCTGGACCCTCGCGCGCGCCGCCGAATGCTCCGTCCCCGCTCCCCGAACCTGGTCCGACCCCGCTGTGGCAGAGGGCAACGGCCACTTCGTCGTCAAACCCGCCCGCGGCTCCGGCTCCCGCGGCCTCGCCTACTGTGACCGCCCGAGTCTCGCCGCCGCGTGGCGCCCCGGCTGCATCATCCAGGACCGCGTCGAAGGCGAAGGCTGGGGCGTCAGCGTCCTCATGGGCGACGGCGGCGCCGTCCTCGCGATGTTCACGCACCGCCGCCTGCGCGAATACCCGACCACGGGAGGGCCCTCCACCCTGCGGGAATCCGCGAAAGACCCGGCGCTCGAAGAAGCGGCGATCCGGCTGCTGCGCCACATCGGCTGGACCGGAGTCGCCATGGTCGAATTCAAGAAGCGCTCCGACGGCTTCACCTTAATGGAGGTTAACCCAAGATTTTGGGGCTCCCTCGCCCTCGCCGTCGAGGCGGGCGTCAACTTCCCCGACCTTCTCGTGAAGTGGGCCCGCGGCGAATCGTTCGCGCCCGTCGTCGATTGGCCCCTCGGCGTCCGGGCCCGCGTTTTCTTCCCGGGCGACGTCCTGCACTTCCTCAAGAACCCCGACCGCGGAAAGATGGACCCTCCGCTTTTCGATTTCTCACCGCACGACGACTACATGCGCCGCGACGACCCTCGGCCGACGGCGGGGCTGGCGCTGAGCGTGCTCACGGGGTTATTTCACCGGGAGTGGAGAAAGTTCCTGAAGGGGTAGGGGGGTCGCTGCGCTACTTCTTGTCGGGCGGAGAGCCCGGAGGTTTGCCACCGGGCCCGCCCCCGGGAGGTCCGCCGCCCGGCGGCCCCGAGCGGCCCTCCAGCTTCTCCCCCTTGGTTTTCCCCGCGAGCTGTTTCAGGATCGAGTCCACGCGGCGTTCCACGAACGGCTTCAGCCCGAAGATTTGCGACTGCTTCGGGCCCATGCGGGTCCCGGCGAGGTCCTGCGAGAGCGACTTGATCATGTCCTCGGTCGAGTACTCCTTCATCGAGTCTTTCGAGGCCGCTTCCTTCGTGAGCCTGAAGAGCGCGTCGATTTTCGCGGCCATCGTCTTCGGCGCGAATTCCTTGAGGCACAGGTCGCGCAGGGCCGTCAGGTACTTCTGCTTGAGCGCCGGCGCCGCCACGAACCGCTCGATCAGTTTCTTCGACCCGACCCAGGGCGCGTACACGTCCCACGCGAGGTGCGCTTCGGCCGGCCCCTGCTGGAAATTGCCGAACGCCTCGTTGAGGTCCCACGGGATCAGCACGAACTTCCCCGTTTTCGGGTCGTCGTACAGGTAGAAGTTGTGCCCGGTCCCCGCGTAGCTGTCGAGGTTCACCAGCGCCGACGTCGCCGCCAGCCACTTCGCGAACCCGTCGCAGTCCAGCCACTCCGTCAGGTCGCTCTTTCCGTCCGCAATCGCGCCCGCGAACTTCACGAAGCGCGAGCGGTCGTTTTCCTTCTCGTTCGTCTTCAGCTCGACGCACTTCTCGTCCGCAATCCGCGCCTCGTCCACCCGCGCGAACAGGTCCTGCATCCCCTCGATCTTGTAGAGGTTGCCGTCGTGGTTGCCGAAGCGTTCGTCGAGGAACGTCTCGTCCACGTGCTCGACGATTGTGTAGACGCCGAAAGAGCGCTTCTCCATCTGTCCTCGCGCTGTGATGGTCACGACCGCGTGCGCCGCGCGCGACGCCGGAAGCCCGAGCGCGCGATGAAGGTCGTACGCCAGCTTCTCGCGCAAGAGCGTCGGGTCCTTGAAGCCGTTGTTGAGGACGAGCGTGCGCAGGCCCTTGAAGCGCTGGTCCTTGTCGTACTTGTCGAACCCGATCTTGAACGGTTTCTTCTCCGAGCGGATCCCCGCCGACGAGTTCCCCTTCTCGCGGATCCCGACGTTCCCGACGCGCTCGCCGTCGATTTCGACTTCGCCTTTCACCCATTCGAACGGCTTTTTCCCGATCTTCGCCCAGTCTTCGCCCTCGACGACCAGGTGGATCGAGTGGACGCGTTTGTCGTCGAACACGCCCTCGTATTCCAGTGCGCGCGTCGGCTGCTGCGCGGCGGCGGCGCAGGCGAGAAGAAGGCTGGCGATGGCGGAACGCAGGGGCATGAAGGGGCCGCGAGTGTAACGGGCTTCGGGGGCCGATATTGTGGACTGCTCTCCGGGCTCCGGTTGCGGCGAAGCGTCGAATGCGCCAGAATGCCTGGATGAGCGAAGAGACTGTCCCGCCTCCGATGGACATCGACGAAGGCAGGGAGGAACTCCTGAAGCAAACCGCGGCGCCGCCGGCGAAGAAGAAGCGGTGGCTGCTGAAGGTCGCGATTGCGGTTCCGGTGCTGCTCGCGCTGCTGGTCCTGATGGCGCCGACGCTGCTTTCGACGGGGCCGATCCGCATCAGGATCGAGACCGCCGCGTACGAAGCGACGAGCCGGAAGGTGACGCTGGAGGATCATTCGCTCGGGTGGTGGGCGCCGGCGGAACTCGAGAACTTCGTGATGTACGAGAAGGACGGGACGACGCCGTTCCTGAAGATCGCGAAGCTCTCGGTGAAGGTGGACATCAAGCCGCTTCTCGACTCGAACGTCGTCCTGCGGACGTGCGAGATTTCGGGCGTGGAGATGCGGATCGTGAAGCGCCGGGACGGGACGCTGTCCACGGACGACATCGGGCCGGTGAAGCCGAAGGAGAAGTCGGGGGACGAGGGGACGATCGTGATGGGAACGGTGGCGATCCGCGACGTGGCGGTGACGTACATCGACGAGGCCGCGGGCGCGACGTACCGCGTGACGGGGATGACGATCAACGCGAAGCCGGGCGCGACGCCGGACGAGATCGCGGCGGAGATCACGGCGAAGGTGCAGGCCGGGAGCGCTTCGCCCGGTGAGATCGACATCAACGCGACGGTGCTTGCCCTGGCAGCCGGGAAGCCGCGCAAGGAAATCACGGCGGAAGCGACGGTCGCGTTCAAGGGGTTGGACGTCGCGGCGATGATGCCGATGGCGGGCGTCGAGTGGGGAACGGGCGCGGTGTCGGGCGCCGTGAACGCGAAGCTGCTGGCGGGGGGCAACGTGGATGCCGCGCTCGACGCAAAGGTCCCGTTCTTCAAGTGGGGCGACCCGCAGGCGCTTCCCCAGGTCGCGACGGCCATCAACGTGAAGCAGGAGATCTCGTGGCGCAAGAGCGACGGCAGGATCGAACTCAAGCCGGGCGGCAAGGTGCAGATGAACGGCTGCGACGTGCAGGCGCAGGGATTCCTCGCAGCGGACGGGCCGGTGGACCTCGTGATGAAGTTCGACGGCGACCTGACGAAACTGCGCGAGGTCTTCCCGGCGTATCTCGCGGACCAGGACATGAAAGGACCGCTGCGCACGTTCTGGAACATCAAGGGCGAGAATTTCGACCGTCTTGAGATCGTCGGGAAGGCGACCGTGACAAGCCCGCCGGTGCCGACGGACTACACGTACCGGACGCGCGACAAAGACGGGAAGACGACGGATTACGTGATCCCGAATCCCGGAAATCTCTCCGTCGATATCAAGGGCACCTACGACGGCGCGCGCCGCGCGTCGCAGGCGCAGCGCGAACCGGGGCGGGCCTGGGCGTCCCTGGACGGACTGGACTTCGACATCGCGGTGCAGACCCCGTGGGTGCGGGCGGACGCGATGGAGCTGAAGAGGCTGCTGATCGAGGTAGGGGTTCGCGAGCAGGCGTGGGACCTCCGGCGCATCGACTTCCGCCTTAACGATGGCGATGTGAAGTGCTCCGGGAAGATCCTGTTCGACTCCGGGGACCCGGCCTGGAACCTGCGCACGACCGTCACGGACCCGCCCGTGAAGTACTCGCACCTCTTCAGCGGCCTCGCGGCGCTGGTGAACCCCGCGCTCTACTCGGAGCAGAAGGGACAGGTCGAGGCGGCGATGGCGTGGGACATTTCGCTTCGCGGGCGCGGGTTCAGCATGGACGCGATGAAGAAGACGCTGGAAGGCGAAGGAACGCTCGGACTCCGGAACGTGACGCTCGCCGGGTCGCCGCTCTTCACGGAGCTCTACTCCCAGCTGAAGCTTACCCAGCAGTCGAAGTTCGAGTACTCGATCGTGGACCAGAAGTTCCACATCAAGGGCGGCAAGATCTATAACGAATTCTCCAAGTGGCAGGGGGACGGGAAGGAAGCGGACATCACGATCGCCGGCGAGACGGATTTCGACGGGAACCTGAAGCAGTCGATCACCGTGACGGGCGATCCGACGGCGCGTTGGGGGAAGACGACAGGCGCGGTTGTGGACGTCTTCAACAAGGCGGGTGGGTTGCCGCTGGGCGGGACGGTCGCCGAGCCGAAGATCGACATTGATTTCGAGAAGGCGCTGGAGGGCGCGGCGAAGGGGCTGCTGGAGAATCCGGAAGTGAAGGAGAAGGTGGACGAGTTGTTCAACGACCTGTTCAAGAAGAAGAAAAAGAAGAAATAGGAAGGCATTGGTTAAAGGAGCTTTATCCGCGTATTCCTTTCCGTTTTTCAAAAAAACAGCGAACGGAATTCGCGGATAAGAGCGAATGACGCGGAAACAGCCGCGGATACAGCCAAAAAAAACGCCGCCCGATGGGGGCGGCGTTGCTGTTTCTGATCGGCCTCTTACTTCTCTTCGACGACTTCCGCCTCCGTTTCAACCACTTCCTTTTCCTTCTGCTCCACCTTCACCGGTGTTTTCACTTCAGGCGCCGAGATGGTGCTCTGCTGCATGCGGTTGTGGCGGACTTTCTTGAAGCAGCAGCCGTTTCCGTCCTTGAATCCCGCCACGCCCAGCGCCGCGATGAGAAGGAGCCCGAGCAGCGACTGCCCGACGCCGATCGCGATGCCCGCGCGCGCCAGCCCCTCCGAGGCAGGGTTGCCCTTGCCCGCGCGGATCCTGCGAAGCGCGCTGCACGACACGAGAGCTCCGATCGATCCGCCGACGGGTCCGGAGATGACGAGAAGGGGAAACGCGACCACTCCGAACACCAGCGAGCCGAGCGAGAGGATGAATCCGCCGACCGCGCCGCAGTCGTGTTTCGTGGCGCAGGCGCCGCCGGCGTGCCCGACCGGCGACGGAGCTTCCGCCGCGGCGACGCGCGCCATCGGGGGCTCCGGCGTTCCCACCTTCGCCGCGACCGGTTCGATCTTCGGCGTTGCGGGTCCGTCCACCAGGCGCGCTTCCGGAACGGATTCCGGTGCGGCGGGGGCCCAGACGATGCGGGAGCAGGACGGGCAGCGGACGCGCTTGCCGCCAAGGTCTTCGGAGACCTGGAGGAGACGGCCGCAAGGACACGGGAACTGGAGGGACATGGGATGGTTCTCCTGAGTTGCGCGGAACGGAGGGAGTATAGCACTGGGGGTGGCCCCAGCCCTAGCCCCCCCAATCCCGATTCCTTGCGTTCCCCAGCGCCCGCCGTTTTCCCCCGCTCTCGACACCCCCCGCCCCCCCCTGCTAAAGTCCCCGCTAGCGAAACTCTCCACATGAACTTCGACAAATTCAACCAGCTGCAGGCCGACAAACCCAACCTTCGCGAAATGTCCGACGCGACGGCCATCGGTGACTACAAGAACTCCGGCTGCGGCGACGCTTACCGCATCTTCCTCAAGGTCAACCCCTCCGGCGTCATCGAGGACGCTTCGTTCACCACTACCGGCTGCGGATTCGGGCTCGCGGCGCTGGCGCTTTGCTGCGAAGCGGCGAAGGGGAAGACGCTGGAAGAAGCGGGGCGGCTGACGGCGGAAGAAATCGAAAAGGGAGTCGACGGGTTCCCGGAGCGCCGCAAGAACTACCCGGCATCCGCGCTCGAGGCCCTGCAGGTCGCCCTTGCGAACCAGAAGAACGGCGGCCCGGCCGCGGCAAAGGCCAGGCCGACGCGCGAGGAAGTCCTCCGGCTCATCGCCGACGACAAGCCGCTCGGCACGCTCGACGGCACGAACCTCGACCTGTCCGACCTCGATCTCCGAAGCGCCCGCTTCGACGGCGGCAATTTCGCCGGCGCGAATTTCTCGGGCTGCTACCTGATGGGCGCGAGCTTTCACAAGTGCTCGCTCCGCGGCGCGAACTTCGAGGTCTCGGACCTGATGGGCGTGAATTTCAGGCGCGCGGACCTCTACAACGCAAACTTCCGCAACGCGGACCTCGCGTACGCCGACCTGCGCAACGCCTTCCTCAACGACGCCGACCTTTCCGGCGCGACGCTCCTGGGCGCCAACCTCGGGTTCTGCAAATTGACCGGCATCAAAATGGCCGGCACCCGCTGGGGCGGCGCCATGTACGACGCCATGACACGCTTCGACGCCGGCGTCATCGCCCCGTTCGAGCAGATGTTCCGGCACGATTCGGCCGCCGGGATGTTCCTCGCGGAAGAGAAGGCGTGAGCCGCTTCAAGGCCGGCGACGCGGTGCAGTTCAACCGCATCTTCATGCACAAGGGCATCTTCGTGACCCAGAGGAACCCGACGAAGATCAAGGCCGTGCGTGAAGCGGCCGGCGCCGAGGCGGAGTACGACGTGATCTTCCTGGATGCGGAGGGGAATCCGCACGTGGTGGAGAAGGTGAAGGAAGCGGATCTACTTCAGGCGTAGGCGGCTTGCAGCCGCGTGCCAACGGCGCCACAGATCTCAGCAGTGGCTGCCGCACATTCCGGATTCCGAGGCAGGCCCGGCAACGGGTGAAATCTGCGCCTGTCTGCGTCGATCTCGTTTTATCTGCGCGACGCATTTCCTTGTACTCGATTGCCATGCGAGCGCCGAATCGTACGCACTCCGTCACCCAGCGGACATGGGCCCGCAAAGGGCTTTTGCGCAGATAAAACGAGATTTCCGCAGACAAGCGCGGATACGGCCAAAGGGATTAGGAAAAAGACAGACCTAAAACGAACGTCGGGAGGCCGGCGCCTGCTGGGGCTAATTTTTGAGAGTGGCTTTCCTCAGCCCCGCTTAGAATCCCCAGCCCGTGATCGAAATTCCCGGCGTTTCCATCAAAGAAAAGTTCGCCGAAGGCGGCGCTTCCCACATCTATCTGGGAACCTACCTCAAGCGCGGCTGCCCGTGCGCAGTGAAGGTCCTGAAGGACCAGCTCAAGCAGGACTCTTCGCAAATCAAGGCGTTCAAGAACGAATCGAAGCTGCTGCTGGCGGTGCGGCACCCGTGCATCATCGAAGTGTGGGAGTCGGGCTCGACGGCGACAGACTACTACTACGTCATGGAGTACTTTGACTCGAAGAATCTCAAGAGCCTGATCCTCAACAAGTCTCCTCTAATCGGCGACTGGGTCCCGATCGTGGTGCGTGTGGCCGACGCGATCCTTTACCTGCACCTGAACTCGATGATCCACCGGGACATCAAGCCGGAGAACATCCTCGTCAACACGAAGGGCGAGGTGAAGCTGATCGACCTGTCGATCGCGATGAAGAAAACGTTCATGACGGCGCTTTTCAGCCGGACGCCGTCCGTCACCGCCGGCACGCCGTCCTACATGTCGCCGGAGCAGATCACGGGGAAAGCGTGCGACCACCGGAGCGACATCTATTCGCTCGGGGCGACGATCTACGAAATGCTGGTCGGCCGGGTGCCGTTCCTGGGGCGGAGCATGAACGAGATCCTGGACAAGCACCTGAAGGAGAAGCCGGTTCCGCCGCGGCAACTGGTGCCGGAGATCCCGCCCGAGGCGAACGACCTCCTGATGAAGATGCTGGAGAAGGACCCCGACGACCGGATCGAGGACATGAACCTGGTCCTGTACGAGCTGAAGAAGATCCAGCGCAAGGGGGCGCCGAAGCTGCAGAGGATCACGGCGGCGGAGGCAGCCAAGGCGCCGGGAGGGCCGGCCGCGGGAATCGGCCCGGTCACGGCCGCGAGGAGAGCCGCGGCGGTCACCGGTTCGCGCGGATCGGCGCCGGGCAACAAGGAGGACGACGCGAATAGCCGGTCGACCCGCATCCTGGTGCAGGACGGGTTCCTTCAGTTCGGGATCTGCAAGGAAGGCGACCCGCCCAAACTTCCCGCCGGCTACAAGAGCCCGCTGGTGAACCTGAGCCGCCATGGACTCGGCTTCGTTGCCGAAGTGGACATCGTGCTCGAGAGCTGCGTGGACCTGGCGCTGCACCTGCGCGGCACGCGCAAGCCGATCTATGCGCGCGGCAAGGTCGCCTGGTGCCGCAAGGTGAAGGACGCGAATCTACGGTCCATCGGCATCCGGCTCACGGCGCGGTCCAAGGACTACATGACCGCGTACGAGCAGCTCAAGACCGCGACCAAGACCGGCACGGACGAAACCTAACGCGCGCCGTCACTTGCCTTTCCCCGCCTCCAGCGCCCTCAGCGCCACTTCCTCGTTCACGACCCTCTCGAATCCCATTTTGAACTCTTCGTCCGCCTCTTCGCTCATCGGCCGCGCGAGATGCGTGAACACCTGGATGTTGTAGGAGATCTCTTCGCCGATTGCTTCGCCGATCGAAGGCAGGCCGGACCTCTCCGCCGCTGCGTCGATGTCTTCCTGCGACAGGCCGGGATTCTTGGCGCGAAGCTCCCTGGCGATCTCGTTGCGACGCTTCGCCCCCAGCGCCGCCAGCACTTCGATCTCCGCGTCCGTCCAGGCCGCGCGGTAGTACGCCCTCACCGAGCCAAGCGCCCGCTCAAGCCGGCGCTTCCAGTCCTTGTCTTTCCCAAGCACCTCCAGCGACAGCTGCATCGCGTAGTCGAGGACGATGCCGCGGACCTGGACGGGCGCCATCGGCTTGCCGGCGAGCTTGAAGAGCGCGGGGTCGAGAGCCTCGTCGATCGCGAACGATTCGCGCTTGAGGCGCGCGAGTCGCCCGCCGGGCGGCTCCAGCTGCCAGTCGATGAGGCTTCCCGTGTCGCGGTCGATGGTGACGCGGCCGCACAGGCCGGAGATGACGGCGGTCCGGTCAACCGCGCGGACGGTCATGCCTTCCTGGGGACGAAGAAGCGACAGCCACCCGAACGGCGCGGTTTCCTTGAGGGAAACGGTGAGCAGGATGTGCCGCTCCGCCCGGCCCTGTTCATCCAGCCGAAGCGCGACGTCCGTCCCGATGTATCCGGGAGGGACCGGCGGGTTCTCGCCGCGCGCGGGCTGAGGTTTCCCGGCCGCGATCGCGGTCGCAGCGGCGTACACATGGCCGATCGGCACGGAGGCGACGAGGAAATTCCCCTCGCCGTCCGGTGCGCGGACCGAGAGCGTGCCGCCGTCGAGGACGAGCGCAATGCCGGGTTCGACATGAAGCGCCGCGCGCCCGGCGCGGTCGTAGGCCAGCGTCACGACGACGTTGGTGGCGCCCTCGGCGCCGTACTTCGCCTGGAACGTCTTCCATTTCCCGGCCGCGGCCCGGCACTCGGCCTCGAGGTCCACATCCGCAGGATTCTCAGGCGCGGTTTTCCCGTTGTCCGGTTTGGGGTCCGGGTTCTTTCCGTCGTCGCCGCCGCAGGAACTGAGGACCAGGGCGGCCACGAGCGTGATCAGGGGGCGCTTCATGGGGCGGGATCTTAGGCCCTCGCCGGCCTCCGGGTCACGCATTCACGGCCCCGTCCGGTTCCAGCGCGCCACCACCCAGATGCCGGCACGCTTGCGGAGGCGGAAGTGATGCCAGGACTCGAAGGTCTTGCCGTCCGAAGCGGCCGGATTCTGAATCTCGGCGATGACGACGCTCGCCCAGGCGCCGTCGTCCACGAACGCCTTCCGGCCGAGCGATTCTTCTTCGACGCCGAGTTTCAGGCGGACGGAGTCGGCGGCGCGGGCGTCCCAGGCCTCGCGGCCGACGGCGACGGCTTTGGCGGAGAGCGGATGAAGCGCGAATGTGTCGCCGGGGACAAGCACGGCGACCTCGAAATCCTTGGGCCATCTGCGGACTGCCGAATAGAACCGGAACGCGGCCGTGAGGGCGCCGTCGCCGCCCGCCGCGTAAAACGACTTCAGCGCTTCCCCCGCCCCCGGATCGTCCATGCGCGCGAGCGTCGTGAGGGCCCAATCGCGAAGCGGTCCGTCGGCCGCTGCGAGCTTTGCCAGCTCAGGAACGCTCTCCGCGGGATCGTTCGCGAGCGCCATCGCGCCGTACTCCCAGACGACGTCCGACCGCCAGCCGAGCGCCGGGGCGTTCCAGGCACCGGCGCGCGCTTCCGCGATCACGGTCTGGACGCGCTCCGCCGCGCTCATTCCGGCGATCCGCGTGTGCAGCCCTTTGGGGTCTTTCTGCCTGAAGAGAATCCCAAACGCGGCCCGCCGGAATCCCGGGCCCTGTCCCTGCACGCCTTCCGCGTCCAGCACAGCGCCGCCTTTTCCGCTCCCGAGCAGCACGATGAGGTCTCGCAGCCGCTCGCGCTGCGGCCACTGCCACGAGCGCGGCAGCAGGTACACGACCTCCGCGCCGGCATCGACGTTCTGGACGTTGCGGAAGACGGCGACGTCCTCGGAAGCGTCCCGGAACCGCTCCGACTGCTCGGGCGTGACGTACTCGCCCTTCTCGTCCTTCGTGATCTCCTTCTCCATCACTTGCCGCAGGCGCCAGATCTCCGGCGGCACGCCCTTCGACGGATCCTCCGCCTTCTCGCAGAGGCCGGGGAGCAGCGCGATCGAGACGAGCATGGCTCCGCGGATCACATTCCCTCCACGACGCCGACGTACGGCAGATTGCGGAAGCGGCCGTCGTAGTCGAGGCCGTAGCCGACGACGAAGCGGTCGGGGATTGTGAAGCCGAGGTAGTCGATCGGGACTTTGACCTTGGTGCGGGACGGTTTCTGGAGGAGCGAGCAGACGAGGAGTTTTTCGGGGTTGCGGGCGCGCAGGACGCGCAGGAGGGAGTCCATCGTCGTTCCGGTATCGACGATGTCCTCGACAAGCACGGTGATGCGGCCGGCGATCGGCTCGGAGAGGTCCATGTCGAAGCGCACGTCGCCGGTCGATTGCGTTCCCTTATAGGAAGTGACGCGCAGGAAGTCGCACGAGACTTCCGCCGGAATCGCGCGGGCGAGATCGGCCATGAAGATGAAGCTCCCTTTGAGCACGCCGAGAAGGTGGATCGGTTTCCCCGGGTGATCAGCGGCGATGCGGGCGCCGAGTTCGCGGATTTTGGAAGCGAGCTCGGGGGCGGAGATGAGGGTGGAGACTTGGGCTTCGGTCATTTGTGGCTGGTGGAAATTGGGTGCGCCTTTTGGGACGGGGAGGGCACGAAGACCTCAGCGCGGCAGTGCCGCAACGGGACCAGGCGCCATGTCGATTGCCTGACTGTCCGTCGAACGACCTCACCACAGAGGCACAGAGGCACAGAGGAAAGACAAAAATCTTCCTTCTCTGTTCCACAAACCGTCACGCTCGTCGAGTGGCTTTGTGAACTCTGTACGTAACTCGCCAACTTCTTGTATTTCCGAGAATCTCTTCTCCGTGCCTCTGTGCCTCTGTGGTGAGGCCGTAAGCCGGACGACTGGGCCCTCGACGCAGCGCCAGGTTTGGTTGCGGCTCCGACGCGCTGAGATCTCCGTGACCTACGTGTCACCCAGGAACCCATGGCGTACTCGCTAGCCTCTCCCTGTCCAACCTCCGTCATTTCTTGCCCGCCTGCGCTGCTTTCCTCGCCCACACCGACGTCGGCCACTTTTTCTGCACCTCCGCGAACACCGCCTTGGCCTTGTCGTCCATCTTCTGCCGCAGGAACGCCATGCCGCGGTAGAACGTGAGCTGCGCCGCGGCCGACGACGCCGGATTCGCCGCCAGGAACGTGTCCGCCTCCTTCAGCGCCTCTTCAAAGCGCCCGTACGACATCATCGACCACACCACGAACGGCTCCATCCCGTCCGCCCGCTTCGCGTCCGCCAGCATCGCCTCGCGCGCCCACTTCTCCGCTTCCTTCCAGCGCTTCTTGTCCCAGAACCACCTCGCCATCCCTTCCATCTTGCCCGCGTCTTTCGGCTCGTTCAGGCGGCGCGTCTCTTCGTCGTCCACCTTCGGCGCGTTCGCCTTCCCGGCCGCGAGCGCCTTCAGGAACGCATCCGTCGTGGTGCGCGGGTCGATCCCCTGCGGCTCCATGTTGTTGCCGAAGCCGCCCGCGAGCGAGCCGCGGGGGGAGAGAAGGGCGATCATCGGGAGGTCGTCCACGCTGTAGCGCTCGACCAGCTCCGGGTGCAGGTCGGCGTCCACCTGCACGGCGAGCCAGTCCTTGAGCGCGGCGCCGACCTTGTCGTCGGAGAGCGGGCCTTCCTCGAACTTCTTGCAGAAGGGGCACCAGCCGGCGGTGATCTCGACCAGGAGCGGCTTGTTGGTCTGCGCCGCCTTCTTGATCGCGTCCTCCAGCGAGAGGTTTTCCCACGCGACCGCCTTCGCGCGGCTCTGCAGCTTGTCCATCTTGCGCTTCTCGACCGTCACCGTCGCCGCGGCCTTGAGCGATCCGTCCGCGGACGCCACGCTCACTTTGACGCTGCCGGCAGTCGCCCCTTCAGGCGCGTCGTACGTGTTGCGCTGGGGCTCGAAAAGATGCTCGGGATCCTGGTCGGTCGAGGCGCGGGCGAGGCCAGCGCCCTCGGAGACGGACCACTGAAGCGTCGGCCCGAGGACGATGTTGCCCGCGGCGTCCACCGCGGTGACTTCGAACGGCTGGCTCTGGTTCTGCGCGATGGTCGCCGTCTCGGGCACGAGCTGCAGCTTGACCGCTGGCCCGAGCACCGTGACTGCGGCCGACGCCGTGGACCGCCCGCCCGCGTCGCTCACGAACACCGTCTCCTTGCCCGGCTTGTCCCCCGCGAAAAAGGTCCCGTCCTTCGCGACGAGCCCCGGCGAGCAGGACCACTTCACTTCGACCTTCGCCGGGTCGAGCACCCTCCAGTCCACGTCCCACACCTGCATCAGGATCAGGTCCTTCGTGAGCCCCTGGCCGACCGCGACCGAGGAGTTGGTCAGCTGCGAAGCGTCGCCGTAAAGGTTCGCGGCGTACTCGAGCATCACCTTCACCGGCGGCCCCGCCGCCGCCACGTCGAACTTCGCCCCCCCCGCCTTCTCCGCCTCCGGGAGCCACTTGTCCATCGTGTCGCAAGCCGCTTTCCAGCCCTGCTCGTCCGGGAAGTTCGTGGCCTTGAGCGTCGCCTTCGCGATCTTGAGATGGTGAAGCGCAAGTCCGAATCGCTTGGCGTTTGAGTAGCCGATGCCGAGCCAGAAGTGCGTGAGCCCGTCGTCCTTGCCTCGCCGAAGCGCCTCGTGCAGGTAGAACAGCCCCCGCTCGCGGTCCCCGCTCTTCACAAGGCACGCCCCCATCGCCCGGTAAGCCTCGACCTTCGCCGGCGCCAGCCGCATCGCTTCGCGCAACTCCCACGTCGCGCGGTGCATGTTGCCCTTCTGAAAGAACTGCTCCTTGCCCGCGGTGACGCGGGTCGCGTAGTCGTCATCCGGCGCAGAATCTTCGGCGCGGCAAGCCAGCCCGGCCGTGAGGAACAGCAATGGAAGGAAAGCGTAGCGGCGCATGCGAGGGCTCCCGTGGGGTAGAAACGCGATTCTAGCAGGGAAGCGGCGTGCGAGGTGCATCGGAGAGGCGGGACATGCTTCAAAGACCGGACAACAAGGTGTTGCCGCGACCGTCCGGCCCCCGGATCCGAAGCGATCGAAGTAAACTGGAGTTCCAGTAAGGAGACTGTCCAGGAAACCGATTGCGATCGTGCTGCTGAAGGCGACGACCGGGGACGACGCCGAAGCGATCCAGGACGCAGCGAAAACGATTCCCGAAAGGTAGATGCAAATAAAAACCTCCGCGGGGATGGAGCCCGAACAGGCAACCGCCGCCAGCAGCAGATGCGCATCGTGAACGCACCTTAGGAAAACGGGTGGCGCCGCACCTCCGTCAACCGGGCGTGCACTCGGAGTCCCACATGCCCGGACCGAGGAGGAAGACGACGGCCATTTTTAGGGGAGCATATGTGGATTCCAAGGTGGTTACGAAAGTGGACAACCGATCGTCGGTGTCGCCGTGTGCTTGGAATGGCGACCGAAATTATGCAGTCAATGAGATCAGTTGAAGAGCTGGAACGGCTTCGCTGCCCAGATTGTGGCGCCGGGATGACCGCAAGCTTTGAACCTTCCGATGGCCGCGCCGCAAAGATCACTTGCAGTGAATCGGAGTTTCATTGTAGCCGGACGATCAATACTGACCCGCCTCCGGCGTGGTGGAAGTCCAGACGGTCCGATCACCCCTGGTTTTCATCTCAGAGCACCTGAATGTCGTAAGCCGCGGCCGGTTCGGCGGGGGGAAACCGAGAACGCGGGCCTTGAGGATTATCAACGCGGACGCTGCGGCGAGGAGTCGGGCAACGGGCGAAGGGCGGCTGGTGCGCATCCTCGAATGTCACCGCGACGCGAGAATCCGGTCAACGAACACGCGCCCGAGGGCGCTTCACGTCATCCTGGCCAGGCCCTAATTTCTATTTTCACTAAGTACCAAATAGAGGTATATTGTGAAAATGGACATGAATGCCTCTCCTGCCCGCAGCCTCCCCTTCCGCCGCGGCGCCGCGGGCCGCTTCGTCGATTCACTCCTCCAGAAAGGCCGCGTCGCGTTCGCTCTCGAAGAGTTGGTGCTCGACACCGGGCTTTCCCCGATCGCCGCCCTCCGGCAGCTGTCCCGTCTCGGTCCAGCCGTTCGCCGCGTCGCCCCCCGCCAGGCCTTCTTCCTCGTCGTCTCTCCCGAGTACCGTGCCCTCGGCGCTCCTTCGCCCGCCGCCTGGCTCGACGACTATTTCCGATGGCTCGGCCACCCCTGGTACCTCGCACTCCAGTCCGCCGCTGCCGAATTCGGGTCTCCTCCTCAGGCCATCCAGGAGACGCAGGTGATGACCGACCGGCCGCGGCGCCCCTTGCGGCTCGGAAGGATTCGGATTCGGTTTTTCGTGAAGCGCTCCCTGTCGTCCACGCCGACTCAGCCGGTCTCCGGGGCGCCGGCACCGCTTCAGGCGAGCACTCCGGAAGCGACGGCGGTCGATCTCGTCCGCTATGCGCGCCGGATCGGCGGAATTTCAGCCGCCGTGGAGACTCTGGAGCCGTTCGCCGGACGCCTGCTCCGGAAACCTCTTTCTCTCGCGCTCGACGCGGATGGGGGCATCCCCACGGCCCAGCGGCTCGGCTTCGTCCTTGAGGCGCTTCGCCGCCGCGACCTGGCCGCGTTCATGCGCCAGCGGCTGCCGGCGCGCCTGACGCCGGTGCCGCTCGATCGCGCGCTTCCGGCGTCGGCGCGCTGGCCGGCTGTGAACGCGAAGCGCTGGGGGATCCTCGAAGGCGGGGAGGACGCGTCGCGATGATCCCACTGACGCGCCAGGACGTGCTGGCCCACCAGACCCAGGTCCCTTGGCCCGACCTTCGCCAGGTCGAACAGGATCTCCTCCTGAGCCGGTCCATCGTTGCCCTGTTCGGCGATCCATTCCTGCGCGGCCAGATCGCCATGCGAGGCGGCACCGTTCTCCACAAAGTTCACCTCGCTCCCGCCAGCCGGTACTCCGAAGACATCGACCTCGTCGTCGTCGGCGACCGGCCCGAGACTCACGTTCGAGCGGCCATCAAGCGCGTCCTCGCGGACGTGCTCGGCGCCCCGGTCCGCCGGGCTTTGGAAGCCATTCGCCTCGCCGTGCGCAACGCGGCCCGGCCCTCGCGCATCCTGCGCCTCACATGGCAAATCGACTCCGTCGCGGACTCGCGCCATGCGCTGAATGTTGTGGTCGAGGCGAACGTCTCCGAGCGCACTCCCTTCCGTCCCGTCGTCGACATGCAGTTCGGCGTGAATTTCAGGAACGCATCGCTGGATACCGTCGTCAGGTCGTTCGACATCCACGAAATGCTCGGGACCAAGATGCGGGCCCTCTTCCAGCGCTACCGGGGACGAGACCTCTTCGATCTGTACTGGGCCCTCCGCGAACCGGGTGGCGCGCACATCGATCCCCGGGAAGTCATCGAATCCTTCCTGTATTACATGCGCCTGGAAGGAACTCCGGTGAGCCGTCGAGCCTTCCTCAAGGAGCTCGACCTTCGCCTGGCCGACGCCGGCTTTTGCGCGGACATGAATTCTCTGCTCCGCACGGGGCTCACCTACGATCCCCAGCAAGCTGGAAAGGTGATCCGCGAGCGGTTGATCGCGCGACTGCCCGAGTAGCGCTGCGGATCCTCCAATCCTTCGGTTACAGTTCACCCCCCATGCGCTGGTCCTTCGCCAAGTTCCTCGAGCTCTCCGGCATCGCTCTTCTCGGCTCCGCCCTTTACTGGGGGATCGTCGAGAACAGCATGAAGATGGAGGTCAAGCTGCTCACGGTGGGGACGGTGGTGTTCAGCGTCGGGTGGTTCCTCGATTCGCGGGGACCGCGATGAGGCTCGCGATTCTCCTGGCCGCGCTTGCGGCCGTGCCCGCTTCGGGCCAGGCCGTGCAGCCGCGCTGGGTCGAGAGGTCGCCGGACCTTGTGGCCGCGGAGCAGGCGGTCGCCGCGGGGCACGCGCTGGACGCAGTCGACCGCTTCACGAAGATCCTCGACGACCCGGAGACCGTCGATCTGTTCCTCGGCAACCCCGAAAGGCTCGCCACGATTCGCGGCCTGCGCGCGGCGGCGCGCGACCGCGCCCGCGAATGGGCGCGCGAAAATGAGCGCTTCGGGGAGGCCTGGGCGGCCGAAGCGGCGTCCCGGCTCTCGCGGCTCGGGCCGCGGGCGGGGCGCGCCGGGCTTGAGAAGGTCGCGAGCCTGTTTCGGGGCACGCCGGCGGCGCAGCAGGCGCTTCGCACGCTCGCGGGGCTGGCCTGGGATGAGGGCGAACCCGGACGCGCCGCGGAGTTGATGGAGCGAAGCGGGCTCGAGATGTCGCCTGCCGAAGCGGCGCGGCTGGCGCTGGGCCGGCGGGCGGCGGGGCTCGGGCCCTCGGCGGGGGAGTGGGCGCGGCGGTGGGAAACGCGCGGAGCCGCGGGGCTGCGGCCGCGGTTCCCGAAAGAGTGGTTCCCGGCGCTCGACGCGCCGCTGAGAATCCGAGGGCGCAAATCGACCCTCGGCGCGTTCCTGGACACGCTCCGACGGGCCCCGCGCGCGCCCTGGCACGGCGAACTGAATGCCGGAGAAACCCCGTTTCCGCCGCTCCGGTCCCTCCAGGGCCCGCCGCAGGTCGTCACGCTCTTCGAGCTCCTCCCCCCCAACGCCAACGCCCTCGGCGGCGCCGGCATCGTCTTCCGCGACCCCGGCGCCTACGCCGGCGCGTCCCCGATCCGGCTGCTGCCGTTCGAGAAGCGCGTCATCGCTTCGACGCGCGGCGGGCTCAGCGTGCTGGAGCGCGGGGCGGACGGAAAGTGGCGTGTGGCGGGCGGGGCGAAGGCGGGGCCTCCGCTGGCGACGCACGGGCTGGCGACCGACGGGCGGCGCCTGTTCACGCTCGTCCCCGAGCCGGGCACGAAACTGGGCGCGGTGCGGCTGTTGCCGGCGGCGTTCGTGTGGAGCGGAAGCGAGCTGAAGCTGGAGTGGATGGCGGGGATGGAGTCGGGGGGCAGCCCCTTCGACGGCGCCTGGGCGGCGGGGCCTCCGGCGCTGGCGGGCGGACGGCTGTATGTGCCGGTCGCGCTGGTGGACTCGGCATTCGTGCCGGGGGTGATCTGCCTCGACGCGGCGACGGGCGAGCGGCTGTGGGCGACGACGCTGGGGGAAGCGACGCGGGAAGCGTTCAGCGCGACGTCGCGGATTTCGGCGTCCGCGCCTGCGGTGGCGGGAGAACTCGTCCTGGTCGCCACGGGGCAGGGATTCGTGGTCGCGCTCGACGCCGCGACGGGGAACCCCGACTGGCTGCGCGCCTACTCGTCCGACGGCGGCCAGCGCGCGTTCGCCGACGCGCCCCCGCGCGTCTCGGGCGGCCGGGCGATCTTCGCGCCGCTGGACCTCTCCGCCGAATTCAGGCTCGACCTCGCGACCGGGCTCCCGCTGTCCAACGCCGGGCCGGCGGCGCTTCCGTCGTTTCATTACTCCGTCACGGACGGGGCGTGCACGGTGCTTTGCGGCTCCGACGGCGCACTCGCGGGAGAGGGCGGCCCGCGGGGGATTGTAAAAGTCCTGAACTCCCGGTCCTCGCGCGACGTCCTATATGAGCTGCCGGATCCGCCAGCGGGCCGGCCGGCGGTCTGGGGCGGAACGCTCTACGTGCCGACGGCGCGGGGGTTGATCACGATGGACGTGGAAACGGGAGAGGTTGCGGTGGTGGCGGAGTGGAAGACGGAGGAGGCGGGAGATCTGGTGAGGTTGCCGGGGGGGGTGGCGGTCGTGAAAGGCGGGGAGGTTAGGTTCTGGGAGGTGAGTGAGTAGATTGGAGTGCGGGAAACGGAGAACTTCAATTTCAAGTTTCAATTTCCAAGCAAACGGAGAACTTCAAAAGGACAACTTCAAGGCCATTGGCGAGGGCGATCGTTGAAGTTGAGAGTTGAAGTTCTCCGTTTGTTTGGAAATTGAAATTGAAATTGAAAG
>JBBTCT010000003.1:0-1827 GCA_038060895.1 Planctomycetota bacterium
CTCACGCTCTGATCTGCCTCAGCGGGAGGATCCGGACCCAGGGTCTTTGGGCCGAGGGTTCGTGATCGTTCGCGGCGGCGAAAACACGGGTGGATGCTCGGTAAGCGTTCACGCCCCATGCGTGACCTGAGGAGACTATCTACGGTTCAGGCCGCCGGCGCAAGCGCCCGCTTCGTCGCGGTCGCGCTCGGCAGGAGCGAGCCGGCGCGCTCGCCGCGGAGGATGGCCTGCTGCGCCTGAACCAGATACTCGACCACGTTCCGCGCCTGCTGGCGGAGCGTGGCGCGCACGGTGAGCACGCGCTCGACGAAGCGGCTGCCGGCGGCGCTGTGCGTGCCGAAGCTCGACTTGCGCCAGAGGACCGCGAACCTGATCTGGCGCTCGGCGAAATTGTTCGTCGGTTCGACGCCTTCGTGATCGACGAAGGTGAAGAACGAGTCGAGGAGCGCGAGCATCTCGTTGCACGAGCCCGAGATCGCCGTGCCGCCGCGCTGGCCGGCCTTGAGCAGGCGCTCGATGTCGAGGCGCAGCGGCTTCATCTTTTTCTGGAACCCGCTGCGCGTGAGGGTTCCATCGCGCACTCGGAACCACCACTTGAACATCTTCTTCGCGTCGGCGAGGAGGTCCTTGCCCACACGGCCCGCAGCGCCCTTGCGCTCGCTCATCTCCGTGAAGTCACGGAGAAGGTGCGCCCAGCAGATCTGCCGGAGTCCGCGGTACCAGAGGTAGCCGTCCCACCGATCGGTGACGAGGATGCCGTGGAACCGGCCGAGCAGCGCCTTCGCGGCCGCCTGGCCGCGCTCGCGGCAGATGCGGAACACGGTGACGAGCGAGGTGGCGGCGACCCACAGCCAGGCACGCCGGCGGCCCTCGCGCCAGCCGGTCTCATCGGCGTGCGCGCTCGACTCACGCTGCACGTACTCGTGCGCTTCCTCGACCGGCTTCGCGATGGTCTCGCTCACCGCCTGCTCGCAGGCGCTGACCGAGCCGAGCGACAGGTCGACGCCGAAGAGATCCTTCATGACCTCGACGGCGGTCCGCTTGCTCATCCGGTAGCAGCCGGTAAGGATCGCGACCAGCGCCGTGACGCGGGGCCCGAACGCGCCGCGCGGCACGCCGTCAGGCAGCTTGGCGGCGGTGAGCTTCCCGCAGACCGGACAGCGCATGGCGTGCAGTCGGTATTCGACCGTCTCGGGGACGACGGGCGGCAGGTCGGTGACCTGGTGCCGGAGCACCTCGCCCGCATCCCGGCGCCAGCGAGTCGGGAGCGCGTGTTCGCACGACTCGCAGCTGCTGGGCCAGTGATCCTCGACGCGATCGACCTCGGCGACCGGCAAGAGCTCGCGCTTGTGCCCCTTGTGCCCGGGCTGACCGCCGGGCCTGCGGCCGGTCGGCTCCGGTACCGGTCGCTTCGGCGCGCTGGGCGGGTCGCTCGACGGCGGCTTGGACGAGTTCTGCGAGTGCTTCCCCAGCCGCCGTCGCAGCTCCTCCACCGTCGCTGTAAGCTTGGCGATCACCTTCGCCTGCTCGGCGATGATGACCAGGAGGGCCTCTCTGGAAAGCTCGGACGGGATCTCTCTACTACGATCCTCGCTCAGCAGCGGGCAAGTTCTTGGCGAACCCCTGAACGCTTACGGACTTTCTTGAGCGGCGAGATATCGTTAAACCAAGTCGGCGGATTGGATAGATCGATATATTCAATATCGTATTCAATCATCTTGTGGTTGAGCACGATAACGGCTCGCTGAACGAATGGGCATAGCTTAAAACTGATCAGTTTGGGCTTCATGACCGATGGCCCACAATCTACCAAATGACCACGAAACT
>JBBTCT010000004.1:0-27825 GCA_038060895.1 Planctomycetota bacterium
GGGGGGGGGGCGCGGGGGGGGGGGAAGTGTCCCGCAGCCGGCTTCCGCGAGATCCCCACGGCCTCCGCCACCGCGTCCCGTCAGGCGTCCGGCTTCGCCGGCCGCCCCGACCGCGCCGCTCCGCGGCGCGGTGGAAGTGTCCGAAACACTGGATTCAACTAACCTGTTTTGGATTAATCCGGATTCGGGTTTAGAAAGACCGCTCCTCCTCCATCCCGCAGAGGACGCGACGTGACGAAGTCTGTCTTTACCCCCGAGTACGAGCGTTTCCGGCTCGAGCTCGTTACCGCCCGGAAGAAAGCCAGGGTGACCCAGGTCGCCCTCGCCAAGAGACTGCATCAGCCGCAGTCCTTCGTCTCCAAGTACGAGCGCGGCGAGCGCCGCCTGGATGTCGTTGAGTTCTTCGGCGTCGCTCGAGCTCTGCGCATCGATCCCTTCAAGCTCCTCCGCCGGCTGTGGCACGACGCGCCGGTGGACGGATCGAAAAGGCGCACCCCATGAAAGTCATCAAGGTTGAAACGCTGATTTCCAAGGGCGTTTTCGCGGAAGGCAAGGAGTGGGGCGATTTGCGCGCGTCGATCGTCGATGCGATTCGCGTTATGGATTGGCCCGCCGGATCGGGAAAGTTCACGATTCGGCCGGAGAGAAAGGGCAACGGCGTCAAGCCGATCAAGGACCAGCTCATCGCCCAGCTCAAGAAGCTTGGGTGGACACCCGAAAGGCCCCTCGACATCGCGACCGTACAGAGACCCGGCGATCTCGACGCCGTCTACGACACGACCTCGGGGCCGTGCGCGCTCGAATGGGAGACGGGCAATATTTCGTCCAGCCACCGCGCGCTCAACAAAATGGCCCTGGGGTTGCTCCTCGGGCGTCTGGCAGGCGGCGTCCTCGTTGTGCCCACTCGCGCTTTCTACAAGTACCTGACCGACCGGGTGGGCAATTTCGAGGAGATTCAGCCTTACCTGCCGCTCTGGAAATCCATCCCCGTCAAGCGCGGACTCCTGGAGATCATCGTCGTGGAGCACGACGCCACAAGCGCGACTGTCGCGAAAATCCCGAAGGGGACGGATGGCCGCGCGCGCCGGTAGGCGCTATCCCTCGATGAAATCGTCATTCTTGTGCGAGGCGATCTCGCCCGCCTCCATCCGATCCACAGTTTCCTGCGCGTAGTCGATCTCGATCCCGAGCCAGCGACGGCGCTTCTGCTGTGCAACGGCAAACGTCGTTCCGCTGCCGCCGAAAGGATCGAGCACCATCTCGCCGGGGACGGTCGACATTTCGACGACACGATCGAGGATTTTCGTCGAGAGAGCGTTCGCCTTGCGGTTCTTCGACTTGAATTTCCAGTGGCGCACCGGAGGGACGTCGCTCCAGACGTCTTTGAGATTCACGCCCTTGGGGTTCATGGCGTCGCGGTGCCCGCCGTAGTCCTTCACCTCGCCCCCGCAGTGCCGGCACGTCTGGATCGGCGTGCGGATCTTGCGGAAGGTCTTGGGCTTGCCTTTCGTGTAGTAGAGCAGGCTGTAGTGGCTGGGATGCAGCCGTCCCGTGATCGGAAGGCATGCGCTGATCTCGATCGCGATCCAGTGCCGGAATTGAAGGCCAAGCTCAGTCAGGTAGGCGCCCAGGAGCACGTTCCAGCGCGGCAGGTTGTAGACGAAGACCGCGCCGCCGGGCTTCGTCACACGGACGCACTCCGCAAGCCAGCGTCGGCACCAGGTCAGGTACTCCTCGTCCGCGCGGCGGTCGTTCGTGTTCGCGCCGTACTTCTTGCCGATGTTGAAAGGCGGGTCCGCGAAGACCGTATCGACGACTTCATCGCGGATCATCGGCAAGACGTTGAGGCAGTCGCCGGCGAAGAGCGCCCCGAGGTCGGTCGAGTAGAAAGGCGACACCGCGGAGCGGGGTTCTTTGAGATAGGGAGCAAGGTCCAGGTGCTCGCTCTTGAATCCGAGACGAGGATGTGACCGTGAGACCGCTGCGTTTCCCGCCATAGGCACCTCAGGATATTCCAATTTCGGTTACTGTCAAGTTCGTGCAGCCGCGACCGGCGGGGTCGATCGGCGGCGGGCACCCGTGTCTGACACATACTCTCATACGACATCTCGATGCCAGTCGCAAGACCCTGGCCGCTACATTGTCAGAAGTTCCGCCGGACGATCCCGCTACAATCCGTTCGGGTTGAGAAACGCGGGTCGGCTCGAGTCCACCGGAGGGAGGCTTCTGCGATGAAAGCTCGATGGGCGCTAGTTTCGTTGGCGATGATCTTCTCCGGCTGCGCCGGCGTTACTTTTCCGAAAGATGCACTTCGAGCCATCCTTGAGGAAAGCAACAAGGCCACCAGCACAACCGCCAACGTGATCGCTGCGATCGAGCGAGCCAAGGGCGATGATCCCGACCTGGTCAGGCAGCTGGGTCCTCAGGTGCTTGTTCTTCAGCAATTACACGATAACTTAGCCGCGAAGCAAACCGCGGCTCTACAGACTCTCGAACTCGCCGCAAAGACCGGTAGCAATTCCGATCAGAAAGATTGCGCCGAGACGCTGGGTGCCGCGGCGAAGGAGCTAAAAAGTCAGGTCGGCGACTACCAAAAACGCGTGCAGGATATGCGAAATGCCGCAGGCCTGAACTTCGACATGGTGCCGATGAGTTTAGATCTGACTTCAGACATCATCGCGGGCTTGGTTGATGCTGCGCTCAAGTGGTGGAAGGCCCTCGAAGAGCAAGAGCGCAAGGAGCGGGAGAACTTTGTCACCTACCTGCAGAGCTACCACGCTAAGACGTGGGATCAGATTCGGTCTGAGGTCACGAAACGAAAATAGTTCCGGAGAAATGCGCCCGTCATGTTTCGGGACGCGCGCCGCAAGAGCGACAACATGTTCGTGTGCTATCGACTGGTCTTCCTACTTGCTCGGCAACGGGTACCGCGATTCAAAAGGAGAGCGACTACAGATGAAGCCGACCCAACTGAAATTCCTGCTGGGAACCCTCTTCGTGTCCATCGTCCTGTCCGGCTGTGGGAAGCAGGACGAATCCCATCCGACGCCCGCCGCCACATCTTCAAGTTCTAGCGGACCGCAGGTTCCGCAGCCCGCTCCTGCTCCCGGGATGAGGCTTCCCGAGTTCCACGGGTTGTACGCGCTTGATGGGGATCGCCTTGTTGAGCTGGGCAAGCAGGCGAAGTTCGAGGACTGTGAACTTGACTCAAAGGCGACCTTCATCCTGTTCGATAAGACGGTGTCCACTGGCCTCAGTTCCCTCGCAGGCTCGCCTCGACTTCAGCGTTCGGTATTCGTGCGGTATCGGGTTTCTGATGTCGTAATACTCGAAGACATCTCAGGCCTTCAAGAGGCAACTGTGTCCTCTTTGAATCAGTGGAAGAAAGAAGGAAAGCCAGTTGAGTGCCGGACCAAGCCAATTCCGGGGCAGGCCGACATGATTCAGATCGTTCCACCACAGCCTCTTCAGCCAGGTGCCTACGAATTCGCCAATTTCAAGGCGGTCTTCTCCGTTGCTCTCGCCCAGAACGAAAGGTGCGACGAATTTCAGGACTCATATCGACCAGTCGCCGACCTGGACAACCTGATGGTCCGAGGCAAAGCGCTCGCGACGGAGGCGCTTGAGGGTAAGGACTGGAAAAAAGTGCTCGCGTTGACTCGCGGAGCCTTGAAGGTCAGGAGCGATGACGCGCCCTTCATCGGCCTTCGAAACGAAGCAAGCTACGGTTTGGCGATGGAGGAGGCAAGTCGGCTGGAGGCAGCTAAGGATTTTGGGGCTGCGCTCACGGCGTATAAGCGAGCTCGTGACTGGAAAAACTCCGACAAGGCAGCGGAGGAAGCTGTCTCGCGAGTACGAGACCTGGCTTCCAAGGACCCGGTCGCATTCGTCGAGATTTCAAAGTCGGCTCCCGTAGGCTCGGATTGTCCTCAGAGCCTTGCCTTCAGTGCGGACGGCAAGCGAGTGATTTTGGTTCGCGGCTGCCCAAACAGGTTCGAGCCTGTGGTGATCCTGACGCTGGAAGAGAACCTTCGAGGCATCGTGAGCAGGACTGAGCGGAACAACGGAGTCGGAATGATGCAGAAATTCGCGCTTAGCTCCGATGGCGGCGTTCTCGCCATTGGATCGCCCGATAGTCCCTACACGGGAGACGATCGCAGGATCGTTCTATGGGATGTGGCCAAGAACTGCGCTTCGAAGACGATTGAAAACGTAGAAGGCAAATTCTGGTCCATGGCGTTTGACCGGGGCAAGACCCGTGTGGCAACTGGAGGGAATGACAAGATTTGGGTTTGGGAGGTCTCAGAGGGCGCTTCTCAGAAACCTGCATCGGCCGTGCACGAGGAGGAATCCTGGGTGACCGCGTTAACGTTCAGCGATGACGGAAAGCTCCTTGCTTCCGTCGGCGGGTCGGACTACGGCAAACGCGACGTCAAAGTCAAGATCTGGAATCCGACGTCTCTGAAGACGATTCAGACGTGCGTAGGACACCAAGCATTAGTCAATTCGATCGCTTTCAGTCGGGACGGAAAGCTTCTCGCGTCCGGAGGCGAGGAGCATATCGGATGGAACGACAGCGTCGTTAAGGTGTGGGATGTTCCGACTGGGAAAGAAATCCGCTCGTTTTCCGAAAAGAAATCCGAGGTAACCAGTCTAGTTTTTAGCCACGACGCGAAGTACGTCCTATCCGGAACGAAGGGCGGGAGAATCTTGGTCTGGAACATCGAGACCGGAAAGTGCTCCGCGGCTCTGCAGGGCCACACTGCTGCTGTCGGAATTCTCGTGCTTAACTCGGACGGCACCCGACTGGCGAGTGCGAGTGCGGACGAAACAGTCCGAATGTGGGGCATGTCCGAGCGCTGAATCGCAGGAGTGCGACCGCGAATACTCGGGTTTGCCGTTCAGTGCGCGGGAAAACGGCCTGAGTGCCGGATGATCGACGACCGCGCGCGCCTTGCCCTGACCGGGGCTTTGGGTTTCTCCAGGTCAAACAATGAGCCGCCCCGACGAGTTCGCCGGGGCGGGGAGGGGTTCGACCTGATCGTACTCCCTACCTATGCCTGTGTCCGAAAGGCCAGTTGAGGTAGTACTGCACATTGTCCAGCGTGCGGCTGTAATGGTGGCCGCCATGACTCCAGGAGTGTCCGCCGTGGTAGTACGTCGAAGGGCGGTAGTAAGAGTGCCGGCTGCCCGACCGATAGCAGCTGCCGGAGGAATAGTAGCCGTCGTCCGACAGGTACGAGTAAGCCGGCTCGCAGCTGCTGCCGTAGTACGTGGATGAAGAATGGTAGTTCCCGGGCACGATCACGAGCCGCGTCGGAACCTGCACGATGTCGCGGATCACCCTCACGTTCGAATTCGTCGGCGAGGTGTACACGCGCGTGGGTGGATTGGCGATCAGCTCTTCCGGCGTCGGAGCGGGTTCGACCTTCGCCGCGTTCGGATCCGGTTCTTCCTTACCTTCGAAGATGGCCACGGCGCGGATGCCGCGGGCGAAGCGTTCGTCGTCGCGGAACTCGAATTCGGTCGTGACGTTTTTCGCGACGGCGAGCTCGCGGAAGGACTCCTCATTGGCCCAGCGGACGCGATAGAGGCCGCTCGGCACTTTCAGTTCGGCGCGCGAACCATTGAGCAGGACGGTCGCGCTGCTGATCTCGCCCTGCACGAGGACGATTTCGCGTTCGTGCGAGTAGACCAGGACGCTCACGATTCCTTTGGCGACGTTGCGCACCGTGAGGGCCGCGTCCTTCACTTCTTCCGTCGACTTGATCGGGTCGCCCTTCGGGATCGGGGCGGGCCTGCCGGAACCTTTGACAGGCGCCTGCTTGCCTCGCACCGAGACCATGTACTTGATGACGACGGGGGAGACCTTCTTCTTCTGGAGCTCAACGAGTTCCTTCGCCGAAAGCTCGAAGGCGCTTCCGTCCGCCTTCAACTGGTCGAGGATGATGTCGTCGGAGACGCCCGCCTCGGTGAGCTGCACGACCTCTTCGACGGAGAGGGCAGCAGCGGGCGCGGCGAGTGCGAGGAAGAGTGCGAGCGCGCGCATGGAACACCTCTTGAGTTTGTACGGCCCCCTGACGTGCGAAGAGTAGCTCTTGTGGCTTGGGTAGCACAAGTCGAAACAGCGGGGAAAACGGCGGGGGATGGGGTAACGGCGGGATTGGGATAGGGGGGGATGGGGATTGGGATGGGGATTGGGATAGGGCGCGTGGAACCAGGCGTTGCTGTTTGCCCAATCCCCATCCCCATCCCCATCCCGCTCTCACCCCATCCCCTGTCGTTTTCCCTACTTCCCATGCACCGCATCTATCACACTCAGCAACAATTCCCGCTGCAGCTTGAGCGCCTGCGGCATCGTGCTCCCGATGCTGTCAAAGAACTCCTTCGTGCTCGTCAGCTCCTGCTTCCACTCGTTCAGGTCCACCGCCGTCGCCGCCTTGAACGCCTCGCTCTTGATGTCGAGCCCCGACAGGTCGATGTCCCCTTCGCGCGGCACCCAGCCCACCGGCGTCTCCTGCCCGCCCGTGCGCACCAGCGCGCGGTCGATGATCCACTTCAGGACGCGCATGTTCTCGCCGTAGCCCGGCCAGAGGAACTTGCCGTCCTTGCCCTTACGGAACCAGTTCACCATGAAAATGCGCGGCACGTTGGTCAGCTTCGCGCGCATCTCGAGCCAGTGCTGGAAGTAGTCGCCCATGTTGTAGCCGCAGAAAGGCAGCATCGCCATCGGGTCGCGCCGCACGACGCCGACCGCGCCCGTCGCCGCCGCCGTCGTCTCGCTTCCCATCGTCGCGCCCATGTACACGCCGTGCACCCAGTTCACCGCCTGCAGCACGAGCGGCACCGTCGTCGCCCGCCGGCCGCCGAAGATGATCGCGCTGATCGGCACGCCTTCCGGGTCGTCCACGTGCTTGGAGAGGACGGGGTTGTTGGCCATCGGGGCCGTGAAGCGGCTGTTGGGGTGCGCGGCCTTTTCGGTCGAGTCCTTCGTCCACGGGCGCCCCTGCCAGTCCACCGTCCCCGCGGGCGCTTCGTTGTCCATGCCCTCCCACCAGATGTCGCCGTCCGGCGTGAGGGCGACGTTCGTGAAGAGCGTGTTCCTGGTGAGCGACTTCATCGCGCTGGGGTTTGACTTGAAGCTCGTGCCGGGAGCGACGCCGAAGTAGCCGGCCTCAGGGTTGATCGCCCAGAGTCGGCCGTCCGGGCCCGGGCGCAGCCACGCGATGTCGTCGCCGACGGTGAAGACCTTCCATCCTTCGAACCGGTGCGGCGGCAGCAGCATCGCGAAGTTCGTCTTCCCGCACGCGCTCGGAAACGCCGCCGCGACGTACGTTTTCTGTCCCTCGGGTGACTCGACGCCGAGGATCAGCATGTGCTCGGCGAGCCAGCCTTCGCGTTTCGCGAGGTAGCTTCCGATGCGAAGAGCGAGGCACTTCTTGCCGAGAAGCGCATTTCCGCCGTAGCCGCTTCCCACGGACCAGATCAGGTTTTCCTGCGGGTAGTGGGTGATGTACCGGCGGTCGGGGTGCACATCGAGGAGGCAGTGGATGCCGCGGTTGAAGCCGGGATCGTCGCCGAGCATGTCGAGTGCGGCCTTGCCCATGCGGGTCATGATCCGCATGTTCAGGACGACGTAGACCGAGTCCGTGATCTCGATGCCGACCTTCGAAGACGGCGAGCCGAGCGGGCCCATGACGTACGGCACGACGTACATCGTCCGGCCGCGCATCGCGCCGTCGCAGAGCTTGCTGAGCTTCTGCTTCGCTTCTTCCGGCGCCATCCACTTGTTCGTCGGGCCGGCTTCCTGCTGCGTCGGCGTGCAGATGAACGTGAGGTGCTCGACGCGCGCGACGTCGTTGGGGTTCGAGCGATGCAGGTAGCAGCCGGGGCGCTTCTTCTGGTTGAGCTGGATCAGCACGCCCGCTTCGACGGCTTCCTTCGTGAAGCGGTCCCGTTCCTTTTCCGAGCCGTCGCACCAGACGACGCGGTCGGGCTTCGTGAGCTGGGCGACCTCGTCGACCCACGTGAGGAGGGCCTTGTTTTTCGTCGGGGGTTTTGCGGCGCCGGTGGTGGCGGAGGTGGGCATGAGGGATCTCCAGGTGAGGGCGGGCTTTTATTAGAAGACCGGGGGAAGGTTGGGGCGAGGAAAAGGATCGGCGTCGGGCGTTGAGTTTGGAGGGAGCGGGAATGTCGCCCGGGTTCGAGGTCAGGGGGCGTGGCTCACGGTGCGGGCACGGAGCCTCCGGCTGGGGCCAGGCGCTTCTCGGCATCCGCCAGCACCCGGAAGATGGCGGCGGCGTCGGGGGCCTCGAGCAGTTCCCGGACGGCGTCGGGCCTGGCGAGCATCGTGGAGAGCTTGGTGAGCCAGGGGAGGTGGAGTTCGTCGTACTTGAGGCCGAGGACGAAGAATAGGTGGGTGGGCTGGCCGTCGAGGGAGTCGAAATCGACGCCGGCGTGCGAACGGCCGAGGATCATGAACGGCCGGGTGACCTGCTGCGGGTTCCGGCGGACCGTGTGGAGGAAGGCGATCCCGTTGCCCGTGGCGGAGGGCATGACGTTCTCGCGTTCGATGAGCGCGCCGACGAACCAGGTCTTGTCGCGAACGAGTCCGAGGCGATGTGCCGCGGTCGCGAGTTCCTCGATGGCGGCGTCCTTCGTCTTCGCCGAGAGGTCCGCCAGGACGTGGTCGGCCTGGAAACAACTCGCGAGCTCCAGCATGCGCCGCGCTGGATCGGCGGGGAGGGGCCGCTCTACGAAGCGGGGCGTGACGCCGAGCATCTGGTCGTCCAGCCAGGTGTCGATCATGGCCTTGCGGAAGCGCCACTGGTTGCCGACTTTGACGCCCGGGATGGAGCCGTCGGCGACGAGCTTGAGGACCGTGCGCTCGTTGACGTTAAGGTAAGCGGCAAGCTGCTTTACGGTCATCAGCCGATCATCCATGCCGCGCTCCCTGGGAGGCAAAAGGGCCTTGAGCTTGGTTCGACTCTTACGCCAAGTGCACCTGAGGTCAATACTTTGCATGCGGTTTCCGGGCCGGAAGAGCGGCCTTACAGCTCGGCTTCGATCCCCCTGACGGCTTCTTCGACCGTGGGGTAGATGTCGAACTGGTCCGTGAGGCCGAGGTTCTCGATGAATGTGACCACACCGGCTGAAGGGCCGACGAGGGCGAGGCGTGCGGACCGCAGCCGAATTTCGGTGGACACTTTCATCAGCCCCTCAACGCCCGCCGTGGTGACCCGGTCCAGACTGGTGAGGTCGATCAGGATCCGCTGGTACTTCTTGTTGAGGATTCCCGCCACGACGCGATCGAGCGCGTCGCTTCCGACACAATCGAGAACGCTGAGGAGCCTGACTTCAGCCGGGTCCAGGCCGGAGAGCGTCCAGGAGATGCGAAGGTAGCCGGCGATCAGGGATCGCGATTCCACCGGTTTTGACGTCGTCGGGTTCATGGAGCGTACACCGAAAGGAACGATCCGCGGTCGAGCCGCCGCCGAATTCACTACAGTGCGTAGTAATACGTCGGATTACTGTAAATGGCAACAAATGTTGTAGAATGACTTGACAGTTCATCGTATTACTTGCCATGATTTCGGGGATTCATCACTGTTCCGCGCGCTGAAGGCGAGCACGGCCGATACCCACTCAACCGGCGCACTGAGGCCATTTTCAGGAGAGACCCGTATGTCCGACCCCACCACGCCCCCAACGCAATACGCCCAGACCGGCAACGTCCTCGCATTCCAGACCGTCCTCACCCCCACCGAAAAACGATCGCTTCGGAGGAAGGTTTTCCGGAGCCTGACTTTCGAACACGTGGACTTCTCGGGTGCGGATTTCCGGCTGTCACACTTCTCCAACGTGACTTTCCTCCGATGCGACCTGAGCGGCGCCGACCTGCGCCTGACCGAACTCCAGGGCTGCCGCTTCATCGAGTGCGAACTGGCCTCCCTGCGACTCGGCCGCAATCGCTTCTCGGACACCGATTTCAGGAACTGCCGCCGCCTGTCCCCGGAGCACCGGCGGCTCGTCCTTTCGATGGGCGGTCGCTGGATCGGGTCCCTCCGCGAATGAGAACGGCTGGGTTTTCTTGGACAGGGGCCGTGTCTCAATCTTCACTGTGAACGCGTTTTGTTGAAAACGTTCCGCCCGCCCGACTCACCAATTCAGGACGAATGCCTTGCCGCAACCCCGCCGAGTCAGCCCTGGGCGGAGCACTCCGTCCCTCCTGACTCTCCCCGCGAACGCACTTCGGGTCGCGTTCCGCGAGGGATATGGGTTCAAGGAATTCCAGCGCGACCTCCTGGCGGGCGTCGTGGTCGGCATCGTGGCGCTCCCGTTGGCCATGGCCCTCGCCATCGCCGTCGGCGTCCCGCCCCAGTACGGCCTCTACACCGCCGTCGTCGCCGGATTCCTCGCGGCACTCCTCGGCGGCTCGCGCACCCAGGTCACAGGGCCCACCGCGGCGTTCATCGTCATCCTGGCGCCGATCTACGCGAAGTTCGGCATGGCCGGACTGCTCATGTCCGGGCTCCTGGGCGGCGTGATCCTGCTCATCATGGGCATCGCCCGGCTGGGGAAGTTCATCGAGTTCATCCCCTACCCGGTCACCACCGGGTTCACTGCAGGAATCGCCACCGTCATCGCCACCCTCCAGGTCAAGGACGTCTTTGGCCTCCAGCTCACCTCGAGCCCTGACCATTTCTTCGAACGCCTCGGCGCCTATTGGCACGCACGCGGATCGTTCTCATGGTGGGAACTCGCCATCGCCGCCCTGACCCTCGCCATCCTCGTCCTCTTCCCGAAATTCGTGACCCGTAAAATCCCCGCGCCCCTCGTCGCCATCCCGTTCGCAGCCGTGGTCGCCTGGCTCCTCAAGGGCCACGTCTCCGGATTCGACGTCGCCACCATCGGCTCCCGCTTCAAGAGCGTCGTCGATGGCATCGAAATCCGCGGCATCCCGCGCCTGCCGCCAATGCCCCTCTGGCCGCCCCTTCAGCCCGGACCCGGAGGCGAAGCGCTGAACCTGCTCGATTACGACACCTGGCGGCAGCTTCTGCCCGGCGCCTTCGCCGTCGCCATGCTGGGAGCGATCGAGTCGCTGCTGTCGGCCGTGGTCGCCGACGGCATGGCCCAGACCAAGCACGACCCCGACTCCGAACTGTTCGGCCAGGGGATCGCCAACATCGTCTGCCCGTTCTTCGGCGGCATCCCCGCGACCGGGGCGATCGCCCGAACGGCGACCAACATCCGCTTCGGCGCCTACTCGCCCATCGCCGCCATGATCCACGCCGTCACCATTCTCGTCGCAATCCTCGCCCTCGCGCCGCTCGTGGCCTACCTCCCCATGGCCGCCCTCGCCGCCCTCCTTCTCCTCGTCGCCTGGAACATGGCCGAGGCCAAACACTTCGTCCATATCCTCCGCACGGCGCCGCGCGCCGACGTCGCCGTCCTGCTCGTCTGCTGGTCCCTCACGGTTACCTTCGACATGGTCGTCTCCGTCACCGTCGGCTTCGTCCTCGCCGCCATCCTCTTCATGCGCCGCATGGCCGAAATCACCCAGTACGGCTTCATCCAGGGCGCCGAACCCTCCCAGACCGGAGTCCTCCCCCCCGGAGTCGTCGTCTATTCCATCAACGGCCCTCTTTTCTTCGGCGCCGCGGAACGCGCCATGGGCGCCCTGGGCGAAATCGCCGACTCCGCAAAGGCCGTCGTCTTCCGCCTGAAGAACGTCCCCGCCATCGACGCCACCGGCCTCGTCGCGCTGGAGAGCGCGCTCGCAAGGCTCAAGAAGCGCAACATCCTGGCGGTTCTCTCCGCCGTTCCGCGCGGGACCATGGCTACGCTGATGCGCGGCGGCATCCGCCGGGAGGCCGGAAAGCTGGCGTACTGCGCGACCGTGGAAGAGGGAATCAAGGTGGGCGGTGAATTCGCGAGCGGCGCGGTCCCGGTGCCTCTGCAGTCGCAGGAAAAAGTGGCCCACGGCGCGACGAAAGTCCAGTTCGAATCGATCGCCGAGCACCTTGACGAGCCGCGGAGATAGGTGGCCGTATCCGAGGCCGTTTCCGCGAGATCTGCCTTCATCCGCGTATACGACCCCCCATCTCCATTAATTTCGTGAACATTCCCCGCATTTCAGACGATTCATTCTGTGGGTTCGTCGTCCCCGCAACCGCCCCTTTCCAGAGGCCCCATGCCCCTCACCCCCGCCCACAGACACCTCAAGCACGCCCGCGCGCACTACTTCGACCGCGAATTCCCCGACGCGGACCGCCTGGCCTCCGCTTCCATCGACCTCGACCCCTCCCTCGTCTCCGCCTGGGCCCTCCGCGGCCGCGCCCGCCGCGACGCCGGCAACCCCGACGCCGCCTGGAACGACTTCACCCGCGCCCTCGCCCTCGACCCCGCCTGCTTCACCACACGCAGCTCCCGCGCCTGCCTCGCCTTCGACCAGGGCGTGACGGAAGACGCCCTCGCCGATTTCGACCGCGCCCTCGCGGATCGCACCGCCGGCCCCGACGACTACAACCGCCTCCGCATCTGGCTCTGCCGCGCCCGCCTCGGCAACGAACACGCCGCCTCCCGCGAACTCCGCACCTGGCTGCGCGCCTCCCCCTGCGCTTCCACCTGGACCTGGGCCATCGCCGAGACCCTCTGGCGCGAGAAGCGCCCCTCCGCGCTCCTCGAGGCCGCCACCAACGACGCCGAACGCTGCGAAGCCGGCTTCTGGGCCGGCGAGCGCCTCCTCCTCGACCACGACCGCCCCGCGGCGAAGCGGGCTTTCCGCCTCGCGGCCGTAAGCCCCCTCTGGCGCTTCACGGAGAAGCGGAGCGCAGAGGCGGAGCTGAAGCGGCTCGGGGCGTAAGGGGCTACTTCTTCGTCGCGTCCAGCCCCTTCTGCAGCAGCGCTTCGACGTCCTCCGCGTCCGGCCCCGTCTCGCTCCCGATCAGCGACCCGTCCGGCTTCAGCGCGGCGATCGACGGCACGCCTTTGACCTTGCACGTCGCCCAGATCGCCTGTTGCCCGGCGTCGTCCGGCTTGCCCCCCGCACCCAGCGACACCTTCACCCGCGCGCAGACATACCCCTTCAGCCGCCTCTGCATCGGTTCGTCCGTGAGCTCGACCTCGAGCGCGATGCACGCCCCTCAGTCGTCCGACCAGAACTCCACGAAGAGCGGCTTGTTTTCCGCCTTCGCCTGCGCGAGCGCGGCGGTGGCGTCGACGGCGAAGGGAATGTCGCCGATGCGGCCCGCCTTCCTCTCGCAGGCGACAAGGGCGATCACGGCAGTCAGGGCCAGCAGTCGCTTCATGGGAGCCTCCTAACTCTGATGTAACCGGGGCCCGCCGCTTCGTTTTCTCTCACTCAGCATAAGCAAACCGCTTCCTCCCATCTCCAGCCAAGCCTACACGCAGTCTGCGGAAGCGCGACTCGCGCGTTTTTAGCGCACCGTAAACCGTTTCCCTTGTTAGATTCTTCGACTTCTTCCCCCGCGGCGCTCCGTCCTGAGCGAGCGAAGCGAGTCGAAGGGAAGGGGAGCGGATACGGTCCTGGTGGCCGTCCTGGACTTCAAATCCGGTGTACCCTCCACAAGAGGGTAGGTCGGTTCGATTCCGATGCGCTCCCGTCTCGAATTGGCGAGGTCCGTTTGTAAAGCGCGCCGGCCGTCGCACTTACGGCCGCGCGCCGGACCGCCGCGCTTCACAAACGGACCTCGCCAATTCGAGCCGCGGTAAACGGCAAATTGGCGATGCGGGAAGCGCGGCGAGGCGTGCGCTGAACGGGCGACTTCCCCTGCGGATCTGGTGGCTCCGGCTGGACCTCCCAGCCCACGCGACCTCGCCTACTTCTCCTTCGGCTTCTCGCCCACGGGCTCCGCGGGCAGCTTCTTCATCCACGCGATCGCGTGGGGAATCCCCGTGGCGATCATCGACTCGTAGTGATCGCCGGTCTTCACCGTGTCGAACTCGACCTTCTTGCCTTCCTTGCGAAGCAGATCGGCGAGCGCCTTCCCGTCCGCGAACGGCACGGTGCCGTCATCTTCGGCGTGAAACAGGAACAGCGGAGCGGCGAAGCGTTTCGCGTGGGTTTTCGGAGAGCTGCGGACGAGGAAGTTCTGGAACCCGGGCAGGAGACCTTCGACGGCGGTCCGCGTTTTCTCCGGGAGGTGTGCGGCAACGTCGGCGACGGCCGCGTAGGCGGCGCAACCGCGGAGACGCGGCTCGTGCGCCGCGAACAGCAGCGCGTGCGTCGCCGCGGAGCTGTGACCCGCGGCAAAAAGGCGCTTCGGGTCGATCGCGGGCACCTGGGCGAGCCCGTATTCCAGCGCCGCACGCGCGTCCTGCAGCCCTGCGGCGGAGTCGATGAAGCGGCGCATCTGGCGCAGGAACTCTGCGTCCGTGGTGTCCGGGATTTCCGCGCCTTCCAACTCGTAGGCGATCACCGCGAAGCCCGCCTTCACGTAAGGGAGATGCTCGACGCGATCTCCGTCGCCTAGTTCCATTCCGACAATCAGAGTGCTTCCTGCCGGCGCCGCCAGCACGCACGCCAGCGACTTGTCGGCGGGTTTGCGGGAGGGAAGGTAGATCCAGAGCTTGCTCGCCCCGCGATCCCACTTCAGCGTGACCTCGCCGAAAAACACGCCCGGTTCGAGCTCCTTCAGTGCGGGCATTTCCGGGAATTTCGGCAGTTTCGCGCTTTCGACGGGGAAGAGCTGGTCGCGCGATTTGTCGTCGACCACCTTGGCTGGGGGCTGTTCGGCAAACAGGCAGGCCGGTCCGAAGAGAGAAATCGCCGTCGCGAAAATGACGAGGGAACGGAACGCTCTTTGTGTCTTCATGGCTCGGGATCGTAGTTCGTTCAGGTGTGCGGCATCAAGCGAAGCGCGGCCGGGTCGTACTTGCCCGAGGAACTAATATGGGTTCGTTCCGGAAGGTGTTCCCGAGATCTTCCGCATCAGGGAGCCCAGGCACCCTGCCCGCTCCGATCTCGGTTTGTGGCAACCGCAACCACCAGCCGGGTGCCGCGATCGAGAAGACAAGTCCTCGGGCAACCCCGCGGCCTTCAACCGATCGCCGAATGAGGGATCTGCCGGTTTGCCATCGGACCCGATCGCGTTACACGGGCATTCCTCAGCCGCCTGGGCTGCGAGCCGAAGCTCTTCGGGGGTCTGCGGCTGGGCGGCGACGTAGGCGTAACCGTGCTCGTCATCACGTCGGAAGACCGTGGGCTCCGTGTCCTGGCAAAGGCTGCAGTCCGTGCACTGGGAGTCGACGTAGAACGCGCCGGGGGCGTTCTGGGGATGGCGGTCGGGCCATGAGGGCATCGGAATCTCCCGTTGCTGGCTAATCGCCCGCCACATCGTTCCTGGTTACCCGGTACATCTCTTCAACTTTCGCCCTCGCCCACGGCGTCCGCCGCAGAAACTTCAGGCTGGAACTGACGCTCGGGTTGTCCGTGAAGCACTTGATCCGGATTTTCCGCCCCAGGCGCTCCCAGCCGAACTGGTTCACGAGGTCCACGATCATCCGCTCGAGGGTGATGCCGTGAAGCGGGTTATTCTTCTGCTTTTCGGGGAGCTTTCCCGTCACTTGCCGGATCCTCCGGCCGTCGGCTTGACCACCACGACGATGGCATTCTTCGGGTCGTAGTACTTCGCGAAGGTCTCCTTCACCTGTTTCGCCGTCAGTGCCTGAAACGCAGCCGGCTCTCCCACGATGTCGTCGAGGCGTGTGCCTTGGTACGTCAGGGTGTCGAGGCGGCCGGACCAGGTGGCGGGCTCCTTCATCTGTTCGTCGAACGTGTTGGCCATCTGCTTTTTCGCGATGTCGAGTTCCTCGTCCGTGGGGCCGTTCTTCGCGAATTCGGCGTACATGGACGCGAGTTTTTCGACGAGCGCTCCGGTCTTGGTGGGCTCGGTCGGCGCGCTGGCGGAGAAAATGCCGAAGCCGGGCCAGGTCGTCGCGGCGCGTGACGACGCCCCGATGCTGTACACCAGCTGCGCCTTCTCGCGCACCTCGGTCGTCATGCGGGTAGAGAGGATTCGGGACGCCATGCTCAACGCGCGGACGTCGTCGCGGTTGGACTGGTCGGCGCCGTAGAAGCCGGACATCACGTACGCCTGCTTCGTGGGCGTGTCGAGCGTCTGCTCGGAAGTGCGCGGCCCCGCCGGCCGCTTCAGCGAACGGACCGGCAGGAGAGTTTCGGGGCTGACGCGCGGCCTGGGCGGGAGGGAACCGAGGTAGCGCGCGGCGAGTTCGAGCGCGCGATCCTTCGGGATGTCGCCGACGATCGCGATCTCGATCGGGGACTCCTTGATGAGCTTCTCCAGCCAGGCCTGTGAAGCGGCGAGCGTCAGCGCGTCGATGTTCTCGCAGGTGACCGGTTTCGTGCGGGCTTCGTCGTCGGGGAAGGCCAGCGACGTGGCGATGCGCGCGCCGAGCCCGGACGGGGAGTTCATCGACTCCTGGATGAGGCCCTTCACCGTGGACTGGAACTGCGTGAAGGAGGCTTCCTCGATCCGCGGCTGCGTGAGCAGGAGGTAGGCTAGCTGAAAGCCGGTTTCGAAATCCTCGGGGCTTCCTGAAATGGTGAGCGAGACCGCGCCCGGCGAACCGCCACCTCCGCCGCCGCGCCCGCCCCGGCCCCGCCCCCCGCCGCCGCCGCCGCTTCCGCGCACTTCGACTTTCCTGCCGGTCATGAGCGCGCGGACGTCGGTCGAAGTGAGTCCCTTTGTGGCCGCGCGGGACCAGGCGAGCTGGGCGGCCTGCGTGATGCCGCGATTGCCGGCGGATTCGAGGAGGTCGCCGCCGATCAGCGTGATCGTGACGGTGGCTTCGTTCTTGCGGTAGTCCATGAAGCGGTAGTGCACGCGCGCGTTGTTGCTCAGCCAGGCCGACCAGACTTTGCTGGCCGCGTGTTCTTCCAGTTCCTTGACCTCGCCCGGCTTGGGAAGTTCGGGCAGCAGTTTCGTCGCGAGCGCGATTTCGACATCCTGCGTGGGTTTGACGGCGAGGGCGGCGGTCCCGATTTCGAGGAGCTGGCTTTCGGTCGGGACGTCTGCGCTGGTGGGCAGCACTGCGACGAACGCCACGGCCGCGGGGTCGAACTCGGCTGCGAACCGCTTTGCGACTTCCTCCACGGTGATGGACGGCAGCATCTGCCCCAGCAGGTCGAGGCGCTGTGCGGGCGAAAGGATCGGCTGGCCGGACTCGATGGAGCCGTTCATGCGGCTGATGTGCGAACTCGCGGACACGGTCGATACGGTTTCTGCTTCGCGCTCCGCGTCGGAAAGGATCTGCTTCTTCACGGCCCCCAGCTCGCCTGCCGTAAATCCGAATGCGCGCGCCCGCTGCAGTTCGAGGGCCAGTTCCTGAAGCGCCGCCTTCCACTTGCCGGGCGCGGCGCGGCCGGACAGTTCGGTGCTGAACAGGGTGGAGGCGTCGTTGCCGCTGGAAATCCGGCCGATCAGGTAGCTGGTTCCGCCGCGCGAGATCTTCGCTTCGAGCCGCCGGTTGAGGGCGCTCTCGCCGACGCGGACGACCAGGGCATCGCGATAGAGAGCCAGCGTGGTTGCGGGAGGCCGCGCCGGTTCGAGGCGCATGATGCGGATGTCCTCGGCGGTCAGTTCTGCGTCGCTGGCGACGACGGCGAAGCTCTTCTCGTACGCCTTCACCCCCGGCGACTGGTCGGCCGGCCGGTCCTTCTTCGGCGCGGCGCCGAACTTGTCCTTGATCGCCTTGACGACGATGGCCGGGTCGGCGTCCGCGACCACCATCACGGTCGCGTTGGAGGCCGTGTACCACTTGCCGTAGTAGTCGCGGAAGTCCTGCTGCGTGAATCCGTTGATCGTGGCCTCGGTGCCGATGGTGTCGCGCTCGCCGAAGAGCGACCCGGGAGCAATGTGCTGCATGACGTAGTCGCTGGTGCGCTGGCGCGCGGACAGGCTGCGCCGGCGCTCTTCCTGGATGATCTGCCGCTCCGCGTCGATTTCTTCCTTCGTCAGCAGGAGTCGGAACAGGACGTCCGCGAAAAACAGCAGGCCCTTGTCGAGCGTCTCCGGCTTCGCATCCGGCAGGGAGAGCTGGTACGCGGTCTGTTCCATGTTCGTGAAGGCGTTCTGGTCGCGGCCGAACGTCATGCCCAGCGATTGGAAGAACGGCACGACGGAGCCGGGCTTGAAGTTTTCCGACCCGTTGAACGCCATGTGCTCGAGGTAGTGGGCAATGCCGCGCTGGCGGTCGGTTTCGTTCAGCGAGCCGCTGCTGATGTGAATCCAGACGACCGCGCGCCCGGGCGGGACCGCGTGCTTGCGCACGATGTAACGCAGGCCGTTGTCGAGCTGGCCTGTGACGAGCGCGGGGTCGGTCGGGAGCGGCTGGTCTTCGGCCTGTGCCAGATTGACCGTGGAAAGGACTGCGACGGTCAGGGCGGAAGCGAGGAAGATTTGAGAGCGCAAGGATGTCTCCTGGACTGTGTGGGCATGGAAGGGAACAGCCGAGTCTTGGAGTCTACCGCCTGCCACGCAGCGGGTGAATCTGCGCGTATCAGCGAGGATCGCGTTTTATCTGCGCGACGCATTTCCTTGAGCTCAATCCCGGGGTTTGCGCCGACGGGTACGCCTTCGGTCATATAGCGCGCTTCAACTCGACAACGACGTTCGCGCAGATAAAACGCGATCTTCGCTGATCCGCGCAGATAAGGCCCAAAGGAGAGACTTCTATTCCTGAAGGGCGCTCCACCTCTCAAACGCCGCCGCAATCTCGCGATCAACATCGGCCACTCTCGCCTGCACCTGATCCCTCGGCTCCTTCGGTCCCGTCCAAAAGTCCGGTTTCTCCATGGCTTCATGCAGCGCCTTCTTCTCCTTCTCGAGCGCGTCGATCTTCTTCTCGAGCCGTTCGACTTCGCGGCGATCACGGATCGTCGCCCGATGATCGGAGGCGGGTTTGGGCGCCGGCGCAGCCGGCCGCACGCGGGCGGCCTCCTCGGAACGGATCCTGTCCCACTCACTCCACCCCCCGACGACTTCGCGGACGCCGCCGTGCCCGTCGAAGACGACGAGGCCGGTGACGACCTGGTCGAGGAAGTCGCGGTCGTGGCTGACGACGAGGACGGTGCCGCTGTAGGCCTGGAGCGCGTTCTCGAGGACATCCATCGTCTCGGCGTCGAGGTCGTTCGTCGGTTCGTCGAGCACCATGAGATTGCTGGGCCTCGCGAACAGCCGGGCGAGGAGCAGCCGCGCGCGTTCGCCTCCGGAAAGGACGCTCACGGGTTTGCGCGCGTCGTCCGAATCGAACAGGAAGTCGGCGAGGTAGGATTTCACGTGGCGCGTCCGGCCGTCGAGTTCCACGAAGGTTGTCCCGACGGTGATGCTCTCCTCGAGGGTCGCGTCGGGATCCAGGGACGCATTCAGCGGGTCGAACCAGATCGGCTCCAGGTTGCCCCCGCGCCGCACCGTTCCCGCGAGCGCCGGCAGGTCGCCGAGCAGCGTGCGGACGAGCGTCGTTTTGCCGCTTCCGTTGGGCCCGACGAAGCCGAGCCGGTCGCCGCGCGTCACGACGAGGTCGAGATTGCGGACGACCGGCGTCTTCCCGTGTCCCGCGGTAAGCCCCTTCGCCTCGAATACCAGATGCCCCGAGCGTTCCGCTTCGGCCACGCCGAGCCGGACGGAGCCCGTCTTGTCGCGGCGGTCGCGCCGCTCCTGCCGCAGGCGCTCGAGATCCGCGACCCGCGAGTAATTCCGGTTGCGCTGGGCCTTCACGTTCTTGAGCGCCCAGACCTCTTCCTTCGCGAGCTTCCTGTCGGCCCGAGCGTGACGCTGGGCTTCGTCCACGGCCCTCTCTTCCTGGCGCCGAAGGTAGTTCGCGTAGTCGCCGGGCCACGAAGTGAGCTGCCCGCGGTCGATTTCGAGGATGCGGGTCGCGAGGCGGCGAAGGAAGGCGCGGTCGTGCGTCACGAAGAGCGTCGCCGCCCGGCGTTCGAGCAGGTGGGCTTCGAGCCATTCGATGCTCTCGACGTCGAGGTGGTTCGTGGGTTCGTCGAGGAGCAGCAGGTCGGGCGAGGCCGCAAGCGCGCGCGCGAGGAGCACGCGGCGCGACAGTCCCGCTGAGAGCGCGGCCACATCGGCGCCCGGATCGAGCCGCAGCCCGTCTAACAGGCGCGCGAGCCGCTCCTTCGTGCGCCACTCATCTTCGCCCCGCGGTACCGCCGCCGCGACCGTGTCGAACACCGTGCCCTGCATCCCGCGCGGAACTTCCTGCGGGAGACGCGCCACCGTGAGCCCCTGCCGCCGCATGACGTCGCCGGACTCGGGCTCGAGTTCTCCCGCGAGCACCGCCATCAATGTCGATTTGCCCGAGGCGTTGCGGCCAAGCATTCCCAGCCGCTCGCCCTCGTCGATCTGAAGCGACACCCCGTCGAGGATGCGGGGGCCTCCATGGGTCAGGGACACTTCGGAGAGGGAAAGGAGGGCCATGCGGGGGGCCTACTCTACCTCAGGGTTTGAGCACCTTCTGCGTCTCCTCGTTGTTCCGCAGCTTCAGGGACGTCTCCTTGCCGTCGGCCTGCAGGATCGTGTGCGTCGTGTCGGAGTCGCCGAGGAGCATGAGGCCCGAGCCGTCGACGGAGGTCGTCAGCTTCACGCGCGGTTTTCCGTCGGGGGTGATCAGCCGGAAAATCACCGTCTCGGGATAGCCCGTCGTGCCATCGGGCATCTTGTACGTCGCGTTCGCCGGCTCGACTTTCATCTGGACCCGAAGCCGCCCCTGGTCATCCACGATCTCGAGCCCGCGCCCGCGGAGCATCGGCGCGTCGTCCTCCGCGTGGGCTTTCTGGCTCGGCGCCGCCTGGTACGCGAGACACCCGAGGTTGAAGACGGTGAGCGCCCAGAGAACGCGGTTCGATTTCATGATTTCCTCCTCGATAGCGGGTTGTGCAGGAGACGGGCTGGCAGGGCTGCGCGTTAACGGAAATCCGCTTTCGCTGAAACCTGATCCCGTTCACCAACTTCTCATTTCCGCTTCACTTCAGCATCATCCGCGCAAGCGCAGAATTCCTTCCACGATGCGCGCAAGATTCCTGACCTATCGGTCGCTGGTCGCGTTCACCTGCCAGACCCCGGTGTTCGCCCTGTTTTATTTGTCCCGCGGCTTGGACTACGGCGACCTCCTGCTCCTGACGCTGGCCTTCGCCGCGTCCAAAATGGTGTGCGACGTTCCCTCGGGCCTCTTCGCCGACCGATTCGGCCGCAAGCCCGCGATTCTCGTGCGCGTCGGGCTCGAAGCGCTGTCCGTCGCCCTCCTCTTCTCGGACAGTTTCCTGGCGTCGGCGATGCTGGGCGGCGCGGCCGTCGCGTTCAGCGCCGGCGCGGAACAGGCGCTCGTGTATGAATGGGAAGGCCCCGCGGCGTTCGGCCGCGTCTTCGGGCGCGTTTCCTTCTGGAGCTGCGTCTCGACCGCGATCGCTTCCGTCGCGGGAGGTGCCCTCGCTTTCGCCGGCTTCGGCTGGGTCTACACCCTCCGTCTCGCCGTCCTGGCGGCGGCCGGCGGCGTCGCGCTGACGTTCGTTGAGCCGCCGCGCCCCGTGCTGAAGCGGGCTGCCTCTCCGGTTCCGCGCCCCTCCGCCGGCCTTGCCCGGACCCTGGCCTTCGCCGGAATCCTCGGCGCCGTCCACGTGGCCGCGCTTCAGCTGCAGCAACCGTTTTTCAGGTCGGCCGGCATCCCCCTGGTTGCGTTCGGCGCGCTCTACGTCCTCCTCCAGCTCGCCACCGCGGCCGGCGCCCGCTTCTCGCACCGGCTTCCGGGTCCGCTCGGCTTCGTCGCCGCCGCGAGCGCCGTGGGATTCGCCCTCATGGGCGGCTCCGCCCCGTGGATCGGCGTCGCCGCCGTCTTCCTGCTGAAGTTCGCCCACGGCGTGTCGCTTCCCGCCTTCGGCTCCGCGCTCAATGCCCACGCGCCGCCCTCCGCCCGCGCCACGGCCATTTCCTTCCGCTCGATGTTCGAGGGCTGCGCCCTCCTCGCGGTCGTCCCCCTCATGGGTTGGACAGCCGACACCCTGTCGCTCAACGCCGCTTTCATCCTCGCCGCGCTTCTCGTCCTCCCCTCGTTCCTGCTCCTGGAGTCTGCACCTATGAGAAAAGCCCTTCGCATTCCGTTCGCCTGCCTCGTTCTCGCGCTCGCGGGGTGTTCGAACATCCCCTACTACGAGAAGAAGGACCTGGACCGCCGGATCATGCAGTTCGACCCCAACGAGCTCGAGATCTCGTACCAGAACAAGGTCAACTTCTCCCGCGAAGTCAGCGGCGGAAGGCCCGGTCACTCCGCGGGAGGCGGCTGCGGATGCGGAAACTGATCCTCGCTCTCATCCTTCTCCCCGCCCTCGCACGGGCCCAGGAGAAGCCGGCTGAAGCGGAGGCCCCGGCCAAAAGAATCGAAGCCGAAACGTCGCGAAGCTATCTCCGCTTCGCATTCAATTTCTACAAGCAGAAAGACGGCGAGGGGAATCCCAATCTCAAGGAGGACATGACGGTGCTCGAACCCCAGATCCTCCTCGGCCTCGGACTGGGCGAAAAACTGTCTCTGAACCTGAAACTGCAGGCGGACATCATCACGGCCGCCTCCGTGGACAAGAAGTACCGCTTCCTCCCGGGGACGCAGTCCGGCGCGTCGGGGGACAAGTTCTTCGGCGCGGAGGGCGGGTTGTTCTACGCGTGGAGCGACCAGGTCAAGACGGGAATCGGTGTCTCGACCTCCACCGAATATGACTACAAGTCCCGAGGCATCAACGCCCGCTTCATTTATGACACACCCGACAAAAACGACACCTTCCTGATCAAGGCGTCCGCATTCTTCGACACGCTGGACATCATCAAGTTCGACGGAAGCGAAGACGGGACCGAGTCGCGGAATTCGTACAGCCTGGGGCTCGGGTGGACGCACGTCCTCGGGCGACGAACGCAGATGACGCTCAATTACGACCTGACGATCCAGCGCGGGTTCCTCGCGACCCCCTACAACTCCGTCTTCATCCGGGGCAAGGAGTACGAAGAAGTGCTTCCAAGCTCACGAATGAGACACAATCTTTTCGGGAGAGTCCGGCACTTGCTTCTTGACGACCTCGCCGTCGAACCGGGGATCGGTGTCTACGCCGACGACTGGGGCGCGCTGGCCTTCAACCTCGAGGTGCGCGCGTTCTGGGAGGCCATTCCCGGCGTCCTGATCGTCCAGCCGTGGTACCGCTTCCATGGCCAGACCGAGGTGGACCAATTCGTGGACACGTCTGCGTCCAGCCTCCCGAAACACCGGACCCAGGACAGCGATCTCGATGCGTTCGACAGCCACACGTTCGGCCTCAAGCTCGTGACTCCGCACGTCAAGATCTTCGGCATCGACACGGAGTTCGAGCTCGGAGCGGACTACTCGATCCGAAGCGATTTCCTGGATTCCTACAGCGTCACGTTCGGCGTCATGGTGAGGTTCTGATGAAAAAACTCCTGCTGCTGGCCGCCATCGCGGGGTGCGCTTCACAGCCGCCCGCCACTCCGGCCCCGGCCTTCGAACTTTCGGGGCTGGACGGCGCTTCCGTGAAAAGTTCCGACCTGTGGGCCGACAAGCCCGTGCTGCTCGTTTTCATGACTTCGTGGTGTCCGGCGTGCCGGAAGGAAGTCCCGCGGCTGAACGAGATCGCCCGGACGCATGCGGTGATCGCGATCGCGACGGGGGACACGAAGGAGGCGATGGAACGCTGCCGCGCGCAGACCGGAATGACCTATCCTGTGCTGCTGGACGAGGGCGCGGTGAGCCGGGCATTCGGCATCCAGGCGAGCCCGACCTGCATCCTGGTGGACAAGGGCGGCGCCATCGTCTATCGCGGATCGAAACCCCCGGAGAAACTCAAATGAAGAAGTGGGCGCTTCTGGTCGCGGTCCTCGCGGGCTGCGACCGGGCCCCTCACCCCGCGCCGGCTCCCGCCCCGCCCTCGAAGGGGCCGGCGAGCGCGGTGTGGAAGGGGACGCTGATGGGGAGCAGCGCCGGGATCGAGGTGTACGGCCCGGACCAGGCGGCCTGCGACGCGGCGGTCGCGGACGCCCGGGCAGAGATCGAACGCCTCGACGTGATGATGACGGACTGGAAGCCGGACAGCCCGCTGATGGACATCAACAAGGCTGCGGGGTTGAAGCCGGTGAAAGTGCCGCCGGAGCTCCTGTTCCTGGTGCAGAAATCGCTCGAGCTGAGCGAGCTGACCGAAGGAGCGTTCGACATCTCGTTCGCGGGGGCGGGGAAGCTCTGGAACTGGCGTGCACCCGACCCGAAAATCCCGACGCCCGAAGAGGTGCGCGCTTCGCTGGTCAACGTCGGGTGGAAGGGAATCGTCGTGGACGAGAAGGAATCCACTGTCTTCCTGACGAAACCCGGAATGCGAATCGGGCTGGGCGCCATCGCGCCGGGATATGCGGGGGACCGCGCGATGGAAAAAATCCGCGCGCACGGAATCAAGGACGCCATGGTCGACATGAGCGGCGACCTGATGCTCATCGGGCAGAAAAGTGGTGAGCCCTGGAAGGTCTACATCAACCACCCGCGCGTGAAAGACGAGTTCGTCGCGGTCATCCCCGTCAGCAACGCGGCGATCGGGACGTCGGGCGACTACGAGCGGTTCTTCATCAAGGACGGCAAACGCTACAGCCACATCATCGACCCCCGCACCGGCTATCCCGCCGACGGTTGCCAGAGCGTGACCGTCGTCGCGCCCGTCCTCGCGTTCGCCGACGCGCTCGCCGTCGGGCTGTTCGTGCTCGGGCCGGAAAAGGGGATTGCGCTCGCCGAGAAGATGGAGGGAGTTGAAGCGATGATCGTCGGCGCCGACGGGAAACTCCACGTCACGACCGGCCTGAAAGGCGTCGGTCCCCCGGCGAAATAGGAGGTTACCTGAACGCCGCGACGATCGCGGCCACGGCTTCCTCGTCCTCGCCGTCCTGCATCGTTCGCGGATCGAGCAGCACGCGGCCCTTGTGCACGCGCGCGAAAACGGGAGGCTCGCCGAGGCGCAGGCGCGTAATCAGCACGTCGGCGCCGCGCGAGCCCGGATCCACCGCGACGACCTTCGTCTTGAGGTTCTGCCCCGGCGTCGATCCGCCGCCGATCTGCGACTCCTCGTCCCAGACCTCGGAGTCGATCTTCGCCTTCACCAGCGCGCGCGACATCACCGTGGCGCGCTTCTCGATCTCCCCCAGCTTCAGGTTCATCATGCGAAGCGTCGGCACGGCGTCCTCGACCGTGTCCGGATTGAGATAGAGCCGGAGCGTCGCTTCGAGCGCGACAAGCTGCAGCTTGTCGGGGCGGACGGCGCGGAAGAGCGGATGCCTGCGGCAGAGAGCCACGGGTTCGAGCTTGCCGGCGATCATCCCGGCCTGCGGTCCGCCAAGAAGCTTGTCTCCTGAGATGCAGGCGAGGTCCGCGCCTTGCGCGACGGAGGCGGCGATCATCGGTTCGGGCGCGATGCCGTACTTCGCGACGTCGAGAAGCGCGCCGCTTCCGATGTCGTCCATGACGCGCAGGTTGTGTTTCTTCGCGAGCGCGACCAGTTCTTCCAGGGACGGCTCTTCCACGAATCCGACGACCGCGAAGTTGCTCCGGTGGACGCGCATGAGAAGCGCCGTTTCGGGCGTGATCGCCTTTTCGTAATCCGCGATGCGCGTCTTGTTCGTGGTTCCGACTTCGACCATCTTGCATCCCGACATTTTCATGACGTCCGGCACGCGGAAGGCCCCGCCGATCTCGACGAGCTGGCCACGCGAGACAATGACTTCCTTCCCGGCAGCGAGCGCCGCCAGGCAAAGCATCGTCGCCGCGGCGTTGTTGTTCACGACGGTCGCGGCGGGCGCGCCGGTCAGGCGCTCGACAAGTTTCGCGACGTGGCGCTCGCGGTGCGCGCGCTCCGACGTCTCGAGGTCCACCTCCAGCAGGTTGTACCCGCGGTTCTCCGAGACCAGCGCGTCGAGCGCCGCCTTCGGCATCACGGCGCGGCCAAGGCCCGTGTGCAGGATAATCCCTGTCGCGTTGATCACGCGGCGCAGGCCGGGACGCGAAGCGCCCGCGAGGATCGCCCCGGCGCGGGCGAGGATGGCCGGCGCGGTCAGGGCCTCCTCGGAGACGCCGTTCTCGCTCGACTTGATCTGCGCTCGCAGCCCGTCGATGACCCCGCGAACGGCTTCCGTGACCAATTCGCGGCCGTGGGTTTTCGAGAGCGCGTTTGCCTCGCTGGACTCGAGCAACGCGTTGACTTGCGGCAGCTTCCGGAGGAGGGACATGCGGCTGATTATGCCAAATCCGCCGCAGGGCGGGTCGTCGGGCCGCCTTCCTACGACACCGAAGCGTCCACTTTTGGCGGCCGCGAGTCGGTCTTCGCTGACGCGTAATCGTCCTCCTCGAACGCTTCGTCGTCGCCGAAGAGCTCGACGGGCTTGTAACCCGGCAGCTTCGACTTCTCGAGTTCCTCGCCGAACGCTTTGAGAATCGCACCCGCCAGCTCTTCGCGCCCCGCCGCATGAATCGGGTGCGCGACGTCCGCGTACAGCTTCTGCCGCCCCTCCTCCGTCACGATCTTCCGCTTCGCCGGCAGCCGCCCGCCGCAGTCGTTGCAGAAGCTCGCGCGCAGGTGGTTCTTGCCGCCGCACTTGGGGCAGCGATCGGTGAGTTTCCTTGACGGCATCGCGACGAACGGGCCGCGTGAGCCGTCGATGATCTTGATGTCCCGGATGACGAGCGCGTTCTCGAGCGTGATCGAGCAGAACCCGCGCAACTTGTCGTTCGGACGGCTGACGAGCTTGACCCGCACCTCGGTGATCTGCATGGTGTCCATCCCTTTCGACGGCGGTTCGCGCTACCGAGCGCTCGAAGCCGGAATCACACGGCCGAGAAGGGACAGCTCCGGGTCCGACGCGAGTTTTTCCGCTTCCGCGCGGGACGAAACCGGCATAAAGACCGTCGATCCGCTCCCGGTCACCCTGGCACCGGAAGGCCCGATCCGCTGGGCTGTGGCGAGGACGCGCACGAGGCGCGGCTCCGCGGCGAGCGCGGCGGGTTCGAGGCGGTTAAGGAGCCCTCCCTCAAGGGCAGCCGGCGTCCCGGCGGGAAGCCGGCTGATGAGAATATTAGAAGAGCGGCGCGGGGCGTTCAAGTCAAAGGTGAAGCGGCGATAGACGTCGGCGGTGAGGGTGGGGAAGGGGGGAGCGAGGAGGGCGAAGTGGAGCGGCGGGTGCGCGGGAAGCGGGGTGACGATCTCGCCGCGGCCGGTGCAGAGGGCGGTTCCGCCCTCGAGGAAGAAGTTGACGTCCGAGCCGAGGCGGGCGGCGAGGGAGTGAAGCATGGCGCGAGGTGTGGCGAGGTTCCAGAGGCGGTCCAGGGCGAGGAGGGTTGCGGCGGCGTCGGCGGAACCGCCGCCGAGGCCGGCGCCGGAGGGGACGCGCTTGGTGAGGGTGATGCGCGCGCCTGCCGATGTTTTTATTTCTGAAGCGAAGAGGCGGGCGGCTTTCAGGACGAGGTTTTCCTCGCCGGGAGGCGCGCCGTCGCCCTTCACAACAAGCGACAGTTCGGGCGCGCGTTCGAAGGTCAGCTCATCCCCGAAATCCAGCTCGTGGAAGACGGACTCAAGCTCGTGAAAGCCATCGGGGCGCTTGCCGACGATTTCAAGAAAGAGGTTGAGCTTGCAGGTCGCCTGGACGGTCAGGCCGCGAGAATCGCCGGTCAGATGCATGGAGGGAGGCTAACCGAGGTTTGACGGGGGTGGGGGAAAAACGGCCGGGGATGGGGTGACGGCGGGATGGGGAT
>JBBTCT010000005.1:0-5702 GCA_038060895.1 Planctomycetota bacterium
GAAAGCCCCGTCCTCCCGCTACCATCCCCGGCCCGAATTCACCATCCAAACAGGAGCACGCATGGCCGTCCGAATCCGCCTGTCCCGCTGCGGTCGCAAGAACCGCCCGCACTACCGCATCGCCGTCTACGACGCACAGACCCGCCGCGATGGGCGCTACATCGACCTGCTCGGCTCCTACGACCCTTACATCCACGACCCCAAGGCGAAGGTCAAGGTCGCCACGGATCGCATGACCTCCTGGATCAACAAAGGCGCCCTGGCCACTCCCGCGGTCGCCCAGCTCTTCCGCCATTGCGGCCTGAAGATGCCCGTGGCGCCGAAGACTGCCAAGCCGAAGGCACCGGAAGCGAAGAAGCCTGCCGCCAAGCCGGCGGCGAAGGCAGCGCCGAAGAAGTAACGTGGGCGCCCCGAAGCTGCCGCCGCCTGGCGTGCGCTGGACGGGCGGAACGCGCGGGATTCTTCGGGTCCTCGACCAGACGGAACTTCCGGGACGCGTGAAGTGGCGGGTGTGCCGGAATCCGCGCGCGGTCATCGATGCGATTCGCAGGCTTCAGGTCCGCGGTGCGCCGCTCATCGGGATTGCCGCTGCCTACGGGATGATCCTGGCGGCGCGGGGCTGCCGGACGCTGAAGGACCTCGCCCGCGCGGGAGATCGGCTCATCGCCGCCCGGCCGACCGCCGTGAATCTCCCGTGGGCGGTGAAGCGGATGCTGCGCCTCCAGACCCTGAACCCGCGCGCGCTGCTCGTCGAAGCGATGCGAATCCACGCAGAGGACCGCTCCGCCTGCGCGCGCATCGGGCGGTACGCGCTTCTGCTCCTGCGCGACCCCGTACTGACGCACTGCAACGCGGGTTCACTCGCGACCGGGGGCGCGGGGACGGCGCTCTCGGGGATCTACGAAGCGCTGGCACGCCGCCGGAAAATCTGGGTTTTCGCGACGGAAACGCGGCCGCTTCTCCAGGGCGCGCGCCTCACCGCCTGGGAGCTTTCGCGAGCCGGGGTGGACGTGACTCTCCTGGTCGATGGCGCGGCCGCCGGATTGATCGCTTCGGGCCGGGTTCGCAGCGTGATTGTCGGCGCCGACCGGATCGCGGCGAACGGGGATGTCGCGAACAAGGTCGGCACGTACGGGCTGGCGCTGGCCGCGCGCGCGCACGGGATTCCCTTCTTCGTCGCCGCCCCGATCTCGACCTTCGACCCCGCGACGCCGACCGGCAAAGGGATTCACATCGAGCAGCGCGACGCCAGCGAAGTGCTGGCGCCCTTCGGGCGGCGGATCGCGGCGCGCGGCGTCGGCGCCTGGAATCCGGCGTTCGACGTGACGCCCGCCGCGCTCGTCACGGCGATCATCACGGAGGAAGGCGTCGTGAAGCGTCCTTCGCCTGCGGGGATCCGTCGCCTTCTCCGTCGCGCGGCCAAGTGAGGCGCACGGCCGACGTTGCCGTCGTCGGCGCCGGAATCTACGGCTGCGCGATCGCCCACGCGCTCTCCGCCCGCCGCCTGCGCGTCGCGGTCCTCGAGCGCGAATCCGAGCCGGCCGCGGGGCCGACCCGCCGCTCCGGAGCCTGCACGCGGCAGTTCTACGGCGACCCCCGGCTCTCCGCTCTCTCCCGCGAGTCGCTCGAACTCGCCTGGAACCGATGGAGCGCCTTCACGGGACTCCGCGATCCGGAAGCGGAACACGACCGCTGCGGGACGGTCGTCGTCGCGCCCCCGGCTTCCGCCCGGGGGCTCTCAATCATCCACCTCCCACCGCGAGTTGACGCCATCGACCTGTTCGCGGCCAACCTGCGCGCCGGCGGCACCACGGCCTTCGAAACGCTCGGCAGCCCCGAACTCGCCCGCCGTTTTCCGTTCATGCGCTCCCGCGGCCTGCGCGGCCTCTGGGAGCGCGACTCAGGCTACATGCGCGAGCCCTCGGGCGCCGCGCGGGACCTGGCCCGCGCCGCCCGGGCCCGCGGCGCGACTTTCCATTTCGGCCGCCCCGCCACCCGCGTTCGCCATACCGGAAGCGGTTGGAGCGTGGAGACGCCGGCCGGTCCGGTCGCCTGCGGATCCCTCATTCTTGCGGCCGGCGCCTGGACCGCCGCCCTCCTCCCCTTTCCGCTTCGCCGCCACACCCTTCGCGTCGCCCGCGTCCGGACCTCGTTCCTCGGCGGCCTCCCGGGCCCCCACCCTGTCGTCTGCGACGTCGCAGGCGGCGCCTACTTCCGCCGACGCGGCGCAGGCCTCTTCGCCGCCAACCTCGCCGCCGAGCCGGCAACCCTCCGCCGCCCCGACGACCTGGACCCGCGCTGCGACCGCTATCCGCTTGCCGAACGCGCCGCTCGCAACCGCTTCGGCAGCCTGGCGCACGCGATCCCTTCCGGCGCCGCCACGATCTACGACGTCAACCGCCTCGACGGCAACCCCGTCGTCGATCAGATCGCCCCCGGCCTCTTCTGCGCCTGGCTCTTCTCCGGCCACGGATTCAAGTTCGCCCCTGCCGTCGCGGCACGCCTCGCGGAAGCCGTGGCGGCAGACGCAACCCCCCGGTCGCTGGAGGCATTCGCTGAAGCGCGGACTACAGGCGTTTCCTGACCTCGATCGACTCCAGCAGGTCCGTCGCCGGGTCCAGAAGCGCGAACGTGTACTCGGCCGCGCGATAGAGCGCCCCCGGGTTGATCAGCCGCGTCCGCCCGAAGCGCCGGTCGTCCCTGCGGTGCAGGTGCCCGTACAGCACGTAATCGAAGTCCCCCGAGTTGACCGCCTTATCCAGCGGTCCCCCGCGGTCCCCATGCGCCACGAAAAACCTCTTCCCGGCAATACTCACGTCCAGCCGCTCCGCGTAGGTACCGCCGATCCGCTCGGCCGCGGCCGCCAGCTCGCGCGCGGAGTCGTTGTTTCCCAGGCAGACCCGGATCCGGAAGCCGCTGAAGAGGTCCAGCGTGGACGCCGAGGTGACGTCGCCGCAGTGGATCACGTCCTCGACGCCGCGCTGGCGCAGGATGCGAATCGCTTCTTGGACAGCGTCCGCGTTGTCGTGCGTGTCCGACACGATCCCGACTCCCATGTCCCGACTCCGTTGAACCCTGACTTCACGAGTACAAAAAAACCCGGGACCTGGGGTCCCGGGTTTGTTCACTCGTCCGATTCCCTACGTGCCGGCCGCCGCTTCCTTCCCCTTCTTTTCCTTCACGGTGGCCACCGACTTCGTCTTCTTCACGGCTTTTGCCGCGGGCTCCGGCGCTTCCTCCGGCTTGTCCGCCTTCACGACCAGCTCGAGAATGGCGCGCTCGCCCCCGTCTCCCAGCCGGGTCGCTGCATACTTCGCATTGTCGCTCCAGCGCGACCCGCCCAGCTTGAGAACGCGGGTGTAGCCGCCGGGGCGCTCCATGAAGCGCAGGGCGATCTCGGTGCAGACCTTCCTGGCCATCTCCTCGTTCTGGAGGTGACGGTGCGCCTGCCGGAGGAAATGGATCTTCTGTCCGCCCTCTTTCGCCTTCTGGTAGTTCTTCCCGATCGTGATGATCCGGTCGGCAAAGATGCGGAACTCCTTCGCACGCTCGATCGTGGTGATGATTCGTTCATGGAGGAAAAGGGCGCTGACGGTCTGGCGCCGCATCGCCTCGCGATGCGGACGTCCGCGGCCAAGTTTCCTCCCTACATACCTATGTCGCATCTTTGTCCACTCCCTGGCTGCCGAGGATCGTCTCGAGATCCATCCCGAGCGAGAGCCCCATGTCGGAAAGCTTCTTCTTCACCTCCTTCAGCGACGTCTTGCCGAAGTTCCTCACCTTGAGGAGGTCGGGCTCCGACCGGACGACCAGCTCGCCGATCGTCTGGATGTTCTCGGAAGTCAGGCAGTTGGACGCGCGCACGGACAGGTCAAGCTCGCTGACGCTCATCTGGAGCTTCTGCTTCAGCTCTTCCATGTACTTCTCGCGCTTCCGGGCTTCTTCTTCCTTCTTTTCGTTCATCTGCAGTTCGCGGCCAAGCTCGAAGTACTGCACGAACGGGTTGAGGTGCTTGCGGAGGATCTTGGAGGCCTCGACGAGCGCCAGTTCCGGCGACACCGTGCCGTTCGTCCAGACGTCGAGCACGAGCTTGTCGTAGTTCGTCAGCTTGCCGACGCGCGTGTTCTCGACGCGGTACTTCACGCGCCGCACCGGCGAGAAGATCGAGTCGACCGAGACCACGCCCAGCTCCCGGTCTTCCTTCTCGTTCTCGTCCGAGGTCACGTAGCCGCGGCCCTTGCGCACGCCCAGCTCGACGACGAAGTCAACGTCCTCCGTCAGCGTCGCGATGTGCATGTCCGGGTTCACGACCGTCACCTGCGGGTCCGCGGCGATGTCCGAAGCCCGGACCTCGCCCTTTTCGTGCTTTTCGATGCGAAGCGTCCGCGGCCCCTCGGTCTCGAGGCGCACGACGAGCTTCTTCAGCGAAAGCACGATGTCCGTCACGTCCTCGACTACACCCTTGATCGTCGAGAATTCGTGCGACACGCCCTTGATCTTCACGCTCGTCACCGCAGCGCCCTCGATCGAGGACAGAAGCACGCGGCGCAGGCTGTTGCCGATCGTGATCCCGTAACCCCGTTCGAACGGCTCCGCAATGAACGTCCCGAACGTGCTGGTGAGCGTCTTTTCGTCCACCACCACCCTCGTGGGCAGTTCAAAGTCTTTCCAGCGAACGCGCATCGTTATCTCCTATTTGGAGCAGAACTCGACGATCAGCTGTTCCTTGATCGCAATTGGCACTTCCTCGCGGGTCGGCCGCGCCACCACCGTCCCACCCATCGGGGCGTCGTTCCTCTGAAGCCACGAAGGCATGAAATCCGTCTTCGGCGCATCCAGCCCGGTCTTCGCCAGCTTCTGCGAACCCTCACGCGGAGCGAAGGTCACCGTCGTTCCCGCCTTCACCGACCAGGACGGAATCGAAACGCGCTTCCCGTCCACCAGCACGTGGCAGTGAACGATCATCTGCCGCGCCATGGCCCGCGTCGGAGTGAAGCCCAGCCGGTACACGACGTTGTCCAGACGGCTCTCCAGGAGAATCAGGAGGTTCTGCCCCGTGTTCCCCGGCATCGCCAGCGCTTCGTCGAAGTACCTGCGGAACTGCTTCTCCAGCACCCCATACCACCGCTTGCACTTCTGCTTCTCGCGCAAGTGGATCCCGTAGTCCGTCGACCGCGTCCGGCGGTCGGCGTGGACGCCCGGAGGCTTCTCGCCCCCGAAGTCCATGTTCTCGTACCGGCCGCCCTTGAGGTGAAGGTTCACCCCTTCGCGACGGCTCGTCGCCACTTTCCTCAGTCGCATCCTGGCCATGATCATCCTCGCCTAATCGAACCGGTTACTTCGACTCCCGATCACACGCGACGCTTCTTGCGCGCACGACAGCCGTTGTGAGGCAGCGGCGTGCAGTCCTCGATCGTCTTGATGTCGAGGCCTGAAGCCTGAAGCGCGCGGATCGCCGATTCGCGGCCGCTGCCCGGGCCCTTGACGTGCACGTCGATTTCCTTCACGCCGAACTTCGATGCCTTTTCGGCCGCGGACTCGGCGGCTTTCTGGGCGGCGAAGGGCGTGGACTTGCGCGATCCCTTGTAGCCGATCGTCCCGGCCGAGGCCCAGCAGAGCGTCTCGCCCTTCGGATCGGTGATCGTGATGATCGTGTTGTTGAAGGTGGACTGGATGTGGGCGACGGCCCGCGGGACGAGCTT
>JBBTCT010000005.1:5712-127550 GCA_038060895.1 Planctomycetota bacterium
GCCTTCGAGGTCGGTGATGGTGACGTGGGTGTTGTTGAAGGAAGCGTAGACGTGCGCGATCGCCTTCTGGACGACGCGCTTGACCTTGCGGCGCTTGGGCGCCGCGGCCGGCTTCTCGTCCTTCTTCTCTTCCTTCTTTTCCTTCTTTTCGTCGGCCATTCTGTTTCCCGTTCCTCTGTGAAGCCCGGCTCGCGCCGGGCAGTGTCCTTAACCCAGCCCCTTCACGGACTTCTTGCCCGCGACCGTCTTCCTCGGCCCCTTGCGGGTCCGCGCGTTTGACCGCGTCCTCTGGCCCCGCACGGGCAGGCCGCGGCGGTGCCGGAGCCCGCGGTAGCAGTTGATGTCCTTCAGCCGCTGGATGTTCTGGGCGATCTGCCTGCGAAGGGCCCCCTCGACGGCGTAGTTCTTGTCGATGATCGCGTTCAGCCGCGCGAGCTGCTCTTCGGACAGGTTCTTCGTGCGGATCCCCGGGTCGATCCCGACATCCTTCAGGATTTTCATCGCGAGGGTGTCGCCGATCCCGTAGATGTACCCCAGGCCGATCGAAATCGGCTTGTCCATCGGCACGTCAACGCCGGCAATACGGGGCATCGCGTTCTCCTGTTATCCCTGCTTCTGTTTGTGCTTGGCGTCCCGGGAGCAGATCACACGCACGATTCCCCGGCGCTTGATGATCTGGCAACCTTCGCAAATCCGCTTCACGCTCGCTCTGACCTTCATGGCTAGTGCTCCCTGTACACGATCCGCCCCTTCGACAGGTCGTAAGGACTCATCTCCACCGTGACCTTGTCCCCAGGCAGGATCTTGATGTAGTTCATGCGCATCTTCCCGCTGATGTGGGCCAGAACCTCGTGGTTCGTGCCCTTCAGCATGATCCGGAACATCGCGTTTGGAAGCGCTTCCTTGACGGTTGCTTCCACACGGATGGGTTCTTCCTTCGCCATTAGTACCTTTCTCTCCGTCGTTCCTTGTCTACGCCACGGTCAGGATGTCGGGCCCGTTCGCCGTCACGGCGATGGTGTGCTCGAAGTGGGCGGACAGCTCGCCGTCCTTCGTCACCACGGTCCAGTTGTCTTTCAGGGTCGTCACGTCGTAATGGCCGACGTTCAGCATCGGCTCGATCGCGATCACCAGGCCTTCCTTCATGAGCGGGTCGTTCCCCCGCGTCAGCGCGTCCACGTAGTTCGGGACCTGCGGTTCCTCGTGCAGGTCCCTTCCCAGCCCGTGCCCCGCAAACTTCCGGACCACGGTATAACCGTTCGATTCCGCGTAGTTCTGCACGGCGCGCGAAACCTCCGACAGGCGGCGGCCGGCGCGGACCTGTTCGATGGCGAGGAAGAGAGCGTCCTTCGTCGCCTTGAGCAGCCGCTGGGCCTTGGTCGAGATCCGTCCGACGGGCCACGTCCACGCGGTATCGCCGATATATCCGTCGAGGGTGACGCCGACATCGACGGTCACGATGTCCCCCTCCTTCAGCGCCCGCGGGCCGGGAATCCCGTGAACTACCTCCTCGTTGACGGAAATGCACGCCGACGCGGGGAAATTCCTGTACCCCTTGAACGTCGGAACGCCTCCGAACGATCGGATGTATTTCTCGATCTCCGCGTCCAGCTCTCCAGTTGTCACTCCAGGCTTGATCAAGCTCGCCGCAAGTGCGAGCGTTCCGGCCGCGACCTTGCCCGCCGCGCGCATCTTTTCGATCTCACGCGGACTCTTGAGGATGATGCTCACAACAGTCTCTTTGCCCTGCCGAGCACGTCCGCGGAAATCGCCTCGATCGGCCGGTTCGCGTCGATCGCCGCGTACGTCCCTGTTTTTCTGTAGTGTTCGCCCACGCCTGCCGTGTCTTTCCTGTAGACCTCGAGTCTCGCTTTCACCGTCTCCGGCTTGTCGTCGGAACGCTGAACGAGCGTCCCGCCGCACTTCTCACACAACTCGCCCTTCCCCGACGGCCGGAACTTCACGTGATACGCCGCCTGGCACTTCCCGCACGTCCGACGCCCGCTGATCCTCTCCACCAGGACGGCGTCCGGCGCCTGGAAATCGAACACCAGCGCGATCCGCCGGCCCAGCACCTTCATCGTGCCGTCCAGCGAGACCGCCTGGACTCCCGTCCGCGGGTAGCCGTCGAACAGCACGCCAGCCTCCGCGTCTTTCCTCTCCAGCCTCTCGCGGACCAGCCGGTTCACCACCTCGTCCGGAACCAGGTTGCCCGCGTCCATGTAAGTCTTCGCTTCCAGCCCCGTCTTCGTCCCTTCCTTCACCGCAGCCCTCAGGATGTCCCCCGTCGCCACGTGCGCGAGGGTCATCTCGCGCGCGACTTGCGCCGCCTGCGTCCCCTTGCCGACGCCGGGCGGTCCGAGGAACACCAGGTTCATCACCGCCTCCCGCGAATGCGGCCTTTCTTCATGAAGCCTTCGTACTGCCGCATCAAGAGGTAGCTTTCGATTTTCTGCATCATGTCCATCCCGACGCCGACCACGATCAGGATGCCGGTGCCGCCCAGGAACGAAGTGATGATCCGGTCGACGTTAAGGAGCTGGGCGGCGAGGTCGGGAAGCAGGGCGATGAGGCAGAGGAACGTGGCGCCGACCAGCGTGACGCGCGTCATGACGTGCTCCAGGTGCTCGGCCGTTTTGCGTCCCGGCCGGATCCCCGGCACGAACGACCCGTATTCCTTCAGGTTGTTCGCCATCTCGGTCGGCTGGAAGAAAAGCGCCGTCCAGAAGAACGTGAAGAAGAACACGAGGGTGACGTACATCGTCGAATAGATGAAGCCGTACCGGCTGAAGATGTCCTTCCCTGTCTGCCAGCCGACCGCAGTGCAAAGCATGTTGGGGAGCACCATGATCGACGAGGCGAAGATCACGGGCATGACGCCCGCCTGGTTCACCTTGAGCGGCAGGTAATGCTTCTGGCCGCCGTACATCCGGCGACCCTTCATGTGCTTCGCATGCTGCACCGGGATACGCCGCTGCGCCTGCGTGGTGAAAACGATCGCGACGACGACCAGCGTGTAGAGCAGCGCCAGGATGATCGGGGTCTCGATGCCCATCCCGCCCGTCTTGATCTGCGCCTGGATCTCCATGTACGCCTGCGGCATGCGGCCGACGATGCCGGTCATGATGAGGACTGAAGCGCCGTTCCCGATGCCGTGCTCGGTGATCTGGTCGCCGAGCCACATGACGATCATCGTGCCCGCCAGCAGGGCGAGGACGCCGGGGATGTAGAAGCTGAAGAACCCGGGGTCGGGGACGAGCACACCGCCGCCCATCTGGTTCCCCTGGGACGAGCCCAGGTACTTCACGAGGAACACCGCCTGTACAAGACAGATCGGGATCGTCGACAGGCGCGTCCAGTTGGCGATTTTCCGCGTCCCGCTGGGCCCTTCTTTCGCGATGGCCTCCAGCCTCGGCACGACTTTGGTCAGAAGCTGGAAAATGATGCTCGCGCTGATGTACGGCATGATGCCCAGCGACAGGATCGACATGTTGCTGAAGGCGCCGCCGGAAAACACGCTCAACCATCCCAGGAGTCGCCCCGCCGCGCTGGGGTCGTCGGAACCCTTCATCAGCGTCGCCAGGACCTTCAGGTCCACTCCGAGAAGCGGGACGTACGAGCCGAAGCGGAACGCGGCCAGGATTCCGAAGGTAAAGAGCACCCTTCTCCGGAGTTCCGGGATCGAAAAGATGTTCCTGATGACTTCGAAGAATCGGCTCACGGGTTACCTCGGCTACTCCTTCTTTCCGCCCGGGGGCTTGCCGCCCTCGGGTTTATGGCCTTCCGCCTTCTTCTCCTTCGGCGGGAATCCTCCCGGCTTGCCGGCTTGCGGCGCCCCTGCGGGCTTCGCGACCTTCTCCTTCTTCTCCGGTTTCCCGGAGGCTCTCTTCGGCTTCTCGTGCTTCGGTCCGGCCGGCTTGACGTACTTCTTCTCCGGGCCGGGCTGCGCGTCAATCCATTCGAACTTCCCGCCCGCCTTCGTGATCTTCTCCATCGCCGACTTCGAGAAGCGGTGCGCCTTGATCGTCACGGGCCCCTTCAGCTCGCCTTCGCCCAGGATCTTGATTCCGTCCTGGATCGAGTTCACAAGTCCTTCCGCCAGCAACCGGGCCGGGTCGAACGGTTTCGCCGTGTCGTGCCCCACGAGATCGCGCAGGTTCAGCGTCGCGTAGACCTTGCGGAACGTGAAATTCGAGAAGCCGCGCTTCGGCAGCTTGCGGACGAGGGGCATCTGGCCGCCCTCGAAGTAGTACTTGGAGTGCCAGCCGGAGCGGGCGCTCTGGCCCTTGCCGCCGCGGCCGCAGGTCTTGCCCTTGCCGGAGCCGAGGCCGCGTCCGACCCGCTTGTCCTTCTTCCGGTCGACGTGGATGGTGTGAGCCTGGGTCAGGTTCATACGACGGCGACTCCTCTCTCGGCCTCGACGCCCTTCTTGGAACGGAGCAGCCGAAGCCCCTCGAACACGGCCTTGACCACGTTCGTCGGGTTGGTGGACCCGAATACTTTCGTCAGGATGTCCTTCACGCCGGCCAGCTCCATGACCGCACGGACGGGCGCGCCCGCGATGATTCCGGTTCCGGGACACGCCGGGCGGAGCATGACGATCGAAGCGCACGACTTCGCCTTGATCGTGTGCGGGATCGTGGTCCTCACGACCGGCACGTTGATCATGTTCTTGCGCGCATCCTTGATCGCCTTCTCCACGGCAAACGGGACTTCCTTCGCCTTGCCATGGCCGAAGCCCACGTTGCCCTTGCGGTCCCCGACCACGACGAGCGCCGCGAACGAGAAGCGCTTGCCGCCCTTCATCACCTTGGCGCAGCGCTTCACTTTCACGACGATCTCGTTGGATTCGGCTTTTTCGGCGTTTCTGTCGCGGTTCGGGCGTGCCATGCGTGACCTGGTTTCCTTGGTACGGGTTAGAACTGCAGTCCGGCTTTACGGGCGGCGTCCGCCACGGCCTTCACGCGGCCGTGATACTGGAAGCCTCCCCGGTCGAACACGACCTTCACGACACCCTTCGACTTCGCGCGCTCGGCGATCAGCTGTCCGATCGCGTCGGCGGCCTTGCGGTTGCCGCCGTAACCGGTCTTCGTACGGAAGTCTTTCTCCGTCGTCGAGGCCGCCGCCAACGTCTTCCCGGCCAGGTCGTCGATCACCTGCACGTAGAGATGCGCCAGCGTCCGGTGCACCGAAAGCCTCGGCCGTTCCGGAGTTCCGTTCACTTTCTTGCGGACCCGGCGCGCGCGCCGATCCGCCCTGAACTTGACCTTCTGGTGATGCAACATGTCGGTTTCCTTTTTGCAGGCCGCCCCGTCAGGCGCTTACGACTAGCCGCCAGAGACGAAGGTCTTGCCCTGCTTCTTCTTAACGATTTCGTCGGAGTACTTGATTCCCTTCAGGTTGTACGGCTCCACGGGCCGCACAAACCGGACGTTTGCCGCGAACTGCCCGACCATGTGCTTGTCCGCGCCCAGGACGTTGATGCGCGTCGCGGACGGGCACGTCACCGTCAACCCGTCCGGGATCGGCAGTTTCACCAGGTGGCTGAACCCCACCGAAAGGTGAAGCTCCTTCGCCACCAGCTTCACGTTGTAGCCGACGCCCGAAATGTCGAGCGTCTTCTCGAAAGGCTTCACGACGCCCGCGACCATGTTGTTGATCGTGGCCCGCGTGAGGCCATGAAGCGCCTTGTCAAACTTGGAATCCCCCGCACGGCCGCAGACGACCTTCGCGCCGTCCACCTTGACGGTGACGTTCGGGTGCATCTTCCACTCGAGCTTTCCCTTCGGACCCTCGACGCGGATCGCGGCACCATTCACCGCGACCTTCACGCCGGCCGGGATCTCGACGGGTTTCCTGCCGATTCTGGACATGGTTTTCTCCCTGCCTACCGGTTCGACACGCTTGATTCGGCGGGTCGCGCCCTTCGGACGCGACCCACCGAATCAAGCTGTCTCACCATTTACCAGACCCTAGCCAGGACTTCTCCGCCCATGTTCGCCTTCTTTGCTTCCTTGTCCGACTTCACGCCCTTCGGCGTCGAGATGATCTGGATGCCCAGGCCGTCGAGCACCTTGCCGAAATCGTTCACTCCCCTGTAAATCCGGCAGCCCGGCTTGGAGATGCGCTCGATGTGCTTGAGCGCCTTCTCGCCGCCGAAGCTGTACTTCAGCTTGATCCGCAGGACCCCCTGCGGACCCGTCTTGAGCTTCGAAAAGTCCTCGATGTAGCCTTCGCGCTTCAGCACCTCGAGCACCGCCACCTTCAGCTTCGAGGCCGGCACGTCGCAGCTCGCGTGCTTCGCGAGGTTGGCGTTGCGGATGCGCGTCAGGAGGTCGGCAACAGGATCGGTCGTCATGGTTGTTCCTTTACCAGCTGGCTTTCTTGACACCGGGAATCTCGCCTTTCGAGGCAAGCTCCCGGAAGCAGATACGGCAGATCTGGAACTTGCGGTAGAACCCGCGCCGGCGGCCGCAGATCATGCAGCGGTTGTAGGCGCGCACCTTGAACTTCTGCGGTTTCTGCTGCTTCAGTCGCCAGGTCAACGGAGGCATCGGTGTTCCTCTATTTCTGCTGCCGGAAGGGAAAGCCGAAGTGCGTCAGGAGCTCGGCGGAGGCGGCGTCGTCGTTGCCTGTGATCGTCAGCGTGACGTCCATCCCTTGCGTGAACTCCACGTTCTCGAGGTTCACCTCGGGAAACGTGATCTGCTCGTGAATGCCGAAGGAATAGTTCCCGCGCCCGTCGAACGATTTCTTCGGCAGGCCTCGGAAGTCCTTGATGCGGGGAAGCACGACCGCGATCAGGCGGTCGAGGAACTCGTACATCCGCTTGCCGCGAAGCGTCACCTTGACGCCGATGGCAAGGTCCTCGCGCAGCTTGAAGCCGGCGACCGCTTTCTTCGAACGCGTCACGATCGGCTTCTGGCCCGCGATGACTTCCATGTCGCGCACCGCGTGCTCGATCCGGTTCTTGTTCTCGATCGCCGAACCCACGCCCATGTTCAGCGTGATCTTCGCGACCCTCGGGATCGCCAGCACGTTGTCCACGCCGAGCTTTTCCTTCAGCTTCGGCACGATTTCCTTCTGGTACTTCTCCAGGAGTCTCGCCATGGCTACTTGCCCTCGCCCAGCGGTTTCTTGCACTTCGCGCAAATGCGCGTCTTCGCTTTTTCCGTCACCAGGTACTTCACGCGCGTCGGCTTCGAACAGGCGGGACAGATCACCATAAGCTTCGACATCGGGATCGGCGCTTCCTTCTGCACCCGCGCCCCGTGCGGATAGTCCTGCGACCGGCGCAGGTGCTTCCACACCATGTTCCGGCCCTGTACAAGGGCCATCCCCTTGCCGCCGATGATCTTCACCACGCGGGACGGCTCCTTGTCGGAGTCCACCCCCGCAAGCAACTTCACGCGATCGTTCTTCAGGATGTGGCTCATTAGACGACCTCCGCCGCCAGCGAAATGATCTTCATGAACTTCGCACGCAACTCTCTCGGTACCGCGCCGAAAATGCGCGTCCCGCGGGGATTCAGTTCGGCATCCAGCAGCACGATTGCGTTCTTGTCGAAGCGGACATAGCTGCCGTCCGCGCGTCCGAGAGGGCGCACCGTCCGCACGACCACGCCCTTCACGATCTCGCCCTGCTTCACTCCGCCGCCCGGCGTCACCTTCTTCGCCGACCCGATCACGACGTCCGCAATGTGCGCGTACCGGCGCCTCGTCCCGCCCAGCACCTTGATGCACTGGACGATCTTCGCCCCCGTGTTGTCCGCGCAGTCCAGTTTCGTCTTCATCAAAATCATGGCTACTTCTCCTTACCCTTGGCGGGCGCCTCAGCCTTCGCGGGAACCGCCGCGGCCGGCTTCTCGCCCTTCTTCTTCCCCTTCTGCCCGCCCTTCGCCTTGCTCACGTCCGCCGTGTCCATCGCGCCCGTCACCGTCGCCAGCTGCGACTTGCGCACCACGCGCACCAGCCGCCATCTCTTCGTCTTCGAAAGCGGCCGCGTCTCGACGATCTCCACGAGGTCCCCCAGCTTCACCTCGCTCTTCTCGTCGTGCGCCTTGTACACCGTCTGCCGCGTGAGCTGCTTCTCGTACTTCCCGTGCTTCACCACACGGTCCGCGGAGACCGCGATCGTCTTCATCATCTTTGTTGAAGTGACGATCCCGATCACCACTTTCCGCCGGCCGCGGTCAGAGTCCGCCGCCGTTCCGGCCGCCGCAGGGGCCGCCGCTTTCACCGCTTCGACTGCCATGTCCCGTTCCTCTTCCGTTTCTGAACCCGACCGTAAAACGACGAAAAGGGCGCCTCGCCTGAAGCCCTGCCTTCGGGTCTCAGGCGGCGCCACGTCCGTAGCTGCACGCCGTCATTCCGGCGGCCTTCCGGACGGGTCCCAAACTTTGGGGAGGGAGGAGTATAGGGAGAAGCGGATTCGGGTCAAGGGAAAAGGGGGAAATTGAGGGCGCGGGGCGCAGCGCGGCATTCAATTTGAGACAGGACCCCGATTAGCGAAGGGCGGCCTGGGCCTGCCGGCGGCAGCGCGCTGCGGAAACCTTCGCCTGTTGGCTGCGCTCCTCAAGCTGCGGTTCGTACGGCATCCACCGCAGCTGAATGGCTATCTCGTCGTGGAGGTAGGCCGCTGCCTCGAAATCCCCGCACCCTTCTGCGCGCCGGGCCATTCGATCAAGGCGAAGCACGCTGGAAACGGCGCGCTGAACCCGTGCATTCCATTCGTCGGACGCGCATAGCGGCTCCCAATCTTGAAGCGACCGAAGCGCGGATCGAAGACGAAGCGTCGCGGCTGCGTCAGGCTCGATCCACAGCGCCAGATCCAGATCGGACTCGGCCTCTCCACGCTCCATGGAAAATATGCGCGCACGGGCGACGGACCTGACGAGCTCGGCGACCCGATGCCTGGTGGCATGGCTCGCCGGCTCGAATGCGAAGCGCTGCGAGCGCGGGAAGCTCTTCCGCAAAGAGGTGGAGTGAGCCTGCCGGTCCTGGCTCGCCGACGCGGGATCGGGTCGGGGCTCGTCGCCCAGGAACCTGCACGACTCTGCCTGGAGACGCGTTACCTGCCTTGACAGTCGCCCCGCGGAATCAGTTTCGCCGGCCCAACCTTCGAACGCGAACTCGAAGGCGATTGAGGCCGCGTCAAAGTCGCCGTTGGACATCGCCCGAGTGCCGCGCTCTCGCCACTCGGTCATCACCCTGCCCTGGGTCGCTTCCGCTGCAAGCTGGGGAACTCGGGCCGCGCGCGCGGCGGCGAGCTCAAGCTTCTTCTCTGCTTCGGGCCATTCCCCCCGCTCCAGAAGTGTGGAGATCTCCTGCATCTGCTGGCTGAGTTCGACCCGGAGTTGCGCGAGTTGTACCTGGATCGAGGTTCCCCAGTCGTTGCGGAGCCCGCTCGCCCTTTGGCGGCTCTCGTTGAGCCTGAGGCGCATGATTTTCTCGTGTAGTTCCGGGATCTCCACAATTGAAGGATCGAGTCGGCGAGCCTCGTCGAGGAGTTCAAGGGCCAGCCCGAACCGCTTCGCTTCCATTGCCGTCTTCGCGAGATCGTAGCGCTCAAGCGCCGACTGACTGGAGGTCGGGGAACGATTCGTACTGCGGCCCGAACCGGGATCTACGGCGGATGCGGCAATCGGTGCGTGCCGTTCCGCGGCGCGGCAGCCCGCGGCTGCCAGCGGAAGAAGCAGAGCCAACACCAGGGGCCTGGGCATCCACAGATTCTACCCTTCGTCGTTCGGAACGGTATCGCAACTCCGGGCGTCCACCTAATGCGCTCAGAACCTCCGGCCCGTAACGATTGGTGCATTCAACTCGCACTGTGATCCAGCTTGACTTCCTTCTGCCAGCAGAGTCCCAGGCACTTCCGGAACACGTGGTCGAATTCCGCGACGAACCCCGCCTTCGCGGCCCCCCGGATCGACGGCTCGTTGTCGCGCAGGATTCCAAGCACCGCGCGAGTGCGGCCGAGCGGCAAGTGGCGCCTTGCGCTCATCACGACGGCGGCGGGGTACAGGCCTCGGCCGCGCATGTCCGGGACGGTGACGCAGTCGTAGAAATAGACTTCGTCGGGGGCGAGGCGGCGCTCGTAGCGGACCTGCGGGATGAAGGCGCGCGTCGTCGAGGTCCAGGTCTGGTGCGCGAGGCGACCGCCGATGTACGCGACCCAGCAGAGGTCACCGAGGGCGAGGCGCTGGTCGAACGGAACGTGGGGGAAGGCGATGGCGATTTGAGAAGCGTCGGCGGCGGTGGCGGGGCGAATCTCGGCGTCGGCGACGCAGTCAGGCATGTCCGGTATTCGGGCCGCGTAGAAGCGGTGAACGGTCTCGGACCACAGGACGTCGCGCGTCCACCGGGAGAAAGTCGAGGATGGGGCGGCGGTGGCCATGGGGCCCGGGTTACATGTCCTGGATTTTCCAGGCGCCGTCCTCGAGAACCAGCCGCATCGTCTCCCTCACGGTCCTCCCTCGCTGCAGGAACTCGACTTCGACGTCGGCGAGACCGCTGTCTACGGAAGCGGCGCCGGGTTTGAGAGTCGCAAAGATCTCGAAGGCGCTGGCCCACGCTTCGTCGGGCGCGTCGCCCTTGAGGTAGGGGGCGAATTCCTTCGTGCAGGTCGAGGCCAGAAGCGCCCCCATCGCCGTGCGGTCCTTTTTTGAGGCCGCTTCCGCGAACGACCGGACCACGGCGATAGCCGCCGCGGCGCGACCGTCGGCGTCTTCCCTGCCCTGGACCAGAACCGCGCCGGGTGGTCCCTTGGCGACTCCGGGTTTTCCGCTGCCATGCGGGTTGCCTGCGATGACGAGCACGTTGCGGTAGCCGGGCTCGACGACCTCGATCGACATGCCGTGCGGGTCGCGCGGGCAGCCATTGCCGCCGGCGACGACGAGCATGCGGTCCATCCCGAATCCCGAGTACGTGACGATCGCGAGCGGGCCGCGCGGCGCGGTTTTCTGGAGATCGAGGCCGATCTTCTGAAGCGCCTCGTCGGAGGACTTGCCCCACGAGATTTTCAATTCGCCGCGCTTTTTCTCCCAGGCCTGGACTTCCTTCCCCTGGTCTCCGGGCGACTGTCCCTCGGGTTCGCCGCCGGCGGCCGGCTGGCCCCTTCTCAATTCGAGAAGCCAGTCCTTCCCCTTCACGAGCGCCCGGTCGTCGGCGACATCCTTCGTTTTTTCGCCGGACATCTCCGTGGTCGAGTCCTTCCACGCCAGGCGAAGAACGTCCCCGGCGAATCCCCCGTCGGCTGCGTCGCCCGCGCGGATGCGGACGTTCTCGGCGAGCGACTCGGTCATGAGCGCAATGAAGGCGCCGTCGGGGCGGCCGCGGCCGGCGGCGATGAACAGGGTCTTGCCGTCGGAAGCGCCAACGATGACGACGGTGTTTTCAGGGGCGAGCGTGCCGAGAAAGCGATAGGCGCGGGCAATGGCGGCGCGCGTGAGCCGGTCCACATCCGCGGGAGTTCCGCCGTGAAGGGCGTCAGCTTCGTCGCGGAGGATTTCGTCGGCCTCCTTGACGCGGGGATCGATGGCGTCTTCCGCGCGAGCGGCGGCGATAAGTGCGGCGGACGCGAGAAGCGCGCGGATGGTGTTCATGTTTTTATTTCGGCTGCTCGAAGAGCGCGCAGACGGCGCCGGCGGGATCGCGGATCACGGCCATTTTCCCTCCCATGTTCCGGGGGCCGTGGACGACCTTGCCGCCATTCTTCCTCGCGGTCGCAATCGCCTTCTTCAGGCTCGGGACATTGATGTAGAGCAGCCACTGGGCCGGGAGGCCACGGTTCCCGCCGCGCGCATGGCAGATCCCGGCGACGGTCTTGCCGGACTTCGGCATGTTCATGCAGAAGTCCTGGTAACCACCCATGTCGAGGCCGACGGACTTCCAGCCCGCGACTTTGCGGTAGAAGTCGCGCAGGCGCGGGGCGTCCCTCACCGTGAGGTCAAACCAGGTGATGGAGCCGGGCTCGGGCTTCTTGGCGGCCATCGAGTTCTCCAGTTCGCTAGGGTGCGTCGATCTCCACTCCGCCGTAAAAAACCACGTCCCGCCGGCCTGTCTTCCTGGCCTCGTCCAGCATCTTGCGGATGCTCACCTCCGGCACTCCCTTCCACTTCGACTTTCCGTTCGACTTCACGACGACTTCCTTCGTCAAATCCACCACGGCAGGATTCCACAGGACCCGGATCTTCGAGATGTTTTTCGTCTTCAACTCGATCGTCTGGCCCTTGACCTCGACGCTGAAGCGCGCCGGCTCGCTCATCACGGAACGCGATTCCACCGGCTGCTTTTCCTGGTCGAGAAACTGGACGTTGTCGCACTTCACGCCCGCGTCCAGCCGCGTAACCTCGACCCACGAGAAGCGCGCGGCATCGATGTAGTCGGCGGTCCAGGCGAATTTCTTCGGGTAGGGCGTGCGGATCTTGTCGGTCGCCCATTCGAACGACTTGAGGATCTCGTCGTCGGGCGCGCCTTCGTGGCCGCTGTCGGCGAACTCGTGGTATTCGACGTTGAGTTTCTGGTCCTTCGCGATCTCTGCGAAGGCGCGCGGGGTCTTGATCGGGAATATCGGGTCGAGAGCGCCGTGGATGAAGTAGCTCGGCGACATCCGCAGGTTGTCGAGGTAGTCCTTCCAGTTCTTTCCGTAAGCCCCATACGGCGATCCCGCCTTCGGCAGGTACGCCGCGTACAGGTCCCCGTGCCGCATCGCCTGGTGCCACGTCCCGTGCGCGCCCATCGACTGCCCGGCGAGCCAGACCCGGTCGGGGTCGATCGGAAATTTCGCGCGGAGGTACTGAAGCGCCGCGGGACCCTGCTGTTCGCCGATCTTCATCGGGCCCCACCCGGATTTGCGCGCGCTGGCGGGCTGGGCGACGATGAAGCGCCCGCGGGCCCAGCGGCGAAGGTACGGCGCGTACTGGCGGCAGTAGTCGATGGTGGCGTTCGTGCCGTGGAGATTCATGAAGACCGGCCAGAGCCGGTCGGGCTTGTAGTCCTCGGGGACGCTGATGCAGATCTCGCGCTTTTCGCCGTCGGGGAGCTGGTACGTCTCGACGTAATCGCGCGGCGCAATCTCGTGGAATTTGCCGCCCCGCAGGAGGACCGCGCCGACGAGAGCGGGGGTCACCTCCTCCATTGCCTGCAGCTTCTGCGAGATCGCGTTGCGCTTGTCGGGGTCCTCGACACTCAGGAACTCTTCGACCAGAGGCTCGACCGCTTCCAGCGTCGCCGCTTCGACCTGGAGCAGGTCCGCCGCATCCATCGTCCCTGCATAACGCGCCAGCCGGCGCCAGAACTCCGCCCGCGCCTTGACTCCCGCCGACTCGCTTTCCGGCAGCCCTGTCGCCGCGGCATCCAGCGCGTCTGCCGCCTCCCGGAACTTCCCTTCTCCGGCCAGCTTCGCCGCTTCCGCCGCCTTCTTCCCGGCTTCCTCGCCGGCGCGCTGGTCTTCGATTTCCACGAGTTCGCGACTGGCTTCCTCGGCGATTTCTTCGGGCGCACGCACCGCGAAAGACCCGAGGACGGTTCGCGCGGTCGCGGGTTCACGACGCGCGGCCGACACCGCTTCTTCGAGCGCCGCTCGCGCAAGCTTCGTGATTTCGCCGAGCACCACCGTCAGTTCAGCGATCCTGTCCGGCCTCCTTTCGAGAAGCGAGCGAGCGGCGGAGTCGGCCTCGCGAAAGGATCCGCCATCCAGGAGTGCACGGGCCGCCGCGACCTTCTCCTCGTACTCCTGTTCCTGCTGCAGACGAAGCTCTTCGGGATCAGCTCGCAGCGGATTGTCAAGACGCCCGGGCGTCTTCGGGGCCGGCGAGACCACTGGATCGCGGGGGGGAGGGTTGACAACCTGTCCCGCCGATTCGTCTGCTGAAAAGTTTTTCGTCGCCGGCGCGCGGAGAGACCAGACCAGCGCCAGCGCCGCGGCGGCGATGCCGAGGACGCACACGGCTGAGACGGCGGCGGTGCGGTCGCTGGTCAAGGTTCCTGCCTGGAAAGCCCTCTGGCGATCATATCAACTCCCGGATTTCACGGCTCGTGCGCCCCTCCAATCCTTTCCATTTGAGTCAACAATGAAGCGCGATTCCGCTTCCTTTCACCCCGGTGAGCTGCCCTACAATCTCCCCCCACGGAATGCGGGAATTTCCGATTCTCTTCCCGCGTATTCCTGACAACCCCATTCACGGAGACTCGACGCATGCGGACATTGAGCTTGATCGCCGCCGCGTTCGCGCTCACCGCGCTTCCCGCCCTGGCGAAAGGCCCCGAGTGCAAGTGGGCCAGGACCTGGGAAGACGCGCTGGCGGAGGCGAAGGCACGGAACGTTCCGATTCACGTGACGTTTCACAAGGACAACTGAGGGGGCTGCACGAGCATGGACAGTTCTGTCTATGCGAATAAGGATTTCGTGGCGGCCTCGAAGCGGTGGGTGAACGTTTACTGCAGCAAGGATTCGATGCACGGCACGGAAAAGGTCGGCGACCAGGAGATGTGCAAGCTCCATCCCGGGATCAAGTGCGAGGACCACATCGCCTGCAACCAGAGCGCGGGCGGGCTGTACTTCAAGGGATCCTTCGGCGCGCCGGCGACGGTCTGGTGCATGCCGGACGGCAAGGAGATCGGCAAGCACCAGGGCGGCATGGCTTCGAAGCAGGTGATCGAGAAGATGGCCGAAGCAGAGAAGGCCTGCGGCCCGGGGCTGGACCAGGATGCGTATGACTTCCTGCTCGGGAAGACCGAAGCGGGCGACAAGGCGGCGAACGACGGAAAGCAGAAGGAAGCGGTCGAGGCGTATACGGCCATCGTGAAGACCATGGGGAAGAATCCGGCTGCGAAGAGCTGGGTTGAGAAGGCGCAGGCGGGTCTGGACCGGCAGGTCGAGCTCGCGAAGGGACAGATCGAAGAAGCGGTGAAGTTGAAGGACAGCGGCGACTTCGCGAAGGCGAAGGAGATGCTGAAGGCGGTTCAGGTGAGTTTCAAAGGCCAGCCGGTCGCGAAGGAAGCGGACAAGGCGATGGCCGACGTCACGGCGGCGGAGAAGGCCGCGAAGAAGTAGCAAATCCGAAGTCAAGCTGAACGCCCCGCCTCACGGCGGGGCGTTTTTTTTGCAACGCATCAGGGAATCGCGATTTCCAGCACGCCCCACACCACCCGGTCGCGCCTCCCGGTCCTCCGCACCTCTTCGATCATGAACCGCGCACCGCGATCTTCCGGCAACCCCTTCCACGCTTCTTTGCCATTCAGCACCACGGTCATGGCGGGCTGAACGTCCTTTGGCACGCCGTCCCAGTAGATGCGAAGGCTGGCGACGCGTTCGGTTCGAATTTCGATTCTCGTCCCGAGATCTTCGGCATCCACGTGGGCGCAGTCCTTTGAAATCCGCCGCCGCTCGACGGTCGTGCCGTAGTCATCGACAAAGTTCACGGTCAGCTCGCCGGCCTCCTTCGCGATCCCGGCGATTTCGATCCAGGAGCATCGCGCATTCGCCAGGTTGTCCGTCGTCCACGCGATCTTCTTCGGGTGAGGCGCGCGCTTCTGCTGAAGCGCCCACACGAGCGACAGGCGCTGGTCTTCCATGGAGGCGCCCTCGTGGGAACGCTCGGCGTATTCGATGACCTCGACGCGGCAGCTCTTGTCTTTCGCGATGTCCGCGAATCGACGCGCGTACGCGACCGGGAAGACGTCGTCTTTCGCGCCGACAAGTGCCCGGGCGGGGGCGTTGCGGAGGTTGGAGATCCAGTCGAGCCAGTGATTGCCGTACATCGGGGAGTACGGCGTTCCCGCGATCCCGACGAGCGCCGAGTAGCGGTCGCCGTAGCGCATCGCCTGGAACCAGACGCCGTGCGCGCCTGCCGAGATGCCGGCGAGGATCACGCGATCCGGATCGTAAAGGTGCCGCTTGCGCAAGTCCGCGAGGATCGCCGGCACATGGTCCTCGCCGCGTCGATTCGGGCCCCAGCCGGCGGCCTCGTCGGGAATCGCGACGGCGACGATCGGCTCGTCGCCGAGCGCCTGCCTCCAGCCGCGTGCGACGCCCCGGGCGAATTCGGGGGCGCTCACGCCGGGCTGAAGCAGCAGCACGAGCGGCCGCGAGCGCGTCGGCAGGCCGCCGTCCGGGACGGAAACGGCGTAGCGGCGCTTTCCCGCCCCCGCGACCTCGTGCTCGTACACGCGCTCGCCGGACGGCGCGTCCACGGGTGTTCCGCCGCGCAGGATCACAGCCGCGACCAGTTCCGCGTCGGCCTCCGGCGTGGACGCCAGCTTCAGCATCGCCTCTTCGAATGCCTTCGCGTCCGGCGCCGCAATGGCCGCTTCCACCGCGCGCTCGACGGCGTCGAGTTTTGTCAGCCCGATCGACGCAAGCCGCTCCGGCCGCACGACGCCGTCGTAGCGCGCGCGCTGCACGAGCCGCGCCGCGCGCACGAGCGCCCGGTCGCGGGCATCGCCCGCAAGGCCGCGGGCGGCTTCGAGAAGCGCGATTACGGCGTCCTCAAGCTTCCCTTCCTTCTCGAACACGTCGGCATCCGTCAGCCGCTTCATCGACATCTCGCGCGCCACCGTCAATTTCAGCTGGTCGCGAATCGCACCGAGCTTCGCCGCGGACCCCGGGGGCACGCGCCCCGCGAGTTCGTCGAGCGCGTCCACTCCCTTGACCGGATCCTTCCGCGCCCGCGACTCCGCTTCCTGACACGCCGCTTCCACCAGAGCTTCGATTTCCGTGCGAACGGGATCTATTTCGGAAGCGCGTCCCGGGAACCGGGCGGCGAGGAGGTTGAGGCCGTCGAGGGCGGCGGCGAACTCGCCCTGGTCCGCCAGTGTTTCTGCGGCCTTGCGGTCGTCCCTGAAAGCGTCGCCGGGCGTGCGCGCGGCAACCGGCAGCCTTGCGGGCACGGAACTGGCCTCGTCGCCGTTCCCGTAGTGGATCGGGGGCCGGTCGTGGATGACGATGTCTTTCGCCTTCTCGCGCGCCGCCTGGTTTTCCTGCTCGACGTGCCAGGCATAGGCGAGAGCGGCGCCGAGAACGACGATGCCGACGCCGACCGAGAGCCAGGCGGCAGAAGGGCCGGAGCGGGGGCGCGGCGGCGAAGCGGGAAAAGGCACGCGGGCATTCTAACGGCTGCTCAGGCGCCCGCAGCGTCGAACGCGTGGATAGCGTGTGCCTTCACCAGCATCCAGGCGCGCTTCCCTGCGACGAGTTCCAGCTTTTCGACGGCGCGCGCGGTCACCTTGGCGACCCAGCGCTCTTCGCCGGCCACGAGGCGGACGTACATGTGCTCGCCGAGCGTCTCGATGGCCGCGACCTCGGCGGGAATCACGTTCTGCGCGGAGACGAGGCCAGGCTCCGACGACATGAGCATGATGTCCTCGGCTCGCACCGCCACTCGCGAGGGCTCCGGAAAGCCGGCGACCGCCGCCATCTCGAGCTGGCTCCCCTTCGCGGTCCCCAGCGAGAGGACCCCACCCGCTCGCGCGAGGACTTTCACTTCGAAGAGGTTCTCCGCGCCGAGAGCCTCGAGAACACCGAGCGCCGCGGGGCTCGCGAGGATGTCGCGGGGGTGACCCTGGGCGGCGACGCGGCCACGGTCGAGGACGATGACGTGGGAAGCGAGGGCGTGGACCTCGTGAGGGTCGTGGGTGACGACGAGCATGGGTATGCCCAACTCGGCAGGAATCCTCGCGAGGTACGGGAGGATTCGGGCGCGCATCGGGCGATCCACGGCGGCGAGAGGTTCGTCGAGGAGCAGCAGCCGCGGTCCGGCCGCAAGCGCGCGCGCGACGGCAACGCGCTGACGTTCGCCGCCGGAGAGTTCGGTGGCGCGGCGGTCGAGAAGGGGCCGAAGCTCCAGCGCGTCAATGGCTGCCTCTGAGGCATTCGACCGCCCGGCGAACTCGATGTTTCCGCGGGTCGTGAGGTGCGGAAAAAGCGACGCATCCTGCGGAACCCAGCCGATTTCGCGGTCATGGACTTCCATCTCGTCCAGCCGGATTCCCCCGGCCTCAAATCGCCCATTTACCTCGGGGCGCAATCCCGCAAGCGCTTCCAGAATCGTCGTCTTCCCGGATCCGCTCGCCCCGAACAGTGCGGTCGCCGGAGATGCCCAGGACGCTGCGGCCTCGAGCCGGAAGCCCGGGTACTCCGCGCGCAGGTCGAAGGTGATCATCGTTCGCCTCTTCGCAGGAAGATCTCGGCTGCCGCGGTCGGGGCGAGCGCGAGGAGAAGCGAGACGCCTGCGAGCATCCAGGCTTCTCCTTCGCGGAACATTTCGATGCGCCCGTAGATGGCGAGCGCGAGCGTTTCGGTTTCGCCCGGGATCCGCCCGGCGACCATCGAGGTTGCGCCGAATTCGCCGAGGGCGCGGGCAAAGCCGAAGAGCGTTCCGTAGAGGAGGCCGCGGGCGGCGAGCGGGAGGGAGATGCGGCGGAACACTCCGGGGCCGGAGCACCCCAGCGTCCGCGCCACATGTTCGAGGCGGAGGGGGACCGCGGCGAACGCCTGCTCCGCGGCGCGCGTGATGAGAGGAAATGCCACGACGGCGGAAGCGAGCGCGGCGGCCCACCAGGTGAGGAGCAGCGTCTGCCCGAAGAGCGCTTCGCACGCGCGCCCGAACGGCGAACGGCGCGACAGGCACTCGAGGAGCGCGAGCCCGATCGCGACCGGTGGAAGGACCATTGGAAGCGCGACGACCGTCTGGACGAGGGGTTTGCCGGGGAAACGGAATCGGGCGAGTGCGTAACCGAGCGCCAGCGCCGGCACCCCGGCGATGAGCGTCGCCGTGAGCGCGACGCGCAGGGTGAGAAGGGCGATGCCGGCGGTTTCGGGAAGGGTCATTTCGGGGGGATCCCGAACCCGCGCTTCCGGGCGTCTTCCTGGAACCCGGCTGAGCCGAGCCACCCGACGAAGGTGCGCGCTTCCGCGGAGTCACGCCCTGCGACGACCGCGGCGACGTACTCCGTGACGGGACCGTCGGGCGGCGTCCAGGCCGCGTGCGCGCGCTTCGCGGCCTTTGCGTCCGTCGCGTACACGAGCGTGTAGTCGACGGCGCCCGACTCGAACAGCGCGAGAGCTGCTCTGACGGAATCGGCGATCACGAACCGGGCCTCGAGTCCCGCCAGCCGGCCCGAGCCTTCCAGGTATTTGCGCCACGCCTTTCCGGCAGGAACTTCCGGCCCCGCGATGGCGACCTTCGTTGTCGCAGGGATGCCGTCGAGCGCCAGGGTGCCTTGCGGCCCGAGGAGCGCCAGCCGGTTCGTCAGGAAGACGCGACGCGTGGTCTCCACGACCCGACTCCCGAGGCGGTCGAGGCTCTCCGCGTCCGCGCAGAGGACCACGTCGTACTCGGCGCCCGCCTCGACCTGGCGCGACAACGTCGACGACGCTTCGAAGGTCATGTTGACCGACACCGGAATGTTTCGCGCATCGAACCCGGTGGCGGAGGGCATGAGCGCCTCGCGAAGCGAGCTGGCCGCGCCGACGCGGACGGCGCGCGGAAGCGGCCGCGAGCACGCCGCCAGGGCGACGAGGAGCACGACCGGCCGGAGGCGGGGATTCATGCGTCCACCCCCACGATCACTTCCGTCGCCTTGATGATCGCGACGGCCTTCTTCCCGACCTTCAGCCCGAGCCTCCGCGCCGAGTCGCTCGTGATGACCGAAGTGATCCGGACTTTCGGCGCGATCTCGAGCACGATCTTCGCCGACACAGGCCCGAGGGTCAGGCCGACGATCTTTCCTCGAAACTGGTTGGAAGCGCTGAGCTTCATGCCTTTGACCTCCGAGACGTCGATGTAAGCCTGGTTGAGCCAGGCGGCGAGTTCTTCAGCTTCGGGAGAAGCGGGGGCGCGGCCGCCGGCGGCGGCCTTGAGCGCGTTCAGGACGGCGCGCTGGGGCGGGTTGGGCTTGAGGACCCCGCGCTCCCACTTGCTGACCGTCATGGGGTGGACGCCCGTAAGCCGGGCAAGGTGCGGCTGGGTGAGGCCGAGGCTGGAGCGGAGGAGCGCGATGGGGTTCATCTAAGCCGTAGCTTAGTTTGACCTGGCACGGCGGTCAACCCTTCCCTTCCCCGTCAATCCCGCTTCAGCACATGCACCAGGCAGTGAAGCGTCCCGCCGTGCCCGTACGTCGCCGCGACATTCACTGCCTTCACCTCGAACCCGAGCGAACGGAACGCATCGATCCCGGCTGCGTCGAGCGCCGCTTCGCCATAAACGGGGAGGTAAACGGTCTTGTCCGAGAAGACCCCATTCGTGAAGGTCATCCAGACGAAGTCGCGCTTCGTCACAACCACCGGCACGCGGACCACCTTGAACCCGGCCTTCTCGATGGCAGCAGCGACCGTGTCGAACTTCGCGGCCGTCTCTTCGGAGTCATCAACATCGAGCCCGGCCGGTGCGAGGGGCACGCCCTTCCTGACATCACCGACGGCAAACATGTTGTCGCCGACCGGGGCGAAGATCATGCCGACGTGGTGGTTCGGGGCGCCGGGCAGGTAGACGACCGGTTCGCCGAAGAGGCTCTCGGCCATCGCGAGCAACTGGTCGAGCGGAAGTTCGGGATTGCGGGCCGCCCAGGCGCTGGAGCAGAAGATTCTTCCGTAGGCACGGGTGAAATCGCCGCCGTCGAAGCGGAACGGTGCGACGCGGACGGGGACGCCGAGAACGCGGGCGAGTTCGTACGGAACGAGCCGGTCGTTGCTGCGCGCCGGGCCCGCCGAGTGAGTTTCCGGCGGGACGATGATCGCGCCTGCGGCGCCCGTGATGAAGCGATCGCGGGCCCACGTCGTGATCGGGCGGCCGGTCACGACGGGCGTCGCGGCGCGGCCTGTGAGCTTCGAGAACATCTCGAAGTGCTCGATCTTCTCAACGGCGACGTAGACCTTCACGCCGGCCGGGAGCTCGCGAAAGAACTCGATCCAGGTCCGGCTGACGAACTCCGCGGTCGGCGCGAACTGCACCTCCACCGCGGCGATCCTCCCCGCGCGCTCGTCGAGCAGCGCTGCGGCCGGCGGGCGGCTGTCCCCGCGAAGAGCGAGGACAACCGCGTGCACGGCGGCCGCCGCGAGGGCGGCCTGGAGGATCGCGAGGAGGGGTTTCATGGCTGACTACTTCGTCACCGCTTCGGACGATTCGATCCGGACGGTGCCTTCTTCGACAACGTCTTCCGCGATGATGACCTCGCCCTTCGGCTTCAACGCCTCAATGTGAGCCAGGCGGACCGTGGCGAACGCGTCTTCGAGATCATTCCCGATTTTTCCAAGCGCGAGCGTGAAGGACGCCTTGGCCTCCGCTTCAGGCGCGATGCCGAGGTCGATCGTGCGGGAGACCGAGGTGTCGAACGACAGCGTCTTCGTCCAGACGAGTTTCGGCGAGGGCATCATCCGTGAGAAAGGCTCCCACGGCATCGACGTGCAGGAGATCGTCATCTCGCCCTTGCCGTCGCCGCCAAGCGTCACGACCCAGTGCTTCTCGACCTTGTCGCCCACTGCGACGTCCTTCACTTCCGCCGTCACTTTCACACCGTTGACTTCGGCTTTCGGCATTGCGAACTCTTCGCCGTCGGCCACCAGGCTCGGCACCTGCCAGTCGGCCAGCGCCAGCGCTCCCACGAATGCGGCAAACGACCACGCGCGGATCTTGTTCATCGTCGTCATGGCTTGTCTCCTTGTTTTGGGTTCCCTGTAACGTCGGGAGTTACAAACGCAAGGGGTATGCCATGGACTGAAATATTCGCGGAAGGGCGTTTGGGGACGCCGGGCGTCAGAATTCATGACGGATTTCCACCCGGCCGGGGCGAGGGCGTATCTGCGCCGATACGTCCCGCAGCCCGGCAGATACGGTGCGGCTACTTCGCTTCGGGATGCCGCGGCGCGGGTTTCTCTTTGAGCGCCTGCGCCTTCTGAAGCGCGTCTCGAGTTTCTTCGCGGACCCAGCCCTCGAGCACGAGCCACGGGTCGGCCTCGGCCAGGATGCGGTCCATCTCGCGCCGGGTCAGATTCGGGATCCCTGTGGACTTGACCCCGGCGAGGAGTCCGTCCTCGCCGAACGCGTAAACCAGATCCTCGGTGTATCCGCCCAGCACGCCGCTCCCGAACCACATCCGGTGCTCGTGCCAGATCACGTCGCGGCCCTTCACTTCGATCCTGGCCGAATCAACCTCTCGAAGCTTGCGACCGTCCCACGCCCGCCGCGGAAGCGCCGCGAGCGCACCGATGCACGTCCGGGTGAATTCGCCGCCGTCGAATACCAGTCCGCACCGCTGGAGAATCTCGCGGCACTGCGCGGCCTCGCCGGTCCAGATCAGCTGGCTGCTGTCCTTTGCTCCGAGAACGAGGTCGTGCTTTGCCTGGGCGCCGGACTTCGAGCGGCACTCGGCGCGGTAAAGCCTGTAACCCGGAGCCAGCGGCTCCGCCGCGCCGGTCAGTTCGATCCGGTCGAATTTCTGGACGTCCCATGCGTCCTCCACGACCGGAAGCCGCGCCGCGTACGACTTCTTTGCCGCCTCGTCCGCATCCTCCGCCCACGAAGGCGCGAGCCAGCGCCGCAGACGGGAAATCCTCTCTTTCACGACGGGCGAGGCGCTCTCGAAGGCCTTTTCGAGAAGCGCCTCCGCCGCACCGCCGGAGTGCCAGAGCTGCCGCTCGGCCTCAATGGACTTCGATTCATCTTCTCCGGCGAACGCCTCGACCAGGTCGGCGACCCGCTTCTCCTGATCGTCCATCATCTTCACGAATTCGTCCCCGCCGTTCACCTCGTCCACGAACAACGTGTCCCCGGATTTGCGTCGCGCGCGGTACTCCTCGAAGGACATGTCCGCGACTCCCATGGTGGAGGATTCGAGGCCGCCCTTCTCATCGAATCGAAAGACATGATCTCCGTGCCACTCCCCTGCGAACCCGCACGAGAAGTACCCGGTGGCGCGGTGCTCTCGGTAAGTCAAAGTCCGCCCGCTGACTTCGACTCGCCGATCCTCGTATCCCGGGCTGTCGGGGAGCGCCAGAAGCACGGCCGCGACGGCGCGCATGCCCTTCTCGTCGGAGCCTCTCAGGCCGCAGGCGTCGAGCACGGCGCGCAGGTCCTCCACGCTCCCGGTCCATTTCCACGCAGAGCCGTTGCGTTTCACCGCGATCCGGGAAGAGTGCCAGTCGCAGCGATTCTCCTGAGAGATCTTCGCCCGCGCGTCGAAGAACCTGAACTCTCCGAGCACGGCGGTCGCTCCCGGGCCGCGAAGCTCGATCGGCTGCATCAGGTCAATCTCGAGGTCGCTCTTCTTCACGTTCTCAAGTTCGACGGCGAACCACTTCTTTGCGACCGCAACAGGGTCGATGGTCCATTCGGGGTCGCCGGCAAGTGCGGGGAGAGCAAACACGGAAGCGGCGAGGGCGAGCGTGGCGCGGCGCATGGGGGGCTCCGATGGAGATGGAGGACATTCGCAAGAGGCATGCCGCAGGCAGACGGGGCCTGGGAGCGCGGGGTCGGTATCCGCCAGTCAACCGGTGTATCCACCCGGATACGCGGACTACAACCCCATCTGGCGGATCAGCCGCGCCAGGTATGTCCTCTGCAGTCCGAGCAACTCCGCCGCCCGCGTCTGGTTCCCGCTGCAGCGCTCCAGCGCATCTTTCACGATCTGCTTCCGCTGCTCCGCGACCTGGTCGTGGAATCCGCCGGGGGTCCCGCTTCCGCCCGCGGTGACCATCTCCGCAGGCAGGTCGCCCGGCGTCAGTTCGTCCCCTTCGAGCAGAACCACCGCGCGCTCCACCACGTTCTTCAGCTCGCGCACGTTGCCCGGCCACGGCTGCGCTTCGAGAATCTTCATCACTTCTTCGGGCACCTTCGGCGCCGGCCGCCGCGATTCGCGCGCCGCGCCCGCGACGAATTTCTGCACCAGCACGCGCACGTCGCCGCGGCGGTCGCGAAGCGGCGGCACGGGGATCGACACGACGTTCAGGCGGTAGAAGAGGTCCTCGCGGAACTTTCCTTCGCTGACCGCCGTCTTGAGATCCCTGTTGGTCGCGGCCACCACGCGGATGTCGACGTGGATCGTCTCGTTTCCCCCGACCCGTTCGAACGCGCGCTCCTGCAGGACGCGCAGCAGCTTCGCCTGGAACCCGGCGGTGATGTCGCCGATTTCGTCGAGGAAGAGCGTTCCATGGTGCGCCAGTTCGACCTTCCCCTGACGACGCGCGACAGCGCCCGTGAAGGATCCCTTTTCGTGGCCGAAGAGCTCGCTCTCCAGCAGCGTTTCGGGGATCGCGACGCAGTTCACGGCCACGAACGGCCCCGCGGCCCGCGGCGAGCGCCGGTGAATCTCGTGCGCCAGCACTTCCTTCCCCGTCCCGCTTTCGCCGAGCAGCAGCACCGTCGCAGCCGATTTCGCCGCCTTCCCCGCGAGCTCCAGGATCTCCTTCGAACGCGGGTCTTCCGCGACCGGACCCGACTCCTCTTTCCCTGCGCGAAGCGCCCTATTTTCCACCTGGAGATTCGTTCGCTCCAGGGCGCGCTTTACCGTCTCCTCGATCAGCGCCGGCTCGAACGGTTTCTGGATGAAGTCATACGCGCCGTTCTTCATCGCCTGCACCGCGCGATCCACGGTGCCGAACGCCGTGATCACGACGACCGTGACCTCGATTCCGTCCTGCTGCAGCTTCTGCAGCACGCCGATCCCGTCGAGCTCCGGCATCTGGAGGTCGAGCAGCACGAGGTCCGGCCGCTCGCGGCGGATCTTGACGAGCGCATCCTTCCCGTCAACGGCGGTGCTGACCTCGTGGCCGCGCGCCTGGAAGCGGTCGCGAAGGGAATCGCGGATGTTCGCGTCGTCGTCGACAATGAGCAGGTTGGCCATCGGGGGAAGAGGCTAACCCGGGGGAAGGCGGATGAGAAAGATTGCTCCCGGCCGTCCTTCACGGTTGGTTGCGCGAATTGTCCCCTGATGCAGCTCGACGATCTTTCGCGCGATCGACAAGCCCAGCCCCGCCCCGGGCGGCTTCGGCGCGCCGCCCGCAGGGATCATCGCGAAGCGCTCGAAGATGCGGCTTGCCTTCTCGACCGGAATCCCGGGGCCTTCGTCGGTTATCTGGCACTCCACTCCGCCATCCCGCACCGCGACGCGCACTCCGACCGCGCCGCCCTGAGGCGTGAATTTCACCGCGTTGTCCACGACATTCAGCACAACCTCGAGGATCTTCGCGCGGTCCGCCGCCAGCGGCGCCGGCGCCGTATCGACCGCAATCTTGACTCCCTTCGCATCCGCGAGCGGCCTGACGGTTTCCACCGCGCTCCTGGCAATTTCCGCGAGGTCGCACTGCACTTTCGCCAGCTCGACCTTCCCCGCTTCCAGCCTCGCCTCATCCAGCAGCTCGTTCACCATCCGGATCAGGCGATCCAGGTCGTGGCGGCACCGGCCCAACACGTCGAGCTGCTTCTCCCCCACCGGCCCCAGGATCCCGTCCTGCAGATTCGCCACCGACAGCTTCATCGACGTCAGCGGCGTCCGCAACTCGTGACTCACGTGGCTCACGAAATCGCTCTTCATCTGGTCGAGCTTCTCGAGCGAAGCGGCCATTTCGTCGAACGCGCGCGCCAGCCGCCCCAGCTCGTCGTCACGCTTCACATTCGCCCGTGCCGTCAGGTCGCCGCGCGCCATGCGCTCGGCAGCGCCGGTGAGCGCGCGGACGGGCGGAAGGATACGCGCGGTGAAAAACGCGGCGATGAGAAGCGCGAAAAGCGCGGCGGCGCCGAACCACATCCACGCCCGGCGGCGCGTCGCTGTGAGGGTCGCGAAGGCCTCGCTCGGGGGCTGGCGCACGCTGATCGTCCAGCCCAGGGCGCTGATCGCCCCACGGGTGAGAAGAGCATCGGCGCCTGTCGCAGGTCCATCGCCGTAAATTTCGACGCCTGCCGCATCGGCAACTTCGATTTCCGCCTTGCCGCCCCCGACGCTCGTCAGCATTCCCTTCACCAGTTCCAGGCTCACGGAAGCCACCAGGACCCCCGCCGGGCGGCCTTCGCCGACGGGAACGGAAATCTGGATGAACGGAATCGGACCCGCAAGCTGAATCGAATTGGATACATGCCCCTTCCCGCCTTTGGGCTCGCGCACCAGCGGATCGGTGAGCGGAATCGGCGGCGAATCGGCCGACGCCGGGACCGGGTTTCCGTAGTTGAGGCCCTTCTCGTTGTTCAGGTTCTGGTCGTTCCCATTCGCGCCCTGCACGTTGTTGCGCATGTTCTGCCCATAAGCTTCCTGCTGGGCCTGCGCACGCGCCTGCCAGTTCTCGTCCTTCTGGCCCGGGTCCTTCGAGGCAACGCGGTTCTGCGGGTTCGAATAGCTGTAGTAAGCCAGCTCCAGAAAGGTATCGCTTGGCTCCAGCAAAGTGCTCAGCCTGCGAGCGAGATCCTCGCGATTTTTCGAGTCCGCCTTCGCGTCCTCACGCGGCACCGCGAAGTCCTCGCTCACGATGATTTTCGAAATCGTCGCCAGCTTCGACTGCGCTCCGCGGACGTGGCCTTCGACGAGAGAACGCGAAGCCGCGAGAAGTGTCTCCTGCGTCGCGCGCGCTTCCTTCTCCAGCGACTTTTCAAGCAGGTCCGAAACGAGAAACGCCGCGCCCGCGATCGGAGCAACCGACGCGACGAGCAGCGCCAGCGCGAGCTGGACCGTCAGGCGGCGGGCGAAGAAGAAGGGGCTGCTCATGGGCTGGATTAAAGCAATCGGCGTGCCGGTTTGGCGTCGCAAGTCAGCAGGAGCGAAACTGAAGGTCAAACCATGGCGTGATTTGGGGATCGCAGGTGACGCCTGCACAGCCTCGTCCGTGCTATTTCTTCAGGATTATTTTGTAATCACCTGCAGTGGTGAGATCCAAGGCAGTGTCGAAGCTGCCTCCCAGGTCGAATGTCTTTCCCTCGACTACGATGCTTGATTGCGCGAATTCGTAGACGGAGTCACTCGGCATCTCGAGCTTCCAACCCGTGCCAGCGCCGGGCGGCCGCCAGTTCTCAGGTGGCGGCATCACGTAAGCAAATTCGAATTCACCCTTCTCATTAGTCCTGGCCAGAGCGCCTCTCCCGTGATGAAAGAACGACCTCAGTTCGATTTCAATTCCTGGCATCGGCTCACCGTTTTCCTGAGATATCAGGCGCCCACGCACCGGGCGATTATCCGCTGGGACCAGACGGACCTTTCCGGTCCTTGCCTGAAGCGAGAGAGTTCCCTTCGCATAGCCCGCCCCAAATTTCGGAGAGAAGCCTGCGATCCACCAGGGACTCCCCTCCAACCTCGATGGCGCGCTACTCTTGGCGGCGAGACGGATCTTCAAACTGCCATTCTGGTCCGTGAATCCGGACTCACCCGTGTGGAGATACTCTTTACCGTCCGTGGGTCCGCCCAGGTAGAAACTCACGTCAGCTCCGGGCACGGGGTTGTCACGGTCGTCCACCACCTGGACCTCAAAGACCGGCATCTCGATCCGGATCACACGGACGAAGTACTCTCCCTCAGGCTTCGCGTGAAAGTAACCTGGCAAATGATGTGGCATCAGGTTGGTCTCAACGCGTGAAATTGCCTTCGCCTGGATGCCCGGCAGAGAGAACCCAAAATAAAGGGTCAACTGAGGAGAGACCCCGCAGATCTCGATTTCGCCCAGGTCGTCCGTCACGAATCCACATCGTCCGAATTCGCCACTGCTCATCGAGCAGAAGGCAACGTACGCAGGATCGGTGTCGACCCCAGGCAGGAATGCATTCACGGTCACCGCCTCGCGCGCGAGAAACGAGCCGTCTGGCCCGACAAGCTGGATCTTAAGTCGGGACAGCTCGGGAAACCGAAGTTCAATCTCTGAGTTCTGATCTTCAGGGAGCTTCTCCAGATCGAGCCTCGTGTCCAGCCACTTGGGAAAGTGATGGGCATCACGCCACAAAACGACGACCCGCAAATCGCCTGCTCCATTCCCGGGAGATATCGGCAAGTCCGCAATTCCTTCCTCTGAGGCGGTGACAAAGGGAATTCGGCCACGAGGTTGATCCAGTTTCGCGATCGCCATTCGCGCACGCGCCGCGGGCATGCCGTTCTCGAGCAGAATCTTGAACCTGGCGTAAGTACGCTGAGCCGGGCTCCGTTTCGTGTCACTTTTGGAGGCTGCGGGCAAGACGTCCGTCAAAGAGGTGACCGTCGGCACATCAGGCTTCACCGGGGCAGGTGGAGCTTCGCGCGACATCCAGATGGCGAGTACGGTCGCCAGCAGGAGCGCTCCCACGCAGACTTTGTTGTGCATCTTTCTCATCACGATGAACTCCGACATCTGAATGATAGCTCGCCGTGCCCCCAGGGGGAACGGCGAGCCATCGAGAGAGGCGGCGCGACCCTAGCCGCCGTTTCGGATCACCACACTTTTGCCCTTGCCGTCCGGACCGGACCCGTCCCCATCACCCGGGGCAACCGCAGGGGTTTCAGCAATTGCCGTGGCACTTCCGCCAGGACCGCCGAACCCGGGAGTCGCATGGCCACCGGTCGCGGTGGCGCAACCGTTGTCGCCAACGGCGATCGCCACCGCCGAATTCCCCTTTTCGGTCCCTCCACTAGCGTACGAGCTGGAGTTGGATCCGTTCGACGCTGCGACGGCGGGTGCTCCCCCGCCGACGTTCGTTGCGATGACAATCTGGCAGTCTCCTTCACCAAGAGCGGTCTGCTTTCTCCAGACAACCGGTATGCCGTTCAGTGTGGCCATTGCTTCCTCGCACTCCTCGGCAGCCGCCATCATGTCTGCGAGGCAGCGCAGCGAGTCCGACGAGGGCGGACCGCCGCCGCCCGCAGCGGCGAGAGCGCACTTTCCGCCATCGTTTACGGCAGTGAGTTGACACTGCTGAAGCGCTGCCGCGAGAATCGCATCGCAGTCCGGTGCTTGGGCTTGCAAAGTGCTCGCATATCCGAGGAACAGAACGCACATGGGAGCGCACAGCAAGCACGAACCGACTTTTCGAGTAAACACTATCAGACTCCCTTCTTTACCTGTCCATTCCCCCCCGTTCCATCCTTGAGTTCTCTCGATCAGACGGTACAGGATTTGTGGGGGGGGGCTGTCAAGGCCATTGTGGACGAGCTCATTTCGCCCTATCAGATTGGCAGCAGCCCCCTCCCCCAGGCAGCCTTGGCGGCCTCGACGCAGTCGGTTGGCACGCTTTGGAGCAGCTGCGCCCTCACCAACTCCGCGGCGGCGCGTTCCGGCGTTCCTCCACTCAGATCAGCCACGAGTCGCGCCGCGCGGGCTCGACGAAGGGGCGCCCCGATGCGATCCGCGAGGGCCTGCGCGGCGCGGGCCTCGGCGACGTCGTTCGTGAGCCGGGCGAGCAGCAGGCGAGCGTCCGCTTCTGCAGGTGCGAGCCCGATGGCGGCAGCCCGCTCGGCGAGCGTCCGCAGAATCTCGACGGCCTTGTCCACTTTGCCCGCTTCGGCGAGAGATTCGCAGACCACGCCCATCGCCTCCAGCTCGAGCACGGGAGATTTCAGCCGCGCGAAGCGCTCCTGGATTTCGTCGAACGCGGGCGCCCCGCATTGCTCGGCGAGCGCCTTCGCCCGCGCGGCCCGTTCCCCGGCCTTGATGAGTAAGCCTTCCTTTCGATCCACGGCAGCGAGTCCCAGGAGGCACTCGATGACCTCCGGTGTCGCCCCGATCGCCGCCGCGTGATCGAGCGCCGCCACGCACTCCCGCCGCGCATCCGCCAGCTCGTTGCGCGTCAGCCGGATCTGCCCGAGCGCCAACCGATTGACCGAGATCATGCGCCGGTCCTCGGTCTGCTCCGCCAGGCTCGTTCCGCAGATCGCCATCTCCAGCGCCCGCTGCGGGTCCCCCCACTCCAGGTGCAGCCACGCCAGTTTGTTATGCGTGCCGGCCAGCCCCCAGCGGTCTCCGAGCGCAGCCTTCGCGAGAAGCGCCTCTTCGAATCCCGCGAGCGCCCGCCGCGAATCGCCGGCGTGCCCGTACGCGTCTGCCACATTGAAGAGCGCCGTGGATTCCTCGACGCGGTCGCCGCATTTCCGGCTGAGCGCGAGCCCCGCTTCGAACGCGTGCGCTGCCTTGAGCGGCTGTCCCTGACCGAGCAGCACATTTCCCTCGGTCCGCGAAAGCATCGCTTCCGCGCCCGCGCGGTCCGACTCCGATCCCGCCGCGGACTCCTCCAGCCGCTGCCGGCCGCACCGGGCACGCAGGGCGGCGTCGGCGAAGCGGCCGTCGTAGCAGCAGGCGAGGCCGGCCACTCCGTCGAGCCAGGCCGCACCCGCCGGGTCGGCCGTTCCAGCTTTCGCAATCCCTTCGTCGCACCTCCGGATCGCCACTTCGATGCGCCCCAGCCGCGCAGAAACAGTGGCGAGATTCCGCAGCTGCCGCGCTTCCGTCGCAGGCGAACTCGCGCCCTGCCGCTCCGCCGCGTCGCGCACCGCTTCGAAGGCCTCTTCGGCGCCGATGTAATCGCCCTTGAGCAGAAGCGACTGCCCCAGCGACTCCCACAGGTCGCGCACGTTGCGAGTCCGCGACCGTTCCGGGCCCGCCTGGGTCCCGGAGTCCGACTCGATTTTCTCACCCCCGAGCCAGCGCTTCAGGTCATTGGCCAGGTCCCGCGCGGTCGCGTATCGCCGCGCGTGGGATTTCTGAAGCGCCTTGCGCACGATGATTTCGAGGTCGGGGTGAACCGAGGGATTGACCTGAGTCAGGGGCGTCGGGTCGTCTTCCTGCACCGCGGCCAGCGTCCCCAGGACGTTGTCCTTCCGGAACGGCAGGGTTCCCGTGGCGGCCTCATACAGGATCACGCCGAGAGACCAGACGTCGGTCCAGGGCCCCAGGTCCCTCGTCCGCCCCGTGGCCTGCTCGGGCGACATGTAGTCCGGCGTGCCGATCATCACGCCGCTGAGCGTGAGCTGGGTCGCGTTGTCCATCGGACGGGCCAGGCCGAAATCAGTCAGGTAAGGCGTCCCCGCGGCGTCGATCAGGATGTTGGATGGCTTGAGGTCACGATGAAGCACGCCTTCTTCGTGCGCGTAATGCACGGCCCGGGCAATCCGTTCCAGCATCGAGACGACGATGTTCAAGTCGAATCCGCCGGACGCGAGGTCGTCCTGAAGCGTCCGGCCGCGGACAAGCTCCATGCACAGGTAGGGAACCTGGTTTCCGTAGAGCTCGGCCGTGCCCACTTCGTGCACGGTGATGATGTGCGGATGGCGCAGGCGTGCCGCCAGCCGCGACTCGCGAAGAAACCGGCTGACATGCTCTTCCAGAAACTGGCCTGCATTCATGAACTTGAGCGCGACGTGGCGTCCGAGGTCGGGATCTTCCGCCTCGAACACGACGCCCATGCCTCCCTGCCCAAGCTGGGACAGGAGTCGATAGCGCCCCACCTGCCGCGGCGGCTCCCGCGGGGTCGTCCCGAAACCGGACATGGGTGATTTCTGCATGAGCGGTGCGAACGCGAGGCCGGTTTGCTGATCTGCAGGGAGGCTACCGGTGTGCATACATAGAGTCAACGCGGCCCGGGCTGCATTGGATCTCTACGCGATTCTGAAATCCTCACGCGGACACGTGACGTACTTTCACCGGATTCGAATGCGTCGACGCTCAATCCATTCGCGCGCGCCGTGTCCCCACTGAGCGAATTCTCGCCTCAGGCCGAGGGCGAAGCAGGTTCCCCCGAAGCGCCCTTCGCAGGCCCGTCGAGAATCGCTTTGTCGGGAGACCTCCCGGCCGACCAAACCAGGTTTGCGAGCAAGTAGAACGCGGGGCCGATTGCTGTCCCAATGGCGACCGGGTGACGCGACAACGCCGCCCCGAGGGCCAGCGGGAACGCGCACGCAAGCGCCCGATAGCGGGCGTTCGCCAGCTCGAAGGAGTGCTTCATGGTGATCGACCCGGTCACGTCGCCCGGCCTCATCGCAAGCCTTCGGAAGACCAGCAGGTTGCTGGCATGCTGGCCGAGGATCATCGCGTACATGCTAAGGATGCCCGCGTTCAAGACGGCGAAGGAGATCGCAAGGTTTCCACGAGACGATTGCTCAACGTAAAACAGCACGATGGGAAGTGCCAGGGCAAGGACGTGATGGCGCGGATTGAACCAACGCTTCGTCTTGATCGCGGCCTGCCAGACTGGATTCAGCTCGTAGTGTTCTGAACGGAAGTGGCTTGCATACTCTCGCCCGGCCATGCGGGCGCCCAGGATGGTCAGCGCGTAGTCCACGAGCATGATCGGCGCGAGCAGGAGAACTTCCCAGTGGTCCCAGTTCATCAAGCCCTTCTTCCGCGTGTGTGGGTGATCGCTGCATTCTCCTCCTCAATAATGGCCAACGTCCATCCGAAGCTCCTCGTCGTCAGAGCCACCTGTTTAGTTCTGCCAGGCACTCCGCAACCGGAACAACGTCCACTCCCCGGTCGTGCCACCTCCGGCTCCCGAGATGCACCAGGCACGCTTTCGCGCCTGGATAGTCCTCCATAAACTTGCGCAAGCCCCGGAAATCCTCTGACCGGACCCGCTCCGAGGCCTTCACCTCGAACGCGCGCAGGCCGCGCTCGCCGTAGAGCACGAAGTCCACTTCTTCTCCTGCCGCGGTACGCCAGTAATGAAGGCCGTAACCGAGGTTGCCGTAATCGTTGCCGGCGCGGAGATGATGAAGGAACAGCGTCTCAAGCGCGGGCCCACGAATTTCTTCCGGAGAGTCGAGCGGTCCTCGCGGCCGGATCGCCTGAAAGACACCGGCGTCGAAGAAGTAGAACTTGGGGTGAAGCGCGACGCGCCGCTTGGCGCGACGCGTGAAGGCCGGCAGCCTGAAACCGATGAGGAGGTCTTCGAGGATGCTGAAGTAGTTTTCGACAACCATGCTGGAAATCGAGCAGTCCCGTGCGACCGAAGCATTGTTGAGTACGGCGCCCTGGGAGAAGCTCGCCGCCTCGAGGAAGCGGCTGAACGCTTCGAGACTTCGCGCGAACCCCTCCTGCTGTACTTCCTCGCGCAGGTAGGAAACCACGTAGCTCTTCAGGTAGTCCATCGGGTCATCGCCCGTGAACGCCATCGGAAGCCCGCCGAACCGCAGCAGGCGCTTCAGGTCGAAGTCCTTCCCGAGTTCCGGAGCGATCAGCGGATGCATGCGGCGGGTCACGGCGCGCCCGGCCAGGAGGTTGACGCCCCGCCGGCGCAGCTTCCGGGCGCTCGAGCCGGTCAAGGCGAATTTAATCCGGCGGGATTCGATGAGGCGGTGGACTTCGTTCAGCAACTCGGGGACCCGCTGGACTTCGTCCACGACGACCCACTCCCGGTGGCCCGCGGGAATCCGCTCACCAAGCCGCTGGGGCGCTCCGAGGAGGTCCGAGTATGAAGCGGGGTCCAGGAGGTCGAAGACGAGCGCCCCGGGCAGCCTCTCCCGGAGCCAGGCGGTTTTTCCGACGCCGCGGGGCCCGAAAAGGAAGAAGCTCTTCGAGGGGACCTGTAACAATCTTGTATACATGGTTTAAGAATATCATACAAAAATCAAGTTGATATACAGTTTTGTAATGGGACTCCCTGCCCGGGACAGTTTGCCTCCCGCGGAAATAGAATCTGCTAATCTTCCCCCAATGGCGCTGTTCGCGATCTCCCTCTTCATCAGTTCCACGCTCCTGTTCCTCATCCAGCCGATGGAGGCGAAGCGCCTGCTTCCGCTGCTCGGCGGGACTCCGGCGGTGTGGAACACGTGCATGCTGTTCTTCCAGGCCCTGCTCCTCGCGGGCTACGCGTACTCGCATTTCCTCACGGAGAAAGGGACTCCGCGGCGGCAGGTGATGATTCACGCTGTCGTGCTGCTGCTTCCGTTTCTCAGCCTGGCGATGGGGCTGCCGGACTGGACTCCGCCTGTCGATGCGAACCCGGTTCCGTGGCTTCTGGCGATCCTCGCGGTCTCGGTGGGGCTGCCATTCTTCGCGGTCTCAACGACCGCGCCGCTGCTGCAGCGATGGTTTTCCGGAACGGCGCACGCCGCAGCGAAGGATCCCTACTTTCTCTTCGCGGCCAGCAACCTCGGGAGCATGGTCGCGCTTCTGGCCTACCCGGTCCTCGTCGAGCCGTGGCTGCGCCTGAACCAGCAGCGCTGGAGCTGGATCGCCGGCTACGCGATCTTCGTCGCCCTGATGTTCGCCTGCATGACGAAGATCCGTCCTGCGAAAGAGGAAGCGCTGCCGGAGGAAGCGTCCCCGGGCTGGCCTCGCCGGCTGCGGTGGATCGCGCTCGCGTTCGTGCCCTCGAGCCTCATGCTCGGCATGACGACGTACGCGACGACCAACATCACGCCGTTCCCGCTGCTCTGGGTGATTCCGCTGGCGGCCTACCTGCTGTCGTTCATCGTCGTCTTCGCCCGGAAGCCGGTTCTCCGGCACACGTGGATGCTGGCGATCCAGCCCGTTGCGCTTATCCCGCTTGCCGCGCTCTTTCACTGGAAGCAGGGCGAGTTCAATTACGCGGTCATGTTTCCGCTTCATCTCGTCGCCTTCTTCCTCACCGCGATGGTCTGCCACGGCGAGATGGCGGCGCTTCGGCCCGGGCCGCGGCGCCTCACGGAGTTCTACCTGTGCATGTCGCTCGGCGGCGTGCTCGGCGGGGCCTTCAACTCGATCATCGCCCCGCTGGCCTTCAAGACGCTCGCCGAGTATCCGCTGATACTCGTCGCGTCGTGTCTGCTGCGCCCTGGCGTTCCCGTGAAGCGGCCGGAGATCGCCGCGCTCATCGACCTTGGATGGCTGATGGGGTTGTGGTTCGTCGCCCTGGCGATCCTGGCGGCGTTCCTTCCCTCCAACCCGCTCCTTGTTCTCGTCCCGGCGGGCGTTGTCTGTTTCTTCATGACGCGCCGGCCTATCCGGTACGCGATGGGAATCATTTCGCTGCTGGCGGTGGGCGCGATGGCTCCCGGGCTCGAAGCGATGTTTCGCGGGCTACGGCATCCTGAGGACGCGGGGAGCTGGCAGGCTTCCTCTTCCGGCGCCGCGGCGGACGAGTCCAAAGTTGGTGTTCTCCGCTGGGAGCGCAACTTCTTCGGCGCCCTCCGCGTCGAAGCCAAGCCGGACGGCAGCCATTCCGAGATTCACGGCAGCGTCCTGCACGGCGTCCAGGACATGCGCAATCCCCGCGAGCCGCTGACGTACTTCCATCGCGGCAGCGCGATCGGGCTAGTCTTCGCGGCGTACGACGCGAAACTCGCCGGCGCGGACATCTCGGTCGTCGGCCTGGGCATCGGCACAATGGCCGCGTACGGCAAGGCGGGCCAGACCTGGACCTTCTGGGAGATCAATCCCATCGTGAATGAGATCGCCCGCGACCCCGCGTGCTTCACTTACCTCCGGGATTGCCTCGCCCACGTCGACGTCGTGCTCGGCGACGGCCGTCTCACTTTGCAGAACGCGCCCGACGGCCGCTTCACTCTCATGGCCTTCGACGCCTTCACGTCCGAGTCCATCCCCATTCACCTCGTCACCCGCGAGGCAATTCAAACCTACCTGAAGAAGCTCGCGCCGGGCGGCCTGATGGCCTTCCACATCTCGGCGCGCTTCATCGACCTCCGGCCCGTCCTGCGCGAACTCGCGCGGGACGCCGGCCTCGCGTGTCGCGTCCGGAACGAAGCGGAGCTTCCGCCCGCGGAGCAACAGGCCCACAAGATCAACTCGACGTGGTTCCTGATGGCGCGGAGCGAGCAGGACTTCGAGCCGTTGAAAGGCATTCCCGATTTCAGGACGCCCGACTCGCTGCCGGCGGCGTCGGTGTGGACGGACGATTTCTCCAACATCCTTCAAGTCCTGCGCTTGGGCGGTTTGAGACGGCCGTAGCGTGGCCCCGCGTGCGTTGATCCCTACTTACCGGCGATCACGCTGAATCCGCCGTACAAGAGCCGCTTGCAGTCGAAGGGCGGCTCGCCGCAAGGCGTGTTTCCCATGGCCTTCATGACCTTCGCGTTCACGGCGTTCCTGTGCGCCTTCGAGCGGAAGACGATCCAGGCGAGCACCACCGTTTCGCCCGAGCGGACGCGCAGCCCCCTGGGAAACGGGATGCCGAACGCGGGCTTCCTCTCCTCGACGACGCACTCCTGGTAGTCGAGCGCGCCGTGCTTGAGCCAGAGGCGCTTCCCCATCCGCGCCATTTTCGTGTAGGCCTTCACATTTTTCGTCGGGATCGGGATCAGGAAGCCGTCGGCGTAGCGCATGGGATCTCCTGAAGGGTTCGGGGCACGGGCGCTTGCGGGAGCCTACATCCGCGATGGATATTGTCCATGCAACGAAACCGGGTGTGACCCGATGCCTGCTGCGTTTTCGGGAATGTTATGATCCGCTCATGGTTCAGACGCTTCCCGCTCCGAAAGACGCCCGCGGTCACGTGATCGCACTGGAACCGATCTCGGGGCTGCTCGACCTCATCCAGTCGTCGCTTCACCCCACGGCCGTGTGGCTCTTCGGGAGCCGCGCCCGGGGCGAAGCGAAGCCGACGAGCGACTGGGATCTCCTTGTCGTCGTGCCTGACGACGCTCCCGCGGCGAGCGATCCCATGGCAGGCTGGAACATTCATAAGAAGGTCAAAGTTCCTGCCGACGTGATCGTCTGCCCGGCGACCGAGTTTGCCGAAGGGCGGGAGACGGTGTGCACGCTGGCGTACGAAGCGGCACATTTCGGCGTGCCCATCTATGGGTGTTGATAAGGTCATCGCGAATCTCCTGCGGGTCGCCAAGGGAGACCTGGACGACGCCCGTCGCCTCGCCGAAGTCCCCAGCCGAAACGCCATCTACCTTTGCGAGCAGGCGGCTGAGAAGGTCATCCTTGCGGTCGTTGCGTCAGAAGGAAAACACGGGAACATCCAGCACATGCTGGACAAGTTGGTCGATCTCGTTCCGGACGAGAACCCGCTCAAGTCGCAGCTGAGAAAGCTCCAGGACCTGGGCTTCTTCGCAACGTCGTACCGCTATCCGTCGTCGAGCGGCAACGTGAAGCCGCAGCCGGATCGGGCGGAATTCGATCGGCACGCTGCGAACGTCCAATTTGCATTGAACGCTGCCGTCGCTGGATTCAAAGTAGACCTGTCTAGACCGAGTTCGCCCGCGGGCAGCGCGGCGCCGCTACGTTAACGAACCAATCGCCGGAATTGCTCTGCCCCGCGCCCTTCCGGATTTAGCCCCGACTCAATCTCACCGGATCGATATGGAAAAGGACGTAAAGATTCAGCAGACCGCGCGGGGCGAGTTCCTTTGCGACTGCGGGTGCGGTCGGCGGTGGCCAGCGATTCTTGGCTCGCTGGCACACAGCGGTGTTACGACCCGCTTCGTCGCGCTTCCGATGATGCACAACGGTATCGCGCACTCCTGGATGGCGCTCGATCCGAGCGCGTGGCCCGAGCCGAGACTTCCGGGATGGATTCTCTTGAGAAGCTGGGTGGACCAGAAAAATCTGATCGGAAGCGTGACGAGTCCCCCCGACTCGCCGATCCGACTTCTCCAACCCTTCACATCCGGGGCGTACGGCCCCCTTCTGACGCGCGACCAAGTCCAGAGCCAACCGCAGGCCAAGACCTTGATATTTGGAATCCACGATGCCATCGCCGCCCAGCAGCGGGACCTGCGCGTGCTTTGGACGCTGGACAGATCAAGCAGACCGAATCCTCCCGCTTCTGGAAAGGGACTCGACTTCACCTTTGGGATGCCGGATTGTGTGTTCGCACTTCCCGTCGAGCAAAGATCGAGGCAGAACCTACAGAATTTCGCGGAGTGCGAGGATCGTCGGTTCGTGCGTGCCTTGCTCCCCATTCGTATAGAAGACGGCGGAGAATTGCGCATCGGCATCTGGGTTGAGATTTCCCGGGATGACTTCCGCAGGCTCTACGAAGTCTTCTGGGACGATGAGAAGGCGTATGTCGCGATGTCCGTCTCGGGCCGCATCGAGAACACTTTTCGGATCATCGGAGAGAATCTGAACGGGATTCTCGTCCGAATGGCAGCGAGAACACCCGACGAATGCCTGTTTGTGCTTGACTCTGAGAGTGCCTGGCTGGCTTCGCTCCTGGCCCGACCCATCCCGACGGAGTCGCTGCCTGACCTGAAGTTTGAGATATTCGCCAGCGCTAGACAGGGTTAGCCGGCGCCCCGGCATTCCGTCCCAACCGTTCCCCAGAGTTCGCAGGAGGGCTCCCTCACCCCCTCAAGCCCGACACAATCTCATACGACCTCAGCCGCGCGGCGTGGTCGAAAACCTGGCACGAGATCATCAACTCGTCCGCCGACGTCCTTTCGACAAACCTCTTCAGCCAGTCGCGCACGGTCACGGGCGAGCCGACGGCCGAGCAGCCGAGCATGCTGTCGATGATGAGTCGGTCCTGCGGGGTCAGGGATTCGTCGAAGCCTTCCTCCGGCGCGGCGAGGCGGCGCGGACGGCCGGTGTGCAAGTCGAGGATGACCTTGGCGAGCGAGGACCATAGCCGGCGCCCTTCGCTGTCGGCGTCGCCCGCCTTCGCTCCTTCGGAGCTTCGGCGGGGTTCCGCGGCGAAGACGTTGATGCCGGGCATCACGTAGGGTTTTGCGAGTCGCTCCGACGGGCGGAACTCCCTTCGGTACACGTCCAGCGCGGGGAGAAGCTGGGCGGGCGCGAAGTGCGAAGCGAACGCGTACGGGAGGCCGAGGTGGGCGGCGAGGCGGGCGCCGAAGAGGCTGGAGCCGAGGATCCAGACGGGGACGTCCTGGCCAGCGCAGGGAACGGCCTTGATGTGCTGGCCGGGGTGCGGAGGCTTGAAATAGTCCATCAACTCCACGACGTCCTCGGGGAAAGTGTCGGCTGCGGAAGGGTCGCGCCGTAGCGCGCGCGCCGTCTTCTGGTCACTGCCGGGAGCTCTTCCGACCCCGAGGTCGATGCGGCCCGGGAAGAGCGCCGCGAGGGTGCCGAACTGCTCGGCGATGACGAGCGGGGCGTGGTTGGGGAGCATGATGCCGCCGGCGCCGACGCGGATCGTCTTCGTGCCGGCCGCCACGTGCCCGATCAGGACCGATGTCGCGGCGCTCGCGATCCCGGGCATGCCGTGGTGCTCGGCCATCCAGAAACGCCGGTAGCCCCACTTCTCCGCGTGCTGCGCGAGGTCAAGCGTCCGGCGGAAGGCTTCGGACGCGTTGCTCCCCTGGACGATGGGGGCGAGGTCCAGGATGGAGATGGGGGTCATGTCCGGGACAGCCGCCTCTCCCACCCGGCCGCGCCCGCCGCACGCGCCTGCTCCATCGCTTCGGCCCGCAGGCGATCGGCTTCGACTGTTTCGCCGAGAGCCCGAAGAGCGCGGATCTGCGATTCGCGGATGGTGCAGGTCCAGCGAAGCGAAATGCTGCCGGCGGGCCGGCGGCGTGAAACGGCGAGCGCTTCGCCCGCGGCTTCGGCTCGCCCGGCGCGGGCCTCGGCCGCCGCCAGCGCGGCCGCGGCGACGCCCTCGCTGTAGGCGTCCCCCGCCGTGCGGGCGTAGGCCAGCGCCGTGGCGGCGTGCGTGGCGGCATCGGCAGCCGGGCGGCGGGAAAGCATTATCTGCGCATCCCAGGCGTCGACGGAATTCCCGGCTTCGAGCAACTCCTTCAACAGCTCCCCCGCCTGCGCCGCGACAGCCGCGTCGTCGCCCTCGTATTCCGACACCTCCGCAAGCCCAAGCCTCGCTTCCGTCGCCGGCGGACGCGCGTTGATCTTGCGCGAGTACAGAAGCGCCTCCTCGAACGCCGCGCGCGCCTTCGCCCAGTCGCCCGTGTCCATGTAGAGGTTTCCGCGCGCGAGCCCCGACTCGATCATCCCCGCGGGATGCCCGAGCTTCCGGATAATCCCTTCAGCCCGCTCGAGGTGCGCCCGGGCTTCCTCCAGCCGCCCCTGCACGTGCGCAATCGTCGCCGAGCGATGCGTTGCCATGACCGTCAGGTCGGGCGCGCCGATTCCCTCGAGCTGCTCCAGCGCCTCCTTCTGCGAAGCGGCCGCGCCGTCGAAGTCGCGCAGGTGCATGAGCGACGTGCCGATCATGATGAGCGCTTTTGCCGTGGCCGGCCGGTCGCCCGTCTCCCGGCCGATCGCCAGCGACTTCCGGTAGAGCTCGAGGGCCGCGGGGAAGCGCTGGCGGTTGGCGTGGGTGACGGCCATGTTGTGGTACGTCGTCGCGATACCAGCGCGGTCGCCGATCTTCTGCAGGATTGCGAGGCACTCGTGCCACCCTGCGAACGCTTCATCGTCGTGGCCCCGCATCCCGTCGATGATCGCAAGGTTGCTGAGCGCCGAGGCGATTGTAGGAAGGGTCCCGAGCTCGCGGAACAGGTCGAGGACTTCGCGGAGAAGGACGCGCGCGCCGTCGAGGTCACCCTGGACGCGGGCCAGGCTCGACAGTCCCTGGAGCGCGTTGGCGCGGCCGTGGCGGTTCCCGATCGTCGCGAAGAGCGCAGCCGCTTCGCGGGTCCGCCCGCGCGCGTCTTCCATGCGGGCGAGCTCGCGCAGGAGATTCCCCTGCTCGAGGAGGGACGTCGCGAGGTCGCCGGGGCGGTTCGCGGCGCGGAGGAGATCGCCCTGCTTTTCGTGCGCAGCGAGCGATCCGGCGAAATCTCCGCGCGCGCGGCGGAGCTGTCCGAGGAGCCGCTGGCGCGACGCCTCGAGCACAGTTCCTTCGGCCGGAGCAAGTGCCGCGATCCGGGCGCCGGCGTCCTCGACGACGGCCAGCGCCTCGTCGTAGCGCGCGACTTCCACGAGTCGCTCCGCGAGGCAGAGCCGCGTGCCGACTCCGCCGCTCCCCTCGGCGTCCGCGGCGACCGCGGCCGCGAGCGATTCCTCCTGCCTCCCCAGCATCGCCAGAGCGCGCGACGCGACGAGGCGCGCTTCCGCGGACCCCGAGTCCGCCGCTTCCGCAGCCGCGGGCGCGAATTGTCCGAGCATGAGATGCGAGCGCGCCGCGAGAAGCGCCGCTTCCGCCCCGCCGCCGGCGCGGCGAGCCTCCGTGGCCCAGCCCAGCGCTTCGCCCGGCACGCCGGCATCAAGCGCCTGCCGCCCGACGTCGAGCCAGAGGCGGGCTGCGTCGAGGGGCTGGCCCGCAAGCTCGAGGTGCGTCGCCGCCAGGGCCGCGACGGACCGGCCGCCGCCGTGCGCGCGAAGGCTCGCGGCGACGCGGGCGTGGAGGGCGCCGCGCTCTTTTTTCGGGAGAAGCGCGTACGCCGCGTCGCGCAGCAGCGCCTGCCGGAAGGAGAGCTCTTCGTCCCCCGCCAGGGCGCCGGGGTCGCGACACTCGACAACGCCGGAGGCCAGCGACGTCTCGAGGCCCGGCCCGGGGTCGCGCCCCCACGCCTCGCCGAGGAGCCGCCGCCAGAAGGAGCGGCCGATCACGCTGGCGGCCTTCAGCGACTCACGGGCGCCCTCGCCCAGCGCATCCAGCCGCGCGGTCAGGATTCCCGCGAGCCCCTCCGGAATGCGCTCCGCCGAGCCAACGATCCGGTACGGCGGGCCTTCGATCAGCTTTTCGGCGACAAGGAAGCGCCCCATTTCCTCGATGAACCCCGGATGCCCGGCGCATTTTGCGCGAACGAACTCCGCGAGCCGTTCGTCTGCCTTGCCGCCGATCGAAGTTTCCAGCAGCAGGCGCGCGTCGTCCGCTTCCAGCGCGCCCAGCGCGAGCCGCTCGAATCCCGCGGGAGGGTTTCCGCGCGTGCGTGTCGTCAACAGGATCGCGACGCCGCGGCCCGCGAGCCGCTCCGCGAGCGTTCCGAGCAGCTGCACCGATTCGTCGCCCGCCCAGTGAATGTCCTCGAGCGCAATCGCCGCCGGCCCCAGCGACGACAGCCACCGCCCCCACGCCACGCGCGTTTCAGTCGCGCGGCGAAGCGGCTCAATCGCAGCGACGCGAGTGTTTTCCAGCGCGAACCCCAGCGACATCGCCACGAGGTGCGCCCCGTTCTCCGCCGCCGTCGCATCGTCGCCGAGCTGCGCGAGGTCGGCCGCCACGCGGGCGACGACCGCGCCAACGTCGGAAGATCCCGCCCTTGCCCGCGCAACATCCCCCAGCGCCGAGTACGGAAGTCGCGCGGATTCCGGGAACCGTCCCGTCGCTGTCCACGTCCCGGGCGGCAGCGCCGCCAGGCACTCCTCGACCAGCCGCGTCTTCCCTGTCCCCGCTTCCCCGACAACCTCGACGAGGCCGCCGGCCGCGGCCGCCTTCGCGAGCCGCCCGAGTTCTGTCGCGCGACCGACGAGCGGCCTCCGCGCACCCTCCTCGCCCGCCAGCGCCGTCGCCTCCCACGCCTCCACCGGCTCGGCGCGCCCCTTCACCGCAATCGCCCCGCGCGCCGTGAACGACACGCGCCCGCGCGACAGGCGGCGTACGGAAGCGCCGGCCAGCACCGTCCCCGGCACCGCGGACGCTTCGAGCCTCTGGGCGACGTTGACGGCATCGCCCATCGCCGTCGGCCGGTCGCCGCCGACGCTTCCCCACAGGACTTCCCCCGCGTTCACGCCGACGCGCAACCGCAGCTCAAGCCCGCGCTCGCGGTTGAACTTCTTCAGCTCCTCCTGCATCCCCAGCCCCGCGCATACCGCGCGGTACGCCTCGTCCCCCCGCGCCACCGGCGCCCCGAACACCGCCATCACCGCGTCGCCGATGAACTTGTCCACCGCGCCGCCCTGCTCTTCAATCCGGACGCGGAATACGCAAAACAGCGCGTCGACGATGTCGCGCACGTCCTCGGGGTCGAGAGTCTCGGAGAGCGAAGTGAAGCCCTTGAGGTCCGAGAAAAGGACGGTGACGAAACGGCGTTCTCCCGCGCTGCCCATCGGCGCATTGTAGGGGCGACCCCGCGATGGGCACCATGGCACGCTGAAGCGCAATAACGAGGTCAGCGAAGTCGAGCGCGGCACGCCTCTCGGCTTGATCCGCATGGGTTCGCAGGTGGACGTGTGGACGGTCCCCGGCGAGTTCAAGCCGCTCCGCTCGCCGGGCGAAAGGGTGCGCGCGGGAGACATGGTCCTGGGAACGCGCAGGACGAGCTGACCCCCGTTCACGGGCTGCGGCGTTCGAACCTCGAAGGCGCGAACGGATACGCCGTGTGCACGAAGTAGTTCTCGGGGATCGGGTTCCCTGCGATCCCGTAGACGGAGGGCCACTCGTCGCCTTTCGGAAGCAGCAGCGTGCCGAAGACCCGGTCGAGAAGCGGCAGGTGCACGGCGAAATTCCTGTCGATGGCGCGTTCTTCGGCGGCGTGGTGCCAATGGTGAAAGCGCGGCGTGGCGATGACGTGATCGAGCCAGCCGAAGCGGAAGCGGACGTTGGCGTGGATGAAGACCGCATGGAAGGAGACGAAGAACAGGTAGGCGAAGACGGGCTTTTCGCCGAAACCGAGGACGTAGAGCGGCACGAACGTGAAGGCGCGCACGAGGACGATGTCCACGAGGTGCAGGCGGGACCCTGCGATCCAATCCATGCTTTCGCAGGAATGGTGGATGGCGTGAAAGCGCCAGAGGAACGGAAGCCGATGCTCGAAGCGATGGATCCAGTACTCGCAGAAATCGGCGACGAACAGGATCTCGATGAACTGGAGCCAGCCGGGCTGGGACGCGACGGCGTGCTGGAGGCCGGCGTTGACGGCCCACGCGAAGAAGACGCGCGCCGGGGCGAGGGTGAGAAAAACGCTCACCTGCACGAGCATGTGACTCACGAAGAAGTGGGCGAGATCTGTCCGCCAGCCCTTCCGGAACACGCCCTGCTCGCGGATCCGCGCGAAGAAGCGCTCCATCGGGACGAAAATGAAGGCCAGGAAGAAGAGGTTGAGGAGAAACCAGTCGAGCCCGAAGTAGGCGGTCTGCTGCACCGGGCGTTCGGGGATGGTCGATCCGCCCATCAGGACGGCGGCCGTGGCGAGCCCGATTCCAAGGCCGCCCAGGATTTTCCGTTTGCGCAGGACGATGCTGACGAGGCCGAAAACCAGCGCCCCCACGAGAACGAAGTGCAGCAGCGCTCTCAAAAAGTGAAGCGGAACCGCGTTCCGGACCTCCGGCGTCGTCAGCGCTTCGGGAAAGAGGAAGCACAGGACGCCTCCCATTCCCATCGCTCCGAGCACCGCGGACAGGACGCCGCTGATCCAGCCGGAGCCGAGGTGTTTCGGCGCCTCGGGCGCGATCACGCTGCGAAGTCCGGCGAGGCCGCGGGCGCTTCTCCCTCGGCCGACTTCGGAACGCCGGCCGCGACGAGAACTCGCTCGGCCGCTTCCCAGAACCGGATCTTCTCCATCAGCACGTTCGCCCAGCCGTTCGTGACGCAGTAGTGGCGCGCGTACGGCGGCGCATGGTGGACGGCGTGATGCGACGGCGTGAGAACGAGGCGGCACTTCTGGAGGAAGCGCGCCAGGGCGTTCGGCGACGGCTCGTGGGCCCAGCGGTGGAACTGGTTGGTGGCGACGGTGCCGAGGCACAAACTGACGAGGGTTGCGTAGACGAAGAGCCACGCATCGGACGCCGCAGGATCGATCGCGAGGAGAGAAGCGCCCACGGGGGCGACGGCGACGCAGTTGCTCCCGTTGAGCTCGAGGAAGTGGTGGCGCGTGATGCTGAGCGGGTCGCGGTGGTGTTCGCGGAACGACCGGATCAGAAGCGGGCCGAGGACCGGCGTGTCCTCCTCGAAGAACGTATCGCAGAACCAGTGGGCGAATCCCGTTGCGAAATCCGAGAGCACGTAGCCGAGAGGCACGGCAAGTGTGATCAGCGCCGTGCGCGACGCGGATGTGAACTCGTGGCCGAGGCGCTCGATCGCAACCGCGATGAAGAACGTCCAGGCCGCGACGCCGAATGCGTCGAGGAGCCATGCGTAGCGCGGAGGCGGGGCGGCGGACATGCCGGAATTCTAAACGCGGTCTTCCGGGCGAATCGCGCTAAACCGCGCGCCGCCGGTCAGGGGGCTTTCGAGAGAATCAGCTTCCCGTCTTTCATGGAACACCGGATACCTGCCTGGAATGAGAGCAGGTCCAGGATTCTGTCTGCCGTCAGGTCCTTTACGGGCAGCGACACCTTTGGATTCGGGCAGTCCTTCTCTTTCACGAATTCCACGAGCAGGAACTGAGCCAGGAAGCCCGTCGCCTCCTCGACAGAAATCGCCTCGAAGTCGAGCTTCGCCCAGGCGGAGTCGGCCGGAGCCCCTTCAGCACTCATGTCGACACGCGTTGTCCCGAATTTGTAGAACGCGAACACATCCGCTTCCGGTGCGCCCGCCGGAACCCGCATCACCGGGAACGCACGGAGGGCCTTTGCTCTTTCCGGCGTCACGAGCACCACGACGCCATACCGGTAGAACAGGCTCCCTCCAGCCGCCTCTCTGATCTTTTCGAGGGCGTCTTTCGAGGTCATTTCGCCGGTCAGCGACACGGGCCGACCCCCGAGCTCCGCGGATTGGATGTCGAGCACCACGGGCTGCTTCGTCTCCCTGCGAAGCGCGGCGAGCGCCTTCGACACGGTGGAATCGTGGAGGTCCATTCGAACCATCTCCCTTTCCACCAGCCGGCGCGAATTTGAAGATTGCGAGCTTTCTTCCCCGCCGCTCAGATCCTCGATCTTCATGTAGATCTTGCCGACGACCGCAGGTTCCTCACGGTACTCCAGGATCGCCTGCAGTAGTTCGATGGCCTCCTCTGCCTTACCGCTCTCCGCCACTCGCACCGCCAGCTCGTACTTCGCCTCCAGGACCAGCGCCCTGTCGCGTCTGCACCGGTCATGCAACTCCTCCAGGACCTTCTGAGAACCGGCCACGTCGCCCGAATCGGACATCTTGCGTGACCGCGCCATCGCTTCGGAGAACGGCTCCTCGGTACGCACGGAGGCGCCCGTCAGAGCCACGATGACGACCGCCTCGATGAATCTCTTCATCCTGGTCTCCCGTGAAATGAGCGTGGCTTCAGGAATCCTCGCTGTTGACCCGTCGCCCCTCGCCGGCGGCTTCGACTCGGCATTCGACAGCGCCCGGCCTCGCCCGTAGCATTCGATCCGGTGATCCGCTTCGACGACGTCCGCAAAGTCTACACGCAGGGCGCCCGCGAAGTCCGCGCTCTCGACGGGCTCACGCTGCACGTTCCACGCGGCGAGTTCCTGGCGGTGATGGGACCGTCGGGAAGCGGCAAGTCGACCTTCCTGCACCTGTCCGGCGGACTGGATCTCCCTTCCTCGGGAACCGTGACTCTCGACGGGCAGAATACCGCGACGCTCGGGGACGACGGGCTCACGATGCTCCGACGGCGGAAAATCGGGTTCGTCTTCCAGTTTTTTAACCTGATGCCGACGCTGCGCGTAGTCGAAAACGTGGCGCTCCCCCTGCTGCTGGACGGCAAGGGCACCGCGTCGGCCATGCCGAAGGCCGCGGCGCTCCTGGAACGCGTCGGGCTGACGTCCCGAATCGACCACTTTCCGGACGAGCTCTCCGGCGGCGAAATGCAGCGGGTCGCGATCGCGCGCGCGCTGGTCATCGACCCGGCGCTGGTGCTGGCGGACGAGCCGACCGGGAACCTGGACAGCGCGACCGGACGCGGGATCCTGGAATTGCTCAAGGAAGTCGCCGAGAAGGAAGGCCGCACGATCGTCATGGTGACGCACGACGAAGCGGCCGCAAAGTTCGCGCAGCGCACGGCGCGTCTCCGGGACGGGAAGCTGGACGCGTGAAGACTCTCCTTCGTTTCTTCTCGGCGCGTCACATCGCGAAGCACCCGATCCGGGCGCTCCTTGGCGCCGCTTCGGTCGCGCTGGGCGTCGCTCTGTATGTCTCGATCGACACTGCGAACACTTCCATCGCAGCCGCCTTCGAGAAATCGGTGAACGACCTCGCCGGGAAGGCGGAGCTCCAGGTGACGACGGCGGAGGGCATCGGCGTCGATGACGGGGCCCTCGCAAAGATCAAATCGGTGCCCGGGACGATCGCGGCGCCGGTCATCCACCGGGCCGTGACGTTTCCCGGGCTCGCGGATCCACAGATCCTGGCCATCGGCGTCGATTTCCAGTCGGACGCGCTTCTGCGCATGTATTCCTTCGAAGGCGCGGCCTCGGACCCGAAGGAGTTCGTCGCGGCGGCCTTCGTGCCCAACGCGATCGTGCTGACGAAGCGGTACGCGGAGCGCAACGGGATCGCGAAGAAGGCGAAGCTGAAGGCCTCCACCCCGCTCGGGCTCCGCACCCTCGTGGTGACGGGGCTGATGGAGGACGAGGGCCCGGCGAAGGCGATGGGCGGGAACGTCGGCGTGATGTCGATTGCGGCGGCGCAGGAGTTGTTCGGCATGAAGGGCCGCTTCGACCGGATCGAGGTGGCTCCGGACGGGATCGGCGTCGACGAGTTGACGCAGCGCGTCAAGAGCGCGCTCGGGCCCGGGTACGACGTCCGCCGCCTGTCGCGCAAGAGCACGGCCGTCGAGATCGCGCTCGCGCGCCTGCGCTCGATGATCGTCATCTCCGCCATCGCGCTCGTCGTCGGGCTCTTCATCATCTACAACTCCGTCTCCATCTCCGTCGTCGAGCGCGTCCGCGAGATCGGGATCCTGCGGTCGCTGGGGGCGAAGCGCGGCCAGATCCTTTCGACGGTGATCCTCGAGTGGGCGCTGATCGGAGCGCTGGGGAGCTGCGCCGGGCTGGCGGGTGGATTCCTGATGTCGAAGATCCTCGTTCCGCGCGCCTCGGGCGCCGTGAACATGTTTGCGTTCGCCGTCCGCGTCGAGGACATCGTCTTTTCCTGGAGCGGCGCCGCCGTGGCGGTGCTCGCAGGCACGCTGACCGCGGCGGCCGCGGCCTTCTTCCCCGGGATCGCCGCGATGTCCGTCACGCCGATCGGGCTCCTGCGCCAGGGCACCTACCAGTACCGCCAGACCCCGAGATTCCGGGCCGCGTTCTTCGCCGGGATCCTCCTCCTGGCGGCCGGGGTCATCACGCTGGTCGCAGGGAACGACCGCCTCCACCCGTACGTCCTGCTCGCCATCACCACGATCGCCTTTTTCGCCATCGCGCTCTGCGGCCCCCAGTGCACCACCTGGCTTGCGCGCGCAACACGGCCGCTTCTCTGGCGCATCTTCCGCATCGAAGGCTCCCTCGCCGCCGACGACCTCGCCAAATTCCCGCAGCGCACGGGCCTCACCGTCGCCGCATTCGGCGGAGCGATCTCGATCCTCGTCGCGTCCGCTTCCCTCGTCGAGTCGTTCCGTGCTTCGACGGAGCGCTGGATGGAAGTTTCGTTCCCGTTCGACCTCTCGCTGAATTCCTCGGACCTCTCGACGTCGTTCTACAGCACGAGCGCGTTCGGGGAAGAGGTCCTGGAGGCGTCGCGGAAGGTCGAGGGCGTCGAGGCTGCCTACGGCGTCCGCTCGACCACGATCCCATGGGGCGACCTCGAGATCATGCTGATCGCCATCGACATGGACGAGTTCTTCACGATGCACCGCGCCCACGGCACGAAGGGCGGCCCTCTCGACCTCGACCGCCCGGAGATCAGGAGAGCGCTCGCTTCAGGCGAAGGCATCCTCATCTCCGAGAACCTGGCGGCGCTGGACCGTCTCGCGCCTGGGGACACACTCGAGCTCGCGACGCCGGCCGGGGGAAGGAGCTTCAAGGTCCTCGCGAGCATCGAGGACTACTCCTGGCCGCTCGGCACAGTCTGCGTGGACCGGGAGGCGTACAAGCGAATCTGGGGCGACGCGACGCTGAGCTACGTCGACGTCCGCCTCGCACCGGGCGCCGATCCGCAGAAAACCCGCGCTCGACTTGCCGATTCCGTGAAGAACCTCTCGACCATCTTCGTTTACTCCGTCCCCGAGCTCCAGGCGGTCGGAAGCGGTTTCTTCGACCAGGTGCTCGCCCTCACGCGCGTGCAGGTCTTCCTCGCGCTCATCATCGGCTTCCTCGGCATCGTGAACACCCTGCTCATCTCCGTCCTCCTCCGAACCCGCGAGATCGGCCTCCTCCGCGCCGTCGGCGCCACCCGCGCGCAGATCCGCCGGAGCGTTGTCGTCGAATCCGTCATGATCGCCCTCGCGGGAAGCGCGCTCGGCGTCGCCGCGGGTCTCGCCGGCGCCGCCTGGCCGATCCGCCTCTTCATTCTCCGCATGGCCGGCTTCTGGTTCCCGCTCGAAATCCCCTGGGGGGACATCGGCCTGGCGCTGCTTGCGGGAGCGGTCCTCGGCGTCGTCGCGAGCCTGGTGCCAGCGCGAAGGGCTTCGCGGATGAACGTGCTGGATGCGATCAGCTATGAGTGAAGAAGAAGCCAGATCCAATCCCCCAGGAAGGAATTCATGAGGAATTACGGATCCGCTTTTCGCTTCGCTTTTGTTCTGCCGGTGCTTGCGGCCTGCGCCGTCGCACAGGAGAGCGGAGGACCGGAGACTCCCCCACCGACCTCCGGGGCGGGTTTCGCGACACCCCTCGCCGCCTTCAATGCTGCCGCGGAAGGCGAGCGCGCAAAGGACTGGGGCGCGGTCTTCGACAGCTATCTCCCCGATGACCGCTGCCTGGTTCTCGCCAGCGCAATGTTCCTGTGCCGGGTGTCCGCGCAAACGAGTGGCCGCAGCGACACCCAGCTCGCAGAGCTCAACGAATTGCTGAATGACGCCGGGGCAAAGCACGAGTCTCAAGGCACAACCGCACTCGATGACGCCGCACTTGCCGCGGAGGCCTACTCCTCCGTCAACGATGCCCGAGCCCTATGGGTTTCGCTTCGAATCTGGTTTGAGAAAAACGAAGCGCTTCACGAACCCTCCCGATTTCTCGGAAAGATCGGTGAAATCAGCGAGGAGGACGGCGCTGCACACGGAGTCGTGTCCCTGGTCGGCGGTGGAGTGGCGGGGATCTGGTTCCAGAAATCCGGTGGGCGCTGGTTCATCAGCAAGAGCGCCAAGCTGGAAAGTGAAAGGCGAACTCGCGCTCGAAAAGACATTCATGACATCTCCCTGCAGGTGAAACTATTCCGGCTTGAGCAAGCCCGGTGGCCTCAAAGTCTCGAGGAACTGGTGAAACGCCCCGCGGATCTGAAGGATTGGCCCGCGGATGGATATCTGCAGGATGTCCCCAGTGACCCATGGGGCGGGGCATATGTCCTCAAACTGCCAGGCAGGGACGGCAGGGATTTCGAAGTGATCGCCTACGGCATGGACAAGAAGCCCGGAGGAGAAGGCCGGGACAAGGACCTGTCTGGCACCTACGAGCGAGAAGCTCCCGAAAAGAAATGACCCTATCCGGAAAATCGTCATACTTCCGGCTCGCCAAAACCCCTCTCAGGAGACCTCCGCGATGAAGCACCTCCTCCTCGTCCTGTTGTCCATCGTCGTCCTCGCATCGTGCGGCAAGGGCGACTCTTCCAGCGGCGCCCCGGCCCCTTCCGGCGGCAAATCCAGCACCGGGACAGAAGGCAGCGGTTCGTCAGCATCGTCCGCAGGCGCAGCGACTCCGCAGGAGGCCTTCGACAAGGCGAAAGCCGCGGGCGAGAAGAAGGACTACGGCGGGCTCTACGACATCGTCTGCCCGGATGAGACCGACATGCTCGTGTTCGCCGCGATGATGATCGGCGCGTTCTCGACCATGGGGGACGAGGCGAAGGCCAAGGAATTCGAAGCGATTTCGAAGAAGTACAACCTCCCGGATGCGAAGGACGGCCCGAAGGTCGACATGAACGACAAGGCGGCGATGAAGAGGGGGCTTGCCGAGATCTTCAAGGACGTAAAGGACAAGCGCGGGTTTTTCGTCGAAGTTTTCACCTGGGAAGCGAAGACCGCGAAACCCGGGAGCGAAGCGAAGTTGAACATCACCGGCACGCTCAAGGACATGAAGGAAACCGGCGACGCGGCGACGGCGACGATGGTCGAGGCGGACCAGAAGGAAAAGCCGATGGCGTTCAAGAAGTACCAGGGGCGCTGGTACATGAGCATGCCCGGACAGTAGGACTAACGGTCGGCGTTGTTCATCAATTCGCCGACGCCGCCGGCGCCCGGGACGATGTACTGCTTTCCGTTCAGCCCGCGCTCCCGGGCACCTTTTGAACCCGGGACGCTCTTCAGCACGTCCGGCGCGGACATTCCCCTGTCGAGTCGCACTGCGTAAATCTCGACGGGGAGCCGGCTGGCCTTCACCGCCCGGATCGCTTCCGGCGTCACGATCAGGTGCATCGCGATGATCTTCGCCGGTTTTCCTTTCCGCAGGAGTTCGCGGACCGTTGCGAGCATCGAAGCGCCCGTGGCTCCCATCGGGTCGGGTATCAGGAAGATCGCTCCTTCGATCGGCCCCCCGATTTTCGAGCCGGAGAAATTAACTCCGACGACGCGCCCCTTCGCGTCGGTCTTCCGTTCCATGAAGACGTGGTCCTGCCGGACGCAGGAAGGGTCCATCAGGAAATTGAGCGTCTCGTAGCAGACTTGCGAAGGCAGCGTGCCGGCCCGGGCAATGTTGACGCACACGACGCGCGCCGCGGGGTCAACGGCTTCCCCGAGGAGGCGTGCTTCGGCGGGATGAAGCGCGGCCATGCGGGTCGGCTGATCGAGGGTGCGAAGCGGAAATTCGGCGGAGACGACGTGGGCGAGAAGGTCCTGGTAGAGGCGGCTGACGAGTTCGCCGAGAACAGGCTGGCCGGTTCCCGGGGAGCAGAGCCGGGCCAGGAGGGTCATCGCATACGGCGTGGAGACGATGTGAACGTGGGGTCCGTAGCGGTGGCGGAGTTCGGGGAGGGAGCGGGGGAGATTGCGGTGCGAGCGGTCAAAAGTGGGGGGCATGGCGGAAGTCTAAGGGCAAATCCCAACTCCAACCCCAACTCCAACTCCAAATAACCGCTCTTCCATCCACTGGTCGTCGTATCCGCTCGATCAGGACTTGTCCTTTGGGGTTGGAGTTGGGATTTATCTTTCCCCTTCCTTCCCTAATACCCCCCCGCCTCCACCGGTCCCAGCCTCGTCCCCGCGGCCGGAAAAACCAGAATCATGGTCGTCCCCTTCCCCTCCACACTTTCAAACGTGATCCTCCCGTTCATATCCTCGATCACCCTGCGCACAATCCCCAGCCCGAGCCCGGTTCCTTCCGTCTTCGTCGAGAAATACGGCTCGAACATCCGGCCCTTCATGTCCTCGGGGATCCCGACCCCCGTGTCGCGGATCCGCAAGTGCACCTTGAGCCCTTCTGCGCGTGAGGTGACCGTCAGCATCCCGCCCCCCGGCATGGCCTGAAGAGCGTTCTTCACGAGATTCGTGAATGCGCGCGCGACCTCGTCGCGGTCCCCCCGGACGGGGGCCAGGGGGCTCTCGAGGTCTTCGACGAAAGTGACCTTCGGCGCGGTCGGCTTGAAGAGCCCGACGACATCCCGCAGAATTTCGTTCAGGTCGAGTTCGACGATGGCACGCGACGGCTTCCCCGCAAACTGTGAGAAGTTTGTCGCGATCCGGGCGAGCAGGTCGATCTGCCCGATCGTCATGTCCACGGATTCCTCGAGCTGCTTCGCGAAATCCGCGTCCTGCGCTTCCCAGGCGGCGCGGAGATTCTGAAGCGACAGCTTGAGCGGCGTGAGCGGGTTTTTTATTTCGTGAGCGACCTGTCGCGCCATTTCGCGCCACGCGCGCTCGCGCTCCTCGCGCGCGAGCGCCTCGCGCCCGCGCACGAGCCCCTCCGTCATCCGGTTGAACGCGGCGACCAGGTCCGCTACTTCCCCTTCGGCGCGGACGCGCACGCGCACGGTAAGATCGCCCGACTCGATCTTCCCTGCCGCCGCGGTCAGCGCGGCCACGGGACCCGAGATGCGCCGCGCGATGAAGGCGGAGAGCGGCCAGAGGAGAAGCGCGATGAGCGTCGCGCCGCCCAGGGCGAGCGTCGTCGCCCTTCCTGCGTCGCCGGCCCCCGTCTCGGGGTCCGCCGCCACGCCGATGATGGCCTTACGCGACCTCTCCGCCGCCGTCCAGGTCGTCCCTGCCGGCATGACGCCGGCGCCGGGGCGGCCGTGGCGGAAGCGGCCGCCCTGGAGCGCAATTTCGATCCACGTGTTGGCCGGCGTGTACCCGGGCGCAACTTCCAGCGTGCGCAGGGAGGGCTGACCGACGGCCTTCAGCTTACCGTTGTAGTAATAGTAGACGTCGCGTCCGACGAGGTCCTCCACGTCCGTCAGAATTGCGTCCGACACGGCGCTGTACTGCCCTCCCGACGCCTCCGCTGCGCGTTTCATTGCAATGGTCGCGGCTTCTTCTTCGCGCTTCTCTCCCGCCTGCTCGAGGGGGAGATTGCCGAGGGACTGCGCCAGGTATCCGAGACCGCCGACGGGCAGGATGCTGACAGTGAGAAGTGCGAGCGTGAGCCGGACTTCCAGGCGTCCCGACAGGTCGGGGGACAACGTGCGGGCCGCGCGTGCCGAGAGAAGGAGCAGCACTCCGAACGGCGCGCCGCAGAGGGCAAAGAGGAAAACGGTGCGCAACGCACGAATCACGGTCTCCACGAACGTCGCACGAGGGCGGCCGAACGCCCAGACCCGGCGGGCGCTGCCGTCCCCCTCCGTGACGCGAAAAAGGGCCTCGTACGGCACCCCGGAGAGGTCGATGTTCTGCCAGCGAGGCTCGCCGGCCGGAACCTGGGGCAGCACGGCGGAGAGTCGCGGATCGGTCCAGACGCCTTCCTCCAGCACGGCGAGAATCCCGCGTGGAACCGGGGCCGAGACGAGCAGAAGAGGCGCACCGGGAAGATTCTCGTCCACGGGCCCCCGGACGGTGGCAAGCACGCGCCGGGGCCGGTCTTTGTCCGGAGCGATCACGACGGTGTAATCGAACAGGAGGGTCCCGCTGGACGATCGCGGCTGAAGATCACCGGCCTTGTCTTCCGCTTCGGACGGGATCCAGCCGGGAAGACCGACACTGAAGGATCGCCAGTCGTGTCCGTCGTACGACGCGACGCCGAGCGCGAAACCACGGGCGCTCGAGGCTTCTGAGTCCGCCCAGATGTCGAGGAGTTCGCGTTCCGTGGGAGGCCGGTTTGAGGGAAGCTCCACGAGCCTGGAGGCCGCCCTCCGGGCGAGGTAACGGAAGCTGGCATCGACGCCCCCCGCCACCTTTTCGGAGAGACCGGCGAGATCCGACCGCGACTTCGCTTCGGCATCGCTCGTCAGGGCCGCGCCGGAGAGGTAAGCGGCCGCGAGGGCCCCGCCGACGGCGACGATCGGGATTGCGGGACGGCGGAGCAACAGGAGCAGAAGCCACGGCAGGAACACGAGGGCCGGCGCGTCGTGAAATCCAGCCAGGGCCATGGCGGCCGTGAGCGCAACCGCCGCCGCTTTCGCCCATTTTCCACGGGATTCCCCGGCCCAGCCCTCGAACGCTTCTCCGGCCGCCCGGGCGGCCAGCCGCGCTCCCAGGAAACATGCGATTGACCCTGCTGCGATGGAAATCCAGAGCGCGGCGGAGGCGCCCGCGGGCACAACGCTCTCCGGATCGAGGAGATCGACCCGCGAGTCGCGGACGATCGACGCGAGGTGCTCTCGATAGATCCAGGCGACGCCCGCGAAAACTGCGGGAAGTGCCGTCGCGAGCCATTTCGGCAGCCCGGGTAGCCCCCGGGCGGAGATGAACGCGATGTGAATGGCGCCGAAGACCGAGGTGAGAGCGAGGTCGCCGGCGGTGCGGGCGAGGTGGAAGAAGCGGAGAGTGCCGTACTGCGACGTGTCGAACGCGGGCCCCTCGAAAAGGGCGCCCGGGACATCGAGGGCCAGGAGGACGAAGCGTGCGCCCCAGATCGCCGCGGCGAGGGCGCCGTGTCGCAGCACGGGATGCGATGTCGAGCGAAGAAAGAACAAGGTCGCGGCCAGGATGAGCAAGACCGCGGCAGCGCCCGAGATACCGCGAGCCGCGTCGGCCCTGCGTTGCGGCTCTGCCGGCGCTTCGAGGAAGGGCGAGATTCCCTCGCCCACGGCGACGGCTGCGCCGGTTCCCTCCCAGGCGATCGTGACTCCCGAGCGAAGGGCGATCTCGTCGGCCGGGAACGCGTTCCGCATGAGCAGTTTCGGCAGCGTGACGCGGGGCCGCAGGGTGCGCGTCGTGACGATGCGCCCGCCCGCCGCCTCGACCTGGCACCATAGATACCACCACGCGGAGTTTTCCCAGACGCCCTTCTCACCGTCGAGCGCCCAGCCTTCGATGCCGGCCGGTGGCACGCCGGCCCAGACTTCCACACGGCCTTCCTTGACGAAGACCACCGACCAGCTGCGGCGGTCGATCGCGGCGAGCCGGCTGAAGACTTCCACCGGTTCGCCGCCTTGCTGCACGGCCTGGGCGGCTCGTTTTGCAACGTCGGCGCCCGCGGCGCGTTCGGCCTCCAGGGCCGCGGTGAGTGCAGCTTTCGCTTCCGCAACACGCGCCGCCGGATCGGCGGGCTTGCCCGCCAGGGCCACGCCCCATGCGACGGCGGCGGCGAGGCCCGCGACGATCGCGGCGGCGGCGAAGAGGCGGTCGGCTTTCACCGGCACATCTTATGATGAAAGCGCGCGGAAGCGGGCCCGGAGCCCGACCTGCAGGGCTTTCGCGCAGGCTCGTCAGCTGACCTTCTGCCCGGGCGCACTCGCCTTGCGCGGATCAGGCGTCAGCACCGCGACCGAGTCCGCCGTCGTCGCGGCCAGCATCATCCCCTGGCTTTCGACTCCCCGCAGCATGGCGGGCGCGAGGTTTGCCACGATGACCACGTTCTGTCCGGTCAGCTCCTCCGGCTTGTAGAACGCCTTGACCCCGGCAACGATCTGGCGCTTCTCGGTCCCGAGATCGACCTCCAGCACATAAAGCCGATCCGCCTTCGGGTGATCCTTAACCGAAAGAACCTTTCCCACGCGCAGCTCGAGCTTCCTGAAATCGTCGATCGTCACTTTCACCGGCGCAGCGGGCGCGGCGGTGACGGCGGGAACCGCGGCGGGCTGCGGCGGCGGAACGGGCTGCGGGACCGGGTCGGCCATGGAAGATCTCCTCAGTGCTGTTGGTGTAACGACGTGTTGTACCTCACTCTACTTCGCGCCCCTTTTCTCCCACGGAGCGCCCATCCACGACGAGTAAATCGCCCGCTGGGCCGCGTTCGCCGCCGGAAGCTTCTCGATCGAGCATCCGCCCACTCTCCGCGATCCCACCACCACGCGGCACCGGCGAAGGCGGCTTCCACGGAAAAACGTCAACTCCACCCGTTCCCCCGCACGCCGCTCCTCAAGCCGCTTCTCCCACGACTCGTGATCCACCTTGTGCCCTCCCAGCGCGAGCAGCTCGTCGCCGGCATGAAGCCCCGCGCGCTGCGCAGGCGAGCCCGCCAGCATCCCGAGGACCAGCGTACGCCCCTCCTTCTTCTCCGTGCGGAAACCGAGCCAGGACTTCAGCGCCGGCTCGCCTTCCTTCCTCGCCTTCGGCACCAGCCGCAATCCGGCGGCGGCCAGGTACCGGTTGTAATTCAACTCCTCGGTCCCGCGGATGTACTTCTCGAAAAACCCGTGAAGGCTCGCGCCCGCCACCTCCGAGCACGCTTCCTCGTACCGCCCCTCGGGAAACCCGATCCCTTTCGCCGCGTACTCGCGCCAGAGCAGCCGCAGCACCGTGTCGAGCGACCGCCGCCCCTTCGTCCGCCGCCGGATCTCCAGGTCCAGCAGCAGAGCGACCAGCGAGCCTTTCTCGTAATAGCTCACCGTCGCGTTCGGCGTGTGCTCCCCCGGGTTGTAGAACTTGATCCACGCGTCAAACGACGAATCCGACAGCGACTGCTTCGCCCTCCCCGGCGTCTCCTGCACCCGGTCCACCGTCTCCGCAATCATCTTGAGGTACTTCGACGGCAGGATCAGCCCCGCCCGCCGCAAAAACAGGTCGTCGTAATACGCCGTCACCCCTTCCATCGCCCACAACAGCCGCGTGTAGTTCTCGCGCTCGTAGTCGAACGGCCCCAGCACCTGCGGCCGGAGACGCTTCACGTTCCACAGGTGGAAAAACTCGTGCGAGACCAGCCCAAGGAAGCGCTCGTGTTTGTCGTCCGGGCGGAATCCCCAGCGCGAGAACGCCAGCGACGTCGAGTTCAGGTGTTCGAGGCCGCCGCCTTTGCCGTCGTCGGTGAAGTGCAGGATGAAGAGGTACCGCTCGTACGGCACGGCGCGCATCATGTCGATCTCGGCCTGGACGATCCTGGGGAGTTCCTTCTGGAAGCGCTTGATGTCGAGGTTGGAATCGCCGCGCCAGATGAAGCGGTGAGGTTTTCCACCGGCTTTGAAGGTGAACTCCTGGAAGTCGCCGCATTCGACCGGTGCGTCGACGAGGACGTCGTAGTTCGGCGCGGTGAACGCACCTGGTCCGGCCGTGTCGAGCGCGCAGGCGATTTTCCAGCCGCGCGGGGCGCGGACTTCGAGGCGGCAGGGCTCGTCCTTGCGCCCGTCCAGGTACATGAGCATGTTGGACGTGACGAGGGCCGCGTGCTCGTCATCGACGTGCGATGTGCGCACTGTCAGCTCGTGGCAGTACGCCTGCCAGGTCGCGTGGAGTTTCCCGGCCCCCGCGTGGACGCGCCACGTGTTCTTGTCGATTTTCTCGAAGCGGTGCGTCGAGCGGAACCCGTGGATGTGCTGCGCGAAGTCGCGGATCTTGTACGAGCCCGGCGTCCAGGCCGGGAGCACGAGATCCACTGCGCCGTCGACGTCGGCTTCAAGCGTGACGTCGACGAGGTGCGTGTGCGGGTCGGAGATGACGATGCGGTAATGGATCATCTGGTTTGGAGTTGGGAGTGCTGAGTACTGAGTAGTGAGCAGGGGGTAGTGGGTAGGAGGCAGGAAGGGCGGGGATTCTGGAGGGGTGCTGCTGATGCGTCACGCTTTCTCCGCTGCGACGGCGGGAACCGGATCCGCGGACGAACCTAGGGCCCCCAATTTCCGCTGCACCAGGTATCCGACGACGCCGGCGGGGAATAGAAGGAGCGCGATCCACTGCGATGTCATCAGGGGCCCGTACTCGCCGCGCGGGTCGTCTCGCCAGAACTCGACCGTGAAGCGGGCGACCGCGTAGAGGGCGACGTACGACCACCAGACCTGGCCCCGGAACTTGCGTCTCGGCAGCAGCCACAGGAGAAAGGCGCCTATGAGAAGCGCGGAGGCGACCTCGTAGAGTTGCGTCGGATGACGCGGAATCGGTGGAAACTCGTGCCGCTCCGGAATCGCAATCCCCCACGCGACCTCGTGCCCGTAACAGCAGCCGTTCATGAAACAGCCCAAACGCCCGATCGCGTAGCCGAACGAAATCGCGGGCGCGATGAAATCGCCGAGCTGCCACGGGTGAATTCGGCGCCGCCAGACCATCCAGAAGCAGACGAGGAAGGCGCCGATGAAACCGCCGTACCAGACGAGGCCTCCTTCCCACACCTTGAGGAACTTCAGCGGGTCCGCCAGAAATTCGCGCCAGACGTTTTCAAACAGAACGTGGAAAACGCGCGCCCCGACCACGGCCCCGATCATCGCGCCGAACCCAAGGTCGTAGATCCATTCCAGGAACGCCTTCTTCTCTTCGTCGGTCGCGCCCGGCTTGAACGGCGGGTCACGCCGGTCGACCGCGATCAGCTTTCTCGTAAGCCAGAACGCCTGCATGAACGCGAGGCAGATGGCCAGGCCGAACGCGTAGATCGGAAGAGGGCCAATATGGAAGAGGACGCTTCGCATCGGGGCCGAATTGTAGGGAGGCGGCGGCGATCCGACGATGAAGACTTTAGAATCAGGGGCGTCGGCGCGATTTTCCTTCTCCCGCCGCTGCATTTCCCTATCCTCCTCCGCCCATCCCGGCGCGGGGCAGCCCGGACCGTGCTAAGCTTCCCCCCGCTCCGCGATCAACGAAAGGCCCGCGCCATGTCCGCCCAGCCCATCCGCTCCGTGCTGTTTGGCAAGCTCGCTGTCAGCACGCGCTTCATCACCGAAGAGCAGCTCCAGGAGTGCCTTGCGTACCAGCGCGAGCTGGAGTCGCAGGGAGAAGCGCCGCCACGCCTGGGCGAGGTCCTGGAGCGGAAGGGCTATCTCACCAAGAACCAGGTCCAGATCGTGCTCGACTCGATGGCGAAGACGCAGAAGCGGCGCTTCGGCGAAATCGCGATGTCGTTCCAGTTCGTGTCGGAACGGCAGGTGGCCGAGGGGCTCGAGCTGCAGGCGCTTCTCGAAAAGGCGCCGCCCCCGGAGGAGATCACACTTACGGCTCAGGCGCTGGTCGCTTACCGGAGGTTCTTCGCGCAGAAGAAGTCGCACGCGGATCGTCCGAAGCTCGGGGAGGCGCTGACGGCGCTGGGGCACCTGCGGACGCACCAGGTGGACGCGGTGGTCGAAGAGCAGTCGAAGGTCATCGTGAGCTGCGGCGAATGCCAGGCGAGCCTGAACATCACGAATTTTGAACCGGGGCAGAAGCTGCGCTGCGCGCAGTGCGGCTCGGTGCTGACTGTGGAGAAGAACGAGAACGGCGCGATGTTCCTGCAGCTGCCGCCGCGGACCGGGATGTTTACGTCGCCGGTCGCTCCGGCGGTGCCGACGCCGATGCCGGCGGAGGGCCAGCCGTCGGCGAGCCTCGAAGCGCCGCTTCGCGCGAGGGCGCAGGCCCCCGAAGAAGATCTGCCGGCATGGACGGGACTGCCCGTCGCGGACAGCGAAGTGAATGCCCCGGGCGCGCGGGCGCCGGCCGCACCTGCGGCCCCGCCTGCGGCGGCGGCCGCGGCTTCGGCCACCGATGCGCTCAAGAAGCAGGCGTCCGGCGCCGATTCGCAGGGTCCCCTTCCCTCCCGCCTCGGAGACTTCAAGCTCCTGCAGCGCCTCGGCGAGGATTCGAGCAGCCGCGTCGCGAAAGCGCTCCAGGTGTCCCGCGATCGCGTCGTGGCGCTTCGGGTGATGCGGCGCAGCGTGATGCTGGACGACGCGTTCCGCGAGAAGTTCCTCGAAGACGCGCGCAAGGCGGCGAACCTCGACCACCCGAACATCCGGAAAATCTTCAGCGTCACGAAGATCGACGAGCGGTACTGCGTCGCGATGGAGTTCCTGGAGGGCGAGAGCGTCTATTCCATCCTTCAGAAAGAGCCGGCGATCCCCTGGCGGGACGCGGTCCAGATCATGCGTCCGATCCTGCAGGCTCTTTCGGTGGCGCATAAGGCCGGCGTCGTTCACGGCGACGTGCGGCCGTCGAACATCATGATCACTGCCGACGGGACGGTGAAGCTGGCGAACCTCGGGGTTTCGGCGAAGGCGGACGACAGCGTTCTCAAGGTCAGCGAGAGCGGTCGGGTCGCGCCGTTCTACATCGCGCCCGAATGCGTCACCGGGGACCGCCCCACGGACCAGCGCATCGACATCTACTCGGTCGGCGCAACCCTCTTCCACATGATCAGCGGGAAGCCGCCCTTCCAGGGCAAGAGCCCCTTCGAAGTGCTGGTCAAGGTGTCCACCGAGACCATCCCGCCGCTCAAGTTCTTCGATCCCGGGGTGCCCGACTCGCTGAACTCCATCGTGCATCGCATGCTCGATCCCGAACCGGACACCCGCTACGGGACCTGCGCGCAGGTTCTCGAGGATCTCGAAGCCGCCGTGAGTTCGCGGCCGATTCCGTCGGCCCCCGCAACGGCGACTCCGCCGCCGCCGAAGGGCCCCCTCGTTCCCGTCCTCGTCGTCGTGGGCATCCTCATCGCCGCCGGCATCGGCTGGCGCTTCTACCAGGCCACCGAACGCTCCGCCGCCTTCGAGGCCGCCCGCGCCCGCGCGACCAGCGCCCGCCAGTCCCGCGTCGAATTCAACACTGCCCGGGCGGAACTGAAGCGCTTCACGGACGCCTGGCCCGGCACATCCGAGGCCGAGGAGGCCGAGCGTCTCGTGTCCGAACTGCGGAGCCGGGAAGACGCGCTCGCGAGCAAGGAACTCGACGACGCCAGGACGGACGTCGCGTCCCTGATTTCGGCGGGCAAGTTCGGAACTGCTGCCACGCGCGTCAACACTCTCGTGTTCTGGACGGATCCCTCGCCGAAACTCGATGAACTCCGGAAGCAGATCGAAACGGAAGCGTCGAAGGCCTGGGAAACCGTGGTGGCGGACGCGCTCAAACTGGCTGAGGACGGCAAGGTCGCCGAAGCCGACGCCATTGTGTCTGCGGCCATCTCGTTGCGCGCGCTTCAGTCCGATGAACGCCGCGCCGCGGAACTGAACAAGCAGCTGGGCGCCATCAAGGCGAAGATCGAGGAGCAGGCGAAGGCGGACAAGGCCGAGCGCGAGCGCAAGGAAGCGGCCGAGCGGCTGCTGCGAGAGACGGAGGCGGCGCGGAAGCGATGGGACCGGCTCTCGGGCGACTTCGACCGGGCGCTGGCGAAATGGGACCTGGCGATCGCGGCGAAAGTTGTCGAGACGCCGGAGGCCCAGCAGGCCGGGACGCAGGCCGATCGCGACCGGCTTGTGCGAATTTCGAAGTGGCTCCACGAGACGAAGCAGGCGGCGATGACGTCGCTGATCACGACTCACGCATCGTGGGACGGAAAGCCCGAGAACGACCGCCGTCTTCGCGCCCGGATCAACGGCGTGGAGTGCCGGGCGACGAGCGCCGACGAAATGGCCGTCACGTTCATGCCGGCCGGGGGAATTGGCCAGGCGGTTCTCTGGATCAACATCGAGCCCGCCGTTGTCGCCGAGGCGCTTCGCCGCGGCGCGGAAGCGACCAAGAAGCCGGAGCACGAGCTCGCGGCCGCGGCCTGGTGTGCGGCTCGCGCCCCGGGCACGGAACCGGAAGTCGAGCGGGGACTCCTTGAGTCCGCGGAACGCCATCTCGCAAGAACCGCGGAGATCAAGGACGACGCGACTCCGCTCGGCTTCCGCCTGGCGCTCTGGGCGGAACGCCTGCAGAGTGAAGGGCTCGAGCGCCTCCGCGACCTCGTCGCGCAATCGAAGTTCGCTGAGGCCGCGCAGCACGATCGCGCCTTCCGGAACGGGTTCGGCCGGCGCCCCTGGTCGCTCGAGCACGCGGCCGACCTCGACGGGCTCCAGAAGTCGGCGCTCCTCGCCGGCTCGCCTGCAGAGAGAAGCGATTGGTCCGATTTCAATTCCGGCCCGGACCCCTTCAAGGTTTCCGAGGGGTGGAAAGCTGCGAATGGCGTCCTTGCCGGCAACGGCAAGGAGGAGACCCTCACGTTCAACGCTTCCGGGATCGAGGAAATCGCGTTTCTGTTCCGCTTCCCCAAGCCCGATTTCCGTCTCGTGCTCACGGCTGGAGACGCCGACCTGCGGCTCGAGCCGTCCCGCCCGCGCTTTGACCTGCTCGTGAAGCGCGAGGGCTCCACGCCTCTTCAGAAGGCCCTGAAGGAAAAGGGAGACGAGTTGCGCGCGCGCGATTGGCACCTGCTCCGCGCGCGGTTCGACGGCACCAACGTCACGGTCTGGCTGGATGGCGAAGAGTCGGGCTCGATGGCGATGGCATCGCGCCCGGACGGATTCACGCTGACGCTGGCGGGGGTGAGCCAGACGCAGACGGGGGTGGCTGATCTGGACTGCGTGCTCGTGAAGCGGAAGTAAGGCGCGGGCAGCCGCTTCCGGTCTGGTGGTCCGGCGGTTCGGGGACTAAACTGGTCCCAAATGCGCGTCTACCTCGTGGAATCCGCCGGTTTCTGCTGGGGCGTGAAGGAAGCCCTGGATCGCGCGCTCGAGATCGCCAAGAGCGACGGGCCGGTCTATTCATACGGGCCGCTGGTGCACAACAAGCAGGTGATGGCGGAGATGGAGAAAGAGCGCGTGTTCGGCGTCGAGGCCGATGACGCGGGAATCGGGGCGGCCGGAACGGCGACGATCGTGGTGCGCGCGCACGGCGTGCGCCCGGAAGTGATCCAGTCGCTCGAGCAGCGCGCGAGGGACACGGGCGCGAAATTTCACGACCTCACCTGCCCTCTCGTCCGCATGGTGCACAACGTCATCGGCGGGAACGCGAAGCGCGGCTGGGACACGGTCATCGTCGGCGACGCGGACCACGCGGAAGTGATCGGGCTCGTGGGGTACGGCACGCCGGGGCGGACGCACGTCGTGGCGAACGCGAAGGAGGCCGAGAAGCTGCCCGCATTTGAGCGCGTCTGCGTCGTGAGCCAGACGACGCAGGACCGCGAGAATTTCGAGACGACTGCGGAAGAAGTGAAGAAAAAGGCGCGCACCTACCGCCAGGTCAACACCATCTGCCGCCCGACGCAGGAACGCCAGGAGGAAACGGAAAAGCTCGCGCACGAGGTCAAGCTCGTCGTCGTCGTGGGCGGCAAGCACAGCGCGAACACCGTGCGCCTCGTGGACCTGCTCAAGCAGTGGGGCTGCGCGGCGCTTCACGTCGAGACGGAGACGGAACTTCGCGAAGAGGATTTCAAGGGCCACGACACGGTCGGGGTTACGGCAGGTCTTTCCACGCCGCAGTGGATGATCGACCGCGTCGTCGAGCGCCTCGAGAACATCGGCGGCCGCGCCCGCACGACGCTCGGCGACGTCGCTCGCGGCGCCGGATCCTTCCTCGTAAACACAAACCTCTACGTCGCGGCAGGAGCCGCCGGCCTCGCCGCCGCGGCGTGCACGCTGCAGAACATCCCCATCCAGTGGCCCTTCCTCGCCGTCCCGGCGCTGTTCGTGCAGTCCATGCACACGCTCAACCGCTTCATCGACCGCACCCGCCTCGATTTCTCCGACCGCGTCGCCACGATCCTCTACAAGCGCCGCCCAGTCCCTCTCCTCGTCCTCGGCGCCGCCGCAGGCCTCGCTTCCGTCGGCATCGCCGCCCTCGCCGGCTGGCTGCCGTTCGCCCTGGCCTGCCTCGGCCTCGTCTGCGGCGGCGTGTACGGGTTCCGGGTTCTTCCGGAAGCGATCACGTTCCGCCTCGGGATCCGGCGCCTGAAGGACATCCCGGCATCCCGCGACCTTTCGACCGCGATCGGGTGGACGATGATGACGACCGTGTTCCCCTTCCTCTCCCTCGGGAAACTCCCCGGCGCGACGAACTTCCTCGTCTTCCTCGCAGTGTTCTGCATGGTTTTCCTCCGCACCACCGCTCTCGGCATTCGCGACGTCGCCGGCGACAAGATCGTCGGCCAGGAGACCGTCTTCAAGGCACTCGGCCGCGCCGCCGCGCGCAACCTCGCCATCTTCATCGGCTTCGCCCTCGCAGCATCGCTCGGCGCCCTGGCTTTCCCGCTTCACGTGCCGTCCGCCCTCTGGCTCATGCCCGTCGTCGCCTACGTCGCGCTCTACGCGGTCGCGTTTTTCCGCTGGGGCGCGCCGAAAGGATTCCTCGCGGAGATGGTGACGGACGGCCAGAACCTGCTCGTCGGGGCGATCGTCGCATTGATGCTGTGGCGGGGTTGACCATGCCGGATCCTCAGTTCGCCCCCGTGGGGCGAGGGCACCTGTCGCCGCTCCCGCGGAAAAAAGGCTTCGGCTATTACGTTTCCCTCTTCGCCGCGGCCCTCGGCGTGTGCGTCGTTGCGGGCCTGTGGACCACGCTTCGGGGCGCGACCGGCCCCTCGCGCGACCGCCGCCGCGCGGGCGAACTCAACGACCAGGCCGTGGCCGAATTGAAGGGCGGAGACGTCAAACGCGCCCTCCATTCCCTGAACGAGGCCGCCCGACTCGACCCGAAAAACCCGCGGGTGCTCGCCAATCGCGCGTTCGCGAGGACAAAGGCCGGGGACATCGACGGCGCGCTGGCGGATTGCGAAGCGGCGCTTCGGCTGAATCCGAGCGAAGCGCTCGCGTTCGGGAATCGCGGGGTCGCGCGCGCCGCGCGGCACGAGTGGCCCGCGGCCAAGGCGGACCTCGACCGCGCGATCGCGCTGGACGCCAGCAACGCATGGGCCTGGGCCAACCGCGGCGCCGTCCGCCTCGTGACCGGCGACCTGGACGGCGCCCTGGCGGACTTCAATGAGGCGCTTCGCCGCGACGACGGAATCAGCGAGGCGTACGCGGGGAGAGCGATGGTGCGCGTGCAGAAGGGCGAATTCGAACCCGCGCTCAAGGATGCGGAGGACGCCCTGCGACGGAACGCAAAAAGCGCCGACGCTCTCGGCGCGCGCGCGCTGGCCCATCTCGCGCTGGGGAATCCGAAGGAAGCGGAGGCCGACGTGACGGCCGCGATCGAGATCGACGACCAGCAGGGCATGTACCACCTGCTGCGCGCCCGCGTCCGCGTGTTCGCCGGCGACCTTCAGGGCGCGAACGAAGACATCGCCGCGGCCCGCAAGGCCGCGGGCGAGGGTACGCCCGGGCGGAAAGTCGTCGAGGAGGTCGCGAAGGAACTCCTGGGAACCCAGGAGCCCGCCGAGAAGTAGCGAAGTCCGGCCTACCCGCCCATCACCCGCTTCAGCACCACCCGCAGCACGTCCACCGTGAACGGCTTCTTCACGAACGCGTCCACGGCGCCGCCGTCGAAGTCGCGGACGGCGTCCTGTTCGTTGAAGCCGCTGATGAGAATCACTTTCGCGGCGGGGTTGAGCCGGCGCAGTTCGGGAAGCGCTTTGGAACCGCTCATGCGGGGCATCGTCAGGTCGAGCAGCACCGCCGAAACGGAACCCCCCATTTCGCGCATCCGTTCGATCGCTTCAAGGCCATCCCCCGCCGTGGCGGTCTTGAAGCCGAGGATCTGAAGGGCGTTCTGGGCAAACTCGCGGACCTTGGGCTCGTCGTCGACGACGAGGACGGTGCCGGCGCCACGCCAGGGGTCCTCGATGCGGGCGGATTCACCGCGGACGCGCGGGGCGAGCGAGGAACCGGCCGGGAACGCGACGGTAAAGGTGGTGCCCTTGCCCGGCTCCGAGTCGACGCGGATGGCGCCCTTGTGGCCGCGGACGATCCCGAGGACCGCCGAGAGGCCGAGGCCTCTTCCCGTCGATTTCGTCGTGAAGAACGGGTCGAAGATTCGGGCCTTCGTGGCGGCGTCCATGCCGCATCCGGAGTCGCCGATCGAGAGAAAAACAAAGTCGCCTTCCGGGAGGTCTGCGGCGTGGGCGCAGCCGGCGAGCCAGTCACGGTCGGCGCGGGCGAGACGGGTGCCGACGGTGATCGTGCCGGGTTTGCCGCCGATCGCCTGGGCGGCGTTGATCACGAGGTTCATGACGACCTGTCGCAGCTGAGTCAGGTCCGCTTCGACCTTCGGCAGCATCGCGGCGAGGTCGTACTTGAGGGTGACGTCCTTCGACATCGACACGCGGAGCAGTTCGGCCATTTCCTGCGCGAGCCCGTTGAGATCGACGCGCTGCAGCACGAACATCCCGCGGCCCGAGTACGCCAGCATCTGGCCGGCGAGGTCCGCCGCCCTCTCGGCGGCCGTCTCGATGTCGTCGCACATGTCCCACTCGCGCGATCCGTGGGGGACGAGCGCCTTCAGCGTCGAAGCGTTTCCCATCACGACCGTCAGCAGGTTGTTGAAGTCGTGCGCGATGCCGCCCGCCAGCAGCCCGAGGCTCTCCAGCACTTGCCCGTCCCGCAACTTCTTCTCCAGCGCCCGCCGGTCCGACATGTCACGAAGGATGGCAGACGCGCCGGTCGGCTGCCCGCCGTGGGTCACGGGCGAGAGCGTGAGCGAGACGTCAAGCTCCCCTCCCCCGGGCTTGCGGAGAGCGAGTTCCCGGCGCACGCGCTCCCCGCGCCGCACGGATTCGAGCAACGCCGCAGGCTCGGCCGCCCGCGCCGCGGGCCAGAGCCACGACAGCGGCCGGCCGACCGCCTCGAGACGCGGCTTTCCGAACAGCCGCTCCGCCGCCGGGTTCCAGGAAACGATCGTCCCGTCGAGAGCCATGCCGACGATCGCGTCGTCGGAGGAGTCGACGATCATGGAAGACAGGTGGGCCAGGAGGCGGGAGTCGGACATCTACGCGTGAATGATCAATTTTCCAATTTCAATACTCAATGATCAATTGACGGCAGGTCAACGGCTGCAGCCGGAACAGCCGTTACTTCAGGTTCTTGAAATAGTCCTGGTACTCGCGGTCCAGCGCGTCCAGGTCGCCGAAACACCGCTCCGCCGCCTCCCGGCCGCCCTCCCCCTGCACTTCCAGGGTGAAGTACCCGAAGAATGCCTGCCTGTATCTCTTGTCCTCGTGTTTCAGCAGGAAATAGACGAGGGCCCAGGACTGCGCCGCTGTGTCCTGAATATAAGTTCGTTTCCTGGGATCGGCCCGTTCGCGCGCGTACTGCAGGAAGGACACGTCCATGAAGTCCCGGAGCTTTTTCTGCTTGCCGCTCGAAATCATCCTTCTCACGTACGGCATGTACTCCGCGGATCTCTCTCCAAGCACAAAGCCGCCCTTCACGTCGCGCTTGAAGCATTCGAAGTACGCCGAAAGTCCCTCGGAAAACCAGGCCATCTCGGAGTCGATCAGTTTTCTGCGGTCATCCAGCCGCGATCCCGAAATCGCGTGGACGACGGCGTGGGTGCACAGGTGAAAAAGTGTCTCATACAGCTGGATCGTGTCCTTGTAGAGGTGAATTTCGCCCGTCCGGTTGTCGAAGTGGCCCCCGGCCCATGGCGTCGGGTTCGAAATTGAGTGATACCTCTCGCTGGACTCAAAAATGTAGACGAGGGTCGCGTCGTCCGCGGCATGTGCGGAGGCATCGAACAGCGAGCCGTATTCACCGCAGAAGATCCCGTAAAACGTGTTCACCACGTCCTTGAAGTCCCGCAACATCAGTTCTGCGCTGTACGCGTCGGACTTCTCCATGCAGAGGAGAAACGGCGAATTCGGGGAACAGTCGAGCCAGACGCGGGAATCTTCGGGCCGATTGCCCAGGATCGAACACTCCCAGGTCAACACCGCTACTTTTCGTTCCCGCGCCGAGAGGGCAGACTCTTCAAGCCGTTTTGACTTCAGCCAGTCCGCCCAGGGTAGCCGGCCCGTGGCCCTGGCTTCAGCATCCCTCTCCTTTTCGACGACTTCGCGCGCAACCGCGTCATCCGGCCGGAGCTTCAGGATCTCCTGAGCGAGCGCAAGCGCTTCCTCGTGAAGCGCCGCCTTTTCCAGCCAGCGGACCACGAGCTGGAGGTTCTCCGGGTCCACGCCGGCAGCAGGAAGTTTGGTGTCGCGATAGATCACGCGCAGCCTGGCACGGGCTCGTGAGTGGTTTCGGTCGAGTTTCACGGTTTTGACGTAGTACTGCTCCGCCGCTTCCAGGTCGCCCAGCTTCTCGCAGATTTCGGCGTACTCGAAGGCCGCGGACGGGCTGTCGTCCGCGTATCGCCGGAGTCTTTCCCTGAGCGCGGCGGTGTCGTCCAGGGGCGCGGGCGCCTGCGGAGGAGGGCGATCGGGAACGAAAAGCACGATCCCGACGATCACAAGCCCGGGAAGGGCGAGACAGAGAATCAGTGTCCGAAGGCGGCGATTCATGCGGAAGCCATGATATCGCACGTGGTCGCCGCTCCTCATCCGGAGCCGTTTCGCCCATAATTGCGCTTCTCCCCATGCGAATCCTCTTCGCCTCCGACTTCCACGGCACGATCCCCTACTTCGATGCGTTCGCGAAGCTCGCGCGGCGCCTGAAGCCGGACGCGCTGCTTCTCGGCGGGGACCTCTTCGACAATTCCTCGCCGGTCGAAATCGCGCCGGTCGCGCAGCGGCAGACGGCGGAAGGGTGGTTCAAGGAGTGGTGCGACGGGGCGCCGGCGCCGGTGTACTGGATCGCCGGGAACCACGAGTGGAGGACGGTGACGGATCCGCCGGCGCGGGCGGGAACGTACGTCGGGGAGCGGATGGTCGCGCTCGGCGACTGGGACCTGGTCGGCTTCTCCTTCTGTTCGCCGACGCCGTACTGGCTGATCGATCACGAGCGGCCGGAGGAAGCGCCGAACCGCCACGAGCCGAGATTCCGGTGCTATGCCTCGACCGGCGACAAGGCGGAACTGGTGGAGAAACCGGAAGAGTGGCTCGCGAAGCGCCCGACGCTGGCGTCGATGCTGCGCGAGCTGCCGAGACCCCGGTCGTGGCGCAAGACGATCTTCATGGCGCACAATCCACCGTTCGACTCCGGCCTGGACCTCCGTTACGGAAACCTGCCGGTCGGCAGCTCGGACATCCGCAATTTCATTCTCGCGACAAAGCCGGCCATCTCGCTTCATGGTCACATTCACGAAGCGCCGATTCTCACCGGCAAGCCGATGCACAAGGTCGGACGCACCTGGGGGTTCAATGCCGGCCGCGACCGCGACCACCAGGGGCTGCGCGCGCTCTGGATCGATCCTGACAAGCCTGAGGAACACGTGCTGCACGGCGGGAAGCCTATTGCTTAAGCTGCTTCACGAACTCCCGGTACTCACGGTCCAGCACCTCCAGATCTCCGAAGCACGCCTTCGCGGCCTCCAGGCCACCTTTCCCGCTGAGTTCGCTTTCCGCGTAACGGTCGAGCTCGCCGCGGCGTTTCCCGTCGCCGGACATCTCGAGGAAGGCGACGAAAGCCCAGCTCTGCGAGGCAACTGCAAACGCTTCACGGGGATCGGGGGAAGCGTCCAGGTCGGCGAACGTCGGTGCAAGCAGGGCGGGAAGGGGCTTCATTTTTTTCTCGCGGACCGCGGCGCGGACGTCGGTGAGATTCCGGGAGACGCCCTTGCCCGGGTGCAGGTGTGCCTGTCCGTCCGGGCGCGCGGCCGAGAGAAACTCTGCCGTGCCGTTCCAGAACCATGCGGCGAGCGAGGCCGTGGGAATCCCCTCGCGTGGCGCGCGAGCGCGGGCGAGCGCGATCCAGCACTGCCAGGTCGCTTCATGAAGCGCGCTCTCCTTCAGCTCGCGGCGGCCGCGGGACAGAAACGCCCAACCGGAGTGGAGATTCGTGTGGCTGATCGCAAACGCAGGCGGTTTCGCCCGCCGGAGGTATTCGTCCCGCGACGCCAGGACAACGACTGGCGCGATCCAGCCCGGATCGGGGGGACGGGATTCAAAGAGGGACTTGAAGCGCGCCCGGAAGTCGGCGTGGAATTCACCCAGGGCAGCGGCGAGATCGGCTGCGATGACGGGAGCGGAAGCGTCGGGCGTTTCCTCGACGGCCACGATCCATGGCGCCCGGACGACGGGCAATTCGACGGCCTTCTTCGTCCCCCAGAGCAGATCCATCTCCCGCTTCGCCAGAGCCGCCCCGCGCAACAGTCCGGAGAGAACCGCAACCTCCCTGGAGGATTCATACAGGGCCAGCGCCGCCGAGATTTCCTTTCTCCCCTCGACGCCCACGCGCGCACCGCGCCATTCGTCGTCCGGGCCGGGGTTCGGTTCCACTCCCAGCAGGCTGACCGGCGGCTTCGGCGGTTCGTCGTTGGGTTTCGGCACTTCGACGATTCCGGGCTGCGTCGGCGCCGGCGGTTTCTTCCCGGCCGGCCGCCCGCCCCAGAAAGCGGCTACGAGGATTCCGGTGAAGGCCGTGAGTGAGACGATGGAGAGGAGAGCACGGCGCATGGACTCGCATGATAACGACCCGGGAACCGTGAGGACGCGGCCCCATCCATAAAAAAAACCGGCCCCGCTGGGGGGCCGGTTTCGAAGGTCGTCCCGGAACTCTTACTTCATCGCCTTGTAGAAATCCTCGTACTCCTTGTTCAGTTTCTCGAGGTCCCCGAAGCACTCCTTCGCCCCGTCGAAACTCCCGCCCTTGTCCACCTCGATCTTGAAGTACTTGTTGAACGCGTCCTTGTACTTGCCGTTCTCGTAGGTGTACAGGAAGTACACGACGGACCACGATTGCGCGTACATGTCCTGTACGTAAGTTCGTTTCGCCGGGTTCCTCGACTCCATGGCGAACTGCATGTAGTTGATGTTCATCAGGTCCTTCAGCTTCTTGTGCTTTCCGTCCGCGATCATCTTTTTCATGTACGGCTTGTAGTTGCTGGAGACCTCGCCCAGCAGGAAGCCGCCCTGCGCGTCGCGCTTGAAGCTCTCGAAGAACGTCGCGATCCCTTCCGTGAACCAGAACATGTTCACGCTGCGCCGCTCGCTCAGCTTCTCGACCTTCATCTGCGAGACGGTGTGGACGAGCTGGTGAATGCCCTCGTGGAAGAGGGTCTCGTAGAGCTGGCTCGTGTCCTTGTAGATGAAAATCCTGCCGGTGCCGGGCTCGAAGTGACCGCCGGCCCACGGCGTCGGGTTGGCGATCTCGTGGTAACGCTGGCTCGATTCAAAGATGTAGATGAAGCAGACTTCGTTGGCGCCGAACGACTTGACGTCGAATAGTGCGCTGTACTTGTCGAAGAACAGCTTGTAGAGGTGGACCATGATGTCCCGGAAGTCCTTGAGCATCAGCTCGGCGCTGTAGCTCGAGGACTTCTCCATGCACAGGACGTGCGGAGAGTCCGGAGCGCAGTCCAGGTAGACACGGTCGTCCGGGCCCTTGTTGCCGTAGGCCTTGAAGTCCTCCTTCATCGAGAAGACCTTCTTCTCGCGAGGCCCCAGCTTGTCGTAATCGGCGTTTTTGGCCGTGGCTGCCGTCGCCGTCTGGGCAAGGTCCGCTTCCATCTTGTCGTACCACTTGCCGTTCACCTTCACGTCGCCGATCAGCAGGTGCGCCTTCTCGGAGTCCGGGGCGTGAATCTTGACCATGGACGTTGCGAGTGCGAACGCCTCGTCGTCCAGCGCCGCCTTCTGGAGCCAGTCCAGGAGGCCGTCGAGCTTCGCAGGATCGCTTCCCGCTTCCTGCTTCTTCTGGTTCGTGTAGACCCAGCGCAGCTTGTCCTGCGCCTTCGTGTACTTCCGGTCGAGCTTGACGGCCTTCATGTAATACTGGACCGCCGTCTCGCGATCGCCCTTCTTCTCGCAAGCCTCGCCGAACTCATAAGCCGCGCTCGGGCTGTCGTCGGCGTACTTCCGCATCTTCTCGAACGCCTCGTCCTGTTTCGCGGACGAAGAGCCCTTTTCTCCCTTGCCGTCCTCGTCCTTCTTGCCGGCCATGACGAAACCGACGATGGCAATGACGACGACAAGGGCGCCTCCGCCGATGCCTGCGAACAACATCGTGTTGTTTTTCTTCGGGGCAACGGGCATTCCCGACCCGCTACGGCCACCGGCAGGAACTCCCGCGCGGCCACGACCCGGCGATGAGTGCGCGACCGGGGCGCTTCGGCCACGCGCGCCCGCCGAACGGCTCAGGCGCATCGGCTGCGATTCAGGTTCCGGCTCGGGTTCAGGCTCGGGCTCCGGCTCCGGCTCGGGCTCCGGCCGCCGCGCCGCCGAACGACGCATGGTCGGCGCCGTCGAAGAGGGTGCCGGGGGCCGCGGCCCGGAGCGCTGCGCGGCGGGCCGGGCTGCGGGGCGACCTGCGCTCGAAGGGCTCTCCGATACCTCCGAGCCCCGCTTGCGGAATACGTTCGTCGTCTGCGGGGAATCCTCGGGGAAGAAGTCGGCAGGCATCTCCTCGGTCGGCGCAGCGTCTTCGCCGGGGACCGTGAAGACCGACTTGCATTTGCCACATTTGAGCTGTTTGCCGGGAGTAAATGACGAAATGTCGAACCGGGCGCCGCATTCCTCGCACTCGTATAGCTTCATCGGGCAGCTCCGTGCTGGGCCTGAAGAAACTCGGGGATGCCGGGATACTCCGGCACCATTAGAACGCCGCCGGAGACACACCCGTTCCCTGCATTCTCATATTCTACGAAAATCCCAGGCCGGGCGTGGGCCGGGATTCCGGAATTCGAGCAGGAATTTTCCGGCGAGAAGCGCGCCCGAGAGCTCAAGGATAATCCGGGTCTCTCCCCAGTCCGCGATGCAGGTCCCCGTGTCCAGCCGCTTCACCCTCCCGCGGCCTCCCGAAATCTCCCCCTCGTAGTCGAGGTAAGCGAGCCGGTGGTCGAAATGCTGAAGCGCTTCGATCGAAAACGCGCCAGGCACGGGCGGCGAAGCGAGCGACCACGTTTTCAGGGTGCCTTGACGCTCGATGAAGAGGTCCCAGTGAAGGGGCGTCGTGGAGTGTTCCGAAACCGTGAACCTCCCGCTCTGGATCCGCGCCACATCCACCCGCCTTTCGTCAGTGCCTTTCCTACTCACTACCCCCTACCCACTACTCCCTGCGTCCTTCCCGATGTCCCCCAGCTTGTACTCCTTGATCTTCCTGTAAAGCGTGCGCTCGCCAATCCCCAGAATCCTCGAAGCTTCCTCCCGGTTTCCCTTGGTCATTTCAAGCGTCGAGCGGATCAGCTCCGTCTCGGCGCGCTCGAGGCTCATCCCGGCGAACACGGCGGACGTGCCGGGCGCCGCCGTTTCGCGCCGCTGGGCAATCTCCTCCGGGATGTCCTTGACGTCCAGCACGGGCTCCCGCGCCAGCACCACCATGGCTTCGAGCGTGTTCCGCAGTTCCCGCACGTTCCCCGGCCAGCGGTACGCGAGAAGCGCGGCTCGCGCGGCCGGCGAGATCCCGTCGATGCGGCGGTTGTGCTGCTGGGAGAAATCGCGGATGAAGTGATCGATGAGGAGCGCGATGTCGGACTGGCGGGCGCGGAGAGGCGGGAGATTGATCATGACGACGCGCAGGCGGTAGTAGAGGTCCTCGCGGAACTTCCCTTCGCGCACCATCTCTTCCAGGTGCCTGTTCGTGCTCGCGATCAGGCGGACGTCCACGGGAATGGGCAGATTCGAACCGACCCGGTAAACGCACCGTTCCTCAAGGACGCGCAGGAGTTTCGCCTGCGTGGAAAGCGGCATGTCGCCGATCTCGTCGAGCAGGAGCGTCCCGTGGTTGGCGAATTCGAAGCGCCCCTTGCGCGCCCCGATGGCGCCGGTGAACGAGCCCTTCTCGTGCCCGAACAGCTCGGACTCGATCAGCCCTTCAGGCATCGCCGTGCAGTTGATGGGGATGAAATGGTGGTTGCGCCGCGGCGAATTCCGGTGGATCGCCTTCGCGACCAGTTCCTTTCCGGTTCCGCTTTCGCCGGTAATGAGGACGGTCGCCGAGGTCGGTGCAACCTGTTGAAGCGTGTTGAAGACCTTCTGCATTGCCTCGGAGTTTCCGATGATCCCGCCGAACCCGAACTTGCGGTCGAGTTCCTGGTGGAGAAACAGGTTTGAGCGCGAGAGATCCTGCTTCTCGACGACCTTCTCGATGACCGCGCGCAACTCGGCGATGTTGAGCGGCTTCTTCATGTAGGTCGAAGCGCCCTTTTTCATCGCCTCGACGGCGCTCTCGACGGAAGCGAAGCCGGTCATGACGACGACCTCGATGTCCGGGTGAAGGCGCCGGGCGGTCGTGAGGATTTCCATCCCGTCGATGTCGCGCATGACCAGGTCGGTCAGCACGACATCCACGTGCTCGGACTCCAGAAGTTCGAGCGCGGCCTTCCCGCCGCCGGCGACGAGCGTGCGGTAGCCGGTCCGGCGGAGGGATTCCGCCATGGTTTCGGCGTGTTCGGGGTCGTCATCGACCACGAGGATCGTGACGTCGGTGGAAGTGGGGGTCATAGGCGGGGGGTTGGAAGGAGGGAAAGATTTAACCCCAACCCCAACTCCAACTCCAAATTCCAACCTTCGATGAAAGGACCCGGTCCGTCAATGGCCACCCACTCAAGGAGTCGACCTCCCGATCGCCGAAATTGGGGTTGGGATCCGGAATTGTCTTTCAAAGCGGTATGGCCCCTCCCGCCCTGGGCGCCAACTCGCCTTCAACCGGAAGCCGTATCGTAAAGCAACTCCCCTTCCCCTCCTCGCTCGTCACTGTCAGCGTCCCGTCATGCTCGTGCACGATCCTCCTCGCCGTCGGCAACCCGAGCCCCGTCCCCGTCTTCTTCGTCGAGTAGTACACGTCGAAACACCTCGCCGCCGCCTCCGCCGACATCCCCGTCCCCGTATCGATCACGTCCAGCTGGGCGAAATCACGCCACCTGGCCGTCTTCAGGATCAGTTCCCCCCCGTTCGGCATCGCCTGGATCGCGTTCATGACGAGGTTGAGCAGGGCCTGCTTGAAGAGGTTTGCATCGACAGAAACCTTCGGAAGTTCGCCGAGCGACCTCAGGACGCGGACTTTCTTCTGCGTCGCCTCCGGCGTGACGAAATCCAGCACTTCCCCGATCACCCGGTTCAGGTCGGTCGGGCGGTTGTCCAGTTTGTGGCCGGCGGCGAACCGGAGGAAGTCGTTGAGGATTTCCTCGAGACGGGCTGTTTCCTTGAGAAGGAGAGTGAGGCGCTGAAGCGCACGCCGCTCGCGTTCGTCGCGGGGCTCCTCGAAATCCTCCTGCAGCAGCTGCAGATTGGCCTGCAGAGTCGAGAGGGGGGTCCGGATCTCGTGCGCCAGCCCGGCGGCCAGCTGGCCGAGAAACGCGAGACGATCGCCTTCCTTGTTCTGAGACACCGGGACATTCTGTTAAAGGTCGGCCCGCGCGTCTACCGCATGAACCTGCCGGCCGGCGCCCGCCGGTCGCATTCAGGTCAGATTGAACATCGCCGATCAGGGGCATATACTCCGATGCCGACATCGATTCCCGACCAAACCTCGAGGCCCATGGCCGCCGACATCCAGGACTGGCTTTCCAATCGCGACATGTTCGCGCGCCGCGTCTCCTCGCACGAGGTGCTCGGCCTGCTGAAGCGGTCCTTCACGGTCCCCGCGCACACCATCGCGGCGGTCGTGGAGAACGGCTCGCGGCGCGTGGCCAAGGGCGGTGAACAACTCAGCGGCCGCTTCGACGCCGTCCTCATCAAAACCCAGGAAATGCCGGTCGCCTTCCAGATGGCCGGGCTGCGCTCCAAGGACGGGTTCGGCATGAACGCCGGGGTCCGCCTCACGCTTCAGCTCGAATCCTACGAGCCCGATCGCGTCGAGGACTTCTGCCGGAACTTCACCGCGGCCAACGCGACCACGTCGTCGGAGGACCTGCGGTCGTACCTGGCGGTGGACGTGAAGCGCGCGCTGTCCGAGTACATTTCTTCGCACGAGGCGGCCGACCTCCAGAATTCCCAGGCGTCGTCCGACGTCGAAGGGGGGCTGCGAAGAGCGCTGGAAGGCCCGCTCTTCGGCAAGGGTCTCAACTTCCGGAAGCTCATGGAGCTCGAATTCCACAGCGACTCCTTTGAGAAGTCGCGCGACGAAGCGCGGAAGCAGAACGAGAAGATCCGTGAGCACGAGGGAGTTCTTCTCGACCAGCAGCGGCGCGAGGAGAAGCTGAAGAATCTCGCGGCGCTGATGAAGAGCGCGGACGCGCAGGAGGTCTTCAAGGAGATCCGCGACGAGCGCGTCAAGTCGCTGCTGTACGCGAAGCTCATGGAGAACGACCTGAAGGACCTCTCGAGCGAGGACCTGCGCGCGAAGCTGAACCAGTGGGGAGACGACCTGATCGGCGTCGTGCTCAAGGCTTACGCGGCGCTGGCGGAGGCGCCGGATGCGCCGGTGGAGCCCGGGAAGACCGGGAAGCTGGCGCGCGTCGTGGTCACGGCGGGATCGCGGGTGTTGCTGTTCAATCCCGTCGATTTCACCGGCTCGTGCCGGCTGATCGACGCGGGATTCAACCTGCGCAGCGCGAGAATTCATCCCTGGAAAGGGCGCGGTCTGATTTTCGCGGGTGGAAAGCGGCAGATTTCGGCGATCGACCCGGAGACCACGCAGTCCGTCGCCGCGTACCCGCTTCCCCAGGAGAAAAAACCCAAGGGCGGCGTGAATGCTTCGGCGGTCTGGAAGCACCGGATGTTCGCGACGCACAGCGAGCTGGGGCTGATCGAGTGGGACCTGAACAGGCCGGGCGTTCCGGGAGTGACGATCAACGCCGACCTGACGGCACTTTCCGCGACGGTGCGGGCCGCGGTGACGACCGCGGACGGATGGCTGTATTTCGCGAGCGGACGGACGGTGTACGGGATGGACCTGGAAAAGGGAACGCCTCCGGTCGCGTTCGGGCCGCAGACGCCGAGCGGCGTGACGGCGCTGGCGGTCGGCGAGCGGCTGATCGTGGCGGGGTGCGGAAGCGGGAACGAGGGCGCGTTGTCGATATGGGACCGGCGCGATCCGTCGCGCGCCGTCGGCGTGATCCGCAGGAATGCGCCGATCGGGAGCGTGCGCCTGACGTCGATCGGAGGCGTGCCGCACATGCTGTTCACGTGCCGCGACCACGGCGTCACGGCGCGCGTGATCGGGCAGACTCTTGAGACCCACTACGATGCGGGCGAGCACTCCGTGATCCTCGCCGAGGGCGGCTCCGATCATGTCGTCGCCATCGACCACAACGGGCGCTTCCTCATCGCCTGGGACGCCGCGCGCCCTGCGAAGCCGCGGAAGATCCTGGACCTGAACGCGTACACGGACCAGGCGGTGTACGACCTGGCGCCTGTTTTCGGGGAGGGCGGCGCGTGAGCGACGGCGCGGGGACGTGCGCGGCCTGCGGGCGGACGTATCTGTCGCGAGTCGGGATTTTTCGCGATGACGCGGCGTGCGCGACGTGCGGCAAGCCGATCTGCGCGGCGTGCTGGAGCGACAAGACCACGTTCTGCCAGGAGCACGAGGACGTACCGGTGGCGACGCTGGCCGACGCGCCGAAACCCGGGGACATCCCCACGGGGCAGGTGCCGGCAGGGTCGATCAGCCGCCAGTCGGCTCGCGAAATGGAAGAGGGATTCCTTTCGCGGGTGAGGAAGAACTTCCGCCAGCTCGCGGGGATTTACAACCCGCTGGATGGCCGCTGGTACGACGTCATCGAGCGAAATACGGGCGAGTACGTCGTCGACCTGGGGGCCGAGGCCGCGAAAAACGCGGTTCGCGATCGCGCGAAATCGGGCTTCAACGAAATCCTCGCTTCGATGCCCACCAACCGCGCCGCCGTCTGCGACGTCTTCGCGCGGGACTTTCTCGGCGCGAAAGTGAAGAAGATCTGCCTCGCCGGGGTGTCGCTCTCCCCGCTCGACGAACTCGTAAAGCCGGGCTGGTCGAGCCAGCCGCTCGGGTACGCGGCGGTTGCCCAGGCCCAGCGGCGCATCGTCACGGATCCGGGCGTCTTCTATTACCTCTGCTATTTCGCGACGACGGGCTGGTCCGGAGAAGCGCGCGACATCCTCGCGAACGGGCCGAATTTCGTCTCGTGCCTCGTCGAAAAGCAGGCGGATTCGTGGCGCATCACCGCGAAGGACGACGGCCGATGGGGCGATGCGCTGGCGGTGTACGACCTGGAGACGTACTCGGAGAAGCGCGACCGGGTGCAAATTTTCGTGAAGCGGCACACGTACGAGCTGCTGATGGACCGTTTGAGCGACCGGTATGTGTGCGAGAAGACGGGGCTGCCGCTGGACGTCGTGAGGGCGTCATTCCGGGATCTTTCGCAGGATCCGTTTGTGCACCTGACGGCGGATGAGGAGCAGTTCCGGATATCGCGGGTTTACTGAAGACGGAGGCGAGCCAGGACAATTCTGAATATCGAATATCTAATATCGAATTCTGAATGAACGGCACCCTTCAAACGATGTCGTTCATTCATGATTCAATATTAGATATTCGATATTCAAAATTACTCCTTCCCCCTGATTCACGCGAAAGCCCTTTCTACGTAAGCACCATATAGGCGCAGGGGTTAGAATGCTCCTCGGCCTGCACCCGGAGACCGCATGATCCTCGACAAGATCAAGAAGCTGATGGGCCTCGGCTCGATCCCCGACGAGGTCGCCCCGATCTACAAGGGCGCCAAGTCGGAACGCGAGGCTCTCGAACTCCTCCGCGACGCCCGCCGCCGCGACGAGGACCGCCGTAACCGCGCCCTCGAGGACGTCGAAATCCTCCAGGGCAAGGAAGGCGAGCTCATGGAGGAGGGCAAGCGCGAAACCGACCAGAACCGCCGGCTCTCCCTCGCCCGCAAGATCAAGGACGTCCGCTGGAAGGTCGAGGAGATCGAAACCAAGGTCGAAAACATCTTCAACAAGCGCATCCGCATCTACAAAGAACACGTCGCGTCGCTCGAAACCCTCGTCGCGCTCGCGGAAGAGCCGCTTCCGTCGTCCAAGCAGCTGGAAGACGCGGCGATCAAGGCGAAAGAGAAGCGCGAGGACCTGGACAAGACCGTCGCGATGGCGGAGGGAATGTCGCTCGACAAGAACGCGGAGCCGGTGCTGGACGAAGAAGAGAAGTCGATTCTGGCGGAGTTCGAGAAGCACGATGACTCCAAGCTGGAGCAGGACGAGCTGGCCGCGCTGACGAAGCAGAGGCCGGAAGACGAGTTCGCGAAGCTGGAGAAGACGGCGCGCAAGAAGGAGCGGCCGTCGAAAGAAGCGCCGAAGAAGCAGGCTGAGTCAGAAGAGGAGGAGCTCGAATGAGCGCGGCCAGCGACATGATGGACTGGCTGTTCAAGCGGCGCCGCCGCATCACGGACTTCAAGCCGGAGGAGTTGCGGCGCGAGGAAAAGCGGCTGGAGATCCGTGAAAACCAGCTCGTGGCGCAGCAGGAAAAACTCGACCGCGAGAAGGAAGACATCTTCCAGCAGGGCGTGAAGAACAAATCGGTCGTGCGCCGGCGGATGTACGCGCGGCGCTTCAATGATCTGATGAGCCGCCTGCGGCTGATGGACCGCGAGCTGTCGCGGGTTTCGAAAGAGGTGATGACGCTGTCGCGGATCCGCGCGCTGGTGGAACGCACGAAGAGCCCGAAGTCTGTCACCGGAATCCTGAACAAACTGACGGATTCCAATCTCGACGAACTGCAGGCGCTGCTGGAAGACGACAAGATCGGCGAAGAGTTCTACCTGCAGAAGCTGGACATGCTTCTGGGCGTGGCCAACGACCCCGCGTACGACGCGACCGAGATCGGATCCGAGGGGATGGAAGTCCTCAAGACGTGGGAGGCGATGGACGAGGGGGAGATGGAGTTCGACGAAGGCCTGAAACAGGCTGAAACGGGGATCAAGGAACGCGGAGAGGGACGCAAAGAAAAGCCGCAGCACGAGAAGGAGAAGGACGAGGAGCAGGAGGAGGCCACCTAGATGAGCCTGATCGACCTTTTCAAGCGGCCGAAGCGGATGGCCGACCTGAAGCTGGAGGAAGTGAGACGGGAAGAAGCCCGCCTTTCGCTGCGCGAGACGCAGGCGATTGCGCGGCTCGAGCAGATGGAGCGCGACAAGGAGGAGATTTTCCGCAAGGGGACGAAGATAAAGTCCGGCATCAGGCGGAAACAGCTCGCCCGCCAGTTCGAGCAGAAGAAGAACGAGATCGCGATTTCAGAGCGCGAGCTGAACCGGCTCGGCAAGGAAGCGGTGACGATCGCGGCGATCCGGACGGCCATCCAGCGCAAGACGGACATGAAGAAGAGCGTGCTGTCGATCCTGAACCTGGCCGAGGAAGGAGAGCTGCAGCGACTCCTCGAGGACGACAAGATTTCGTACGACCTCTACATGGAGCGCCTCGGCGAAATCGCCGACACCGCCAACGATCCTTCGAGGGACATCATCAGCGAGGTCGGCAAGGAAGGGGCCGAGCTCCTCGACATCTGGCAGAAGATGGACGACGGCGAGATCGAGTCGTTCGACACGGGGTTGAAACTCGCGGAAGAAAAAGCCAGGGAGAAGCCGCTGCCTGAAGAAGAAACAGAGTGATCCTGCGATGAGAGTGGCGACGAGCGGCGACCCGACCGTGGCGATGTGGGCGGCGCAGCGTTACGACCCCGCGTCGGCGCTTCGAACGGCCTGGGGGAAACTGTTCCGCATCGTGGCGTGGTGCACGGCGGCGCCCTCATTCGGGCTGCTCGCATGGAGCACCATCGCATACGCGCGCCTCGACGGGCCTTCGGGTCTCCAGACGCTCGGCTACTTCCTGAACGACTACGTCGCCGCGTGCGGCGTCGGGCTCGCCGCGCTTTTCGCGTCGATCGCACTCCCCCGCCTCCGGCGCCGCGACGTGCCGATGCTCTTCGGCGGGTGCGCGGCCGCCATCCTGCTCCTTTACCTGCCGAGTCTCTTCAACGCCTGGCCCGTGCTGCGCGAGAAGAAAATGCCCGCCACTGCCGTCGTCCCGCTGGCTTTCCCGTTCGCGCTCCTCTCGATCGCGGCTGCGGCCGCGGTGCTGGCGAAGCGCCCCAGGCCAAGGGCGGCGTAAACCATGGACCTCTACACGCCCATCAAGCAGGCGCTGACGAAAGCCAAGGAACTCTACGAGGCGCGCGAGCACGACAAGGCCGCCGCTTCCTACGACAAGGCCGCTTCCCTCATGTCGATCTACGCCGAGCAGGCGATCGGGCGCGACGCGGAGATGAGGCGGCGCAAGAAGGCGGTGGAGTACCGCGAGATCGCCAAGAAGCTGCGCAGCGGCGAGATTGAAGCGCCCGGCGCGAAAGACGACCGCGATGACAATGGAAGCGCCGCACCGGCGGCGGCCGCCGCGGAAGGCAAGCAGGCAAAAGCCGCCGGCGAGGTCAAGGCGGCCGTGCTCTCGCTGATCAAGACCTCTTCGATCGGCTGGGGAGACATCGGCGGACTGGAGCCGACAAAGGAAGAAATCAAGTTTGCGCTCGGGATCACTCTGGCGAAGCAGCCGGCGAACGTGCAGCTCTCGGCCTGGACGAACATCCTGTTCTACGGACCGCCCGGGACCGGGAAGACGCTTCTCGCCGCCGCGACGTCGCACGCGATCCGGAACTCGGACGACATCCAGGCGGTGTTTTTCAACGTGAAGGTGTCGTCGATCCTCTCGAAGTACTTCGGCGAGTCGTCGAAGATCATCAGCGAGCTCTACGGCACGGCCCGTGACACGTCGCCGGCCGTCATCTTCCTCGACGAATTTGAGTCGGTCGCTGGGAAGCGCGACGACCAGGACTCGGGGCCGGAGCGGCGGATCATGTCGACGCTGCTTTCCGAGCTGGACGGGATGGAGGCGAAGGGGCGCCGGGACATCTACGTGCTGACGATTGCGGCGACGAACCGGCCGTGGGATCTCGACCCCGCGGTGCTGAGCCGGTTTGAGAAGAAGATCCTGATTCCGCTTCCGGACATGGTCGCGCGGCGTGAAATCCTGAGGATCCACCTCGACAAGCGCGGCTTCCAGGTGAACGCGGACGCCGCGCAACTGGCCACCGCGACGGAGGGGTACAGCGGGCGCGAGATCGAGCGGCTGTGCAAGGAGGTCACCACGCGGATGGTGGCGGAGATGAACCGGGAGATTCCGGGGCTGATCGACAAGGGGCTGGACACGGTGAGGACCTACCAGCTCAAAGTGAGGCCGCTGGGAATGGGGGATTTCCAGAAAGCGATCGCGAAGCTCCATCCGCAGACGACGGCGGCCGACGTGAAGAAGTACAACGAGTGGAGAGAGGCGCAAGTGGAGTAACAACGCTTTCGCCCTTGCCCTTGCCCGTGCCCTTGCCCACATCACGATCGATGACTCGTGCGGTGGGCAAGGGCATGGGCAAGGGCAAGGGAAACGACCTGGACGCACCTGGCCGAGGTAGAATTACTACCCTTCCCCGGAGAAAACCATGGGCATCTTCAAGTCCCGCGAAGAAAAACGCATCGAACGCGACCTCGAGGTCCGCAAGGGCATCGCTTCCATCAAGCGCAACCTCAAGGACATGGATAAGCACACGAAGGAATACATCGACAAGGCCAAGAAGGCCAAGCGCATCGGCGACAACGACCAGCTCAAATTCATCAAGAGCGCTCTCAAGAAAACCGCTCTCGGCAAGAAGATGCGCGAGCGCCAGCTCCTCTCGCTCGAGACCGCCATGCAGATCAAAAACCAGGCGGAGTCCGACGGCGAATTCGCCCGGGCGATGATGGAAGTCTCCAAGTCGATCTCCGAGGTCTACGGCTCCACCGACCTGGCCAAGACCCAGAAGAATTTCGAACGCGCCATGATGCAGGCCGAAACGCTGCAGGACCGCATGCAGATCGTCGTCGAGTCCATGTCCGACACGCTCTCGACCTCCGACGAGGACGCCGAGAAGATCCTCAGCGACAAGGACATAGACAAGATGATCGACGACGAAGCGGTACACGAGGAGAAGGGCGAGCTGGACAAGGAGATCGAGAAGGGGCTGAAGGAGATCGAAGAGGAGATGGGGAAGGAGTCCTGAAGTATGTAGGAAGTGGCCTTTTTGGACGGGGATGAGGGATTTTCGAAGCTCAGAGCGAGCGCGAGAGTGACTATGCCAGAACCATGGGAAGCAAAATGGCGGCTGATCCGTTCAATCGGAGAGGGTGGCCAAGGGGTTACCCACCTCGTTTCCGACAGGGCAGAGCCCTGCCGCATGGGCGCACTCAAATTGCTGAAAAACAACAAAAGCAGCGAAGCACGAACGCGGATGCTTCAAGAAGTGACGAATCTTCAAGTCGTCCACACTCAGAAGGGGCGAGTTCCGGACGTGCTCGATTCCAATGTTCAGTTCCACGCCGAGAACGTTCCTCTCTACTTTGTCATGGAGTACGTCGACGGCGTAACCCTGACCAAGCGAGTGAGGGAGTGCGGCGCCCTATCTGTTCAGGACTCGTTGAGCCTGTGTCTCTCGATCTGCAGAACGCTAGAGATCGCGCACCGGTTCAGCATTCAGCACCGCGATTTGAAACCGGACAATGTACTGATTCCGACCTCGCGTCCCGCGGAACCCATCCTTGTTGACTTCGGGCTCTCCTTCAATGAAGAAGACCACGACTCGGTCACGAGAACCAACGAGACGATTCAGAATCGGTTTCTAGCTCTCCCAGAACTTCGGGTACCTGGCGCGTCAAAACGCGACACCCGCTCCGATGTGACTGCAGTGTGCGGAATGCTCTACTTTTGCCTGACCGGATTCGAGCCCGTTGACTTGAGTGACGGGTCTGGCAGAGCCCCTCACCGCAGACCTGTTCCTCACGGCTTCCCGGTCGAATTGCAGAAGTCTCAACTGGCTGCGCTGTTCGACCGAGGATTTCAGATTGATATTGGAAACAGATTTCAGTCGATCGAAGAACTCATTCAGAGGGTTCTGCACGTTCAGAGTGATGCGCCCGACAAATCGGTCGACCTGGTTGAGAAGGCAAGGGTGGCGAGTTCAGAGCTTCGCCGAAGAAGTAGCAAGCGCCGAGCCGCAGTCTTTCAGACTTGCGTTGGAGTCTTTGGGGCAAAGCTAGCCGACTTTGTCCAACGACTGAACGGCACCATCGCCGACTTCTCAGTAAGCCACGGATCAAAGACACCCGGAATGCCACTGCCAGCTGGAAGTGTTCAGATTCTCGACGTGAGCCACTCAGTAACGTTGAGCTTGAAGGGTCATCAAAACTCCTGTTCCTTTATCTACAACTGCGCGCTCGAGGAAAACCAGATGGTCCTACTTCGAAGTCGGCTTAGATACGGAATTCCTGATCCTTGGAATCCCCCTTCTGAGAATTGGGAACGGGTCGCATATTTCCCCACGCCAGAAGAACTTGATTTCGCTCCGATCGAAGCGGATCTCAGATCGACACTTGCGTTTGGGATGGAACTCATGGTCGACAAGCTCGGAGATGCCTAGTAACCAGTTTGCGATTAGCGCGGAGATTGAGGATCTTCGCAGGTAGATTCGGCAGCTGGCAGTAGCTTGTCGAAGTCGCCGAGTCAGTTGATGATTCCGGTCTACCGGCGCCAAAGCCAACACTTGGAGACAACTAAATCATGAATTCCCTAGGCATGATCATGCTGCCCGTCCTCGCTCTGGCCGCAGTCTCCGGATGCTCCGACGGCCCCGAGCCCTCCACGGTCTCCGCGCTGGGTGTCGGCGGTGCGCAGGAGGACGCGGAAGAGGCGGCGGCTGCGGACTTCGCGGCCGTGAAAGCGGGGGTGGAGAAGGCGGGACTTTTCGACGAGAAGGACCTCTTCATGTCGATCGACCCGGTGGAACCGCCAAAAGGCCGTGCGGGAGCGTGGCCGCGGGTGGCGCGGTTTGAAATCCTGCGCAAGCCTGAGCTAAAGGTGATCGTCGGGACGTTCGACCTCGAGAAGGCAGCGGTGCTTGAATCGCGCGAGGTGAAGGACGTGGAGCCATGGCTCACGGACAGCGAACTGCTGGAGGACATCCAGCGGATCGTTCTGGCGGACGCCGGTGTGCAGGAAGAGCTGGCGCACCGGGGAATCCCTGTCGTGGATCAGCAGCGGCGCGTGCGGGTCGACCCTTGGGCGACGGGCGCACGGTCTGCGCCGTCGGGGCACGGGCAGCGGCTGGCGCGGTGTCTGTTCTTCGAGAGGTCGTCCGAGGGAACGTACTACACGCACCCGATCGAAGGCGTGACGGCGCTGGTGGACCTGGCATCCGAGAAAGTGCTCTCGGTCGAAAAGGACCCGGACCTCTTCCCTGTCTCGTCGCGTTCGCGGCTGCTCACCAGCGAACTCAAGGGCCTCCAGCGCCTGGAATCCAGCATGCCCGACGGCGTGTCGTTCGTGGCAGACGGGAACAACGTGGCCTGGTGGAAGTGGAAGCTCCGCTGGTCGTTCAATGCGCGCGAGGGGCTGGTGATCCACGGGGCGACGTTCGACGACGCCGAGGGGAAGGCGCACGACGTGCTGGCGCGCGGGTCGATTTCGGAAATCGCAGTGCCTTACGCGCCTTCGTCGCCGACATGGGGGTGGAGGTGCGCGATGGATGAGGGGGAATACGGGCTGGGGCGGTGCAGCACGCCGCTGACGCCGGGGAAGGTGACCCCCGCGTTCGCGAAATCGTTCCACTGCGCCATCGCCGACGAGTTCGGAGACGTGTCGCTCAAGGAGCACGCGGTCGCGATCTACGAGCGGTCGCGTGGGCCGCTGTGGATGCATAACGAGGAATGGCCCGCGGACTCGGGATACGCCGTGACGCCGTTCGAGGAAGACCGTGAGCTGGTGATCTGCACGCTGGCAACCGTCGGCAACTACGACTACCTCTTCGAGTGGTCGTTCACGCTCTCCGGCGCCGTGCGCCTGCGCGTTTCGCTTCACGGAATCCTGCTCTCGTCCGGAACCCAGGACAAGACCTGCGCCGAGTGCCGCGCGGTGGTGGACGCGGACGACACGCTCCTGTCCCGGCACCTCGTCGAGGCCAACACAGGGGCGCCGCTTCACCAGCACCTCATCAGTGTCCGCCTCGACCTCGATGTGGACGGTGAGAAGAACAGCGTGACGGAAGAGGACGCCGGGGGTGCGGACAAGGGGAAGGCGTACTACACGTGGAAGCGGCGGACGCTGAAAACGGAGAAGGACTCGGTGCGCGAGGCGGGCGCGTCGCCGGCGTTCGGGTGGAGAGTGGAGAATCCGGGCAAGACGACGTCGCTTGGGCACCATCCGTCGTACCGGGTGCTGCCTCATTCCCACGGCAAGCCCGTGATCGTGGCGGACGACCCTTTCGTGAAGAAGGCGTGGTTTGCGCGCCATGAACTCGCGGTGACGCGGTACGACGCTTCGCAGCTGTTCGCCTGCGGCGACTACGTGCTGAGCGAATCGCCGGGCGGGACGCTGGAGACCTGGGTTGCGGACGACCAGCCGGTGGCCGGCGAAGACGTCGTCTGCTGGGTGACGCTGTCGGCGGTGCACCTGCCGTGTGCGGAGCAGTGGCCGATCATGCCGCCGGTGACCGTGGGCGTGGACCTGATGCCGGACGACTTTCTTTCCGAAAGCCCCACGGTCCGGTGACTTCGATGTGGAGTTTGAATTGAACCTGGCGACAGGATCAAGCAAGGCAGGAGGCAGGGGGTAGGAATGGCCACTCGATCGATGGTCGTTCCTGCCTCCTACCAGTTACCCGCTACCCACTCGTTCTGCAATCGGCCCCTTGCGAAACCGTTTCCTTGATATACTTCGCCCCACGTTATGCCGGGCCTGAGACCTCTTCCCTGCCCCGCTCCCGGAAAGGTGCCGATGACTCGCGCTCTGCTGGTGCACCCGGAGTTCAAGGTCGCTTCGTTCTGGAACTACCGCGACACCTGCGAACTCGTGGACGCGAAGTACCCGGCGGCGCCGCTCGGGCTCTGCACCGTGGCCGCGATGCTCCCCCAGGACTGGGAGATGCGGCTGGTGGACCGGAACGTCGAGAAGTGGGACGACTCGATGCTCGACTGGGCGGACGTGGTGCTGACAGGCGGGATGCTGCCGCAGCAGCTGGACTGCCTCGAAGTCGTCCGCGCCGCGAAGAAGAAGGGCAAGATCGTCCTCTGCGGCGGGCCGGACGTGACGTCTTCGCCGCACATCTACAAGGAAGCCACCCACCTGGTGCTCGGAGAAGCGGAAGTCACGCTCCCGAGGTTCCTGGCGGACTTCAAGCTGGGCGTTGCTCAGCCGGTCTACGTGGACCCGAAGATGGCCAACATGGCCGAGTCGCCGACGCCGCGCTTCGACCTCCTGAAATTCGACGCGTACAACCACGTCGGCATCCAGTGGTGCCGCGGCTGTCCCTTCCTCTGCGAATTCTGCGACATTATCGAGCTGTACGGGCGGGTACCGCGGACGAAGACTCACGAGCAGCTGATCGCCGAGCTCCAGAAGCTGTACGACCTCGGCTATCGCGGACACGTCGATCTCGTCGACGACAACTTCATCGGCAACAAGAAGCTCGCGAAGGAATTCCTGCCGAAGCTCAAGGTGTGGCTCGAGGAGCGCAACTGGCCCTTCGAATTCACGACGGAAGCGTCGATCAACCTGGCGGACGACGAAGAGCTGATGCAGAAGATGCAGGACGTCGGGTTCTTCGCGATCTTCGTCGGAATCGAGAGCCCGGACGAGGCGACGCTGATTGCGATGAAGAAGAAGCAGAACACGGGGCGCTCGATCGCGGAAAGCGTCCACACGATCATGCGGCACGGGATGTGGGTGAACGCCGGGTTCATTCTCGGCTGCGACGGCGAGACGGGCAGCGTCGCGAAGGGCATCATCGACTGCATCGAGGACACGGGAATCCCGGTGAACATGGCAGGGCTCATGTTCGCGCTGCCGAACACGCAGCTCACGCGCCGCCTTAAGAAAGAGGGGCGCCTGCACGAGAATTTCGACGTCGCGGTGCCGACGGACGGCGACCAGTGCACGGCGGGGCTGAATTTCGACCCGAAGCGGTCGCGGCTGGACATTCTTCGCGACTACCTGACCGTGATCGAGACGACGTACGCGGCGAAGTCGTATTACGCACGCGTGCGCAAGACGGCGAGCATGATGAACTCGAAGAAGCGCCGGTTCAAGCCGACGCTGCACCAGATGTGGAAGGAGACGAAGGGGTTCTTCCGGATGGCGTGGAAGCTCGGGTGCAAGCCGGAGACGGCGTGGCACCACTGGCGCACGTTCATCGGGACGCTGTTCACGAACCCGAAGTCGATCCGCTACATCGGCTCGCTCTGCGCGCTTTACGTCCATTTCGGCCCGTTCTCGAAGTACGTGGCCGCAAGGATCCGCAAGGGAATCGAGATGATCGAGCGCGAAGAGGCGAACAAGCCGGTCGCTCCTCCGACGCCGGTCCAGGTGCAGGAAACCTCGACGGCCTCGGCGTCCCCTGCACCGGCAGGCGCGACGGCTTCGCCGGACGCGTAGCGGTTCCGATGGATTTGTGAGGCGAGCAGTTGCGGGGAACACTCCCCTTGCCCGCCGCGTTACACTTCCACCTTCCCACGTTCCCGGAAACAGCCATTCACCACGCCCGCCTGGTTCCCGCGCTCGCCGCCATCTTCGCCATCTCCCTCTTCGCCTTCGCCGAGGATCCGCCGAAAGACGACGGCAAGGCGCGCCAGGAATCCGAGGCCCGCTTCAATGAGTTCTGCCGTGCCTGGCGCCGGAGCGCGGCTCCCATGGAAGAAGGACTGACGAGAACCTTCACCTTCGAGGCGAAAGGCGGCGAGGTGCCGCTCACGGGAACGGTGGAGATTCTCACCCGGGTTCCGGACCCGGAATCCGTGGTCTTCGAGAAGAAGGTGAAGCTGGACAACGAAGAAGAACTGAAGGGCAAGCGAGTCGAGCTTCCTCCGCTGATCGCGGCGCGCGTCTGGGCGGAGCCGCCGCCCCTGATGTTCCCGGAAAAAGTGGTCGTGACGCTGGAGAAGGACGTGGAAGTAAAGGTCGGAGAGAAGACCCTGAAGTGCCTGAAGCTGACGCTCACGACGGGCGAAGATGCGCCGGTTCCGAACCTGAACATGTCGTACTGGATCTGCGAAGAGGAGCACCTCGGACTCGTGCGCGCAACGCAGTCCTCGGGGACCGGGAAATCCATGACTCTTCAACTGGCCGGCTGGAAGTCTGCCGAAAAATAGCAGGGACCCAGGATGACAACGATCAAGCGACTTGCGCCGGTCCGGGGAATCGTCGTCCAGTCGGTGACGCGCATTCACGCCCCCCCGGCGAGGGTGTGGCGGGCGCTTACGCAGGAAACCCGGAAGTGGTGGCCGAAGGGGATGACGGTCAACCCGAAGGCCAGGGGAGTCACGATCGAATCGCGGCTCGGGGGGCGCTTCTTTGAGGACTGGGGCGGCGGTAACGGGCTGACGTGGTGGACGGTGATCGGCCTGCGAAAAGGCGGCTGGCTCGAGCTCTCGGGGGCCCTGGAAGCCGAGATGGGAGGGCCGGGGGTGACGCTTGCGCGAATTCTGCTGCGGGCGAACGGGAAGGACACCGACCTGCACCTCGTGGACAACCTGTGGGGCCCGATCCCTCGCGGGGAAGAAAAGAACATCGCGCGCGGATGGGATGCCCTGGCGCGGGAGCTCAAGGCGTACGTGGAGAAGCGCGGAAAGCGATGATCCGGAACTCGCTCGTCCTGGTGCTTGTCCTTCCGTTTGCGTCCGCATGCGGCCGGTCGGAAAACGGCGGGCCGGCCTCCCCGGCAACGCCGGGAACTCCGGGGGCGACGACCGCCTCGAATCCAGTGCCGGCGAAAGAACCGCCCGTCAAGCGCCCGCCCCTGGTCCGCCAGCAGGGCCGCTACTTCGCGTGGGCCATGCCGCAGGGCTGGAGATTCAACGAGACGGCCAACGGCGTAGACGTCTACGCGCCGGATGAAAAGGCGGGAGCGGGCGTCTCGGTCGTCTTCAATTATCCGGGGCAGACGACGCCGGAGCGCGTCATCGACCGGGTGGATGAGCTTCTCGGGATCACCGACGCGAATGTCGTGAAAGAGAAACCGCTTCCCGACGTGATGGGCTACGGCGGGCTCCCGTGGAAGCTGCTCGAGCGCGATTACAAGTACACGTTTAAAGGGCTGAAGGCGCGGCGCAAGTCGACGGCAGGAGTTCAGTCGTACGGAAACGGGTTCCACGCGGCGCTGGGATACTACTCGTGCGAAGCGAAGAAGTGGGATGAGCTTTCGACGTGGCTGGTCGCTATCGTGAATTCGATCGTGGTCACGAACCCACGGCAGCTGGCGAATCTCGACAAGGTGAGTCTTCCGAAGAACAACCCGATGGATCACGATGCGCTGCGGGGGTACTGGAAGGAGAAGGGTCTATCGGAGGACCGGATCGCGCAGGGGCAGCGCGAGGGAATGATGGGGTACGAGGAGATGGAGTCGCGCGATACCGGGAAGACCTTCCAGATGCCGCTGGAGACGTACGACGCGACGAAGGGCGGGTACCACAATCCGGACAACTTTGACGAGATCCTGCAGAAGCCGGACTAGAAACCGTCCGTCGTGTAGGGGATCGGACCGGCGAACAGAGCCCGGAGGAGCGGCAACTTCGCTTCCGGAGCGTCGAGGAGCCCGGCGAGGTGAAGTTCGTCGGGACTCATGAAGCCCGCGTAGAGAGGCGCGAGGCCTCGAATTGGCAGGCGGATGCCGCCTGATCCTCCCCGCTCGACCCGTCCCCGGCCGTCCTTCACTCGCAGCCGCCACTTCCCTGCGTTGGACGGCAGAACGGAATCCTCAAGGTCGAAATCTATGGTGGCCTCGAATCCCGCGGGCCATCCGCGCTGCTCGAACGCCCGCTTCACGTCCACGATGCGCATCATCCAGCGCTTGGCGCGCTCCACTTCGAGGTGCTGTTCGTCGGCGAGCAGGTGGATGAGGTCCGCGGGTGAGCCGGTCCCCAGGATGGCGTCGCACACGGACCGCTGGTCGGAGAGATGGGTGAGGAGCCGGCGCGCGGCCGCAGGGGTCGTCGCGACGAAATCCCGGACGGCCAGGTCAAAGAAGCGGCCCGCCTTGGATTCGCGGAGCGCACAGACAACGTACCCTTCCGGCCGGCCGCCACGCAACGCGAGCGTCGTCTCGCGCGGCTCGTCCTTCGTGGACAGGACCCGCTTCCAGAACCACTCCGTTCGCCGCAGCAGGCCTGATGTCCTCTTCGCCGCTTCGTCGTGAAGCCGCCGGAGGATTGCGCCGTCGCGCTTCGTCGCAAGCCGGACTTCGAGTGCGCGGTCGCGGAAGACGAAGTCGCGGGCGCGGACGCGCCAGGCCAGGTGGAGCCCCGCCTGTTCCCAGCCGGCGCCGCGGTAGAGGGGCTGCGTCGAGGGGAAGAGCGTCGAGACTGCGGCGCCGCGGCGGGCCATTTCGCGGAGGCATTCGGCCATGAGGGCGGGAGCGAGGCCGTGGCCGCGCGCTTCGGAAGCGGTCGCGACGCAGGCAATCCCGATGTTTGAAACGGAGCGCCCCCCGAACCAGATGCCGCAAGGAAGCATCACCAACCCGCCAACGGTCGTCCCGCCGTGGCGTACGGCAAGGACCTGCCGCGCCCCGGCACCCCGGAGGTATCGCGCGAATCCGTCCGGTTTCCCGTTGTACGAGCGCGCCATGACGACCGCCGCAGCGCGGAGGCCGGAAGAGTTCCGGACGGGCGAAATGGCGGGTTTCATGGCCGGTGGATTCTACAAACCGAATCGAGGGAATACGGTTCCCTCTTCCGGCGTATTCATTCTGTCGCTAGAATTCCCCTTCCCGTCCATGAGGCCGGGACATACCACAACCAGGAGATTTTCAATGACGATGAGTTCCACGTGGGCCGCCCGGTTCGGCGCGGCTGTGTTCGGCGCCGTGCTGTCCTTCGCGATTCCCGCCTATGCCGGCGACGGCTGTTGCGGCGAAGCCAAGGAAGAGAAAGTTGTCTCGGCCGCCACGCCGCAGGAATGCTTCAAGGAAGCGGCCTGCGCGATCCAGAAGGGCGACACGAAGGCGCTTGCTTCGCAGCTGAGCGTGAAGTCGAACGAGCTCGCGGCGAAGAAGGGCGAGGAGATGAAGGAAGGCGTGAGCAAGTGCGAGGCGACGCAGAAGAAGCTGAACGTGACGGCGGAGAAGGTGAAGGAGATGTCCGGCAAGGACCTCATGCTGACCATGATGATCTGCAAGGTGAAGGAAGCGATTGCGGCGGCGAAGAAGGGCGAGGCGGAGAAGGAAGCCGGCTGCGATGATGGCGGATGCTGCGGCGAAGAGAAGAAGGACGAGTGCTGCGACATCAAGGACGTGAAGATCGACGGCGACAAGGCTACGGCGCTGTGCCCGCTCGGCCAGCCGCTGGCGTTCGTGAAGGAAGAAGGCGCCTGGAAGATGGACATCACCGGGATGCTCGAGAAGGGTTGCGACGGCGGCAAGTGCGAGGAAAAGGCGAGCGAGTAGTCGCCCGAGGACAAGGAAGCAGAACGCCGGGCAGCGATGGCTGCCCGGCGTTTTTTTTGCCCGTCCTGCCCGCGGAAGCCCCCGCGCGCTCGCTTCCAGGGGAATTCGCGTGACCGGGGAGCGACTGCAGGTCCTCGAAGGGCACAGCGGCACGGTCATCGGCACGGCGTTCGCCAGGGACAGATCCCGCTGCCTGCCGACGGCCGCCGACGTGACCAGCCGCTGAGGGATACGACGACCGGGAATAGGGTTTCGGTCCTCGCCTGGCCTCGCATCCCGATGGCCGGAGGCGGCAGCGGCCAGGCCAAAGAAGCAGGGCCTATCGCGGTTTTGTCGCGACCGCGACCAGCCGTGCCGCGTTCACGCCGTACTCGCCGCCGTCGAGGCTGCCGAAGAGCCGAACGCCGGTGAACCCGGCCGCTTCGAGCAGGTCCCGGAGCTCCTGGCCCGAATAAATGGTGTGGTGGAAGCGGAACGTGCGCGACTTCCCCTTGCGGATCACGACCCACTCGTTCCGGATGCGTGTCCAATCGTCGAAGATTTCGTGCCGCTCGACGAGCCAGCCGCCGCCGGGGAGGCGCTGGGACGTGGTCGGCTGGAAAATTTTCGCAAGGCGCTCCTTGCCGTTCAGTTCAATGACGAAAACCCCGCCGGGCTTGAGCGATGCAAACACGTTTCCGAGCACGCGACGGTCCTCTTCCTTCCTGTCGAAGTAACCGAAGGACGTGAAGAGGCTGATCGCGAGGTCGAACGTGTCCGGACGCACGAAGTCGCGCATGTCGGAGAACACCCATTCGATTTTCACCCGCGCGGACTTCGCCAGCGTTTTCGCCTTGTCCATCAGGAAGCGCGTCCGATCGACGCCCGTGACTCGATACCCGCGCTTCGCCAGTTCCACCGAGCACCGCCCGGGCCCGCTGCAGAGGTCGAGAACAGCCTTCCCGCGCGGCTTCGCGAGACGGAGAAGCGAGGTCATTTCCGCAGGCGTCGCTTCGAGTCGTGAAGTCGGGAACATGAACGGGTACGTCACGCGCCAGAACGACTCGTCGTCGAACCACTCGCGGGTGCGGGCTGAGGGCATGAAGTTGATCTCCCGGGGGAAGCGGCCAATCTACCCCATGTCGCGGCGGGGAGTGCGACCGGCGCGGAATTCCGATTATTCGGGGGCATTGCCCGTACTCGTTCGTATCAGGATGAAATTCCATCCCCACGGGAGGGCCCGATGAAGGCATTGATGGCGATCACGTCCGTTCTCTCGCTCGCGCTGGTCTGCAGGGCTGAGGACGATCCCGTGGAGGTCCTGCGGGAAGCACTGAAGGCGACGGAGTCCGCGGGCGGGTTCCGCTGCGAGGGCGGCGTGAAGCGGGATGGCGGCAACGCGATGGTCCAGATCGGCGGGATGGGCGGTGGCGGCCGCGCCGTGACGGGGACGATGGAGTGCCGGGTGGATGCGGACGGCGACACCGAGTTCCGGCTGTCGAGCGGCGATGACGAGATTCTCGTCGTGCGCGCCGGCGGCAAGACGGTCAAGCAGGCGACCTGGACCGGACAGGCGCCCGACGTTGACGCATTCGCCGCGACGGCTTCGAAGCTGCTGTCCTGGAAATCGCTTCGCTCCGGGCTCAAGAAATCGAAGAAGGCGAAGCTGGTGCGCGATGGCGCGGTGGACGTCGTCACCCTGCGCCTCCCGAACACCTTCCTCGACCAGGAAAGGGACGCCTCGGGCGGCCCGCAAATGAGCGCCCTGGTCGAGGGATCGTTCATCGAGACGCGCGGGATCGATGCACGCTTTGAGATCGACCACGAGAGCGGCCTGTTGCGCGCGATGAAGTTCGAGGTCCGTCGTGGCTACGGCGACGCGATCCTCTCGGCGGTGGAGGAGCACGGCGGAAAGAAGCGCGGGTACGGGGAGTGGGGCGATGAGGACCCGGGGAAGGACGAGGAAGAGGACGACGAAACTGGCGAGGCCGAAGTGAAGAAAGCGGACGCGGCGGGCGCGCTGAAGATGTCGGACACGAAGACAACCTGGGAGTTCCGGGGGATCGATCTCGACGCGGACATCGACGTGAAACTTTCCAAGGCACGGAAATAGGAGCCCCCATGCTGACATCGCTGACCCTGCTGGCCGCCGCCACCGTGACGCTTGGCCTCCGCGCCGATGGAGACACCTGGGATGCCGCCAAGGCCGCGCGCGCCGTCCCCGGCGTCGAGAACACGCAGTCCGGCGAAGGCGAGCTGCGCTTCGACGTCAACAAACCGGTCTCCATGGCCGCCCTGCGCGAGTCGCTCGGCCTCGCCGGCTGGAAACTGGACGAGAAGCGCACGACGCTGCGCGCGCCTCTGTCGATCCGCGTGGACGGCCGCGGCGCGGACGCGACGGCGATTCTCGACACGAATCTCTGGCTCCTTCCCGCGCTGCGCGCTCTCGGCGGCGAAGCGAAAATCGAGGACCTCGATCCGCGGATGTGCCTGCGCATCCGCTTCTCCCCGCAGGACGGCGTGACGTTTCGCCAGATCCGCGACGTCGTCGAAAAATCGAAAGCCTTCGCGCTGAGGGAGGGGCGCGCGTACGACCTCGTGGACGTTTCCGTGCTCCCAGAGGGAGGGCCGGATTCGTTGCGGTGGGAGAGGCTGCTTGAGCTGACGGGCGGGGTGAAGTGGGAAACGGATCCTGAGGCGGCGATCGCGCGCGCCGAGAAGGAGAATCGCCCGATCTTCCTCATGATCACGAGCGACTGCTGAGCGGGAGAGACCGCCTTGAGAGCCGTGCCGCTCTCCGAAAACGACCTGATCGACCTGCTTAACCTGCGCTTCGTCGCGATCTCTTTCGACCTCAAGAGCGTGCAGACGAACCCGGGAGCGCTTCGCCGCATTGAGAAGCTCGACAAGTGCTTCAGCGCCCCGCAGATTTTCGTCGCGAAGCCCTCGGGAAAGCTCCTCTACCACACGCTGATGGCCGGCGCACCGTCGCTGATCAAGACTCTCAGGTGCGTTCTTTCGAAAAACCCTGAATTGAACCATCCGTCCGCCGAGGAAGAGAAGGCACCGGCCGCGCTCGACCGTCTCGAGCTGGCCCTGCGCGCGATGGACCGCAAGCTCGCGGAGACGATCATCGCCGGCATCCAGGAAAAGTCCGCGCGGCTCCAGATTCTCCGCGCCCGTCTCGCCCGCCGCCTCGGGAACACCGAAGAGGCGCTTCAGCACCTCGACGGACTCGATGGCGTCGACGCCGGCCTCGAGCGCGTCGCGGTCCAGATGGGCGGGCGGAATTGGACGGACGCAGAAGCTGCGCTTGTGAAGCTCGAAGCGACCCCGCAGGTCCGCTATCTCCGGGGGCTGATTGCTTACCTCCAACGCGACGACGACCGCGCCGTAGACCTCTGGTCGAAAGCGATCGCGGCCGCGCCGGATGACCCGTGGAGCCTGCGCGCTTCGTGGAAGATGTTCGCGCTTGGGATGATCGGCGACAGCCACGTCACGGAAAGCCTGCGGTGACCGGTCCCCGCCATGGAGATCGCCTTGCTGACGAAGGGTCCTCCCCAGGTCGCACCGGATCGCACGGACGAGGACCTCGTCCGCGACCTGGCCACCGGTTCGACGGCGGCGCTCGACGCGCTCATGGCCCGGCACGGGCGCGCGGTCGCGACGCTTCTCGACCGGACGCTTCACGACCGCTCGTGGATCGACGACATTTCGCAGGAGACGTTCGTACGCGTGTTCCGGCGCGCCTCGACGTTCCGGCCGGGCATGACCTTCAAGCCGTGGCTCTACGCGATCGCGCTCAATCTTTCGCGGGACCAGAATCGCCGGTGGGGCTTCTGGAAGCGATTTCTCAGGACGCATCCCATCCGCGAGGTGGCGCCGGCGGCGCCGGACACGGAGCGGGTGAGACTTGTGAGGGAAGCGCTTTCAGACCTGCCGGAGGATTTTCGGGAAGTGCTGGTGCTCTGCGAAATCGAGGGGTTGTCGTATGCGGAGGCATCCGAGGCGACGGGGAGTCCGGCAAAGACGGTGAGTTCGCGGCTGGCGAGGGCGCGCGACCGTTTCCGCGAAGCCTGGCTGCGTCGTCATCCGGGGGAGGGCGCCGATGAGTTGCGCTGAAACCGTCGATCTTCTCTCGCGTCGTCGCGACAACGCGCTGGCGCCCGGGCAGCGCCGGGCGCTCGCGACGCATCTGGCGGACTGCCCGGCCTGCCGCCGCCGCGCGCAGGAACTGGACACGGCGATGACGGCTCTCTGGGATCTTCCGGCCGCAGCACCGCAGGCATTGCGCGACGGCGTCTACTCGAAGCTGGCGGCGCCGCGCCTTTCCTGGTCCCTTCTCCCGCTCGCCGCCGGCCTACTGATCGGATTCACCTCCGCCTACCTCTTCGTCGTCAAGCAAGGGTCACCCCCTCCCCACTCCCGACTCCCAACTCCCGTCTCCCAACTCCCTCCGTCCCATCCCCTACCCCCCACTGACTACACCCTGCAGTTAAGCGATCACGCCCGAAGGGCGGACGCCTTCGTCCGCCAGGCCGCCGCACTCGGGGACGACGGCGCGACATTTCTTCAGGCCGACTACAGCCTGTCGGACCTCGGCCCGCGGACGCGCCGCCTTGCGGCCGCGCCGGTCCCGGACGAGTACTCGAAGCGCATCCTGCAGCCGCTTGGTCCCGTCGTGGAAGCGCTCGACCGTCGCGATCCCGCCGCGCTCGCCGCGGTCCGCCGCATCGGCTCCGATGCCGGCTTCCGCGAGACGCTCGCTTCCTACGCGGGCCGGAGCTCCGAGCCGTCCCCCGTCGCGGTCCCGGAGATTTCGGACGGCGAACTCAAGGACTTCCTCCAGGCGAAATCCCTCTTTTACGCCGGCCGCCCGGGCGAGGCTCTCTCCCGCTTCCAGGACTTCCGCGCGCGCCACCCCGAAAGCCCCTTCGCCGACGACGCCGCCTTCTGGATGGCTCGCGCGGCGGCCGAATCCGGCGACTATGCGCGGGCTCTCCCGCTCTACATCGAGGTCTCGGACGCGATCTGGCTCGACCCGACCGAGCTCGAGCGCCTGAAATCCTGCGCCGGGGCGCTTCAGCTGCGCCTGGACGCGGGCGCGACGCTCGACGTGCAGCTCCCGGGCGACCTCGACCTCAACGAGATTCTCCGGGACATTCTCGCGAACCAGGTCCCGCACCTCCCCGCCGGGACGATCACCGCGGTGTACCAGGTCGTTCGGACGCAGCTCGACAAGGCGACGCTGGCCGCGCTGGAGCGGATTTCGGCCCGGTACCCCGCGCTGAAAGTAAGGGATTGCGGCAAGGGCGAGTGGGAGATCACGGTGCCGACATCCCAGGTGCCGAAGATGCGCGAGGACGCGGCGGTTGCGGAGGACCTGAAGGCGGCAGAGAAGAAACTGCCGTTCCTCTTCAAGGCGCTCAAGATCAGGCCCTCTGGAAGCGAGGGCAGGTAGGGCGCCGGACCACCCGGATCAGAACCGCACGGACAGGCCCACGAACGCGCCGAAATCGCCGGCGGCCCTGGTCAGACCGGCGCGGACGCCGGAGTCGAGCTGGATGTCGGGGGTAAGGGCGTACGTCAGGGTTCGACCGGCGTCAGGGGTTCGACGCGGCTGGACCAGAAGACCCCCGGAGCGCTTCAAGCTCATTCACTTCATGGTCCATTCGCAGCAGCCTGGCCGCCTCAAGAGCGCGACTGCACACGGCCCGCGACTCTTCCACACGCCCGGTGTCGCGATACGCCCGGGAGAGGAGGCTGAGGAGGCGGACGGATTCCCGGTGGAGCGGGATTTCAGGCCGGGGAACGTGGGGCTCAAGCACTGAAACGGCTTCGGCTGCCTGGCCGGCGCGTTGCAGGACGCTTCCGGTGTGGTAGGCGGCCGCCACCATCTGGGCCTGATTCCCGCTGGATCGCGCGAGGCCGAACGCCACCCGGAGGTGATCGAGCGCACCGTCGAAATCGCCGAGCGCGGCCGCGCTGCTTCCCGCGGCAAGGGAAGCGCTTTGTTCCGCGGCGGAGTTGCCGATCGATCTGGCGTCGTGCAGTACCGAGAGCGCGAGCTCAAGCGCCTCCTGCGGCCGGCCGGCCATTTCTACGATCTGGGCAAGCGACGCGAGGCCGAGCAATTCCCCGACACGGTCCCCGGCCTCCCGCTTGAGCGCGACTCCTTCGCGGACGAGCCGCTCTCCTTCCTCGATCTGCCGGAGCTCCGTGAGGCAGGCGCCGAGGTTCTCGAGGCAGTGACCGGCGGAAGCCTTGTCCCCTGCGCGACGCAAACCGTCCGCAGCCGCGCGGAACGTCTCGATGGCGCCCTCGATGTCTCCGAGGCCGCGGCGCGCCTGCGCGGCGTAGACGAGCGCCTGGGCGGCGCGAAGCGGCCGGCCGAGGGCGAGAAGCCGCTCGTGCGCCGCCATGGCGTCGGCCAGCGCCTGGGCCGACCGGCCCAGGGCGTTTCCTGCGGAAGAACGATTCATCAGGACGAGGATCTCGATGTCAGTGAGTCCGTGCCGGCGCGCGAATTCGAGGGCCAGGTCGAATCGCTCCGCGCCCGCAGCCAGGTTTCCCGCCTTCAGGTGAACAAGGCCGGCATTGCTCAACCCGGCAACCTCGAGAGCTGCGTCCCCGATCTCCCTGCCAATGTTCCCGCATTTCTCGTAGTCCGCGAGCGACGATTCGAACTCGCCCCGGTCCATTGAGAGCGTGGCACGAAGCCGGAGATGGGCAGCCCGGCAATATCGCGTCAAACGGGGCTCGGACGGCCCGGGATCCACTCCGAGAATCGCTTCCACTTCCGCAATCGCCGCGTCGCGCTCCAGGGGCCGCGCGAGGCGTCGAAGCGCTTCGGCAGCCTGGAGCAAGGCCTTCGCGCGCCCGGGCCGCCCGGGGACGACGCGCGCCGCCTCTCGCGCCCACGTGACCGACTCCTCGAGGTCGCCCGCGAGCGAGGCTTCCCACGACGCGTCGCGCCAGAGCGAACAGGCGGCTTCGACATCCCCGGCCGCTTCACGGTGGCCGGCGGCGAGGGCCATGAAGCGCCGTCCGCGATTCATGGCCACGAACTGTTCCGCGGCGGCGGAGTGAAGTCGGGCGCGCGACTTTTTCGTGATGAGCGAGTAAGCGGCATCGCGGAGAAGGGCGTGGCGGAAGGCGTGCTGCCTGTCTCCCGGGAGGAGGGTCTCGGGCTGGGCGGCAACCATGTCGTTGCGCGTTGCTGCGGCGATGGCCGGCGCGGAGTCGCGCTGGATCAGCTGCGTCAGAAACTCCTCCCAGAAAAATCTTCCGACGACGCTCGCTCCCTTGATGGCTTCCCGGTCCTCCTCGCCGAGAGCATCGAGCCTCGCCACGAGCAGCCCGTGCAACCCGTCGGGAATGCCGCCCGCGCCGCCCGCGAGCCTCAGCGGAATTCCCTCCAGCCGTCCGTGCAGGCGCAGGAAGCGAGCCAGCTCCTCGACGTAATACGGGTTCCCCGCGGCCTTTTCCGACAGGAAGCGCCGAAGTTCATTCGAAGGCTCGCCGCCGAGCGCGCGCGCCGCAACGCGCCCTGCCGCGGCGTCGTCGAGGTCCCCAAGGGCCTCGCGACCAAAGCCGGCGGGGAGCGCCGTCCCGGGACGGGCCGTCGCCGCGATCGCCACGGTGGAAGGAAGGACGGCCGCGAGATGCGAGAGGAGCGCAAGCGACGCCTCGTCCGCCCAATGCAGGTCCTCGACGCAGAGCGCGAAAGGCGCCAGCGAACGGAAGTACGACTCCCACGCCTCATGGGTCGCTTCGCGCCGCCGCCGGGGTTCGATGTCGGAAGCCTCCACTCCCGGCCAGCCGAGCGACTCCGCGATCAGCCGGGCGAAGCGCTCGCGATCCGGTCCGGGAAGCGCTTCAGCGAGAGCTGGGACCCCCGCAAATGTCCCGAGCAGTTCGCCGAACGCGGCGTACGGGAGCCGCACGCCGTCCACAAAGCGTCCGACGCGGACGCGCGCCCCCGGCATCCACGCGCGCATCCGGTGGCGGGCCTCGGCCAGAAGGCGGCTCTTTCCGATTCCCGCGGGACCCTCGACGACGACGCGCTCGCCCTTCCGGAAGACTCGTTCCAGTCTCGCCAGCTCCGCTTCGCGCCCCTCCACGACTCCGCTCGCGCCTGGGGCGATCCTCATTTCGGTCCGCCCCGGAATTGCTTCAAACGCCTCGAAGACGACGACCTCCGCCGCGCGTCCCTTCAGTGCGAGCGCCGGGTGCGAGCGCCACTCGACCGACGACCGCGCGAGTTGCTCGACGGCGGCTGTCGCCAGCACGCGCCCGGGATCTGCCGCGGACATGACGCGCTGGGCGACGTTTACGGGATCCCCCATGGCGGTTGCCCGGTCGCCGCCGATTCCGCCCCAGAGCACTTCTCCGCGATTCAGGCCCGCGCGAAGCGCCAGGCCGTCACCGCAGCGACGGGTCTCGCGCGCCATCTCGAGCGCGGCGCGCACGGCACGCGCCGGATCGTCTTCATGGGCGACCGGGGCGCCAAACACGGCCATGACGACATCGCCGATGAACTTGTCCACGACGCCGCCGTGACGCTCGACGATGACGCGCAGAATGCTGAAGAGCCGGTCCGCGAGCACCGCCCGCTCCGCTTCGGGCCGGTCGGCGAGGCCGACGGCTTGCGCGAAAACGATGCAGATGGTGCGGCGTTCCTCCACGGGCGAAGAATCCTAGCACGCCCGGCGATGGCCGCCCGGCGCAGGAACGCGAGCGACCCGACGTCCCCGACAAAGTAGAATCCCGGCATGCCGCAACTCTTCTGCGCACTCGCCATCCTCCTTCTATCCGCTCCCCTGTTCGCGCAGACACCACCCAAGGAAAAGCCGCCGCCGCCATCCCGCGAGCCTGAATACCGGAAGGCGATTGCGGCCGCGTGGGAAGGGCTGGCGACGTGGTGCGTGAAGTGGAAATTCCGTGCGGAGGCGCGCGCGGCGGCGGACGAAGCCCTGGCGTGCGACGCGGAGAACGCTAAAGCGAAGACGGCGCGCGACTGGGCGGAGAAGGAAGGCCCCGACGCGAACGAGTCGATCCGGAAGGACTACGAGAAGAAGCTCGACGCGACGAAGAAGCAGGTGGCCGCGATCTGGAAGCAGATGGCGCAGGACCCCCAGGTCGGCAAGGATCCCGTCGCGGCAGACGCCGCGTGGGGCCGCGCGCTCGAGCTCGATCCGAAGACGATCCAGCCGCTTCACGAATCCGAGATGCGCTCCGCAATGCAGAAGCAGGACTGGAAGCGCGCGCTTCGGCTGCTGGAGCAGGAGGAGAAGGCGCTCGGGGCGGACCCGGTGCGTGCCCGGACTGCGCGCGAGCTCGAAGCGAAACTGTCCGTCACGGACCCGGTCCTCAAGAAAACTTCCACCCAGGAACTGCGCTACTTCCTGTCGCTGCCCCCGGGCTGGACGCCGGACAGGAAATGGCCCGTCCTCGTCGTGTGCGAAGGGGCCGGCGGCAACTACCGCGACCAGTGCGCCCGCTTCGCAGGCTACCGCAAGGAAGTTCCCGTCATCATCATGGCGCCCTGCACATTTACGAATTCCGGCGGACCGCGGCAGGACAAGCACCCGTGGTACTCGCCCGAAGTGATCGCGGAGTGGACGAAGAAGAACACGATGGAATTCGACGAGGCCGGGATGCTCGCCGGGCTCGCCGACCTGCGGCGCGATTACAACGCCGAGGAGAAGTTCTTCATCGCCGGCTATTCCGGCGGCGGGATCCTCACCTGGTGGACGATCTTCAGCCGCCCCGGCGAACTGCGCGGCGCCTTTCCCGCCTGCGCCAACTTCGGCGGCAGCCCGTCCGCGCCGCCCGAGGGCGGCCGTGACCTCGTGATCCGCGCGTTCCAGGGGGACAAGGACGGGCACCTCGAGATGCTGACGGCGTCCTGGGAGAGCGCGGAAGAGAAACTCCGGAAATGGGAATACACGGACTTCTCGCGCACCGTGCTCCCGGGCGTGGGGCACACGGCGTGCCACGAACCGATTTTCAAGGCGATCCAGGAGATCCTGAAAAAGTAGGCGCGCCTGCCAGGAGGAGCGGTGGGGGGGCGCGGCTCGCCTCCGGAGAAGTGGGGCGCGTTCGGGCCTCGCGCCCCGCCGTCGAGCGTCCGCGCGAATCCGAAGTGCTCGATACCGTTGACTTGCAGCTCGCCGCGATCGACCCGCTTGATCCGGCCTCCGTCTGAGCCGTACTATTCTCCCCTGTCCTCTTTCTCGAGGGACCCCATGCGACTCGTCTGCGCCGCCGCCCTTTTCCTCGCACTTCCCCTTTCCGCCTCGGCCCAGTGGTCACCGTCGCTGTCCAAGGCGGAGGCGGACGGAAAGGCGAAGCGACGCCCGGTGCTGATCCTGGTGTGGACCAAGGGCGACCCCGCGTCCGACCGCCTCGAGAAGGAAATCTGGTCGGTCGAGCCGGTGAAGACCGTCCTGCGGAGTTTCACCGGCGTGAAGGTCGAGAAGAGCGCGATCGCCGAAGCGAAAACGTGGGTCGCCGTGCCGCGCTGGAAGTCGCAGGGCGAAGGTGAGGCCGCTGTCCCCGAAATCCGGATCATCCACCCGTGGGGAACGGAGCTGGCGCGTTTCCCTCTCAAGGACGCGACCGCCGCGGACCTCGGCGCGAAGCTGAAGGCGGAAACCGACGCATGGGAAGAGCGGCAGGCGCCGATTCGCCTGGATGCGCGGGCGCTGGAGCTGGCGCTTCGCGGCCAGGAAAAGGACCCGATTCACGAGGCCGTGAATAAAGTCATCGCGCATCGCGAGCCCTGGACGATTCCCATCGTCGCCGCCGCGCTGTACCAGTCGAGCGTCAAGATCCGCGCGACGGTCATTCCCGAGCTTCGCCGCATCGATGCCGAAGACGGGCTTTGGGCAATTCTCAAGTGGCTCGACGACGAGGCGACGCAGGCCGGCTGCAACATCGGCTGGGAGGAGGTTGCTCGCGCCAACGACATTCGAACCCTTCCTCAAATCAAGGATGGCATCCTCAACAACTCCGTCTGCGCCGTTATCCGTGTCAAGGCGATCGGGCAGTTCAAGGACAAGTCGAACATCCCCTTCCTCATTGATCTTTTCCCGCGCGTCGGCCTACCCAAGGCTGAGCCCGGCAAACCGGAGCCGCGCTCGCTCCACGACGACATCGCCGCCTCGCTTCAGAAGCTGACGGGACAGAGTTTCGGCAAGGACTACAATCGCTGGAAGGAGTGGTGGAAGTCCGCGGGGCCGCAGTTCGAGTTTCCGAAGTAGCAGGAGGCAGCGACCGCCAGCTCATGGATTCCGGCGTGTCGATCCAGTAGACTCCCGTCATGGCAAACAAACCCCGCAGTCTGCGCCGTCGGCTCGCCTTCGGCGTTCTCACCCTGCTCGTTCTGTCCGTCGGCGGCTACCTCGTCGCCCTTAAGGCGTACAAGCCCGACCCGGCAAAGCTCGGCGCCTGGGGCACGGACCTGGACAAGGCTCTCGCCGAAGCAGGGAAATCGGACAAGCTCGTCCTCGTCAAGGCCGGCTCTGAGTACTGACTCGCCTGCCTCAGGATGGACAGCGGGACGCTGTCCGACGCCTCGGTCGACGCCTTCGTCCGCGAACGCTTCGTCGCGGTCCGCATCGAGAAGGAACACCAGGGGGCGGTGTTCGAGGGCCTGAAGATCACGGACTTCCCTTCAACTATCCTCCTCCGCGCTGACAAAACGGAAGTGGCCCGACTGCCCGGATACCTGGGTCCGCAGGAGTTCATGGAAAAGCTGCGCGCCGCGACCGGCAAGAATTGAGAGCGCGCATGATGAGCGAGCGCCGTCACACGGTCAGGCCTCGCATCCCGCCGACGGCGGCGAGGGCATAGAATCCACTGGTGACTTCCGCAGAGACCGCGTATCTGTTCCGCCACGCCATCCTCCGCGAAGCCGCGTACCAGCTGCAGCTCCCCGGCGACCGGGCGCGCCTGCACGGACTGGCGTTCGCGCTGATCGAGGACCTCTGCGGGGGTCCGCCGCCCGGGTCGCCGCCGTTGGAGGCGGAAGAGGCGCCGCCGTTTCTTCCCCACACGACGGATCCTTTCGCGCTCGAACTGGCCGGACACGCCCGGAGCTCGGAGTGTGCGGCATCGGACAAAGCGCGCCGCCTCTACCTCCGCCGCGCCGCCGAGTTCTCCCGGGCCCACTTCCGGAACGAGACGGCCCAGGATTGCTGGCTGCAGCTGGCGGCTCTCTGCGAGGGCGCGACGCGGGCGGAAGCGACCCGCCAGGCCGGAATCGCGGCGTTCACAAGGGGCCGGTCGAGCGAAGCGGAATCGCTTCTACGGGAGACGTCGGAGCTCTTCCGGGACATCGGCGACAGGCGCCGGGAAGGCGCGGCGATGGTCAACCTGGGGAATGTGTTCCAGCGGACCGGTCGTTCGGAGGAGGCCTTTCGCGCCTATGAGCAAGCGGTCGGGATCGCCCGCGACGCCGGCGACCTCCGGGGGGAAGGCGTGGCGAAGGGAGGGCTGATCTTCCTCAACCTGGAATTGGGTCGCGTCGAGCAGGCGGAGCGGAAGGGCGAGGAGGCGCTGGCCATCGCGCGGGAAGTCGGGGATCCCGCGAGGGAGGCCGCGTGGCTGGGGAGCATGGGCCACGTGTACCGCGGGACGGGAAGGGTCGAGCAGGCCGAGCGGGCGTTTGAGCAGGTGCTCGCCATTCAACGGAAGCGCGGCCATCGCGATGGCGAAGGAATCGCGCTGGGAAGCCTGGCGGCCGTCTGCCTGGAAACCGGCCGGGTGGAGCAGGCGGAAAAGTTCAGCGAGGAAGCGCTGGCCATCCACCGCGAGGTCGGGAATCGAGTCAGCGAGGGCGCCGCGCTGGAGACGCTGGCCATCGCCTTCAAGGAGACCGGCCGCACGGGCCAGGCGGAGGCGACCTTTGGGATGGCGATCTCCATTGCCCGAGAAACCGGCAATCGCCGCGCCGAGGGCGGCGTGACGGGAAATCTGGCCGGGACTCTCCTGAACGCCGGCCGCGCGCTCGAGGCCGAGCAGACCTGGGAACGGGCCCTCGCGATCGCCCGCGAAGTCGGCAATCGCCGGACCGAGGGCGTCACCCTCGGAAACCTGGCGGGCCTGTACCGGGACTCCGGCCGACTCGAGGACGCCGACCGCGCTTTTCAACAGGCCCTCGAAATCCACCGCCAGATCCACAACCGGCGCTTCGAGGGAATCCACTCCTGCGATCACGCCCTCTGCGCCGCTCTGCTGGGACGGCGAACCGAGGCCGAGGCCCTCTGGAAGGAGGGGGCTTCGATCCTCGAAAGCGTCCACGACGAGCGCGAATTGCATCGCATGCGCGCCGGCATGCGCGAAACTTGCGCAAAGGCGGGGATCGCAGCGATCGACGAGTGCCAGGATTGAGTGCGGAAGCGGAGTCTGGATTGCGCGGAAGAACCGCACACCACTGAGGCCCGCATGATCTCGGCTGAAACGGATTACTTGTTTCGCCACGCGCTGCTGCGTGATGCGGCCTATCAGCTCCAGCTCCCCGGCGACCGCGCGCGGCTGCACGCGCCTGCATTTTCCGTGCTGGAGGAATTGTACGGAGGTCGGCCGCCGATTCCCGCGCCTCCCGACGCCGGCCGCGCATCACGGGGCCTGGCTCGCAAGGCGGCCGAGCTCTGGCGCGGATGCGGGGGTGTCCGCCTTCAGTGAGGAGTGTTGGGAATTGGTGACGGACCCCCATCGAGCAAGGCAACCTGCGAAGTCCTGCCCGACTCCTCTCCGCCTCATCTGCTCCCTACTCAACCCTCAAAACTCAACTCTCAACACTTCCGATGAACGCGGAGAACTTCTACCTGTTCCGGCACGCCCTGCTGCGCGACGCCGCGTACCAGTTGCAGATGCCCGCGGACCGCGCGCGGCTGCACGGGCTGGCCATCGACCTGATGGAGGCCCTGTCTGACGGGCGCGCGCCGGAGCTCCCTCCTCTCGACGGCAGCGATCGGCTGCGGGTCGCGCCGCATGCCAGCGATCCGTGGGCGGCGGAGCTCGCCAGCCACGCGCGGCTCGCGGGGGACGCCGGTACACACGCTTCGGCGCTGCGCCTTTACCTGCGCCGCGCCGCCGAGATCGCCGAGCGGGAGTCCGCGTTCGAGTCCGCGGCCAGGCTCTGGTCAGAACTCGCGGAAGAGCTCGGGGAGGGGCAGGAGGGCGAAGCGCTTCGAAGAGCCGGCGGCGCTGCGCGGCTGTGCGGGCGGCAGTCGGAAGCGCTGTCGCTGACGGAGCGTGCCGTCGCGATTGCCCGGGAGCGTCTCGACGAGCGCCTCGAAGGCGTCGCGCTCTCCTGCGCCGCGTCGATGAAGGACGTCCTCGGGCACTCCGAGGACGCCGAGCGGGATTTTCGGAGAGCGCTGGATCTCCACCGCGCCAGCGGCGACGGCCGCTCCGAGGGTCCGACGCTCGCCAACTTCGCGTCGTTTCAACAAAAGCGTGGCCGCACTGCCGCCGCGATGGAACTCATCGAGCAGGCGCTCGCAAGACTACGCGAGTCGGGCAACCGCCAGGCCGAGGGAAGCCTCCTCGGCAACCTCGGGATGCTCCACAGCATCACCGGCAATCCCGCTTCCGGCGCCCGCCTCATGGAGGAGTCCATTGCGATTCACCGCGAATGCCGGAACCTGCGTTCCGAAGCCCTGACGACCATGAACCTCGCCGCCGCGACCCGCACGGATGGGAGGATCGAAGGCGCGCTGGAGATGGTCGAGCGGGCGATGGCAATGCTGCGCAAGCTCGGAGACCGATGGACCGAGGCGACGGGCGCCGGATTCCTGGGAGTCCTGTTGAAGGACCTCGGACGGGTGGACGAGGCGGAAGAGAAGCTGCGGCGCGCCCTGGAGATGAATCGTGAGTGCGGCAACTCAGGCCAGGAAGGCACCATTCTCGGAAACCTCGGCGGCGTGTACGCGGCGACGGGTCGCAACGCGGAGGCCGAACGGGCCTACCGGCAGGCCCTGGAAATCTTTCGCGGGATGAATTACCCGAGAGGCGAGGGCGTCATCCTGGGAGACCTCGCCGACCTTCTCCACGCCGCGGGACGCCGCGAGGAAGCGCACGCGGCGCTGGGCCAGGCACTCTCGCTCCACCGGGCCTCGGGGAACCGGACCTTCGAAGGACAGGCGCTTCAGAGCCTCGCCACGTTCCACCAGAGGGAAGGCCGGGCTGAAGAAGCCGAGCGGGCGTTCGACGAAGCTCTGGCGATCCAGCGGTCGGCGGGAAACCGCCGCGCCGTCGGCGTGGCGCTCGGATCGCGCGCTTCGGTCTATGCCGCGACGGGCCGGCCCGAACAGGCGGAGCGAGGCTGGGAGGAAGCGCTGGCGATCCACCGCGAAGTGAAAAATCCCCTCGGGGAGGGGCGGCACGGGGCAGAGCTGGCCCTGCATCACCTGGCTGGCGGACGGATCGAAACGGCGCGAGAGGTCTGGAAAGGAGTGGAGGCAGTCCTGCGCGGGTGCGGCAACGCCGACGACCTCCGGCGTCTCATGCGGGAGGCATGCGCGCGGGCGCACATCGCGCCGTTTGATGAAGAGGCGGCACGATGAACGCGGAGCGGGCCTACTTATTCAGGCACGCGCTTATTCGCGAAGCGGCCTACCAGCTCCAGCTCCCTGGCGACCGCGCGCGGCTGCACGGGATTGCGCTGGAGATGATGGAAGGGCTTGCTGGCGGGCGGCCGGCGCGGGAGGCGGACGGATGGGACACGAAGCCGTCGCCTCACCCGTCGGACGGCTGGGCCGCGGATATGGCGATGCACGCCCGCGGGTCCGGCGACGGCGAGGGCGAGGTCCTCTATGCCCACCGCGCGGCCGCGCATGCCGACCGCCAGTTCCGCTCGCTCGACGCGGAAATCCTCTGGAGGCAGCTCGCCACGCTGCTCGCGGGCGGCGACCGCGCCGATGCGCTGCGCCGCGCGGGCATCGCCGCGACCGCCGGCGCGCGCGGATCCCCGGCCGAGGCGCTCTTCCTGGAGGCCCTTGCCCTCGAGCGCGCCGCGGGCGACCGCTCCCGCGAGCGCCGCACCTTGTCCCGCCTCGCAATCCTCTACAAGGACCTCCTGCGGCCCCGCGACGCCGAGCGCCTTTTCCACGAGGCCATCGCTCTTCATCGCGCCGCAGGCGACCGGCAGTCCGAAGGGGCCGCTCTCTCGGGCCTCGCTGCAGTCCTGAGCGACACCGGCCGCAACGAGGAGTCGGACAGGCTTTTCCGGGAAGCGCTCGTCCTTCACCGCTCCTGCGGGGACGTGCACTCGGAATTGATCACGCTGTCAAACCTGTGCGCCGAAGCGCTGAAGCGAGGGGACGTGGCGGAAGCGGAGGCGGATCTGATGGAAGCAGAGCGGCTGACGTCGGAGCTGGACGACCTGCCCGCGCTGGGCCTGCTCAAGACGCGCCGCGGAACGCTGATGCTCGAAACCGGCCGGCCGGCGGAGGCGGAGCGGGCGCAGCTCGAGGCGCTGGAGCTGCTGCGCCGTGTCGGAGACCGGCGGTCCGAGGGCCGCACGCTGGGGAATCTCGGCAACAACTTCCGCGAGTCCGGCCGGCTCGACGAAGCGGCGCGGGCTTACGCCGCGGCGCTCGACATTCACCGCGGCATCGGAAACCGCCGCGGTGAAGGCATCGTCCTCGGCAATATGGCGAGTCTCCGGTCGCTTCATGGTGACGACGCCGCGGCCGAGGTGATGTGGCGCGAGGCTCTCCGGATTCACCGTGACTTACTGAACCACACTTCTGCCGCCGCCACGCTCATCTGCCTCGGCCAACTCTGTCGCGAAAACGGACGGGCAGGCGAGTCCGAGGCGTTCTACTCCGAGGCCCTCGAGTTCAGCCGCACCTACCAGGCCGCTCGCGCCCGCGGAGTATCTCTCGCCGGCCTCGCGGCCCTGCGCCTCGCCGACGGCCGCTTCGCCGAGGCCGAGCCGCTGTTCGACGAAGCGGTCTCCATCCTGCGCGCCGCGCGCGACGTCCGCAACGAGGCCGCCGTCCTCTCCGCCGCCCTGGAGCTCCACCTGGTTACCGGCAGAACCGCCCGCGCCCGCGAGGCCTGGCTCCGGCTTGTGGAGATCTACCGCTCACTTGGCGACGCCGTCCGGCAGGAATCGGCGCGGGCGGAGATGCAGAAGGCATGCGCGAGGGCGGGGGTTCCGGCGCTGGACGAAGAAGGCACGGCGTGAAGGGCCGCCACGGCGCACGGTGCAAGGCGCCATCGTGCAGGCTCGGGTACACTCTCCGGTCCGTGCGCGCCCTGACACTCCTGGTTTTCCTGACCGCTCTCGCCGGTTGCAAGACCAGCGTCGAACAGCAGCGCGAGTCGTTCGCCGGCCACGAAGGGACGAAGATCGGCGGCGTCGGCGTGGAAGAGTACTTTCGCGTCCGCAAGGTGCGAATCGAAGCCGGCGCGCTCATCACGGCAGCTCGGCGCGGGGAGGACGGCACGATCGGCTTCACGTACCTGTTTCGGCCGGATCCCTCCAGATCGTCGGGGAACTCGTTTCAATTTTCGATGCCGGCCATCGGCCACTGCCTGGCGATACCGCTCGAACAGCCTGGGCTTTTCCTCACGGCCGGCCATGCGACGTCGCTTCGCCCGATCAACCTGATCTACGAAGCGGGACCCGAAGTTCGATTCGCCGAAGCGCACGTCGTGTGGGTGGACGAGGAGATTGACCTCGCGCTACTGCAGGCGGATCTTGGAACTCTCCCCTGTTTCCCGCTGGCTCCGGAGATCACCGACGACGCGGCCGTCTTCGCGGGATGTGCCGCGGGGCCCTCGGCGGGAACGATCCGCTCGCATGATCCGGAGGAATCCGGTGGCGGGAAGCCTCTTCCGTTCCTCGAAGTGATGCACGACGCGCCGATGCGAGACGGCGACAGCGGTGCGCCTCTCATCGACGCGGAAGGACGGCTGGTCGGCGTCCATTCTTCGACGGGTCTGCGGCTCGCGGGCCTGCGCAAATCGCGGCGCGCGTTCCTGCCGGCGGCGCGGACTCTCGAAGCGATGCTGGCCCAGGCGCCCAACGCGGCGGTTGAGTACGAGCGCATGTTCGCGCTTCTGGCCAAAGCCGCGGATGCCGGCCGGGAGGTCCGCGAGGAAGCGTATCCGCTCGTGGGAAACGACAAGCCTTACGACCCCGAGCGGTGGGGGCGCTCCGTGGCCATCGTCGGCGAAATCCTCCAGGGGATGGACGGCGCGTCGAGCATCGGCTTCTGCCGGTTCTCTCCGCCCCGGGACGCCCCGAACGAACGCCCCTGGCTGGGGGAGGCCCGCAACCTCGCCCGGGTGAACATGGTCTGGACCTGGCACCGGGTGGTCACGGGGAAATTCGAGAAAGCCATGGCCGGCTGGTGGCGTGGATTCGCGCTCGCACGGCACATCGCGCAGGATGGCGACCTCGTGGACGGCCTCGTCGGAATTGCTATCGCGAGCATCCAGATCGACACGATGCGCAGGGCATTGTTGGAGGACCGCCTCGACCTTCACCAGCTTGGGGACCTGTCGGAGTTCCTCCAGGAACAGCCGTACGGGGTCCTTTCACTGAGGCCCGCCTTCCGCGGCGAACGCCTTAACATGGCCCGCCTGGGCGATCAATGGATGGCCTCCTCTGATCCGCTCGTCGCCTGCGACGAGTACTTTCGGGGAATGCGGATCGAGCCCGACTATCGCCCCGAGACCGCCCTGGACAGGATGTCTCCCCGCCAACGCCAGTTGACCCTCCACGGCCTTCCCGCCGGCATGAAGGACGACATCGCGGCCACGCGCGACGTCGTGAGAAAGGAGATCGACGACCTCCTCGACCGCATCGCGGCGGCGGAGGGACCGGCGACTCTCCCGTGGGACGAAGCCCGCGAAGCCATGCGGTCGGCGCTGGAGGTCGACGCCCCGGCCGGTTCACCGGAGAACCTCCTGGCCCGCATCCTGTGCCCTGCCCTCCTCGCGTCGATGAAGAGCCGCATGAAGTGCGAATCGAGGCTCCGCGGCGTTATAGGAATGATCTCCCTGCGGCAGTCGATGAAACAGTTCAACCGCGTTCCCGCGCCCGACAAAACGCGGCTTCCCCACGACACCTGCACGGGAGAGAAGATGACGCTGGAGGTCACCGACTCGGAGCTCGTTTTCCGCTGCAACCTCGAAGAAAACGACCCCGAAGGACAGCGCCGCGATCCGTTCTACAACGGCGTCTATCGCCTTCCGATCCCGGAGACGCTCAGGAAGAAATAGTCGCTGCGAAGTCGGCGATCGTCCCATCCCGCTGCCCCCCTCCTCAATTCGTTCCTGCTCCCTGCTCCATACTCAATACTCCCCACTCCCGATGAATGCGGAATCAGCCTATGTCTTTCGGCACGCCCTTCTCCGTGACGCCGCCTATCAACTCCAGCTCCCCGGCGATCGCGCGCGGCTCCACGGCTTCGCCCTTGACGTCATCACGGCGCTCGCCGGTTCTCCCCCGCCGCCGGGCCCTCTCGATCCGGACGAGCCGGCGGCCCGGCCGCACCCCGCCGATCCCTTCGCAGGCGAGCTCGCCCGGCACGCCGCGCTCGCCGGGCCGAATTTCGCCGAGGCCCGCCTCGCCTGGCTGCGGCGCTTCGCGGACGTCTCCGATCGCGCAGGAGACGTCGCCGCGGCGGCGGAAGCGTGGCTGGAGGCGGCGGGGTTGCTCGGGAAGCGCGGCGGCGCGGAAGCCAGGAGACGCGCGGCCGAGATGCTTCGCCTGCGCGGGCGCAACCGGGAGGCGGAGGGATTGCTGGAAGAAGCGCTGAAGGCGACCCGCGACGCCGGCGACGCCCGTCACGAGGGGATCGTCCTCGGCTCGCTGGCGAACCTCGTTTCCGAAACCGGCCGCGTCCCGGAAGCCGAGGAGATGCTGGACCGGTCGGTCGAGCTGCTTCGGCGCGCCGGAGACCGGAAGTGGGAGAGCACGGAGCTGGCGAACCTTGGGAATCTCTATGTCACCACCGGCCGCTCGGATCTCGCCGGCGAGACCTACCGGCGCGCCGCCGCGATTCGCCCCGCCTCTGCGGACCGGAGGTCCGAGGGAGTGGCGCTCATCAACCTCGCCAACATCGATCGCGTCCAGGGGCGGCTCGAGGACGCCGAGCGCGGCCTTCGCCAGGGCGTCGGGATATTCCGCGCCATGAACGACGGGCGAGCGCTCAGCCTTTCCCTCTCGAACCTCGCGGGCCTGCTCTGGGCCCGGAACGACGCCGCGGCCGCCGAGCCGATCTTTCTCGAGGCGCTCGACCTGTGCCGGCAGACCGGAAACCGCCGCTCCGAGGGCATCGCGCTCGGCCACCTCGCCGACATCCGCCAGGAGTCGCAGCGCTTCGACGAAGCCGACCGCCTCTACGACGCTTCCCTCGCCATCCTGCGCGAAGCGGGCGTCGTCCTGTTCGAAGGCGGCGTCCTGGGAAATCGCGCCCGCCTGCGCCACAAGTCGGGCAGGCTCGCCGAAGCGCATTCCGATTACGAGCGCGCGATCGAACTCCTCCGGTCCGCCCGCGAGCGCCGCATGCTCGGAGGCCACCTCCTCGGCTTCGCCGCCCTCCTCGTTGCCGTCGGCCTCCACCAAGCCGCGCGCGCCGCCGCCCTGGAAGGCGCTTCCCTCCTCAAGTCCGAAAGAGATACCGCCAGCCTGGCTGAAGGGGCCGCGTGGCTGCGGACGGCATGCGACCTGGCGGGAATCGCGCCCATCGAGACCGGCGGGGAGGACGCGTGAATTCGGTGGAAGAGAGATCCCGTGTCCGCTGTGTAACAACAAGAATGACTCGTACGATAGCCGCGTGCACGCAGAGTCCGCCTATCTCTTCAGACACGCGCTCCTGCGCGACGCCGCCTACCAGCTCCAGCTCCCCGGCGATCGCGCGCGGCTGCACGGGCTGGCATTCGCCGTCATCGAATCGCTGTGCGGCGGCCGGGCGCCCCAGCCTGAGGAATCTGCGGGCGGAAAGCCAGCGGCATTGCGACCGCACCCGACGGACGCGTTCGCGGAAGAGCTGGCGGCCCACGCTGCCGCGGCGAACGAGGCCGGCCTGGCGGAAGCGCTGACGCTGTACCTCTCGCGCGGAGCGGAGCTGGCCGACCGGCAGTTCCGCGTCGAAGCGGCCGCGAGGCTCTGGCGGGCGCACGCGGGGCTCGCGGGCGCTGGTTCCCGTGGAGAGTCGTTCCGGCGGGCCGCGTTGTCGTCGAAACTCGCAGGCCGGTCGCGAGACGCCGAGGCGCTCTTCGAGGAGGCGCTGCACGCCATTCGTGACGCCGGCGACCTGCGCCGCGAGGGCATCGTGCTGGAGAATCAGGCGCTCTTCTTCCAGGAAACGGGCCGCGTCGTCGACGCCGAGCGGCTACACGCGCGGGCGCTCGAGATTCACCGGAGGTGCGGTGATCGGCGCTCCGAGGGATTCGCCCTCGGCAATCTCTCGAGTCTCCTCAAGGAAACCGGCCGCGTCCAGGAGGCGGAAGAGCGAATGAAGGAAGCGCTGGCGCTGTTTCGAAACATGGGCGACCACGTCTCGGAGGGAATCGTCCTGGGAAACCTGGCGAGCCTGCTTCGCGAGACGGGACGGATGAGGAAGTCGGAGCGGCTCTTCGCGGAATCCCTGAAGATCCACGTCAAGACCCGCAACCGGAGGTCCGAGGGCCTCACGCGGGACAATCTCTCCGTCCTGCACGCGCTGACGGGCCGCGCTCGCAGCGCCGAGCGCGGCTTTCGCGAGGCCCTCGCGATTCATCGCGAAGTCGGGAACCGGCGGCTGCAGGGCACGGCGCTGGACAACCTGGCCGGGCTGCTTCGGCGGAACGGAAAGCTGGAGGAGGCGGAGCGGCACCACGAGGCCGCGCTGTCTCTCCTGCAGGACGTCGGCGACCGGCGCTCGGAGGGCATCGCCCTCAACAACCTGGCCGGCCTTTACCAGGCGACCGGGCGGCTCGACCTCGCGCGGGAGACATACGAACGCGCCCTGCAGCGGCACCGCGAGGTTCGCAATCGCCGATCCGAGGGCGTCACCATCGGCTGCCTCGCAACCCTCCTCACGGACGCGGGCCATCTCTCCGACGCCGGGCCGATGTTCGAGCAGTCGCTCGCGATTCTCCGCGAAACGCGCGAGCGACGCTTCGAGGGCATCCACCTCTGCGCCCTCGCCCGTCTGCGCCTGGCCCAGGGGCGCGAGGCAGAAGCGCGGAAAACCTGGAAGGTCGGTGAGGCCATCCTGCGGAAGCTCGGGGACAAGAGGGAAATCCGGACCCAGCGGGCCGCGATGATGGAAGCGTGCGCGAGGGCCGGCGTCCCGGCCCTTGACTTACAGTGACTCGCGGCGGCGGCCGCGTCATTCCTCTTCCGGGACGGGCGCGCGGAAAGTCCGAAGAGTCGCTGATACAATTCACCGACTCCATCCCGAGAGGTCCCGCCATGCTCCGCCTCCCCGGAACCGCTCTCATCATTTTCGCCACGCTCGGCCTTCGGGCTTCTGCTGACCCCGCCAGGGCGGAGCAACTGAGGGAAGAGGCCCGGCAGTGCGAGCGCGCCGGCGACCCGGACGGCGCGATCCGAAAAATGGGTGAGGCCATTGATGAAGCGCCGGAGGACCCGGACATGCGGATGTCCCGAGCCTGGTTCCGGTCGCGCGGCGGCGACAAGGCGGGAGCTATCCTGGACGCCGGCGACTGCATCCGGCTGTGGAAGAAGAACCCTGGGTACTCCGCCGAGCGAGTGGCGCACGACCACCTGGACCGCGCCGCGTTTTTCTGCTTCCAGGATCGTTACGCGGACAGCCTGCCCGACTGTGACGAAGCGATCCGGCTGGTCCCCGGGAAAAAGTGGCCGCTGTCAGGCCGCGGCGTGGCGCTGATCGGGCTCGGGGACCACGACGCCGGGGTTGCGCTTCTCCAGGAAGCCGCGACCGAGGAAGCCTCGGCACACGGGCAGCTCGCCCCGGCGGCGTTCCTTCGCTGCGACTGGGCGGCGGTGCTGTCGCACGCCGAAGCCGTGGACGACGACTCCACTCGCGACCTGTGGAACTCCATCGCTTGGGCCGAGCAGGGACGCTTCGAGGAAGCCTGGAACGCCGCCCGGGAAGCGCGCCGGCTCCGTCCCGGAAACTCCCTGGGTTTCCTGGCCCACGCCTGGGTCGAGGGCACTCCCGGGCACGCCCGCACGAACATCGAGAACTCCATCACCATCTGGAAGATGATCCTCACCTACCCGGTGTCGTCCCAGTACATCGCCGGTTACGCCAGAACTCTCTTTCTCCTCGGCCGGTACGGCGAGTGCCGGGATGTCCTGACGACGCGCGGAAGCGAACGCTCCTTCCACGTCCGCTTCTGGCTCGGCGCGGCGCAATGGAAGCTGGACCAGGCGGCGGAAGCGCGGGAGAACTTTCGGCAGGCGAGGCGCCTGAACCCGTACGCGAAGGCGTGGGCGGCGAAGGTGCCGGGACTCGCGGAGTTTTTCGCGACGGTCGATGCGGAGGTTGCCTCCGAAGCCGGGGCGAAGGGCGGCACCCTCGCGATCGCGAAGGAGGGCGCGACGTGGCTCATGTCGGCCGCGGAGGTGGAGACGATCGTGAGGCGCTACCAGTTCGCGCGCGCGGTGACGGAGTACGGGAAGCTGCTTCCCGCGACGGTCTCCCCGGTCCGCAGGAAAGGGATCGAGACGCGCGTGGCCGAGATCAAGCTCATGGCGGCGGCGCTGGACAAGCTCGTGGCCGCGGTGAACCGGAAGCCGGGCACGCTCAAGACCCGGGTCGCCGGACAGGAGCTCGCGCTGGTGAAAGCCGATGCGAACTCGTTCGAATTCACGATCGCCAGGGGAACCGGCAAGTTCCCGTGGGCCTACCTCGAACTGGCCGAGTTCCTGAAATTTGCCGCCGACCAGACCCTCACGCCCGAGGAGCGCTTCGGCATCGCCGTCCTCCAGTGGGACCTCGGCGAAACGCGCACCGCGCAGGAGGCCCTCATCGCGCTGCTCAAGGCCTCCCCCTCCCTCAAGGACAAGGTCTCCCGTGTCGTCGCGCGCAAGCGCGGCCTTCCGGAGCCTGCGACAGGATTCGTTCCGTACAAGGGGCGGTTCGTCACGGGTGAAGAGAAGGAGAACTTCGAGAAGGGCCTCGTCCGTTACAACGGCGATTGGATCCCCGCCGCCGACCGTGACAGCCTCGCTAAGGGCCTGGTGAAGGCGGGCGACAAGTGGGTCCCCGCCGAGGAGAAGAAGCTCCTCGACGCCGGCTTCCGCAAGCAGGGCGGCAAATGGGTCACCGGCGAAGAGGACGACGCGCTGACCTCGGACTGGGCGAACGCGATCGTCCATGAGACGGCCCACTACACGATCCGGAGCAACGCCGGCCGCGCATTCGTCGGCGAACTCGCGCTGGTCGTCGAGCTGGCCTACGGCGAGCTCAAGGCGTTCTACAACGGCCGCGAGCCGAAGCTCCCCGGCAGCGAGAAGATGACCCTGTACGCCTACCGCACCTACGAGGATTACCGTCGCTACTGCGTCGAAAAGAAGGCCGAGAGCAGCCTGAACGCCGCCGGATTCGCTGCGAGCGACACCAACATCGTCGTCGGCTGGAACAAGACCGGCGACCAGAAGCTCTTCCTCCAGACAATGGTCCACGAAGCGGCCCACCTCTACTTCTACCGCACGTCCACCATGACCCGCTGGCCCTCCTGGTTCATGGAAGGAATGGCCACCTACTTCGAGGGTTTCCAGGGCAGCACCGGCGCCTGGCGCTTCAGCTACAACAACGATTCCCGCGTCGCGCTCGCGAAACAGGCGCTGGGCGGGACGGGATTCATCCCCCTGAAGGACCTCCTCGGCGGCGATGCCGGAGCGCTCATCAACAGCGACGCTTCGAAGGCGCTCGTGTTCTATTCCGAATGCTGGGCGCTGAATTACTTCCTGACGCGCACCAGCGACAAGGCGCTCGCCAACGCCTACAAGGACTTCAGGGACGCGATGGCGGCCGGGAAGAACGAGGAGTTCACGAAGTACTTTCCCGACCTGGATGGGCTGGAAAAAGCGTGGAAAGAGTTCGGGGCGGGGATGTAGGCCGTGAGTTGCTGAAGATCGCGGACTGGTTCGACCGCGCGCGGCTCCACGGGCTGGCGATCGACGCCATCGAAATGCTGGCGGGAGGGCGCCCGCCGGAAGCGCCGTCGGGTGGCGGGCCGGAGGACAGCCCTCCACCGCACTCGACCGATGCGTTTGCCGAGGAGCTCGCGAACTACGCCGGCCTCCTCGAGCAAACGGGCCGCGTGGCGGAAGCCGAGGCGAGCTTCGAGCGCGCCATCGTCCTGGATCGCGACGCCGGCGACCTTCGTCTCGAGGGGAACGCCCTGCTGGGCCTCGCCGGGCTGCGGCACACGGCCGGCAGGCTCGAAGACGCGGAACGCACCTTCAACCAGTCCCTCGCGCTCTTCCGCAAAATCGGGGATCGACGCACCGAAGGCGTCACGGTGGGAAACCTGGCGAGCCTGTACGCGGCGACGGATCGGCCGCGGGAGGCCGAGCAGGCGTTCCGGGAAGCGCTCGACATCCACCGGAGTGTCGGGCACCGGAGATTCGAGGGAGCGCACGCCTGCAACTACGCGGAGCTTCTCGTCCGGGAGGGCCGGGTCGAGGAAGCGCGCGCGCGCTGGTGCGACGGCGCCGCAATTCTCCGCGACATGGGGCTCACGCGCGATCTGACCGTGAAGACGGAGGCGATGAAGAAAGCCTGCGAACGTGCCGGGGTCCCGGCGCTGGACGATGGCGTGTGAGGCTGAGAACGCGAGAAAAAGCCCCGGTGGAACCTCATGTGGTTGAGATGCTACATTTTCAGGCCATGAAACCGATTCTCGTTCCTCTGCTGGCATCCCTCGTTTGCGTGACCGTTCACGCCGCCGATCCGATCTTGCTGGAGGCGCCTGCCGAGACGAAGAAGGCCGACCTGGACGCCTGCGCGGCCATGATGAACAAGCGGATCGCAGCACTGGCCCTGAAGGACCTCAAGGCAACCGTAGTCCAGAAGGACGGCAAGTCCAGCGTCGAAGTCGCCTCCCCTCGCGACGTCGCTGACGACGCCTTCAAGAAGATCCGCATCCTGGCCCTCTTTGCGGGCAAGGCCGGCGGCGTACGATTCCCTCACGTCAACACGAAGGAAGAGGAAGCCGAGTGCGAGTGGCCGACGCTCACCACGCCCGGCAAGCCGCCAAAGGGGTTTCAGTTCTTCCGGATGATGCGCCCCGACTTCGCCGTCTTCGATGAGTTCCGCGTCCGAAACGATCCTCCCTTCGCGACGTGGTCGGACGTCTCGGTGAAGACCCGCGCGGCGGACAAATGGACCTTCCAGTTTGCGCCCGCGGCGTCAAAGCGCCTCGTGGCCGAAGTCGACAAGAACTTCGATGCCGCTCACTCTTCGTACTCGGGCTTCTGCTTCACGGTCGACGACAAGGGATTCCCGGACCAGATCGAGGTTCACCTGAAGACGCAGCAAGTCCCGTTGAAGAACGCCGAATTTACGATGCCCGCGGAACAGGCGGCGCTGATGGAAGCGATTCTGCGGAATCCGATGCCGCTGAGCCTGAAGCCGCCCGCCGCCAGGTAAGCATTGCGAGAGCGAACAGTCAGGTCGTTTCCCGCTCCCGCCAGTACCGCACCTTCAGCCGCTCCGACATCGACGGGATCCCAAGTTCCTTCCGTCGCAAACAAACTGCCGGGCCCGTCCGCCCGATCCGCTTGCCGATCTTCACGTCGGAGTCCGTCCCAAGGAGCTTGTCCATCTCGGGCGTCCAGATGAGCCCCTGCTCAAACGGCGCCAGCGGGCGCCCGAGCTCCACGCGCTTCCTGTGCACCGTCTGGCGATCCGTGTTCAGCCGCCGGGCCACCTCCGAATCCGTGTACCGGCCCAGCAGCTCCAGCTCCTCCCCCGTCCAGCGCCGCTGGTTCTTGGGCGGCGGCGAAATTCCCAGCGCGTTGCGGCGAACCGTGACCGAAGCCGGGGAGCATCCGAGAATTTGCGCGATCTCCGTGTCCGACTTGTGCCCCATCAGCGCTTCGACCTGCGGCGACCAGTCGATTCGCTTCTGTTCCTCCACCACCGGAATCCCCAGCTTCAGGCGCTTGAAGCGCACCCCCTCGAGCGAGCAGCCCCACTCCCGCGCCAGCTCCCCGTCGGTCTTCGTCCCCAGGAGACGAATGTGCGCCGGGGTCCATTTCATGCGGAAGAGCCCCGTCGGCAGGCCCTGGACGACGTGGCGGCGGTCGTTCGCCGACCGGACGCCGATCCGCCACTTCGCCGCGATCTGTTCATCGGTCATGGAAGCGAAGTCCGCGTCCATCTCCGGTGTCCACTCGACCGCGGGTGCGTGCGGCTTGAAAGGAGGTTTCCCCAGTTGCTTCCGCTTCGTCCGCACCGTCACCTGGGACAGCCCCAGGGCTTCCGCGACGGCGGCGTCCGGCCTCCTGCCCAGCATCTCGATCGCCTCGGCGGGCCACGGGTATTTCCGCGCGCCGACGCCCCTCGACGACATGATTCCCAGCTGGGATCGCTTGATCGACACCGTCGACGTCGTCGTGCCGATCTTTTCTGCCACGACCCGGTCCGGCACCTTCCCCAGCATCCCCAGCGCCTCGTCCGTCCAGTTCACCGGAGGCACCTGCGCCACGAACGGCTTAATCCCGCGGCGCTTCCGCTCAACCTGCACGGCGCGACCGGAAGTCCCGACCTGCTCGGCGATCTCGCCGTCCGGCGCCGTGCCCAGGAGCTGCACGCGCTCGGGAGTCCATTCGAAGCGTTCGAGTTTTCCAGGGGACGCGGCCATTCGGAAGGCATCTTAGCGCGGAGCCCGCCGATATCATTGCGCCGCATGAACGCCGAGTCCGCGTACTTGTTCCGCCACGCACTCCTCCGCGACGCCGCATATCAGCTCCAGCTCCCTGGCGACCGCGCACGGATGCACGGGCTGGCGCTGGCCGTCCTGGAAGCGCTCTTCGGCGGCCGCCCTCCGGAACCGCCGCCGCTCGATGGAGAGACGGCGCAGCCCCTGGGACGGCACGCGACGGACCCTTTTGCGGAAGAGCTCGCGGAGCACGCGCGGATCGCGTCCGGGTCCGTGAAGGACGGGCGCGAAGAGCTGCGCCGGGCGCGCCGCCTTTATCTCCGCCGCGCCGGCCCGCTCCTCGAGCGCCGTTATCGCTTCGCGGCCGCCGTGTCCTGCTGGCTCGCCCTGGCGGCGGAGTCGACGGGCGTGGAACACATCGAGTCGCTTCGCCGCGCCGCCGACATCGCCCGGTCGGCAGGAAGGCTGGCCGAGGCCGAGACGCTGGCGGAGCAGGCTTGCGGAAAGGCGCGGGAAGCGGGCATCCGGAAGCTCGAGGGAATGGCGCTCGGGTCCCTGGCCGTGATTTTCCGCGAGACCGGCCGCACCGCGCGAGCGCAGGAGGCACAGGAGCAGGCCCTGGCGATCCATCGGGAGGTCGGCAACCGGCGCTACGAGGCGTTCGCACTCGGCAACCTGTCGAATGTCCGGCGCAACGCGGGCCTCGTCGAGGAAGCGGTGCGCCTGGGCGAATCGGCGCTGGCGATCGACCGCGAGCTGGGGGAGCACCACGCGGCGGCGGTCGTCCTCGGCAACCTCGCCAGCCTGCGCCAGCTCCAGGGGCGGTTTGACGACGCCGAGCGACTGATGCGGGAGGCCCTGGCGGTCTTCCGCTCGCGCGGCAACCGGGGCCTCGAGGGCCTCACGCTGTCCAACCTCGCGCATCTCTTCCAGGTCTCCGGCCGGCCCGCGGAGGCTGAACGGCTCTACGGCGAGGCACTCGCCCTGATTCGCGAAGTAGGAGACCGCCGGACGGAAGCGATTTCCCTCGGGACGCTGGGCGTGCTGTACCTCAACGAAGGCCGCATGGAGGACGCGGAGTGGACGCTCCGGCGCTCCATCGCCCTTCACATCGACGTCGGCAATCGCCGCGACGAAGGCGTCGTGACCGGCAGCCTCGCCTGCCTCTATCGCGAAACGGGCCGCTGGGAAATGGGGGAAGCGTCCTTCGCCGCGGCGCTCGACCTCCACCGCCAGACCGGGCACCGCCGTTTCGAGGGCGGCCACCTGTGCGACCTCGCGCTTCTCCGCCTCGCGCAGGGCCGGGTGGACGACGCGCGCGAGACCTGGCGCGCGGGCGCAGCGATTCTCCGCGGCATCGGAGACCTCCCGGCCGTTGAGGCGATGAAGCGCGAAATGGCGGGAGCGTGCGCGAAGGCAGGGGTGGCGGCGTTTGACGAGTAGCGGCGGCGAGCTTGTCGAGCGTAGCGGGAAGCCTGTTCGAAAGCGGGGCTGGCGGAGTCCGGCGACTCACTCGACGCGTCGGCGGCTTTCCCGGAAGAACGACCAGGACTAACCACAGAGTGCGCGCGAAGAAATCGATCGACGGCGCGTGATCGGGCCTCGCGCCCCGCCGTCGGGCATTTACGACGGCGGGTTGCGAGGCCCGATTGCGCGTTGGCGATCGATTTCTTCGCGCGCTCTC
>JBBTCT010000006.1:0-7392 GCA_038060895.1 Planctomycetota bacterium
AGTCCCGATCACGCGCCGTCGATCGATTTCTTCGCGCGCTCTGGGAAAACGACATGACTCAGGGGTCGAATCAGTTCGTGAGACTGAAGAGCCTCATCAGGTCGTATGCGATCACCGACCAGAGGACGATGCAGGTGACTTTGGGAAGGGTCCTGACCTGAAAGCGATCGAGTCCGCGAAAGCACCTGAGGTCTGCGTTAACCGTTTCTGCTGTTGAGGCGCGGAGCTTGTAGATCCGTCGGCCTCTTGAGCTGCCCATTCGCCACGGCCACTCGCCGATGACTTGGGAATCCTCCTTGCGCGGCTGATATCGGCTCCGGACCCGGTCACGGCGCTTGGGAGGCTGGAGCGGCGCGAAGACCTCAATCCCGCGGTGTGCCAGATCTTCGACGTCTTTCGATGATGAGTATCCACCGTCGACGAGGTGCTGATGCGGAGCACGGCCGGTGCGTCGCTTGAGATCGTCGAGAGATGGCTGCATGAGTCCCCAATCTGCCGGTTTGTTCGTCACGCGGACGCCGGCCACGACGCGGGACTTCGTGTCGGTGACGAGCTGGACGTTGTAGGCGGGGCGATAGCCGCCGTCGGCCATGCGCATGACGCGGGCCTCCGGATCGGTGGTCGACGCACGGGCGTCGGCCGGATTCCTGCGTTTCTTGAGCTCGGCAACCGTGGGAATCTCCGCAATGGCCCGATCGATCCGCGCAAGACGGTCGCGAGCCGCGGCTTCCCGTTGCGCTGCCTTGCGCGCCGCGTCTTGAGGCGCGGATTCCACCTCCTCTTTCAGGTGATCCAGAGGAAGACCCTGCTGTTTCGAGCTGTCGATGTTTTCGAAGTGGCTGGAAGGTCATTCACGGGTCGGGCGGAGTCGGCCCCAATTCCGATGACTCAGCAAACCCCGCGAACTTGGCCGACGTAGCCTGACCCGTGAATGACCTTCCAGCCACTTCGAAAACAGGACCCCGTCAGCGCGTGGTAGTGAACGTTGCACGATGTCGTGTACTGATGTGCCGTGTGCTGGGCTGACGTGTGCATGGTCCGAAGACCGTGTGCGCTGCCCACCGCGCGGCATGCCGGCCAGTATGTTTGCGACCCCCTGGACCGGCGCTCGGGGTCCTGCGCTCGCCCGGGGTCCCTTGTTTCTAGAGGAGCTTTCGTTATTGGTGCGGTGGTTGGCGAAACAGCGGAGTGGGTAGGGGGTAGTGGGTAGGAGGTAGGGAGGGCTCCTGTTTAACGACGCCTTCCTACCCACTACCGACTACCCCCAACCCACTGCCTTCCTAAAGCTCGATCTTCCAGTTCGCTTCCTGAACCATCCCGTTGAGGACGCGAAGCTGCTTCGACAGGTCATCCGCCTGCTTCTGAAGCTTCTTCACGTCCACCTTCGCGACCCACTTGATTTCCTTCAGCCCGTAGCGATCCGGCGGCTTCTTCGCGCCGGCGATCGCCGCTTCCAGCACGCCGTGACGCATCGCGAGCGCGTCGCGCTGGGCTAGCGCCTTCGTGAGCGGGCGGCCGTCCTTGAGCTTGTGCTGGAGGTTGGCTTCGTTGATCTGGAAGAGCAGCTTTTCGAGCTGGTCGAGGACGCCGGCGGCCTCGGAGAGGAGCTTGTTGGGGTCCTCGTGGGGCTTGTCGCCCTGCTGGACGACGGCGTTCTGCGCGATGCGCTCCTTGAGCGACGCGAGCTTCTTCTGAAGGTCGGCACGGAGAAGGAGGGCTTCGGCGAGCTTCATGGCGGGTCCTGAAGAGGGGAGTGTGGGGGGGACGATTGTGAACAAGCGAGGGAGGGAGAGGGTTCAGGAATCCGACTGAGGAATCCGGGCGGGGGCCGCACTGATAGGTAGAGCCATGAACACTCCCCGCTGCGCTATCGTCGTAACCATTGTAGCCATCTGCGGTTGCGCTTCGAATGCGCCGCAGGCTCCGACGCCGTTCGAGCGGGTCTCGGCCAATCCTGTTCCGACCTCCTACCCCCTACCCCCTGAAAACCGCCCCCTGGCCCGCGATCACTACGACCAGGGCCTCGCCCTCCAGTCCTCCGGAGCCGTCTCCCCCGCAGCCGATCATTTCACGAACGCCGCTTCCGCCCGCCCCCGCATGGCCGACGCGTTCGTGCACCGGTCGGCAGCGCGGCGCGAGGGCGCCCCCGTCGCGGAACCGGCCGGGATCGAGCCCGGGCGGGGCTTCGCGGCGGCCGATTCTACGAAGCGCGACTACGCGCGCGAGGACGCCGAGCAGGCTCTCCGGGTCGTCACCGAGCTACGCCATCCCGATGCCTGGGTCGCCCGCGGCGACGCGCGTCGCGATGCCGGCGATCTCCCCCGCGCCATCGCGGACTACTCCGAAGCCATCCGCATCTACCCGCACTACTGGATCGCGTACGTCCGCCGCGGCATGGCTCGCTTCGACAGCAAGGACTACAAGGGCGCGGCGGAGGACTTTGCGAAGCGCCTCGAGCTGAAGCCCAACGACGAGGCGCGCGAGGAAGCGGCGCTTCGGTTGTGGGTGTGCCGCGCGAAGCTGTCGGGGCGTGCTGCGGCGTCGGCCGAGTTGAAGCCGCGGCTGAAGGAACTGAAGGGCGAGTCTGCCGAGATTGCGGCGTTCCTGGTCAGCGGCCGGAGCGAATTCGAGTCGGCGTCGGGAGAGATGTCTGCGCGCGTGTTGTACTACACCCGGACGGCCAGGGAACTGGGCGGCGCGCGGTAGATCCGGGACGCGTCGAGCGCGGCGGTGTGACCTGCGTGAACGCGAGCATCTGCACGCCGGGTTACAAGCCCACGAACGCTCCCGTGCTGAAAGTCCTCTAAGAAATGAACACCGAACCGCGGTACAGTCGCTCCCCTTCTTCTGCGGGGGGATCCGCGATGTTTCTCAGGACCGTCATGGCGCTGGGCGCCGCCGCGGCTTGTGCGTTTGCGCAGGAAGAGCTCACCGTGCCCCCGGGCTACGTGAAGCTCGACACCGTCGCGAAGGTCCAGATCTACGCGAAGGCGAAAGACAGCCTCGGGCCGACGGCGCGGTCGGAGTTCGTCGGGAAGATCCGCGAGATCTACAAGGCGTACAACGAGATCTACCACCTCGACGTGCAGTGGGTGCAGGTCGGGACCGTGGAAGCGAAGTTCCAGAAGCTCGAGCGGCAGCGCGTGGACTTCGTCCTCTTCGACAATGAAGCCGATCGCGACGACTGGTTCCTGAAGGCGGGGCTCCAGGGCTCGGTCGCGCATGTGGACCGCTACCGGAACGCCCTCGGGTACGCGCTGACCGACGGGGTCGTGGGGAAGGACGCGTACGTCGCGCTCTGGCGGCACTTTTCGCACGTCTTCGTCTGGCACCACTTCTATTTCGGGATGCCAAGCTGGCTCGACCACGGGCTCGCCGAGTACTACGCGTGGCAGAACAAGCACGTCGTGCGGCCCGGGGACTTCACGGGGTACCAGCTGATGGCGAGCCGGCTCAAGGAGAACAAGGAAAAGGGGACTGAGACGCCGCTCGACGTGCTCCTGCTCAAGGACCGCGCCGTCTTCGGCCAGCAGCAGATCGACGAGTCGTGGGTGCTCGTTCACTTTCTCATGACGGAATGGAAGGGGACGTTTGACGCTCTCTGGCGCATGCTGGCCGCGCAGCAGTCGACGGCATTCGACGGCGAGGCGGGCGTGGTCATCGATTCGCGCCGGCTGGTGAAGTACCAGCTCGAGCGCGCGTTCGGCGGCGCCGCGGAGCTGCAGGCGGCGTGGACGTTTCACAGGGACGCGCTTCTCAAGAGCGCGACGCTCCCCGCGAAGTACAAGGGAACCGTCCGCAACGTCGGCGACGCGACCGGCTTCATGTACCTCGACTTCCGTTCGATCCCGCCCGATACGCGCCTCGATCCGGCGGGGTACGTACCCACCGACACGACCACGACGGGCTCGTTCGCCTACAGCGGTCCGTGGCCGGGGCCCGTGACGGTGACCGCGGCGATCGGGGACAGTAAGGACAGGTGGTCAAAGGAGTTCGTGGTGCAGGAAGGACGGACGGACAAGAAGGGAACGCCGATCAAGTGGAAGGACGCCAAGGTGCCGGTCGGGGCGAGCGGGAAGGTGATGCGAATCACCGTCCGCTGGGAGGTCGACGGCGGCGGCGTGTACCAGTTCTCGTCGGTCCAGGAGGTCATGAAGGCGAAGCCGAAGTAGGCGCGCCTATCTCGCCCGCTGGAGCCAAGTCCGGAAAACTGAATTCCAGTACGGCGACAACGGCACCAGCTTCTGCCAGTCCGCGGACTTCGCCCGCACTTTGACCAGCTCCGTGAAATCCCGGTCGATCAGCTCGAACACCGGCCGCGTGTTCACTCCTGCCGCGCCGCGCTGCGCCGCTTCGACGCCCAGCAGCATCGCCAGCAGGAGACGCGCTTCCACCAGATCGTCCCCCGCCCCGGCGCTCGCCAGGGCCAGCTCGCCCTCGCGGAAATTGTCGGACATGTAGTGGGCGATGCCGACGAGCAGGCGGGCGTCGGCGCCAAGCCAGAGGGAATCGGCGGCGACTTTGAGGGAGAGGGCGGCCTCCCTGAAGCGGCCTGCGTTGAAGAGTGCGAGGCCCCTGGCGAACGCCGTGTCGGCGGCTTCGGCGGAAGGGGAGAGTTCCTGGAAGCGCGCGAGGTCGGCGTTGGCGCCCTTGAAGAGCCTGTGGATTTCGGGCGTGTCGGCGCCGGCTTCCTGGACGAACAGGCCGACGGCCGCGGCGTCGAGCGGGTCGGTCTCGAGCCCGCCGAGGTGGAGCACCTTGAGCCGCAGCGCGCGCTTGATGCGGAGGCGGGCCCGGAGCAGCACGGCAGGCGCGGACTTTTCGTCGGCTTTGACGGCTTCTTCGGCGGCGGCCAGGGCGGATTCGTTTCTCCCCAGGAGAGCTTCCAGTTTCGCGATTTCGAAATACGCCGCGGCGTGCCCTTCCGGGTGCGCCTTGACGATCCCGTCGAGAAGGGCGCGCGCTTCCTTCGCTTTGCTTTCCCGGGCCTTGTCGCTCATGCCGGGCTGGCGGATGAGGTCGATGAGTTCGCGGGCGGCGGTGAGCTCGCGGGCGGCGGTATCGACGGGCGGGACCGGGGCGACGATGTCCCGGGGACGGGGATCCGGCTTCGGATCGGGAAGCGGCGCCGGGGGTTTGAAAATTGCCCAGAGCACGGCGCCGACGGTGACGAGGCCGAGGGCGCCCATCCAGACGCCCTGGGGGATCTTGACGTGCTCGCGCGGCGCCGCGCGGACTTTTTTCCCGGCGAGGAAGAGGTCGAGCTGGGTCGCGAAGTCCTCGGCGGTCTGGTGGCGGGCGTCGGGCTCCTTGGACATGGCGACGCGGATGATGTCCTCGACGGGCCGCGGGATCGACGGCTCGAGCGTGCGCGGCCGCGGGGGGGCTTCGTTGGAGACCTTGAGCAGCACCTGCATCGGGTCGTCGCCATAGAAGGGATCGCTGTGCGTCGCGAGGCGGTAGAGCGTTGCGCCGAGAGCGTAGACGTCCGTGCGCTCGTCGCAGCGCCCGCCGCGGGCCTGCTCCGGGGACATGTAGGCGGGGGTGCCGACGAGGAAATCGGTGCCGGTGATTGTCGCGCCCTTACGGACGGGGCGCGCGATGCCGAAGTCCATGAGGTAGAGGTGGCCGTCCGGCGTGGCCATGATGTTCGAAGGCTTGATGTCGCGATGGATGATGCCCTGCTTGTGGGCGAAGTGCAGCGCGCGCGCGGCGTCGCGGAGGCGCTCGACCTTCTTTGAGAGGGGCGCGGTCATCTTGTCGATGGTCTCGCCGTCCACGAGCTGCATGGCGATGTAGGCGCGGTCCCCCTCCTGCTCCATTCCGAACACGGGCGAGATGTTCGGGTGGTGGAGGTTCGCGAGGATGTTGGCTTCGCGCTTGAAGCGCGTGATGTCCTCGGGGTCGGCGTCCTTCAGGATTTTCACGGCGACGGCGCGCGCGAGGAGGGTGTCCCAGGCGCGCCAGACTTCGGACATGCCGCCCTTGCCGATCTTCTTCACGAGGATGTACCGCCCGAGCCGGCGTGTCGGCTCGGACGCGTGCGGCTGGACTTCCTCGGGGAGTTCGGCGGGGGGCATTCAGGTAGGGGTGATACGGCGGGCGCAGTCCGGGCGGTGGATGATTCAGGGAGAGGGTTGATCGCGCAAGGGCGGAAAGGGTTCGGAGGATCCGGTCACCGAAGTCCTGGCCCTATCCGCGGCATTTTCCGCGTCATCATCCTTTATCCGCGAATTCTTTTACTTAATATTTCTACTTGACATATAACATGTATTCGATATAATCCCCTTCATGATGAATCACACCGACGCCCTTCACTCCGACCTCACCCGCCGCATCATCGGCCTCGCCTTCCGCGTTCACAACAAGCTAGGCCCGGGGCTGCCCGAACACATCTACGGAAACGCCTTCGCCATCGAGCTCCGCAAGAACAAGATCCCGTTTCAGCGCGGAGCCCCGCTCTCCGTCTGGTACGAGGGCGAAAATGTGGGTGACTTTGCGGCAGATTTCATCTGCGCGACGGAAGTCATCGTCGAGCTGAAGGCGATCCAGGATCTGACGGAGGGTCACGAAGGACAGCTCACGACCTATCTCGTAGCAGGCAAGCGGCCGGTGGGGTTGCTGATCAACTTTGGCAGCACCAAGGTCGATGTCGTGAGGAAAGTGAAGAGTGAGTTTGCGAAGAAGGCGGGGTAGGGGAATTCGAACGACCCAGAGGAACGGCAAGGAATACGCGGATAAAGGCGAATTTCGCGGAAAGGGCCGCGGATAATGCAGAACGACATGCCCGCTCCCCCCACCCCCGACCCCTCCGACCTCCTCCTCCAGGAATACCAATCCCTGGTCGAGCAGGTCCGTCGCTCCCGCAAACTCGACGAAGAGGGCGCGCTCGACTTGGTGCACGACGCCTTCGTCCGCGTCTACGAGTCTTTCCAGAACTACGACCCCGCGAAAGGCGAATTCCGCGGCTGGCTCTGGGGGGTGCTCAAGCATGCGGCGATCAAGAAACCCCAGCCGGGCTTGCGGCCTGAAGGCGCAGAAGACGCTTCACCCCTCGCCGACCTCGTCGGGGAGGAAGTCGTCAAATTCGTCCGCTCTTCCGTGGAAGCCCTCCCCGAGGCCTATCGCCGCACGGTCGAAATGCGCTTCTACGAAGGCAAGGACATGGCCGCCATCGCGAAGGAACTCGGGGTTCCGTTGGGAACGGTGAAGGCGCGCCTTTCGCGGGCGCCGGAGATGCTGCGGCAGGGGATGGCGGTGCAGGCGACGACGGCGCGGCTGTTCCTCGAACGAAAGAAGAAAGGAAAGTAGTACGGGGGAAAAACGGCGGGGGATGGGGGAAGGCGGGCTGGGGGGTTGGGGGGGGGGGGGGGGGGGGGGGGGGGGGGGGGG
>JBBTCT010000006.1:7402-124599 GCA_038060895.1 Planctomycetota bacterium
CAGCCCCAGCCCCAGCCCCCCCAAGCCCAAGCCCGCGTTTCCCCATCCCCTGCCGTTTTCCCCAAGTCACCAATTCATCTTGGTTTACATCAAAGCCATCCACTTCTCTTTTCCTCTCAACTTTCCCCAAACGAAATGCAACCTTTCCACCCACCCGCCGCAAGTCTCTAGTGGTGAGACGGTTCCCAGCGCACCCTTTCCCGGAGACTTCCATGCTTCGATTCGCCGCCGCCCTTCCCGCCGTTCTCGTCCTCGCCCTCGTCGCCGGCGCCGACGAACCCAAGACCATTACCGTTCGCGGCCACGGGACCGTGAAGGCCAAGCCCGACACGTTGGTGATGACCTTCCACGCGAAGGGAAGCGCGGAAAAGGCGGCCGACGCGATCGAAAAGCTGAACAAGAACCTCAAGACGATGAAGGACGATCTCGCAGCCGTCCTCGCGGACAGGAAAGTGCAGGGCGCGAAGATCGAGGATTCCGGCGTCTGCTTCGCCGGCGCCCAGGGCGCTTCTGGCCAGGTCCAGGTGATCTGGAACGGCGGCGGAAACCAGGTCGAAGCCGGCGCAAATCCCGAAACGAACGCTTCCAGCGAAATCCGTGTCACGATCCCCGCCGTGGACGCGATGAAGCCCGAGGATGTCGCGACACTCGTCTCTGCACTCCTCGACAAGGGCCAGGCCACCGCGAGCGATGAAGCCAACGACGGCTGCTTCAACGTCTTCGGCGTGACGTACGGCGGCGGCTCGCCGGTCAGCTTCACGATCAGCGATCCCGAGTCGCAGCTCTCCAAGGCCTGGGACGAGGCCGTGAAAAAGGCCCGCACCCGCGCCGAGACGATTGCTTCCCGGCTAGGCCTCGCAGTCGGCGGCGCCGTCAAGGTCCGCGACCTGTCGGACGACGGGGCCCAGGACAAAAGCGCAGCCGCGACAGCCATGAACTGGGTTGCCCTCCGCGCCGGCCGAGCGGGCACGCCGGTCTCGAGCGGCGAGACGGAGTTGAGCGTCGCGCTGGAAGTGGAATTCGAGCTGAAGAGGGCGGAGGGGGAGAAGAAGTAGCTGTCGGGTGGAGATGAAGATCAAGGGCGGCCCTCGGGCCGCCTTTTTTGTTGGAGAGCGTGAGTTAGGAAGAGATTTTCCCATCGACGCATAGAATCCGCCCGTGACCCAGCCCACCGAGCCGCCAGACCCGTCCCGCTTCGACGCCACGCGCATGGCACCGCCCTCCGGTCCCTCGGCCGGGGGCGCAGCCGTGCGATCGGGGGGAGACACGGGGCTGACGAGCATCGGCGGGTACCACCTCGTCCGTCGCATCGGAAGCGGCGGGATGGGGAGCATCTATCTCGCGGTGCAGGCGTCGGTGGGGCGGCAGGTGGCGATCAAGGTGCTGTCAGCGGACGAGTTCGACAACGCGCTGGCGGTGGAGCGGTTCGAGCGCGAGGTCAAGGTGCTGGGGCAGCTCTCGCACCCGAACATCTGTCCGGTGCTGGAAGCGGGGCTGGAGGGGCGGACGTATTTCTATGTGATGGAGCACCTGAAGGGGCTGGACATTTCGAAGGTGCTGCGGACGCAGCGGATGGACCCGCGGCGGGCGGCGGCGATCGCGGCGCAGGTGGGGCGGGCGCTGCAATACGCGCATGAGCGCGGGATCGTGCATCGCGACGTCAAGCCCCTGAACGTCATGCTCGTGCGCGGGGACCGGCTGAGGAGCGAAGCGGGTGTCAAACCGGCGCCGCTCGTTGCCGGGCCGGCAGACGACGGGCTGCCGTCGCCGGAGTGGGTGGACAAGGCGGTGCTGATCGACTTCGGGCTCGCGCGCGACAAGGCGGGGACGTCGGCGCTCACGGTGTCCGGAGCCGTCATCGGTACGCCGGCGTACATGGCGCCGGAGCAGGCGCGCGGCGACCGCCATGCCGTCGCGCCGGCGACGGACGTCTGGGCGCTCGGCGTCATGCTCTACGAAATGCTCGCGCTGAAGACGCCGTTCGAGGGCGAGTCGGTTGGCGAGATTCTCAACGCGATCCTGAACGCCGACCCGACGCCGCTGCGGCGCCACGCTCCCGACGTCGATCCCGACCTCGAAACCATCGTCCAGCACGCGATGGAGAAAGAGCCCGCGCGCCGCTACGCCTCCGCCGGCGAAATGGCCGACGACCTCGACCGCTGGCTCGCCGGCGAGCCCGTGCGCGCCCGGCGCGCCAGCCTGGGCTACCGGATCCGCAGGCGCGTGTCGCGCAACAAGCTCGCTTCGGTCGCGATCGCCGCCGCGGCTGCGCTCGCCGCGGCCGGACTCTGGATGGGCTTCGCCCCGGGAGAGATCCGCCTCGACGGCGATCTCGCCGGCGCTTCCGTCACGCTCAACGGCCACCCGCGAACGGGCCCCGCGCTGCGCGTCTGGCCACCCGGGACAGTGCGCGTCGAAGTCGCGCGCGAGGGATTCCGGACCTTCTCGAAAGAACTCGACGTCAAGGCGCGCTCCAGCGTCCCCGTCGCCGTCACGATGCCCTCGCTCTTCGGCTCGATCCGGATCGAGTCCACGCCGCCGGGGGCCGAAGCGTCGTCCGGCGGGGCGCTTCTTGGCCGCACGCCGTGCGTTGCGCGCCTTCCCATCGGCCTTCGCGAAATCCGGCTCCGCGCGCCGCTTCATGGAGATCACGTCGAGAGCGTCGAAGTCGAGTCCGGGGTCGAAAAGCCGCACCGCGCGTCGCTCACGCACGAAACCGGAACGCTCTTCGTCGAATGCGAGCCCGCCGAGCTTGGCCTCGACCTCGTGCACCGGGAGAGCGGCGAAGCGCTCTTCACCGCCGCGCCCGCGAAACACATCCCGCTCAAGACCGGCCACTGGACGGGTTTCGCGCACGCCGAGAACCGGTGGCGCCGCGCGCTGGCGTTCGAAGTGCGGACGGGGGAGGAAGCGGAGATCGGGATCACGCTGCCGGAGATGGTGATCTGGAAGCACACGTCGGACCCGATGCACCTGAACTGGGTCGCGGGCGACGTGAACGGCGACCGCACCCCGGACATTCTCGTCGCCAACGGCAAGCCCGGGCGGCTCCGTGCGCTGGATGGCAGGACGGGGCGGTTGCTCTGGATCCACGAAGGCCTGCCGGATTCGCCGGCGCTGAGCCGGCCGATCCCGGTAGACATCGCCGACCTGGACGGAGACCTGCGCCCCGAGGTCGTCTTCGGCGGCGGCGGGGAAGTCACCGTGCTGGACGGCGCTTCCGGAAAACGCCGTTCGGCCTGGCCGGTGCCCGGCTGCGCGGGCGCCATGGCGCTCGGCGATCACGACGGCGACGGGCGCGCGGACGTCCTCGCGTGGTCCGCGTCGGGCATCGGCCTGCTTCGCGGCCTGGACGGGAAGCGCCTCTGGTGGATGGCGACGCTGGGCGACCCGATTCCGCCGTGGCCGATGCCGGCGCGCCTGAACGCCGACGCGTTTCCCGACGTGATCCTGCACGACACCGGCCGCGTCGTCGGCGTGGACGGCCGCGACGGCAAGGCCCTCTGGATCGTCCCGCACGGCTCCAGCAGTTATCACTTCACCGCCGACCTGAACGCCGACGGGTTCGACGACGCGTGGCTCGCGCACGCGGTCGGCAGCAACCTGGACCTGGACGCGATTTCAGGCGTCGATGGAAGCGTCCTCTGGACGTACTCCCAGGCGAATGCCGCCACGGCCCAGCCCACCGGCGGCGCCGCGGACCTGGACGGCGACGGCAGCCTGGAGATCGTGCAGCAGCGCGAAGAATCGATTCACATCTTCTCCTGCACGACGAAAGGCCCTGTCAAAGTCCTGCCGATCCCGGCGAGCTGGCCGCGGCCGGTCTTTCTCGACCTGACCGGCGACGGCCGCCCGGAAATTCTCATCCCCTCGGGTTCCTCCGTGCTCGGCATCGACGCCACGACCTGGAGCGAAGTCTGGAGATTCGACCTCGAGTCGAAATGCACCTCGACGCCGCTTCTCGCCGACTTCGACGGCGACGGGCGGCAGGACATCGCCGTGCAGTCTGAAGCGGGGGTCATCTCCGTCGTCTCGGCGTTCGAGTCGCCGCTTCTGTGGCGCCACGGCCACCCGCATTACTGGACGGAGCAGCCCGTCCCCGACGCCGATCCCGCGCGGACGCTGTTCGTGCCCGGCGTGCCCACGCGCCTGCTCAACGCTTCGGACGGCCGCTCGCTCGCGGAGTGGTCCCTCTCCGGCCACTTCCGCGCCGTCGCCGCGCGCCGCGACGGCGTCCTGCGCTTCCTGATCGAGGGGCAGGGAATGGCGCTGGTGGACCCGGGGGTGAAGAAGGAGATCTGGAGGCAGCCGCGCTACCGGGGTTGGACGCGCCCGCTGGTCACGGACCTGAATGCCGACGGCACCGACGACGCCGTGTGGGGCGGAGACCAGTTCGGCGGGGAGTCGATCGTGGAAGCGTTCGACGGGCGGGACGGCGCGACGCTCTGGAAGAAGAAGTTCGCGCGGCAGCCCGGGGCGGGCGTCGCCGCCGCCGGCGGGCTGATCTGGGTGCCGGGGAGGGACGGCCGCCTTCACGCGCTGGCGCCGGGAACCGGCGAGGAAGCGGCGGCGTTCGAGGCGGGAGGCGTTCCGACCTCGGTCGCGGCGGCAGGGGACGATGTCGTGTTCGGGACGCAAAAAGGAACGGTCGCGCGGTTGCGGAAAGCGGAGGGCATCGTGTGGTCGCGCGCCCTGGGAATCGCGCTTCATACGCACTCCCCGGTCGTCGCCGGCGATTTCGTCGGCGTGAGCGGCATCGACGGAGCCGTGGCGCTCCTCGACGCGCGCGACGGAACTCTCCTCTGGCGGCGCAACCTCGACCTGCCCGTGGCGGGCCCTCCTGCCCTTCGCGACCTCGACAACGACGGCCGCCCCGAAGCCGCGATCGCCGGCTCCGACGGCCTCGTCATGGTCCTCGGCGGCCGCGACGGCTCGCGCCTCTGGGCCTGGAACCTCCGCGCCACCGTCGGCACCACCGTCCCCGTCTGGTGCGACCTCACCGGCGACAACCGCCCCGAGCTCCTCATCGTCACCCGCGACGCCCGCCTCCACGCCCTCACCGTCGATCTCAACCCGCGCCCCGTCGTCCACTGGTCACGCCCCTGGCAGCGTTCCGTCACCCAAGCCGCCGCCCCCGGCCGCGACGAAGCCGCCCGTGTCCGCGCCCGCGACGCCTGGCGCGACGGCGCGTGGGCCGAAGCGCTGGCCGCCGGACGCGAAGGCGCGACCGCCGAAGCGGCGTGGTACGCGGGGATGGCCGCCAGCCGCCTTGGCGACGGCGAAGCCCTGCTGAAACACGCCGCCGAAGCCCGCGCCCGTGGTTGCCGCAGGCTCGATCTCGAGGTCGAAGCGGCCGCCGTGCTCTCCACCGCGGAAGTCGAGCAGGCGCTCCGGTCCGCACTCGAATCGGCCTCGATAGCCGACGTCCGCGCCGCGATCCCCCCCGCAGCCCTCGCTACCGCCTGGCGCGCCGCCGCTCTCCGCGCCCAGCAGACCTCCGAGTCCTCCGGCGACTGGCCGCGCGCCATCGCCCTCGCCGCTTCCGGCTCCGGGTGGGAAGCCGTCACCATCTGCTTCTCCGTCGCCACGGAAGCCGGCGCCGACGGCGGCGTCCTTCTTCTGGCGCGAGGCCGCGCCGCGCTCAGCCTCAACAAAGTCGCCGAGGGGGTTTCCGACCTGCGCGAAGCGGCGCGGCAAGGCAGCGCGGTTCTCGAAGCCCGCGAAGATCTGCGCGCCCTCGAGCTCCAGTCCGACGCCGAAGCCGCCGAAGCCGCCCGGGCCTACGGCGCCGGCGACGGCCCCCGCGCCGCCCGCCTCGCCGAACGCGCCGCCCTCGTCCGCCCCGAAAATCCCGAGCGCTGGAACTCCCTCGCCTGGTACCTCGCCACTTCCAAGGGCGCCACCCTCGACGACGGCCGCCGCGCCGTTCACCACGCCCGGCTCGCCGTCGTCCTCACCCGCCGCTCCGGCGACACATCCGGCCTCGCCGGCATCCTCGACACCCTCGCCGCCGCCCACGCCACCGCCGGCGAATTCGAAATGGCCGCCCGGACGCAGCGGGAGGCGCTCGGGCTTGAGATCACGGAGGCGGAGCGGGCGGAGTTTGAGAAGCGGCTGAAGGAGTACCAGAGCGAGGCTGCGAAGAGCGAACCGCGCTGAAATCAAAAGAGAGAGCAAGGTAAGAACTGTCTCTTCACGGAGCGAGTGCAGCGCACTGGGCGCACAAGCCGCGTTCGTTCAGCGGCAAAGGTTTGAACATCCGACGCAAACTTCCGGCGCCGGCACCGTAGTACGCTTCTTGTTCCTGGTGTGAATAGAGAGACGTTCCGACGTCCTTCGGCATTTCCGGTTTCAGGCCCGTGGCCTGACAGCCGGCGCATTGATTGACCCACTTCCGAAACTCAGGATATTGCCTGAGATAGTCTTCTCCTTCGGCTGACCATTGCATGATGCTGCCCAACCTAATTTCCCGCTGAGTTCTTTCTCTTTTTGGTCGACCGCTGCTTTCCTGACGGATTCTACAGCGAGCGCTTCGACCTTTTGACCAGCCTGTCGAAATCGCTCTCCCGCTCCGGTTCTGCCGCAAGACGCTTAGCCTCGTACCGCTCGAACTGCTCCACCGCGTGCTTCTCGGCGAGTCCGTGGGAGACGGCACCGGCGTGACTGAGGATGTTGCGTTCATTAAACGAGAGGAAGGCATCGAGCTTCGCGGCCCAGTCGGCCATGGGCATTGGGTGGTGGCGCTTCGCCTGGTCCTCGGCGTAATCGAGGTACATGCCCACGACCCGGTTGAGCTCCGTGAGCTCCGGCTCGGTGAGGTAGTTCTTGGCGACGGCGACGTCGGGGCGGCGCACGGGGCCGGCGGGGGCGTTCTTCCACGTCGTCAGGCCCATGTGAGGCCGAGCAGCGTCGGCGCGCTCGTGGACCAGCTCGGCGGCGGTGCGGCCGTGGATCGCCCAGTGGAGCTTGTTCTGCACGGTGGCAAAGAATTTCTGGCAGGCGTCGGAGGCAGGGTCGTAGTCGATGCTGGTGGCGTAGATGTCGGTGACCTTCTGGTAGAGCAATCGCCCCGAAGCGCGAATGTCGCGAATGCGGGCGAGGAGCTCGTCGAAGTAGTCCTGGCCGATCGTCTTCCCCGCCTTGAGGCGCTCGTCGTCCATGGTGAAGCCCTTGACGAGCAGCTCGTTCAGGCGCGCCGTGGCCCACTGGCGGAACTGGGTCCCACGGGGGGAGCGGACGCGGTAGCCGATGGCGAGGATGGCTTCGAGGTTGTAATGGGCGATGTCGCGGGTGACCTTGCGGCCCGTTTCAGATTGAACTATTCGGAAATTCCGAATAGTTGCCCCTCCTTGGAGCTCTCCGTCGGCGTAAATCCCGGCCCCCGGCGGCCGCGATCCGCAACCCACCCCGCGTCATCGCTGCCGGGAACGGCGATGCGAACGCCCAGCTTCGGTTTATCCGGCGGGATACATCCTCGTGCGCCTGCGGATACGGACGAAATACGAACCCGGCTGGAGCCGGCACGGTACGGAGATTGCGAAGCACCTCTTCGAATCCATTCGAGGTGCCCCATGATCCGAATCCTGCTGCTTGCATTTGCCCTGGCTCCGGCGGCTGCCGCCGTTGCCGGCGAAGCGGACTGCTGAACCAAAGACTCGCCGAAACCCTGGGTGGGTTTCAACAAGGTCGTCCGGTGGGAGCCGTCGCTCTCCGCCGCGCAGGAAAAGGCGCGGGAAGAGAAGAAACTCATCCTCTATTACGTCCTGGTCGGCGACCTGGACAAGGAAGGCTGCTGAGCTGCGGGAGATGTCCTGAGAACCGTGACGTTCTCGGATGAAGAAGTCGGCAAGGCGCTCTCGAAGGACTTCGTGTGCGCGTGGAAGAACCGCAAGGACGGATTCCACAATTGCGATCCGAAGGTCGAACAGGGAATCTACGAGACGACGGCGGACGCTTTCCCGACCATGAACATCATCACGCTGTTCCTGACGCCGGACCTGCAGGTCGTGCACTACTTCGCCGGATACTTCTCGCCCGGGTTGTTCCTGCGGCAGACCGCGTTTGCCCGGAAGGCGCGCGAGGCGCTCTTCGACGCTGACTTTCAGCCCCGGGACCGCGGCGCCGAGTCCTTCGAAAAGCTGCACGTGGAAGCCGGCGCTGCGACAAAGTCCGAGGCCGCCGCGCTGGAAGCCGGCGGGGAAGCGTGGAAAGAAGCGACGAAGGGTCTGAGCGTGCCCTGCTACCGGGGCCTCTGCCACACCCACAGCGAAGCGTGCCTGGGGTCGCTTGAGTCGGTGAATTCGTACCTGTCGATCGTGCACGGCGACATGTCCGGGAAAAGGGATGTCGAAGAGGATTTGCAGAGATTCAACAACAACCGCGCGCAGAACCTGAGCAGGTACCGCGGCTGGTCTTCGCTCACGCGCGTGAAACGGAAGGTCGAACCTTACGCCGGCGAAAAGCGGATCGTGGAAGGCCTCAAGGTCCTGAGCGAGGTCGAGGGGAGCTACCTCTACGGGAATGCGTTCACGGAGGAGTAGCTGAACGTATCGCCGGGAAAGCGGCCGCGCGCTTCAATGAGAGCATGAACGTAGTGACCGCGCGGCCGCGCGTGAACTCCGCAGAGTCGGTCTACCTGTTTCGTCACGCGCTCCTGCGCGATGCGGCGTATCAACTCCAGCTCCCCGGCGACCGCGCGCGCCTGCATGCTTTGGCTTTTGCGGCGATTGAGGAGCTGGCGGGCGGGCGGGCGCCGGCGATGGCGCCGCTTGACGCGCACGAACAGCCGCGATTTCAGCCCCACTCGACCGACGCCTTCGCGATGGAGCTCGCTGAACACGCCGCCGCGGCCGGCCCTTCGGCCGTCCCCCTGGATTCCGAACGGCACTATCTGTGCCGTGCGGCACGGATCGCGGAGAAAACGCACGCGAACGAGGCCTGCGAAGTGCTCTGGTTGAAAGTCGCGGCGCTGGTGGACGGCGTGGCAAGGGGCGTGGCCTTGAGCAGGGCCGCAATCGTCGCCCACCATCTGGGCCAGACAAGCCGCGCCGAGCCGCTCTTCCGGCGGGCCCTCGACGAGCATCGTCGAGCGGGAAGCCGGTGGTTCGAGGGAATGGCGTTGACCGACATCGCCAACGTGCTCGAGGAAACCGGCGACCTCGCCGGGGCGGAGCGGATTTACGACGAAGCGCTGGCCATTCACCGCGAAACCGGAAACCGGCGTAACGAGGGCATCGCGTGGAGCAACCTGTCGAGCCTCTATGCCCATACAGGACGATCCGCAGCAGCGGAAGAAGCGCTGGCGAAGGCGCTTGTCCTCTTTCGCGAGCGCGGCGATCGACGCCTGGAAGGATCCGCGCTGAACAAGCTCAGTGTCCGCTACCTGGCGACCGGGAAAGCAGACCAGGCGGAGCGGGCAAGCGAGGAATCGCTGGCCATCCTGCGCGACCTCGGCGAGCGACGGCTGGAGGGCATCGCTCTCGCAAATCTCTCCCAGGTGCATCGGGAGAAGGGAATGGCGCAGGAAGCCGAGCGCGCGAATCTCGAATCGCTGCGGATTCTCCGGGAAGTGGGGGCCCGCCCGGCCCAGGGCGGACCACTGGACAACCTGGTTGTTCTCTACCTCGACGCGGGCCGTCTCAGGGAAGCCGAGGAGGCGTGCCGGGCATCGCTGGCGATCCACGCGGAGGCCGGCAATCGCCGCTCCGAGGGGATCGCCCTGGGAAATCTCGGCGAGATTCAAAGGCAGAACGGGCGTCTCGACGAGGCCCAGGAGTCGTACCGTCGCTGCATTTCCAGACTCCGCCAGGCCGGCGACGTCAAGTTCCTGGGCGAGAACCTGTGCGATTTCGCCCTCGTGCTCGTCGAATCGGGTCGCGAGGCCGACGCGCGAAAGACGTGGCACGAGGGCGCTTCCCTCCTTCGGGACCACGGCGAGTCCGCCCTGCTGCAGCAGAAAATCCCGCACATGCACTCGGCGTGCCGAAACGCCGGGACCGCTCTCTTCGATGAGGCCGCCCCGTGAACGCCGAATCGGCATATCTCTTTCGCCACGCCCTCCTGCGCGACGCGGCCTACCAGCTCCAGCTCCCCGGCGACCGCGCGCGGCTGCACGGGCTGGCGTTCGCGGCGATCGAGAATGTGTTCGGTGGCCGCCCTCCGGAGCCCGGCCTCTCCACCGACGGATCGCTGAAGGAGTTCCGGCCGTATGCCGGCGATGCGTTCGCACGCGAACTTGCAGGGCACGCCGGTGCGGCGGCCCGCGACGACCTGGGGAGCGCGCAGCGGCTCTACCTGCGCCGCGCGGCCGAGCACGCGGAGAGACAGAACCGCCATGAAGAAGCGGTCGAGCTCTGGAAGGACGGCGCAACCTTCGAGCGCGGAAAGCGCCGGGCGGACTCCCTCTACCGGGCGGGATGCGCGGCTGCGACACGGGGAGACTTGCAGGGGGCCGAAGCGCTGCTCCACTCCGCGCGTTCGATCTTCTGCCGGGCGCAGGACCGGCTGGGCGACGCGTGGGTCTCCGTCAAGCGAAGCGACGTCTCGCGGGACGCCGGGCGGCTCCGCCAGGCCGAGCTTCGGATCCGCAGAGCGGTCGCGCTGCTCCACCGCCTCGGGTCGCGCCTCCGCGAGGGCGGGGCCCTGAACCAGTGGGGAACCCTCCTTATGCGCATGGGCCGGATCGAATCGGCCGAACGCACCTACGCGAAGTCCCTGGCGCTCTTCCGCCGGCTCCGCCATCCGCACGAGGGAATCACGCTGGGAAACCTGTCCATTCTCTACCGGCAAACAGGGCGCGTGCAGCAGGCGGAACGCTCCATGGAGCAGGCACTCTCCCTCCACCGCAAGGCCGGAGACCGGCGTTTCGAGGGCATCACCCTGGGAAATCGTGGAATTCTCTTCGCCGAAACCGGCCGGGCCGCGGAGGCGGAACGTTCCTACGGGGAAGCGCTGATCGCCCTTCGCGAGATCGGGAACCGGAAGGCCGAAGGGGACGTCCTGTCAAATCTCGCCCGTCTCTTCGCCGACACGGCGCGCCCTGCGGAAGCCGAAAGGACCTACGAGCAGGCACTCGCGATGCTCCGGGAGCTGAACGACCGGCGTGCCGAAGGACTCACGCTGGGGAACCTGGGCAGCCTCTTCTTCGAAACAGGGCGAGGCGAAGCGGCGGAGCGCGCTTTCGAGCAGGCGCTGGCCCTCCTTCGGGAGGTGGGCGACCGGCGCGGCGAAGGCGTCGCCCTGGGAAATCTTGCCGAGCTTTACCAGGGCACCGGACGCCTCGAGCTCGCGGAGCGCACCTACGAACAAGCCCTCGCTCTCCAACGGGACGTACGAAACCGCCGCGGAGAAGCCATCGCGCTGGCGAATCTCGCGAGCCTGTACCAGGAGACCCGCCGCCTCGAGCCCGCCGAACGCCTCTACCACGAGGCCCTCGCGGCCGGCCGGTCGGTCGGAGACCGGCGCTTTGAGAGTTTCGTCCTCGGAAAGACCGCCGGCCTCCTCCGGGAAACGCAACGTCCGCAGGAAGCGGAGCGACTCTACGCCGAAGCGCTCCTCCTTGACCGGCAGCTCGGGGACCGGAGCCTGGAGGGCGGCCACCTGTGCGGGCGGGCGCTGTGCCTGGTGAGTCTCGGAGGACTCTCCGAGGCCGCGGAAGGCTGGAGCGCGGGCGCGGCCCTGCTGCGCAGCCTCGGGGAAAACAAGGAGATGGATCGCCAGGTCGCCGCGATGCGGGCCGCGTGCGCGGGAGCGGGGGTGGCGGAGTTGGAAGCAGGCGGCCCGTGAACGCAGAGAGCGCTTACGTCTTCCGCCACGCGCTCCTGCGCGATGCCGCCTATCAGCTGCAGCTCCCCGGCGACCGCGCGCAGCTGCACGCGCTGGCGTTCGCGATCGTCGAGGACCATTGCGGCGGGCGCGCGCCGGAGCCGCCGCCGCTCGGCGCCTCCGGAAAGTCCGTCTGGCAGCCGCACCGGTCGGATGTCTTTGCAGAAGAGCTTGCGCTTCATGCCGCAACCTCGCAGAACGCCGGGTTGCGCGCCGCCCTGAAGCTCTACCTTCGCCGGGCCGCAGAGCACTCCGACCGGCAATGCCGAGCCGACGCTTCCGAGCGCCTGTGGAAGAGTCATGCGGAGCTTGCTTCCGGGATCGAAGAGGGCGAATCCTGGCGGCGGGCCGCGACGGCGGCGCGGGACGCCGGCCGGCGCAAGAGTGCCGAGCCGCTGAGCGAGCGGGCGCTCGCGATTTTCCGTGAAGCCGGCGACCGGCGGCTCGAGGGCATCGCGCAGGCCGACAGGGCCGTGCTGCACCACCAGGCCGCGCAGATCCCGGAGGCCGAGCAGCGCTTCCAGGAGGCTCTCGCGATCCACCGGGACGTCGGCGACCGGCCGTCCGAGGGCGCGGCGCTGAACAATCTCGCCAGCATCTGCGCTGAAACCGGGCGCGTCCGGGAGGCCGAGCGGCATCAGGAGCAGGCGCTGGCCATTCACCGTGAAGTGGGGGACCGGCGTGCGGAAGGGATCGCGCTGGGCAACCTGGCGCTTGTGCGCAAGGAGACCGGCCGGGTCGAAGAGGCGGAGCGGGGCTATGAAGCGGCCCGAGCCGTCCATCGCGAAGTCGGCAACCGGAGGCACGAAGGGATCGTCCTGGGCAACCTGGCCAATCTCTACAAGGAGACCCGCCGGATGTCGCAGGCGGAAGTCACGTACGAGCAGGCGCTGGCGATCCATCGCGAAGTCGGCGACCGCCGTTTCGAGGGCATCGCGCTCGGCAACCTGGCCGGCCTTTACCAGATCACCGGCCGGAAACCGCAGGCCGAAACGGCCTACGAGCACGCGCTGGCCATCCACCGCGAAATCGGCAACCGGCGTTCCGAGGGAGTCGCGCTGGGGAACCTGGCCGGCCTCTACCAGGACACGGGGCGGGTCGAGCCGGCCGAGCGGAACTTCACGGAGGCCATCGCCATCCACCGCGAAGTCCGCAACCGCCGCCTCGAGGGCGCGCACCTGTGCGGCTACGCGGTGCTCCTCGTGGCCCGCGGCCGGATCGAGCCGGCGCGCGAAGCCTGGCAACAGGGCGCGATGATCCTGCGGGAGCTCGGCGACCTGGGGTCGCTTCAGGCCCATGCGGCGGAGCTGCAGAAGGCCTGCGTCAGGGCCGGCGTCCCGCATTTCGATGCGCCCGGACGGGACTCGCAAGCGCCTCCGTCCCCGCACTGAGGATTCGGAGCAAGGGGGGCGGAAATCCCAATGAAGCGATGCTGAACAGCGGGATCCACTATTAAGAGTTCAGCATCAAAGTCTTAATAGCAATCGGGTTCATGGGCAGCTACTTCGCAGGAGTCTTCACCGCCCTCAGTCGTGAAACCGCAGTCATCTTCCCGGTCTGAAGCGCCCGCACCTGCGCGACGTTGACGACCGAGCCGGGGAGGTCCGTCATCGTCAGCGAAGCGCCCTTGATCGAAATCCGCGCCGGGTCGGCGACGCTCACGACCTGGCCGTTCGTGATGTCGATGGTCCCGGACAGCAGCCACTTCTCCGGCGTGCTCGCGCCCTCCAGCGTGACGCGCAGCGCGCGGACTTCTCCCGGCTGCGCGTCGGCCGCGTCCCACGAGATCTTCGCGGCGACGGCTTCAAGGGGGGTCGTGGAGGAAGCGGTGCCCTGAGTGACGGTGAGGTCGCACGCGCCGGGCTCGGCTTGCGGCGCGGAGAAGACGTACGTCGAGCCGGAGACGAAGACGGGCTCAGGGGTCTCGACGGTTTTCTGCGTGTGGTTTTTCAGCGAGAGCGTGTCGGGCAGATTCAAATCTTCAAGGCAATCGACCGTCCTCGCGAATCCAGAGCACGAGCTTTCTGATAGTACGTGGATCCCAATAGACGAAGCTGTGCGCTAAGTTGCACATTCGTGAGTAGCAGGGACGCCGCAATCGAATCGGAAGCGTTGCACCGCCGGCGCACATGTCCGAACGGAAAATGTTGCGCACTCGTGTGTTGTTTAACCAATTCACGGTCAATCCCTCGCCGCCGAACCCGAGTACGTGTGATCTGATTGGAAGCGGAACGAGCACCAAACACGCTTGGTGAATCACAATTACTGCAATTGCGCCAAACGAAGCTACAAGAACCGAGCACAGAACAATCCAGAGAATGGCTGATACTGCGTACCACGCCGATGCGCCTGAATTTCGTGCGGCGGACACCGCGCGCTTTCTGCTGTCACGGTCGTCCCGCTCTCGTCGTGCCTGGTCCATGATCTCCTTCGGAGACATCCCTTCGTACTTCGACGTGCCCTCGGAAGGGGGCTCATCTGTGATCAACTTTTGAAATTCAACAGGCGCGAGCTCTTTCGACTCGTCTCCGTATATCCATGAGAACAAGAGCGCATTTGGAAGCGCCGACGGCGTAGCATAGATCCTGACCGCTGCAAAACTCAGCAGAGCGGTCAACAAAAGCACAAATACGGTCCACCCAAGTGCAGCAGGTAATACCATTCCGGGCAAGCTCGCAACAAACTGAAGTAACCTGAGTCCTACAGTTGGCTCATCGGCGCCATATCGGATTGTGAGGGCGTTTGAACGCAGTTGCGGATAAGCAAACTCGGCACAGAAGGAGTCTTGGGCCGCCTCTAGGCGGAGGGAGAGTGCAACACCCTTTGGAAAATGGACATTCTTGAACATCTTGGACCGATATTTGTAAGTCATGTAGGTGACATACGCCCACAATGCAGGGAGCCAAAAGAAAATGCGATCTTTGGCTCCAAGAGCGGATGGAAGAAGACAAATCGTTCCGACTATAAGGAGCAGAAGGGTTGCAATTAGAAGGCACAGCATCATGGTTAGGAACTCTACGGTACTGTGAATCTCGCGTGGACGAATGTCGATGAGGGGTGTCGAAAGGCACGCGATCCCAGTCACGCAACTTAGAGAGGCAGCGTACCGAATGATGTTGCCACCGTGGCTGTGACCAATCAGATAGACGTGTTCATACCGCGACCCCACGCGATACAAGAACTGTTTTAGGCGGTCCCCCGCGTTCCTTCGAGCAAGGTGAGAATTGCATCCACTCCAAGGGAACGCGACTATTCGGACCTGCTGTCCAAGATGGCGGCGCAATCGTTGCGCAAATGCAGATTGCGCGTTGCCGAGTTGGCTCCGTCGACCGGCGAATGTTCCATGGACGAGTACAAGCAATGACCGTTTGGTGCTTGGAGGCATCAAGGCTCGTCCCCTAGGCTTTAGACTAGGAGCAATCAGGCAATCCGCGACTTCGAACCTTCGCTACTTCCACGTTCCTCGGGCACGGATGCGCACCATCCCGCCTCTTGTCCAGGTGACTTGCCGTTCGATTGGTAGTCGCCATCGCGTTCAGCCGGTCAATTTCGCGCCGAAGCTCATCAATGGTAATCTTGGCCGCCTCGAACTCCGCGCTGGTTTGCGCAGCGGGTTGGGGAGGTGCCATAACTGCCTGAAGTGAGGGTTTCTCCCCGACCGCGGGCGCGCAAGCGTAGCCAGACACGCCCGCCGCAATGGCTAACCTCACGAAGAACCGAAGCGCGAACTGCTTCATCGAGGTGGTCAGTCCTCTCCGTTCGGAATCGCTAAGCCTGGAAGGGTGAAACTCGCAGCCCGTCGATTCGTCACCGCCTGAATGCTACTCCGCTGACGGCATCCGAAGAAGGCGCTTTCGGGCTCGTTTTCGCTTCCCCTGACTTGCCCTCGGAGCCGTTATACGCCACTCACAGTCCGGAGGAACCGATCCGGAGAGGTCCCGCGTCGTGTTGAAATTCGAGTGGCGGCCGGTTTCATCCAGCCCGAACTGCTCCAGTGAAGCAAGGACTTCGAGCCGTTGCTTCACGCTCTCTTCGCCGCCTTCTCCTCCTTTGCCGTCTTCGGCTTCAACGCCTCGACGAGCCGCTTGAGATCTTCGAGTCCCTTCACTTTGCGGAACTTCGCAGCGGCGTAGGTCGACTCAGCAACCTCGAAGGGCGGCAGGCCCGCCACGCCGAGGCTAGGCCTGCCTCGTGGAAGACCTGCTGCGCCGGCTCGACAGCACGTTGCCGATTCGCCGCGCCCATTCGTCTTCGTTCGGGCACCTCCACTGGAACTCGACCGTCTTCCCGTTCGGCATGGTGCAGGTCACCAGGAGGCGTTTAAACACGCCACCAGACCGCACGCCTCGCACCTGGTCAACCAGGAAAGTCAGGTCGGACCGGGACCAGCCGAGCATTACAAAGAGCAGCCGCGTCTCGGTCAGCGCGAGCGTTCCAAGGCCCCTCAGGGGCACGGCACGGTCCGAGAGGCCGCGGAAGTGGGCCCTTGTACGGAACAGGACCGGCTCACCCCCGATGGCCAGCCTCAACCGCTCCTGGGCGCGGCGGCCGGCGACGATGAGTGCCAGCACCACGACAACCAGTGTTGCGATCGGCGTGAGAACAACTGCGAGGAATTCGTGCTGGCCCATGCCGGAATTGTACGCCTTCGCGGGCGTCAGGGACTGCGCCCATTGCACCCGTGCGCAGGCACCAGCGCGCCACACCCGAGGCACTTCACGAACCCGCTCGCTGGCGAGCCTCTCACCACAAAGGTGCGTCCGCAGGCGTTACAGCAGACGGACACCGGCATGATTCACCTCTTCAATGCTCTCAACCTTGAAACCGCCGTCATCTTCCCGGTCTGAAGCGCCCGCACCTGCGCGACGTCAACGACCGAGCCGGGGAGATCCGTCACCGTCAGCGAAGCGCCCTTGATCGAAATCCGCGCCGGGTCGGCGACGCTCACGACCTGGCCGTTCGTGATGTCGATGGTCCCGGACAGCAGCCACTTCTCCGGCGTGCTCGCGCCCTCCAGCGTGACGCGCAGCGCGCGGACTTCTCCCGGCTGCGCGTCGGCCGCGTCCCACGAGATCTTCGCGGCGACGGCTTCAAGGGGGGTCGTGGAGGAAGCGGTGCCCTGAGTGACGGTGAGGTCGCACGCGCCGGGCTCGGCTTGCGGCGCGGAGAAGACGTACGTCGAGCCGGAGACGAAGACGGGCTCAGGGGTCTCGACGGTTTTCTGCGTGTGGTTTTTCAGCGAGAGCGTCGGCGTACCTTTGCCTGGCGTCGGCACGGCGCCGTAGAAGCCCGGGTTGGTGCGGTCGAGGAACGCCGGCGACGGTGCGGCTGACGACGTGAGCAAAAGCGTAAGCGTCTGCGCGCCACACGAAACGACCAGCGAGAGCCCCTTGTCCGGCAGCTCCGGCACCGTCCAGGTTCCCGGCGGGATCTTCTTGCCGTCGCACGTCGCGCCTTTGGGGAGCTGGACTTCCTCGCCGGGGCGGACGTTCAGGGAGCACGTGTCCGGCGGGAGGTCGTTCCGGCCGCCCGTCTCGACCGGCTTCTCGTCGGGTGGTCCGCCCCCGTCGCCTGATCCGCCGCCGTCCCCGGTCGTGACGGTGCCCGCGGGCACGCCGACTTCGAGAAGGTTCGCGACCGAGTTCAGCGAGTTCCCGAACGCGTCCCTCGGATTCGCCCAGATCACCGCGAACGAATCGATCCCCTCCACCGGATACCAGTCCGGCCCGAGCGGAATGTTCTCCTCGTTCATCGCCGTCATCACGCAGTCCGCCACCCGCACCAGCTTCCCACCGATCTGCCGCTCCTCGTTCTCCCACCAGCCCACCGTGTCCCCGCGCCACACCGGGATCAGCCGGTACGCCGCCAGCACGCTGTCGCCGTTCACGTTGAGCTGCTTCGCCCACACCGTCGGCTGCGCCACCATGTCGTACATCGAATGGTCCGTCCGGAACGTCGCCACGAACTGCCCCTTCGGAATGTATGCCTTCCCGTCCACCACCACCGGCCGCGCGCTCGCCCCGATCTCCACCGTCGAAACCCAGATCGGGTTCGCCAGACAGCGCCGCTCCTTGATGTCGAAGAGACCCGCGTCCGAGTCCGAGGTGTACCCGCCCACCATCAGCACGCCCGGCTCCGTCGGGCCGAAGGCGCTTCCCAGAAGCGCGTACTGCTGCCCCATGCCGTCCGCGTTCGGGAACGTCGCCGCCGGCTCCAGGAACGGCACCTGCATCCCGCGCACCGCCCGCGCGACCCGCTCCTGGTCCGCCGTCACCCGGTACGCCTCGAGCCGCTTCACGCGCCCGCTCAACCCCGCATCCCCCGCCGCGCGCCATCGCAGCACCATGTCCGGGCACCCGCGCCGCGCCAGCGCCGTCCGCTCGCCGTCGAACTTCCCGCCGCCGCCAATCTCCCCGTCCGCGTTGTTCGCCTTCGTCGCCACCGTCCACGAGTCGTGCCAGATCGACGTCAGCGAATCGAAGCGCACATCCGTGTCCAGCTCCGGCCACACCACCGGCCCGTCCGTGCACACGACGCGCCCCTCCAGCACTTCGTCCAGCGACGCCTTCTGCGCGTAGACGCGCGCCGCGCCGTAGTGCGACGTGTGCGACTCCGTGCCGTGCCCGAACCCGATCAGCGCGAACACCGACTCGAACTTCGGCTCCGTGAACATCGTCGCGCCCACGCCCGTCGTGTAGTTGAAGCTCCCGTGCGCGTCGCTGCCGGCGAAGTGGTACATCTTGCGCAGCAGGAGGCGCTTGGCGCCGTCCTCACGCGCGATGTCCGGCTCGAACGACCAGCGCAGCCCCGGCTGGATGAGCTCCTTAAGGTAATAGTGCAGGCCGAAGGAGAGCTCTTCGTTCCATTTCAATTCCGGTTGCAGGACGCCCGCGCGCCAGAGGTTGAGCGCCGCGAGGTCGGAAGGGCGACTGAATTTCGCGGAGTAGAAGTGCGGTTCATTCCAGAGCTGGACGCCGCGGAAAGGGAAGCGGCGCGGGTAGCGCTCCGCGCCCTTGAAACCCCAGGTCATGTTCGCGGCGCGCATGAGCTCGCCCTCCTGCCATGCAAGGTCGCCGGGCGTGTTCGGCTTATCCTCGACGAGGGGCTTTGTTCCGAGGAAGGGGTGTGCGGCGACGTAGGAGTTGTCCCGGGGGATGAGCAGGTCTTCGGTGTTAAGGACGTCCCACTTGTTCTGTTCCTTGCGTCCTTCGGCGGCGGTAAGAGCCTCATCAATCTCCTTCAGGACCTTCTTGAGGTCGGTCGCGCTCAAGTCGCCCCAGAGGTTGCAGAAGTTCCGGATGAGGGCCAGGTCGATCTTCTTTCCGGATGCTTTCTCCAACACCACCTGGAGCAGCTTCTGGAGACCGTCGCGGACGCCGTCGCGCTGGGCTTGGGTGGCTCCCACGCCGTGTTTCAGCAGGTGAAGCATCCTGGCGACGAGATCGATGGGCGGCTTGAGAAATTTTGTCTCTGGAACGTTGTCGAGATAGCTCAGGACGTCGTCGGTCAGGGTCACCGCGTCGAGCGTGTCGCGAACGGCCGCCAGCATCGGCCTCATTCCGCGTCCGCCGTGCCAGGGCCCTTCAATGGGTTCGGCGCCGTAAACAAGCGCATGCATGGCCCCGGCCGCCGCGAAAGGTTTCGCCATGGCCAGCTCCTGGTTCGCGCCGCGGCCGAAGTACTGGCGCAGCATTCCGAATTCGTAGCCGCCGAACTGCTCGCCGCCAAACGGCGCCGCGGAAGGTTCGTCGCGGTCGGTGAGGAAGCAGTTGTGGTCCGTCGTGATCAGGACGTCCGTAGCGAGGCTCAGTCCGTGCTTCGCCGCAAACGACTGGCCTTTCGGATGCACGCGAAGCAGCGTCGACAGCAGATGCGAATCATCGATCAACCCCATCGCGTGCGCGCACCGCGCGATCATCCACGGCGGCCCGCCGAACGCGAGCCGCGGCTCCACTTTGTCGCGGGAAAATTCCGAAGCGGTGTGGACGTGGACGTCGTAGTAGTGCCCTTCGGCGTCGAGGCGGGGAGGGTCTACGTCGAAGTCGACGCGGAGGACGGATTCCTGCCAGAGTTCGGTGGGTTCGTTCTCCCTATCCGATCTCCCCTTACGACCCTTGCTGGGGAGGCTGGTCGTGTCTGGGTGCTCAGAGAGGTCGTAGTAGCGGACTCCAACTCGGAAGAATTGGGAGCGTGTTCCCGAGTAGTCCCTCTTCCGGAAGAACTCCACATCCTCTCGAGGCACCATGATGATGGCGTGCCAGCCGTCGTGGTACTTCCAGCCAAGAAACTCGTTTCGGTTGAACGCGGTACCGCACCAGTCCTCGACTCGATAGGTCCCGTGGTCATGCCAGAGTGTCTTCGGGCCGATCAGGTTGTCAGTTCCCAGAGGATGGTGAGCAATGAAGAGGCCGTGTCCGACTGGAAAATCGACATCGAACTTGTCCGTTGGACTGTAGGTAGCTGCCTGATCTGGCGCCAGGAGATCGATCATGATGTCGGAAATCCACACGCCTGATGCTGGGTATCTACGTCCGTTATCTTGCCTTTCATATTCGTACTTCTCAGGGATTTGAGCGGTGTGTATCTCGGGTGTGAACAGCATGAATGGGATCGTCGATCTCGACGCTGCAATGCTTGCTGGGGCGTCGACGATCACCTCCTTAAGCCCCCACACGTCCGCATATTGCGGCGAATAGCTACTCCTCGACATGTCAAAGAGGATGTCTTCGTCGGCGTAAAGCTCACCACCCTCTTTTATCTCTAAGGAAACCACCTTGCCCGTCTTCCCCTCTGCCGGCTTTGCGAGCACCAAGTGAAGTTCAATTTCGCGAGATTCCCCGGCTTCTAACTTCATGGAGAGTTCGGCGTCCGGTTCCGAAATGGCCACGATTAGCTTCGTTTCGATGGGCTTGTTGTTCGGGTTATGGATTAGGGATCGAAGAACGGCCTTGTCGGAGTCGGATCGCATTCCCTCGAGCCGGTTCAGGAAACAGAGTGCCGTGCCTTCTCGCGGGTCTGGGGCGACCGTGTACTTGAGCCTGTCGTTCGCCGAATTTCCGCCGTCTGTTTGACTCAGGACCACTTCGCACGAGTGACTTCCTTTCGCGAGGCCAAGCATGGGCACTCTCACCCGACAGGACTCGCCGGATTGCAGCACCGCGATGTCTACGCGGCTTCCGTTTGCCTGCGAGAGAATCCGGGACGTCAGTGAACCAGCACCGGGAGATCCACCCACGTTGCGAACCGTCACCGTTAGGTCGAATGCCTGTCCGGGCTTTGGATCCGGAGTGAGAAGGGCCCAGAGCACGGCGAGGTCAGCGGGTCGCGCAACCGCATCAGCGTATTGCGATGCGAGAATCTCCGCGTCAATGTGGCGCGCCGGGCAGTGGAGGAAGGCATTTCCATTGAAAATTGGAGACCCCGAAAGCGTCAGCACATCCCGCACGCGCTGCGCGCTCCAATCCCGATTGGCGGCCATCAGTCGCGCGGTGAGGCCAGCCGCCTGTGCGCAGGCGACGCTGGTGCCTTGCAGCGAAGCGAACCCGCCGCCTGGCGCGATGACTTTCGCGAAGATTGGACCCATGAGCTCGGTCTTGCCGGAGTGGTTCGCCAGTTCGGCGCGGTAGTAGAACTGGATCTCCTTGTCGCCGACCTTCTCCGTGCTGGCCTCGCGCTCGCCGGTGCAGGAAATCGCCCAGGGATGCGCGGCCGGGTAGAAGTCGTGCGTCGCGGGGCTGCCGACGCCCGCCGCGGCCAACACAAGGATTCCCTTTTCCTTCGCCTGCGCCATCCCGGTCTCGAGCGCATCTGATGTGAACGACCCACCCATCGGAACGCAGATCACGTGCGCCCCGCGCTTCACCGCTTCCTGAACGGCGAGCCCGACGACTGTGGGAAGAGCCGAGCTGTCCAGGGGAGTCGTGACCTTGATCGGAAGGATCTTCACGGGCTGCTTCGCGCAGACGCCGTCGAACTGGTCTTCTTCCGAATCGGCGCAGATAAGGCCGGCGACGGCGGTGCCGTGGCCCACCTGGTCTTTCGTGTCGCCGGGAACGGGGGCGAGATTGACTCCCTCGAGGACCTTTCCCTTGAGCGCCGGGTGTTCGGCATCGACGCCCGTGTCGATGACGGCCACGACGATGTCGCCCTTGAGAGGCTCGGCGCGGGGCGTCCACGCCGTGCTTGCGACAGGGGTGGGGTCCTTTGGCGGGTTGAGCGGCTTGACGGGATCCTTCGGCGGCGCCACCGGGGGCGGAGTTGGAGTAGGGGCAGGTTTGTCGCACGCCGCAAAAACCCAGGCCAGACCGCAGGCAGCGAGTGTGAGAACCAGGCGGGCATGCTTCATCGGCTCAAGCTCCTCTTGGAAAATGTCCCGTCCAGACGGGGAACGAATTCGGCGGGGCTCAGGTCGAGCATGGCTCCGGCAAGCGCTACCTGCGCTCCGCCGGACTTCACGCTGAATACGAACGGTGTTTCGGTCAGCTCCAACTCGTCGGGCAAATCGAAGTCGAGTTCGACGTCGACGAAGCCGCCGGCCGGCAAGGTCAGGCGGTCCTCTCCGTCCGACTCGCCGACTCCCGCGGCTACCTCGACCTCGCGGGCCTCGCCGCCGGTGTTTCGCAGGCGCGCCCCCACGGTCGCTTTCGTTGTTCCGTCGCGTCGCCCGATGAGGCGCAACCGGTGAATCTCCACGCCGCTGTCATCCGGCGGAAAACAGACGACGCGCGTCGCGTTGTTCTCGGGATTGATGTCCCCTTCGGCGACAACACGCACGACCGCCACCGCGTCGAACGCAACCTCCGGAAGTCCGAATTCGACCATCGTCCGCTTCCCCGGCGCAAGATCCTTGATCTCCGCCGTCATCGCCTTGACCTCCCCCGGCGGCTGCAACTCCACGCGCCCCGACAGCGGAGCCCCGCCAAGATTTCCCACCTCCACCTGCACCCGGAGCGCGCCCTTCGACCCGAACCCTCGCTGCACGCCCCCGATGAACGCATCCCGTTCCGGCCCTTCCCGCTTCGCCGCCCAGTGCAGCACGCCTTCCCGGCTGCCTCTTCGCAGCCGCTCCGTCGCCTGGTCGTCGGGCGACTCGGGAAGACCGCCCGCGGTGACGAGGATTTCGCGGAGGCGGGCGGGGGAGAGGTCGGGCCTGGAAGCGCGGAGCACGGCGGCGAGGGCGGCGGCGCGGGCGCAGGCAACCGAGAGGCCGCGGACCGGGTCGGGGAGGCCCTTGATGGGGAGGGGAGTCGCTTCATCGGACAGCATCAGCTCGGTTTCGCCGGTGGCCGCGCAGCCCGCGACGGCGCACTCGCCGCGGGCGCGGCCGGCGGCGACTCCCTTGCCGTCGGGAAGCCGCAAAGGCGCTTCCCGCGACGCCGTGCAGGAGATGACCCAGGGGTGAGCGGCGGGTTGGGAATCGAAGCCGCCGAAGTCGTGGGAGACGTGGCCGGCGGGGGCGATGACGAGGGCGCCGGCCTTCTGGGCGCGGTCGAGGGCGGCGTCGAGTTCGGCGGCGGAGGCGGGGGAGGTGAAGGCGAGGCAGATGACGGAGGCTTTTTCGCGGAGGGCGGCGTCGATGGCGGAGACCAGGTCGGCGGCCTTGGCGGCTTCGCCGTCGGAGACCTTGATGGGGAGGACGCGAACGGGGAAGTCGGCTGCCCAGCCGCGGATGTCGGGGTTTGCGGAGCGGCCGGCGATGAGACCGGCGAGCACCGTGCCGTGGAGGACGGGATCGTCGGCGGGTTTACCCGGGTGCAGGATGTTGATGGCGGGGAGGAGGGCGCCCGCGAGGTCGGGGTGCGCTGCGTCGATGCCGGTGTCGATGAGAGCGACCACGGTCGGCGCGGGCGGATCTTCCGCGGGCGCGGGCAGAACTGCCGCGAAGACGAAGATCGGGCCAGAAAGGTGATGCAGGAGCTTCACGCTCGACGGCCCTGAATCGGCAGAAAGAGGAAAGGCCGGTTCCCTCGAGCCGGCAGTGCTGAACGTAGAAACACGGCCTGCGGACCGCAAGGCATTTTCGTGGAGGTTCGAATCGCGTCGAGGAGCGGAGGATTTGGCGCGAATTCGTGCCTTTACTTATCCCTCAGTAAATAGAATCCCGCGTTGGTTGAATTCGAGGGCGCGTCCTCCGCCCGGCGTGTCGGGGACGACCGGCGATGCTTCGACCCGCGATTCGCGCAGAGCACCTTTCGGCACAAGTTCATTTTGGCGGGCAGAGCGTGGAACGATCCCAGGAGCCGCTGCACCCTCAGCGTGACGGGAATTCCAAATCGCCCATCGGCCTTCAACCGATCGAACTCCTCTGGCTCAGCCAGGAACGCCACCTGGTTTCGCTGGCCGTGGCCCAGCATCAGGCTGCGGAACTCGGTGCGCGTGGCACGGTGAGCCCCTCGTACCTGCGCCATTGTTCCCGGTCTGCGCTTGGGGCTGCGATGCACGGCGGCCAGAGGCGACAGGGAATTGCCCGGCAGCGCATCACCCGCTCAGCCGCGGAAGCCCTTGCCGAGAGTCCTGAAAAGACCGGCCTCCTGCAGGAGATAGTCCTCGACTGGATGGAGATCGTCCACCTCGCCCTGACGGAAATCGCGGACGGCCGGCTGTACCGCGAAGCAATGTCGGATGGCGAGGCGCTCCTGGCGGCAGCCCGGGGAGGTCCGAGTCAGCGTCTTGTTGCCCAGACGTTGTTCAGGCTCGCGCTTCTGAACCTCGATCCGTTTATCGTCGGCCGACCCTCCTCTAATTACGAAGCCAGCATCCGTCACTGGGAAGCGGGCTTCGCGGAGGAATTCGCGGAGGAGCTTAGAGGACTTCCGGAGGCAGACTGGAAGATGCCTTCTCCCGCCGAAGCGCTCGGGCGTGCCGTGAAGTACCTGCGGGAGATGATCGATCATGCGGAAGGCGATGCGATGGTCCGGGGGCTGAAAGCGCTGATTCAGGCGCTCGGGTGGCATAGCCTCGTGAGCCAGGCGGACCTCAACCAGGTTGAGATTGGAGACTTATGTCGTCGAGCACTTGCCAGGCTCGATCCGTCGAGACATCCCGTGCAGTGGCTCGAAGTTCTGGGGGCGTTGCCGAACCACGGCGAGGTGAATCTTCTCGAGGAGGCCGACAGAGTTCTTCGTCGTTCACCCGACCAGCTCGTTCACGATGTGGGACCCGTCGTCGCAATAGACGCCATAAGGTCCGGGATCAGGCTGCTCATGGGCGGTCATGCGGCACGGGCTCTGGATCTGCTTCGATCCGCGAAGCCACTGGTTGAAAGACATGGAAGCGATGCGGATCGATCCGCCTGGCTGGAAGACGAACTCACGATCGCGACACTCGCGATCGGACCTGACATGGTGACGCCGATCGCACCGTATGGCGTGCAAGTGGCGGAAGAAGAATTGCGGAGGCGCGCCGACGAAGGCAGTTGGGACCGCCGAACGCTATGCGCCGGCCTGCTGCGTCTGGCGCGGATATCCGGGCAGACTGATGAAGAGCGAGCCGGGCTGGCGCTCCTGGAGGAGGCAGTCCGGTTGGCTCCTGCGTTTGTGGAGAGTCTCCTGCAGCCGATCAACCTGCTTCGGGCAATCCTGCATCGCAATGCGGCCGTCAATGAGTGGAAGGCCGGCAACTGGGCTGACGCCACCGCAGAATACGGCACGGCGCTTCGCGGGTACGTGGATCTTCGGCTCGTGGAGAAGAGCCACGACTGCCTGGTGTGGATCGAGGACCTTGCGCGCATTGCAGCACCGGAAGTTGCCGTCCAGGTCGTGAGGCAGGTCGCGCCGCTCGCGTTGAAACTCGAGGCCCTCATTGGCGAGCGAGCGATTCTCTCCCTTCAGCGGTTGTGCGAGCGCACGATCGCCGGATCGATGAAAGGCACCGCCGACCTCGAGACGGTGAATTTCCTCTTTCAAGTTGCGAAGGGTCGACGCTTCGCACATGTCCTGTCCCGGGGAACCCGGTACAGGGTTAATGAAGACGCCGAAGCACAGGCAATGTTGAAGGCCATTCAGAATGCGCCGCAAGGCGTGAGCGTCGCCCCCGTGGACGAGGAACGGCTCCTGACGGTTCACGCCGATCCCAGGCCCCTGCACGGCGGAGGCACGGACGAACAACGACTTTCGAATCTGCAGCATGCGTTCGACAGCCGCGTGTCGGCCCTTTCATTTCGTGGCGACATCGGCGAAGAGACGGCGTACCTGTCGTGTGCGGAGATCCAGCGTTGCTTGGATGACCGAACGGTTCTTGTGAGCCTGTATTCGGGATCGTCGGATCCCGGAGAGACGACCGTCTACGCGACGGCGTTCACGCGCGAAAGAGTGCGGCTTTACAGAACGGTGCAGGCGCCGGCTGCGGAAGAAAGCCGCCCAGGCGGCGCAGATCCAGGCGCCGGGAGAGGCGCCGTGGCACGGCTGGTTCACAGGGCGCGCGCGGCACTGTCGCTTCAGGTTCCCCGTGGAGAAATCGCAAGCGCGGCTGCGCGACTTGTCCTCGCCGATTGTTTCCGTGCGTTGTTCGGCAAACTTGGCAAAGACCTGCAAGGTCTCAGCAACGTCGGCAAGGACCACCTGTGCATCGTGCCTCACGGACCCTTACATTACATTCCCTTCCACCTGCTCGGGATCAAAGAGCCGCTCGCGAGCAAGTGGAAGGTGAGCTATTTGCCCAACCTCCACCTGCTCGCAGGATTAAGGAACCGGAGCGCACTCGGGGCTAAGCGCCACGACTGGATTACTTCCATCGGCCTGGGGTTTCCCGGGACCAACCCGCATGATCTCCCCTGCATTCCGGGATCGGCCCGGGAAGCCAGTGAAGTGGCCGCGATCTTCGGCAAGGGTCCGCTTCTCGAAAAACACGCGACTCGAAAGGCAACTTTCGCCGCCCTCTCCGATTCGCGATTCGTACATGTCTCGACGCACGGCCGGCACAATTATGAAGCGCCTGCTCTTCATCTCGTTTACATGGCCGCGGATAGCGACTCCGATGGGCGGCTGTTCGCATTCGAAGTGCCGACCCTCGACCTTCGACGACTCGAAGTCCTGACGCTTAGCGCCTGCGAAACCGCGCTGGGCCGATTTGATCTCGGCGACAACCTTCGGGGCCTGCCGGCCAGCTTTCTGATTGCGGGCGTCCAGACTTTGGTTGGCACTTTGTGGCGACCGGACGTTGAGGTGTCGCGATACTTCTTCGTCGCTTTCTACAGTCGCCTCAGACGGGGCGCCTCGCGGCTCGAAGCGTTTTCCGCCGCGCAGCGCCGGACGCGCAAGCGATTTCCGCCGATGAGGGCATGGGGACCCTTCTATATGATTGGCGACTGCGACACGGTTGCGGGGTTCGAAAACAAAAACGGGGGGTAGCCATGGCAGGAATCGATGTGGGCGGGATGGTGAAGATCGTCAAGGTAGGGGCCGCCGAACAGCACCTCCTGAACCGCGTCGGAAGGCTGCTGGTGATCGCGGACTCCGTCAACTGCCTGCTGGTCTTCCAGGACGGCACCACGGCCCAGGTGAAGATCGACCAGCTTCAATCGGTGCGCTGACTCCCGAGCCATGAACAAGACACGCGCTGCCGTGCTCATCGGCGTCAGGAAAAGCGGGTCGCTCCAAACCCTCCATACGGCGGCCGAGAACGCTCGTGCGATGGCCGCCTGGGCCGGGTCGCAGCAATTCAAGCACGTTCACGTCATCACCGACGAAGCGGGGAGGGTCGATGTCGCGCGGATCAAGAAAACGATCACTGAGCTCGTGGATTTGAGAACAATTGAGCAGTTAATCGTCTACTTCTCCGGACACGGCGTGAATCGAAACCGGAGTGAATACTGGCTCTTGACCGGGGCGCCCAGGGATTCCCAGGAAGCGGTGAATGTTGAGGGAAGCGTCCATCTTGCGCGAAGGGTGGGAATTCCTCACGTCGTGTTTATCTCGGACGCGTGCCGAACCGCTCCCGAAGGCATCCAGGCGGATTCCGTCACAGGTAGCGACATTTTCCCGAATGAGGACATCGGAGGTTCCAACCACGCCGTCGATCAGTTCTTCGCTACGCAGCTTGGACGGCCCGCCTACGAGTTCAAGAACACCGCCGAGGCGGTCGCGGCTTACGCTCCTTATACGGACGAATTGATCAAGGCTCTCAGCGGAGATTACGAGCCGCCCCTCGAACATCACAAGGAGGGCCGGAGGGCCTTCGGACTGGTGCGGCCGCATCCGCTCAAACGCCACCTGCATTCCGTCGTCACCAGGAAGGTGCATGCCGTGGCGCGACGGGCGCAAGCGCCCGACGCCCTGATTACGTCCGACGAATCTGCCTGGCTGGCGAAAATCCTGTTCGAACACCCGGGACACCCGACCAAAGGGGACTCGCGCAAACCGCGCCGCCATCCATTCGTCGAATCGCCTCAGTCGAGGAAGTTCCCCGATCTGGGAAGTTTGTCGCGCGCTTTCCTCACCGCGGCATTGCGCGCAGCGGCGCCCGCCTTCTTCCCGCAGGTGCCGACGGAACTAGTCACTGCCGCCGTGGAGCTGGGACGATCGGTGGCCCGAATGTCCAAGTCGTTCGGCAGCGCAGAATTCCGGACCGGCTGCGGATTCAAGGTGCGTGGGAACGGATTTGCGGACGCAACGAGTCTGGGTGGCGCTCGAGTCGAGCGATCGTCCGAGAACCTGGTTCAGATCCTCGACGTGGCGTGGCCCGCTTCAAACGTGCTGATCACATTCGGTGACGGCACCGGAACGATGCTGCCCGCGATTCCCGAATTCATCGGCGCTCTCACGTTTGAAGGAAATGAACTGGTCGATGTCGCATACGAACCGTCGGCCGGATCTTCGCGGTGGAAAGCGTTTCAGAAACGGCGAGATGAACTCCGGCGCCTGAGGGCGACGATCGCAGAGTCGGCACGACTGGGGGTGTTCAGGGTCGAAGAACCTGGAGCTCGGAAACTCATCAAGAAGCTGCGTTATGGCGAGAGCATCGATCCCGGCCTGGCTCTATACGCCGCATATGCGTGCCGCGACCTTCCCGGCCCTGATCGTATTCTGGACTTTGAAGTGACCCTCCTGGGAGATCTGGGGTTGAGCTTTTTCGATTTGTGGCTGATTGGCGGCGAACTCGGAAACATGGACCTCGCCAACTCCTCGGTCTTTCCGTTCTTTCCGATGCTCTCCCAAGGGTGGGCGCTTCTCGACGCGCTGCGAGTTAAGCTTCCTGAGTCTCTGTCGACTCTTCAAGGTCACCTCCGGCAGTCTCTCTGGACGCTTTTTGACCCCGCGGGAGTTTCGGCAATCCGGAAAGCAATTCCAGAACTGGAGCGGCGATGAACCGTCGACTCGTGTTGATTCATGGGCGTTCGCAGGAGCACAAAAGCGCCGAGAAGCTCAAGAGGTCCTGGGTTGCGGCACTCAAACGAGGCTTGGCGAAATCAAACCTCGAGCTGCCCATCCCTGAGCGCGAGGTCCGCTTCCCCTACTATGGCGACGCCTTGCATGACCTCGCTTCGGGAAAGGAAGATGGGGTCGCGAAGGTCATCACTAAGGGCGCCACGCGCGACCACGAGTTCAGCGGTTTCGCCAAGGAAATTCTCCTCGAAGTCTGCGCCAAGGCCGGCATCACCGATGCGGACATCGAGGCAGCAATGACGGGGGAGAAAGTCATCGAGATGGGCATACTCAACTGGAAGTGGGTCCGTGCAATCTTGAGGACGATCGATCGACTAGTTCCGTTGGCTAGCGCCGCAAGCATCGCCCTGTTCACGAACGACGTTTACAAGTACCTGAGGAATCCCGGAATCCTGAATCAGATCGAAATGCGCGTGCGCGCCGCATTCGAGCCAGGAATCCCCACAATTGTCGTCGCGCACTCGCTCGGCTCCGTGGTCGCTTACAACCTCTTGCGGACGGAAGGAACCTCGCTAGCCTGGCGAATTCCAGTGTTCGTCACTGTCGGCGCGCCGCTGGCAGTTTCCCGAATCAAGGCGCTGCTTGCACCGAATCATCATCCTGAGTGCATCGACAAGTGGTTCAACGCGTTGGATGCCCAGGATGTTGTCGCGCTTCATCCTCTTACGAAGAGGCACTTCCCGATTGATCCTGAAATCGAGAACAAGACAGACGTTCAGAATCCGTCGCCGAATCACCACGGGATCGAGGGCTACCTGGCCGACCGCGACGTTGCGAAGAAGATCCATGACGCGCTGATCGCCTCAGCGGTTCCCCGCGAATAGCTGCTCCCAAGCGGCGTCCGGTGAATGCCCAGCCTTTCGAAATGATTTCATCCCGTTCTGGCGCTTCGCGCTTCGGCTGGGTTGCGCGCGCCGCTTATCATCTCGCGCGTGCAGTCAGAACTTGCGTACTTGTTCCGCCACGCCCTCCTCCGCGACGCCGCGTACCAGATGCAGCTTCCCGGCGATCGCGCGCGGCTGCATGCTCAGGCTGTGGAGGCCATCGAAGCGATGGCCGGGGGGCGAGGACCGGCGGGGCGGCGGCTTCGGGCGGGTGGGGACGACGCGGTGCGGCCGCATCCGGCGGACGTTTTCGCGGCCGAGATTGCGGAGCATGCGGGGCTGGCGCTGGCGACGGAGGGGGCCCGTCTGCCGGAATCCGCGGCGCGATTCCTCGAATCGGCCCGAAGGCACTACCTGCGTCGCGCCGCGGAGTCGCTGGAGCGCGACTACCGATTCTCTGCGGCCGGCGCGGCCTGGGTGGCCTATGCGGGACTCACGGGCGGACGGGAGCGGGCGGAGGCGTTTCGACGGGGCGGACAGTCCGCGCATCGCGCCGATCAGCTCGGGAGCGCCGTGCCCCTGCTCCGCCGGGCCATTGCGCTTCATCGCGCCGCCGGGGACGCGCGCGCCGAAGGATTCGCGCGCGATAATCTCGCGACGGTCTTCCGCGACGGCGACCGCAGGCAGGACGCCGAGCGGCTCTATCGGCAGGCGCTGTCGCTTCAGAGACTCTCCGGCAGCCGCCGCCTGCAGGGGCTGACTCTCTCGAACTACGCCGGACTGCTCTACATGACGGGCCGCGCCGCCCGGGCCTCGCGCCTCTGCACCCGGGCGCTTACCCTGCTGCGCCGGGCCGGCGACCGCCACGGGGTGCGACGAACTCTGGGCAACCAGGCGGTCCTGTTAGAGGCAGCCGGCCGTGTCGCGGAGGCCGAGCGCACGTTCCGGCAGGCACGCCGGCTCCACCGCCTCGCCGGCGACCGGCGCGCCGAGGGCCTCGTGCTGGGCAACCTGGCGATGCTCTGGCAGCAGACCGGCCGGTTCCGGCAGGCCAAGCGCGCGCACGAAGCGGCGATTGCCCTGCATCGCGAGGCCGGCAACCGTCGCGCCGAGGGGGTGGCGCTCGGCAACCTCGCGGGCCTCCACAACCAGGTCGGACGGTACGAGCAGGCCGAGCGGATGTTCGGGGAGGCGCTGGCGGTCCATCGCGAAGTCGACAACCGCCGCGGGGAGGGCAGTCTTCTCGGGGACCTCGCGGGCGTTTATCGGAACACCGGACGGATCGAGCTGGCCGGACGCACGCTTCAGGATGCCCTCGCCGTCCACCGCGCCTGCGGCAATCGCCGCGGCGAAGCGCTGGTCCTCGGGCACGTCGCGAAGTTTCTCGAAGAGACGGGGCGGCACCTGGAAGCGGAGCGGAGTTTCGGGCAGGCGCTGGCGCTTCTGCGCAAGTTCGGCGACCCGCGCTCGCTCGGCATCGCTCTGGGGGATCTGGCCCTCCTCTACGAAAAAACGAGCCGCCGCGCCCGCGCCGCCCGCACGAACGCGCAAGCCCTCGCGTTCGACCGCCGCGTGGGCAACCGGACCTTTGAAGGCGTCCACCTCTGCCTGGCCGCGCGCCTCCTCGTCGCTTCCGGGCAGCTCCAGCGGGCGCGCCGGACCTGGCGCGAAGCCTCCCGCCTTCTGCGGGGGGCCGGAGACACCGCCGAGCTGGCCGTTCAGTCCGCCGCCATGCGGGACGCCTGCGGCCGCGCAGGACAGAGCCGCGTATGAATTCCGCAGAAACAGCCTACCTGTTCCGACATGCGTTGCTCCGCGACGCCGCCTACCAGCTCCAGCTCCCCGGCGACCGCTCGCGGCTGCACGGACTGTCTCTGGAGATCATGGAGACGATCTGCGGCGGGGCTGCGCCGGAGCCGCCCACCCTGGTATCAGGCGAGGCCGTCCCGCGGCATGCGACGGATCCGTTCGCGGAGGAGCTCGCCGGGCACGCTCGGCAGGCCGGCGAAACCGCGCGCTCCGGAGCGCTGAAGACTTATGCGCGCCGGGCCGCGGAGTTCGCGGATAAGTCTTTCCAGGTCGGGAAGATGCAGAGCCTCTGGCTGGATCTCGCGGAACTTCTCGAAGGCTCCGAAAAGGCGGAAGCCCTGCGCCAGAGTTCCCTCGCCGCCCAGACCGCGGGAAACGAGCCGCTCGCGCTGTCGCTCTGCGAGCAGGCGCTGGCCCTGCATCGCGAAGCGGGCAACCGTCGATTCGAAGGGGTCACGCTTCTCGGACTGGCGCACATCGGCCGCGATGGCGACAGGGGCGACCAGTTCGGAGATTCGTGCGAACGGGCGCTGGCGCTGCTTCGCGACTCCGGCGACCGGCGATTCGAAGCGATCGCGCTCGGTCAGCTGGCGGCCTGGCACGGGGCCAAGGGACGAATCGGCGAATCCGAAAGCCTGCTGGAGAGATCCCTCGCGATTCACCGGGAACTGGGCAACCACTTCAACGAGGGGGTCATGCTGGGCACCCTGGGAAGCCTTCTCTTTTCCACCGGGCGCTTCGGGGAAGCCGAGCGCGCCTTTGAATCGGCCCTGGTTCGTTGCAGGGAGGCGGGCGACGTGAGGGCCGAGAGCGTCGTGCTGGGCAACTTCGCCGGCGTCTTCCTCCAGACCGGGCGGGAAAAACAGGCGGAGCTCACGATGGAGCGCGCGCTCGCGATTCACCGCTCCTGCGGAAACCTCCGTTCGGAAGGAATCGTGCTGGGAAACCGGTCGCGAGTCCACCGGCTGGCAGGCCGCTGGGACCAGGCCGAGTCCGATCTCGAGCAGGCGCTTCGGCTCCACCGCGAAGTCGGCAACAGGCGCTCCGAGGCCTACGCGCTCCTGAACCTGGCAAGCCTGTGCGGGGAACGGGACCAGCTGGAACGCGCCCTCCAGCTCTGCGCGGAAGCGCTCTCAATATTCCGCGAACGCGGCGAGCTGCCGATGGTGGGCGGAGCCGTGGGAGTCCAGGCCGTTCTATGCCACCAGCGCGGCGACCTCGAAGAAGCCGGACGGCTCTTCCTGCAGGCCCTCGGCATCCTCAAGCAGGTCCGGGACGCCCACTCAGAAGCGGCGCTTCAGTGCGACTACGCCGTCTATCTCCTGGACTGCGGACGGGTGGAGGAAGCACGAAAGGCGTGGGCGGAAGGAAGTTCGCTGTTTCGGAAACTCGGCGACATGCGCGAACTCGAGCGGAAGACCCTCTGCGTTCGCGAAGCCTGCGGGAAGAACGGTATCCCGTCAATCGAGTCAGTTTGAATCAGCAGGCCGTGTCAGGATTCACTTCTTCGCCTTCAAAAACCACCCCTTCGCCCCCTCGTCCGTCGTGAAGAACTTCAGCAGCATGTCGGCGACTTTCTTGCGGCCGGAGTCGGACGGGTGCGTGCCGTCCTCGCCCTTGTACTTGTCTTCCGCCGTCATCTCGGTCAGCGGCTTGAGCCCGAGGTGGTCCTTCGGCGTCTGCTGGGCGAAAACCGACGAAGAGAGCAGGAGGGCGTAAACGGGGAACAAGGCGCGGCGCATCGCTGAACTCTCCTTGAGGGGCCGCCGCGAGTCTACGATAGCGGCCTCGTGACTGCTCCCTTCGACTCGCTTCGCTCGCTCAGGGCAGAGCCCCGTATGACATCCGCTGAAACGGTTTACCTTTTTCGGCACGCGCTTCTGCGCGACGCCGCCTATCAGCTGCAGCTCCCGCGCGATCGCGCGCGGCTGCACGGGCTGGCGCTGGAGGTGATGGAACAGATCTGCGGTGGCCGGCCACCGGTTCCGCCGCCACTTGAAGACGCCGGTCGCGAACGTTTCGCGCCGCACCCGTCGGACGCGTTCGCGGAAGCGCTCGCCGAGCATGCCCAAAGGGCGCCGGAGGAAATGGATTTCCGCGGCGTTTCCGCGGCGTCTCTCCGGAAGCTCTACCTGCGCCGCGCCGCGGAGCACGCCGCGAAGTTCTTCCAGGGCGAAGCGTCCGAGCGCCTGTGGCGGCAGCACGCGGCGCTGGCGTCCGGCGTCGAGAAAGGTGAGTCGTTTCTCCGCGCCGCCGATGTGGCGCGCGAGCGCGGGGACCGGAAGCGAGCCCAGGCCGACATCCAGGAGGCGATGACCCTCGCTCCGGGGGCCAGCCAGAGGTTCGTGGCGCACATGCTCGGCGCGCAGGCCGCCCTCTACCTCGAAGTCGGCTGGTTTACGAAAGCGGAGTCGTTCTACACGCGCTCTTTGAAGATCCAGCGCGCGGCCGGCGATCGCAGGGAGGAAGGCGCCACTCTCGCGAATCTCGGCGTGGTCGCGCGCCAGCAGGGGCGGGCGCAGGAGGCGGAGCGCCTTCTGGGGGAGGCTCTTTCCATCCAGCGCGAAATCGGAAACCGGGAGGCAGAGTGCACCCTGCTGGGAAACCTCGGGGCGTACTACGCGCAGATGGGCCGCACCGAAGAGGCCGCGCAGGCGATCGATTCGGCCCTGGCAAGCGCCCGAAGCCGCGGCGACCGCCGCGCCGAGGGAGTCTCGCTCGGCCTCCTGGCGGCGCTTCACGGCCAGCGCGGCAACCTCAAGGAAGCCGCATCCGCCTGCCGGCAGGCCATCGCGTTTGACATCGAAGTCGGCTCCCGGCCCGGCCAGGGGATCGCGCTTCAGAACCTCGCCACGGTCGAATACCTCGAAGGAAATCTCGAGCGCGCGAAGGCCACCTACCTGCAGGCCCTGGAAATCCACCGCGAAGTCGGCAATCGCGCAAGCGAGGGAACGACGCTGGGCAATCTCTCCCAGCTCCTGAAATCCCTGGGGCTGCTGGACGACGCGGTCCGATGCTGCGAAGAAGCGCTCGCCATTTCCCGTCAGGTCGGGGACCGGCGTCATGAGGGAATCTCCCTCGGAAACCTGGCGGGCCTCCACCAGAAGTCCGGGAAACTCGACGACGCCGAGCGGCTCTTCCGGATGGCCATCGAACTGCATCGCAAGAACAGCAATCGCGGCTTCGAGGGCAGCCACCTCTGCGACCTCGCGTGCCTCTTCGTCGCCCGGGGACGTGAGGCGGAAGCGCGGGAGGCGTGGATCCAGGGCCGGCTACTTCTGCGCCAGGCGGGAACCCCGGTGGAAAGGGAGCGCACCCAGGCCGCCATGCGCGCCGGGTGCGGCGAAGCCGGCGTTTCGCCGCTCGAGGAGCCCCCGGAGTGAACGCGAAAGCCGCCTACCGTGGCGGGCCCCGGACCCGCCCGGAGTATGATTCGGCCCGATGGCCAAGCGCTCTTCGAAGAAAACGCGGCGGGCGACGACGAAGCGACCCTCGACGAAGCGGTCCTCGCCGGCGCGCGCGGTTAAGCCTCCCGCGAAGTACGCGCTCGGCCGCGAGATCGGGAGAGGCGGGCTGGGGCGCGTGGTCGAGGCGGTGGACGCGGAGATCGGGCGCACGGTCGCGCTGAAGCTGCTGCTTGACGGCGCGCCGCTCGACCTTGTCGAACGCTTCAAGCGCGAAGGCCGCATCACCGGCCGCCTGGAGCACCCCAACATCGTGCCGGTGCACGAGGTCGGGCATCTGCCGGGGGAAAAGGGCAGCCGCGGAGAAATCTTCTTCGCGATGAAGAAGATCGCGGGGAGGGATCTCGCGGACGTGCTGAAGGAATTCCGGGCGGGGAAGGGGGGGTGGACGCTGCGGAGGCTGGAGGAGATCTTCCGCGACGTCTGCCGGGCGATGGCGTTCGCTCATTCCAAGGGCGTGATTCACCGGGATCTGAAGCCGTCGAACGTCATGGTGGGAGAGTTCGGGGAAGTGTTGGTTGTCGATTGGGGGTTGGCCCGGGAAGGTCGAGAGTCGAAGGTCGAAGGTCGAAGGTCCGCTCGGCCTGATTCGGCGGAACGCCCGCTCCTTACACTGGACGGCGATATTTTCGGGACGCCCGACTACATGTCGCCGGAACAGGCGGACGGGCGCACAGAGCTGGTTGACGAGCGGAGCGACGTGTTTTCGCTCGGCGCGGTGCTTTATGAAATCCTCGCGGGGCGGCCGCCCTTCGCGGGAGGATCGACGACCGAGATCCTCAAGCGCGTGATCGAGGGAAACCCGACGCGGCCGACCGATTTGCTCAAGACGTTCGACCCCGCCGGGCGCAGCGCGTCCTCCTCGACCGTTCAGCCGCTTCCGGTTTCCCTCACGATTCCGCCGGAACTCGAAGAGATCTGCCTGAAGGCGTTGGCGAAGGAACGCAAGGACCGCTACCCGAACGCCGAGGCGCTTGCCGGCGAGATGCAGCGCTTCCTCGACGGCGCCCTCGAGCGCGAGCGGCGCGAGCGGTTCGCGGAGGAGGAGGTCGCGCGGGCGCGGGCGGCGATCGCGCGGTGGCGCGGGCTTGAAGCGAATGCACGGGAGGCCGCGGAGCGGGCGTCGGCGCTCAGCCGGGAAGTGCGCCAGTGGCAGCCGCAGGAGAAGAAGATTCCGCTGTGGGACGCGGAGGACGCGGAAGAACGGCTGGCCGCCGAGAGCATCGGGGCGTTTTCGGAGGCGGACTCGGCGCTGGCGTCGGCGATGTCGAACGTCCCCCACCACAAGGAGGCGCGGCGGCTGAAGGCGGGGCTGTACTGGGAGCGGTTCCTGGAGGCCGAGCGGGCCGGGCGCGCGCGGGATGCGATGTACTTCCGGCCGCTGGTGGAGCACTACAACGACGGCGACCTCGATGCGGCGCTTCGCGGCGACGGCACCCTCGAGGTCCGGACGGCTGCATGGCCCTGCGCGTGCCTGAGTGAAGGCCGGTCGGTCGCCGCTTCGGACATGAACGTCCTCGGCTACCACCCGTGGTCCGGCCGCCGGCTGGACGGAGCGGAGCCGGAGTTCCTGAAAGGGGCGGAGGACGACTGCGAATCGAGGCTGCGGGTCCACGCAGCGTCGTGCGCGACGACGGCGCTCGCGGGCGCGCGCGCGTGGGCCTACCTTTTCAAGGAAGAACGCCGGCTTCTCGTGCCGACGACGCCCGCGGGAGCGACCGGACCCGCCCCGCCGGCAGAGTTGCTCGACGCGCTCTTCGCCGGCTCGCCGTTCCGTCCCCGCGGCCCGGGTTTGTTCCTCGGCGAGACGCCGGTCGCGCCGCGGTCCTGGCCGATGGGCTCGTGGCTGCTCTTGCTCGAAGCGCCCGGCCGGAGCCCCGCGCGCGTGCCGTTCGTAGTCCGGCGCCAGGAACAGGTCTCGCTGGACGTCGTCCTCTACCGGCCGGAGGAAACGCCCGACGATTTCCGCGCCGTCGCCGCGGGCGCGTTCACGTACCAGGGCGACGCGAGCGCGGTCGGCGCCCGCCCCGGCGAAAGGCGCGACCTGGGCGACGTCTTCATCGCCCGCGACCCCGTGACCTGCGCGCAGTACGCCGAGTTCGTGACCGACCTGTTCGCGCGCGACCCGGCCCAGGCCACGGCGCGCACGCCGCGCGCTTCCGACAAGTCCGGCTTCTACTGGCCCATCGTCCACGGGCGCTGCGTCGTCCCCACCACCGCCTGGCTCGCCGCCGCTTCCCCCGCCGATCGCGCCCGCGCCGCGCGGCTCGAAAGCGCGCCCGGCGACTGGGAAGAGCGCTGGCCGGTTTTCGGCGTGTCCTGGGAGGACGCGATGGCGTTTGCCCGGTGGCGCTCGCTCCGCGACGGGCGGCTCTACACGATTCCGCACGAGGTCCAGTGGGAGAAGTCCGGCCGCGGCCCGGACGCGCGCCCGTACCCTTGGGGCCGGCGCTTCGACGGCCTCCTCTGCAACGTGCAGGAATCGCACGAGGGCACGGCCCGGCCTTCGACGGTCGAGGTGTTTGCCACGGACGAGTCGCCGTATGGCGTGCGCGGCCTGGCCGGCAACCAGCAGGAATGGTGCCTCAACGAGCCCGGGCCTTCGTATCGCGGATGGCGCAGTACACGCGGAAGCACCTGGGCGGGGTCGGCGGCGCGCACGCGACTGGCGTACCGGGCGGGGAACATCGTGAGGACGCTGTCGTACTCGAGCGGGTTCCGGCTGGCGGCGGTGGTGAAGCTGACGGCGGCGGGGGAAGGGGTATGTGCGTCGTAGCTGAGCGGGCAGAGGCGGTCGCAGTTTGAACCCCTGCCGATGAGATCGAACCGCCGTCTATTCCGCAAATTTGAACGACTTCTCGTTCCCTTTCCACCACGCCTTCCAGGCGGCAGCGCCTTCGTTCGCCTGCCCCGTGAGCGCCTTCAGCGCGAAGTTGCATTCGTCGCGGATCTTCTCTTTCTCCTTCGAGTCGGCGCCGGAGCTCGCTGAATTCCTGCCCAGGAGCTCGATCAGGTACGGGATGTTCGAGCGCTCCCGGATGCGCCCCAGCGCGGGAATGCGGTACTCGGGGGCGCAGGTTTCGATTCCGTCCTTCAGCAACGGGATCAGCGACGCATCCGCCTTGGCCGCGACGAATTTCCACGCATAGGGCGCCAGCGGCGCCTGCGGGTTGCGCTTCAGCCATCCGGCAAGCATCTCCTGTCCGAGTTTCTCATCGATTCCATGGGCTTCCTGGATGATGTGCTCGCGCACCTTGAGGCTTTTCCCGTCCATTCCGCGTGCCAGCGCCTGGAGTGCCCTCGGGTCCTTCAGGGCTGTGACCTTCTTCGCCAGGTCAAGCATCGCTTCCTTGTCCTGGCCGCCCAGCGAGGCCTCGAACCCGGCGCAGGCCACGGCGACTTCCTTCCGGGCCTTGTCGTAGCGCCCCCGCGCCATGGCCAGCAACTCGGCCACTCTCGCGGCGTTTCCATCTCCCATGTCCGAAGCGGCCCAGCGCAGGAACTCCCTACCGAAGCTCGAGAGCACGACGATCCCGGTGCCTCCGCCGGCCCAGGCCGCGACGGAAGCGTCGCTCTCGGCCGCCTTCACGACGAGAAACGAACCCAGCTCTTTCTTTACGGCGTCGTCGCCCAGGGACTTCTCGAGCGCGGCCGCGAGCGCGTCGGAACCGATGACGAGGATCGCAACCGGCTTGTCGGGGACCCTCGCTTTTTTGAGCGCTTCCTCGATCGCGGTCGGTTCACAGAATGCCGGCAGCGCCAGCAGCAGGAAACCGGTCCAACGCGCCATGGGCCCCCCGGAATTCGAATCGGCAGGGAGTATACTTCCGCGACGGCGACTCATTGAGGGAGACGCGATGAAGCGCATTCTGGCCCTGACGCTGGCCCTGTCCTCGCCTGCGTTCGCCGAGTGGTTCAAGACGATCGACGAAGCCGAAAAGGCCGCCGCGGAACGCAGAATTCCGCTCCTCGTCTACGTCTGGCGGACGGGCTGACCGGGCTCCACAGCCTGCGGCCCCGGGTACTGGGACGCCCCTGCGATGAAATCGGACACGACGCTGTTCGCGTGCGTGAAGATGGAGCTTGGGGAAGCGTTCGCGAAGAGGGCGCGATGGGTGTACAAGCCGACGCCCGACCTGAGGATCATCCATCCGTCCGGCGAGGTCCTGACGCACGTCGGCGCGGAACCCGCGAAGTTGACCGCGGCCATCAAGGACGCCGCCGCCGGATGGAGGATGGACGTCCGCAATTCGACGGTGACTTTCGAGACCGACGCCTCGGCGCTGGGTTTTGCCCGCGCGCGCCAGCGCCCCGCCCTGTTTTTCTTCTACGACGAACAGGTCCTCCCCGCCGACCTCGCCTCGAAATTCCCGCTCCTCAAGGACCCCGCAGTAGGCGCTGCCGCCTCCCGATTCACGGCCATCGCCGTCCACAGGTCCGGCAAGGCGATGGTCGAAAAACTCGGCCCCGAGGGATACCCCTTCATCGTCGCGACCGACGCCGACATGAAGCCGCTCCTGCGCTTCCCGGCCGCCGACGCCGACCCCGCGGCGCTGGCGAAGGAGCTCGATGAAGTCGCGGCAAACTTTGAGAAGACCGTCGCGGGCGAAGCGAAGAACGCGACCGCCAGAGATGCGGCCCTGTTCGGCGCTTCCCTGAAAGGAGATATCGAAGCCGACCGGCTCGATCCGCTCGAACGCCTGGTGGCCCGAAAGGCCGTCGAAGCGCTTCCCGGCCTCGCAAAAGGACTCACCGACAAGTCGAGGAAGCTGCGGGAACGGCTGATCGCCGTTCTGGAGGAACTTGACCCGAGAGCCGCCCTTCCCTATCTCCTCGCCTGGGTCGACAAGGAGCCGAACCCGCGCCTCCGCGACCTGGGCTGGGGGGCCATCGGCCGCGCGGTCAACGTCACGGGCGACGCCGCCGGCTACAAGGCGCTCACCCGCGGCATCCTCTCCGACCCCTACGATGTCGTGGTGGCCCGCATCGCCGGCCTGGGTTTCGTCAAGAAGGTGGAGGCCGTCGACGGCCTGCTCGCGATCGCCCCGAAGTTCCGGGCGGACGGGGCCGGCAAGGACCCGGCGGGCGATGCCGTGCGCGACTCGCTGGCGAAACTCACGGGCCAGTCGTTCGGAAAGGATTGGGCAAAGTGGAGCGACTGGTGGCGCGGCGCGCGCGAGGGATTCAGGTTTCCGTAGTCGGCGGGAACGCGGCCAGATCGTCCCCGCGTCGTCCTCCGCAACTCCGGGCAAAATGACAAAGGGCCCGGAAGCTCGCCGCTCCCGGGCCCTTCGCGAAGGCAGGTTCTGACGGTCAGGCTTTCAAGGGCCTGCCCCGACCACTGAGGGCGTTTCGGCGGCGGCACCTGTCGCTCCCGCTTCATGAAACGGAACCGGTGTAGGCCGCCAACATGCCCCGCAAGGGAATCCAGCGCCGGTATCCCCTCGCTTCCCTCTGGTCTGGATCACCTCCCATCTGAAACGAGTTCCGGCCATCTCTCGCTCAGCGCGTCACGTTTGACACACCTCGCTTGCGGCCGTGAGCGACTTCCTCACGCGCCACTCTTCCGCCAGGATGGCCATGCGGCGGACATCGACGTAACGACCCCGGATCCAGCGGCCCTGCCTTGCGACTCCTTCGGTCCTGTATCCCGCGCGTTCGTAGACGCGGATGGCCCTTGGGTTGGTCTCGTAGACTTCAAGTTCCACGCGGTTCAGGTTCAGGCGATCGAACGCAATCTCCAACGTCAACTCCGTGGCTTCGCGGCCGAGCCCCTGGTTCCAGAATTCCTTCTCACCGATCTGGATCCCGAAGACGGCCTTTCGGTTCTGGCCGGCCATGCCGTGGAGACCGACCGTGCCGATGGGGCGCCGCTCCGCGCGGTGCACCATGACAAGGATCTGGTTCCCGGCATCTCCGGCCCGGCCCTCGATCCACTTTTTCTCTTCCTCGAGCGTGATGGGGACATCACGGCCGAGGTACTGCGAGACGTCGGGATCGTTGAACCAGCGGACGAAGATCTCGGCGTCCGCCATCGAGATCGGGCGAAGGTCAAGACGGTTTCCTCTGTGGTAGACGGGGTCCACGCATCACCTCCTCTCTGGGTCGGACGGGTTGACGGCATAACAAGGGACCACCCTTCGACTCCCCGCCTTCGCCGCTTCGCGGCTTCGGCGGGTCGCTCAGGGTTTGTTTTGGGCCCGCGAAGCGGGCCCAAAACAAAACCGGCGATCCGTTGCGCCCGAGGGCGGTGGATCGCCGGTTTTGGTGATTTCGGCTGACCTAACCGCTTCGGACCCCCCACAGCACGACGCACGCGCCTTCGAAATGCCGGAAATTTGCCGGCTGCCCGGTTTCGTAACCGGGGGAGGCGGCCTTCGTCGTGCGGATGGAGTCTCGAAGCGATTTCATGGTTCTGTGTTGATAGCGCCTGGACGAAGAAGGTTCGTGGAAAAAGGGAGGAACTGGCGGGAATCACGGGTGAGGTTCGAGGCCGCGGCGCAACGCGTTGTGGCATCGTGAATTGCGACGACCATGGGCGTGTCTGCTTTGCCTACCCCCTACCTCCTACCCACTACCCCCTGCCCGCGGAATGCGGGTCAACCCGCCCAGGAAATCTCCGCCATTCCTCCCGGGACCCCCACGCCCCTTCCCTAAATCACGGTTCTCCAAAAGCTTGCGTTAAAGCAGAGAATCGAGAAGAATTATTGAAGAGGTTCTTGACTCGTGCGGAATTCATTGTATATTACTTCCAACTGAGTTGATTTAACGGAGACCAAGATGATTCACGATGTAGGCGCGATCGCAAAGAAGTGCGGCCTGGGGAACATCCTTTCGGGCCGCCGGACGTCGCCCGGGGTCCGGGAAAAGCTCGAAGGCGAGTTCGCCGAGATCCGCAAGAGCGGGGTCGAGGTCCTCGATTTCTCCAAGATCGACATCGTCGACTTCTCCGCCGCCGACGAGATCGTCGCCAAGCTCGCCGGCCGCATGGAGCAGGGCGAGTACGGGGAAGGCACCATCCTCCTTTCCGGCTGCAACGACGCGGTCCGCGAGGGCCTCGAGGTCGCGCTCAAGCAGAAAGACCTCTGCCTCATGCACGTGGACGGGAAGAAAAAGTGGTCGCTCGTGGGCGAGCTGAACCCCTACCTGCGCGAAACCCTCGACCTGTGCATGCGCGACGGCACGCTCCTGGCCCGCGACCTCGCCGCCGAGCTCAAGCTGAAACTCAACACCGCGAGCACGCGGCTCATCAATCTTTTCGCCAAGCACCTGGTATTGAGAAAGGAGGACCAGGAGAACAAGATCGGGCGGGAGTACACCTACTGCTCTCCGCTGTCGGCCCTGCCGTAGCAGGGGCCTTTTTTTTCGGCCCTATCGTTCAAGTAACTTACACGAGATTTCAGAGTTAACAGACAAAAAGGAGAAGAAACATGCACTTCAACAAGATCATTATGATCGCCACCGTCACCCGCGACCCCGAGATCCGTTTCGCCGGCCCCTCCCAGGTCCCCGTCACCGACATCCGCGTGGCCTGCAACCGCACCTGGAAGTCGGAGAAGGGCGAGAAACGCGAGGAGGTGCTTTTCATCGACGTCGTCGCCTGGGCGCGGCAGGCCGAGACTGCCGTCCAGTACCTGAGGAAGGGCCGCCACATCTCCGTCGAGGGTCACCTCAAGATGGACGAGTGGACGGACAAGGACGGGAAGAAGGTCCAGCGGATCAAGGTCATTTCCGAACGGCTCACGTTCCTGCCGCAGGGAAATGGCGGGCACAACGGTGCCCCGACCCCGGGCGAAGGCCATGAGGGTGGCGAGGCTTCCCACGCAGAAGAGGAGGCGCGCATCCCGGCCTAGAGACGCCAGGGGAGCTCCGGAGGACGGTTCCACCTCCCGGGCGCCCCGACAGCTCTTCGACAAAACACCTCCGGGCAACGGTCGGCCCGGGCTTGCCCCCCGAGGGCGACCGCGTTCACGGCGCCGTGCGGGAAACCGCCTGATGCGTCGCAGTTCAAGAGACGTCGACAGTCCTCCGCCCGGAGGCATGACTCTCCGGCCCCGGGGAGCTCCGGTTCGCCGTGCGGGACGGCGGGCCGCCTCTCCGGGGCTCTTTCAACACCCGACACCCCGCAACTTGAAAGGAAAGCCATGAGCCCCCACCCGACCGCGGTGTTACGTCCCGGCCTCTGGTCCGCCCCCGATTGCGACCTCCGCGTCCTTGCCAACGTTCCCCGCCCGCTCGCGTTCGCCGTCGTCGCCGCGTCGGTCGCACGGCAGCGCGAGGAACTCTCCGCCAACGTCCTCGCGGCCGGCGGCGCAGAGGACGACGCCGAAGCCGTGCTCGCTTCCATCCCCGACCTCACGCCGCTCGCGGTGCGGCTCCGCAACCCGAGCCCCGACCGCGTTCCTCACGGCCGCGTTCTCACCCGCCTGACGTGGTCGCTCCGCCGAGCCCGCATCTTCCTCGAGTCCTTCGCCCCTCCGACCCAGGCCGACGACCCCGTCCTCGAGGACCGCGCGTTCGACCTCCTCGTCAAGATCGTGTTCCTCCTCGACATCGTGGACGCCTGGCGCGATCCCGGAGCCGCCGCCATCGTCGTCGAAGCGGCCGAAGCCTCCAGAAAGACCGGGTAACGCGATGCTCACCATCGAGATCGACTGCCGGGAAGAGCCCTCCGGGATCCCGAGGTTGCTCGCGGAGCGCTTCCACGTCCCGGTCCGTGTGCGCACTCTTCCCGTGGGCGACTACATCCTGGGCGACATGGGAGTCGAGCGCAAGACCTCGCTCGACCTGGTGCGCTCGATCGCCGACGGGCGCGCGTTCGACCAGGCACGAAGGCTCTCCGCGGCATTTCCCCGCGCAGCCCTCATCGTCGAGGGGCTCTTTCCGCCGCCGGCCTGCGACGGGCGCGAAGAGTGGTACTTCGGCGGGCTCGCCCAGCTTTCGTGGTCGTTCGGGCTCAGGATCTTTCCGACCCGCTTTCCCCTCGACACCGCCATCCTGCTCCAGCGATTTGCGGAAGCAGAGCTGGATCGCGTGGGCGCTTCCACCGTGCGTGTCGACGACAAGCGATGGTGCAAGCCTCGCCACGCAACGGACCGGCGGCTCTTCCTCCTCCAGGGATTCTTCGGCGTAGGCCCCGAGCGGGCACGAAATCTCCTGCGCGCTTTCGGAAGCCTTCGGAGCGTCTTCTGCGCGCCGATGGAAGCGTGGCGTGAGGTACCGGGCGTGGGGCCAAAGCTGGCAAGGCAGATGCACGATCTTCTGAACGACGAGCGGGGAGAGGAAGAGGCGCGGGATGCGGGGTGAGGTTTTGGGTTTCGAGTTCCGGAAGTTGAGTTCCGGGATCCGGGTTCCGAGTTCCGTGTGGGGTTCGGAGTTGCGGGTCAGGAGTTTTCTTCAAAGAGAGGGGTGGAACATGGGAGCGGTCGTTGGCGTGGCGGGTTTGCGGTGGGCCACGGCGGAGCTGACGGATGCGGCAGGCGAGGTTTGCGCGGTTGCGGCCTCGGAGCTGGGTGACTGGGAGATTGAGAAGCTGCTGGCGCAGTCGATTCGGGTGGCGTCGTGTGTGGCGCTCGGAATCGATGCTTCGGGACCGGGGGAGGCAGAGGAGAGGCTTTCCGAGGCACGCTCTGCCGCGGCTGCGCTGGCCGCGCGGGTGCACATTGCTGTGAACCGCGGGACGATCGAGGAAGCCACCGGCTTGCAGGTGAGGACGAAGATCCGGGCGGTGGTGGACCAGATTGACATGGTCAGGTATCGGCGGCGGCGGGCTGCGTAGTTGGGGGTTTTGAGTTCCGGAAGTTGAGTTCCGGGCTCCGGGTTCGGCCCGCCTTCGCCCTGCGGGCTTCGGCGGGTTTGGTTCCGGGTGGGGTTGGGAGTTCAGGGTCACGAGTTGCGGTGAAACGGTCGGGCAACCAGGAGGAGGACTCAGTGGGCACTATTCGGCGGTATCAGGACCTGGTGGTCTGGCAGCGGGCGCGGGAGCTCGCGAAGTTCGTCAATCAACTCACGCTCCTGGAGACATGGCGCGGCGGCGCAAAGCTCAAAGACCAGATCCTCGACAGTTCCGCCTCTTCGCCTGCCAACGTCGCCGAAGGCTTCGAGCGGAACGGCAACGCCGAGTTCATCAACGCTCTCGGCTACGCCAAAGGGTCCGCGGGCGAAACGTCCGCCCATTTGTACACAGCCTTCAACCGCGGATACATCGGCTCCGAGGATCTCGACCAGGGTGTCGCCCTCGCCGCCGAGGTCTGCAACCTCGCGGGAGGGCTCATGGTCTACCTCGAGCGCTCTGGCCTGCGGGGCCCGAAATTCCGCCACCGCGAAGGCTCTCCCCGCACACGTCCCCCTCGACCCCCCGACAACCCCCACCCAAAACCCGCAACTCCCAACCCCACACGGAACCCGGAACCCGGAACTCTGAACTCAACTTCCGGAACTCCCAACGCCAAACCCCCAGACAACCGTCAACTCTGAACTCCTCACGCACGACCCATGATCCTGGCAAGCGCCGCCACCAGCGGATGCTTCTCGTGATGGGATTCGAGGCGGCCGCCCCATCGCTGTGCTTCCGTCGGGTTGCCTTCACGCCACCACGAGAGCGCGATCTGGAACAGCGCTTCGGGCATGCGGGGCGACTTTTCAAGCGCCTCGTGGAAGCGCTTTCGAGCGCCCTCTTCGTCTCTTCGTGCCGCGGCGATGCAGCCCATGCCGACAAGGGCTGCACCGGCGTCATCGGCCTGGTTCGCCGCTTCCGCGAACAGCGCCTCTGCTTCGGCGAGCCGTCCTGCCCGGAACTCCAGCCATGCGAACGGAAGCCGCGGTGACTGGAGAGCAGGGTCCAGTCGCGAGGCCTCGGACCATGCTTCGCGTGCCGCGTCGAACTGGCCTGTGGAGAACAGGGCTTGTCCCCGCGCGAATTGGACTCGCGCGGAAGGACGGAGCGAGAGGAGGCGCTCGAGCCAGGCGAGGGCGTCGGGGGCGGCGTCGCGGCGGAGGAGGTCGACGACGCGGGCGAGGAATTCGGATTCGGCGAGCGGAAAGGCGGCGGGACGGAGGGCGGTGAGGAGGTGTTCGAGGGCGAGGTCATCGACGACGGAAGTGGCGCCGTAGCCGAAGTGAAGGAGGGATCTTGAATCGGGGAGGGCGGCGGCGAGCTCGATGCCGGCAAAGGCGGCGGCGGCGCGCAGGGCAGGGGCGGGGTCCTTCGGGTCGAGTGGAAAGTCCTGGGACTGTTCGTCGGCGGACCCGGCGGTCCAGAGGCGGATGCGGAGGGCGGCGAGGTCGGGGGCGAGTTCGCCCGCGATCCAGCGTTCCGCCTTGAGGGATTTCGTCAGCTCCGCCAGGAGGGGCGCCTGCCGGTCGAAGTAGTCAAAAAAAACATCGGCACGTCGCGGCTCGCCCTTCCGGAACGGCGCCACGTGGCGGACCGCCGCGACGCCGGCGGTGCCCGTTGCGAGAAGGGCCGGGATGGCGTGCGCGAGGGCGCGCGACAGGTCGTCCGACGCGCCAGGACGGTACGTGAGCACGCCGATGCGGTGGGGCGCTTCCCCGAACGGGTCCACGTGACCGACCTCGCCGCGCGGCTCGGCGGCGGCTTCGAGGGCCGAAGCGGCGTCCTGCGCCGTCACGACGCGGCCCGGGTCGGCAAGCAGCGCTCTCCGGTAGGCCGCGACGGCGCCCGCGGCGTCGCCCTTCATGGAGCGAATGGTCCCCAGGTTGTGCCAGAAGTCGGCGTTCGCGGGGTCGGCCTCCGTCCCGGCGGCGGCGACACGCTCCGCTTCCTCCAGCTCACCGCGTTTCGCGAGCCCTGCGACCAGGTGGTGGCGCGCTGTCGGGAGAAGGGGCGCGAGCTCGACGAGTTTGCGCCACTCCGCGAAGGATTCTTCGTCGCGGCCCGCGTTTTCAAGGGCGACGGCGAGCTCAGTGTGCGCATCGAGATGGCACTCCTCGGACTCCGTACACGAGCGGTAGGCCGCGATCGCGGCGTCCCATTTACCGAGCGCAGCCTCGAGGCGGGCGAGTTCGCGCTGGTAGACGCCGGCATCGGGGTTGAGGCCCGCGGCCGCCCGCATCTCGGCCGCCGCGCCCTCGGCGTCGCCGGATTTCGAGAGCTCGAGGGCGAGATTGAAGCGCGCCCCGGACAGTTGCGGCGCGAGTTCGACCGCCCGCCGGAAGGCTTTCACGGCTTCCGCCCCCCGCCCCGCCTGCGACAGCGCCGTGCCCAGGTTCAGGTTCGCGGCCGCGTCCTTCGGCGCCAGCCGTGCCGCCTTCTCCAGCAGCCGGAGCGCCTTGTCCTTCATCCCCATCTGCGCGAACGCGAGGCCCAGCGCATGGGCGATCTCGGCGTTCATGGGCCACTCTTTCTGGAGCGGCTCGAGGATCTTCGCCGCCTCGGGGAACTTGCCGGAGGCCAGCGCTTCGCGTGCGGACTTGAGGGCCGTGTCGTCCATGCGGGATCGGAACTATATCGCGGGCGGCGGGAGTTGCGGGTTCGCAAGTCCGCCGGGCGCGATATAGTCCGGGCATGCGCCCCGGGTGCCGGGCCCTCCTTCTCCTCGTGGCCGCCCTCGCGGGGTGCGGCAAGGATCCGTTCGCGGGGCGGAAGAAGAAGGACGGGGACAAGCGGGACCCGATCGAGTCGAAGGAGCTGGCGACGAACGCGGAGAAATTCGACCGCGGACAGGTCGAGGCTTACGAGCGGCTGGTGACGGCCCGGTCGAAGCGTGACCCGGCGGCCTGGAAGGCGGCGTTCGCCGGGGCGCCGGGGGAAGACGCGGGGGTGCTCTTCGAAGAGTCCACCGACAAGCACGTGACGAAGATCCTGCACCAGTTCCAGAAGTCCGAGCCGTCGGGGGAACGGGCCGTGCTGACGGTGAAGGAAATCCTGGAGCAGCGCGACGCGAAAGGCGCCGTGCTCACTACGGAGGTGACCGTGACAGCGACGCTTGTGAAAGCCGGCGGGGAGTGGAAAGTCGAGGCGCTGAAAGCGGGGGACTGGAAATGAGCGCGGAGCTGAAGCGGATCTGCGGGTTCCTGAAGGCGGGGGAGCCGGAGTTGCGGTGTGCGGCGGCGCGCATCCTCGTCGCGCTCGAGGCGAACGACGACGACGTGGTGGCGGCGCTGGCGAAGGCGGGGGCGGACGACAACGGGATGGTGCGGCAGTACGCGGTGGACGGGCTGAAGGCGCTGGCGAAACCGAAGCACGTGGACCTGATCCTGCCGCTTCTCGACGGGCCGATGCGCGACAAGGTGCTGCCGCTGGTGAAGGAGCTGGGCGGAAACCCGCTCAGCGCGCTGAAGAAGGGACTGGACGACCCCGCGAAGCGGCTGCATTCCGTGAATTCGATCGCGTCGCTGGGAGGCCGGTCGGCCTACGACGCGCTTCTGAAGGAAACGGCCGACGAGGACGTCGACTACGTCAAGACGGTCACCAACCTGCTGCGCAGCCTGATCGACACGCTGAAGGACGAGGACCGCGAGAAGGCGTACGAGACGGCGCGCAAGGCGATGGATAGCTCGAAGGAACGCGTCCACAAAGTCGCGCTCGTCCGCGTGCTCGGGTACCTGCGCAATCCGGACGCGGCCGATCTGCTCGCGAAGCTCACAGCCGCCGCCGAGCACCCGTCGATCCGGTCGCACGCAATCCACGCCATCGCGCTTCTGAACTTCGGTCCGAAGAAGGTCGGCGCAACGCTGCTGAAAACGCTCATCGGCCTGCTCGACGACAAGGACACCCAGAACATCGTCGGCCCCGCGCTCCAGGCGCTCGAGCACATTCCGCTTCCAGAAACGCTCGACGTCGCGCCGCTCCTCGCTCACCCCTCGGGCCAGGTGCGCGTCCTCGGCGTGAAGCAGCTCACCACGCGCGCCGACAAGGACTCCGGCCACAAGCTCATCGAGATGCTCGAGGACCGCGACGAGGACGTGAAGGACGCCGCGATGCACGCCCTCCGCCACGAGCCGAAGTTCGCGGCGATGCTGGCGTCGTTCATGGAGAAGGAGGGGAAGGGCTCGCGGGTGGATCTGTTCGCGAGCATCCTCAAGGGGTACCAGACCGGGTTGCCCAAGAGCGAAGTCTCCAAGTTCCTCGACAAGGGGCTCGAGCTCTTCGAGAAGGACGGCCAGACGAACTGGGCGCTCGAGGTGGCGAAGAGCGCTTCGCCGGATGAATACAAGAAGGCGCTGCTGGAAACCGGCTCGAAGCACAAGAAGGGCAAGCGCTACGAACTTGCGGAACGCTTCCTCGGCCTGCTGGTGCGCGAAGGCGGCGGCGATCCCGAAGCGCGCTACGAGCTGGCGGTCACGCGGCTGCGTCTGTCGGCGAAGCCGGACGACAAGAACGCGCGGAACACGAGCTACGCGCTCGCGATGCTCAAGGATCTCGCGAAGGCGGACCTGAAGGGGCTGTGGAAGCAGCTCAAGAACGAGCCCGCGCTGACATCGGCGGATTACCTGTTCGCGGGGATGTACTTCATAGGGCAGGAGGGCCTGAAGGATTTCGGCGAAGACCTTCTCAAGCTGGTCGTGAAGGACGGGAAGGGGAAGGAAGCGAGCCAGGCGAAGGCGGTGATCAAGGCTGCGGCAAAAGTCGAGCCGTGACCCGGCGGGAGATGGCAGCAACGGACTTCCCAACCTTGTAAAGTGAGCGGCACCGCATGAACGAAGCGAAGTTCTGGGAAGTCATCGAGAAAGCGCGAGGGACGGCCCTCACGCCCGAGGAGCACGCCCAGCGCCTCGTCGCGCAGCTCGTGACGACGCCGCCGGACGACATCCGCGAGTTCGACCGGATCGTCGGCACCCTGCTGGCGCGCGGCAACCGCGGCGAGCTGCGCGTCGCGGCCAACCTGATTAACGACGGCCCGAGCGACGAGGAGTTTCTCTTCTTCCTTGGCTGGCTGATCCTGCAAGGCCGCGAGAAATTCGAAGCGGCGCTGAAGCAGGCGGACTCGATCGCCGAGTGGATCGACACGACGGACGTGGACAACTACGAGTGCGAAGACCTCCTCTACGCCGCCGCGAACGCCTACGAGACGGCGACAGGGCAGGATCTGCCGCCGTCCGAGTGGCCGAAGATCGGGGACACGGCGAAGCTACTCAAGCTGGGGACGGACGTGGCGAAGCTGCTGCCGAAGTTGTCGGCGCGGTGGCAGGGGTGAGTTCGAGCAGACGCCCGTGGGAACCTCACTGTCGCCCGCGAGTAGACTAGTCGCGCAACTCGACAACGAGATCCTGTCTGCTCCCCTTGGGTAGCCAGTCGCCCGTCCCGTTGTCGTCTCCGTCCTTCCACTCCGACCAAAAGAGAATGCGCCCGCTCTCCTTGCGAAAGTGAAGAGGCTTAAGCGTAAAGGGGTCCGTCGGCAAATCCGTGACTTCGGTGCTCCCCCCGTGGCGGTACCTGGCTGCGGCCTGGACAAGCCTGAGCCGAGCTCGACTTTCCCGCCATCTCAACTCGATTTCCTCGACCGGGTACCACTTTGCTCTCGAAACTCGCCATAGATCCTTCTCAAGCGCTCGATCGAAAGCTGAGTGTTTCGAAACCACGGATGTCCATTCGGAACTCTCCCAGGTTCTTGCAGCCTCGACTTCCCTGGCGGCGATGTCGTAGAGGGCTGCAACGGTGAGAGGAATAGAAAATGCATGCTTCCAGGAATGCAGTCGGCGGGGTGGGGGTCCCGACCAGTTTCCGGGAATCGACTGCACAATGTCCGCGAACAGCATGGTGACTTCGCCCTTGATCGTGCGGTGGAGTGATGGGAATTGGCGGTCCAGGTTTTCCAGGACCGTCCCCAGCGAGGCTGCCTCGGGGAATTCGGACTCACTGAAGGTCAGGATTACGAGTGCGATGAAAAGCGCTGAATCAATTGCGTCCAGGCCGTTGCGAAGCGCAAGGAAGGTCTGCACGCTCGCGACGTCTCGCCCGTATTGGAGACACGTGGTCATGTCCTTGAAGGAAAGTGCAGTTTGCTTCAAGAACAGGCGGCCCATTGCCGTGTTGCAGAGGAGTTCGGCGTCCATGTCCGCTCCTGTCCAGGCGTAACTGCCGGCCACAGTTCCCTCGCCCCAGCAGAAGTGTTGGAAGACAGCGCGTTCACAACCGGCGCCCTCCTGGAAACACTTCACGACCGGATCTAGGCGTTCAAGCACCGCTCGCAGTTCTTCGAAGTCCTTCCGGGTTGAAGCTCTTTTTATGATGAGTTGCAGAAGCGCCCGCAAGGATTCGCTTGCCGCGATGTACTCCTGTACCGGCATCGCAAGGGACGATTTCGCATAGAACTCCCACGCATTACTCTCGTGCTGCGTTGCGCAAATGGGTTTCCGAATTCCCGGGTCCAGGTCGAATTCTGCCTGGCTACATTGATGACGATTCCAGAAGTCATTCCACCGGGACTTTGAGTAAGCGGTAACGCCGAACGGCGCTGCGATTGCCACTACGACCAGAGTTACGATGGCAATCGCGACCCGACGTCGCAGACGAATTGGGGCAACACGATTCAAGTCTGTGGCCATTGCCGAGATCTTACGAAATGCTCTGCTGCAACGGCGTCGGCACACGCTGTAGAGAGGTCTTCATTGTGCGGCTAGATTCGCGCTATAAGCTCGATTCATGGGCGACCTCTTCTTCGGCACCGCAGGCTGGTCCTTCGCGGACTGGGCGGGAAAGTTCTACCCGTCGTCCGCGCCGAAGAAGCCGCTGGAGTTCTACTCGGACTATTTCGAGTGCGCCGAGGTGAACGTGACGTTCTACCGGCCGCCGGAGGCGAAGCTGTCGGCGGGGTGGGTGAAGCAGGTCGAGGGGAAAAAGTTCATCTTCGCGGTGAAGGTGTCGCAGGAGTTCACGCACGACCCGGCGGCCAGGGTGGGCGGCACCGGTGAACCGGTCTGGGGCGATTCTGAAGCGAAGAAGTTCCTCGAGGGGATCGCGCCGATCGAGGCGGCGGGGCGGCTGGGGCCGCTTCTCCTGCAGTTCCCGTGGAGTTTCCGGAACACGCCGGCGGCGCGGGAGCGGATTGCGCGGCTGGGGGACGCGTTCGCGCCGAAGCAGCTCGTCGTCGAGGTGAGGCATGCGTCGTGGGAGCGGCCGGAGGTCGTCGAGTGGATGCGCGAGCGCGGGCTTGGGTACGTGAACATCGACCAGCCGGCGGAGCGGGATTGCCTGGGTCCGTCGGAGCTTGTGACGACGGAGGTCGCGTATGTGCGGCTTCACGGGCGAAACGTTGAAAAGTGGTTCGCGAAAGACATCGAGCCGCACGAGCGGTACGACTACTACTACCCGGAGAAGGAGCTCGATCCCTGGGCGGAGCGGATCAAGCGGATGATGGCGCGGTCGAAGGCGCTGTTCGTGATCGGGAACAACCACTACCGCGGGAAGGCGCCGGCGAATGCGCTTCAGCTCAAGGCAAAGGTGGTTGGAACGAAGGTGAAGGTGCCGGAGCCGCTGGTGGCGGCGTTTCCGGAGTTGAAGGGGATTGCGGAGAAGGCGAAGGGGACGTTGTTTTGAAAACGGAATACGCGGATAAAGGCTGATGAGGCGGAAAGGGCCGCGGATACGACTTCCTGCTTGGCGGAATTGAGGCAGAATGGGGCGGTCGATTCATCGGGAGCGAACGTGGCCGCGAAATCGCTGAGGACTTGTCCGTGGTGTTCGCACATGTACGAAGTGCCGGTCGGGGCCGGTCACCCGCCCTGCCCGAAGTGCCGCCGCGAGAACAGGCCTCAGGAGTCGAAGACGGAAGCGCCGATGGCGGTGCGGCCGCCGGCGGCGGTGCCGGGGACGCCCAAGGCGCCGCCGACGCCTGCCGCGGGGACGCCGCGCGCCGCGGCGCCGGCGCGGCCGGCGGTTTCGCAGCGCCCGATCTCGACGCCGCGCAAGTCGCACTTCATTCGCAACGTCATCGGCGTTCTCGCAGGACTGGTGCTCGCCGGCGTCGGGTTGCACTTCGCCGGGCTGCTCAATCTCCCGAAGGAAGTGCAGGAGCCGCTGGAGAATCTCAAGCGCAAGGTTGAGACGGCGGTCAACAAGCCGAAGGAGGAAGACAAGAAGCCGGTTGAGAAGCCGCCGGAAGAGCGGCCGCGGAAGCCGCCGGACGAGAAGCCGCCGGAGCCGAAGGCGCCGCCGACGGAGCCGTTCCCGGATTTCTCGAAGGAGAAGCCGTACGAGGTCCTGAAGGTGGAGGACGGGGCGACGATCGTCGTGAAGGGGGAGACGAAGAACATCACCGTGCGGTTGCTGGGCGTGATCGTTGCGAAGCCCGGAGACCCGCCGGTTCACGGGACGCGCGACGGGAGCGAGACGCGGGACTACGTGAAGGGGCTTTTGCCGAAGGGGTCGAAGATCCATCTCTTCTACGGGATGCTCGATTCGCCCAAGTGGCGCGCGGAGCGGGACGCGTACGGGAGCGACCGGGCGTGGGTGTTCCTGGAGAAGGACGGGATGTTCTTGAATCTCGACCTGGTGAAGGGCGGCTACGCGCGGGTGGACGTGAGAGACGCGCGGGAGTATGCGGATCTGCTGCAGTACTGGGCGGAGAAGGCGAAGTAGGGACGGCTCAGGTCTGGCGCTGCGCCTCGAGTTCTGACTTCGTCGCTTCCGGCACCACAAGCTTCACCTGCTGCGCGCCCATCTCGACGGTGAGCGGCAACATTTCGCCCGGGTCGCCGTCCACCTGCCAGGGCAGCGGGGTGTCCGCTTCGATGAGGACCTTCTTCACGAGGAGATGCGTGGCGTCGGGCATCGCGCACGGGTCGCCTGCGAAGGCCTCGGCGAAGAGGCGGACGACGTTGAGTTTTCCCCAGGCGCTGAAGACGAGGAGGTCGAGCGCGCCGTCGTTGACTTTTGCGTTTCGCGTGAAGGCGAGCGGGCCTCCGTAGCAGGGGAGGTTGCTGACGAGCACGTAGGAGCCGTCGGGGAGTTTTTTGCCGTCGGCGGTGACGCGGAAGCGCGGGGGTTCGTAATTGAAGATCGCGCGGAGGGACCAGGTGAAATATTCGCGCATCCGGATCGCGCCCGTGCGCTGGGCGTGGAAGTCGTGGACGACCTGCGCGTCGAAGCCGGCGGAGGCCATGAGGAGGAACTTGCGGCCGTTGGCGAGGCCGACGTCCACGTTGACGGCGTGGCCCGCGTGAATGGTGTCGGCTCCGGAGCGGGGAGTTCGCGGCAGGCCGAACGTCTTGGCGAGGACGTTGGCGGTGCCGACGGGGATCTGGCCGAGAGGCGGGGCGTTGTCGGGGAGGCCGTTCAGAATCTCGTTCACGGTCCCGTCGCCGCCGACGGCCACGACGCGGTCGAAGTCCGGGGCGCGCCCGGCAAATACCTTCGCGTCGCCGCGTTTTGACGTGAAGAGCGTCTCGGTGGCGTCTCCGAGCTCGCGCAGCCGCAGTTCGGTCTTCTCGGCGACGCGCGCGCCGCGGCCACGGCCGCTGACAGGATTGGCGATGATGAGGATCTTCGGCACGCGTGCGGATTCTACGGGCTGGAACAGTCGAATGCGCGGAACGGGCGGGTAAGATCGCTTCCATGCAGGTCCCACGGCTCATTGACGCGCCGCGTCAATTTCTCCTCTTCCTGTGCCTCGCGGCGGCCGCTTCCGCCGAGGACGCCTCCCGCCCGCCCGCGTTCTTCGCCGACGGCGACCTCTCCGTCGCGGCAGCACGCGAACGCGCGAAGGAGAAACCGTGGAGCGACCGGCTCCCGGACCTGAACGAATCGACGCACGGGAAGGCGCTTCTCTGGCTCCTGACAGGAGACGAAGAAGCAGCCAAGGCCGCGCTCGCGGACATGAAGGCCGCTTCCGTCGACGACGGCTACGGGCTGAGCGAGCAGGGACCGATTCTCTGGCTGCCGCTGGCGCACGACTGGCTGCGGGACTGGAGCGGGTACTCGGCGGCGGACCGGAAGGAGACGGCGGGCAAGATCTCGAAAACGGCCGACGCGTGCGTAGAGTTTCTCAAGGGAACGGGGGACTCGGTGTGGCACACGTCGGCGCCGCGCGCGTGGATGGGCGTCTCGCTTGCGGCCGCGGCGCTCGACAACCCGGCGTACCTGAAGTTCGCGCGCGAATACTTTGAGAGCGTCTATTCGCCCGCCATGGCCGCGCTCGACGGCGGGGCCGTCGCGGGACTGTCGTACGGCGTCTGCGAAGGCTTCGCGCCGGCCGCGCACGCGCTCTGGGCGCTGAAGTCGCGCGGCTACGACGGATTCGCGTACGCGAAAGCGCACGGAGACTGGCTCGCGGCGCGGCTCGCGTACATGGCGCACTCGGCAGCGCCCGACCTCACGTGGCAGCGGTGGGGCGATTGCGTCGCGGGGAGCCGGGCGTCGCTGAAGGAAGAAGCGCGCAACGTCGTGGACATGCTCGCGCTGGGGACGGGCGCGCCCGAGGGCGCGTGGCTTTCGAACCGGGTCGCGGCGCGCTATACGTTGAACGCGGGTTACCACTCGTGCGTTCTGCCGGACTTTTTCGTCTTCGGCCGGACGTGGCCCGGCGACGACGCGGCGCCGGGGCGGTTTCGCCTTTTCGGCCGCGAGGCCATCGGCCAGGCCTTCTTCCGAAGCGGCTGGGACGACGACTCGACCGCCGTTTTCTTCAAGGCCGGCGATTACTTCGACAACCACGGCCACTTCGACCAGGGACACTTCACGATCTTCCGAAGCGGATGGCTCGCGCAGGATTCAGGCAACTACGGCGACTTCAACGCCGCGCACCGGCTGGAGTACGCGCGCAAGTCCATCGCGCACAACACCGTCGTCTTCGGCACCGACGCCGACGGCGGGCAGCGGATCGTGAACCGCCAGGACTTCCAGGACCTCGGGGACTGGCAAAAGAAAAAGCGAGCGCACAATCTCGAGGGCGCGGACATTACGGGGTGGCACGTCGCGGAGGGGTGGGCCTACGTTTCGGCGAACCTCGCGCCGGGATACGACCCGAAAGTCGTGGGGGCGTTCGTGCGAGAACTGGTCTGGCTCGACGAGGGCGTCCTGATTGTCCACGACCGCACGTCCTCGAAGGCCGCGCCGCGCTGGCTCCTGCACTCCACGCCGGAGCCGGCCATTGAAGGGAGCATGTTCACGATCACGACGGATGCCTCAAGGCTCAGCGGCCGCGTGCTGCTTCCCACGAAGCAGCGCGTCGCCAAGGTCGGCCCAGGCTGCCTCGTCGACGGGAAGGACTTCCCTCCGGACAAGACAGCGGACTACGCGGTGCCCGGCGCCTGGCGGGTCGAGGTGTCGGGAGGCGTGGAGTTCCTGGTCGTTCTGGTCGTGAGTGACGCGAAAGCGGAGGCGACGGAAGCGACGATCGTGAAGGACGGAGATGCGGTCGGCGTCGAAGTGGGAGGAAGGCGAGTTGTGTTCAGGAAGGACGGCGCGGCGCCCGTGACGGTCCGGTGAGAAAATGTCCTACTCGAGACGCTTGCCCCTTTCCCGAAGCAAGAGCCGAAGCAATTTGAGTTCCTTCTTCCCGGCCTGCTTCCTTGTTTCTGCGACCTGCGTCTTCATTTCCCGTTTCTTCTCCTGGCCGGGCTGCCAGGCAGGGTCTGGAATCTCCGTGATCACGGTGCGGCAGACGTACCAGATGCCGCGAATCCGGCTGAACACGTGCATCGGGCCGTCGATTTCCACTTCATCCGGGTTCGGCGCCGGTTTCGATTTCCGCCCGAAGCGGGGCCTGAGCTGGAAGCAGAGGAGTCCGGTGCGGGGATGCACGTAGTACTCGGGCGGATAGGACCCGAGCAAAGAGCCCTTCGCCCTCCAGAAGCCATCCGGCCGCTTCTCGACATGAAGCGCCACCCATCCGATCCGCCCGCAGATGTGCTCGATGACATGGGCATGGGTCGTTCTCCGCTTGTCGAAGGTCTGGCAGAGCTCGGAGTACACCTTGCTCCAGGGCCGGCCAACCTGCTTGCGCGTCCACCTGAGAACCGGACCGAGAAGATCCGAGAACATCTTGGTGCGGAGCTTCCCCCGTCCATCCTTCGTCGGGATGTTGTATTCGGCCTCAGGGCCTTCCCAGCGCACGGACATGCCGGTCTTCGCGTTCGGGTCCCGGTGGCCCCAGCGCGGGCGTTCCGTGATGACCTTGCCCATGTCGGCTCTCATGGGTTTTCTAACACCCCGGGCAGGCTGCGGGTTCAGAGAGGGACTTCCGTGGCCAATCGATTTACGATGCGCCCCATGATCCGCATCGCGCGAGCCTCCGAAATCCCCCACTACGCCGACATCGAGCGCCTGCAGAAGGAAGTCTGGCAGTTCGAGGACCGGGAGATCATCCCGCGCAACGAGCTCATCACGATCGCGCGTAACGGCGGCCTGGTGCTCGGTGCGTGGGACGACGAAGCGATGGTCGGGTTCGTCTTCGGGTTCCTGGGGCTGGACGGGAAGCGGCTCCAGCACGCTTCCCGGATGGTCGCGGTCCTGCCCGAGTACCGGAACACGGGAGTCGGGCGAAAGCTCAAGGAAGCCCAGAGGAGAGCCGTGCTGCGCCAGGGTGTCTCGCTCATGACGTGGACCTTCGACCCGCTTCAGTCCCGCAACGCCTTCTTCAACATGGCGGTCCTGGGCGGGACGGCGCGCGACTACATCGTCGACGCGTACGGGCCGTCGACGTCCGTCTTCAATCGCGGGCTCCCGACGGACCGCCTCCTCCTGCGATGGGAGCTCAAGAAGCCGCGCGGGCGGAAATACTCGCTCGCCGAGGCGAAGGCGCGCAAGACCGTCGCGGTCCCCGTGGACGTGAACTCGCTGATGAAATCCGACCCGGCGCGCGTTTCCGCCGAGCGCCTGCGCGTCCGGCGCGAGCTGATGACGGCGTTCCGCGCGGGGTGGGAAATCGCGGGGTTCGCGAGCGACGGGACGACCGAGAGTCTCTACGTCCTCGGGAGAAAGCGGCGATGAAGTGGGGCACGGTCTACGCCACCGGCAGCGCGGGTGTCGAGTTCTACGATGCCTTCCACGAGCCGTCGCATGTCCCCGCCATGAAGGGCGACATTGCGTTCTACATCGGTTGCGCGCGCCGTTTCGGCGGGCCCGTGCTCGAACTCGCCGCGGGCACCGGCCGGGTGGCGCTTCCCATGGCCCAGGCCGGATTCGACGTGACGGGCATCGACTTTTCGCCCGGGATGGTGAAGCGGGCGAAGGAAAAGGCGGCGAAGGCGGGGCTGAAGGGACCCATCCGCTTTCTCAAGGGGGACATGACGCGGTTCAACCTGCGCCGGAAGTTCGGGTTCATCTTCATCGCGTTCCGCTCCTTCCAGTCGATTCACACTCCCGCCGGGCAGCGTGCGTGCCTTTCGTGCATCCGCCGGCACCTGGCGCCGGGTGGCCGGCTGGCGGTGAATCTTTTCGACCCGAGGCTCGAGTACTGCCTTCCGGGCCGAAGCGAAGTCATCAGCCGGTACCGAAAAGCGGTGGATCGCGCGACGGGAAAGGTGTGCCGGCTGGAGGTTGAGGAGCGGAACAACGACGCGCTGCGGCAGATCCTGACGGAGAAGTGGCATTTCCAGGTTCGGGACCGGCGCGGAAAGCTGTTGCGGGAAGACGACCGGTGGCTCTCGATCCGGTGGACGTACCGGTGGGAGATGGCCCACCTGCTGGAACTGTGCGGGTTCGAAGTGGATGCGTGTTATGGAGATTTCATGAAGGGGCCGCCGCGGTACGGGGCGGAGCAAATTTGGGTGGCGAGGCCCGCGCTATGACGGGGCCCGGCACGGGTTGCCCGGCCGGGATTTCGGGCCTCTGAGAAGCGAGAAACTGTCCTCTTGAGCGTCTGAAATCAGGACGGTTGTCTCCATTCCAGGTGCCGCTCAACCCGCGTGTTTTATGCAACATATTGTCGCATAAGTACTTACAAAAAACACAAGAGTGGCACGAGGGTTGCTCTAATCCTACTCCGTCAGAATCAAAACAAGACCGACCCAAACGGAGATAAGACCATGAGAAGCCTCCTTTCACTCGTCACCCTGGCCGCGATCGTCCTCGGCGTCTATCACTTCTACGGCCAGTCGTTCAACCCGAAGCCGCTCGCCGACAAGCTCCAGAACGACCCGATCCTCAACCCGAATCACCCCGAGATCCAGGACAGCGCCCGCACGCTCAACTTCATCCAGCACGAGGCGGAGATGAAGCTGGCCGAAGCGAAGCGCCTGGCTGACGAGGCGCTCGCGCAGCCGGAAGCGGCGGCCAAGCGGGTGAAGGACGCCGTGACGGCCGTTCGGTCGAAGCCCGCGAACAGCTCGAACTAGGCCCGACCCGACTCGAATCCAGGCGCCGCGGGACAACCTGCGGCGCCTGTCTTATTGGGTGAGGAAGTGCATCAGAACGCCGCTGATCGCGCCGAGCACGCCGCCCCAGACCTCCAGCCAGCCGAGATGCTCGCTCGTCGCCCGCAGGACCAGCTCCTTGATCTGCTTATCGGTGTACCCGTCCAGGTTGCCCTTCACGATCGTCTCGACGTCGATCCGCGCCAGCGTCGCCTCGAGCATCCCTTCAGCCATCGGGCGCAACCGTTCCTCGAGCGCCTTCGCTTCCACGCTCCCCGCCGCAGGGACGCGTTCGGCGAGCTCGCGAATTCTCGCCTTGGCATCCGGGTCGCTCGGCAGATCCGTGAGAAACGCGTGCGCCGTGTCCACGATGGCATTGCCGACCGCGTCGGGATCGACCAGCGCGCGCGCGAAAAAGCCCTTCTCCCGGATTCCGTCCGCCAGGCGCCGCCGCAACTGTTCACGGACGCGCGGACTGCGGACCATCTCGCGCCCGCGGGACGAAACTTCCTCGAGAATCTTGCCTACCATCGTGTCGTCCGATGAAGCGCGCCGCAGGCGGTCGCGCGCAACCTCCACCAGCGCGGCCACAAAGTCGCTCTTCAGCACCTGCTCCTTGAGCGCTCCCGGCTGCACCAGCTTGTTCGCGACCGAGTGCGAAATCGCGGCGATCAGCGCTTCGCGTTTGGCCGGGATGACCCCCGTGAACGGAATTGGGATGCCGAGGATCCTGAAGCGATCGAAGAGCATCCGGATGGCGACGGCGTTCGTGCCCCATCCGACGAAGGCTGCGCTGCCCACAAGGAACACCGCGCGCTTCCAGGGTTCCGGCAGGGCGAAGGAAATCCCTGCCAGCGCGGCGCTTACGATGCCCGTCACAGGTCCCTTCCAGTCCGCTTTCCGGGTGTCGCTCAAGGCCAGCCAAAAATATCAGAATTCGTCAAGAAACCGAAAATTTGTCGAATATGCCGGGGGCGCTTGAGCGTTAAAATACAGGAAGTACGGGAAGGCGAACGAGCCTTCCCCCCAACATTGAAAATCGGGCTGTGCAGGACCGGGAGTCTCACCCCCTCTCAATACCCCCAACGTTCCCTCCCAATTTGCCATCGCAGAGGCTTCCGGTCCGCCAGCTCCACGCCCCGTATTTGCGGGGTTCAAAAGGCGGCGGCCCCCCCGGGCTGCCGCCACTTTTGTTTGCCGCGGCCGATTTGACCGGTGGCATCGTTCGTACAAGAGGCGGGTGACGCGCCTTCCATTTGCAGTCAAAATGGGATTCGAGGGGGAACCATGGCCACGAAACGCGATTACTACGAAGTCCTCGGCGTCGCCAAAACCGCGACCGACGACGACATCAAGAAGGCGTTCCGCAAGCTGGCGCGGCGCTACCACCCGGACGTCAATCCCGGGGACAAGACCGCTGAAACCAAGTTCAAGGAGATTGCCGAGGCTTACGAGGTGCTCTCCGACAAGAAGAAGCGGGAAACCTACGACCGCTTCGGCCATGCCGCCCCGCAAGCGAGCGGCCCCGGCGGCTTCCCGGGAGGGTTTCCCGGCGGCGGACAGCCGTTTGAGTACCGCTTCGACGGCGACCCCTCCCAGTTCTCGTCCTTCGAGGACCTTTTCTCCGGCCTCTTCGGCGGCGGCGGCCGCCGGCGTCGCGGCGGCTCGCCGTTCGGGACGGCCATCGCGGAGGACGGCGAGGACATCCTGGCCGAGATGGAAATCGATTTCATGGAAGCGCTTCGCGGCGTCGTGAAAGTGCTGACGCTCGAGTCGTCGAGCGGGCGCGAGACGGTGAAAGTGAAGGTCCCGGCGGGAATTGGCGATGGCCAGAAGATCCGGCTGGCGGGGAAGGGGCATCCCGGGACTTCGGGAGGGGAGCCCGGCGACCTCTATATCAAGCTGAGCGTGAGGCCGCACCCGGTGCTCGGGCGGGACGGCGCGAATCTGACGATGGACGTGCCCGTGACCGTCGGCGAAGCGATCAACGGTGCGGCCATCGACGTTCCGACTCCGTGGGGGGACGTGAAGCTGAAAGTCCCGGCGGGCGTCAAAACCGGCCAGTCGCTGCGGCTGCGCGGCATGGGTGCGCCGATTCCCGGCCAGGACGTGAAGGGCGACATGCACGTGAAACTGAAGATCGTGCTCCCGGAGAATGCGACACCGGAGGCGAAAGCCGCCGCGCAGGTCATCGACAAGGCGTACAGCGGATCCGTGCGCTCCGGGTTGAAGTTCTAGGCCGCCCCGCGAAGCCGCGTCTCTGCAGGGCCTGCCGGCCAGAAATTGAGAGAAGCGCCGGAGCGATCGCCCCGGCGCCTCTCGCCTCTCTGACTTGACACTGCTCAATCCTCAACACTCAAGACTCTCAACTAGGCCTTCTTCGCCGGATCCACCGGCTTCGCGTCAACAACCTTGGCCTGACCGCTCAGTCCGGGCACCCGCTTGATCAGTTCCTTCAGGTCCACGCCCGACAGGCTTTCGATCAGCGGCGGAAGCTGTGCGACGACGTTGATGACGTCCTGCGTCACCTTGCTCGCGCCCAGCCCGTCGCCTCCCGTCGAGATGATCGTGATCTTGTCGGTCTTGCTGAGCGGCTCGGCTACCGCGCGGACGACCTCGGGGAGCTTCTCGATCAGCATCTGCATCACGGCCGCCTCGTTGTACTTCGACCAGGCCTCGGCCTTGCGCTGCATGGCCTGCGCTTCGGCTTCGCCTTTCGCCTTGATGACCTCGGCTTCCGCAAGACCCTTGGCGCGTTCGACCTCGGCCAGGGCAAGACCCGTCGCCTTCTGGACTTCCGCCGCCGCGAGACCTTTCGCCTTCTCCGCGTCGGCCATGCCGAACCCCAGGCTCTTCTGGGCCTCGGCCTGTCCTTTTGCCTCCGTCATCAGCTTGTACTGCGTGCCTTCGGCGATCGTGCGGATCCGGTACTGCTCGGCGTCCGCGGGCTTGCGGATCGTCGCTTCCAGCTCCTTCTCCCGCCTCGCGATTTCCTTGCCTTGCAGGTCGATCATCCGCTCCTTCTCGACGAGCATGACCTGCAGCTCCTGCTCCTTCACGAGCTGCGCGGTCTTGAACTTCTGAAGGTCGTACGCCAGGTCGCTTTCGGCTTTCTTCTGGTTCACGGCCGCGGCGAAGTCGGCCTGCTTCATCTGCAGGTCGCGCTGCGCCTCGCTGATCTTCGCGTCCGCTCCCAGCTTGACCTCCGCCCCGGCCTGGTTGGCGAGCGCCGACTTCTGCGTCGCCTCGCTGTCCGCCTGCGACTGCGCGATGATCGCGTCACGACGGACCTGCGCGATCCGCGGCTTGCCCAGGGCCTCGAGGTACCCCTGGTTGTCACGGATGTCCCGCAGCGTGAAGCTGATGATCTCCAGGCCCATGAGCAGCAGGTCCGTCGCCGCCACCTGCTGCACTTCCTGCGCGAACTTGTCCCGGTTCTTGTAGATCTCTTCGACCGTCAACGTGCCGACGATCGCCCGCAAGTGCCCTTCCAGCGTCTGAAGCGCAACCTCCATCATCTCCGCCCGCGTCTTCGACAGAAACTGCTCCGCCGCCGTCGCGATCGAGGTCTCGTCGCTCTTCACCTTCACCTGCGCCACGCCGTCCACCATCACGGGCACGCCCGTCGAGGTGTAGATTTCCGGCGTCTTCACGTCGATCGTCATCATTTCCAGCGAAATCCGCTGCGCCTCTTCGAACACAGGCCACACGAACGTCGCGCCGCCCTTCACGATCCGGAACCCGATCGAGCGCGCTCCCTGCGCCGTCTGCATCGTCCGCTGGCGGCCCGAGATGATGAGCGCTTCGTTCGGCCCCACCTTCACGTACCGGCTCGCGAAGATCGCGAACCCCAGGAAAAAGACGACGACAAGCACCCCGCCCGCGATGAGGGCGTTGGGTGGAAGAGCTGCCAGCAACTGGATGGTCATGTCATTCCCTCCGATTGTGCGCCGTAGTTTTTGAGAAGCGCGCCCTGAGCCGCGCTTCGTTTATTTGGCGACGACGATGAAGACCTGCCCGTCCCGTTCGCGGATGACGACGGTCGTGCCCTGCGGGATTTCGGAGCCGGACATCGCCCTGGCCGGGGCCGAGAAGCGGCTCCCGGCGACTTCGTAGGAGATCTTCCCGGTACCACCGGCAGGAATCGTGATCGCGATCTGCGCCTCGATCCCGAGGATTTCGCTTTCGCGCGCGTGGCTCGTGGCGATGGTCTTCTTGAAGATGAACGCCATGGCCGAAGCGATCAGGGCGGCGAAGACGACGCCGCTGACGGCCGCGATGGCGAGGCTGAACGCCGGGTGGCGGTCCTTGAGGACTTCCTGCCCGATCATCCCGCCGGCACCGAACGCGGTGAGAAAGATGGCGATGGCGATGGGGGAGAAGAGCGGGAAATGGAGGGAGTGGTCGCCGGAGTCGTGGCCGCCATCGCCACCGTGGCCCGTGTCGTGGCCGCCGTCGTGTCCTCCTCCGACGTGGCCGAGGAAGAACGCGATCACGGTGTAGCCCGTGCCGACGGTGAGGCTGAAAGTGTAAGCCCAGCTCAGCCAGGACCAGTTCATGATCACCCCTTTCACCCCGTCAAGGCCCCGCCGAGGCGCGAAGCGCGCTGGCGCGGGCGAAGGCAGGAGGACTTCACAACCTCAATTCGCGTGCCGACGCGGGAAGCGAGGGAGAGGGGTCATTGAAGCGTGGGGCGTTTGGGGCTGCACGCATTGCGTGATGCCCTGCACGTCATCGGCGGAAGCGCCGGAACGGCGATCGGGAGGGAATGTTCCCGGAAGGGCTGCGCACGGCGCGGATGATCCAGACGACGAGGACGATCGCGCCCAGGATGGCGAGCTCGGCGGGGGAAGAGCGGCGATGACTGCGGAAGAGGCGGGCGGGAGGAACGGCGGCGAACGAAGTGAACGTCTCGATGAGTCGAGCCTCCTGAAAGGGGCGGGGCGCGCTCACGTGAAGCGCGCCCCGCGGAAAACCTCGAGGGCCGGGGGAGCGAGACTGGGGGGAGTCGCGCTCGGGTAATGGGGAGGGGTGAACCCCGGCCCCCCCAAAGATGCGGTTGTCAAACGGCGGATGGAGAAATCGCAATTTTGGTGCCGCGCGCGATCGGCCCTTTGCGCGCGTCTCGCAGGGCAGGCGCGTGCACGACGGGCCGCCTGGCGTGCACGGCGGCACGCCTATCCGAGGGAGCTCAGGACAATGAACAGGAAGTCCGGGAGGCCGCTGGCGAGCTGGCCGAAGACGACAAGGCAGTTCCCGACCGCCGACAGAGCGGGGTGGACCGGACCCCCGGATTTCGGCGCGCCCACCGGAAGCTCGACCAGCCCGAGTTCGTCCTCGTGCGGCTCCAGGGGGCTTCGGCGGGCTTCGCCCGCCCCCCGTACATTCCCGCCCTTGCTCCGTACCATTCCGCGCGAATCTGCGGCGCCCGGGCGGTGTTATAGTTGCGCTTCTCCCAGGGGGACCCGGAGACTCTTCAACATGACCTGCCGCACGCGGCTTCTGGCTGCGATCGCCCTTGCCGTCGCCCTCCCCGCCCCTGCGCTCGAATTCACTTCCCAGGAAGAAATCGACGCGGTGCTGGCGCAGGACCTCAATGGCGACGGGAAGAAGGAGCTGATTTGGCAGGCGGGGCGGACGCTCACGATCCTGTTCTACAAGGAGCCGCGCGGTTATTCGTTCAGGGAGGAGACCAAGGCCGAGTTCCAGCTTCCTCCCGGCGCCGCGGCGTATGCTTTTGGCGACGTGGACGGCAAGCCGGGCGCCGAACTTCTCGCGTTGACCGGCGCGGGCGTCCTCGCGTGGCGCTTCCAGGGAAACCAGGTCGTCGAGCCCTCGCTCGAACCGCTGGCGGTTGCGACCGCCTTCGAAGGCACGACCCTGGACAAGCCGCGGCCGCGCGACTTCGTGCGGGACCTGGACGGCGACGGCGACCTCGACCTGATCGTGCCGCGCAAGGGCTTCCTCGCCTTCTACGCGCAGGCCGCGCCGGGAGAATTCGAACTGTCACAGAAGGTGCCGGTGGACATGGAAGCGACGATCGCGATGGGCGGCGGCGCGTTCGAGAATCGCCTGGTGCGCGCGGTGTCGTTCCCGCAGTTCTGGCTTTCGGACTTTGACGCGGACGGGAAGTCCGATCTCATGTATTTCGACGGCGCCATGCTCCGTGTGCACGGCCGCAACGCGGAAGGACTGTTCTCGTCGGCACCGACGCGGGCGTTCGATTTCAACAGGTTCGTGAAACGGCGCCGGAAGCGGCGCGACCTGTTCGATTTTTACCGGGAAGTTTCCCCGGAGATTGCGGATGTGGACGGCGACAAGCGGGCGGACGTGGCGATCATGCTTCCAGGAAAGGGAAAAGTCGGCGTGTTCCGCGCCGCGGGGGCAAAGCCTTACACCGAAGGATCGGTCGTCGTGCTGACCGGATGGACTTTCCGGCGCGAAGGGATCCCGATGATGCGCGACCTGAACCGGGACGGGCGGCCGGATCTCGTGCTGCTCAACATCCCCCAGCTCGGCTTCTGGGACATCCTCGAAATCTTTTTCTCGAGGAAGCTCGAGGTAAAGACGTACTTCTACCTCGCCCGTGCCGACGGGACCTACCCGGAGGCCGATGGCGAATTCGCCGTCACGGTCCCGCTCATCCTCTCCGTCACCCGCGAATCGCAGCGCATCGAGACTCCCTTCATGATGTCCTTCGGCGACCTCAACGGCGATGGTCTCGACGACCTGATCACGAAAGAGAAGGACGACCGCCTCGACGTGAGGCTCGGGACAGGCGGGGGCGTTTTCAGCAAGGGCGTCGATCGTTCGATCGAGGTTCGCGATACACGGGGCATGGCCGCCGAGGCGCCGCTCGTGACGGACCTCAATGGCGATGGCCTTGACGACATCGTTCTCCACCACCAGGATTTCGAGCAGAAGATCTACGTGCTCGAAGTCATTCGGACGAAAAAGGAATGACCCGCTTCCGCCTCTTTCATGCCGCGGCCCTGGCGGCGGGCGTCGTGGCGGTTCTCGTTTCGCGGCCCCGGGTGGCCACGCCGGAAGGACCGCCGGTCAGTGTTCCCTCCGTGCTGAACGGCTGTCAGCTCTGCCATGCGGAGTACGTGAAGGAGTGGGCGGACTCGTACCACGGCAAGTCGTGGACGGACGAGATGTACATCGCGGCGAAAAACGCGACGCCGAAGGACAAGCAGGCCACCTGCAACCCCTGCCACGCGCCCAATCCCACGCAGGGTGCCCTCGGGAAGCCGCCGACGCTCCGCTCGAAGAACCAGCACGAGGGCGTCGCGTGCATCGCGTGCCACCAGATTCCCTCCGGCAAGCCCGACGACATCGGGACCATCGTCGGGCCCCTTCCGGCCGACCAGATGATCAAGGGCCACCTCAACAAGCAGGACAAGACGATGGGAACGGACCCGCGCATCTGCATCTCCTGCCACGGGACTGACAAGGATCACAACCAGTACGACTCGTGGAAGGGAAGCGTGTACGAGAAGGAGGGGGAGAGTTGCCAGTCGTGTCACATGCCCGAGGTTCGACGCGCGATCTACGACAAGAAGGGGGCGCTTCCCAAGGACGCGCACAAGCACACGATGCCGGGCGCGCACGATCTCGTGATGGTGAAGAAGGCGGCGCTCGTGGACGCCTCGGTCGCCGGCGGGAAAGTGAAGGTGACCATCACGAACGACGGCGCGGGGCACAACTTCCCCGGCGGAGGCGAGCGCGAGGTCGTGCTGGTCGTGACGGTGATCGGCGCCGACGGGAAAGAAGCGGCGAAGTACCGCGAGATCTTCGACCTGAGGACGAAGAACAACCGGATCAAGCCCAAGGAAGCGCGTGTGCTGGAGTTCGAAGCGAAGGCGTCGGCGGGGACGGTGAAATTGAAGCTGCTGTACAAGCTGGCGCCGGAGCAGGACGAGGCGAAGGCGGTGGTGGCTGCGGAGAAGGACGTGAAGTTCTAAGGGCGGTGTTCAACGGCGTTGCCACAGAGGGCACAGAGGGCACAGAGAAAAACGAATCTACCTGCGGCACAATGTGCGGCTGATTTTGCCCGAGTCCTTTTTCTCCGTGACCTCTGTGCCCTCTGTGGCAAAGCCTTTAAGCCGTCGTCGATACGCTGCCCGCAACTTTCAGGAATGTCCTTGCCCGAAACCTCGCCCATTCTCGAGTTGCGCGGCGTTCCGCCTTCACCGCCTCGCCGCATCGTTTCCCTCTACCCGAGCGGGACCGAGACGCTGTACTCGCTCGGTCTCACGGAACGCGTCGTCGGACGCACTTCATGGTGCCCGCCGTCTCCCGGCGCGGTCGTCATGGGCGGCACGAAGAATCCCGACCTCGCGGCAATCCGTGCGTCAGCCCCCGACCTCGTCCTCGCCTGCCGCGACGAAAACCGCCGCGAGGACGTCGAGGCGATCTCGGAGTTCGCGCCGGTCGCGGTCGCGGACCCGCGACGCGTGGCGGACGTTCCCGCGTTCGCGAAGAGGCTCGCGGAAGTCGCTGGCGGCGAACCGGCGAAAGCCGAGGCGCTGGCTTCGCTGATCGAGGACGAGTCCGCTCGCCTCGCCGCTTCCACGGAGCCGCGCCGGCGCACCGTGGCCTTCATCTGGCGCGGGCCCTGGTGGACGCTCGGCGGGGACTGCTACGCGACGGACCTGCTCCGGCTGTGCGGGCTCGACAACGCCTTCGCGGCGGACCGCCGGACGTACTTCACTCTCGACGGATCCGAAATCGCCGCCGCCCGCCCCGACGTCCTCCTCTTCCCCAACGAACCCTTCCCCTTCAACGAGTTCCACGTCGCCGCACTGCGCTCCGAAATCCCCGCACTCCGCGAAATCCCCGCGCGCCTCTTCGACGGCTCACTGCTCACGTGGCACGGCGCCCGCACCCTCGAAGCGCTTCGACGGCTGCCCGGGTTGCTCCGGTCCCCCGTGGAAATCCGGTAGCATCCGGAAGTGATCCGCTCCGCTTCCACCCGCCTCGTCGCCGCGTTCCTCACGCTGTTCGCCGCGACGTCCGCTCTCCTCCTGTGGGGCGCGGCCACGCAGGCGCGGCGGATGGCGGAAGAGCGGGCGCTGGGGCAGGCGCAGACGGTGGGGGGGATCATGCTGCAGGGCAATCTCTACGGGCCCGAGATGCTGGCACGCGTGAAGCCGGTCGTGGATGCGGACGTGGTGCAGGTGTTTGCGGGAAGCGTTCGCGGATCCACGCTGCCGCGCGAAGAGACCGAGGCCGTCGCGAAGGCCGCGCGCACCGGGACGCCGTTCGCGCCGGCGGGGCGGTTCCGCGTCGTCGCGGTCACGGAGAAGGACACGACGCTGGCCTTTGCGTACGACTCGGAATCGCTCGAGGCCGCGAAGTCGGAGGCGGTGCGCCCGCTCTGGTGGCTTGCGGGAGGTGCGGCGCTCAGCGTCGTCGTGCTCGGCTTCTGGCTCGGCGCGGCGCTTCTCCGGCCGGTCGGCGTGCTCGTTGCAGGCGCGCGGCGGGTCGAGAAGGGCGACTTCGGCGTCGACGTTCCGTCTTCCGGTTCGGACGAATTCGCCGCGCTGGCTTCCGCGTTCAACGCGATGCAGACGGCTCTGCGAAAACAACGCGAGGACGAGAGATGGGCGGCCGCGGGCCGCGTCGCGGCAGGCATCGCGCACGACCTGCGCAATCCGCTGGCGGGCGTGCTCATGATGGCGCAGATGCTGGAAAGGGACGAAGCGGAAGCGCGGCGCAAGGAAGTGCTGGCACGGATCGTCACGGAGGTGAAGCGCCTCGAGGCCTCGATCGGGGAGCTGATGGCGCTCGCGGCGCCGGAACCGCCGAAAAAGGAGCGCGTCGATCTGCCCGCAGTCGTGAAGGAGTCGCTGGAGCTCTTCAGGCCCCGCGCGGAACATCGCGGCGTCGTGCTCGAGGCGCGGGGAGGCGGCGAGGTCCTGTTCACAGGCGACTCCGGGCGCGTCCGGCGGATCGTCGACAATCTTGTCGCCAACGCGCTCGAAGCGACGCCGGCGGGCGGGCGCGTGACGGTTGCCACGTCCGCGAAGGACGGGAAGGCGGAACTGCGCGTCGAGGACACGGGCGGCGGCATACCGGACGCGGTGAAGCAGAAACTTTTTGACGCGTTCAACAGCGACAAGCCGGGCGGAACGGGCCTCGGGCTGGCGACGGTGAAACGGCTCGCCGAAGAAATGGGCGGGACCATCGCCGTCGAGAGCGGGGTGGGAGGGACGGCGTTCGTGGTGAGATTCTGAAGCGGGATGCGCCTCTCCCACGACGACCTCGATGGTGAGCTTGTCCGCTCGCGCGGGCGCGTCCTCGACCTCTCCCACTTCGACAAGGTAGACCTCTCCGCTGCCGCCGTGCTTCTCGTTCACCTCTCGACGGGCGGACACTGGACCGAGCCGCGCGCCCTCGTGACGCGAAGCTGGCTCCGCCGCGTCGGATTCTCCGCCGCGCTCGCCGGCGAGCCGCCGCCTCCCGAGGGCGACTCCGACGCGCTGCTCGTGTTCACGCGCATCGAAACCGACGCCGACGTCGCCGCCCTCCTCGACCGGGTCCACAAGCGCGCCCCACGGTTCCTCGGCGAACACCTCGGCTTCACCGCGCTCGAGTCCGCCCACTTCACGATCCTCCTCGCCGAGCTCTGCCACAACATCCCCGAGCATGCCTGCGGCCCCGGCTGGATCGCCGCCCACCGGTACCGCTTCCAGGGACGGAACATCCTCAAGATCGCCGTCGCCGACGCGGGGCGCGGGCTGCGCGCTTCCTACGGCGACCGCTACCCCTCGGACCTCGACGCCATCCGCGCCGCCTTCGAGGAGCACCGCTCGCGCCACGACGACCCGGGCCGCGGCCACGGCGTCCGGCAGGTCGTCAAGACCGCGCGCGGATTCGGCGCGAAGATCACGGTGAGGAGCGGGGAAGCGAAGAAGGCGCACGTCCCCGAGGGGATGCTGGGGTGGAGCAGCGTGAGCGGGCTGGAGCGCGTCGCAGGGACGCAGGTGCTGATAGCAGTGCCGGGGCGGTGAGCGCAGAAGCGTCCGCCGTCGATTGCCGCGAAGACCGAGGCGCGAAAGCGTAGAGTGATGGCCGGCGTGCCGGTCGTGCGGTTGTCTGGAGGGATCATCCATGAGCACTCTGGGAGTTCATGTTGCCCTGAACGACGACGAGCTGAAGCGCGTGCTCGAGGCTCCCGACCCGGACTCGCTTCTCGAATTCGTCCGCGAAGTCGTGGAGGACGCCGGCGTGGAGGGCGACGAGTGGTCGCATCACACGGAGACGTCGTGGAACGCGATTCACCGCTGCCTCACGAACGGCCGGCTTGAATACGAGGCGGGCCCCTGGCCGCTGGCCTACGGGGTCCTCGGTGGCCAGCACCTCTACGGCGGAGACAGGGACGACGTCGTCATGCTGGTGCTTCCCGACCAGGTGGCGGAAGCGGCGCAGGCGCTGGGAGGCGTTTCGAAGGACTGGCTTCGCGAGAAGTATTTCGGGATGGATGCGGAGGCGTGCGGGTTCGCGCTGAAGGAAGCGCACTTTGAGGACACATGGGAGAATTTCTCCGGGCTACCCGGGTTCTTCACTCGCGCGGCGGCAGCGGGGCGGGCGGTCATTTTTGCCTCGAAAGAAGGGGACCGGGAGGAAGAGGAGTAAGGAGAGGGGCGGACGCTCATTCCACAGGTTTTCCACATACGGGGGAAAAGGGGCAGGGTCCCTCTCGCGGCGCGTCATCCGGGACGTAACTCGTTGTAATTGAAGCGGTTATGCAAGAGCGTAAAGCCGTGCTCCACGCAGCCTCGGCGCTTCGTCTCCAGGCTTGTTCACATTTCGGTCCGGCAGGGGGACTCTTCCGAGGGAGACCCTCCATAAACGCACCGTCGCATCGCACCCGCACCCCTTAAATGCCCTCTCCAGGGTGCCCCGGGGATGGCCCTGCGGGCCGTTTTGACGCAACGCGTCAATTCCGGCGCAACTCACCGCACTTTCCGCACGCTCTTCGCGCGGGTTAGCATCCGGGCGTGAAGCGCTTCCTTCCCGCCGTCCCGCTCGTGGCGTTTTTCGTCGCGGCGCTGGCGACGCTGGGGCGGCTTGAAGCCTTCGGTGCGCTGGGCGGCTGGGCGCTGACCGCGGCGCTCGAAGGCGCCACCGTCGCGCTTTTCTGGGGAGGAGCGCTCGGGCTGGGGCGGTTGGCCGGCGCCGCAGTCCTCGGCCGCGGGCCCGATCCATTCGATGCGAGCCGCGCTCCCGCAGCAGCGCGCTTCGCTCTCGAAGGCGGGCTCGGCTTCGCCGCGCTTATGACGGCCCTCCACCTTCTCGGACTTGCCGGACTCATCTTCGCTCCGGTGGTCGTGATCCTACTCCTCGGGGGCTGTGTCGCGGCACTCGTCGGGCGCGACCTGAAATCGCTGCCGGGGCGCGCGGCTTCCATTTTTTCGCACCCCGGCGTCGCAATCGCCGCGCCGCTCGTCGCGGTCCTCCTGGTCGCCGCGTCCTTTCCTCCCGGGATGCTTTGGCCCTCAGAAGCCAAAGGCTACGACGCCCTCGAGTACCACCTGCAGGTGCCCCGGGAGTGGCTTGCGTCCGGTGCGATCCGCGCGCTTCCCCACAACCTGTACGGCTACCTTCCGCTCAACTTCGAAATGCTCACGCTGGGAATGTTCTCGCTTCGCGGCGGGGCGTTCGAAGGAATGCTCGGCGCACAGTGGCTGCACGCTTCATTCGCGGTCGGGACCGCGGCGCTTCTCGGTCTCTGGGCCGGCGCCCGCGCGGGCTCCCCGGTCGCAGGAGCCGCAGCGGCGGCGACGTACCTCTGCGTCCCCTGGAATCTCGTGACCGGGTCGCTCGCCTACAACGAGCAGGCGGCGGCGTTCCTCGGCCTGGGCGCGCTCGTCCTCCTCTGGGAGGGGCCGATGACGCACCGCGTCATGGCCGCCGCAGGCCTCTGCGCCGGCGCCGCCGTCGGGACCAAGCTCACCGCGGCCGGATTCCTGTTTCTCCCGGCGCTCGCCGCCGCGGCGGCATTCCGGGATCGCGAACCCGCCGCACCGCGCACGCCGCCGAAACGGCTCGCCCTCGCCGCGCTCGTCTTCTGCGCGGCCGGCCTCCTCGTCCACGCACCCTACCTCGTGCGCAACGCCGCCTGGACCGGCAACCCGGTCTTTCCCTTCGCGACTCGCGTCCTCGGCCGCGCCCATTGGGGCGAGACGCAAGAGTGGCGCTTCATCAACGGACATTTTCCCCGCGCCTCCGCGGGAGATCGAGTGACCGCTCTCTGGAAGAGCGGCGTCGGCGACCCGGGATACGGCTTCGCCTGGCTGGCCGCCGTGCTCGCGGGACTTGGACTCGCGCTCTCGAAGCGGCCGACGCGGGCGCTCGCCGCCGGGGCCGGCGTGTTTGCGCTGATGCAGATCCTGTTCTGGATCAGCGCGACCCACCTCCAGCCGCGCTTCCTGCAACCGCTCACCATCCCCCTCGCTTTCGCCGCGGGGCTCGGCGCCGCCGCGATCCCCGCACGCTTCGCCTGGCCCGCCGTATCGCTTCTCGCGATCGGGCATACGGCCTGGCACGGCCAGCTCCTGTGGCGCGGGGCAGAAGCGGGTTCTCCGCCCACCGCGGCCGTCGCGCTTGCGGAACCGATGTTTCTCGCGGAGAAATTCGAGGGGCTCAAGGGCCACAAGGCTCTTCTCGTCGCCGAGGCGCGGGCCTTCTACGTCCCGGGCGCGTGCGTCTACGCCGACCCGTTCGAGACAAGCCCGTTCGCGCGCTTCTGGCGCGCCGCGGGCGGCGATCCCGCGAAGGCGCTCGCAGCGATGCGCGCTTCCGGCATCACGCTCGTCATCGCGAACTGGGACGAGGCGGAGCGGCTGAAGCGGACCTACGGGCTGGATCCGGAGATCACGCGGGGGAATTTCGAGCGGCTCGTCGGGGCGGGGGCGAAGCGCCTTGAGTCGCCGGACCCGATCGTTGAGATTCTCGAGCTCTCGCCACGGTAAGATCCGGCCTTCCCGAATTCCGGAGCCCACGATGCGACTGCTGCCTGCCGCGTTTTTCACTTTCTTCGCGATCTCCACCGCGCTCGCCCAGGTCGCTCCCGACCCGAAGAAGGACTTCGACCAGAAGATGAAGGCGGCGGGGGAGAAGGTGGCGCGCGAGCACGTGACGCTGGGGAAGTTCTGCACGGGGAAGAAGCTGCACGCCGAGGCGCTGATCGAGTATCGGCGCGCGCTGTCGCTGGACGCGGGGTGTACGGACGCGAAAAAGGGGCTGATGTGGAAGTACGAGGGGGGCGCGTGGGTCGAGGACCCTTCGGCGAAGATCAAGGACCGGAACGAGGGTTCGCCGGACGTGGTCGAGAAGGCGCACGACGAGTACTACGCGAAGAGGCAGCCGGCGCGCGACCGGTGCGCGAAGGAATACGCCACCGTTGCGGAGTGGGCGGCGAAAAAGGGACTGAAGGCGGAGGCGAAGCTGGCGTGGAAGAGCGTCCTGTACTACGACGAGACGAGCGACAAGGCGCGCGAAGGATGCGGCTGGGTCAAGGACGGGAGCGCCTGGGTCTGCCCGGGGGACGCCGAGAGGCGCGCCGCGGAGACGAAACGGATCGCGGCGGCCGACGCCGGCAAGAAGGTCAGCGAGGGAAGCGATCTGGAGATGAAGACCGGGTGGGCGCTCGCGAAGCGGCACTCGAAGTACTTCCAGTTCGAGGGCATGTTCTCCGACGGCGAACTGACGACGCTGATAAAGACGTGCGAGGCGGCGCGCCTGTCGTTCCTGGAGACATTCGAGTTGCCCGCGGACGCGCTGGAGGCGCCGGTGCACGGCGTGTTTCTCAAATCGAAGGACGACCACAAGGCCTTCCTCTCGAAATTCGTGGGTCTGACCGGGCGCGAGTTCGACCAGATCAACGCCATGTCCGGCTGGACGAAGTTCGACCCGCTGACCTTTGAAGTCCGGCAGGGCGAAAACGAGTTCTCGCTCATGGGCGACTGGGCCGTGCACTGCACGATCGAGTTCTACTGGGCGAACCAATTCGGCATCGAGAACTGCCCACCATGGCTGGGAGAGGGGATCCCGTACTGGTTCACGTACTTCCTCACGAAGTCCGCCATGACGAACTGCATCGCGTTCGAGACGGCGGCCCAGGGAGGCGTGAGCTGGGACGATGTCCTGGACTGGAAAGTCCTCGTCAAGGACCTCGTGAAGTCCGGAAAGAATCCGCCGATCCGCGACGTGCTCGAAGCGCGACTCAACGCCCTCGACGGCCCCAAAGGCGTGAAAGGGTGGAGCCTCGTGGAGTGGATGCTCGCCGCGCGCAAGAAGGAGTTCTTCGAATTCGTGAAGGCTCTGGCGGGCGGCGCCTCGCAGGAAGACGCGATCAAGACGGCGTTCGGCGTGGCGAGCTTTGCGGAGCTGGACGCGCAGTGGGTGGCGTACGTGCTGGAGAACTACTGACGGATCAGCGTTCGTAGGTAGTAGACGCTTCCGAAAATCCCCTCACCTCGTCCGGCGATTTCCCGGGAAACGCTTCGAGCTTCAGTTTCCGGGCTTCGACGAGTTGCACGAGCAGTACGCCCATGGAGCGCGGATCCATCCCCTCGAACGGCTTCGCGCCGTTCGGTTTCACGATCATGACGAGGTCGTACTTCACAACACCCGCTTCTTTGCCGACGGTCGCGGGGTCCGGGCCATTGCCGCGAACGCCGAACTGCTGGCACTTGCCGCCCCAGTCGCCGAGCGAGACCACGATCTTGTCCGCGTCGATGTGGTGGTAGACGAAGGAGGCGTGGCCGGCCCAGTAGCCGCGCTTGTCGCCGCCGCCCGCGTAGCCGTTCGTGCCGGCGAGGAACCAGTTGCCCACGAGCTTTCCGTCGACGTCGAAATCGATCTTCCCGCCGCGCGGCCCCTTCGTCCGCGGGTTGATCGCAAGGAGCTGCGTCCGGACCGGTTCGGTGAAATAGTCGAAGGGGTCGACGGTGTGGATTTTCCAGGGCTCCCGTTCGTAGTGTTCTGGTATCGCGAATCCCTGGAGCGTGACCTCCGTGTTCACGGCGCCAAAATCCAGCGTGCGCGTTCCGATTTTCCCGATCCGCTGGCCCGCCTTGACCGCGACTCGTCCCGTCAGGCGCTGCCCGCCGCCCTCCGGTGTCATTCCCTTCGTGATGGCCTCTTCTACGCTCGTGAGCAGATCGTAGTAGGTGTAAAACGTCCCCGTGTGTTCGAGCACCAGCCGCCAGTCGTCGTACTCGTGCCCTGCGGAGTCCGTCCCCTCCATCCGTGTGCGATGCTCGATCAGTACGACCTTTCCGTCCGCCGGAGCGAGGACGTCGAACTGGTCCCGCTTCGTTTCACGCATGTTCTTCGGCACGAGGTACGCATGGTCGATTGGCGTCACGTGCTCCCCGACCATCAGGCCGTAGGGGACGTAGGTCTCCAGCGCCGATGGGTCCATCGGCGAAACCGTCAGTTTCACACTCCCGCGGCCTTCCGCCTTTCCGCGGCTCCACATCTCCGCCAGGCTCGGGGGGCGCCCACCCTGCGCCCATGCCGGCAACGCTCCGGCGGCGATCACGATGAGGGCGGCCGCGAGTGACTTCACAGGGTTCTCCTCCAGGGGGACGCATGCAGGAACGCGTCGCCCGGCGGAAAATTGTCCCCGACTTACCCCTCGAGCTTCGCCGCCAGGATGAAGTCGTTGTCCGACAGCCCGCCGACCGAGTGCGTCCAGATCTCCAGCTTCACACGCCCCCAGCCGAGGTGGATGTCCGGGTGATGCCCCTCGCGCTCGGCGATCTCGCCCACCTTGTTCGTGAAGGCGAGCGCCTCCTTGAAATTCGGGAACTTGAACTCCTTCTCGAGCTTCGTGCCGCCGGTGATCTTCCAGTCCCCGGGGAGCTCGGCGAGAAGCGACTTCGCCGCCGCGGAGTCGAGAGCGGGCGTTCCCTTCTTGCACGGTTTGCAGCTGCGGGAATTCAGTGAGCTCATGGATCGGCCTCCCATCGAAAGTAGTCTTACTCCGTCCCGCCCGACTCGACACGCTTCATGGCTTCGATCAGCTTGCCCTTCACGAACTCGTCCTTCTCCGACCGCATTCTCTCCCGGATCCACGCGGCGTCCGAAGGCTTCTGCATCGAAGAAAGCGCTTCGACGGCAAATCCGCGTACGGTGGCGTCGGGGTCGTCGAGAAGCGGCCTCAGGTCGGCGCGGGTGGAGCGATCGCCGATGCGGCCGAGGGCGGAGATGGCGTGGAGACGGGCGCGGCGGTCGGGGTCGCGGAGCTTCGCGACGAGCGCGCCGGTGGAGCTGAGAGCCTCGAGGGCGTACTGGGCGGCAAAGCGGACCGTGGCCGTCTTGTCGGACAGGAACGAGAGAAGCGCTTCCTGTGCGAGCCTGCCCCCGATGGCGCCGAGGGTGGCCACGGCTGTGAATCTTCCGCGTTCTGTAACCGTGGCGTCGCGGGCCATCTCAGCGATGTCGGGGACGCAGGACTCGGCTTTGAGCGCGCCCAGGGCGGCCAGCGCGCCGCCGCGGGCCTCCTTGTCCTTGAGGAGCGGTGCGATCCGGTCGGCCGCTTCGGTTGCGCCCATCTGCCCGAGGAGGTCGGCGGCGTTTCGACGGGTCACGGCGTCCGTGGAGGTGAGGGCGTTGATGAGCCCGGCGAGGGCTTTGTTCCGGAGCTCAGGGCTCTGCGGTTTCTGGGTCGCGGTGCCGGCGATCCCGGTGATGACCATGCTCAATGCCCGCGTGATGATCGTGTCGGCGGCTGTGAGCTTGCCGGGGATGAGGAAATCGAGCGTAGGCGCCCCCGCTTCGATGAGCTTCTTCCGCGCCGCCGGCACCTTTTCAAGATTGGATCCGACCTCCCAGAGGCAGGCGTCGCGCCACCAACCTTCAAGGTCGAGATCCTCTGCGCATGCCGTCCCCGACATGAACGCCGCCATGAACAGGCCGATCGTCGCAACTCTCATTTCGCTTCCTCGCAATCCAGGCCGACGCCGAGCGTGGTTTTCGTCCACGCCGTGCCGTCCCTCCCGCCCTGCGAGTACTTGTCCTTCCCGCCGAGATCCAGCAGCACGCCAAGCCCGAACGTCCCGCGGCTCTGGAACGAGAATCCCTGGCACTCCGGCCGGACGCCGGAGTAAGCGTCGTCGCCCGCGCGGTCGATGAGGATCCCGAAGCCGTTCGCGTTCGCGCCGCCGTGCGTCATCCCCGCGCCCTGGTAGTAGTCGTTCCCCGCGAGGTCGAGCAGCATACCCGCCGCCCAGTCGTGGCCGCACCCTTGCGCGACGCCGTTGTTGCACGAATACGCGTCGTTGCCCGCGCGGTCGAAGAGCGCCGCGCTCGACAGGTGAATTCCCGATCCCTGACCGTACTGGTACAGGTCGTATTTGTCGTGCCCCGCCGAGTCGATGAGCAACCCGAGCGCAAACCAGTAGCTCGCCCCCTGCCCGAACACTTCCGCCGTGTACTGGTCGTTCCCCGCGTGGTCCGCGAGGATCCCTATGCCGCCCGAAACGTTCGGCCTCAGTCCGAACCCGAATCCCTGCGAGAGCGACTGGAAATTCTCCGGCAGAAGCGGCGCATGCGAGTACTTGCCGCCCGCGTAGTAAGTGTCGTTCCCCGCGACGTCCGACAGGACGCCCAGTCCCTTGACCCCCCCGAAGCCCTGCACGTGCCGCGCCCCGCGATACCCGTCGTCTCCCGCGAGGTCGAACAGCATCCCCACGCCGTAGAACGCCGAGCCCTGCGAGCACTGGTCCGCCTCGTAGCGGTCGTCCCCCGCGACATCGACGAGCAGCGACGCCCCGAAAGCCGCCCCGCCCTGCGCGATGTTCTTGTCGATGTAGCGATCGTTTCCCGCCAGATCCACGATCAGCCCGATCGCAACCATGCCCTTGCCGCACCCGCGATACGTGTCGTCGCCGCCGAGGTCCAGGACGAAGCGGCACCCCGTGTATTCGTCGTCTCCCCCCGCGTCGATCACGAGGTCCGCCGTGTGCCGGTCCGGCCCGGGCCCGCCGATCGCAACCGTCAGCCCCTTCAGTTCCGGGTATGCCGCCATGTTCGGCAGCCTCCACGTGTCCGACTTCCACGCCGCGCCGTCGATCTTCGCCGCCGCGCTTCGCAGCATTTTCACGGCACCGGCCAGCGCCGCTTCGGCGCGCACCAGGCCCGCGAGGTCGATCTTCTTTGCCACCGCCAGCACCGCCGTGCTGTCCCACGCTTCTTCCGATTCGTCCGCATAGAGCCGCACGCCGTCCTTCGCGAGCGATGCTTCGTCGGCATCGTCGAGCGCTTCCATTGCCGAAAGGCGCTGGGATTCAGCGAAACGCCATTCGCGGAGCGCCGCGAGCATGATGTCGCGCGCGGCGGCCGGCTGGATGGGGAGCTCCATCCCGAACTTCTCGTCGCGCAGGACCTGGAGCTTCGCCGGCTCAAAGTCGAGCCACGCCGCGCCGTTGAGCACGGCCGCCGACGGGTCGTCGGCGAATTCCTTCTCCGCCCGCTGCGCGTAGTCCGCCAGCGCCAGCGGATGGTCGAGCGTGTCGTTCACGCACGCGAGCCGCCAGTCGTCGGAAAGCGGCCGCTTGTCCCACCCGAGGTCCTCAACCGAGAGATTCACGCAATCCAGCGCCTGCTCCAGACGCTTCAGGACCGCCTTGTCGAGAAGGGGCCCCTCCGCCTTCGCCGTCGGCACTTCCTTCGGCGGATCCTCCGCGCGCAGCGCCACGCCGAAAGCCGCGGCCGCTGCGAAAAACAAAACGAGTCGCCGTTTCATGCCGTTATCCTACCCGGCGTGACCCTGCTGGCCGATCAATCGTCCATCTTCTACACCGGGCCGTTCTGGTTCCAGGTGGTCGGCTACGGCATGTTCTTCCTGGGGGCGCTGTACGCGGCCGCGCGGCTGCAGGCGGACGGGCTGGTGAAGCGCGCGTCGTGGCGCTACTGGCAGGTCGCGTGCCTCTGCCTGAGCCTGTGGACGCTGTCGCGGCTCGCGACGATCGCCCTCCCCGAGTCGAGCGACGTCGGCTCGATCATCGAGGCGGACGGGAAGCCGATCCGTGGAAACCCGAGCATCCAGGAGCAGCACCTGCCGGACGGGACCGTCGCGCCGGTGCGGTACTACCCGTTGACCGAGAAGGGCGACCCGCTGGCCGAAGGCGCGCGCTTCATTCCGATCGGCGGCCGCGGGGAGGTGTACTACTACCTGCAGTTCGACGTCATCCTGCTCCTGGCGGCCGGAGTGTTCGCGCTCCTCGCCCTGCACGACTCGAAGCACCCGGATGGGGAGGAGGCGGCCGATGCCTGATCCGGGAAGCGTCCGCTCGTTCTCGCTCGCGGTGCCGCAGACGGTTCACGCGGTGGGATGCGTTATTTTTGCCGTGATGGCCCTGTGGGCGGCGCTCCGGGCGCGCTCGCTGGCGGTGCGCGGCGGTTCCGACCCGCACGCCGTGTTCATTGCGCGCCTCACCGCGGTCCTTGTCGCGCTCGCGCTCGCCCTTGCGGTCCCGGCGCTTCTCAAACCGCCGCGTGGAGGCCCCCGCGAGCTCGCCGATGCCGTCCGCTCTGCCGCGGCGCTCGGGTGCGGCGTCGTCGCGCTCTTCATCGCCTCGGCCCGTCGCGACGCGAGCGCCGTGGCAGCGCTGACCTCGCGCATCCGCGAGCTCGAGCGCGACCTCGGCGGCCTCGTCGCCGCCGCGGGCGATCTGCGGACCCAGGCGGCCGCCGTCCAGAGGGGGGCCGAAGCGGTCGCGACCGTCGATGCGCTCACGGGGCTTGCTTCGCGGAAACTCTTCGACGAGATGTTCGCGCGAGAGCTCAAGCGGGCGAAACGGGCGGAGCGCCCCGTCGCGCTGGCTGTCGCGCAAGTCGACTGGCTCGACAAGTACGCGGGCTCCTTCGGAAGGCAGTCGGCCGACCAGCTCGTGCAGGGGATCGCCAGGATTTTCCAGGCCCAGGTCCGCGACACCGATCTGCTTGTGCGCTTCGGCCCCGACAAGTTCGCGATCCTGATGCCCGAGACGGACCAGGAGAAGGCGATGGAAATGGCGGACTGGATCCGTTCGATGGTCGCGAACTCGCAGTTCGCGAACCGCGAAGAGATGCCGGGCGGGAAGATCTCGGTCAGCATCGGCATCGGGGCATTTCCGACGCCGGTCATGGATGCGGCGGGGTTCCAGGGGTTGGTGGAAGGGGCGCTGGAGAAGGCGGCGACGGAGAAGAACAGGCTTAGGGCTGTCGTGTAGACCGCTCCCGGGCCTCGCTTGACACGCTTAGCCAATCCCATACACTCAAGGCTCGGCGGGGGCATCATCGCCGCGTTGCTTCGATGGGGATCGGAGAGGCGCAGCGGAGGTGCCCCCGATCTTTCGCGACAGGAATAGGACTAATTTAGTCCTGTTTTAGGTTGTCAGGAGAATCACCGTGGAACCCGTCGAAGAACTCGCCACAAAGGAATACAAGTGGGGGTTCGTCACCGAAATCGAGTCTGAGACCATCGCCAAGGGCCTCAGCGAGGACGTCGTCCGCATCATTTCGGCCAAGAAAAACGAGCCATCCTGGCTCACCGACTGGCGCCTCAACGCCTTCCGCCAGTGGAAGAAAATGACCGAGCCGACCTGGCCCAACGTCACCTACCCGGCCATCGACTACCAGGCCTGCAGCTACTACTCCGCCCCCAAGCAGAACCTGAAAAAGGGAAGCATGGACGAGGTCGATCCCGAGCTCGTCAAAACCTACGAGAAACTCGGCATCCCGCTCGACGAGCAGAAGCGCCTCTCCAACGTCGCCGTCGACGCCGTCTTCGACTCCGTCAGCGTCGCGACCACCTGCAAGGACTACCTGGAAAAACTAGGCATCATCTTCTGCTCGTTCAGCGAAGCGGTGCAGAAGCACCCCGAGCTCATCCGCAAGTACCTCGGCAGCGTCGTCCCCACGAACGACAACTTCTTCGCTTCGCTCAACAGCGCCGTCTTCAGCGACGGCTCCTTCTGCTGGATCCCGAAGGGCGTCAAGTGCCCGATGGAGCTGTCGACGTACTTCCGCATCAACGCCGCGGACACGGGGCAGTTCGAGCGGACGCTGATCGTGGCGGAGGAAGGCGCGACGGTGTCGTACCTCGAGGGGTGCACGGCGCCGAAGCGCGACACGAACCAGCTTCATGCGGCGGTCGTGGAACTCGTCGCGGCGGAAAACGCGAACATCAAGTACTCGACGGTGCAGAACTGGTATCCCGGCGACAAGGAAGGGAAGGGCGGGATCTACAACTTCGTGACGAAGCGCGGCAAGTGCGCCGGCGCAAACTCGAAGATCAGCTGGACGCAGGTGGAAACGGGGTCGGCAATCACGTGGAAGTACCCAAGCGTGATCCTGCAGGGGGACAACTCGGTCGGCGAGTTCTACAGCGTCGCCGTGGTGAACAACCGCCAGCAGGCCGACACCGGGACGAAGATGATCCATATCGGGAAGAACACGCGGTCCACGATCGTGTCGAAGGGAATTTCCGCGGGGAAGGGGCAGAACACCTACCGCGGGCAGGTGAAGGTGCTGAAGAAGGCGGCCGGTGCGCGGAACTACACGCAGTGTGACTCTCTTCTGATCGGCGACCGCTGCGGCGCCCACACGTTCCCGTACATCGAGGTGCAGAACTCCACGGCGAAGGTGGAGCACGAGGCCTCGACGTCGAAGATCAGCGAGGACCAGATTTTCTACTGCAAGCAGCGCGGCGTCTCGACGGAGAACGCGATCAACATGATCGTGAACGGGTTCTGCAAGGAAGTGTTCCGCGAGCTGCCGATGGAGTTTGCGGTTGAAGCGCAGAAGCTGCTTGGGGTGAGCCTGGACGGGAGCGTCGGGTAACGGAGTTGCGAGTGAACACGAAAGGAACGGATCGGAATGCTTGAGATCAAGGATCTGCATGCTTCGGTCGGGAAGAAGGAAATTCTCAAGGGCCTCTCGCTCAGCGTGAAGGCCGGGGAAGTCCACGCCATCATGGGCCCGAACGGCTCCGGCAAAAGCACGCTCGCGCAGGCGCTTGCCGGGCACCCGTCTTACACGGTCACTTCCGGATCGATCACCTACCTCGGCGAGGATCTCCTCGAGAAGTCGCCCGAGGACCGGGCCAAGAACGGCATCTTCCTCGCGTTCCAGTACCCGGTGGAGATCCCGGGCGTTTCCAACTCGTACTTCCTGCGCGCGGGATATAACGAGATCCGCAAGCACAAGGGCGAGCCTGAGCTGGACGCGATGGACTTCACCAAGCTGCTGAAAGAGAAGTCCAAGATCCTCCACATCGACGAAGCGCTCCTCAACCGTCCTGTCAACGAGGGCTTCTCCGGCGGCGAAAAGAAGCGCAACGAGATCTTCCAGCTCGCCGTCCTCGAGCCGAAGCTCGCCATCCTCGACGAAACCGACTCCGGCCTCGACATCGACGCCCTCCGCACCGTCGCCGACGGCGTGAACAAGCTGCGCTCGAAGGACCGCGCGTTCCTCGTCGTGACGCACTACCAGCGCCTCCTCAACTACATCGTGCCGGATTTCGTGCACGTGCTGTCGGACGGGAAGATCGTCAAGTCAGGCGGCAAGGAACTCGCGCTTGAGCTCGAGAAGCGCGGCTACGACTGGGTCAAGGAGCCCGCTGCCGCGGGGGCGCGATGAGCACGGCCGCCATCGATAAACCCGCCGTCCTCGGCGGTTGCTGGCCCGCCCACCTCGAGGCAGGGGAGCGGAGCGAGGGCTGGAAGCGCGTTCCGTGGGCCACGGAGCTGCGGAAGCTCGGCGCCACGGCGTTCCGCGAGCGTGGGTTTCCGACGACGGCGGACGAGGAATGGCGCTACACGAGCGTCGAAACGCTCGTGAAGACCGGCTTCCGGCAGTCGCTCGAGCCGAAGAAGGACGCGCTCGTCGCGAACACGGCGAAGATGTTCACGTTCGGGCTGGAGAAGTCGCCGCGCCTGGTGATGGTAGACGGGTTCTTCTCGCGCGAACTCTCGAGCCTCGAAGGGCTTCCCTCCGGCGTCATCGCGTGCGGCCTCGCCGAAGCGCTCGAGAAGCACCGCTCGCTTGTTGAACCGAGGCTCGGCAAGCTTGCGAAGCCCGGCGCAACCGCGTTCACGGCCCTCAACACCGCGCTCTTCCAGGACGGCGCATTCGTTTACGTGCCCGACGGGAAGGTTTTCGAGACGCCGCTCCTCGTGCTGCATCTTTCCCACGAGTCTTACCTCGCGAGCCACCCGCGGCACCTCTTCATCCTCGGCGCCGGCGCGCAGATTTCCCTCGTCGAGGCGTACGCTTCGCCGTCCTGCGACTTGTACTTCACCAACGCCGTCACCGAGGTGGACCTCGGCCGCGGCGCGCGCCTCTCGTCGGTTCGCATCGAGGCCGAGAGCGGGAACGCCTTCCACGTCGCCAACACGCAGTCGCGGCTCGCGGAAGGCTCGTTCTTCCAGGAATGCAGCGCCGTGACCGGCGCGGAGTTCTTCCGCCACGATCTCGGCGCGTTCCTCGCGGGCGAGCGCGCGGAAGCGCAGTTCTTCGGCCTGTCGATCGCTTCCGGCCACCAGCACATCGACCACCACACGGTGATCGACCACGCGGTCCCGAACTGCCCTTCGCGCGAGTTCTACAAGGCGATCCTGAACGGCCGCTCGCACGTGGTGTTCAACGGCAAGGTGTTCGTGCGCGAAGACGCGCAGAAGACGGACGCGAAGCAGACGAACAAGAACCTCTTGTTGTCGGACGACGCGCGCGTGGACACGAAGCCGCAGCTGGAGATTTTCGCGGACGACGTGAAATGCACGCACGGGGCGACGGTCGGGCAGCTGGACGAGGAGATGGTGTTCTACTGCCGCACGCGGGGGCTCGCACCGGAAGTCGCGCGGGGGATCCTGACGTACGCGTTCGCGCGCGACGTGCTCGTCAACTTCGCGATTCCGGAGACGCGCGAGTGGCTCGACCGCTCGATCGTGCAGCGCCTGCTGGATGCCGGAAGGGGTGCGTGATGTCGAAGACCGCCGCGAAGCCGGAAGCCGCCGCCGTGCCCGCGGGGCCTGAGCCGGACTGGGCCCGGATCCGCGCGGACTTCCCGGCGCTTCGGCAGTCGATTCGCGGGAAGCCGCTCGTCTACCTCGACAACGCCGCGACGAGCCAGAAGCCTCAGGTCGTCATCGACGCCGTGCGCGAATACTACGAGCTGCACAACGCGAACATCCACCGCGGCGTCCACTGGCTCTCCGAGCAGGCCACGATCGCCTACGAAGGCGTGAGGTCGAAGGTGGCGCGCTTCATCAATGCCGCCGATCCGCGCGAATGCGTGTTCGTCCGCGGCGCGACGGAAGGAATCAACCTCGTCGCGCAGACGTTCGGGCGGCTGAAAGTAGGGAAGGGGGACGAGGTCATCCTCTCCGCGCTCGAGCACCACTCGAACATCGTCCCGTGGCAGCTTCTCTGTGAGGAGAAGGGCGCGACCATCCGCGTCATACCGATGAGCGACGCCGGCGAACTGCTGCTCGACGAGTATGCGAAGCTGCTCTCACCGAAGACGAAGATCGTGGCGGTCACGCACGTCTCGAACGCGCTCGGGACGGTGACGCCGATAAAGAAGATCGCGGCGATGGCGAAGGCCGCGGGCGCGACCGTGCTCGTTGACGGAGCCCAGGCCGTCCCGCACCAGCCCGTCGACGTCCGCGACATCGGCGCCGACTTCTACATCTTCAGCGGCCACAAGATGTGCGCCCCGACGGGCATCGGCGTCGCCTGGGCCCCGCTCGCCCTCTGGAAATCGCTTCCTCCGTGGCAGGGCGGCGGCGACATGATCTCGAGCGTCAGCTTCGAGAAATCCACCTGGGCCGAGGTCCCCGCCAAGTTCGAAGCCGGCACCCCGAACATCGAGGGCGTCGTCGGACTCGGCGCCGCCATCGACTACCTGTCGGCCATCGGCATGGACCGCATCGGCGCGCGCGAGAAGACGCTTCTCCTGGTGTTCGAAGCGGCCATCGGCCGCGTCCCGGGCGCCCGGCTCGTCGGCACCGCGAAGGAAAAGGCCGGCGTGGCCTCGTTCGTGCTCGAAGGCATCCACCCCCACGACATCGGCACCATCGCCGACCGCGAAGGCGTCGCCATCCGCACCGGCCACCACTGCGCGCAGCCCGTCATGACCCGCCTCGGCATCCCCGCCACCGCGCGCGCTTCCGTCGCGTTCTACAACACCCCCGAGGAAGCCCTCGCCCTGGAAACCGCCCTTCGCAAGGTCGTGGAGGTCTTCCACGCATGAGCGACCTCACCGAGCTGTACGGCGACGTCATCCTCGAGCACTACAAGCGTCCGCGAAACTTCAAGCTCATCCCCGACGCCACGCACAAGGCCTCCGGCGCCAACCCCCTCTGCGGCGACCACATCCAGGTCTTCCTCAAACTGGACGGCGACAAAATCGCCGACATCGGCTTCATGGGGAACGGCTGCGCCATCTCCCGCGCCGCCGCTTCGATCATGACGCAGGAGATCCTCGGGAAATCGAAGGCCGAGGCGGAAGACCTTTTCCGCAAGTACCACGCCATGGTCACCCGCGAACCCGGCAAGCCCGCGTCGGGCGAAGACCTCGGCAAACTCGCCGTCTTCGCCGGCGTCGCCGAGTTCCCCGTGCGCGTGAAGTGCGCGACGCTGGCGTGGCATGCGATGGAAGCGGCGCTTAAGGGCAAGGCGGAGACGGTCAGCACGGAGTAGATTCCGGCGTCGCTCAGATCGCGCAGAGCCTGAGCGCAGAGTGCTTCGCGATCGCAGCGAAATCACGGTCGGGGCTGAGGATCGGGCAGTTTCGTTCCAGGCAAGTCTGCGCGATCAGGACGTCAATCGTGCCCCGAACGGTGAGCCCTGCCTTTCGGAGCCTGCGAAACAGCTTCGCGGCCTCAATGTGGCCCTGCCAGTCGAGGTCGAACATTGGGAACTTCCCCAGCGTATTCCGGACCGCATCGAACGAGCGGTCGTCCCTGATGCCCTGGAGCACCTCGGTCAGGATGAGCGGCGTCAGGGCCAGGGGCTCGTTTGACCCCATCGCGCGTTCCAGGCGCTGCACATGCGCGCTGGAGGTTCCGTTCAGCCATTCCGCCCAGACCGCCGAGTCGATGAGAATCAAACGCGGGACCTCCGCAACGCGTCGATATCGCCTTCCCAGCGGACCTTCCCCCGGAGCTTTCGCAGACCTTCATACGCCTCGGCCTGATCGGCAACCCGATGAAGGGCGAGATCCACCGTCTTCCGTATCGTGGATGCTCCCAGGAGTTTCATGACCCGCCGGACGAGCCTGTCGTCGATGACGATGTTGGTCCTGCGCACTCGTTGCTCCTTCTACACATTCATAACGTCCCCGTGTGTATCCCCGATTTTAGGTTCCGCAGGAAACGGAGTCAATACAGTGCCGGCTCTTCTGTCCCACAGGCCGGGCCCTATAATGCCTCCCGGCCCGCAACGCGAGCCGGTGGAGGCTTCATGAAGAATCTGCTGTGGACGTTCCTATTCTGCTCCCTGCTCGTCCTGCCGGCTGCCGCGGATCGAGAGGCCGCCCGCAAGGCGCAGCTCGAGGGGAACGAGGCGTTCTCGCGCGGTGACAACGAAGCGGCGATCAAGGCCTGCTCCCGCGCGACGTCGCCTACGGGTATCTCCTCGGTACACCCGGGGCCGGCGAGCTGTACCACGCCGACGAAGCGCTCGGCTGCCTTGAAAACGCGTGCCGCCAGACCGTGAAGACGTTTGCGTTCACGACGCGCGCCGCCTGAACCCGTACCTGTCGGCGCACGCGAAGCGTATCGAGGGGCTGTCGGAGTTCGTGGCGTCCATCGACCGGGAGATCGCGACCGAAGCGAAGGCCGACCCTGCGCGGCTGACGTACGAGCTCGCGACGCACCTCCTGACGGTAGCCGAGATCGAGACGCTGGCGCGCCGGTACGAATTTACCCGCGCGGTGAAGGAGTACGAGAAGCTCCTCCCGACGATCGTCTCCCCCGTGCGTACGGCCGGCATCAAGGCGCGCGTCGAGGAGATCAGGGGCATGGCGGCGGCTCACGCCAAGCTGGTGGCGGCCGTCAACAAGGGAGGCGTCTTCAAGACGACCGTCGCGCGCCTCGAGCTCTGCCCGGGGGCGGCTTCGTCCTGTTCAAAGGGCGCTGGGTGACGCCGGAGGAAAGAACCAATCTCGAGAAGGGACTCGTACGCTTCCAGCGCCAATGGGTCACTCCCGAGGACCGCGAAAAGCTCGCGCGCGGCCTGATCCTCGTGAGCGGCAAATGGGTCCCGAACGACGAGAAGGCGCTGCTCGCCGCCGGGTTTCGCCGCTACAAGGACCAGTGGATGAGCGCGGAGGACTGTGCCGCGGTGCGGGGAAAGTGGGCGGACGCCTGGACCGAGGAGACGGCTCACTACAAGATCCGCACCAACCAGGGCGAAGCGTTCGCGAAAGAACTCGCGTCGGTCGCCGAGAAGGCGTGGTCGGAATTCCGCGACTTCTGGTTCATGAAGGAGCCTTCCCTCCCCGTGGGCTCGAAGATGGAACTCTGGGCGTTCCGCGAGTACGAGGACTACCGCCGGCATTGCGCGGAGAACAAGGCTGAGGCGCAACTGAACGCAGCCGGATTCGCCACCTCGGAAACCAACGTCGTCGTCGGCTGGAACAAGACCGGGAACGAGCAGCTCTTCCTGCAGACAATGGTCCACGAGGCCGCGCACCTCTATTACTTCCGCGTCGCCGCGCCTTCGAGTCTCCCTTCCTGGCACGCCGAGGGAATGGCCACCTATTTCGAGGGATTCGAGCACGCGGCCGACGGCTGGAAATTCGGGACCCTCGCCTCGGGACGCATCGACCTGGCTCGGGACGCGATGAAGAGCGGGACGCATCTGCCGCTCGCGGACCTGCTGGCCGGCGACGCCCTCGCCCTGATCAACTCGGACACGCGAAAGGCGCTTCTCTTCTACTCGGAATCCTGGGCGCTGAACTTCTACCTGGTCCGGACCGACAACCCGAAGTATCACGACGGCTACGAGAATTTCCGGAAAGCGGTCATGTCCGGCAAGAAAGCGTCGCTCGCGGATTTCATGGGGGATCTCAAGCAGCTGGAGAAGGACTGGGTGACGTTCGTGTGCGGGCTGTGAGAAAGGGACAGGGCAGCCGCCGACGTGGGGCCGCCCTGTTTCTTTCGGCTACTGCGAGGAATACGCGTTGTCGACGACGATGTCTTTGTCGTTGAAGTCGACGACGAGCGCCTTGGCGGTCGTGCGCGAGCCTCCGTGGCTCGAGTAACCGTAAGAGTAGGTGTACCGCTGGACCGCGCCGTTGGTTGCACCGTTGACCCCGGCCATGCCGCCCGGCTTCCCGAACCACTGCTCGATTTCCGCCTTCGTCGTCTGGCCGTTCTTGATGTTCCCGACCTTCGATTCGTCGAAATTGCGGCCGGAACTGGCGCATGCCGACAGCGCGAGTACGAGCGGCAGGACCGTCATGGCCTTTCGCATTTTCCCTCCCGTTGGAGATGGGGCCTCAACCAGGAACCGTGCTCCAGATGCTCTTCAGTCTGCCAATTTCCACGCGAAACATGTGCCGCTGTTTGCGCTGCGCGCCCGCGCCAACCGATGTTTAATGGACCAATGGCCTTGGATCCCCGGCTCGTCCGCGGAAATTTCCCGATCCTGCAGCGACAGGTGCGCGGAAAGCCCCTCGTGTACCTCGACAGCGCGGCGACGTCGCAGAAGCCCGAGGTCGTCATCGACACAATGGCGCGCTTCTATCGCGAGTCGAATGCCAACGTCCACCGCGGCGCCTACAAGCTCAGCGAGGACGCGACCGCGATGTTCGAAGGGACGCGCGAGAAGGTCGCGAAGTACATCGGCGCACCGTCGGCCGAGGGGGTCATCTACGTCCGGAACACGACGGAAGCGATCAACCTGGTGGCGCACGGGTGGGGGCGGAAGTTCCTGAAGGCGGGGGACGAGATTCTGCTGACGGAGATGGAGCACCATTCGAACCTGGTGCCGTGGCATCTGCTGAAGCGCGACCGCGGGATTGTGCTGAAGCACATCCCGATCACGGACGAGGGTCGGCTCGACCTTTCGAAGCTCGACGACCTGCTGACCAAGAAGACGAAGCTGGTCGCGGTCTGCCACGCCTCAAACGTGCTCGGGACGATCAATCCGATCGCGGAGCTCGCGGCGAAGGCGCATGCGGTCGGCGCGCTGCTCCTCGCCGACGGCGCGCAGGCCGTGCCGCACATGAAGGTCGACGTCAGCGCTCTCGGCTGCGACTTCTACGCGTTCAGCGCGCACAAGATGTGCGGGCCGACGGGGGTCGGCGTGCTGTGGGCCCGCCCCGAGATCCTCAAGGAGATGGACCCGTTCATGGTCGGCGGCGAGACGATCCTCGAGGTCTTCCTCGACCGCTCCACCTTCCGCGACCCCCCGCACCGCTTCGAGCCCGGCACTCCGGCCGTCGCCGAAGTCGCCGGCCTCGGCGCCGCCATCGACTACCTCTCCGCGCTCGGCCTCGACGCCGTCCACGCCCACGAGGAATCCCTCGCCGAATACGCCCAGAAGAAACTCGCCGCCATCCCCGGCCTCGTCCTCTTCGGCCCCCGCTCCGGCCCGCGCGGCGGCGTCGCCTGCTTCACCCTCGAGCCCATCCACCCCCACGACCTCGCCACCTGCCTCGACCAGGACGGCCTCTGCATCCGCGCCGGCCACCATTGCGCCCAGCCCCTCATGCGCCGCCTCGGCGTCGTCGCTACGGCGCGCGCCAGTTTCTACGTGTATACTTCGCCCTCCGACATCGACCTCATGGTCGAATCCCTCAACCGAACACGGGAGTTTTTCGGATGTCGCTAGAAAGCCTCTACCAGGAAATCATCATGGAGCACTTCAAGGCTCCACGGAACCGCGGCGAAATCGCCACCCCCGACGTCTCGATCTCCATGAACAACCCCTTCTGCGGCGACGACATCACCCTCCACCTCGCCCTCAAGGACGGCAAGGTCTCCGACGTGAAGTTCCGCGGCCGCGGCTGCGCCATCTCGCAGGCGTCCGCGTCGCTCATGACCGAGATCCTGAAGGGCAAGCCGATGGCCGAAGCGATGTCGAGCGCCTCGCTCTTCAAGAAGATGATGCGCGGCGAGACGAAGAAGCACGAAGCCGACCCGCTGGGCGACATCGTCGCGCTGGAGGGCGTGCGCAAGTTTCCGGTGCGCGTGAAGTGCGCGCTCCTTGCGTGGAGTGCGTTTGAGGAAGGCGTGAAGGGGAAGAAGTAGTGCTGGTTTTCCCTGGTCCCGCGCGGAGCTGGCAAGCTTCAGCGGGAGCACTCGGGTGCGCGCTCTTCCTGACTGCGCCCGTAATGGTCGCCCTGATCTACCTCTTGCGACTGCCGCGATGGCAACTCGGATTGGCCGTTCCTCTGACGATGATGCTCTTCGGCATTTTTCTGATGGTCAAGGGCTGGCGGGCCTCAGGAGAACTGCCGACGGGCCTCTCAATTGGTCCGGCGGGCGTAACCGCCCTCGCGGGAGATGACAGGGTGTGGGTCATAGACTGGGCGGACCTCGACCAGATTGAGTCTTCCGAGGACAGATCGGTCGATGGCGGGCAGAAGTACATCCTCAAGCTAAGTGCCCGCGCTGGCGGCAAGTCACAATTCATCGTGGGCGGCACCTCGCACGATGGATTCGAGGTTACCGTGGACGAAAGGGTTGTTCGGGACCCGATCGCTAGGCTTGCGGCGGCGCTCACTTGGTATCGCGACCACCCAGAGTCTCGAAGCGAGCTTGAGCGGACCATCTGTATCCGGCACCGGTTGGAGACTCTTGGCGCTTGAAAATCCCCCACCGAAAGGTCGTGACCGCCCTGGCGTTCGCATTCTCATTTTCGCTGACCGGGTGCTTCGTGGTCATGGCCATCCACCACCTGGACCAGCCACGCGGTGGATTCGGCGTCTTCTCGGATTTGATGTATGTGGTTATCGGCCTCGGGGGCGTCGTCTTGACGGCCCCGCAGCTCCTCAAGCCTTGCATTGTCCGACTCACGCCCGAGTTCCTGGAGATTTCGCGGACCTTTACGCTCTATCGAATTCCGTGGGAGGAGCTTGAAGACGCGGAAGTGATGGCGAAAGGGCACCTGCCCTTCATGAAAATCCGAACCAATCCGCCTCGTTCCAGTTGGATGGCGGAAATGGAACGCAAGCATGGAGACTTCGATCTTGGGCTCTTCTGGTGGGAGGTCGGCGTGCCGATGAAGTCACTCGCGAAGCTTATCTGGCTGTACGCCTCTGAGGCGTCCGAGCGCGAGGAACTCCGCGACGCAACCAGGACCGCGATGAGGTTCGACAGTCTGCGAAAGAGTTCCTGACGCGTTGGCCAAGGTTCGCTTCGAGCGCAGCACGACCTGGGCCGCCGCGACGCGCGTCGTGTTTCTGGGCGGCAACGGGCACTGCACTGGGCGCCTGAACCCGGCTCGGTCGGCCCTGGCGCGGATGCTGGGGGCGGGGAAGTGTGCGCCGCTGGAGATCCGGGAAGTGGAGTACCCGGGGTTCGAGGGGCGAGCGCCGGCGGCGACGCTTGAGGACTTCCTCGCGGAAGCAGGACGACAGACGGCGCAACTCGCAACTCCCTCCACCGTCCTGTACGGCACCGGCGCGGGCGGACTCATCCTCCTGGCGCTCCGGGCGCGGGACGCCGCCCCCGGCCGAATCATCCTGCAGGCCCCTGTGCTCTGGGGGCTCGAGGCCCGGCGATTTCCGCTCTGGATGCGCGTTCCTGCCGCCGGCGCGATGGTGAGGGCGGCGATGCGCACCTCCCCTGTGAGGTGGTGGTTCTCAGGGAAGTATTTCACCGGGCGGGTGCATGGTGAAGTGAAGCGCGAATTCTTTCGCGGCTACGCCCGCTGCCGCGGATTCGCGCGGCTCTTCTCCTGGCTCGCGACGCCGTTTTTGCGCGACCTCGAGGCGCGCTTCCGCGAGAAGCCGTCCCGACTGGAAGACATCGAGATCTGGTGGGGCGGGAAGGACCGCGTGCTGACGACCGAGGAGCTGGCGCCGACGGAAGCCGCGCTGGGTGTGAAGTGGCCCCTGCGCGACTTTCCGTCCTGGGGGCACTACCCGATGATCGAGGCGCCCGAGGAGTGGATCGCGGCTGTTGCGGCGGAAGTGACGGGGACTTGAGCCGTACCCGCAGAACCTGCTTTGCCGTGGGGTCTGTTTCGGCGCCGGCGATCCCTTCGCCTCGACGATCCTGACCGGGATCGTGCACTGAGGGACCAGGGACTACCGCCGCCGCCGAATCAGACCCTTTCGACTCGCCCTTCGGGCTCGCTCAAGGCAGAGCCGACAGGCACCACTACTTTTTCGTCATGTCCTCGTTGAACTTGTCCTTGTTCTTCCGCCACCAGAGCTCGGCTTCGCCCGGGAGGCTGTTGAACGTTTCGCCGGTGAGCGTCTTGAGCCCGCCCGAGATCGCGGAGTAGACCGCAGCCTGGATGCCCGCGCTGCAGCCCATCCCGATGCCGACCTGTTTCTTGTAGAAGTCGAGGAGGACCTCGACGCTGGCTTTCGACTTGATCTCGGCGAGAGCGTTGACCGCGGCGACGGTCGCGTCGGAGGCTTTCTCGTCCTTCATGGGGACGTTCCTGGAAGCAAAGTCCTTGAGCATCGGGATCGCGGTGGCGTGGCCGACCTTGCCGATCGCCGCGAACACCGCCTTGAGCACCTCCGGCTTTTTCGCGTTCGGCCCGACTCCTCCTGCGAGCGCCCTCGCGGCGTCCGCGAGGCCCTTCATGGATCCCAGCGCCTCGACGGCAGCGGTGCGGATCGCGTCGTCCGCGTCGGCCAGCATCGGCGCCAGGGCCGCAGCGACGGTCGCGTGCGGGCAAGTTCCGGCGTCGGCAATTGCGGCTTTCTTCGCTTCGGCTTCCCTGGCCGCCTTCAACGCCGCGACTTTCACCTTTGCGTCCTCGGCGGACGGCGGATCACCGGCCATAGCAAACGAAGCGACGAGCGCGAGCGCGGCACAAATGCGGAACGCCATGTCGAGACCTCCGTGCGTTTTCCCCCGCACGCAAGCTACGGAAACAGAGCGGAGGATCTTCCCGGAATCTCAGCGACCGACGGAAATCGCCACGACCTCGGAGGCGCCCATGATGCGAAGTGCCGCGGCGCAGGCGCTGGCGGTTGCGCCCGTGGTAACGACGTCGTCGACCAGCAGAACGCGCTTCCCCGCGAAGTCTGGAACGCTTCCGAACATCGGCTGCCTCGGGGCGAACAGCCCGGCTGCGTTCGCGATGCGGCCGGCGCGCGTGAGGAACGCCTGCTTTCCTGCCTTGCGCAGCCGGACCAGCGCCTTCGGGAAGAGCGGCCGGCCGAGGCGTGCGGCGACGGATTCGGCGAGCAGTTCGGCCTGATTGAAGCCGCGGGTGAGGAGTTTCCTGCGCGAGATGGGCACTGGGACGACCGCGTCGGGGCGGGGGCACTCGCGCTCGGCGAGGTCCGCCGCCAGCGCGCCGAGCGGGCGTGCGAGATGGATTTCGCCGCCGAGCTTGAAGCGCCGCAGCAGCGCGCGCAGCAAGCCGGCGTAGCGGGCGGCGCCGCGGGCCTTGTCGAATGCGAACTTCGTCTGGCGGCAGTCCTTGCACGGGATTCCTGGGGAGCGCAGCAGGCGCCCGCAGTCGGCGCACGTCGGGGCGGGAGTGGCGAAGATCTCCATGACGCAGGCGTCGCAGAAGCCCTCGGCCCGCCTTTTCCCGCATGACATGCATAGCGGCGGGTAGAGCAACTCAAGCGCGGTCTCGCCCGCCGCGCGCGCGGCCGCAAAAAGAAAGCGGGCCGGCGCTGAGATCACGCCGGCCCGCATTGCTGTCGAAGCCAAACTACTTCGCCGTCATCTTGTCCGCCGCTTTCTTCACGGCCGACTTCGCCGCGCCGTCCGCCTTGGAACCGTCGACCTTCGCCGCGAGGCGGGACGGATCGAAGCTCCCCGACGCGCTCGCACCCTCCAGCTTCTTCGCGAACTCCGCCGTCTTCGCGCCCGAAAGAGCCGCCCAGCAGAGGCGCAGGAAGTTGGAAGCGTCCTTGTCCTTGCCCGGCCACTTCTCCAGCGTCGCAATCACTTCGCCCGCGTTCGCCGTCTCGTCCTTGAGCAGGTGCGCTTCCGCAAGCAGTCTCCATAGGCGCGCATCGGCGTAGTGCTTGCGGCCTTCCTTCGCCGCCATGACCGCGCGGTCGAGTTCGTTGCGCTGGATGCACGCTTCGACAAAATCGGCGTAAAGCTCGCGCTTGTTCAGCTCGCGGACGGCCAGCCAGCCCTCGTCGAGGTCGCCACCGACGATCGCGGCGCCCGCCTGGGCCTTGAGGTTGACGCGCTTGAGGTCCTTGCTCTGCTGAAGAGCCGTCTCGTAGTGGCCCTTCGCGCCGCCGTCATCACCTGAGCGGCGGTGAATCTCGCCCATCATGTAGTGCGCCTTCGGCGAGACACCCATGTTCGCTTCGAGCGCCGCGCCCTGAGCGTCGAGCGCCATCGCCTTCAGCTCGGCGTCGGACGGGTCCATCACGAACTCGCGGAAACAGACATCGGCTTCCGCTTCGATCTGCTCGATCTTGTGGATGACGGCGTTGCAGGCGCGGACCATGCGGCGGGCGAGGTGCGGTTCCACCGGTGTTTCGGGGATTCCGTACTCCTTGTCGCCGGCGCAATTCCCCATCTCGTAGGTCTCGAGCATCAGGAAGGTCATGATCGCGTCGCGGACTTCCTTCGTGTAATCCTTGCCGCCCTGCTTGTCGGCCTTGATGTAGCCGATGTGGCGCCAGGCGTGCTTGTGCACGGGTTCGAGGCGGACGGACTCCTCGAACTCCTGAAGCGCGAGGACGCGGTCGCCGCGATTTTCGGCGGCGATGCCCAGGTCGTAATGCGTCGGAACTGGCGTTTTGCAGCCGGCGAAGACGACGAGAAGTGAAGCGCCGGCAAGTGACAGGATCGGCGTGCGCATGCGACGACTCCTGATGTCCGCCCCCGGGGGCGATTGTGCGCCTTTGATGCGGTGTGAATCAAGCGTGAAGTGACGCGGGGCGGCTTGGGCCGGCTTGGGCGGGACATTGGAAATGTTCGGCTGGACTTACCCGGCCCCGCGTCACTCCACACTTAATTCACACCGCATCAAAGCCGCACCCTCGCCCCCGGGGGGCGCACCTAAAGACTTGCGTCGCTTGCAAGGAAGTTGACGATGTGAGGGGGAGCGTGGGGACATGGGTTACGTAAGACACTATGGGACAAGAGTTTAAGACAGAGACTGGGAATCGTATTCCGGCGTATCGTTTGCAGCTTCTTCAAATCTTCCCACTCCGGAGTCCTTCCATGATTCGCCCGACTCTTACAGGCGCCCTCCTGACCGCCCTCGCCCTGTCCGCCCGCGCCGAGGACGCGCCGATCGGCTGGGCCCTCCAGCGCGGCGAAACCCTCGTCTATCGCATCGAGAACACCTACAAGTTCTGGCCGAACGCGCGCCCCGACGGCGTCGATGCCGGCGGCAACGATCCCGACCGTAATCGAACGGGAAGCGGGAAGTTCGAGGAGAAGTTCTGGATCAAGCTGGAGGTCGAGGACATCAACGGCGACGGAGACGCCAAGGTCACCGTTTCGTTCCCGCGCGTCTCGGCTCACGCGCGACTGGACGACACGGGCGAGGAAGCGGAGTGGGACTCGAAGGACGGCAAGCCGCCCGAAGAATTCGGGTTCGGGCCGTACGAGTTCCTCACGAAGAACTCCTGGGATGCGACCATGCAGGCAAACGGGGAACTCTTTGCACTGCAGGGAAAGATCGACTACCTGCTTCCCGGAAAAACAAAGCTGCGCAAGAAGAAAGGGGACATGACGCAGGCCGAAATCGCGAGCCAGCTCATGCCGATGCCGCTTCCGATCGAAGTCTGGCTCCAGCAGATCTTCTCGACGATCCCGAAGGATGGCCGTTCCCCGAAGTTCACGCGGCGTCTGCCGGAACTTCTCGAGATCAAGAACGACTACGAAGCCGAGTTCGACTCCTGGCGCGACCTCGACGGGCGCCGTTGCGTGCTTTATCGCTTCGAGAAGAAGGACCTGCGTCTCGAGGAAAAAAAGGCGGGGCGGGAGCCGGTCGACTTCAGCACCGGAGACTTCAGAGATGGAGACAACGTGAAGAAGATCCTCGCATCCTCCCGCCGGGCCATAAAGTCGTGGTTCTGCGTCAAGGACGGCGTCATGGTCCGTGTTGAAGGCGAGGCGCGCGACGACCGCATGACAGTCGGCACCGTGTCGCGTTCCCAGGACTGGTCCTGTGTCCTGGAGTCGCGCAAAGCCGCAAAGTAGCCCGACCCCGGTTTCCGAACGCCGTGTCCTACTCCCTGCCAACTACCTCCTACCCCCTACTCACGACTCAACACTCCCGACTCTCACTTCAGTTCTTCGCGTTCCACTTCAGATAAGCCTCAACGAACTCCTCCAGCCTCCCATCCAGCACCGCCTGGATGTTCCCCGTCTCGACGTCGGTGCGCGCGTCCTTCACGAGCTGGAAAGGGTTCATGGTGTAGCTGCGGATCTGGCTCGAGCTCCCGAACCCGATGCGCCCCTTCGCCCCGCGCGCCGCATCGACCTTCGCGGTGCGCTCCAGTTCGCGGGCGGTCAGAAGCTTGGCCGCCAGGTACTTCAGAGCCATTTTCTTGTTCAGCGGCTGCGAGCGCTCGTTCTGGCATGCGACGATGATCCCGGTCGGGATGTGCGTCAAGCGCACGGCCGAATCCGTGACGTTCACGTGCTGCCCGCCCGCACCGCCCGAGCGATACGTGTCGATCTTCAGATCCGTTTCGAGGATCTCGATGTCCACTTCTTCGAACTCCGGCGTGACATCGATGGACGCGAACGCCGTCTGCCGCCGGTGGTTGGCGTCGAAAGGGGAGACGCGCACGAGCCGGTGCACGCCGTGCTCACCTTTGAGGTAGCCGTACGCGTACGGCCCGCGAATCTCCAGCGTCGCCGACCGGATTCCCGCTTCGTCCGCCGGAAGCGCGTCGATGAGCTTGCACTCGAAGCCCATGCGCTCGCAGTACCCCTGGTACATGCGCAGAAGCATCCGCGCCCAGTCGCACGCGTCGGTGCCGCCGGTGCCGGCCTGGATGGCCATGAAGCAGTCGCGCGGGTCATTGTCGTCCCTGAACAGCGTGCGAAGTTCGAGCGCGCCGAGGTCGGATTCCGCCTTGACCAGATCAGCGACGACCTGCTTCAGCGTCGCGGCGTCATTCTCGCCCTCCGCCAGCTCGGCCAGTTCCGCGGCGTCCGCAGCGGTCCGGATCGCGGCCTCAACGGGATCGACGAGGCCCTTCAGCGCCTTCAGCTGCACGACCTTCTTCTGCGCCGTCTCCTGGTGATTCCAAAAGTCAGGCAACCCCATTTCCTTCTCGAGTTTCTCGAGCTGGACCTTTTTTCCTGCCAGGTCAAAGAGAGTCCCGAAGCGCGTGGATGCGGGTCTGGAGGTCCTGGGCTCTTCGAAGTGTTTCGGCCATGTCGAGGTCTCCGGGAGTGCGTGGGGCGGACACTATAGCTTGGAAAGAGGGCCGGCGAGGAAAGGGCGGAACTTTCAACTTCAAGACGACAATTTCCAAGCAAACGGAGAACTTCAAGAAAGCGAACGACAGGCCCTACGGCGACATATCATGGGCCAGGTGAACCGAAGCTTTCGGGATGCCACGCCTTGCCGTTTGTAGTTAGCCGTTTGCTTGAAAGTTCGCGGTCTTGAAGTTGCGGTTGCCGGGCGCAGCCCGGCTCCTCACCGCATGGCCTTCTTCACCTTCTGCCATAACCCAGGCTTCAACTTCTGCCTCAGTTCCTCAACCTTCGCCTTCATCGCGAATTCGCCCGCCACCATCGCCACCCCCGCCTTGCCCATCTCGTCCCAGCCGATCCCCTTGAGGTCCGGCGCCACGACGACGTCCGCCGCCGCCAGATGCTTCTCGCTCGCCCGGTACGTCACGATCGAAAATGCCTGGATCAGGACTTCGTAGGCGTTATGCGGCGGCTTCGGAAGGGCCGTCTCGCTTCGGACGTCGCTGGCGAGCACGACATCCGCGCCGAGCGCGCGCGCCTGGGGTGCGGGGATGTAGGCGACCATCCCTCCGTCCGCGAGGAGGAGGCCGTCGACCTTGACGGGCTCGTACAGTCCCGGGAGGGCGCAGGAGGCCCGGACGGCCTGGAAGAGGTCGCCCTGGAGGATCTCGACGTTGTTGCCGGTGCTCAAGTCCGTGGCGCAGACCGCGAGCGGAATCTTGAGGTCGGTGAAGTGGCGCGTCGGCATGAACGATTCCAGCCAGCGCTCCATTTTCATGTTCGAGCTGAAGCCGGTGAGCCGCCACGCGAAGGACCCGACGTCTCCCCAGCGGACCTTCCGGGCGACTTCCTCGATCTCCCGGATCGGGACTCCCGCGCAGTAGATCGCGCCAATCAGGGCGCCGACGGAGGTCCCGACGACGAGGTCGGGGCGCAGCCCTTCGCGCTCCAGGATCTTGAGGACGCCGATGTGGGCCATGCCGCGGGCGCCGCCTCCGCCGAGGGCGACGGCGAAGAAAGGTCGGCGGGCCGGTTTCTGGATCTGGGGAGGCACGCGTTCATTATCGCTGAAGGACGGGGAAGGTTGGTTTAACGACCGTTTCAGCCAGAGGCTCGACCGGCTGAGATCTGAGCCAGGAACCAACAACTTCAATTTTCAAGTTTCAAGCAATCAGCAACTTCAAGAGGAGAACTACAGGCCTGGAGACGAGAGGTTGACGGCAAATGCGCCAACAGGAAATGGCCTTGAAGTTGTCGTCTTGGAGTTCGCCGTTTTCTTGAGAGTTCGCCGTCCTGAAGTTGATGTTTCCGGGCAATAGAGGCGCGCGTCGGACTTGCCAATTGCCTCACAAAAGCCGCTACGAATGCGCAGCCCCGCCGAGGGCTATAATGGGGCCGTCATCCCTTTGCGGGGGGAAATCGATCGGAGCCGGACGTGGACCCCGTCACGCTGAATGAACTCGCCTTTTCCGCGCTGGATGGATTCCGTCAGCCGGCGCTTTTCAAATCGCGCAGGGACGCCGCGTGGGTGGGAATGTCCGCCCGGGACGTGGAGCGGCGGGTGCGGGAGCTTTCTCTCGGGCTGGGCGAGCTCGGCGTCAAGCCCGGCGACCGGGTTGCCCTGCTCTCCGAGAACCGCCACGAGTGGGTCGAGAGCGATCTCGCGATCCTGACGGCCCGCGCCGTCGCGGTGCCGATCTACCCGTCGCTTCCCGCCGCGGCAGTCGAGAAAGTGCTTGCGCACAGCGAATCGAAGGTGCTCGTGTGCTCTTCCGCGGCGCAGGCGGCGAAGGCCGATCGGGCGAAACTGCCGAAGCTGAAGCACGTCGTCGTCTTCGACGGCACCGCCCCCGACACGAAACCGCTCGCGGACGTCCTCCACATGGGCGGCGAGCGCGCCGCCAGGGAGCCGTACCTGCACCGCGCCGAGGCGCAGCGCGCGCGCCCCGAGGACCTCGCGACCATCATCTACACGAGCGGCACGACCGGCGACTCGAAGGGCGTGATGCTCACCCACGGGAACATCGCTTCCAACGTCAACGCCTGCGTCCGCGCGATCCGCCTCCAGCCCGACGACCTCGCGCTCTCGATTCTCCCGCTGTCGCACATCTTCGAGCGAATGATGACGTTCTCTCTCCTGCGCTCCGGCGCCGCCATCGCGTTCGGCGGGCCGCCCGACCGCGTTCCCCAGGACCTCATCGAGGTCCACCCGACCATCGTCGCGGCCGTGCCGCGCTTCTTCGAGAAAATGCACGAGAAGATCTTCTCGGCCGTCCGCGCCGCGAAGCCGTCGAGGCGGAAGATGTTCGAGGCGGCGCTCGAGGTCGGGCGCGAGCGGTCGCGCTGCCTCATCGCCGGGCGGCCGCTTCCGCAGGCACTCGCATGGAAGTGGCGGATCGCGCGGATGCTGGTGTTCCGGAAGGTGCGCGAGGCGCTGGGCGGGCAGGTGCGGATGTTCATCTCGGGCGGTGCGCCGCTGCCGCGCGAGCTCGGCGAGTTTTTCCACGCCGCGGGCCTCCCGATTCTAGAAGGGTACGGGCTGACGGAGACGTCGCCCGTTCTGACCCTGAACCGCATGGATGACCTCAAGTTCGGGACGGTCGGCAAGCCGGTGCCGGAGGTCGACATCCGGATCGCCGAGGACGGCGAGATCCTGGCGCGAGGGCCGGGAATCATGGCGGGGTATCACAAGGCGCCGAAAGAAACGAAGGAGGCGCTGGCCGGCGGGTGGTTTCACACGGGGGATGTCGGGCACTTCGACCCCCAGGGATTCCTCCTCATCACCGACCGGAAGAAGGACCTGATCAAGACGTCGGGCGGGAAGTACGTCGCGCCGCAGCCGATCGAGAGCGCACTGCGCGAGTCGAAGTTTGTCCAGTCCGCCGTCGTCCTCGGTGACCGGCGCAAGTTCTGCATCGCGCTGGTCGTCCCGCGCTACGAGGCGCTGGAAGCGTGGGCCGGCGACCGTCACCTGTCGTTTCCGGCGCGCCACGACCTGCTCGCTTCCAGCCCGGTCCGCGAACTGTTCGAAAGCGAGCTCATCCGCGTGAACGCCGGCAAGGCGCCCTACGAGACGATCAAGACGTTCGCGCTGCTCGACCGCGACTTCACCATGGCCGACGGCGAACTGACGCCGACGCTCAAGGTCAAGCGCCGCGTGATCGAGGAGCGGCACAAGGCGCTGATCGACGCGCTTTATGCGAACGGGACGGACGGCTCGCCGGACGCGAAGGCATAACAGGCGTAGAATGAGCGCGTGGAAAGAGTCGCGATCATCGACGGCGTGCGCACCCCGATGGGGATGCTGGGCGGCGCGTTCCGCGACCTGACGGCGCAGCGGCTCGGGGAGCTGGTGGTGCGCGATCTCCTGAAGCGCACGAAGCTCGACCCCGCGAAGATCGAGCACGTCGTCTTTGGCTGCTGCGGGCAGTCGTCGGACGCGCCGAACATCGCGCGCGTCCTGTCGCTCCAGGCCGGGATCCCGAAGGAGGTCCCGGCGTTCACGGTCATGCGCAACTGCGCGAGCGGGATCCAGGCGCTCTCGACCGCGGCGCAGAACATCCTGACGGGCGAAGCGGACGTGCAGATCGCCGGCGGGACGGAGTGCATGAGCGCGTTTCCCTTCGTGTCGCGCGACCTTCGCTTCGGGCACAAGCTCCAGAACAGCGCGCTGGTGGACACGATCTGGGAAGGGCTGACTGACCCTGTCGCGAACATTCTTATGGGCCAGACGGCGGAGAATCTCGCGGCGGAGTTCGGGATCACGCGCGCCGAGCAGGACGCGTACGCGGTGGAATCGCACAAGAAGGCGTTCCGGGCGACGCGGGAAGGGAAGTTCAAGGAGGAGATCGCGCCGGTCGAGGTGCCGAAGAAGGTGCTCGGCAAGCCGGTCGCGCCCGATGTTGTCGCGACCGACGAGGGAATCAACGCGGGGATCTCGCTCAACGTGCTGGCGCTTCACCCGACGATCTTCAAGGAAGGCGGCACCGTCACGCCGGGCAATTCCTGCCCGATCAGCGACGCGGCGTGCGCGCTTCTCGTCATGTCCGAGAAAAAAGCCGCGGCGCTCGGCCTCGAGCCGCTGGGGTTCGTGAAATCGTGGGCGTACGCCGGTCTCGAACCCGAACGCATGGGCCTCGGCCCGTGCCGCGCCACGCCGCTCGCCCTTCAGCGCGCCGGCCTCGAGATGAAGGACGTGCAGCTCTTCGAGCTCAACGAAGCCTTCGCCGCGCAGGTCCTCGCCTGCCGCAAAAACGGCGGCTTCCCGTCCGACCTCACTAACGTCAACGGCGGCGCCATCGCCCTGGGCCACCCGGTCGGGATGACCGGCGCCCGCCTGGTCCTGACTCTTCTCCGGGAACTCAAGCGCCGCGGCCAGAAAACCGGCGTCGCCACGCTCTGCGTCGGCGGCGGGCAGGGCGCGGCAATCGTCGTGGAGCGCAACTGATGGCCATTTACAAGGCGGGCGTGCTGGGGGCGGGGCTCATGGGAAGCGGGATCGCGCAGGCGATCACGTTCGCGGGGCTGCCGGTCGTGCTGCGGGACGTGAACGACGCGCTGGTGCAGAAGGGCCTCGCGAACATCCGCAAGATCTACGAGGGGCGGGTGAAGAAGGGGAAGATGAGCCAGGAGGAGGTCGAGGCGAAGATGGGGCTCGTTACGGGGTCAACGAGCGACGCGGACTTCGCGGACTGCGACATCGTGATCGAGGCGATTCCCGAGGAGATGGAGCTGAAGCGAAAGGGGTTCGCGGCGATGGATGCGGCGTGCCCGGAGCACGCGATCCTTGTCTCGAACACGTCGTCGCTGTCGATCAGCGCGATTGCCGCTTCGACAAAGCGCCCTGACAAAGTTGCGGGCCTGCACTTCTTCTACCCGGCGCCGGTGATGAAGCTCGTCGAGGTGATCCCGGGTCTGCAGACGTCGCAGGAAACCGTCGACGCGCTTGTGTCCTTCACCGAGTCGATCCGCAAGCTGCCCGTGCGCGTGAAGGAATGCCCGGGCTTCCTCGTGAATCGCCTGCTGATGCCGTACCTGAACGAAGCCGCGTTCTGCCTCCAGGAAGGCGCGGCTTCCGCGAAGGAGATCGACGCCGCCGCCGTCGCGTGGGGCTGGCCGATGGGCCCGTTCACGCTCGCCGACGAGCTCGGCCTCGACATCTGCGCGCACGTCGGGAACATCCTGCTCGAGGGCTACGGCCCGCGCATGCGCCCCGCTCCCATCATCGGGAGCCTCTTCGAGAAGAAAATGTTCGGCCGCAAGAGCGGCGCGGGGTTCTACACCTATGACGATCGCCCGGACCCGGCCGCAGGGGTGCTCGCCGGCTTCCAGCGCGAAACAAAGATCATTGGCGCGGCGTTCTCGATGGAGCGGCTCATGTACGCGATGGTCAACGAAGCGGCGTTCGCGCTCGAGGAAAACGTCGCTTCGCCGTCCGACATCGACCTCGCAATGGTTGCGGGGACCGGGTTCCCGATGGCGAAGGAAGGGTTGCTGCGGTGGGCGGACTCGGTCGGGCTGGACCGGATCCTGGGGTCGCTGGACGTCTGGAAGCGGACCGCCGGCGAACGGTTCTGGCCGGCGGCGCTTCTCCGGAGGATGGTGGGGGCGGGAATGACAGGCAAGTCGGCAAGAAAGGGTTTCTTCGAGTACGCGTGAAGGAGTTAGCCATGCCCGATCACATCAAGCAGTCGCTCGAGGACGGCGTCGCGACGCTCGTAATCTCGCACCCGCCCGTAAACCTCCTCTCGTCGAAGATATTCGGCGAGATCCGCGAGACGCTGGAAGCCCTTCAGAAAGACCCGGCCGTCCGCGCCGCCGTCATCACCGGCGAGGGCCAGACGTTCGCCGCGGGCGCCGACATCAACGAGATCCTCACGATCACCGGCCCCGACCAGGCGAAGGCGCTTCTCGCCAAGGGCCGCGAGTTCATGGACTTCCTCGAAAACTCGCCGCTTCCCCTCATCGCCGCCGTGAACGGCGCGTGCATCGGCGGCGGGCTCGAGCTCGTGCTCGCCTGTCACCTGCGCCTCGCCAGCGACAAAGCGCGCTTCGGATTGCCGGAAATCGGCCTCGGCATCATCCCCGGCCTGGGTGGCACGCAGCGGCTTGCGCGGCTCGTCGGCCTGACGCGTGCCACGGAGCTGATCCTCACCGGCGACCTCATCAGCGCGCCCGTCGCCAACCAGATGGGCCTCGTGAACGCCGTCGTGCCGGAAGCGATGCTGCTCAAGCAGGCGCGCGGCCTCGCGAAGAAAATCGGGGCGCGCTCGAAGGTTGCCGTGCAGGCGGCGTTGCGAACCCTGGTCAGAGGCAGCCGGCTTGACTTCCAGAAGGGCCTCGACCTCGAGGCGGAAGAGTTCGCGAAGCTCAGCGCGAGCGCGGACATGAAGGAAGGGCTGAAAGCGTTCATCGAGAAGAGGCCGCCGAAGTTCCAGGACAAGTAACCGGGGGAATCGCCATGGCGCTTCGCGTGCTGGTTGTGCCGGGAAGCCTTCGGGCCGATTCGTGGAACCGCAAGCTCGCCGGCGTGGCCGCCGACGCGGTGCGTGCGGCCGGCGGGGAGGCGACGCTCGTGAACCTCCGCGACTTCGACCTGCCGATGTTCGACGAGGACTGCGAGAAGGCGCAGGGGATGCCGGAGGGCGGGAAGAAACTGAAGGAGCTCTTCGCGACGCATCCGGCCCACGTGTACTGCTCGCCGGAGTACAACAGCTCCATCTCCGGCGTCCTCAAGAACGCCATCGACTGGGCCTCGCGCGGCGCCGCCGGCGAGCCGCCGCTCGTGGCGTTCCGCGGCAAGGTCGCGGCGCTTCTGTCCACGTCTCCCGGCGCGCTCGGCGGCCTGCGCGGCCTCGTCCACCTCCGCTCGATCCTCGGCAACATCGGGGTTCTCGTGCTGCCCGACCAGGTGGCCGTGATGAAGTCGCACGAGGCCTTCGACGCGCAGGGACAGTTGAAGGACGCCCGGCAGGCCGAGTCCGTGAAGAAGCTGGCCGCCGAGCTCGTCCGCACCGCTTCCAGGCTCACTTCCTGAGGCCCCCATGGATTTCACATTCACCGAAGAACAACTGATGGTCCGCGACATGGTCCGGGAGTTCGTGGATCGTGAGGTCCGGCCTCTCGCGGCGAAGATGGACCAGGAGAAGTGGTTCCCGCGTCCGCTGATCCAGCGGGCGGCGGAGCTGGGGCTCATGGGGCTGCAGTTCCCCGAGGAATACGGCGGGGCGGGGGCTGGCGAAATCGGCTACTGCCTTATGCTCGAGGAAATCGCACGAGTTTCCGGATCGCTCGGCGTCGTGATGGGCGCGCACCAGTCGATCGGCTGCGGCCCGATCTACCTCGACGGAACGAAGGAACAGAAGGCGAAGTACCTCGTGCCGATGGCGAAGGGCGAGAAGCTCGGGGCCTTCGCGCTGACGGAGCCCGGCGCAGGATCGGACGCGGCCGCGATCGCGACGACCGCGGTGAAGAAGGGCGACCGCTGGGTCATCAACGGCTCGAAGCTCTGGGTCTCCAACGGCTCCGAGGCCGACGTCGTCATCGTCTTCGCCCTCACCGACAAGGCCCTCCGCGCCCATGGCGGCGTCACCGCGTTCATCTGCGAGAAGACGTTCAAGGGCTTCAAGGTCGGCAAGGTCGACGACAAGATGGGCATCCGCGGGTCGCACTCCTGCGAGCTCTTCTTCGAGGACATGGAAGTCCCGCACGAGAACATCCTCGGCGAGGTCGGCAAGGGCTTCGTCACCGCGATGAAGACGCTCGACCGCGGCCGCCTCTCCCTCGGCGCCGGCGCACTCGGCATGGCGAAGGAATGCGTCGACCTCTCCCTGAAGCACGCTTCCCAGCGCCACCAGTTCGGCGAGCCCATCAACACCAAGCAGGCCGTCCAGTTCATGCTCGCCGAGATGGCCGCCGACGTCTTCCAGATGGAGTCCATTGTCTACCGCACCGCGTGGATGTGCGACTCCGGCCAGAAGTTCTCGCGCGAGTCGGCGATCGTGAAGTTCGTCTGCAGCGAAGCCGGCTCCCGCGTCGTCGACAACGCCCTCCAGATCCACGGCGGCATGGGGTATATGACCGAGTGCCCCGTCGAACGCATGTACCGCGACGCACGCATCAACCGGATCTTCGAGGGGACGAACGAGATCCAGAGGCTGGTGGTGGCCGCGGACATGATCAAGAAGGGACGGTACTGATCCGCCTCCTCGTCCTCTGCCACGCCGTTCCCGACCTCACCAACCTGTCGCTCTCGAGGTCGCAGGACCGAGTCTTTGAAAAGGGGAAGCGCCAGTTGTTTGGGCCGAGCGCGGTGGCCGTGGAAGCGGCGCTGCGCGCGAAGGCTTCCGGGGACGCAGTGATCGCGCTCGCATGGGGCGATGAGGCCAATCGAGAGGCGCTCCGGAAGGCCCTCGCGATGGGCGTCGACCGTGCCGCGTGGACCGCGGGCGACCCGGTGGAAGCGGCGAAGGCGCTCGGCGCGGAAAAGGTCTTCGCTTCGACGCGTTCCCCGCAGGGTGCCGACCCGCTCCCGTGGCGACTCGCGGGCGTGCTGGGGCGGGGGCCGGACTTCGTTGACCTGTCGGCGCCGGACGCGTTCGCGCCGCGGATCCCGAATGCGCTGGCGGCGATGAAGTCGGCGAAGCGCGAGATTGAGGTGGTCGCAGCGCCGGCGGACTCGCGGCTGGTCCTGCGCTGGGCGACGCTCATCGCCGCGGAGGAAGCATGACCGACTGGAGCGGCATCGCGGTGATTGCGCCGGCGTGGACGCCGGTGGCGGCTCGGCTGGTGTCGCGCGGCCGGGAGATGGCGAATTCGCTCGGGTGCTACCTGCGCGTCGTGACGGAAGCGGCGCATGTCGCGGAGGCGGGCGCGGCCGGGGCGGACGAGGTCCTGACGTCGGACGATATCTGCGCGGGCAAACTCGATCCGTGGATCCGCTCCGCGACGCCGGAAGCGCTTCTACTCGAGGACACGCCGCACTGCGCGCGCATCGCGGGCCGTCTCGCGGGGATTTTCGTCGCGCCGATCCTGGCGGGCGTGGTCAGCGTCGACTTCGACCTCAACGAACGCCTGCTGCTGATGCGGATCGAGACGTTCGGCGGGCGGCAGCTCGAGGAATGGGCGGCGATTCCCGAAGCGAAACCGGTCTTCGCACTGGTGAAGGCCGAGCGCCTGCCGGAACCGATGCCGGGGTACGGCCGCGAACCTGAGGTCAGGCCGCTGTCCTAGGAGTCGTTCCTGCCTCCTACCCACTACCCCCTACCTCCTCCTCCGTTTCGCCCACGGCCGCACTCCAGCGAAGGCCCTACTTCTTCGCCCCGACCTTCGCCTTGGTCTTCGTCTTCCGCGGTTTGTCCCCCGCCAGCACGCGCACCTCGTCTGCGACAAGGTCCCCGATCTTGTCGCACGGCATCGCGCCGGCCTGGAGGCTTGCCACGCGCTTCGTCGCCAGCAGCCCGCTGACGGCCTTCTCGACGAGCGCCGCTTCCTCGGTCCGCCCGACGTGGTCGAGCAGCATGCCCATCGCGTTGATCGCCGCGAGCGGGTTCGCCTTGTTCTGGCCCTTGTACTTGGGGGCGCTTCCGTGAATCGGCTCGAACATCGAGACCTTGCCGGGATTGATGTTGCCGCCGGCGGCGATGCCGAGGCCGCCCTGCAGCATGGCGCCGAGGTCGGTGATGATGTCGCCGAAGAGGTTGGTGGTGACGACGGTGTCGAAGGCTTCGGGGTTCTTGACCATCCACATCGTGCAGGCGTCGACGTACATCGCGTCCTGCTGGACCTTCGGGAATTCCTTGCCGACCTCCGCGAACGTGCGCCGCCAGATGTCGTGCGCGCGGATCGCGTTGGCCTTGTCCACGAGCGAGAGCTTGAAGGCCTTCTTGCGGTCCATGCAGCGCTGGTAGGCGTAGCGGATGACGCGCTCGACGCCCTTGCGCGTGTAGATCATCTCCTGGATCGCGACCTCGTCCGGCGTCCCCTTTTTCAGGAACCCCATGATCCCCGCGTACGCATCCTCCGTGTTCTCGCGCACCACGAGCATGTCGAGGTCCTTCACGCCTTTGCCTTTCAGCGGACAAAGGTCCTCGCTGTAGAGCTTGATCGGGCGCAGGTTGACGTAGAGGTCGAGCTTGAAGCGCAGTGCGCCGACGATCCCGAATTCAAGGAAGCCGGCTTCGAAGCGCGGGTCGCCGATGGCGCCGAGGAAGATCGCGTCGAGCTCCTTGATCTCGCTCCAGATCGAGTCGGGCAGGACGACGCCCTTGCCGGGGCCGCCCGTCGCCACGCAATGGTCCGCGCCGTAAGGCCATTCGATGCGCTCGACGTCGAACCCGCGCAGCTCGCACAGCGTGTCGAGAACCTTGAGCCCCTGGTCGCAGACCTCGGGACCGATGCCGTCGCCGCCGAGCACGCCGATCTTGATCGTCATGAAAGTCTCCTGGGTGTTTGCGCGCCGAGATTGTAGTCGTGCTTCGGGCTTTGAGAAGGAAGCGCGTTCTACGGTTCGTCGTCGAACTCGACGCGGCAGGGCGGAAGGGCATCCAGGAACCGCCGCCCGTAGCTTTTCGACGCGATCCGCGAATCGAGCACCACGACGATCCCCCTGTCCGTGCGCGTCCGGATCAGCCGTCCAAACCCCTGCCGGAACATGAGAATGGCCGCCGGCAGGTCGAGTTCCTTGAACGCGTTGCCGCCGCGTTTCTTGATCAGCTCGTGGCGCGCTTCGGTCAAGGGCTCGGACGGGTTCGGAAAGGGAAGCTTCGTCACGATCACGTTTTCCAGCGCCTCCCCCGGCACGTCCACGCCGTGCCAGAACGACTCGACGCCGAAGACGACCGTCCCCGGCGCGCGCTTCATCTCGGCGATCATCTTGTCCCGCGTCATGCCGCTTCCCTGCACCAGGATCGGCCGGTCCCACTCCGCGGAGACGCGCTCGTGGACCTTGCGCATGGTGACGAAGCTCGTGAACAGGACCAGCGCGCGGCCGTCGGAGCGGCGGAGGTACTTGAGGATTTTCGAGGGAAGCGCGGCGGCCCACTCGGCGGACTGGAGGGGGGACGGCATCGCGCGCGCGATGATGAGGGTGGCCTGCTGCTCGAAGTCGAAGGGACTGCCGACGGAGATCGACTCGACGTCCCTGGCGCCGAGGCGGGCGCGCATTCCGTCGAAATCGCCGTGGCCGGTGCTGAGCGTGGCGCTCGTGAGGATCGCGGGGCGGTCCTTGACGAAGAGCGCCTTTTCCAGCGTCGGGCCCGCCTCGACGGGAACGCGCCGGAGTTCCCAGCCGCCTCGGCCGGTGCGCTCGACCCAGGTGACCGTGTCGGCGTCGTGGACGAGGAGCGAACGGAGAGAGTCGGCGCGCTGGTCGAGACGTTTCGAGAGCCGCGAGAGTTCCTCGGCGATCTCCTTCGACTTCGCCTCCGGGATCAGCTCGCGCAACTCCTGCCCGAGGTCTTCGAGCGGCTTTGCCGCGGCGTCGTTCCAGTCGCCGGGCTCGCGGACGCGCAGCACGACCTCGAGCGGGTCGCCCGATTCCGTCCGGCGGCCGTGCGCGGCGGCCCAGCGGTCCAGCTCTAGGAAGAACTTCGATTCGCGTTCACGCGCTTCCCCGACCAGCCGCGCCGGCAGGTGGGGCACTTCGAACTTCTGCAGGATGCCTGTCTTCCGCCGGTCGCTCAGCACTTCGGCGAGCAGCCGCACGCCCGGCTTGCGCCGGAATTCGAGGCCCATCTGGTCCAGCGCGACCTTCTCGAAGGCGTGCGCTTCGTCGATCACGATCGCCGCGGAATCCGGGAGGAGCTTTCCGCCGTTGGCCCGGGCTTTGAGATCGATCACGAGAAGCGCGTGGTTCGCGACGATGATCTGGGACGAGAGGAGCCGTTTGCGCGCCAGGTGGTAATGACAAGGCTGCTCTTTGCGCGACGCCGGCGTGCACGAGTCGTCGCAGCAGACCTTGGCCCAGACGTCCTCCGGGATCGCGAACGGCGCGGCCGTACGGTCGCAGATCCCTCCTTCGCGGAACCACGCCGCGATCCGTCCCGTCACCGGACCCGGGTCGTCCTCAAACGCCAGCTCCGGCTGCTCTACCGCAAGGCGCAGGCGCGGGCCGCACAGGTACTGGCCGCGGCCTTTCGCGAGCGCTGCCGTGAATTTCACTGGCATGAATTTCTGAAGTGCCGGGATGTCCTTCCCCACAAGCTGTTCCTGAAGCACGATCGTGTTCGTGGCGACGAGAACGGGCTTCTCCGTCCGAAGCGCGTGCAGGATCGCGGGCACCAGGTAGGCGAAGCTCTTGCCGACTCCCGTCCCGGCCTCGGCGATGAGGTGCTGTTTCCCCGCGAGCGCGCGCTCCACCGCTTCCGCCATCTCGCGCTGCTGCGGGCGCCACTCGTGACCGCGAAATGCCTTCGCGAGCAAGCCTTCCGCGCCAAAGACATCGTCGGCGCGAAGGGGCGGCACGGTGGTGTTTTCAGCGGGCATCGGACGGGGAGGCTACGCAGAGGGGCCGGGGACATCAAGCGCCCGGGCAGAAGCTCTTCCTTTATGAACCCCTGCAGCGGACATATCATCAAACGCATGCCGAAGCCGAACCCCATGACGCTTACCCAGAAGATCCTCGCGGCGCACGCAATCGGGCTGACGAAGCCATTTGTCACGACTGGCGACATCCTGCAGGTCAAGGTCGACTGGACGATCGCGAGCGAACTGGCCTGGAACGGCATGGACCGGACGTACGAAATGCTCGGCCGGCCGCCGGTGTACGACAAGGACCGCTTCTTTCTTGCCGTCGATCACACGGTCGATCCCGTCACGCTCGCCAGCGACAAGCGTGCCCAGAAACTGACGCAGCTGTCGCGCGACTTCGCAAGGGAAGCGGGCATCACGCACTTCTATGACGCGAACGTCACCATCCTCCACACGAAGTTCTACCGTGATCTCGTGCAGCCCGGGGAGATCGTGCTGGGCGCCGACTCGCACACGTCGTCGCACGGCGGGATGGGGGCCTTCTCGATCGGCCTGGGCGGCGCGGACATCACGGCGGCCATGGTGCTGGGGACGAGCTGGATCGAAGTACCCGAGGCCATCGAGGTCGTTTACTCCGGCAAGCCCGCATTCGGGATCGGCGGCAAGGACATCATCCTGAGGACGCTCGGCGACCTCGGGCGCAACACCGTCGCGATGGAACGCTCCGTCGAGTACCGCGGCGAGGGCGTGAAGGAACTCACGACCGACGCGCGCTTCACCATCGCCAACATGACCGCCGAGTTCGGCGGCCTGAACGGCATCTTCGAAGCGGACGGGCAGGTCGCTGCGTGGCTGTCGAAGCGAAAGTCGCACAACGAGGGAGCGAAATGGTTCCGGGCGGACGACGGCGCGCCGTACGTTGCGCGCTTCCCGATCGACCTGGCGAAAATCGTCCCGCTCGTTGCGAAGCCGTTCAGCCCGGACAACGTGTTCACTGCGGAACAGCACGCGGGCATGGCGCTCGACGGCGTGTTCATCGGCGCGTGCACGACGACGGAGGAAGAGCTGGTGCTGTCCGCGCTGGTGCTCGAGCAGGTGCTCAAGGACCGGAAGCCGGTTACTTCGATGAAGCGCGTCGTCGTTCCTGGCGACCTGTCGATCCAGCGCAATCTCGCCGCGGCGGGCCTCTGGAAAATCTACGAGCAAGCCGGATTCCGCGTCTCCGTCCCCGGCTGCTCGATGTGTCTCGGCGTCGCGAGCGAAAAGGCGGGCAAAGGCGAGACCTGGCTTTCTTCGCAGAACCGCAACTTCCCGAACCGGATGGGCGAGGGTTCTCTCGCGTGGCTCGCGTCCGGCCCCACGGTCGCCGCCTCGGCGGTCTCCCTCAAGGTCGCCGACCCCAGACCGTTCCTCGCGAAGGTCGACCGCGAGCGCTTTGAAAAACTCCTCGGCCGCGATCGCAGGACTCCGCTCCCGAACGTCCTTACCACCGAACCCGAACTCGACGTCGTTCCCGCCCACGCCGCTTCCACCGACGTCGCCGTCGACCAGCCGTGGACCGTACGCGGCCGCGTCCAGAAGTTCGGCGACAACATCGACACCGACGCGATCATCCCGGGAGAGTTCTGCCACCTGGTGAAGCTCGATGAACTGGGCGCGAAGTGCTTCCACTTCGTGAAGCCGGGATTTGCGGAGAATGTTCGCAAGGGCCAGAACATCGTCGTTGCGGGACTGGGCTGGGGGAGCGGCTCTTCGCGCGAGCAGGCCGTGTGGGCTCTGCAGGGCGCCGGCATCAAGCTCGTCATCGCGCGCAGCTACGCCTTCATCCACAAGCGCAACCTCGTCAACGAAGCGCTCCCGTTCCTGGTCGTCTCCGACGACGCGTTCTACGCCGCGGTCACCGACGAAACCGAGCTTTCGGTCAACGTCAACTCGGGCGAGATCGTGCTGCCGGCAAGCGGGAGGAAATTCCGCGCGGAGCCGCTCACGCCCATCGTGAAATCGCTCATGCGCGAGCAGGGGCTCGTCCCCGCCATCAAGCGCCACGGCGCGCAGGTGTTTGAGCTCCTCGCGGCGGGGGTTTGAGGGAGTGCGGAGCGATCGACCTGCGGCGCGCGTTCCCAACCCTTCCGGCTCACACGCGGTGTAATTGCCGGCAGGTCGAGATTCGCGCCGCCACGTATGATGGTCGCCGATGCGCACGATGATCCTCCTGATGTTCTGCGGCCTGGCCGCCGCGGCGCTTCCCCCCGATTGGGACCGGAAATCCGTGTCGCCGGCCTGCCCTTACTGCGAGGCCACGCTTGGCTGGAATTCCGCGCAGTGCTACTCCTGCCAGGCAAAGGTCGAGTGGGCGCTTCCCGCCGCGCCGGAAAACGGGGAGGAAGCGTGGCGCTTCCTGGCCACCGCCGTCGCCCGCCACGACCGCGCGTTCATCAAGCTGCTGGTGGAAGGGGATGCCGACGAGAACGAGCGGACGCTGGCGATTGCGCCGCTCATGGGGTTCACGAAGTCTGCGGCGATGGAAGGGGGAGAGCGCGTGGTCGCCGTGGCGCTCGACCGGGCGACGTCGCTGGCGCTCGTGTGGTCGAAGGGAAAGTTCGCGGCGCGGTTTGAAGCCCACCGGCCGCTCAAGAACCAGGTGGAGGCGATCAGGCTGCTCAGGTCCGCGGCGGCCGCGGAGTCGAAATTGCGGGACGGTGATCTCGACGGCAACGGGGCCGCCGATTTCTGGGCCGGCGACTGGTCCGGGCTCGCGCGGCTGGCGGATGCGGACGGAAATGCTCTCGCGCTCATCTCGCCCGAGGCAGCGGCAGCGGACTTGAAGCCGCTTCCCGCTTCCGCCGAGGGCGCTCCCCGCCCGCGCCTGCTTGCCGCCGCGCCCGCCGCGCCGTGGAACGGTTACCGGTTCGCCGCGCTGGTGCTCGACGAGGCGGGCCGGCCTCTCGCGGCCGACGGCCCGGATGCCGGCGGCGACGCGTGGGAAAACCCGAAGTCGTTCGCGTTCATCGCCATCCCCGCCGAGCGCGGCGTGACAGGGTGGATGACGCTCGTCGTGTCGGAAGACGGGCAGGTCTGGGGCAAGGACCTCGGGGAAGCCACGGGGCGCGAAGAGATGCCCGGAGCCGCATCTGCCGAGGAATCCGCCGCAATCGCAGCCGCGATTCGCAGTCTTGACGCCGAGGCGCAGGAGACGCGGGAGGCGGCCGACGCGACGCTGCGTTCGTTGGGGAGAAAGGCGAAGGCGGCGATGGAGGAAGCGCTGAAGTCAGCCGGACCGGAGCCGCGACGGCGGCTGCGCGACATTCTCGAAGATCTTCAGGCGATCCCCGATGCGCGCCGCTGGCCGGCGGAATCGAAGGACCTCATGGACGCTGGGTGGGAACGACTCTGAGCGGGACGAATTCAGTGCTTGTCGCCGCCGCCCATCATCTTCTCGTACCGGTCCGCGGCCTCGCCGATGTACTGAAGCGACGCCAGCAGGTGAGTGGGCGTGGATTCAGCGAGCATGATCGTCTCCTGGATCACCAGGTCGTCGCCGTCGATCGCGAGCGAGCCGTGAGTGAGGCCCGCGTTCATCTTCAGCGCCGACGTGGGCCGCTGGCTTGAGAGCGCGGTCGCGGGGCCGATCTTGGACTTGAATCTCCCGTACTGGTGCCCGCCCTCCTCGAACGTCGACACGATCACGGTCTGCTTGCGGCCGCCCTTCAGGTCGAGCGTCACGAGCCAGGTGCCGCCCGTTTCGCGGATGTTGATCCACTTGCCCTGTTCGACCGTCTTTTTCAGCAGCTCGCGCATGTCCATGGGGCGGTCTCCGTGGGGGTCAGGCGCGAAGTATAGCGCGTGTTCAGGGTGGTGCCAGCAGCGCGAGAATGCAGCGGGCGGGCGGGCGGGGGGGGACGCCGAGGGCGAGGAACGACTCAGGGCCGCGGGTGCTCAAGCGACTGCGCCTTTTCCTGCCCGCCCGCCCGCTTGCCCTCCTGCCCGCCGCTCTCCTGCGCCGTTGACGCTTCCCCAAACAGCGACCTCTGTAGCGCCCTGGCCGCACTCGCCTGCCTCGCGAACTTCGGCCGGTCGGCAACCTCCAGCTCCTGATCCTCGAGACGCTTGAGGATTTCTCCCGCGCGGTCGATGACGGGCTTCGGAAGGCCGGCAAGCTGGGCGACGTGGACGCCGTAGGATTTGTCGGTCGGGCCCTGGCCGATCCGGTGGGTGAATACGATGCGCCCCTTGAATTCGCGGACCTGGACGTGGAGGTTGCGCAGGCCGGGGAGCGCCTTCGCCAGCTCGGTGAGCTCGTGGTAGTGCGTGGCGAAGAGCGTGCGCGCGCCGACGCGGTCGTGAAGGTACTCCGTCACGGCCCAGGCGATCGACAGCCCGTCAAACGTGGAGGTCCCGCGGCCGATCTCGTCGAGGATCACGAGAGACCGGGCCGTAGCATTGTGGAGGATCGCCGCCGTCTCGTTCATCTCGACCATGAAGGTCGAATTGCCGCGCGTGAGTTCGTCGGCCGCGCCGACGCGCGTGAAGATCCGGTCCACCACGCCGATGCGCGCCGAGGCGGCCGGGACGAAACTCCCCGCCTGCGCCAGGAGCACGATCAGCGCGACCTGGCGGATGTACGTGGACTTGCCCGCCATGTTCGGGCCCGTGATCAGCCCGATCCGCGCGCCGTCGATGTCGAGAAGAGCGTCGTTGGGGACGAAGCGGTCGTGCGTAAAACGCTCGAGCACCGGGTGGCGTCCCTCTCGGATCTCGAGCGCGCCCGAGTCGTCGATGACGGGCCGCGCATACCGGTGCTCGACCGCGACCTGCGCCATCGACGCGACCACATCCAGCTCCGCGATCGCCGCCGCCGTCCTGAGCAGCGTCGCGACACCCTTCGCCGCCCGCTCCCTCAACTCCAGGAAGACCTCGTACTCCCGCTTCTTCCCCGCCGTATCCGCATTCAGCACTTCCGTCTCGTGCTCCTTCAGCGCCGGCGTGATGTACCGCTCCGAGTTCTTCGTCGTCTGCTTGCGGATGTACTCCGGCGGCACCTCGCCCTTGCCCGCCTGCGCGTGCGTGATCTCGATGTAGTAGCCGAACACTTGGTTGAACCCGACTTTCACCGCGAGACCCGTGCGTTTCTGCTCTTCCGCCTGGAAGCGCGCAATCCACGACTGGCCGTCGCGCTGAAGAGTCCGGACCCGGTCGAGCTCGGCGTCGAATCCATCGCGGATCAGGCCGCCTTCCTTGAGCGTCAGCGGCGGATCTTCGGTGAGCGCTCGCGAGAGCGTTTCGGCCAGGTCGCTCTGCGGGTCGAGCGAAGCGGAGACGTCCCCGGCCAGCACCGACTTCGCGGTCGTGAGCGCGTCGGCGAGTTCGGGCACCTGCAGAAGCGTTGCGGCGACGCCGGCGAGATCGCGGGCGTTGGCGCGCCCGCTTCCCAGCCGCGCGCCGAGCCGCTCGAGGTCGCCCATGCGGCGCATGGCGGCCTGCAGTTCCTGGCGGAAGAGGTGCTGCGCGGCGAGCTCTTCCACGGCGTCGTGGCGCCGGCGGATCGCCGCGACATCCCGCAGCGGGCAAAGGAGCCAGTCGCGCAGGAGGCGCGCGCCCATCGCGGTCGAGGTGCGGTCGAGGACGCCGAGCAGGGTTTCGCCTTCGTCGCCGCCGCGCATCGTCTGGGTCAGTTCGAGCCCGAGCTGCGTTGCGCGGTCGAGGAAAACTCTCCCGTCCCGGGTGAAGGGCATGATCCGGGCGAGATGCCGGAGCTCGGTTCTTTGCGTCCTGCGCAGGTACTCGACGATCGCGGCCGCGGCGGGAAGCGGGATTCCCTCGAGGCCGAAGCCCCCGACGCCGGCGGTCCCGAAGTGCTTCCCGAGGATCTCCGCGCTCCGCGCCGGCTCGAAGTCCCACTCCGGCGCCGGCGTGATGCAGACTTTCAGAGCGTCCTTCACCGGCGCCAGCCACTCCGCCTCGCGCAGGTTTTCAGGTACGAGCAGCTCCGACGGCGCGAGCCGCGTCAGTTCATCGAGGAGTTCCCGCTCCGGCAGTCCTTCCACGTGGAAATGCCCCGTCGAAAGGTCCGCCCATGCGAGCGAGAACACGCCGCCCTTCGCCGGGCACGCGGCGGCGAGAAAGTTCGCGGACTTCGCTTGAAGCAGATTCTGCTCCGTCAGCGTCCCGGGCGTCATCACGCGCACGACCCCGCGCTCGACGAGCCCTTCCGCCTCCTCGGCATCCTGCGTCTGTTCGCAGACCGCCACCCGGAACCCGGCGCGGAGCAGCTTCGCCACGTAGTTTTCGTACGACACCGCCGGCACGCCCGCCATGGGGACCGCCTGCTCCCCCTTGAAGCGCGAGGTCAGCGTGATCCCGAGCGTCCGCGCCGCCGTCTTCGCGTCCTCGTAGAACATTTCGTAGAAATCGCCGAGCCGGAAAAACAGCAGGTCGTCCGGATGCTGTTTCTTGATCGCGGCGTACTGCTCCATCAGCGGCGTGGCCATGCGGGGGAGTCTGGACCACGCGGGGCGCGCGTGTCAATCCGTTGGCAAGAGCAGCGGGCGGGCGGGAGGCAGGCGGGCCAGCGGGCAGGCGGGCCAGCGGGCGGGCGGGCCAGCGGGCAGG